>CATXDC010000001.1 GCA_958366985.1 uncultured Oscillospiraceae bacterium
GCGGTTGTTAAGTTCTCGTCATGACGAGAACTTTTCCGCTAAAGCATTAATAAAATGAGTTCGGTATAGTACCGAACTCATTTGCAATTAAATCAATATTTATTTAATTAACGTAAAAAATCATTTTAAGTGTACTTCTGAGATTTTTATTATCTGCTAATAATAGCTTCTTTTTTCTCAGGTGCTTCAGTTACAATTTGCATTGGTTCTTCCTTTTTCTTTTCCAAGAAAATTCTCAACGATGCCTGAGCGAGACCAAAAACCATCATGAAAGAAAGAAGTTGTTTGGGTGACATAAAAACAAAGTCTGACATACCACAGAAACAGAATGCAAAAACGCCTATAATGAATGCAGAAGCAAGTAATCTGCCTTTAGGTGAAGATCTGAAAAGACGTACCATATCGTATATAAAGAATCCCAAAAAGGTAAAGAAAAGTAATAATCCTATAATACCGCCCTCGAGCATAAACTCAAGTATGATATTATGTGCATGCGGCTGGTTTATACCGTATTGATTGTAAAGTACATCCCATATGTTTTGCACACCTGTTCCTAAGCCTATAACCCAGTTTTCTTTTATCATTTCAAATGATGCCTGCCAAATTTTTATGCGAGTGTTAGTAGAATTATCGCCTATAAAAGAAATCAGGAAATCACGTAGATATCTGTTTGCAAATACTATGATAAAAGGAGAACAGCAAAGCCATAAGAATATCCATTTTTTCAGTCCGTATAAGAAAGAAAGAGCGAGGATAACAATAAGAGCCATGCAGGGACCTCTTGATTTAGAGAGAATAATTCCCGAAACAGAAAGTATTATGCAGAATATGGATACAAGTCTGTGTTTCCCTTTTAATGAATAAGCACAGTAAAGGGCTATTGGAAGGAGCATAACAGCAACTGAAGCATAAACCAAAGGATTATTATAGGTTGCTGCTGCTCTTGAAGGATCTTCATATGGTAAAATTTGAATTGGCAAGAAGCCTAATATAAGTCTGTCAAGAACTCTCCAAAAAGGATTTGGAAGTTCATTAAGAGCAATATTTTCTCCAAAAATAGTGAGAACGTTTTTTGGAAGGCATCCATATAAGATAGACTGAAGTGCAGCAATTAAACCCATTATACCGTCGCTGATTGCTGCTAAGAATAAAAATCGATCAAGAATTTTTTCGCTTTTTATTCCGTTTGCCAGCATAAGATAAGCCAGAAATGTACCCATCCACATCATGCTTATTGCAAGCGTATATAATTTGTTGTCTGCCCATAGCAGAGTTATAAGCTGATAACACATAAAGCAAAATATTACTTTTCCGGTATCTCCAAGTAAAATTTTTGAACCGTTTTTCTTCGCTTGTGATTTAAACCAAAGAAATAAAAAAAGAGTCATCGGCAATGCTATGTATTCAGGGACAAGTGGTGTTAAGAGAAGTACAGCGGCCGATGTAATAAGAAGTTTTTGGTTTTTAAAGTAAGAATAGTTGGTGGTCAAATATGTATCCCCTTTCGATAGGATATGACATAAAACACTCTAATCTTTATAATTATACTATAAAACAGAAAAAATACAACTATTATAGTAGTTACAAAATGATTACATTTAATATGTTCCATATATAATGAGAAATTGTTTTTTTACTTTCACAGTATATCTTTATGCGCAACGTAATTATTATAGAAGATGCCTTGTGGATATTGATGTTACGAAAATCTGTCAACTTCTTAAAGATAAAAAGAATAATAAAGTGATACGGAATGTACGGCACAAAGATTTTTGATGCTTCAGAAAAAATATCGACAAGTTTATCAGAATACTGTTAATGCAAACACCCTCGGAAAACCAATTAAAGGTTTTACGAGGGTGTTCTGCGTTGTAATTGACTTATAAAGTCAAACACTGGGCTATAAACTTTACGATAGATGAAAAAAAGACGGTCTTAATTTTCATAATAAATTTGCATGGAACCGTCTAAACATTCGTTAATTGAATGTTCGAGCCATTTAATTGCTCCATCAGTGTCACGTTCTTTAATATATTCAAGCAGTTTTTGGTTGTTGCTGTAAAGTATTTCAGTTCCGTAAATTGTGCAGAATCTTTCCCACATAGCCATGATTGTACTGCGGAAAGACTGAAAAATTAGTGGCACCAGAGTATTTTTTGATGCCAAAGCCAGTTCATGCTGGAAGGCGTATGCAGCTTCAACTGCTTTGGTTATACTTTCACCTTGTTTCATTATTTCAACCTGACGTTCTAACTCTTCAATGGTTTCACTGCTGGCAATTTCAATAGCTTGCTTTGTAATTAGTGTATCAAGCGCAAGTCTGACTTCAAGAATTGAACGTATTTCTTCATTTCTGATTTTTCCGCCACGATATTTCATGATTGCGACTAATGTATCAATGTTACCGTTTTTCCTGTAATCTGCGACAAAAGTTCCGCTGCGTGGTTTAACGGTTATGAATCCGCATTTTTCAAGCTGTGAAAGTCCACCGTTTACAACGGCTCGGCTTACCTGCATTTGCTCGGCAAGCTGACGTTCAGGAGGAAGTTTTTCGCCAATTTTAAGTTTACCTGAAAGTATCATATCTTCTAATTGTTCTACGAACAGTTCCTTGAGGCTGGGAGAACTGATTTTTTGAAATTCCATCTAAATAAATCCCTTCGGCTCTTATTTCTATATATTATATCAAATTTAATTGCAGTGTTCTATATCCTTATAAAGAAATTTGAAAGAATACAGCACTTTTAGAATTGGTTATACCAGTTTTTCAAATAAAAGTCAATAAAAAATATGCACAGATGATACTTTTTTTATGGAATAAACAAACGAAAAAGTCAAAAATTGTTGACTTAGCAATATATATATGATAATATGTTAAAAAAATAACGTAATTGGTATATCCAGTTTCATCAGTGAGGAGGACCAGATTTGAAAGAGTTGAAGATATTGGAAATCAAACAGAATATTTTTGACGACAACAATAAAGAGGCTGATAAGCTCAGAATGTCTCTGAAAGAAAGAAAAGTTTTTCTTTTGAACCTTATGTCATCTCCGGGATCGGGCAAGACAACGACTTTGACAAGGACTATAGAGCGGCTTAAAGACAGTCTCAGAATAGGAGTAATGGAAGCAGACATTGATTCCGATGTTGATGCTAAAAAGATTGCGGAGTTGGGAGTTGAATCCATACAGCTTCATACAGGCGGAATGTGTCATCTGGATGCTGATATGACACGTCAGGGACTTGAGGGGATAGGAACAGATGAACTCGATCTAATTGTTCTCGAAAATGTAGGCAACCTTGTTTGCCCGGCGGAATTTGATACGGGCGCAGTTAAAAACGCTATGATACTCAGTGTCCCTGAGGGACATGATAAACCCCTTAAATATCCTCTTATGTTTTCAATTTGCGATGTGGTACTGATAAATAAAATTGACGTTATGCCGTATTTTGATTTTGATATGGAAGCATGTAAAGAATACATTTTGCAGCGTAATTCAAATGCTGTGATTATTCCTATAAGTGCAAAAACAGGTGAGGGAATTGACCAGTGGACAGCCTGGCTTAAAGATCAGGTAAACATATGGAAAGCGTAAAATATTAAACAGAAAGGATGTATCAGCAATGGCATTAAGACCCAAAATTGTCAAGCTTGCCAAGATGGTGGGCGGCTTGACCGGCATGGTTAACACCATAGATGAGAATGCTCCGGAATACTATTCTCTTGAATGTGTAGTATCAGACGAACAGGCAGATGTAGCTCTTACACTGGGACTCAGAAAGGAGCGTACCGCAGAGTATGTAGCTAAGAAGTGCGGAAAATCTCTTGAGGAAACAACGAAGATACTCATGGAGCTTGCAAAAATAGGTGTATGTAAAGTGTTCCACAACGAAGAGGGACAGGAAGTTTACATGGTTCAGATTTTTGCTCCCGGTATACTTGAGATGATGGTAAATAACAAGGAGCAGCTTGAAAAATATCCGCAGATAGGTAAAGCTTTTGAAGAGTATACCCGTCTTCGTATTGCAAACATAGCTCCCAATCTCCCCATGGGAACAGGTATGATGAGAGTTATCCCCATTGAAACTGCAATTGCAGGGGATTCACAATGTGTGCCCTATGAGAAAATTTCATATTATCTCGATAAATATGATACATTCTCCGTTTCAGACTGTTCCTGCCGTAAATCTCGCCGTGTTCTCGGTCAGGGATGCGGACATCTAGAACATGAAATGTGCATTCAGATGGGTACTGGAGCTGAGTACTACATAAGAACAGGCAGAGCCCGTCAGATAACTAAGGAAGAGGCACTTGAAATTATCAAGAGGGCTGAGGAAAACGGACTTATGCATCAGATCCCCAATATTGAGGGAGCCGGTGAGTCTGCTGCCATATGTAACTGCTGCTCATGCTCATGTTTTGCAATGCGTGTTGCAACAATGTTCAATGCACCTGATGCAATCCGTTCAAACTATACAGCTCAGGTAAACAAGGAAAACTGCGTAGCCTGCGGTCAGTGTGTTGAGAATTGTCCTACAAACGCTCTTCGACTCGGTCAGAAGCTTTGCGCAAAAACTCCCGTTGAGGAGAAGAAGTATGACAAGGTCAGAGATCATGTTTGGGGAGAAAAGAACTGGAACGTCGATTATCGTGACAACCGTAAGGATGTAGCAGAAAGCGGAACTTCACCCTGTAAGACAGCTTGCCCGGCACATATCGCCGTTCAGGGATATATAAGACTTGCCGCCCTCGGTAAATATACAGAAGCTCTCGAGCTTATTAAAAAGGAAAATCCCTTCCCGGCTGTATGCGGACGTATTTGTCCTCATGGCTGTGAATCGGCTTGCACAAGAGGAGATATTGATGAGCCTATTGCCATTGATGAAATCAAAAAATTCATTGCCGATCAGGATCTGAACGAAAAAACAAGGTTCATGCCTAAAAAGCGCAATGATTATGGAAAGAAAATCGCTGTTATCGGTTCAGGCCCGGCTGGATTGTCCTGCGCATATTATCTTGCCATTGACGGATATAAGGTAACAGTATTCGAAAAGCAGCCGAAAGTCGGTGGAATGCTTACACTTGGAATCCCCGGTTTCAGACTTGAAAAGGATGTAGTTAATGCTGAAATTGATATTCTTCGCCAGATGGGTGTTGAATTTAAAACAGGCGTTGAAGTTGGCAAGGATGTCACAATCCAGCAACTTCGAGAAGAGGGCTTTAAGGGATTCTATCTTGCAATAGGAGCACAGGCCGGAAGAAAGCTCAACATCTCCGGCGAAGATGCAGAAGGTGTAATTGCAGGAGTTGATTTCCTCAGAGATATAAATCTCGGCAATATGCCTGAAATGAAAGGCAAGGTCGTAGTTGTAGGCGGTGGAAACGTTGCTATTGACGTTGCAAGATCTGCTGTCAGAACCGATGCTTCAGAAGTTTCCATGTACTGCCTTGAGCAGCGTGAGGAAATGCCTGCGCTTCCCGAAGAGATTGAAGAAGCACTTGAAGAGGATATCAATATCTTTAACGGCTACGGACCAAAAGAAATCCTCACTGAAAACGGACATGTTTCAGGTGTTGTATTTAAGAAATGCATAAGGGTCTTTGATGAAAACGACAGATTCTCTCCTGTCTTCGATGAGAATGATACCATTACTGTTGAAGCGGATTATGTTCTTCTTTCAGTCGGACAGAGCATCCTTTGGGGAGATCTCCTTAAAGGAACAAAAGTTGAGCTTAATCCCAACGGTACAGTTATTGCTGATGACCTTACTTATCAGACAGGTGAACCTGATATTTTTGTAGGCGGCGATGTATTTACAGGACCTAAGTTTGCAATAAATGCCATCGCAGCAGGTAAGCAGGCAGCTATTTCGCTTCACCGTTTTGTACAGCCCGGACAGAGCCTTACATACGGACGTGACCGCAGAGAGTACCACAGCTTTGATAAAGAAAACATTGTGGTTGAGGGCTTTGATACAACACCTCGTCAGAGAGTCGGTCATACCGATACAAAGAAACGAGGATTTACGGATTCAAGAATCACCTTTACTGAAGAACAGGTCAAAAAGGAAACTCAGCGCTGCCTCGGATGCGGAGCTGTTGTTGTGGATGAATACATGTGTGTCGGCTGCGGACAGTGCACTACAAAGTGTAAATTTGACGCTATTTCACTTGTAAGAACTCATAATGAATTTGCACCTGTATTTGAAAAATTGCCCATTGCCGTTGCAAAATACGCTGTAAAACGTACAGGTAAAATTGCAGCTCACGCTATTACAAAGAGGGAAAGTTAAAATGCATGAACTTGGTATTTTAAGTGCAATGGTCAAAACCATTGAGCAGATAGCCGAAAAGGAAAAACTTGAAAAGATTGAAAAGATTGTACTGGAAGTCGGAGAACTTTCAGGGGTAGTACCGTCTTATCTTGAATCATGTTATCCGGCGGCAGTTTATAAGACCTTTATGGAAAACACGAAGCTCGAGCTTCAGATAGTTCCGGGTATCGCACGCTGCAACGAATGTCAGGAAGAATTCAATGCGGTGGAATGTGATTTGAAATGTCCGAAATGCGGTTCACAAAATCTTACGGCTCTAAGCGGAAGAGATCTGCTAATTAAAGAGATAGCGGGTTATTAAAAGGAGGAAGAAAGATGCAAACAGCAGAAAAAAGAAAAGCTGACATGATAGTCAAATGGGTTATGTTTACAGCTGCCATTACAGGCATGGCGCTTATGGCAGGATTTTATCCTGTTTACGGTAACGTACCGCTTATTGTAATACCTTCAATTTTGGTTCTGATATTTTCAAAACCTGTATTCTTTGAAAGACTTAAGCTTACAACTCTTCTCTCTATGAGAATCATAATTGTTGCAGCGGCTTTCCGTCTTTTTAATCCTCAGGTATACGTTGATGTCATAATGCTCATGCTTATTGTCAACATTCTCGAAGCAACATTTACAGATTTGCTTCGTCATAAGAAGTATTTCAATGCTGTTTCCGGTTTTGCAGTTGCAATTGGCGTTATCACTCTCAGAGGCCTTTGGCAGTTTGATGCTCCATTTGGAGATTATTACCTTACAGAGGGTGCTCTTCCTGCAATTACAATCATGTACGCTCTCGCTTACACACTTTGGAACTGGATTTTTGTTACCAATGAATTCTCATCATCTGTTTCCCTTATGCATGTAGGTTTCCTTGCAGCGCCCCTTATCGGTTCTGTATGCACCTTGGGACTTGGAGAGTTCGGCGGTATCGGAATGTGGCTTCTTCTCAGAGCAAATTCCCTTTCAATCGGCGGATGGATGCAGATTGGAGCCAAGGACTGGTTTGAGAGAGAATTCTATAACGAGAAGTTTGATAAATTCGTCAAATGGACAAAATCAACGCCTGTTCAGGTTGTATGTATGCTGATTAACCTTGCACTCATCGCCGCATGTATTATTCTTATGATTCAGAACGGCGGCATCAGATATGAGTTTGCACCCTTTAGAATCTGACGGACGTATTTTAAAGGAGATTTAAATGAAGCAGTATGATGTGATTGTAATAGGCGGAGGCAACGGCGGTTTGGCCTCCGCCGCCACTTTAGCGGAAAAGGGAAAAAGTGTAATCCTGTTTGAAAAACACAATATCCCCGGAGGATGCGGAACAAGCTTCAGAAGAGGCAGATTTGAATTTGAAGTTGCCCTTCATCAGCTTTCACATATGGGAACTGAGGAGAATCCAGGACCTCTGCGTGAGCTTTTTAAGCGATACGGCATCTTGGATGAAATCAACTGGATACAGATAAAAGAACTTTTCCGTGTTAATTTTCCTGACGGAACAGGAGTAAGTCTCCCGGTCGAAAGAAAGCAGTGTGAGGATTTTCTCTGTAAAGAGTTTACGTCACAGGCTGACGGTATAAGAAAGTATTTTGAAACAGTATATAAGTTCTGCGCAGAAGCTGCTGAGTTTGCAGCTAAGAGCGCTAAAAGTACGGGGGAACCCGGAGCGCTTAAGAAGGCGATTATGAAGGCAGGCTTCCCGAAGCTTTATCCGACTTTGGCAAACTATGGACTTAAAAGCACTCAGGAAGTTCTTGACGAATTCTTTACTGACAGCAAGCTTCAGCTTGCACTGAGCGCTTATTGGTGTTTCATGGGAGTACCGCCTGCAAGATTCCCATTTGCCATTTTGGCCAAGTGCACCAATTTCTATCTTGAAACAAAGCCTTATTATCTGACAGGAACTTCCATGATGATGAATCAGGCTATAATGGAAGCTGTTCAGAAAATGGGCGGTACAGTGCGCCTTAACTGCGGCGTTAAGAGAATTGTTCTCGAAAATGGTAAAGCAGTAGGAGTTATAGATGAATTCGGTGAGGAATACCGTGCCAAGAAAATTATCTCAAATATTTCTCCCTTAGCTACATACGGCAATCTTTTACTGCCTGAGGAAATTCCCGATGCGGCAAGAGAGTACCTTAAGCCCTATACGGTTGGTATTTCTGCAATTACCTGTTTTATTGGTCTTGACTGTACTCCTGAAGAGATAGGCTTTACAACTTCCTTCACATTAAACTATGAAAGCCTTAATGCAAATGAGGATTTCAAAGATGCTTACAAGCTTTTACCGGGAAATGATCCTCTTGTTGCAACCTGTTACACGGTGGATGATCCAAGTGTTTCTCCCAAAGGTACAAGCGTTATTACAGCGGGTACCTTGAAATATGGAGAGCCTTGGGAAAAGCTGCCTCCTGAGCAGTATTATGAGATGAAATATGAGGCAGGCAGACGAATCGTTGCAAGACTTGAGAAAATGTATCCTGGTTTTACGGAGCATATTGAAGAAATGGAAATTGCAACGCCTCTTACTCATATGCGATATCTGGGACATCCCGGCGGAGCAATTTACGGTTATGAGCAGGATCTGATGCAGTCTGTATTTTTCTTCCCAACGGAAAGCAAAATAGAAAATCTTGAGTTTGCCAGCGGCTGGGTAAATGCCTGCGGATTTGGTCCCAATTACACATATGCCGATACAGTTGCTTCAAAAGTTGCGCAGGAGGTGTAAAGATGGCTAAAAATATAAAAGAAACTCTCCTCGGAACACTTGTTCACGGTGAGGAGATTTTAGAAAACATTAGAGTTATGCGCTCTGTCTCAGTCGATAAGATTTCCTGCGAAAATGTCGCTGCTGCTTCTGAAAGGCTTCATTCAAAAAGTCTTTCTTTATTGGTAAGTTCAATTTCTGATACCGGAAAGAACGCCAAAGTTATCCGCTTTGTATCTGAAAACGGATATCTGCCTCCTTTTGAAGCGGGACAATATATAAACATTTTTACTGAGATTGACGGTGTACGCACAAGCAGACCTTACAGTATTTCTTCATCTCCGAAGCAGCGTGCATATTATGAAATAACAGTTGCAAGGATAAAAGATGGCTTTGTCTCTGATTTCTTCTTGGATGACATTAAGGTTGGAGATAGATTTGAGGCAAACGGTCCGGCTGGAGTATTTCGTTTTCAGCCTGTATTTCACAGTAGAAAATCACTTTTCCTTGCAGGAGGAAGCGGTATAACACCGTTTCTTTCAATGACAAGAGAAATTGTTGATGCCGCTCTCGACAGAGATGTGGTGCTGCTTTACGGATGCCGCAGCAGTAAAGCAGCTCTTTATGACGAAGAGCTCAGAGCATACAGCGAAAAGTACCCAAATTTCAAATATCACCTTATAGTTTCAGATGAAGATGATTCCTGGAATGGCGAAACAGGTTTTATTGATCGAAATCTTATAATGCGTCTTGTACCTGATTATGCTGAGCGCACCTGTTATATATGCGGTCCTCAGGTTATGAATGATTTCTGTAAAAAGGAACTTGAAGAACTGGGACTTCCCGAAAAACAGATAAGAAGGGAAATGTTCGGAACAAGACGTGATATTCAGAATGAACCGGGCTGGCCGGAAAATCTTACAGGCAGCGAAGTGTTTAATGTAAAGATAGGCGAGAGGATTATACCTGCAAAATCGGGAGAATCACTCTTAACCACTCTGGAACGTTCGGGAGTCCGTATGAACGTTTGCTGCCGAAGCGGAGAGTGCAGTCTTTGCAGAGTGAAATTAGTTGACGGTAAAGTATTTCTTTCCAAAGGAGTACTGCAAAGATACGCAGATGAGAAATATGGATATATTCACTCCTGTAAGGCCTATCCTATAAGTGACCTTGAAATTATAATCTGAAACATTTGTCTTTGAAAGGCAGCTTATATTCACCACAAAACATATTTTGTGGTGAATATTTTATGTTGAGCTTATTTTAAGAAAAATATAAAAGTGAATCCGCTGGAAGATTCACAATTATTTTGTTGACAAATTCACTATATTGGATATATTATTCTTGAAAGGACTTGAAGTTATGAAAGTGTATCCGATTTTTCACAGCGGCTTCTTTGTGGAATTAGAAAAACATTATCTGTTGTTTGACTATTATAAGGGTCAAATTCCGCTTCTGGATAGCGAAAAACCGCTCTATGTATTAGTGTCGCACAATCACTATGATCACTATAACCCTCAAATTGAAAGTGTAACACAGTACTACAAAAAACGAAAATTTATAGTAAACGGTGTACATGACAGCAAATATATTTATGCTGACGCAAATGAAGAGATTTTGGTTGATGACGTGAAAATAACGACTCTTGAATCTACCGATGAGGGAGTAGCGTTTTTAGTTGAGACCGAAGGAAAAACCATATATCATGCCGGAGATCTCCATTTGTGGTATTGGGATGATGATACCAAAGAAGAGCGTCAGAATATGTACGACAGATATATGGCAGAGATGAAAAAGCTTGAAGGACGAAATATAGATGCTGCTTTTGTAGTGCTTGACAGCCGTCAGAGCGATGATTATGCAATGTTAGGCTTGAGTATTTTTAATAAGCTTACAAATACAAAAGCGATTTTTCCGATGCATTACAGCCATGATGAAAATCTAATGGAAAAACGGATAACTGCAATGTCCGATAACAGCAATGTTATTAATACAAGGAGGTACAAATGCTATGAACTTTAAAATGGTGCATGAAAACTACAACGTAAGTGATCTTAAAAAATCTTTGAAATTCTATGAGGAGGCTTTGGGACTTCACGAATCAAGAAGAATAGAAAATGAGAACTTCACAATTGTGTACGTCAAAAATGAGAGCAGCAATTTTGAGCTTGAGCTGACTTGGTTAAAGGATCATCCTCAGAAGTATGATTTAGGTGAATGTGAATTTCATCTGGCTTTAGTAACAGATGATTTTGAAGAAGCACATAAAAAGCATGAAGAAATGGGCTGTATCTGCTTTGAGAATAAAGAAATGGGTATTTATTTCATAACCGATCCTGACGGCTATTGGCTCGAAATTGTTCCAGAGAAAAAGTGATTAAAGATATTTTTATTCTGACCTGTCAAAATGACAGGTCACTTTTCTTTTGCAGGCGGACAGAAAATAAATCTACAAGCACCAAAGAAGAAGGCAAAGGGGAAGTTTGTGTTACAAAAAAACAGCAGATTTATTTTCTGCTGCTTTTTTGCTTGCGTTTAATTATTTGTACTGTTAATATAAAAACGTATTTAAATGTTTTGGAGTAATTAAAATGAATTTTGTTTACAGAAAAGCTAGTTTGGCAGATTTAGAACAAATATGGGATAAAAATATAAGAGAACATAAAGGCGATAAACGGTGGATTAAATGGAAAAGCGAAATGATTGAAAATAACAGAGATTCAAAAGCGGCAACGTTTGTCATAATTTGCCATGATGAACCCATTGGAGAAGGTACATTGCTGCTTTCTCCGAAATGTGAGGCCATACGAAACCGAAAAAAACTTTGTGACGGAAAAGAAACTGCTAATTTAAACGCGCTGCGAATACAAAAAGAATACGAAAATAAAGGACATATTTCAAAACTCATAAAAGAGATTGAAAAATATGCCCTGTTATCTGGTTATTCATATTTAACGATAGGTGTTGAGGCTAAAGAAACACGCAATCTCGCAATTTATCTTCACTGGGGATACAATGAATTTGTAATGTCCGCCAAAGAAGATGGAGAACTGGTGCTGTATCTTAGGAAAAAGCTAAGCTAAAATTTACGATAGAGTATGGACTGATTATTTTTTGTTGAGCTTATAAACAGTTTTTCCGTTTTCCTTAACCTCGATTATTTCTTTTTGAGTTACGAGGTATGTGAGAAGTAAATCAATAAATTCATCAGGATTTGTAACTGCTATTGTGCGTTTTGAAAAAATCGGTGTGGATTTAAGATCTTTTATAAGTTCACGCAGTTCAAATCTTGTCATACCGCCATTTTCACGCAAAGCCTTTTTTATTACAGAAGCTCCTTTTGAGTAGAGAAGCTTGGTATCATCTTTTGCAGCTCGCTGAGAGCGAAACAATCCCCAGCCGTATATTATCATTGTCGCTACCATAAACATCAGAACATAGGGGAGGTAAGAAAGAATCTCTTTCATGATTCTGCCTCCTCTTTCCATGTGATGAATCCGTTATCACGAAGAATTTCAAGAAACTTGATTACTCGTTCAAGAGCCTTTTCCATATCGGGATAGGCTTTTTCTGTTGTCAGGGCAACATCATAAACGTTCTTTTTACCGTCAATTGCGTTCCATACAAAGCTTCCGTATTCATCCATTTTTATCTGGCTTACACGGGGACGATGGAAAAACTTCTGAGCGATTTTATGATAAAAACCTGTCCACTCTTTAAACAGAACAATAATACCGTCTTCGTTTGTCTTAAACTCGACTTCCGGATTTTTAACAGGTATAAACTCAAGATAGTTTTGTTTCTTAGATTTTCGGGACATATTGTCTATGCTCCTTTCAAGTAAAACCGGTCTGCTCCTAAAGAACAGACCGGTAAAAGAGTTTAGAAAAATGAATTACTGTTCAGCGCTCTTCTTTTTCTTTCCAACACAAACATATGCAAGTGAAAGAAGAAGGAGGACAAATACAATCAGACCACCAATTTTTCCGATTGAGAAAAACTTGGAGACATCAATATCGACCTTAAACGCTGCAAGAGCTGCGAGAATAATTCCCATAAGACCTTCACCAGCGATAAGACCGGATGTGTAAAGTGTACCTCTGTCAGTGCTCTTCTTGCGATCTTCATCGGAAATACCTTTACGGCGATCAATGAACCAGCGTACAACACCGCCGGCCATAATTCCAGCACTGAGGCTGAAGGGAAGATACATACCGACAGCGAAAGGCATAACCGGGATTTTAAGAATTTCAACTACGATTGCAATAAATACACCAATAAGAATCAGTGCCCAGGGAAGCTCGGCATTCATAATACCCTCGACGAGCATTTTCATCATGGTTGCCTGAGGAGCTGGGATTTCTTTGCCGCCGAATTCCCAAGCTGAGTTGAGAAGATAGAGAACAAATCCGATTGATGCAGCGGAAACAACAACACCGATAATTTCACCAATCTGCTGTTTTTTAGGTGTAGCGCCTACAATGAAACCTGTCTTAAGGTCCTGGGAGCAGTCACCGGCAATAGCTGCAATAACGCAGATGATACCGCCGATTGCAATTGCACCTGTCATACCGGCAACGCCTGTTGTACCGGTTGATTTAAGTAAAATTGTAGTGATGATAATTGTAGCAATAGCCATACCGGAAACAGGGTTGTTTGATGAACCGATAAGACCAACCATACGTGAAGAAACGGTTGCAAAGAAGAAACCGAAAATAACAACAATACATGCGCCTAAAAGATTTACGGGGAATGCGGGGAGCAGCCAGATAGCAACGGCAATTACTATCATAGTAACAATAAGAACGGGCATGGGAAGATCTCTTTCTGTTCTGAGAGAGGATGCCTTTGCAGAACCTTTGCCCATGCTCTGCATAGCTTTTTTGAAAGTTTTTACTATGAGAGGCATGCTCTTAATAAGGCTTATGATACCGCCGGTGGCGACAGCGCCTGCACCAATGTACTTAACATAAGTTCCCCAAAGATCTCCGGGTGAAAGAGTTGAAATAGGATCTGAGCCGGGGAAGATAGTGGCATTTGCGCCGAAAAGAGCGATAAGAGGCATAATTACAAACCAGCTTAAAGCGCCGCCGGCAAAGAGATAGCTTGAAATTTTTGTTCCGCAGATGTAACCGACACCGGCAAGAGCAGGAAGAACCTGAATTCCTACGGAAGAGCCTTTGTATGAAGCAATGTCGTAACCTATCTCGCTAGGGAAGACTTTTAATCCGTCGGTGATAAACTTGTAAAGAGCTGAAATACCAAGACCGGCGAAAACTATGCCTGCCTTGCTTCCGCCCTCTTCACCTGCGAGGAGAACTTCTGCGCAGGCTGTGCCTTCAGGGAAGGGGAGTGTGCCGTGTTCTTCAACTATAAGAGCCTGACGAAGAGGAACCATAAATACAACGCCGAGTATACCGCCCACAAGAGCTACAAGGAAAAGAGTAAGAATACTCGGTGCACTGATAGTACCCTCTTTAGCCCAAATGAAAAGGGCGGGCAAAGTGAAGATTGCACCTGCGGCTACGGACTCACCAGCAGAACCGATGGTCTGTACCATATTGTTTTCGAGAATAGAATCTCTGCGTAAAATAATTCTGATGATACCCATTGATAAAACAGCAGCCGGAATGGAAGCTGAAATTGTCATACCAACACGTAATCCCAGATAAGCGTTTGCCGCACCGAACACTACAGCGAGAATAATACCTATAATAATAGATGTCACTGTAAATTCCGGAACAATGCGGTCAGCCGCAATATACGGCTTAAAGTCGTTGTTCTTGTTTGACATAACAAAAAACCCTTTCTTCTTTTTTCCCTCAAAAGGGATACCAGATACCCATAATTGAGTACAAGTTATGAATAAATTATAACATTTTTCGACGCAAAGAGCATCATTTATTTGACAAAACTTTGTTTTTGATAAAAAAGAATAAAAAGAGCACTCGATTATTGTGCAAGGTGGTTAAGAACACTTGTCAGAAGTGTGTAGAAACGTTCAAAAGAATCAAGAGGCAGGTATTCATCAGGAGTATGGCAACCCCTTATTGTGGGACCAACTGCAATGGCGTCAAGTCCAGGAATTGCATCTGAGAAAAGTCCGCACTCAAGCCCCGCATGAATTGCTTCAATTTTCAGTTCGTCGTTGAATAAATTACGATAGCACTCACAGAACACATCACGAACAGGTGAGTTTTCTGCAAAAGCCCATCCGGGATACTGACCGGCGATATTTACGGAAAATCCAAATGTATCTGCAAGAAGGCCAAGCACATCCTTTGTCTCTTCCTGAAGTGAAGAGACTGAGCTTCTGGGGGCAAAAACAAGACGCATAGTGTTATCTGATGTGCTTACTATTCCCAAATTAAGTGATGTGACTACAAAGTATCCCTGATTAGGATTGCGGCGGCGGATTCCGTTGGGAGCAAGGCAAACTGCATTGATAAGAGCTTTGCTGCTCTCAGAAGAGAAAACAGAAACGTTATTGTTTTCAGTTGCCTCAACTACGTATTTAAAATCAGGTTCTGACGGTAGAATTTCATTCTTAAATTCTTCGCACATTTTGGTGGCTGTCTGAACAGCGTTTTCTGCTTCATTTACATCTGCAAAGAAAACAGCTGTTTCACATTCACGTGGAATAGCGTTATCTTTATTTCCTCCGTTGAATGATACAAGTTTAGCCTGACCGTTTTGTGATATACGGTATAAAACACGAGCCATGAGCTTGTTGGCATTGTATCTTTCTTTATCTATATCTGTTCCGGAATGTCCGCCGAGCAGTCCGGAAAATGAAATTTTCACGACTGAACCACTGACAGTTTCCTTTTCTGTTGTTTTGGAAAGAGTATATCTCATTCCTCCTGCACAGCTTACAGTTGCAACTCCCTCTTCCTCAGAGTCAAGGTTTATCATTGTACGTGCTTTGAGAATTGACTTGTCCAGTGCAACTGCTCCGTCAAGACCAACTTCTTCCTGTGTTGTAAAGACACACTCAATTGGAGGATGAATAAGTGTATTGTCATCGAGTATTGTCATCATAAGAGCTACAGCAGCACCGTTGTCACCGCCGAGAGTTGTACCGTTGGCACGAAGTACTCCGTTTTCAACAATCAAATCAATGCCGTCTTTGTCAAAGTCATGAGCAACACCGGCTCTTTTTTCACAAACCATATCAAGATGACCCTGAAGCATTACGGCAGGTTTGTTTTCTGCTCCCTTGGAAGCAGGCTTTTTAATTACAACATTGTTTGCTTTGTCCTGATAAACTTCGAGATTTCTTGCTTTTGCAAAATCAACAAGAAAATCGCTGACAGCTTTTTCGTTTCCTGAGCTTCTCGGTATGGCGCTTATGTCTTCAAAAAAGCGGAAGAGAGCTTCCGGCTTGTATCCTTTAATTTTGTATTCCATAAAAAAGACCCCTTATTAAAAATTGGATTGTAAAAATACAATATTGATATTTTATCATAATCGACCAGGAATGACAAATCTATTATAAATGTTTTACTATATTACGTTGTTGCATGGATTTACCAAAAATGATATAATTAAATGCTAATTGAGCGATATAAAATCGAATAGAAATTTTCATTTTGCAAAGAATAATCATGAAAAATTTTGCGAGGTGAAAATTTATGAACAGCTTTAAAAGTGCTGAAAACTTTACTATATTGACTCCTGAAGAGGATACACAGACTCAGGAGGAAAGCGTAAATAACGGTGATGACAGCATTAAGGAAACCGGTTCGGTTACAGTTAAAAAGAACGGTCATTTGATACATTGCCTTACGGTAATAGGTCAGATTGAAGGTCATTACATTCTGCCTGTACAGAATAAAACCACAAAATATGAGCATGTAATACCTCAGCTTGTGGCAATTGAGGAAAGCAGCGAGATTGAGGGACTAATTATTATCCTCAATACTGTCGGCGGAGATATTGAAGCAGGACTTGCAATTGCGGAGCTTATCGCCGGTATGGAAAAACCTACTGTTTCACTTGTCCTCGGCGGAGGGCATTCAATCGGAGTGCCCCTGGCAGTTTCCGCTAAAAAATCCTTTATAGCACCATCCGCCACTATGACAATACATCCTGTTAGAATGAATGGGCTTGTTTTAGGTGTTCCTCAGACTCTTTCGTATTTTGATAAAATGCAGGAGAGAATAGTTCGTTTTGTCTGCGAAAATTCTGAGATAACATCGGAAAAGTTCCGAAGTCTTATGATGGCTACCGGTGAGCTTGTTATGGACGTGGGAACTGTTCTGGATGGAGAAGCGGCAGTAAACGCTGGTCTTATTGATTCTTTGGGAGGACTTTCGCAGGCTCTCAACTGTCTTTATGAAATGATAGAGGAGAAAGGCAATCAAAAGGGGGAAGAATAATGCTTTATACTATTATTTCCCTTGATGATGTTTTTTATCAGCAGCCGGAAGAGCTCAAAACAATGTCTTTGAAGCACGGATATGCTCAGTATTCGGTTAAAAACGGCAGAAAAGAAATAATAAACTTTTTTTCGACAAATCCCTATGATTATTTAGGTAAAATAGATTTGGAACATGAAAACACTGATACAGGTCTTAACTGACCTGTGTACTACATACTTCGGAGGGAAAAGGATGGCAAAATCAGCAGGAACAAAAACTAAGAAACCTGGTACTAAAACCGGCAGTCGCAGCGGTACAGCTAAAAAAAGTCCAGCTAAAAGCAGCACTGCGTCAAGAAAGAAACCTAATATAGAAATTATTGACGAACCGAAGCTTAAAGCTAAAAAGCAGATAACAGCAATACTCTTATTTGCTTTTTCAGTATTCTTTCTTTTTGTAACGATAATTCCCGGTGAAAGCTTCTGGCAGGTAATGCGAAATGTTATTTTCGGTCTGTTCGGATATTGCGCTTTCCTTTGGCCTTTAATAATGATTTATGTATCGGTTATGTATGCCATGGAGAAAACCGATGACAAAATAGGCTTTAAGATGTTTGAAATAACAATGCTTATTGTTTTCATCTGCGGAGCCTTTTACATATTCAGCGGTAATTTTGACAATGTGTCAATTTGGGAAGATATAAAAGATTCCTATAAAATGGGTATATCCCATGCTAACGGCGGAGTGTTCGGTGCAATATTCGGCGGAATACTTATGAAAATTTTCGGTAAAACCGGCGCTGCTATTACGGATATAATCATCATTTGCGTTATGATAATGCTTATAACCGGTACAACACTTATTAAGCTTTTCAAAACACTTTGGACTCCTGTAAAGAAGATTGAGGAGTATTCGGAGGTAAAGGTAAATGAAATGATTCCGGTAAGGGGAAAGCGTTTCAATATAGATGTTGACCTGGGTCCTGACGATGAAACCGAAGTGCGCAGAAAATCAAACGATGATGACGATGATGAAATCCTCACTATTTTCGATCAGGATAAAAGATCAAAAAACAGAACAGGAAAAAAAGCAAAGAAAAATTCTGAAGATGAAGCTATTGCTAAGATATTTGATATAAACAGAGAAGAGAAAAAGACTGCTAGTGCATCTGAAACTGTTTCACAGCCGCAGCCTGCTGTACAGAATCCTGCTTCGGGAATTGACGACATTGTAAAAAAAGCGGCGCAGAAATCAGCGGCTGCCAAAGCTCCTGTGCCTGTGGAAATAGCTTCCGAAATAAAAGCACAGTCAGGTAAAGACGATAACAGTGCAAATTATCAGTTCCCGCCTCTTGATTGTTTAAGAAAGGGTACAAAATCCTCTTCATCTGTTGACAGTGAAGAGCTTAAACAGAATGCAAGCACTCTTGTTTCAACTTTAAAGAGTTTTGGAGTTGAAACAAAGGTTATAGACATCAGCAGAGGTCCTTCTGTTACAAGATATGAGCTTAAACCGTCGGCAGGTGTAAAAATAAGCCGTATTACAAATCTTGCTGATGATATTGCTCTTAACCTTGCCGCTTCAGGTGTGCGTATTGAAGCGCCGATTCCAAACAAAGCGGCGGTAGGTATAGAGATACCCAATCGAAACCGTGAAGTGGTTACAGCAAGGGAGATAATAGATACAAACCAGTTCAGACTTGCAAAGAGCAAATTAAACGTTGCTCTTGGTAAGGACATAACAGGTAATGTAACCTGTGCAGATTTATCTAAAATGCCCCATTTGCTTATTGCCGGTACAACAGGTTCAGGTAAATCGGTATGCGTTAACTCGATGATAATAAGTATTCTTTATAACGCACGGCCGGACGAAGTAAAGCTTCTTATGATAGACCCCAAAAAGGTTGAATTTACAGTTTATAACGGTATTCCGCATCTTCTGGTACCTGTCGTTACCGATCCGAGAAAGGCATCGGGCGCTCTTAACTGGGCAGTGTCCGAAATGCTTAACAGGTACAAGCTTTTTTCACAGGCAAATGTAAGAGATATGAAAGGCTACAATAAGCTCTGTGAAAATACACCGGATATGAAGAAGCTTCCCCATATTGTTATATTTATCGATGAGCTTTCTGACCTTATGATGGCAGCACCCAATGAAGTTGAAGATTCAATTTGCCGTTTGGCACAGATGGCTCGTGCTGCCGGTATGCACCTTGTAATAGCAACACAGCGTCCGTCAGTTGACGTTATCACCGGACTTATTAAGGCAAATATACCAAGCCGAATAGCCCTTACTGTTTCTTCCCAGATTGACTCACGTACAATCCTCGATTCAGCAGGAGCAGAAAAGCTTTTAGGTAACGGCGATATGCTCTTTAATCCTATCGGAGCAGCAAAGCCAATACGTGTTCAGGGATGTTTCCTTACCGATGAAGAAGTTGAATCGGTAGTAGATTTCATTAAGTCTCAGGAGTCAGCAAATTACGACGAAGAGGTAAACGAAGAGATAGAACGTCAGGCAGCAGCTGATACAAGTAAGAAAAAAGGCGGTTCTTCTGACTTTACTGAGGGCGGAGAAGAAGAGGACGAGATGCTTTCTAAGGCAATTGAAGTAGTTGTAGAAGCTCAGATGGCATCTACAACGCTTCTCCAGAGAAAGCTGCGTTTAGGATATGCCCGTGCTGCAAGGCTTGTAGATACCCTTGAGGAAAGAGGAATAGTAGGTCCTTTTGAAGGAAGCAAACCGAGAAAGGTGCTTATGACAAAGCAGCAGTGGATGGAGATGAACGCTCTTGCTTCCGACAGCGACAATACATCGGAGGAATAAATATGAGTTTTTTACCCATAACGAAAGAGGAAATGACAGCAAGAGGCTGGGATGATGTGGACTTTGTCTACGTCTCCGGCGACGCATATGTCGATCATCCCAGTTTCGGAGCAGCTATAATAACCCGTGTTCTGGAAAATGAGGGATTCAGAGTCGGATTTCTGGCTCAGCCCGATTATAGAAATGTCGAATCTTTCAAAGAGTTCGGCAGACCAAAGCTTGGATTTTTTGTTTCCTCCGGAAATATAGATTCCATGGTAGCCCATTATACGGCGGCAAAAAAGCACAGAAGCGATGACGCTTATACTCCCGGCGGAAAAGCGGGTAAACGTCCCGACAGAGCAGTAATAGTTTACTGTAACCGCATAAGAGAGGCATACGGAGATGTTCCTATAATCATAGGTGGTCTGGAAGCTTCATTAAGACGCTTTGCTCATTACGATTACTGGGATGACCGTATACGCAGTTCTATTCTTTTTGATTCCGGAGCAGATTTGCTGGTTTACGGAATGGGTGAGAATCAGACAATACAGATAGCAAACCGCCTGAGAAACGGCGAAAGCATTGATGAAATCCATGATGTAAAGGGAACCTGTTACAGTGTTACTGTTTCCGAAACGCCTCTTTACGGAGCTGAATGTCCCTCACTGGAAAACGTTATCAACAGTAAAAGAGAATATGCTATTTCCTGCCGTATACAGCAGGACGAGCAGGATCATATAAGAGGAAAGCTTATAAAGCAAAGGCACGGCAAGAGAATGCTTGTGCAGAATCCACCGATGCCGCCTCTTACAACCGAGGAACTTGATAAGGTCTATGCATTACCCTATATGAGGGCGTGGCATCCGTCATATGATGAATTAGGAGGAGTTCCCGGAATTACGGAAGTTAAGTTTTCCATAACTCATAACAGAGGCTGCTTCGGAGCTTGTAATTTCTGCTCAATTGCTTTTCATCAGGGAAGGTATGTTACAACGAGAAGCAGAGAATCCATAATTGCGGAAGCAGAAAAGCTTACAAAGCTTCCGGATTTTAAAGGCTATATACATGACATTGGCGGTCCCACTGCAAATTTCAGAAGACCTTCCTGCGATGTCCAGGAAAACAGGGGATTGTGTAAGGGCAAAAAATGTCTTGCTCCAAAGCCTTGTCCGCAGCTTAAAGTTGATCACAGTGAATATCTTTCAATACTCCGTCAGGTTCGTGAATTGCCTAAAGTCAAAAAGGTGTTTATCCGTTCCGGTATACGTTATGACTATCTTTTGGAGGATAAGGACGATACTTTCTTCCGTGAATTAGTAAAACACCACGTTAGCGGACAGCTTAAGGTAGCTCCGGAGCATTGTTCGGCAGCGGTTCTCGATAAAATGGGAAAACCTCATATTGAAGCATATATTGAGTTTTCAAAGAAATATTTCCGTCTTTGCGGCGAAAGTGATAAGGAGCAGTATCTTGTACCTTATCTTATGTCATCACATCCTGGAAGCACCTTAAAGGATGCCGTAGAGCTTGCCGTGTTCCTTAAAAAGCTCAAAATACGTCCGGAGCAGGTACAGGATTTTTATCCCACACCTGGAACGATTTCTACATGTATGTTCTATACTGAACTTGACCCGTACACTCTCGAGAAAGTTTATGTTGCGAAAACTCCCCATGAAAAAGCTCTTCAAAGGGCGTTGCTTCAGTATTTTAATCCTAAAAACAAAGCCCTTGTTATCGAGGCTCTTAAACGTGCCGGACGCAGTGACCTTATAGGTATGGGAGATAAATGCCTTGTGCGTCCCGAAGTTTCACGAGGCTCAGCGGGTCAGTATAATAAGAAAAATACAAATAATAAAGGAAAAAGCTCCTCTTCTTACAATAGAAGAGCGACACAGAAAAACAGGAAGAAATAAATATGAAAAAATTAAGCAAACGTAAGAAAAAACGCATATTTACTACTGCCGCCGTTCTTATATTGATGGCAGTTTCACTTGTTTTCACTTCTTTTATGGGTATAATTGAGCTTCCATTCGAAATATCAGCTTGGAAGGACGTATTCAAGTTAGTTAATATTGAAACTATTACAGATGTACCCGATTCTGATTTTTCCGTTACGTTTTTAGATGTAGGACAGGGCGACTGTTCTCTCATCAAAAGCGGAGGACAGACGATGCTTATTGATGGCGGTGAACCGGAAAACGCTGACAAGATACTTAATTTTCTCAAGGAAAATTCCATAACGAAGCTCGACTACGTGGTGGCAACACATCCCCATTCTGACCATATAGGGGCACTGCCGGAAGTGATTGATAACGTGGAAGTGGAAAACGTTATAATCCCGGAAATTTCGGAAGAAAATGTTCCTACCTCAAAAATCTATGAGTATTTTCTTTTAGCTGTACAGAAATCAGGCGCAAATGTAATTGCGGCTAAGTCAGGTAATAAATATTCTTTGGGAGATGCCAATTTTAAGATTTTAGCTCCTGTAGCCGATGATGACGAACTTAACAATATGTCCGTTGTACTTAAAATGACATTTGGAAATACTTCTTTCCTTTTTACCGGTGATGCTGAAAAGAAAGTGGAAAACGCTTTATTGGATCTTAACACAGATCTTTCTGCTGATGTTATCAAAATAGGTCATCACGGAAGCAGTACATCTACAAGTGATAAATTTTTAAAGGCAGTTTCTCCTGAAATAGCGGTAATAAGCGTAGGTGAGGATAATCGTTACGGTCATCCCAATTATGAAACCATTGAGAGACTTGCAAAGTACAGTATAAAGACATACATGACGAAAGATAACGGAGATATAGTGATTACATCTGACGGCAATAATCTTTCCGTAACAAGTCAGAAGGAGGAACGGTAATGGCTGAGTATTTCTCCGTTGACAGAACTGAAAATAATTTGGCAATTTTAATAAGTGAAAGCGGACAAAAGTTTGATGTTCCTTTTTCTGAATTTGAAATAAAACCCTGTGAAGGTATGGTTTTTCGTCAAGTGGATAACAAATATATCCGTGATGAAAAGGAAGAACAAATACGTAAAAAACGCATTTTTGATTTGCAGAAGCAGCTCTTTAAAAAATAAAATTAATTTGTAAAAATTCCTCTTGACAAATTCTGTCAAGAGGAGTAATATTAACCCAACGCTTTATCACGTAAAAGCTTTAAAGCATAAAAAGTTAAAAGCGATAAAGTAAGGGAGTAGATGTGTTATGAAAAGTGAAGTGATTATCTGGCTGACAATTGCGGTATACATAATCGCTATGGTTGCTGTAGCCGTAATTTCGGGCAGAAAAGTAAAAAATCTTGCCGACATAACTGTCGGAGGACGCAGCGCCGGAGCATGGCTTTCAGCTCTTTCCTACGGTACAGCATATTTTTCAGCTGTAATGTTTGTAGGATATGCCGGCGGCACAGGCCTCAATTACGGACTGTGGGGTGTTCTGGCAGGTATAGGCAACGCAGTTTTCGGTTCGTGGCTTGCATGGCGTGTACTTGCAAGAAGAACCCGTGAAGTTTCTGCAAGACTTAATATTAAATCAATGCCTCAGCTTTTCGAAACACGATACTCCAGTAAATCAATGGCAAGCTTTGCCAGCGTTGTAATTTTCATTTTCCTCATTCCTTACTCAGCATCAGTATATAAAGGTCTTGCAAGTGTTGCTGATGTCCTTTTAGGAATAGATGAAACAATTTGCATGATTGTGATTGCTGCTGTGGCGGTTTTACTTCTTGTTTTTGGCGGATACCTTGCTCAGGCGAGAGCTGACTTCGTTCAGGGGATCATAATGATGTTCGGCGTTGCACTTTTAATTTTCTTTGTTATAAGATGCGATACTGTTAACGGTATAGAGGGCATTATGGAATATGCCAAAACCTCAAAAGGGCTTCCGGAGCTTTCAGGTTCAGCGTGGCTGAGTCTTATTTCTACTGTGCTTATGACCAGCTTCGGTACATGGGGACTTCCTCAGATGGTTCAGAAATATTTCGGTATCAAGGATGACAAGCAGGCGAAAAGAGGTATTGTAATTTCTACTTTCTTTGCACTTCTTGTTGCAGGCGGCGGATACTTTATAGGTTCTCTTTGCCATATGTTCTTTACAGAGAGCACAATGCCCGCTCAGGACTACATTGTCCCCACTATGCTGAAGCTTGCAAATTTACCGACAGTTCTTTTAGGAGTTGTACTTGTTCTTCTTATTTCAGCATCGGTTTCCACTCTTTGTTCAATTACTCTTACAGCAAGCTCCACTTTCTCTGTGGATATCGTAAAAAAGAGTATCAGACCTAATATGAGCGAGAAAAAGACGACCGTACTTACAAAGTCAGCATGTGTAATTTTTGTAATCATGTCCTTTGTTGTGGCTACAACTGATACACCCATTCTCGATATGATGAGCTACTCATGGGGTATAATTTCAGGTTCTTTCCTTGCACCATATGTAATCGCCCTTTACTGGAAAAAAGCAAATAAGCAGGGGGCCTGGGCTGGAATTATCGGCGGTTTTGTAATTGCCCTTGTACCGGCAGTTTGCAAGCTTGCGGAGCCTTTTGCAGACGTTGCGGCAGTAAAGCAAATTGCCGCTATGGGTCCTGTTTTCGCCTGTGCTGCAATGATTATATCTATTGTACTTGTATTTGGTGTAAGTAAAGTTTATAATAAAATCAGCGCAAACGAGAATGTTAATGAAAAATTTTATACTTTTGCCGTAGAAGCAAAATAAAATATATAATACCGAAAATTGCAGCCGGATTTTATTCGGCTGTGATTTTGGCGTATATAAAGGAGAAGCAAAATGTTTTTTCAAAAAGAAATCGAAACAATGAACCGAAAAGAGCTTGAAGCTCTTCAGCTCGAAAGACTCAAATGGACTGTGGACTACTGTTATAAAAATGTCCCGTTCTACACAAAGAAGCTTGATGAGGCAGGAGTGACAGCAGACAAAATCAAATCTCTGTCCGATTTAAAGTACATACCGCCTACAACAAAAACTGATTTGCGTGACAATTATCCATTCGGACTTTTTGCAAAGCCCATGCGTGAGATAGTCAGAATTCACGCTTCCTCGGGAACAACAGGCAAACCGACAGTAGTTGGATACACAAAGCATGATTTGGACATCTGGTCTGATTGTGTTGCAAGAATAGCCATGGCTGCGGGAGCTACCGCCGATGATATAGTTCAGATTTCATTCGGATACGGTATGTTCACCGGCGCATTGGGACTTCACTACGGACTTGAAAAAATAGGTGCAACAGTTATTCCCAATTCAAGCGGAAACACTGAGAAAGCGCTTATGTTTATGAGGGACTTCAAAACCACGGCCCTTGTTGCAACACCTTCTTATGCTCTCTATATGGCTGAAACAGCAAAGGAGCTTCCTTTCCCAATGAGCGACTATCATCTTCGTCTGGGACTTCTTGGCTCTGAGGGATGCACTCCTGAAATGCGAAATGAAATAGAAAAAGCATGGGGACTTTTCTCTACTGACAACTATGGTATGAGTGAACTGATGGGCCCCGGCGTTTCCGGTGAATGTGAGGAACGTGACGGACTTCACTTTTGTGAAGACTACTTCCTTCCTGAAATTGTAAATCCTGATACCCTTGAGCCTCTCGGTGAAGGAGAGGATGGAGAGCTTCTTGTTACTACTCTTACAAAAGAGGGCATTCCGCTTCTCAGATACAGAACCAAGGATATTACAAGACTTAATTACCAGCCATGTAAATGCGGAAGAACAAGTGTCCGTATGGATAAGGTTAAGGGCAGAAGTGACGATATGCTTAAAATCCGTGGAGTAAATGTATTCCCGTCACAGATTGAAAGCGTATTGGTGGGTACTGAGAAAATCGGACCTCACTATCAGCTTGTTGTACGCCGTGAGGGCTTTGCTGATACACTCGAAGTTAAGGTTGAGCTTATTGACGGAAGCGTGCTTGATAAGTATCAGGAAATTGAAAAGCTTCACAATCTTATTAAGCATAATTTGCAGACAGTTCTTGGTATTCAGTGCAAAGTAAGTCTCGTTGAACCTAAAAGTCTTGAAAGATTTGTAGGAAAAGCTAACAGAATCCTTGATTTACGAGGCGAAAAGAAATAAAATATACTTTGTTGGATTTTTTTCGGAAAAAGCCGCACAGTTCCGAAAAATAAAATCGTGCGGAGAAATGGTGGATATGTAATGAAAAAACTGATGTTGGGCAATGAAGCTGTTGCCCGTGGACTTTATGAGGGCGGATGCCGTTTGGTTTCCAGCTATCCCGGAACACCCAGTACCGAGATAACTGAGTTTGCCGCTAAGTATGATGATATTTACTGTGAGTGGGCTCCTAATGAAAAAGTTGCAGCAGAGGTTGCCTGCGGAGCTTCAATTGCAGGTGCAAGATCTTTCTGCGGAATGAAGCACGTCGGACTTAATGTTGCCGCTGATCCTTTATATACTGCTTCATACACCGGTGTTAACGGCGGATTTATGCTCGCTGTTGCAGATGACCCCGGAATGCATTCTTCTCAGAACGAGCAGGATTCCCGTCATCACGCTATGGCATCAAAGACACTTATGCTGGAGCCTTCCGATTCTCAGGAATGCCTTGATTATACAAAGCTCGCTTATGAGCTTTCAGAAAAGTTTGAT
The DNA here is from genome assembly GCA_958366985.1 of uncultured Oscillospiraceae bacterium. Lineage (GTDB taxonomy): Bacteria > Bacillota > Clostridia > Oscillospirales > Acutalibacteraceae > UMGS263. The sequence continues at coordinate 26,847 of CATXDC010000001.1, forward strand.
ACTCCTGTTATTCTCAGACTTACAACCCGTGTTTCACATTCAAGAAGCCTTGTTGAAACAGGTGAGAGAAGCGGAGACGAGCTTAAAGAGTATGTTAAGGATCCTCAGAAATATGTTATGATGCCCGCAATGGCAAAGAAAAGACACGTTGTTGTTGAGGAAAGAATAAAAGCTCTCACACAGTGGGCCGAAACCTGTGAGATAAATAAAACAGAGTATTACAGCACTAAGATCGGTGTTATCACTGCTGGTATTTCCTATCAGTATGCAAAGGAAGCACTCGGAGAAAACGCTTCATATCTTAAGCTCGGATGTGTATATCCTCTTCCTGTTGAGCTTATCAAAGAGTTTGCTTCAAAGTGTGATAAGGTATATGTTGTTGAAGAGCTTGATGATATCATAGAAACTCACTGCAAAAAGCACGGAGTAAATGTCATCGGTAAAGAAGTATTTCCTCTCTGCGGCGAATTTTCTCAGAGCATTGTCAAAAAGGCGATTCTTGGCGAAGAAAACGAGTTCTGTGAGGTTACAGATAAAGAAATTCCCGGACGTCCTCCCGTGCTTTGTGCCGGATGTCCTCACCGTGGCCTTTACTATGCACTTAAAAAGGTCAATGTTACAGTAAGCGGCGATATCGGATGCTATACTCTCGGTTCACTTGCTCCTCTTGGTATGATGGATACCTGCATCTGCATGGGTGCTTCAGTTTCTGCACTTCATGGTCATAACAAGGTTCGTGAAGATTCCGCTAAAAAGTCAGTTGCAGTTATCGGTGATTCTACATTTATCCATTCCGGTATCACAGGTCTTATAGATATTGCTTATAACATGGGCAATTCAACTGTAATTGTACTTGATAACAGTATTACAGGTATGACAGGTCATCAGCAGAACCCCACAACAGGTTATACAATTAAAGGTGATCCCACAAGCGCTGTAAGTCTTGAGGCTCTCTGCAAGGCTGTCGGAATTAACCGTGTAAGAGTTGTAGATCCATATAACCTTAAAGAGTGTGAGGATGCGGTAAGAGAAGAAATCGCTACCGACGAACCCTCAGTTATCATTTCACGCAGACCTTGTGCACTTCTTAAATATGTTAAGCACAATCCGCCTCTTAAAGTTGATGCAGACAAGTGCAGAGGCTGCAAAATGTGCATGAAGATAGGATGTCCCGCAATAAGCATGAAGAACGGCAAAGCAGTTATCGACTTTACACAGTGTGTCGGCTGCAATGTATGTACTCAGCTTTGCAAATTTGATGCAATTACAGGTAAGGAGGCTGAATAATATGAGCGTAAGAAGCATAATGATTGTTGGTGTCGGAGGACAGGGTACTCTCCTTACGAGCCGTCTTTTGGGTAACGCTCTCCTTGCCGGAGGATATGACGTTAAGGTTTCCGAGGTTCACGGAATGAGCCAGCGTGGCGGTTCTGTTGTAACCTATGTTAAATATGGCGATAAGGTTAATTCTCCCATTGTTGAAAAAGGTGAAGCAGACCTTATACTCGCTTTTGAACAGCTTGAAGCTGCAAGATGGCTGCCTTATCTTAAAAAGGGCGGAAAGATTATTGTAAACACACAGAAAATGGATCCTATGCCCGTTGTTACAGGTATGACTACATATCCTGAAAACATTCTTGATTCAGTTAAAGCTTTAGGTGCTGATATCACTGCTGTTGACGCTTTGAGTATGGCAGTTGAGGCAGGTTCTCCAAAGGCTGTCAACGTTGTTCTTGTAGGAGTTATGGCAAAGCATGTTGATTTTCCTGTTTTAGTCTGGCATAATGCTATTAAGGAAACAGTTCCTGAAAAGTTCCTTGATCTTAACATGAAAGCATTTGAGCTTGGTTATAACTCATAAACTAAAGGGGTAATTAATCTATGGCAAAATATTTTAACGAAGAAATTGAAACCGCCTCACGGGAATATCTTCATGCAGTTCAGTCCGCAAGACTTATTAAAATGGTACATAACTGCTATAATAATGTTCCGTTTTACAAGAAAAAATTCGATGAAATCGGACTGCTTCCCGGAGACATTAAAAGTATCGATGACATCACAAAGCTTCCATTCACTATAAAGCAGGATTTGCGTGATAACTATCCTTTCGGACTTTTTGCAGTAACTAAGGACAAGCTTGTAAGAATTCACGCTTCCTCAGGAACAACGGGAAAGCAGACAGTTGTCGGTTATACTGAAAATGATATTCAGATTTGGGCTGAATGTGCAGCGAGAGCTCTTGCCGCAGCAGGTGCCGAAAAGCATGACTCTGTTCATGTTTCTTACGGCTATGGTCTTTTCACCGGCGGTCTTGGACTTCATTACGGTGCAGAAAAGCTTGGAGCTACTGCTATTCCTGTTTCATCAGGAAATACAAAGAGACAGATTCAGATTTTACAGGATTTTGAGTCTGATTTCCTTTGCTGTACTCCGTCATACGCCATGTATATCGGTGAAACAATAAAGGAAATGGGCATTGATCCCACTACATTAAAGCTCAGAGGCGGAATTTTCGGAGCTGAAGCATGGTCTGAAAATATGCGCCGTGAAATTGAAAAATCTCTTGCTATTAAGGCATATGATATTTACGGACTTTCAGAAATTGCAGGTCCGGGTGTTGCATATGAGTGCAGTGAGCAGTCTGGTATGCATATCTGTGAGGACTACTTCTATCCTGAGGTGCTCAATCCCGAAACTCTTGAGCCTGTTCCGGATGGTACATACGGCGAACTTGTATTTACATGTATCGGTAAGGAAGCGCTTCCGCTTGTAAGATATCGTACACGTGACATCTGTGCTATTACTCATGAAAAATGTTCATGCGGTAGAACTCTTGTAAAGATGACCAAGCCTCACGGAAGAAGTGACGATATGCTTATTATTCGTGGAGTTAACGTCTTCCCGTCACAGGTTGAGCATGTTATCCTTTCTCTTGGCATGGAGCCTAATTATCAGATTGTTGTAAGCAGAGAAAATAACCGTGATGTTATGGAAGTAAAGATTGAGATGTCCAATGAGATGTTCTCCGACTCTGTTAAGGATATTGAAAATACTGAGCGTAAAATCATGGATGCTATGCATACAACCCTTGGAATTACGGCAGTTGTGCGCCTTGTCGAGCCCCATTCACTTCCCCGTTCAGAGGGTAAGGCAGTGCGTGTAGTTGATAAAAGAGTTTACTGATAAAGGGAGGAACAGATTATGTCAATTAAACAGATTTCAATTTTCGTTGAGAACAAACCCGGACGTCTTGCGGAGATCACCTCATTGCTTGCGGATAATGAAATTGATATTCGTGCGCTTTCAATTGCTGATACCACAGATTACGGTATTCTCCGTCTCATTGTAAGCGATCCTGAGAAGGCTGAGAAAATTCTTAAAGATGACGGACTTACTGTTTCAATTACAAAGGTTCTGGGAATAGGCATACCTGATGTTCCCGGTGGATTTTCAAAGGCAATCAACACCCTTTCAAAAGAGGGTATAAGCGTTGAATATGCATATGCGTTCATTACTCCTGAGGTTGGCACGGCATATGTTATTATCCGTGTTCCCGATAATGAAAAGGCAATTGAAATCCTTACAAAAGCTAATATAAAAATTTTTGAGCAGTCTGAAATTTTCTGATTGAATTTCAAAAAGGTGCAGTTATAATTAATTGCACCTTTTCTTTTACTATCATTTTATGGAGGATGTTATGCCTGCTTTTATTGAGAGAAACGAGAATGAAATTAAAATAGGTAATGAGTTTATATCAAGAACTTTTATCTTGCAAAACGAAAAAATAAATACTGAAAGTATTGTAAACCGCCGCACCGATGAAGAAACATCATTTGTTCCTTCTGACGGTTCAAGCAATTTTGTTGTATCTATCATCTGCGGATTATTAAGCAAAGTTTTTATAAAAAGCGAAAATTTGTCTGTTGAAGCTGTTAATGAAAAATACTGCGATAACGGCAAAATCCTTGAAATTTCTTATAAGCCTTATTCTGTAAAAGGTGTAGATTTGTCTTTCAGAGAGGTTTATACGGTTTTTGACAATAAACATTATGTTTATAAAAACATCTACATGAAAGCTTCAGGAAAGAATGTTTCAAAAATAAAACTTGATTTTATTGACGGTGAACATTTTATGCTTGATAAAAGAGTAGAGCAGAGCTGGTCAAGACCTGATATGGCCAAAGCCCATATATCGGGATTCCTTGTAGCTCTCGGTCAGCCGGTTTACATTAACGGTATGTTCTTTGGAAATGAATTTCCTGAGTGCTATAACAATATTGAAAATAATACGGCTTTTATCAGATACTACTCAGGCAAAAGCCTTTCAGATCTTAAACTCAATGAAAACGGAGAATTTGCTCTTTGGCGAAACGTATTCGGAAGCGCAAGAAGTCTTGATTTAGAAGTTATAAAATCCGATTTCTTTGATTATATCAGAGATATAGCTTTACCTTTTAAATTCAGAATTCAGTATAATTCATGGTATGACCACATGATGGATATTAACTCTGAAAATATATTCGATTCATTTTTTGAGATTGAAAAAGGCCTTAGTCAGCACGGCGTTCCTCCAGTGGATTCCTATGTTGTTGATGACGGCTGGAATGATTATACAGGAGTTTTCTGGAAATTCAATGATAAATTTCCAAATGAACTTTATGAGGCATCGAAGACAGCTAAAAAGCTTTCCTCAGATTTCGGTCTGTGGCTGGGGCCCAGAGGCGGATATATCTATGAGCGTTCATTCGGTAAGAATATGGAAAAAGCCGGTACCGGAGGATATAATAAGCAGTCAAGAGATGTATGTATATCACACAGCGGTTATGTAAAGAGCGTAACCGATCTCTTCATAGATTATATGAACAGGTTTGATATCAATTACTGGAAGCTTGACGGATTTGCATATAAGCCTTGTAAAAGTAAAAAACATGGTCATATTACCGGAGGACCTCACGGAATGTATTTCACAACTGAGGTTTGGGAACGCTGGATTGAGATATTTGACAAAATGCTTTCTTTCAGAGCTTCTCAGGGAAAAGAGCTTTGGCTCAATCTAACAAGTTATGCCAATCCAAGTCCTTGGTTTTTGCAGTGGGGAAAGAGCATGTGGCTGCAAAACAGCAGTGACCACTGGTTTATTGCAAGGAGCAAAAGCGGTGAGAATTTTAAGGGAAGCAAAGCAGATGAAATGCTTTCTTACCGTGACGACCGTTATTTTGATTTCTGCAATAAAAGACAGTTCCAGTTTCCTCTTTCCAATCTTTATAATCATGATCCGGTTTACGGCAATACAGTTAAAATTAAAATGACAACCGAAGAGTATAGAAAGTTTATGTTTGTCCTTACGGCACGTGGTACAGCTTTCTGGGAGCTTTATTACAGCTTCAATCTCTTTGATGACGATATGTGGGATATAAATGCCTTCGTGCTCGGATGGGCAAAGAAGAATTTTGAGGTTTTAAGAAACGCAAAACTTATCGGCAACACACCAGCTGAGGGTAAGGTATATGGATATTCTGCATGGAACGGCGACCACGGATTTATAACATTAAGAAATCCGGCTAATAAGACGCAGAAATTCAAAGTAACTCTTGACAGAATAATAGGTGTAAAAGAGGGGATGGCGAATTTAGTTAAGTGCCAGCTTATTCCCTATGCTGTACCTGAAAATATAGTTACTTATTCTTATGGTGATGAGCTTGAAACAGAACTTAAAGCTCATGAGGTTTTGGTCTTTGAATTTGTTAAAGCCCATAAGAATGATACAGCAAAAATTCTTTTTGCCAAAGCAAAGGATAATAAAACCGTTGAGGTACACTTTGACAGAATAGTCCACTGCTCAAAGGATAATTTCAAAATCAACGGTAAAATCCCCGGCGAATGCAAAATTAAAGCGGATTATTCGTCTGTCATTCTTACCGCTGACAATGATTTTGTATCCGGTGATAAACTCACAATAGAAGTCAAAGATATACTTGATTGCGCAGGAAACGCTTTTAGTGCAACGTGTGAAACAGTATATTTTGATAACTGTGTAATTTACAGCAGCAAAAAATTAAAAGCAGTGGATTATACGTTATATTCAGATTTTACCGTTGAAGCTGAGCTTAAAAATGAAGGAGAAAAATCTTATGTTATCGCTCAAAGCAACGGTGGATTCAGTCTTTCTGTTAACGATTGCGGCAATGTAGAATTTGCGATAGGAAACACGAAGGCTGTTTCTGAGGACAGTATATTTGGCATCGAAAACGTTAAAATTTACGCTGTAAGAGAGCGTAATTTTATGCTGAAAATTTATTTTAACGGTAAACTTCAGGGATCCGCTTATGATGAAACTGCTATCGGCAAGGGAGTTATCATGAATAATATTTCAGTTTCTGACAATGCAGATAATGTTACTGTAAAGGATTATTCAGTAAGTTTTCACGATGCTATGAAATAAATGTTTTTCTGATAATTTAAAATAGTCATAGTCAAAGAATTAATATTTAACTTTTTTCTCTTTACAGCAGAGGCTTTATGAAGTAAAATATTGTTAAAGTTAACAAGTTGGAGGTTATTAAAATGCAGCCTGTTTATAAACGCATTTTATTGAAATTAAGCGGCGAAGTTCTTGCCGGTAAAAACGGTCATGGTTTAGATTTTGATACAGTACTTTCAATTTGCGAGGCAGTTAAAGAATGCAGCAATATGGGCGTTGAAATCGGTCTTGTTGTCGGCGGCGGAAACTTCTGGCGTGGACGTTCAAGCGGAGATATGGACCGCACAAGAGCAGACCATATGGGGATGCTTGCAACGGTAATGAATTCACTTGCTCTTGCTGATGCTCTCGAGCAGCTTGATGTTCCAGTAAGAGTACAGACTGCAATTTCCATGCAGCAGATTGCAGAGCCTTATATTCGCAACCGTGCAATCAGACATCTTGAAAAGGGCAGAGTAGTAGTTTTCGGCTGCGGAACCGGTAACCCGTTCTTTACAACCGATACTGCCGCCGCTCTTAGAGCTGCTGAAATTGATGCAGATGTTATTTTTAAAGCAACTAATGTTGACGGCGTATTTGATAAGGATCCCAATAAATTTGATGATGCAGTAAAGTATGACAGACTTTCATACCTTGATATTCTGAATAAAGATCTTCATGTTATGGACAGCACAGCTGCATCTCTCTGTAAAGATAACAACCTGCCTATTTTGGTATTTAATCTTTCAAACCCGATGAATATTGTAGCTGCTGTTAAGGGCGAAAACGTAGGTACTCTTGTAACAGCAGAGGAGGAGTAATATATGGAAACAATTTTTGCTTTAGCTAAAGAAAAAATGACTAAAACAGTCAATGCTCTTATACATGAGTATGGCACAATCCGTGCAGGACGTGCCAATGCAAGTGTTCTTGATAAAGTTCATGTTGATTATTACGGTGTACCCACACCTGTTAATCAGATGGCTGCTATTTCTGTTTCCGAGGCAAGAATACTTACCATTCAGCCCTGGGACGTTTCAACACTCGGTGCTATTGAGAAAGCTATTCAGCAGTCTGAGGTAGGCATCAATCCCCAGAATGACGGTAAGGTTATCCGTCTTGTTTTCCCGCCTCTCACAGAGGATAAGCGTAAGGAAATTGCAAAGGATATCAGCAAAAAGGCTGAGGAATCAAAGGTTGCAATCCGCAGTATCCGTCGTGACTGCATTGAAAAGCTCAAGGCTATGAAAAAGGCTTCTGAAATAACAGAAGACGATCTTAAAGACGGTGAAAATGAGCTTCAGAAAATTACAGATAAATTTATCAAGGAAATAGATGATGTCGCTGCTAAAAAGCAGAAAGAGGTTATGGAAATATAACGATTACGCCCCTCGAAGAGAGGGGCTTTTCGCTATTTTATCCTTTTGAATTTTTCTTTATTTTGAGGTATTGTTTATGGATATGAGTAAAATAGATAAAAATCATATGCCAAGGCATATCGGCGTCATTATGGACGGCAACGGCCGCTGGGCAAAGCAGCGTGGACTGAAAAGATTTGAGGGTCACCGTGAGGGAGCTAAGGTTTTCAGAAAAATTTCGGAATATGCGGCGGATATCGGCATAGAATATATGACCTTTTATGCTTTTTCCACCGAAAACTGGAAACGTCCTCCCGAAGAAGTATCAGCTATAATGGATTTGTTCCGTGAGTATCTAGGCGAAGCTGAAGAATCACCGGAAGCCAGTAAAGGAATGAAACTTAGATTTATCGGCGAACGTGATGCTTTGCCGCAGGATATCAGAAACTTAATGCAAATGGCGGAATCGAGTACCGAAACTGGAAATAGAACCGTAATTAATCTTGCGATAAATTATGGCGGAAGACTCGAAATTGTCGACGGAGTAAAGGATATAGCTGAGAAAATCAAAAGGGGCGAACTTGATCCTAAGGACATAACAGAACAGATGATTTCCGACAGCCTTTACACTTCCGGTCAGCCTGACCCTGATCTTATAATCCGTCCCAGTGGTGAATACAGACTTTCAAACTTCCTTATTTGGCAGGCAGCGTATTCTGAATTTTGGTTTTCCAATGTTCTCTGGCCTGACTTTACTACTGACGACCTTGATAAAGCTATTATGGCTTTTGCGGACAGAAACCGCAGGTTCGGCGGAGTTTAATTTTAGACTTTTAAATTTACAGAAAGGTAAAGCAATACCAATGTATTGTTAAGCTTCAAAAATGAAACAGAGAGTATTATCAGGCGTTGTAATCGCCGTTGTTGCAATCAGTGTTCTGCTCCTTATGAATACTGTTGTTTTCACAATTGTATGGACTGTTCTTGCCGTTATGGCAGTATACGAAATAGAAAAAGTAACACAGATTAAAAACAAAGCTCTTGTAGTTTTGAGCCTTGCTTTTTCGGCTCTTTTCTGTCTGAATGAATGTTTTGGATTTGTAGACGTTTCCTATTCCGCCATTCTGGCGATTTATGTACTTGTTATGCTGACGATTATGCTTATCGGCTATGATATAACTAAATTTGAGCACGTTGCCGTAGCATTTTTTGCATCAGTAGCAGTTCCCTTTGCATTCTCAATTTTCGTTTATCTCAGAGACATAAATGTACACAGTGACGGTAAATTCAGTAAGACTGAGGGCGTTTATTTAATCCTTCTTGTGCTTGTATGCTCATGGCTTACCGATGTATTTGCGTATTTTACCGGAAGAGCTTTCGGAAAACATAAACTCTGCCCTAAAATCAGCCCCAAAAAGACTGTTGAGGGAGCTATTGGCGGTATAATCATTCCTGCTGTTATAAACATAATCGTACTTGCAGTTTTTGAAAAGTTCTTCTTTGATGGAACTGTAATCCCTTACTGGGCAATGCTCATAATTTCTCCCGTGCTTTCTGTTGCAAGTATGCTCGGAGATCTTTCAGCATCAACTATTAAACGTAATTTTGGAGTTAAGGATTTCAGCAACCTTATTCCCGGTCACGGAGGAATAATGGACAGATTTGACAGCTGTCTTTTTGTTCTTCCTGCAATTTATGCTATTGTAAATCTGTTTTGAGATTATACAAAGAAACTTTGGTGAATAATAATGAGTAAGATTGTTTCAATTTTAGGTTCAACGGGCTCAATTGGCACTCAGGCACTGGATGTTATAAAAAAAGCCGGTTTCAGCGTAAGCGCATTGACTGCTAATTCTAGTGTCGATGTTCTCGAAAAGCAAATAAGAGAATTTAAGCCGAAACTTGTAGCTGTGTGTGATGAAAAGGCTGCGGCTGATTTAAAAGCAAGAGTCTCAGACACTTTTACTAAGGTCCTTTCCGGTGAAGAGGGTGTGTGCGAATGCGCCGCCTGTGAGGAAAGCGATATAGTTTTAAATTCAGTTGTGGGTATGGCAGGACTTAAACCTACCTTAACAGCTATTGAAGCCGGTAAGGATATTGCTCTTGCCAACAAGGAAACTCTTGTTGCCGGTGGAAGAATCGTAATTGACAGCGCTAAGAGAAAGAATGTAAAAATCTATCCCGTTGACAGTGAACATTCAGCTATTTTTCAGTGCCTTCAGGGAGTTTCAGACAAGAAATGGATTAAGAAACTTATTCTTACTGCTTCTGGCGGACCTTTTTTCGGTAAGAAAAAAGAGGATCTCCAAAATGTAACCGTAGAGCAGGCTCTTAATCATCCTAATTGGAGTATGGGAGCAAAAATTACCATTGACTCTGCTACAATGATGAACAAGGGTCTTGAACTGATTGAAGCGGTATGGCTTTTCGGCGTAAAGCCAAAGAATGTGGACATTGTAGTTCACAGAGAAAGTATTGTTCATTCTCTTGTAGAAATGAGTGATAATTCGGTTTTGGCTCAGCTTGGACTTCCGGATATGAGAATACCTATTCAGTACGCTCTCATGTATCCTGAAAGAGTAGAGTCACCTGTTAATGAGCTCTCTTTAAGCGATGTGGGTACTCTTACTTTTGCAAAACCCGATTATGATACCTTTGAGTGTATTAACATCTGTCGCAATGCAATAGAAAAGGGTGGGCTTTATCCTGCTGCGGCAAATTCTGCAAATGAAGAGGCCAACAGACTTTTCCGTGAGGGAAAAATAAAATTCCTTGATATAGCACAGCTTGTAGGTGAGGCTTCCGAGCATGTTGGAAAAGCAGGGGATTATACATTTGAGGATGTCCTTGCAACTGATAGAGCCGCACGAGAATTTGTTTTAAATCATATTCCTATGAGGTGATTTCTATTTTAAATCTGTTATCTGTTTCAGCAGTTTGGAGTAAGGCGTGGCCGATACTTCTTGCAATTTTGTTTTTCGGATTTGTCATTACCATACATGAGTTCGGACACTTTATTGTTGCTAAACTTTCAGGCGTAAAAGTTAACGAGTTTGCAATAGGTATGGGTCCGGCATTCTTTAAGTTTAAAAAAGGTGAAACTCAGTATGCTCTCAGAATTCTGCCCATAGGCGGTTATGTGAGTATGGAGGGTGAGGACGAAAACAGCGAGGATGAACGTGCATTTAACAAAAAGCCCGTTCATAAAAAGATTGCAGTTGTAGCGGCAGGTGCCGTTATGAACCTTATTTTAGGTCTTGTTCTCGTTTGTGTAATGATTTCTCAGCAGAATCTTGTAGGTACAACCACTGTTGCTGCTTTTGCTGAAAACGCCACAAGCAGTCAGTACGGTTTACAGCCGGGAGATAAAATTCTCCGTATAAACGGCACAAGGGTTTTATCCAGTATGGATGTAAGCTTTCTTATGAGTCGTGACGATGACGGAGTTATTGATTTTACTGTGGAGCGAAACGGCGAGAAAGTAGAACTTGAAAAAGTTAAATTCCAGACAAAACAGGTAGACGGAGTAAATTATATAACGTACGATTTTTCCATTTATGGTTTGCAGAAAACACCTTGGAATGTTTTCAAAGCTGCCTGTTTACAGACTGTTTCAATTGCAAGGCTTGTATGGCTTTCGCTGTTTGATTTAATTACAGGACGTTTCGGACTTAGTCAGCTTGCGGGACCTGTGGGAACGGTAAGTGTTATAGCCGAGGTTGCTACAACAGGCATAGAAAACCTTATCAGTATCTTTGCATTTATCAGCATTAATATTGGTGTATTTAATCTTCTTCCTCTTCCTGCTCTTGACGGCGGAAGACTGTTTTTCCTTCTTGTTGAGGCTATACGCAGAAAGCCTGTCAATCCGAAATATGAGGGATATGTTCATGCGGCAGGTATGGTGCTGCTTCTGATGCTTATGGTTGTGGTAACATTTAACGATATTCTCAATTTGGTAAAAGGGTGAGAAATATGGAACGCAGAAATAGCAGAAAAGTTAAAATCGGAAATCTTTATATCGGAGGCTCAGAGCATATTGCAGTTCAGTCAATGCTCAATGTACCTGCTCATGATGTTGAGGGTAATGTTAAGCAGGCTGTGGCTCTCGAAAAAGCCGGATGCGAAATAATAAGAGTATCTGTACCCGATAAAGAAGCAGTAAAGACTGTTGAAGCTTTGAAATCAGCAGTAAAAGCTCCTATTGTAGCCGATATTCATTTTGATTATAAGCTTGCCCTTGACAGTCTTGCGGCGGGTGTAGATAAAATCAGGCTTAATCCTGGCAATATCGGTTCCGATGACAGAGTAAAAGCGGTAGCCGATGAGTGTGCCCGTAAAGGTGTTCCCATTAGAATAGGTGTAAACTCAGGTTCTCTCGAAAAGGAGATACTTGCGAAATACGGTTCTCCTACACCCGAGGCAATGTGTGAAAGCGCAATGTATCATGTAAAGCTTCTTGAGAAATTCGATTTTGACAATATCGTAATTTCCATTAAGTCATCTGATGTTCAGAAAATGTATGAAGCATATGAGCTTCTTGCGGAAAAATGTGACTATCCTCTTCATTTGGGTGTTACCGAGGCAGGAACCCAGCGCATGGGTCTTATTAAATCCGCAATCGGAATTGGTGGCCTGCTTTTAAGAGGCATAGGCGATACAATAAGAGTTTCATTAACTGCCGACCCTGTAAACGAGGTTTATGCAGGATTCGATATACTTAAAGCTGCAGGACTTCTTACCGGTACTCCTACACTGGTATCATGTCCTACCTGCGGCAGAACAAAGATTGACCTTATTTCAATTGCTTCAGAGGTTGAAGAGCATTTGAGAAACGTCAAAAAAGACATAAAAGTTGCCGTTATGGGCTGTGCAGTAAACGGCCCCGGAGAGGCAAGAGAAGCAGATATAGGAATTGCAGGCGGAGACGGCTGCGGACTTATTTTCAAAAAAGGTGAAATTATAAGAAAGGTTCCGGAAGAGGATATTGTCTCGGAACTGCTTTCTGAAATAGAGAAAATGTAGGTAGTACGATGAGTTGCGATTTTTTTCAGATATTCGGTGATTATATAAACAGTCAGGAAAACAGACAGTTGCTTGCTGCAAGCAGGCTGCTGTCTGTTGAACTGTGCAAAGATAAAAACAGAATAAATGCGTCAGTGCAGTTTTTTAATCTGGTTCAGAGTGAGCTGCTTGAAAAAATTTCCAGGGAAATAGCATTCAATTTAGGGTTAGGCGAGTGTGTAATATCTCCCACTTTTCCGTCTGAAAGTTTTTCTCAGGAGTATTATCCTTCTCTGGTATTTGAGCTTAAGCGCAATATTGCTGCCGCAAACGGATTTTTCTCCGATTCTTCCTGTACGCTTTCGGAAAATGCAATGAAAATATCACTTACCCACGGCGGAAAAGATATTCTCCTTTCTACGGGCTGTGATAAGTACATAGAAAAGATTGTACATGACAGATTTGGTTTTAAAATAAAAGTCGATTTCTGCGGAGAAACGGACGTTTCTTTTGATGATCCAATTTTTACTAATATGCAGCGTGAGGCAGAAAAAGAGAAAGCTGAGATAAAGGCAAAAGAAGCGGCAGTAGCTCAGGCAGAAAAGAAACCACGTGAGCACCAGACAGTAGAGGGTATACCTCTTTATTTTGAAACTGCACAGGTGGTATACGGAAAACCTATTAAGGATAAGCCCATTTCAATAAAACAGATTACCCCGGATATAGGTACAGCCTGTGTATGGGGAGATGTTTTCAGCTACGAAATCAGAGATACCCGTGACGGCAAAAGCCATATTATTTCCTTTAATATCACTGACAATACAAGCTCATATACAGTAAAGATTTTTGATAAAAAAGATGCTCTTACTGTTTTCAAAAAGTATTTCACTAATGGTATAACAGTGCTTGTTAAAGGCTCAGTTACATATGATAACTATTCTAAGGAATATGTTATCCGCCCATACGGTATCAGTAAAATTGATAAAATTCCTGTAACAGATGACGCTCCAGTAAAGAGGGTGGAACTGCATCTTCATACAAATATGTCCTCTATGGACGGTATTACTGATGCTGGAACTCTTGTCAAACGTGCCATAAAATGGGGACATAAGGCTATTGCAATAACTGACCACGGTGTTGCACAGGCTTTCCCTGATGCAATGAACGCAGCGGCATCCGGTGACATTAAAATCATCTATGGCGTTGAGGCTTATTTCGTAAATGATATGATACCTATTGTCAACGGTTCTCAGGAAGCTGAGGTTGACGGTGAGTTTGTAGTTTTTGATCTTGAAACTACGGGATTCAGCGCTAAAAATGAACGTATAACGGAAATTGGTGCTGTAAGGGTTTCAGGCGGAGAGATAAAAGAAAGCTTTAATACCTTTGTAAATCCCGAAAAGCCTATACCTGAAAAAATAGTGGAGCTTACGGGAATAACCGACGATATGGTTAAGGATGCTCCGAGTCAGGAGGAAGCAGTAAGAGCCTTCCTTGACTTTTGTGGCGAAAATACAATCCTTGTGGCTCATAATGCGCAGTTTGATATAAGTTTTATCAGAGCTGCCTGTGAAAGATATGATATACCTTATAACCATACATTTATTGACACAGTTCCTCTTTGCAGAACTATGCTTCCGGGACTTAAAAATTATAAGCTCGATACAGTTTCAAAGCACTTAAAACTTGATGACTTTAATCACCACAGAGCCTGTGATGATGCCAAAATCCTTGCAGATATAATGCTTGTACTTTTCAAGGACTTAAAAGAAGAAAGAAACATAACTTCTGTCCAGAAGATAAATACAGGTCTTGCCGGAGGAGATACCTCAAAGCTTAAGCCTTATCATCAGATTATATTGGTTAAAAATCTTGTAGGACTTAAAAATTTATATAAGCTTATCTCAATGGCGCATCTTAATTATTATTTCAGAGTTCCGAGAATACCTAAAAGCGAGCTTATAAAGCATCGTGAAGGACTTATTATCGGAAGTGCCTGTGAAGCAGGTGAACTTTACAGAGCTATTGTTGACGGCAGACCGGCAGATGAAATAAAGAAAATTGCGGAATTTTACGATTATCTTGAAATCCAGCCTAACGGCAACAATGAATTCATGCTCCGAAATGGAACTGTAAAGAGTATTGAGGAACTTGAAGACATCAATCGTCAAATTGTAAAACTTGGCGATGAACTTGGTAAGCCTGTTGTTGCAACAGGTGATGTCCATTTCATAGATCCTCAGGACGCAATTTTCAGAAGCGTATTAATGGCTGCAAAGGGATTCACAGATTCCGATAATCAGGCGCCGCTGTATTTCAGAACAACCGACGATATGCTTAAAGAGTTCGAGTACTTAGGTAAAGATAAAGCCTATGAGGTTGTTGTTGAGAACACAAATAAAATAGCTGAAATGACAGAGGTTATAAGACCTATCCCTGAGGGTACATTCCAGCCGAGCATTGAAGGTGCTGATGACGAGCTCAGATCAATATGCTGGCAGCATGCTAAAGATATGTACGGTGACCCAGTTCCTGAGTATGTTGCCACAAGACTCGAAAGAGAGCTTGAATCTATTATCAAGCACGGATTCGGAGTTCTTTACATAATCGCTCAGAAGCTCGTTAAAAACTCCGAAGATCACGGTTACCACGTTGGTTCCCGTGGTTCAGTTGGCTCATCTTTCGTTGCAACCATGGCGGGAATATCCGAGGTTAACCCACTTTCACCTCACTATGTATGTCCGAAATGTAAGTATAGCCAGTTTATCACAGACGGCAGCTACGGTTCGGGATACGATCTTCCGCCTAAAGATTGTCCTAACTGTGGTACACCTATGCACCGTGACGGACACGAAATACCATTTGAAACATTCCTTGGATTCAACGGAGACAAGGCTCCCGATATCGACCTTAACTTCTCCGGTGAATATCAGTCCATGGCTCACAGATATACAGAAGAGCTTTTTGGACCCACACACGTTTTCAAGGCCGGTACAATTGCTACGGTTGCAGATAAAACTGCATACGGATATGTTAAAAAATACCTTGAAGAGCGTTCAATGGTAGTTAACAGAGCTGAGGAAGAACGTCTTACAAGAGGATGTACAGGTGTTAAACGAACAACAGGTCAGCATCCCGGCGGAATGGTTGTTGTTCCAAATGCCTATGAAGTATATGATTTCACACCTGTTCAGCACCCTGCCGACGATGCCGATAAGGGTACTGTTACAACACACTTCGACTTCCATTCACTCCATGATACTATCCTTAAGCTTGACGAGCTGGGACACGATGTTCCCACACTCTATAAGCACCTTGAGGATATGACGGGAATCTCTGTAATGGATATCGACATATGCGATCCGAAGATATATGAACTGTGTACAAGTCCTGAGCCTTTAGGAGTTACGGAAGAGGATATCGACTGGAAAACTGGCACTCTTTCAATTCCTGAAATGGGTACTAACTTTGTTTGTCAGATGCTTATTGACGCACAGCCAAAGACTTTTTCTGACCTTTTGCAGATTTCAGGTCTTTCCCACGGTACAGACGTTTGGCTTGGCAACGCTCAGGATCTCATTAAAGACGGAACCTGCACAATTTCCGAGGTTATCGGAACACGTGACAGTATCATGACCTATCTTATGCATAAGGGTCTTGAACCGGGCATGGCGTTCAAGATAATGGAAATTGTCCGTAAGGGAAAAGCCACAAAGCTTCTTACAGAAGAGCATATCAACGCCATGAAGGCCCATGATGTACCACAGTGGTATCTTGATTCCTGTATGAAGATTAAATACATGTTCCCTAAAGCTCACGCAGCTGCATACGTCAGCGCAGCATTGAGACTTGGATGGTTTAAAATTTACAGAGCACTGGAATACTATTCTGCATTCTTCACTGTACGAGGCGAAGACTTTGACGCTGTAACTGCTGTTAAAGGTCATGCTGCAGTTAAAAGCAAAATGCTTGAAATAAAGCAGAAGGGCAAAGAAGCTTCTAAAAAGGAACAGGATCAGTACACTATTTTACAGGTAACAAATGAAATGATGGCTCGTGGATATGAGTTCCTGCCCATTGATATCTATAAGTCTGACGCTACCCGTTATCTTATTGAGGACGGAAAAATCAGGCTTCCATTCCTTTCCATTGCCGGAACCGGTGAAGCTGCGGCAAGAGGACTTGCTGCGGCGAGAGATGACGGTGAGGGCACGTTTATATCAAAGGATGACTTGCAGAGAAGAGCGGGAGTATCCAAGAGCGTTATAGCTTCTCTTGAAGAAACAGGCGCTCTTGAGGGACTTCCTGATAGTACACAGATGAGCTTCTTCTGATATTTGAATTTTTTGCGTATTCTGGTTGACTTATTTTATTTAATATGATAATATGTTACCAAATTAGCGTATTAGCACATTAAAGCAAAACAAACTTATGGGAGAAGATTATGAAAAAGTATTTACGAACCACTCCGGAGGGTACAAGAGATTTACTGTTTGAAGAATGCTCTGCGAGAAAAAATGTAGAGTCAGCCCTTACCGCACTTTTTAAATCAAGGGGATACAGTAAAGTTATAACTCCGGTACTTGAATATTTTGATGTTTTCAGCGGTGAAAGTGCAGGTTTTGCACCGGAAAGTATGTATAAGCTTACTGATAATCATGGAAGACTGCTTGTTCTGCGTCCGGACAGTACAATGCCCATAGCCAGAATAGTTACAACACGTCTTCGTGAGGCATCGCTTCCCATAAGACTTTATTATAATCAGAGTGTATTCAGATGCCGTCAGAGCCTTGCAGGTCACGCCAATGAAACCGTACAGTGCGGAATTGAGCTTATAGGCGCAAAAGGTCTCAGAAGCGATCTTGAGGTTATTTCAACTGCAATTGATGCTTTGCAGGGCTGCGGTGCGGCGGATTTCAGAATAGAAATCGGTCATGCAGTTTTTTTTAAATCTCTTGCAAACGCACTTGATGCAGATGACGATGTAAGAGAAGAAATAAGCGAGCTTATTGAATCCAAAAACTATGCTGCTCTTAATGATTTGCTTGATTCAATGCCTCAGACAGATGTTACGGTAGCATTGAAAAGACTTCCAAGGCTTTTCGGCGGAGCTGAAATACTGGAAGAAGCTGCAAAGCTTTATGATTCTGAGGAGGCACACGAAGCTCTTAAATATCTGGGAACTATCTATTCCTCACTTTCACAGCTTGGTTTAGGGGAAAAAATAACCATAGACCTTGGTCTTGTACACAGAAGCAATTATTATACAGGCACTGTTTTCAGAGGATATATTGAAGGCTCCGGTATAACGGTTCTTTCCGGTGGAAGATATGACGGACTTATAGGAGAGTTTGGTAGAGAGCTTCCCGCAACAGGCTTCGGAGTAGATGTAGATGCTCTTGCAAAAGCAATGCTTCAAAGAGGTGAGGCAGAGGGAGAGAAAGCTGCTGATGTACTCGTTTTCGGTGAAGATGGATACGAAATTAATGCTCTTATCTATGCAAGAGAGCTTACTGATATTGTAGCTGAAATATTTACCGGATCTTCACTCGATGAAGCACGTGAATACGCCGAGAAGAAAGGCATACGTGCAATACACATTATCGGAAAAGACGGATTTAAAATCGAGAGAACAGGAGGGAAAAAAGCATGAAGTCACTTAGAATCGCTCTTACAAAGGGAAGACTTGAAAAAAAGACGGTAGAGCTTTTTTCAAAAATGGGTCTCGATTGCAGTGCTCTTATTGATAAGGGCAGAAAGCTTGTTTTGCCTGTTCCGCCTTATGAAGTAGTTCTTGCTAAGGCTGCCGATGTTACAACCTATGTTGAGCACGGTGTCTGCGATATAGGTATTGTTGGAAAAGATACAATAGTCGAAAGCGGAAAAAGTTTTTACGAGGTTATGGATTTAGGTTTCGGTAAATGCCGTTTCGCTCTTGCAGGACCCAAAGGAACCGATTTTTTCAGCGGATATAACGTAAAGCGCATTGCAACAAAGTATCCTACCGTTGCAGCTAATTATTTTGAAAGCAAAAACATGGATGTCAGAATAATTAAAATAGAGGGTTCGGTGGAACTTGCTCCTCTTTTGGGACTTTCTGATGCTATAGTAGATATTGTTGAGACTGGTTCAACACTTAAAGAAAACGGACTCGAAGTTATTGATGATATTATACCGGTTTCAGCGAGAGTTATAGTAAATATGGCGAGCATGAAGCTTCGCAAGAACGAGATAGAAGATTTTCTCGAAAGAGTTGAAAAGGCAAAGGAGGAATAACTGTGATTTCATATATAAAAGCAGACGGAAAAGCAGAAAAAGAGCTTATTGCACAGCTTAAAGCAAGAAGTGGCGAGACAAGCAAAAAGGTTATGGAAAGTGTTACTGAAATCATAGAGGCAGTACGTCTTGAAGGCGATGCTGCTCTCGACAGATATACAAAGCTTTTTGACGGTTCCCTTCCAGAGAAACTTGAAGTAACAAAAGAGGAAATGGAAGCTGCTGTAAACAGCGTTGCTCCTGAGTTCTTAACAGCTGTAAAAAATGCCGCAGAGAGAATCAAAGATTTCCATGCACGTCAGAAACAGCAAAGCTGGCTTACCACTAAAGAAAACGGAGTTATCCTTGGTCAGCGCATAAGAGGTCTTAAAAGAGTAGGTCTTTATGTTCCGGGTGGTACAGCGGCTTATCCGTCCTCTGTGCTTATGAATGCCATTCCTGCCAAAATAGCAGGAGTTGAGGAACTTATTATGGTTACTCCTCCCATGAAAAATGGCGGAGCAAACCCCCATATCCTTACAGCAGCTTATGTTGCAGGCGTTGACAGGGTTTTCCTTGCAGGCGGAGCTCAGGCTGTTGCCGCTTTGGCATATGGTACTGGAAGAGTTCCTAAAGTAGATAAAATCGTCGGTCCGGGAAACATTTATGTAGCCACCGCTAAAAAGCTCCTTTACGGAGTTGTGGATATCGACATGATTGCAGGACCCAGTGAGATTTTGATTGTTGCCGATGACAGTGCGAAACCTGAGTTCCTTGCTGCAGACCTTATGTCTCAGGCGGAGCATGATGTTCTTGCAAGCGCAATTCTTCTTACAAACAGCGAAAAGATAGCTTCTGAAACTGTGGAGGCATTAAAGCGTCAGGTAGAGGATATGCCAAGAAAAGATATAATTAAAAAATCTCTTAAAGATTACGGTGCAATTATTGTTTGCCAGAATCTCAGTGAAGCAGTTGATTTTGCCAACGAACTTGCTCCGGAGCATCTCGAAATGTGCGTAGAAAATCCCATGGAATATATCGGACGTATGGATAATGCAGGTTCCGTATTTTTGGGCAATTATTCTCCGGAGCCTTTAGGCGATTATTATGCAGGTCCCAACCACGTTCTGCCGACCGGCGGTACAGCGAGATTTTTCTCACCTCTTTCAGTTGATAGCTTCGTAAAGAAATCAAGCTTTATTTATTATACTGAATCCGCTCTTTCACAGGATAAGGATGACGTTATTACTCTTGCAGAGGCTGAAGGTCTTGGTGCTCATGCAAATTCAATTAAGGTGAGGTTTTAAAAATGGCTTTCGTTCTAAATGAAAAAATAAAAAATCTCACCCCGTATTCCCCTGTTGAGGGAGAGTATGCAGTGAGGCTCGACGCTAATGAATCTTATTTTTCTCTTAGCGAAGAAATACTTTCTGAGGTAAAGGATGCAATAGGAAAAGTTGATTTTAACCGTTATCCCGATCCCTTTGCCACTGAACTCTGCGAAGCTTTTGCAAAGTTTTATGGCATAGATAAAAAATTTGTCACTGCAGGAAACGGATCAGATGAGCTCATTTCAGTTATAATGATTGCTTTCCTTCAAAAAGGCGACAAGGTTATGACCGTTACTCCAGACTTTTCAATGTATGCTTTTTATTCTTCTATTGTAGAAGCTCAGTGCATTGATTTCTTTAAAAATGCCGACCTGGAATTCTCTGCCGATAACGTAATTAAGGAAGCTAAAAATCAGAATGTCCGTGTGCTTATTTTCTCAAATCCCTGTAATCCTACCTCTTTGGGAGTTAAAAGGGATGAGATGAGAAAGCTCATTTCCTCTCTCGACTGCCTTGTGGTCTTAGATGAAGCTTATATGGATTTCTGGGATGAATCTTTGATTAATGAAGCAGAAAAATACGACAATCTCATAATTTTGCGTACCTGTTCAAAAGCATTCGGTTTAGCGGCAATGAGACTTGGATTTGCAGTTGCCAATAAAACACTTACCGATGTTATAAGAAGTGTTAAATCTCCTTATAATGTCAATAGTCTTTCTCAGGCAGCGGGTACGGTTGTTTTAAATCATGCAGATTACCTTAAAGAATGTACCGAGAGCATCAAGAAATCAAGGGACGAGCTTTACAAAATGATAACTGATCTTTCGGAAAAATATAAAGGAAAAATAAAACCCGTTGCACCGGTGACGAATTTTGTGTATACTGAGTTTGAAAAGGCGGAGGAGCTTTTTGAGTTTCTTAAAACTAAAGGTATCGCCGTAAGAAAAATGGGTACACATCTTAGAATTTCCGCTGGAAGCGAAGAAGAAAACAGAAAAGTGTGCGAAGGAATTGATTTATTCTATAAATCTTAACGGAGGATGCGCTCTTTAGCGTGATATATAATATGAGAAGTGCTGATATAAGCAGAAAAACGAAAGAAACCGATATAAGAATAGAGCTTTCCCTTGATGGCGGAGAGTGTGAAATTAATACCGGCATCGGATTTTTTGACCACATGCTTACAGCTTTTGCTGTTCACGGCGGTTTTGGTTTGAAAGCTGATGTTAAAGGTGATCTCAATGTGGACTGTCACCATACTATTGAGGATACAGGTATAGTCCTCGGAAAAGCTTTTGCCGAAGCGCTGGGAGATAAAAGCGGTATAGAGAGATATGGTAGCTTTACTGTTCCAATGGATGAGTCTCTTGCCTTTGTTTCCCTCGATGTTTCGGGAAGACCTTTCCTTGTTTTCAATGCTGAATTCCCCGAAGAGAGAGTAGGCGAATTTGACTCATGTATGTGTGAAGAGTTTATGAGAGCATTCGCCTATAACGCAGGAATAACTCTCCACGTAAATATGATTTACGGCGGAAATACACATCATCAAATTGAGGCAATTTTCAAGGCTCTTGCCCATGCTCTTGCTGTTGCCGTAAGAGAAACTGGCAAAGGTGTTCTTTCAACTAAGGGAAGTCTTTAATCGGAGGTCAATATGCTTATTTTTCCTGCAATAGATATTAAAAACGGCGAATGTGTTCGTCTTAAAAAAGGTGATATGAATACAGCCCATAAGGTAGCCGAAAATTTTCTCGATACTGCTTTGTCATTTAAGCAGGCTGGTGCGGCGTGGATTCATATGGTTGACCTTGACGGAGCAGTTAACGGCAAAAGGATTAACACTTCCGTTTTTACCGAAACAGCCGCAAAAAGCGGATTAAAGGTTGAAGTGGGCGGAGGCATAAGAACGGCCGAAGATGTAGAATATTATCTTTCTAGAGGAATTGAAAGAGTTATAATTGGCTCTGCTGCTTTAAATAATCCTCAGCTTGTTTCAGACTGTATAAATGAGTATGGTTCTGAAAAGATAGTTCTCGGTATTGATGCAAGAAACGGCATGGTTGCCGCTGAAGGCTGGGTAAAGACAAGCGAAATATCTTATATTGAGCTTGCAAAGAGAATGGAAGAAAAAGGCGTCAAGTATATAATCTTTACCGATATCGGACGTGACGGAATGCTGTCAGGTCCCAATTTAGAGCAGCTTTTTGCTTTAAACGATGCTGTTTCCTGTAATATAGTTGCAAGCGGCGGAATCAAGGATGTTGAAGATATAAAAGCTGTAAAAGACGGCGGACTTTACGGCGTAATCTGCGGTAAATCAATTTACAGTGGTACACTCAGTCTCGAAGAAGCTGTTAAAGTCGGAGGAGAGCAGAAATGAATATGGATGTAGAGAGATATTTTAAAAAAGGCGATCTCATTCCGGCAATTGTGAGAGAAGAGTCAACAGGTGAAGTTCTGATGCTCGCCTACATGAACCGTGAATCCCTTGCAAAAACCTTTGAAACAGGTGAAACATGGTTTTACAGCCGATCACGTCAGGAGCTTTGGCATAAGGGAGCAACATCAGGTCATATTCAGAAAATAGTCGATATTTATACTGACTGTGATGATGATACCCTTTTAATAAATGTGGTACAAACAGGAGCTGCATGCCATACAGGCAATCACAGCTGTTTTTATAGAAAAATATGGGAGAAATAAACATGAACGATATTATTAAAGATTTATATGAAGTAATTCTTGAAAGACGAGCCAATCCTACAGAAGGATCTTATACCTGCTATCTTTTCGATAAGGGTCTTGATAAGATACTTAAAAAAGTAGGTGAAGAGTGCTCAGAGACAATTATCGCAGCTAAAAACGGTGATAAGAGCGAGACTGTTCTCGAAATAAGTGATCTTATTTTTCATCTTCTTGTTATGATGGCAAATGAGGGCATCGAAGTTGAGGATGTTGCAGCCGAGCTTGAAAAACGCCGCCAGAAAAGCGGAAATTTAAAGAAATTTCACCAGGTTGACAAAAACAGCTAAAAGAGGTGAGTGCTTTGGCTGAAGAGAAAAATATAGCCGCTCATCTGCCTAAAAAGTGGTTTAAAGTAGATAATGCCGGAAAAATCTTTCCTGGTCAGCGAACCGAAACATGGTCAAACGTGTTTCGGGTTTCTGTCGTGCTTAAAGAAAAAATAGTCCCTGAAATTTTGGAGCAGGCTTTGGAAGATGTGCTTCCGAGGTTTCCTTGCTTTGATGTAAAAATCAAAAAAGGATTCTTTTGGTACTATCTTCAGGAGAATGAATATGCGGCTCCGCCTGTAATGCTTGATGTAAACAATCCCTGTCATAGAATCAAGTGGAATGAAAATAATCACTTTTTATTTAAGGTGTATTATTACGATAAGCGTATATCTGTGGATTTCTTCCATGTGCTTACGGATGGTTACGGCGGTTCTCTGTTTTTATGTACTCTTGCGGCAAGATATCTGACTTTATGCGGTCACGATATTTCCGTTGGCGGAAATGTGCTTGATATAAATGAGCCTGCCACGGAAGATGAAATAAACGATGCTTTTGTTAAGTTTGCAAATTCTAAGGCTAAGCTTAAAAAGTTTAATAAGTTTGTTTATCATGCCAAAGGAACAAAATTACCTAACCACAGAGTTAATATTACAACGGGATTTATGCCGGTGGATGCTCTTAAAAAGAAAGCGGCAGAGTATAATGCAACTATTACCGAGTTCTTAGGCGCTCTGCTTCTTTATATCCACTATCAGAAGCAAAACCGTGAGTGCTACAAGAAAAAGGATGTCAGTGTTCAGATTCCGGTGAATTTGAGAAGAACATTCCCGACGAACACTTTCAGAAACTTTTCTCTTTGTTACAGTGTGCGTATTGATCCCAATATGGGAGAGTACACCTTTGAAGAGGTTGTCAAACAGCTCTCATTGTATCTCAGATATATAAATAACGAAAAGCAGCTTAATGCTATGATTTCAAATAATTTAAAGCTTGAGTCAAATCCTGTAAGCCGTGTGCTTCCGCTGTTTATTAAAGATGCCGCTGTTGGTTTGTCATTTCTTCTCACTGGTGAACAGACAACAAGCGTACTTCTTACTAATTTAGGTGTTGTAAAGCTGCCAAAGGATATGGAGCCTTTTGTCGATAAATTTATTTTTATGGCAGGACCTGGTAAACTTAACGGAGCAAGATGCGGAGCTTCCAGCCTCGGTAACTGTCTGGCTCTTACTTTTGCCAATATCTATGCCGAATCAGATATTGAAAGGGAGTTCTTTACCTCTCTTGTCAAAATGGGAATACATGTTAAAGTAGAAAGCAACAGATAAGGAGGATTTAAAATGTCATACTGCGTAAATTGCGGAGTCGAACTTGATGAGAGCGCAATAGAATGTCCTCTTTGTTCTGCTCCTGTGCTCAATGCCTTTGAAGATGAACCGGAAAAGCTCCCACCATATCCGGATAATACCTTTACCCCCAAGGCAAAGAATAAATATATGGGATTTTTCATCTCCATGTGTTTACTGATACCAAATATTGTTTTCGGAATCAGCAATCTGCTTGTGCCAAGCACGGGTAATTGGTCGCTTTATATAATTACATCAAGTGCGCTGTTCTGGATAATATTTATAGCACCTCTTTTTATCACTAAAGCTCATCCATATGTGCTTTGGTTTTTGGATTCCGTATCAGTGGCACTTTATGCATTGTTTGTTATTTCAGATAATAAATCTCCGAGATGGTTTCTGCACCTTGCTTTACCTGTGATTATCTGTGTGTCGGCGTTTGCCTTGTTTATGCTTCTTTGGATGCGTAAGAAAAAACGCAAATGGTCTGAAATAACCATTGCCGTTTTTACTGAAATTGCAATTTTAAGTGTGGTTATTGATGGATTTTACAGTAATTTCTATGGCAAAGATGCGTTTTTGAGATTTTCTATTCCCATAGTAGCTTCCTGTGCAGCTCTTATAATCTTTTTTGCAATTGTTTCCGGTAACAAGCGCTTTGAGCTGTGGTTTAAAAGAACTTTTCATGTTTAATATTTGCGGAGTAAATTTATATGCGATATATTGTTGTTGACCTTGAATGGAATAATGCTTTCAGTCCAAAAAGCAAAAAAGCGATTAATGAAATAATCGAAATCGGTGCTGTGAAGCTTGATGAAAATCTAGCAATAAAAGATACTATTTCGACTTTTATACGTCCGAGTGTAGGAAAAAAACTTAGTAAACGTGTTGTTGAGATGACCAGTATAACCGATGCTGATGTAGCGTCGGGTATGAGCTTTATAAACGCTGTAAAGCTTTTAAAGAGCTGGATTGCTCCTGATGACATAGTTATGACCTGGGGAGATACTGATATAAGGGTACTTGTAGAAAACTGCAAGGAATTTTCCTTAGGGGAAACTATACCGTTTTTAGGCAGATATCTTGATTTACAGAAATACTGCCAGTCGAAAATGGATGGTTCTTTTACCACTCAGCAGCTTGGACTTGCAGCTGCGGCAGATCTTCTGGGAATCAAGGATGATAAATTTTCCCATCACAGAGCTCTTGATGACAGTCTTTTGAGTGTTGAGTGCCTGAAAAAAGTCTTTGATGAAAATTCTCTTAAGAAAATGGCTAAAGACTGTGATGAAGTATTTTATCGTAAACTTAATTTCAGAACTCATTACATATTGGATATTAACAGCCCGGCTATTGAGCCATCAGCCCTTGTCTGTATATGCGATGTGTGCGGAAAGCAGGCAAAGCAGCTTGATGACTGGAAAATTTCATGTCAGGCTTTTCAGGGGATTTTCAAATGCCAAAACTGCGGACGAAAATTTCGAAAAACGGTGCGCTTTAAGCAATATTTTGATCATGTGGCTGTTTCTGAAAAAACATATGTAATAATTAAAGCAAAAACCGAAAATAAAAATGCAAAAAGCAAAGTAAATGCAGCTCAGTAAAGGGCTGCATTTTTGCATATTTTATAGGAAAATGCAAATCACATAATCAGAAAATCCGTTTGTAAATTTATAATGTATTGTTAATTTGTTCACAATTACACAATAAGTCGTGGCATTTGTTGTAATAATCGCACATATAAAGACAAAAAGTTTATATTAAATACCAATAGTTTTGAATTTTTCATGATGATATAATAATCACAAATATTGCCAAACCTTTAATGAAGGGAAGTGAATTTTTGGCTGAAAAAATTGTTGATGAGATTTTAAGTGCAGAATCTCAATCTCGTGAAGAAATCGCAATAGCAAATGAAAACGCTAATAAAGCCCTTGAAGAAGCAAAGGTTAAAGCGAAAAAAAGAGCCGAAGAAATGATAAAAGAAGCTTCCATAAAAGCAGAATTAATTATTTCTCAGGCTGAAAAAGAGGCTGAAGATATTTTGCTCCAGGCAGAAAAAAAGGCAATAGCTGAAAGTAAAAATATTTCCTGTATTTCTGAGGAAAAAAGAAAGCAGGCTGTTTCTTCTGTCATTGACTGCATTCTCAGAGAATGAAAAAGAGCATTAACAATAAAAGGAGGTGCGTTTGATGGCAAAAGTGGCTATGAAGCAAATTGAAATTGCAGCTGTTTTGGAAGACAGTCAGCAAATCTTAGATTTGCTTCAGCGCAGGGGAATAGTTCAGATTGAAGACTGTCGTGAAATCGACGGTCTTAATAAGCTTAATGTTTCACAGTCAGTTTCTCAGTTTGACCGATTTTTGGAAACAGCTAAGGCTGCAAAAGAGCTGCTTTTAAAGTACAGCAGTGAAGAGAAAAAATCTATGCTGGCGGGTTTTGCTCCGAGGCGCCAGATTACGGCATCGGAATTCATTGAAAAAAGCAATGAAGCGGATGTTCTTTTAAATAAGTGCTATGAAATAAATGATTTAGGTAAAAGAATATCCGAAGATAAAGCTAACGCTGTCAGAAACGAAACCTTGGCGGAAAATATAGCTCCGTGGATTAAACTGGATATTCCCATGAATTTTACCGGAACTGAATTTTCACAGGGGTTCATAGGTTATTTTCCGTTTTCAATGACTAAAGATGAGCTTATGATAAAGCTTGCCGAAGAAGTTCCGGAAGCGGATGATATTGAAATAGAAATAGTCTATTCCGATGATACTCAGACCTGCGCAGTTGTTTTTTGTCTTAAAGAAAACGGCGAAACAGTAGAAAGAGCCTTGCGGTCGCAAGGTTTTGTAAAACCAACTGATGTGTCGCCGCATCTTCCAAAGGAGCAGCATGATGCTTATCTTGCTGAAAAAAACAGACTGCTCGACGATATAAAGGCATGTGAGAAAAAGCTTTCACAGCTCAGCGAATATATACCCAAAATAGATTTTCTTATTGATTATTTTTCTGTTCGTTCTGAAAAATATGATGCAATCGGAAAGCTTGGGATCAGTGACCGTGTGTTTATTCTTGAGGGATACATTCCTGCAAAATACGGTGATAAGCTGAAAAATGAAATAGAAGAAAAGTTCACGGCTGCTGTTTCAGTGTCGGATACAGAGCCGGAAGATGAAAACGAACCGGTTCTTCTCAAAAACAACAGCTTTGCAGCTCCCGTTGAGCCAATTACGGAAATGTATTCGCTTCCGTCAAAAAAGGATATAGATCCCAACAGTATAATGGCGTTTTTCTATTATGTGTTTTTCGGAATGATGTTTTCCGATGCAGGTTATGGACTGCTTATGGTTATTGCAACGGCGTTTGTAATTTTAAAATACAAGCCGGAACGTCAAAAGAAAAACACCATGCTTATGTATATGTACTGCGGAATATCAACAATGTTCTGGGGTATAATGTACGGCAGCTTTTTCGGTGACATTATAAATGTTATCAGAACCAATTTCCTGGGACTTGATTCAATAAGACTATATTTGTGGAAAGACCCACAAGGAAATGACCTTATGTCCGTAATGGTATACTGTTTCCTTTTCGGACTTATTCATCTGTTTGTAGGCGTTGCAATAAAGGGATATATGCTTTGGCGTGACGGAGATAAGTTTGGAGCATTCTGTGAGACAGTGCCGATTTTCCTTGCCGTTGGAGGAGCAGGACCCATATGTGCTGGAATGCTTGTTACAATACCAGATTCGGTTACTAATGTGTGTAAGTATCTTGCCATAGTGGGTGTAGTTCTAATAATACTCACCGGCGGAAGAAGCTCAAAGAGCATAGGCGGAAAAATCGGCGGAGGCCTTTACGCTTTTTACAATGTTGTATCAGGCTATCTGAGCGACATTCTCTCATATTCACGACTTTTGGCATTGGGTCTTGTTACAGGTATAATCGGTAATGTAATCAATATGATGGGAACTTTGCCGGAAAGCAAAATTACAAAAGCGGTGCTTTTAATTGTTGTTTTCGCAATAGGTCATACCATAAACTTTGGTATAAATATTATCGGTGCTTATGTTCATACGAACAGACTTCAGTATGTTGAGTTCTTTTCAAGGTTTTATGAGGGAGGCGGCAAAAAGTTCCGTCCCTTTAAGGCTAATACAAAAACATTAAGATTCAAGGAGGAAATTACTAATGGATAAACTCGGTTTAGTTTTAGCGATTTTAGGTGCAGTTATGGCTGCTTTCGGCGGCGGAGTTGGATCTGCAAAGGGCGTTGGAATTGTTGGTGAGGCGGCTGCCGGTCTTGTTGCAGAAGATCCTTCAAAATTCACTAAGGTTCTTATTCTTCAGATTCTTCCCGGTACACAGGGACTTTATGGTTTCATTACAGCTATTGTTGTTATGATAAGAACAGGTATTTTTACAGGTGATGTTGCAGCTCTCACCACTGCTGACGGGCTCGCTTATCTTGCAGCATGTCTGCCCATGGCAATTGTCGGATACTTCTCAGCAATCGGTCAGGCTCGTGTTGCCGCTTCAGGTGTAAGCGTTATCGCCAAAAAGCCGGAGGAGCAGAGTAAAGCTATGGTTCTTGCTGCTATGGTTGAAACATACGCAGTTCTTGCACTTCTTGTTTCAGTGCTCCTTATATTCAGCTTATAATAAAGGAAGTTAAATATGGCTGGTTTAGATAAAATAATTGAAAGAATCAGGAGCGATACCGAATCCCAGTGCAGGTCGATTTCAGAGACATCTGAAAAAAATATCCGCTTACTGACCGAAAAGGCTGAAAACGAAGCCAAAATAAAAGCGGATGCAGTAATTGCCGCAGCACAGCGCGAAGCCGAGCTAATTAGAGAAAAAGCTGTATCAGGCAGCAGACAGAAAACTAACCAGATTATGCTAGCTGCTAAGTCAGATACAATAAACGGTATTCTTTCAGAGGCTCTTGATATAATGAATAATTTGCCCGAAGATGAATACTTTGAAGCTGTATATTCACTTATTGTAAAATATTCGGAAAACAGAAAAAACGGAGTCATTTTCTTTAATGAGGAAGATTTAAAGCGTCTTCCTGATAATTTTGAAGATAAGCTCCGTTCTGCCGGATGCGATGTCATAATAAGCAAAGAACCTAATTATGAAATAGACAGCGGCTTTATTATGACTTACGGTGATATTGAAGAAAACTGCACTTTCGGTGCTCTTGCCGATGAAAAGCGTGATATTCTCAAAGAGAAAATTTGTAAAATTATTTTTTAGTCAGGCGGTGTTAGATTATGCGTGATACTGAATTTGCATATGGCGTTGCACACATCAGGGCACATGAGCTTTCACTGCTTACTAACGATAATATGGAGAGCATGATTTCTGCATCAAATTTAAATGAGGCGATTCGTGTCTTGGGCGATAAAGGCTGGAACACGGAAAGCAAAGATTTTTCATCAATGCTTCTTGAAGAGAGTGAGAAAAATTGGAACTTGCTTTGTGAATGTCTTCCAGAAGAACATCTTCTTGATTGCCTTATTATTGAAAACGATTTCCATAATTTAAAAACAGCAATAAAAACTGTTTTTACGGGCGAAGATCCTCAGCGGTATTTTGTTTTTCCGTGTGTATATGATATACAGAAAATAAAGGAAGCAATTGCGAAGAAAGACTTTTCTTCTCTTCCTGAGTGCATGGCTGAAACAGCACAGAAGGCGTATGATGTTTTAACACGTCTCGGCTCAGGACAGATGGCTGATATCATAATTGATAAGCAGGCTATGGATGTAAAGCTTCAAATGGCAGAAAAAAGTGATTCTGCGCTTCTTAAAAATGCTGTTGCCATGAACGTTGCCGCAGCAAATATCAAAATTGCGCTTCGCTGTATTAAAACCGGCAAAAGCATAGATTTTATGAAAAAAGCTATGAGCGATGAATGTCCGATTATTGATATT
Organism: uncultured Oscillospiraceae bacterium; assembly: GCA_958366985.1. Lineage (GTDB taxonomy): Bacteria > Bacillota > Clostridia > Oscillospirales > Acutalibacteraceae > UMGS263. The sequence continues at coordinate 57,551 of CATXDC010000001.1, forward strand.
GTAACTCTTCAAAAAAAAGCTCTCGAAGGAGAAGATGCTGTTACTTCTTATCTTGAAGGCATAAAAGAATTTTCCCAGGCTGCATCATTTTTAAAAGAAAGCTCAACGCTTTTTGAAAAATGTCTTGATGATGCTATTATGGAAAAAGTTAAAGATGCCAAGTATACAGCCTTTGGAGTAGAACCTATTTTTGCCTATTATATGGCTCGTGAAGCAGAAATTAAAAATGTCCGTGTTATTCTTTCCCTTAAGAGGAACGGAATCTCTTCGGAAGAAATACGCAAGAGAGTGAGGGAAGCCTATGTATAAAATTGCAGCTATGGGAGATAAAGACAGCATCTATGGATTTGCATCAATAGGCCTTGATATTTTTCCTGAAACTGATCCTGTGTCTGCTGTGAAGACTTTGAGAACTATGGCAGAATCAGGGTATGCCGTTATTTATATAACAGAATCTCTTGCTGTACAGATAGAAACAGAAATAGAAAAATATAAATCTGCTGCCGTTCCTGCAATTATTCCTATTCCCGGAGTGACCGGAAATAACGGCATGGGTATGAAGTCGGTAAGCCGTTTTGTAGAAAAGGCTGTCGGCTCCGATATACTGTCAGATTAACAGAAAGCGAGTGTCTAAATGAGTGTTGGAACAATAACAAAAATTTCCGGACCTCTTGTTGTTGCGTCGGGAATGAAAGATGCAAATATGTTTGACGTTGTCCGTGTCAGCAGCCAAAGACTCATAGGCGAAATTATTGAAATGCACGGCGACAGAGCTTCCATTCAGGTTTATGAGGAAACCTCAGGACTTGGAACAGGTGAGCCTGTTGAGTCAACAAATATACCCCTGAGCGTGGAACTTGGTCCCGGTCTTATAAGCAGTATTTTTGACGGTATCCAGCGTCCTTTGGTTGAGATTATGAAAATCTCCGGAAACAATCTTCAAAGAGGAATAGAAGTTCCTGCTCTCGACAGAGAGAAAGTATGGCATTTTGTCCCCTGTGTAAAAGAGGGAGACGAAGTTGTCGGAGGAGATGTAGTCGGAACTGTTCAGGAAACAGATGTTGTAAACCATAAAATAATGGTTCCACCTGGAATGAGCGGTAAAGTAAAGAAAATTTCTGAGGGCGATTACAAAATAACCGATGTTGTATGTGTTCTCACAGACGAAAAAGGCAATGAAAAACAGGTCGGACTTATGCAGAAATGGCCTGTGAGAAAGGGCCGTCCCTTTGCAAAAAAACTTGCTCCCGATGTGCCTCTTGTAACAGGTCAGCGTGTAATTGACGCTCTTTTCCCAATTGCAAAAGGCGGTGTTGCCGCTATTCCCGGTCCTTTCGGAAGCGGTAAAACTGTTACACAGCATCAGCTTGCAAAGTGGGCTGAAGCGGACATAGTTGTATATATCGGCTGCGGTGAGCGTGGCAATGAAATGACGGACGTTCTCAACGAATTCCCGGAGCTTATTGACCCCCATACAGGAAAATCCCTTATGGAGAGAACGGTGCTTATAGCAAACACCTCAGATATGCCTGTTGCTGCCCGTGAAGCATCAATTTATACGGGAATTACAATCGCTGAATATTTCAGAGATATGGGATATTCAGTGGCGCTTATGGCTGATTCTACATCACGTTGGGCTGAGGCTCTTCGTGAAATGTCTGGACGTCTTGAAGAGATGCCCGGTGAAGAGGGTTATCCCGCTTATCTGGGAAGCCGTCTTGCTCAGTTCTATGAGCGTGCCGGAAGAGTTATCTCCATGGGAAAAGACGGCAGAGAAGGCGCTCTTTCGGTAATCGGAGCTGTTTCTCCTCCCGGCGGTGATATATCTGAGCCCGTTTCTCAGGCAACTCTGAGAATAGTCAAGGTTTTCTGGGGACTTGATTCCGCTTTGGCTTATAAACGTCATTTCCCGGCTATCAACTGGCTTACAAGTTATTCCCTTTATGCCGATACACTGGGCAAATGGTTCAATAAAAACGTAAATTCAAGCTGGACTGACCTTCGTGCAAGAATTATGACTCTTTTATCTGAGGAAGCTGCTTTGGATGAAATAGTAAAGCTGGTTGGTATGGACGCCCTTTCACCGCCTGACAGACTTAAAATGGAGGCGGCAAGATCAATTCGTGAGGACTTTCTTCATCAGCTTGCATTCCATGAGGTTGACACATATACTTCACTTAAAAAGCAGTTTATGATGATGAGCCTTGTTTTGGAGTTCTATGATGTATGTCTTGAATCACTCCAGCAGGGTGCAGATATAGAAAAACTTGTTTCTATGCCTGTTCGTGAGAGCATTGGACGTTTTAAGTATGTTGAAGAGGAAAATATCGACAGTGAATATGCGTCTGTTCATAAAGCGCTTCTCAGTCAGACTGCTGAAATTCTCAATGCAAAGGAGGATTACTGATGCCAAAAGAATACAGAACCATTCAGGAGGTTGCAGGTCCTCTTATGCTTGTAAAGCAGGTTGAAGGAGTAACCTACAATGAACTTGGTGAAATCGAGCTTTCAAACGGAGAAAAAAGACGCTGCCGAGTTCTCGAAATAAACGGCACCGATGCTCTTGTACAGCTTTTTGAAAGCTCAACAGGAATTAACCTTGCAGAGAGTAAAGTGCGCTTTCTTGGCAGACAGATGGAACTTGGCGTTTCTGAGGATATGCTAGGCAGAGTTTTCGACGGACTTGGAAGACCCATCGACGGTGGCCCCGAAATCATTCCTGAAAAACGAATGGATGTAAACGGTACGCCTATAAATCCCGCCGCAAGAGCTTATCCCCAGGAATTTATTCAGACCGGTGTTTCTGCAATTGACGGACTTAATACGTTGGTTAGAGGACAGAAGCTGCCTATTTTTTCAGCTTCCGGTCTTCCCCATGCACAGCTCGCTGCACAGATAGCTCGTCAGGCAAAGGTTAGAGGCGAGAATGAGCAGTTTGCTGTTGTCTTTGCCGCAATGGGTATTACTTTCGAGGAATCAAACTATTTCGTCGAAAGCTTCCGTGAAACAGGAGCTCTTGACAGAACGGTCATGTTCTCAAACCTTGCCAACGACCCGGCAATCGAGAGAATTGCCACACCTAAAATGGCTCTAACAGCTGCTGAGTATTTGGCTTTTGATAAAGGAATGCACGTTCTTGTTATCCTTACAGATATCACTAACTATGCTGACGCTCTCCGTGAGGTTTCAGCAGCCCGTAAGGAAGTTCCCGGAAGGCGAGGATATCCCGGTTACATGTACACTGATCTTGCTTCAATTTATGAGCGTGCCGGACGTCAGAGAGGCAAAGAGGGAAGTATTACAATGATACCCATTCTTTCAATGCCGGAAGACGATAAAACCCACCCCATTCCCGACCTTACAGGATATATTACCGAGGGTCAGATCATTTTGAGCCGTGAGCTTTACAGAAAGAGTATTATTCCTCCTATTGATGTTTTACCGTCTCTTTCACGTCTTAAAGATAAGGGTATAGGCGAGGGTAAGACAAGAGCCGACCATTCAAATACCATGAACCAGCTTTTCTCTGCCTATGCAAGAGGAAAAGATGCAAAAGAGCTTATGGTAATTCTTGGTGAGGCAGCTCTTACAGATATTGATAAACTCTATGCTAAGTTTGCCGATGAGTTTGAAAAGCAGTATGTTGCCCAGGGTAATGAAACAGACAGAAGTATTGAGGAAACCCTTGATCTTGGCTGGAAGCTTCTTTCCATTCTTCCCAGAAGCGAGCTTAAACGTATCAGTGATAAGCTTCTTGACCAGTATTACGGAAAGGTCTGAGATATATGGCTGTACTGAATGTTAATCCTACGAGAATGGAGCTTACTAATTTAAAACGTAAGCTTGTAACGGCTCAGCGTGGACATAAGCTACTAAAAGATAAGCGTGATGAGCTCATGCGTCGTTTTCTTGATCTTGTCAGGGAAAATAAAGAGCTTCGCAGAAAGGTAGAAGAGGGTATTGCCAGAGCAAACGCACATATGGCTGTAGCACGTTCAGTTATGAGCGACAATACAATTGATGTTGCCCTTATGCTTCCAACTCAGTCCATGGAGCTTGACATAAGCGAACAAAATGTAATGAGCGTCATGATACCGAAATACGATGTAAAGATGAAAACCGCAAAAGAAGATGATATTTATTCTTACGGTTATGCTTTTACATCTGATGACCTTGATGTCGCAGTAAAATCTCTTTCGGATATTATGCCTTTGATGATAAGACTTGCAGAGGTCGAAAAATCATGTCAGATGATGGCTGATGAAATTGAGAAAACCCGCAGACGAGTCAACGCCCTGGAACACGTTATGATTCCCCAGTATCAGGAAACCATTAAGTATATCACAATGAAGCTTGATGAAAACGAACGCAGCACCACAACAAGACTTATGAAAGTCAAGGATATGATGCTTGCTCAGGCTCATGGATACGAAACTATTTAGTTTTATAAAAGTTTACAGATATTAAAAACAAGCAGTTGCTTTCTCAGCAGCTGCTTGTTTTTATCTACGATAAAAATAGTTTCTCATTAAAATTAATTTCAGGTCATTTAATGTTTACAATATGTTAATGAATTTATTTTACATATAGCTTACAATATTTTCTGAAAGTTGGTGTGTCTTTTGTTTGGGTATGTAAGAGCGTATAAGCCGGAGCTTAAAATTAAAGATTACGAAGCATATAAAGGCGTATACTGTACTCTTTGTACCAGCCTTGGTAAGCACTATGGTATACTCTCACGTATGACACTCAGCTACGATTTTACTTTTTTTGCCATTGTACGTCTTGCGGCTTTGCAGGTTTGTCCGGGCTTTCACAAAGGAAAATGCTGTTTTAACCCCTTGAAAAAATGTACTAAATGTACCGGCAATGATGAAGAGTTTAATTATACTTGCGCCGTGGCGATGATAATGTTTTATTATAAGCTGAAGGATGATATAAGCGACAATGTATTTCACAAAAGACTGTTGTCATATTTACTGTATCCTTTTGCCGCATATGTTCATAAGAAAGCTGCTAAAAATTATCCTGAGGCCGAACAAATTGTCAAAAGGGCAATTGAAAAACAAAACGATGCCGAAAGCAAAAAAACAAGCAGTATAGATGAAGCGGCGCATCCTACATCCGAGGCAATGGCTGCTTTAATATCTTATGGCTTCGAGGGTGATACTAAAACCGTTCTTGAGAGGATAGGTTACTGCGTAGGACGCTGGGTTTATATAACTGACGCTTTTGATGACTTTGAAAAAGACTGTAAAAGCGGAAATTATAATACATTTGCAGTAAGAAGCGAATATCGTTGCGACGATAAAGCTCAGAATGATATTATATATAAATCTGCAGTGGATTTGCTTAACAAAACAGCAGATGAAGCTTATCTTGCTTATGAATTGCTTGAATGCGATGCATTTAAACCCATAATAGAAAATATATTGGACTGCGGAATGAGCATTTGTACAAAAAATATATTAGAACGTAAGGTCGTGAAAGAATGAAAAATCCATACAGTGTTTTAAATATTTCAGAAAATGCTACTGATGAAGAGGTAAAAGAAGCTTACAGAAATCTTGCAAGAAAATATCAGTCGGATAGTTATTCTTCAGGACCTCTTGCGGAAATTGCCGCTAAAAAGATGCGTGAGCTTGATGAAGCTTATGATACGATAATTTTAAACAGACGTTCATCTGGCAACAACAATTCTTCAAATACAGGTAATTATAAAAATACAGGTACACGTTCTTCTGGATATCAGCAATATCAGAACACATCTTCCTTTGCAGATATCAGGGCTAAAATATCTGCAAATCGTATAGATGATGCGGAAACATTGCTTGACGGTGTTCCTAAAACCATGCGTGATGCTGAGTGGTATTTCCTCAAAGGTACTGTCCAGTACAGAAGAGGCTGGTTTGAAGAAGCGCAGAAAAATTACGCAACAGCATGCAGTATGGATCCTGATAACGGCGAATACAAAGCGGCTTTCAATCAGGTTACAAATCCCAGAGCCGGCGGTTATCGCACAAGACAAACTAACAGCGGATGTTCTGGCTGCGATATCTGTTCCAGTCTTATTTGTGCTGACTGCTGCTGTGAATGTTTTGGAGGAGATTTAGTTCCTTGCTGCTGATTGCTGATAGGGGGAAGATGGTTTGAAAAGACAAAGTACTAAGGTTGCGCTTTGCGGAATAATATCTTCGGTTTCAGTAGTTCTTATGTTTATGACCGGATTGTTTCCGTTTTTAACCTATACGCTACCTGCGGTTTCGGGAGCACTTTTGTCTATACTTGTTATAGAAATTAATAAAAAGTGGGCTACTGGAGCTTATGTTGCAATAAGCCTGCTGTCAATACTCATTGTAGCCGATAAAGAGGCTGCAATGTTTTTTGTCGCTTTTTTTGGATATTATCCTATAATTAAAGAAGTAATTGAAAGAAAACTCTCAAAATTTTTTGAATGGACAGTAAAACTACTGCTCTTTAACTTTACGGCAGTGGCTGCTTATGCGATTATCATATATGTTTTTGGTATACCTTTTGATGAACTTGAGGAATACGGCAAATATTCTGCATTAATACTTTTGGCCATGGGAAATGTAATTTTTCTTCTTTACGATTATTGCATGACTTCACTTATTACTTTATATTACAAAAAATGGCAAAAAAGATTTCATAGTTTATTTAAATAACTTCACTTTTTGTCGTTAAAAGTGTATTATAGCATTATAATATTACCTTATGGGGTTTGTGTTGTAATGAATTTTAAAAAGAGTATTTCTTTCATTTTACTGCTGGTAGTTGTATTTGGTTTGTGTAAAAATTTATTTGTGTCATATGCCGCAGAAAACAGCGGCTATGTTATATTGCTGAATGATGAAAATGCATCTATTTCTTTTGCCGGTATGAATTATGCTGTTGACAGTGATTTGAAAAGCGCATCTATTGAATTTCAAACGACAGATACGCATTTGTTTAAAGGTAAGCAAGGTGTTGAGCTCACAGTAATTTGCGGTGATAAAAGAGATACTGTATATATTGATTCCTCTTCAGGTATAGATGCCGATGCATCTTTTTTCTCTTTAAGTAATGTTTACACTCAAGTAAACACTTATGATAGTCATACAAATGTAAAAATAAATTTTAAGCTTAACTTTGATGAAAAGCTGAAAGACAAACTGATTTTCAAAATGCAGTTTACTAATGCTGTGGGCGGATTAAGTGAAGAAGTTTATCATGTGTTATATAGTCCCGATGAAACTACAGAGAAAACCACAAAATATAAAGAAAGTACAACGCATAAACTAACTGAAAGTTCAAACAATAACAGGCAAACTTCGGGATCATCTTCCCTTAATTCTACAGAAAATTATCAGAAATATCCAAATTCAGATAATAGTAATTATAGTAATGTTAATGATAGTGTTTTTTCTTTAGAGCATTTGTCTCCTGATTTTAACAGCACTACAACCGCTGATACATTCAGCGATCAAAAAGGCACTTTCGGTTTGCGGCAAGTAGTTGCAATAATTCTTGCAGTGTTTCTTGTTGCCGCAGCCGCTGTATGCATAATAATTGGAATAAAAAGAAACAAGGTGACGTAAGTTTTGGCAAAAAGACAAACAGATTTGGGAAAAGACAAAATAGGAGGTCTGATAATTAGGCTGGCAGTTCCGTCAATAGCTGCACAGCTTGTAAATGCACTGTACAACATAGTAGATAGAATCTACATAGGCCATATTGACGTTATAGGTTCTACTGCCCTTACGGGTGTAGGAGTAACCTTTCCGCTGATTTTGATTATTTCTGCTTTCAGCGCTTTGATAGGTATGGGCGGAGCTCCGAGAGCAGCAATAAAAATGGGTGCTGGAGATAATGAAGGTGCAGAAAAAATTCTTGGTAACTGTACAAGTGTTTTAATCGGATTGTCCATAGTACTCACAACGGTCTTTATGATTTTCCGAGATCCGCTTTTGATGGCTTTCGGTGCTTCTGAAAATACCATCGGTTATGCATCCGATTACATGGAGATCTATCTTATCGGCACTATATCTGTCCAGCTTGCTCTCGGTCTTAATTCGTTTATTTCTACTCAGGGTTTTGCTACAATAAGTATGGCAACTGTACTGATAGGAGCAGTGACAAATATTGTTCTTGACCCCGTATTTATCTATGGTTTTAATATGGGTGTAAAGGGCGCTGCAATCGCCACTATACTTTCTCAGACACTTTCTGCAATTTGGGTAGTTATATTCCTTACCGGTAAAAAGACAAAGATTAAGATTAAGCTTTCAAACTTTAAGCCGGAAAGAAAAGTTATTTTCCCGGCTCTTGCTCTGGGACTGTCTCCATTCATTATGCAGAGTACAGAAAGCCTTGTTGTTGTTACACTCAATTCTTCTCTTCAGGGCTACGGCGGAGACCTTGCTGTCGGAGCTATGACAATAATCAGCAGTATTATGCAGCTTGTTTATCTTCCTATGCAGGGACTTGCTCAGGGTGCTCAGCCGATTATCAGTTATAACTACGGCGCAGGTAATAAGGAACGTGTAAAGAAAGCCTTTAAAATGTTTATTACTATCTCGTTATCTTATTCGGTAGTAATGTGGCTTTTTGTTATGCTTTTGCCTCAGCTTCTTGTACGCATATTTACAAGCGATGCACAGCTAATGGAAACAGCCTCATGGGCTTTGAGAATTTATATGGCGGGAATATTTGCCCTGGGAGCTCAGACTGCCTGTCAGCAAACCTTTGTTTCACTTGGCCAGGCAAATGTATCAATAATATTGGCTCTTTTAAGGAAGATCATCTTACTTATTCCTTTGGTATACATTCTTCCGCTGTTCCTTGCAGATAAGGTCTTGGGTGTATTCCTGGCAGAACCTTTTGCGGATGTTATTGCAGCCACAGTTACAACAATTGTCTTTGCAATTAGATTTCCGAAGATTCTCAAAAATAAAGTCATTGACTGATTATAAATGCGATACATCATTAAAAAATGTCTGCTTTCTAAGCGGACATTTTTTATGCTCTTGCCAATTTTAATTTTTTGATTTAAAATGTACAGCGCAAAGGAGAAAAAATATGGCTTTACTTAATGTATATAATTTAAAAATGGAATTTGGTGAGAGATTACTTTTTTCTGGCGCATCTTTTGAAATCGGAGATTACGATAAAGTAGGAGTAATTGGTGCAAACGGAACAGGAAAAACCACTCTTTTCAAACTTATAACCGGAGAAATGCAGCCAAGTGCAGGAGAGATATATAAATCAAAAAATGCGGTTGTAGGTTATATGGAGCAGCACGCCTGTTCTGACAGCAACCGTTCTCTCTATTCAGAGGTTCTTACAGTTTTTGAGCCACTTATGAAAATGGAAGATGAGCTTGAAGAGATTGCTTTTAAAATAGAAACTCAGGGTGCTGATGATGCGATTTTAGAGCGTCAGGCACATCTTACGGAAAGATTTGAAAGAGACGGCGGCCTGACTTTCAGAAGCAGAGCAAAGGCAGCAATAATCGGCTTGGGCTTTTCTGAAAAGGATATGGATTTGCCGTGTGGAAAGCTCAGCGGAGGGCAGCGTTCAAAAATCAGTTTGGCTAAGCTGCTTCTATCAGGAGCAAATTTCCTTCTTTTAGACGAGCCTACTAACCATTTGGATATTAAAAGCGTAGAATGGCTTGAGGATTTTCTTAAAAATTTCAGCGGCGGATGTCTGATTATTTCCCATGACCGATATTTTCTTGATAAAGTTACCGATAAAACTATGATGATAGAAAACAAACGTGTTAATTTTGGAAACCGCAGTTATTCGGGTTTTATGCAGCTGAGGGAAGTGCAAAGAGAAATCGAACTGCGTCATTATGAAAATACCATGAAAGAGGCCCACAGAATAGAGGGGATAATAGAGCAACAAAGACGTTGGAACCGTGAACGGAATATAAGAATGGCTGAAAGCAAACAAAAGCAGCTAGACCGTCTTCTTGAAAATGTAGAGAAGCCTGAAAGTGAAGCCAAAACTCTTGATTTTAAATTTTCTGCTTCACAGGTAAGCGGCAATGAGGTTTTGAACGCCGATAATCTTTCAAAATCCTTTGGAGATAAAAAGATTTTCTCTGATATTTCCTTCCAGATATTACGAAATGAAAAAGTCTTTTTGCTCGGTGAAAACGGATGCGGAAAAACAACGCTTTTCAAGATGATTTTAGGAACCTACCCGTGTGATAATGGCACCGTAAAACTTGGAGCAAATGTTAAAATAGGATATTTCGACCAAACCCTTGAGAGCCTTAATAACAACGCAACGGTTTTGTCTGAAATCTGGGATTGTTATCCCGCTATGACAGAAACCACTGTGCGAAGTGCATTAGCAGCATTTTTGTTTATGGGAGACGATATAAGTAAACGCATTTCTTCTCTCAGCGGCGGCGAAAAGGCACGAGTTGCACTTCTCAAGCTTATGCTTTCAGGAGCAAATTTCCTGCTCCTTGACGAACCTACAAACCATCTTGACATTTCTTCCCGAGAAGCTCTTGAAAATGCCATAGCCGGGTATGACGGAACAGTTTTCGCAATATCTCATGACCGATATTTTATAAATAAGCTCGCAGACAGAATCCTGTGGATGAACAAAAGCGGAATAGAAAAGTATCAGGGAGATTATGACTATTTTGCCGAAAAACGTGCCGCAAAGGAAGCGGAGGTAAATGAGACTAAAGAACAAAATAAAAAGCCAAAAGTCAATTTATATGTTCTGCGAAAAGAAGCTGAAAGCGAGAAAAGAAAGCTAAATACAGCAATAAAAAAATGTGAAAATGAAATAGAAGAGACTGAAGCGGAAATAGAAAAATTAAATTCCGATTTAGCAGATCCGGAAATTTCTTCAAATTACGAAGATGTTATGGAACGCACAGAGAAGCTTGATGAGGCAACAAAAAATCTTGACAGGCTTTATGGATTGTGGGATGAGCTTCACGAAAAGCTGGATAAAATTACAATGGAAATAAATACTGAGTATTGACAGTAAATTTCTATAGTGGTATTATTATTTACAAGTTAATAGCTGTCTTCAGGGCGGGGTGAAATTCCCCACCGGCAGTAATGGGCATATGCCTTAGCCTGCGAGCGAAAGCTGATTTCGGTGAGATTCCGAAGCCGACGGTAAAGTCCGGATGAAAGAAGCGGCACCCGGTACGTGCTAAGAGCCCTGCTTTATTTGCAGGGCTTTTTTTGTTGACAGCGTTACGAAAGGAGATTTTGTAAATATGTCAGCAGCAAAAAAAACAGAAAAACTTGTACTGTTAGGAATCTTTTCCGCAATGGCCTTTGTCCTGTATCTTTTGGAATTCCCGATTCTGCCAAGCCTTGGTCATTTGAAACTCGATTTAAGCGATTTTCCTGCACTTATCGGTTCAGTTTTCTTCGGACCGGTTTTCGGAGTAATAGTTGAGTTAATAAAAAACATACTTGAGCTTATTTTCAAAGGCATCGGTACACAGATGGGATTTGGCAATATAATGAACTTCATTGTCGGTTGCTCATATATTGTTCCGTTTTCTCTTATTTTCAGAAAATATGCTTTCGGAAAAGATATCGACAAGAAGAGGAGAGCAACTTTTGCAGTTGTAGGAGGAATTGTCGGAATTATCAGCATAATTGTTTTAGGTATAGGTTCCAATTACTTTATTGACCCATTGTTCTTTAAATATTTCCTCGGTATTGAACTTACCAGCGATGCCCTTTGGGGAGCCATTTGGGGTGCTACTGCTCTTAATGCAGTAAAGGGAGTAATGCTTGCAGTGGCTGGTTATCCTCTTATGCTTGTGCTTTCAAAATATGCAGGCAGAGTTTTTAAATTCAGTCACAAGTAAAACTTTTTTTCAAATTTGGAATAATTTATCGTCTGAAGGTCGAAAATGAGTTTTTACTGTTGACTTTTGACCGCAGATGTTGTATTATTAGCTCAAACTTAATACCTTATTTAGAGTGGCTGAGGGGATAGGCCCTGTGAAGCCCGGCAACCTGCTTTGAGCAAGGTGCCAATTCCTACGGTATTAACCGAAAGATAAGGTTATAAATTCACCTTATAAGCACCCGCGGTTAGTTGCGAGTGCTTTATTTGTGTGATAATGTGATTTTTTATCAAAGGAGTTAAAGAAATGGCAAGACATCTTTTCACTTCTGAGTCAGTAACAGAAGGACATCCCGATAAAATCTGCGACCAGATTTCCGATGCGGTTCTGGATGCAATTTTCTCAAAAGATCCCCAGGCAAGAGTAGCCTGTGAAACAACATGTACAACAGGTCAGATACTTGTTATGGGCGAAATCAGCACTACAAGCAAGCCTGATATTGCAAAAATTGCAAGAGAGGTTGTATGTGAAATCGGATATGATGACGCATCAAAGGGATTTGACGGAAACAGCTGTGCAGTGCTTACAGCTATCGACGAGCAGTCTCCTGATATTGCAATGGGTGTTGATAAATCATATGAGCTTAAAGGCGGCGAAGAGGACGCTTATAACCTTAACGGTGCAGGCGATCAGGGTATGATGTTCGGTTTCGCTTGTGATGAAACTCCCGAGCTTATGCCTATGCCTATTGCACTTGCTCATAAGCTTGCAATGCGTCTTACTGCTGTGAGAAAGGACGGAACCCTTCCTTACCTTCGTCCCGACGGAAAGACTCAGGTTACAATTGAGTATGATGAGAATGACAATCCTGTAAGAGTTGATACAATCGTTGTTTCATCTCAGCACAGCGATGATGTTTCTCTTGAGCAGATAAGAGCAGATATCGTTGAGCACGTTGTAAAGCCCATAGTTCCTGCTGAGCTTATGGATGATCACACAATAATCTATGTAAATCCCACAGGACGTTTTGTCAAGGGCGGTCCCGCAGCAGACAGCGGTCTTACAGGAAGAAAGATTATTGTTGATACATACGGCGGATATTCACGTCACGGCGGTGGAGCTTTCTCAGGTAAGGATCCGACAAAGGTTGACCGTTCAGCCGCTTATGCAGCACGCTATGTTGCAAAGAATATTGTTGCTGCAAAGCTTGCAAAGAAATGTGAGATTCAGCTTGCTTATGCAATCGGCGTTGCAAAGCCTGTTTCAGTAATGGTTGATACATTCGGTACAGGCGTTATTCCAGATGATACTCTCAGCGAGATTGTTGAAGAGGCATTCGATTTAAGACCTGCTGCAATTATTGATTCTCTCGACCTTCGCAGACCTATTTACCGTCAGGTTGCCGCTTATGGTCATATGGGAAGAACTGATATTGACCTTCCTTGGGAGAAAACAGACAAGGTTGAAGTTCTCAAAGAGCTTTCCGGCGTCAACAACATCTAATTTTATAAGTGATTTCAGACCGGCTCACGTCGGTCTGATTTATTTTATTTGACAAACGTATATGAAAATTGGTAAAATATATTAAATATCAAAATAAAGTAAATACTACGGGTGATTACTAAAATGATTAGAAGTATGACAGGATACGGCAGAGCTCAGGATACCGTTGACGGTATGAGCATCACCGTTGAAATAAAAAGCGTAAATCATCGCTATTTTGAATTTAGTTCACGTATTCCGAGAGCATACGGATTTATTGAGGAAAAACTTAAATCTTATGTTCAGTCACGTATTTCAAGAGGCAAAACGGAATGTTTTGTACAAATCGAAGCTTTGGAGGACGAAGCAGCTGAAGTAACCGTAAACCATTCTTTGGCAGCAGGATATTTTCAGGCTCTTAGAGAAATTGCCGATAAGTATGAAGTAAGAAATGATATTTCAGTTTCTACTCTTACAAGGTTCAGCGATATTCTCACCGTTCATAAAGCAGAAGCCGATGAAGAAAAAATCTGGAATGCAGTAAAGACTGTCCTTGAAAAAGCCGTCGATTCATTTATTGATATGAGAGAGCGTGAAGGTGTAAAGCTTCGTGAGGACATCAGCAACAGAGCAGATTTGATTCTCACCTTTGTTGAGTTTATTGAAGAGCGCTCACCGCAGACTGTCAAGGAGTATCACGAAAAGCTTGTTGCACGAATGAAAGAGCTTTTAGGCGATGTCCATATAGATGAACAGAGAGTTTTGACAGAAGCTGCCGTTTTTGCTGATAAAGTAGCTGTCGCTGAAGAAACAGTCAGACTCAGAAGTCATATTGACCAGCTTAAAGTGTTCCTTCAGTCAAAGGATGCTATCGGACGCAAAATGGACTTTTTGGTTCAGGAAATGAACAGAGAAGCCAATACAATCGGTTCCAAAGCCCAGGATGTTGAAATCGCCTCTAAGGTTATTGATATTAAAGCTGAGGTCGAAAAGATAAGGGAACAGGTTCAGAATATTGAATAATTTTATCGGAGGTAAAAGATGAAGCTGATAAATATTGGTTTTGGCAATATGATAAATGCCAACCGACTTGTAGCGATAGTAAGTCCTGAGTCTGCTCCGATAAAAAGGATAATACAGGACAGCAAAGAGAAGGGAATGCTTATCGACGCAACCCATGGCAGAAGAACAAGAGCGGTTATTATAACCGACAGTGATCATGTTATTCTTACTTATCTTCAGTCTGAGACAGTTGCCAACAGGCTTGTTGAGGGCGGAGATATAGACGATGCAGAACTTGAGGGAGGAGTTGCAGAAGATGAATAAAAAAGGAATGCTTATTATTCTTTCCGGTCCTTCCGGTTCTGGAAAAGATACAATTTTGGCAGAGCTTAAAAAGCGTGATCAAAGCGTGCAGCTTTCGGTTTCGCTTACTACGAGAGCTCCCAGAGATTGGGAAATCGACGGTTTTCACTATCATTTTGTAACTGAGGACGAGTTTAAACGCAGACTTGCCGATAATGATATCCTCGAATATGCAAAATATAGCGTAAACTATTATGGAACACCAAAAGCTCCCGTTGATAAGTGGCTCAGTGAGGGAAAAAATGTGGTTTTAAAAATCGAGGTACAGGGTGCGCAGAAAATTCGTGAGATGTACCCCGATGTAGTCAGCATTTTCCTCATGCCTCCGTCTATGCCGGTTCTTGAGCAGCGTCTTCGCAACCGTGAGAGCGAGGATGAAGACGATATAAGACGCAGAATGGCAATTGCCAGGGACGAAATTAAGCGTTCCTGCGAATATGATTATATTGTGGTAAACGATGTCGTAGACTATGCAGTCAGCGATATTTGTGCTATTATTCAAGCAGAAGGATTAAAATCCAAAAGATTAACTGAAGAAATTGAAGAGGTGCTTACAAATGGTTAATTTTGATTTAAACAAGATTTTGAAAGGACATACAAGCCGTTATTCTCTCGTTATTGCGGTGGCAAAAAGAGCAAGAGAGATTTCAGAAGATGCCGCTGAGGCAGGCGATATTCTCATTGAGAAGCCTGTAAGCCTTGCAATTCAGGAAATTGCAGACGGTAAGTATGATATTGTAGAGCCTGAAGAAATCAGAGATATCTGATTTTATATTTGGGAGTTAATTATTCCATGAGTGCAGTTAGTATTGCCCGTGTTGCAGTTGAGGGAGCGCTGTATTCCTTTGATAAGGAATACGATTACACTATACCTGAAAGTTTAATGGACAGCGTAAAAAAAGGCGTAAGAGTTATGGTGCCTTTCGGCAATGGCAATAAGCGCCATTTTGGCGTTGTCATGGATGTACTGCCTTCGCAGTCTGCCGAAAAACTTAAAGAAATAACAGCGGTGCTTGATAAGGCACCGCTTCTTAGTGATGAAATGTGTGAGCTTATCCGCTGGTTAAAGGAAAGAACTTTCTGCACTTGCTATGACGCAGCTAAAGCAGTTTTGCCGGCGGGAATAAACCTTAAAATGGTTTCTTCCTATGTTGCAAAGGTAAATATATCTCCCGAGGAAATCAGTAAACTGTCTGAAACAGAAAAGCAGATATTCGATTTTCTGTTGGAACGTGGATGTTACGTTTCGAGAAAACGTATCTGTGCAGTGCTCGGATTCCGTGAGGACTGCGATGCAATAGATGCTCTTGCCAAAAAGGGTTATATTGTAAGAAACGATGAAGCTGCAATGAAGTCTTCTGACGCAACCATGATGATGATAAAGCTTACCGATAAATTCTGGGACGAAGGCGAAAAGATCAAAGTAACTGCAAAGCAGCGTTCAGTTCTCAATTTGCTTTCAGAAACAGGTTCTGCTTCTGTTAAGGAAGTTTGCTACTTTTTGGGCATAACTCCTGCCGTAGTAAAGGCACTTGAAAATAAAGGCCTGATCGAGTCATATTCCTGCGAATATTACAGAAAGCCTTACAGTGCTACTGATATCAAAACAGAAATTCAACAGTCGCCTTTGACGCAGGAGCAAAGTGACGCTTATGAAAAGATTAAAAGGCAATATAGAAACGGTTCCGGAGTTTCTCTTCTTTACGGAGTAACGGGCAGCGGAAAGACAAGGGTGTTTTTAAAGCTCATTCAGGATGTTTTAAATGACGGACGCAATGTTATCGTAATGGTTCCTGAAATTTCCCTGACACCTCAGACGATAAACATTTTCCGCAGCTATTTCGGCGATGATGTCGCAGTTTTTCATTCGGGTCTTTCAATAGGCGAAAGAATGGATGAGTGGAAACGAGTAAAAAGAGGCGAAGCACATGTTGCTGTCGGAACTCGTTCCGCAGTTTTTGCTCCATTTGAGAATATCGGAATGATAATTATGGATGAGGAGCAGGAACATACTTATAAATCAGAAAGTTCTCCACGTTATAACGCCCGTGAAGTAGCCGGATTTCGTTGTGCATATAATAAAGGTGTTTTGCTTCTTGCTTCTGCAACGCCAAGCGTAGAAACCTTTGCGGCAGCAGTTAAGGAAAAATATCAACTGTGTACTTTGAAAAACAGATACGGAAAATCCGCTCTTCCGAAAGTAATAGTAGCAGATATGCTGGGCGAACATTCCGCAGGCAATCGTTCAAGTATTAGTAGAGTTTTAAAAGAAGAACTTCAAAAAAATCTGGAAAACGGCAGACAGTCTATATTACTTATAAATCGACGTGGTTATAATACATTTGCAGTATGCGAAAGCTGTAAAAAGGTAGTAACCTGTCCAAGCTGTAGTATTTCTCTTACTTATCATATTGATAACGGCAGGCTTATGTGCCATTACTGCGGATATTCTGAGCCCTTTACCTCCGAATGCCACGAATGCGGAGAAAAGGCTGTGCGATATTCAGGAGCCGGCACACAGAGAATTGAACAGGAATTAGCGGATATGTTTTCCGAAGCGAGAATACTCCGAATGGATGCAGATACTACCATGACCAAAAATGCTCATGAAAATTCATTTGCCGATTTCGGAGCAGGAAAATATGATATAATGATAGGCACTCAAATGGTTGCAAAAGGATTGGATTTTGAAAACGTCACTCTTGTTGGTGTAATCAACGCGGATCAGCAGCTTTACAACGATGATTTTCGCAGCATGGAGCAGACCTTTTCACTTCTCACTCAGGTTATAGGCCGGTCGGGAAGAGGTGCACTCGAAGGACGTGCTGTAATTCAAACAATGACCCCTGAAAATCCCATAATACAGCTTGCAGCAAAGCAGGATTATGACAGCTTTTTCCGCAGTGAAATACGCATCAGGCGAGCAATGATATATCCGCCTTTCTGCGATATCTGCGCTGTGGGATTTATAGGGGAAAGCGATATTTATACCCGTGGAGCTGCGGATATTTTTCTCCAGCAGTTAAAAGAGAAAGTAAAATACGAATACAAAGATCAAAAGATAATTGTCTTAGGGCCTATGGCTCCTAAAATTGCAAGAATGAGCAATAAATACCGCTTTCATTTAATTATAAAATGTAAAAATTCAAAACAGTTCCGTAAGATGATTTCAGATTTAATGATATCCATAATGAAGGATTCAAGATTCAAGCAGGTCAGCGTTTTTGCTGATATTAATCCATACAGTATATTTTAACGGAGGAAAATCCAAAATGGCTTTAAGAAAAATCAGAACCGATTCAGACGAGATTTTAAGAAAAAGAAGTAAGACAGTTGATAAGTTTGATGAAAAACTCTGGACACTTCTTGATGATATGAAGGATACTCTTCACGATGCCAATGGTGCAGGTCTTGCAGCTGTTCAGATAGGAATACTCAGAAGAGTAGTTGTCGTAGACGTAGGTGACGGACTTATTGAGCTTGTAAATCCTGAGATAATCTCTGTTGAGGGCGAACAGGACGGCGAAGAGGGATGCCTTTCTGTACCGGGAAAATTTGGTTTGGTAAAGCGTCCCAAAATAGTAAGAGTTAAAGCTCAGAACAGAAACGGCGACTGGTGCATCTACAAGGGAGAAGATCTTAAAGCAAGATGTTTTTGTCATGAGCTTGATCATCTTGAAGGCAAGCTTTATACAGATATTGCCTATGAGATGCATTCTGATTCTGAATTTAGTGAATAAACGGAGTGAGTTTTATTGAATATCGTTTTTATGGGAACGCCCGATTTTGCAGTTGGATGCTTAAGAAAACTGCATGAAGACGGGCACAATATTACCGGAGTGTTTACACAGCCCGATAAGCCAAAAGGACGCAGTCAGACACTTACACCGCCTCCCGTCAAGGACGAGGCTTTAACGCTTGGTTTGACTGTTTATCAGCCAAACAGTATGCGTGACGGGACAGCCATGAAAATACTGGAAGAGCTTAATCCTGATTTGATTGCCGTTGTAGCTTTCGGTAAAATTCTCCCCAAGGAAATTCTTGATTTTCCGAAATACGGCTGTATTAATGTACATGGTTCTCTTCTTCCTAAATACAGAGGAGCTGCACCTATTCAGTGGTCTGTAATAAACGGTGACGAAGAAACCGGAGTTACAACAATGTTTATGGATGAGGGAATTGATACCGGAGATATGCTTATGGTAAGCAAGACTCCTATAGGTATTAATGAAACAGCCGGAGAGGTTTTTGACAGACTTGGTGAAATGGGAGCAGAGCTTTTAAGTCTTACCGTTAAAGCTGCTGAAAAAGGCGAGCTTGTAAGAACACCTCAGGATAACGAAAAATCTACCTATGTTTCAATACTTACCAAAAAAATGTGTCCTATAAACTGGAACGATAGTGCTTTAAAGGTGCATAATCTTGTAAGGGGACTTCAGCCCTGGCCGGTAGCAACATGTACTTTCAAAGGAAAAGCTCTTAAAATTCATGCAACTCATCTTTCTGATAAATCTGGAAAAGTTCCAGGAGAGATAATACAGGAGGGTACAAAAGTATTTGTTTCATGCGGTGACGGAAAGTGCGTTGAGCTTATTGAAGTTCAGCTTGAGGGAAAAAAGCGTATGTTAGCTGAAGAGTTTTTCAGAGGACATCCGGTTAAAACAGGAGATATTTTAAACTGACATTTAAATACAGTTATAATTAAGTGCGGCATAACAAAAAATAATTAAAATTATTCGGAGGTTTTATTATGCCATTTTTTTACTTTGATTATTATTATCTCATTTTAGTCGTTCCCACATTAATTTTTGCCATTTTCACTCAGATATGGCTTAAAAATACTTATAAAAAGTACTCCGGTCTCAGAAATTCAAGAGGTCTTACCGGAGCAGATGCCGCTATGAATGTTTTGCGTCATTATCAGATTTATGACGTAAAAATCGAGCATATTTCAGGAAGAATGACAGACCATTATGACCCGAGAACCAAGGTTATACGCCTTTCTGACGGTGTTTATAACGGTACATCCATTGCTGCTGTGGGAATTGCCTGCCATGAAGCCGGTCATGCAGCTCAGCACGCTAACGGTTATGTGCCGATTAAAATCAGAAATGCAATTATCCCGATTTGTAATATCGGTTCAATGGCTGGAATTCCCCTTGCTATTATCGGTTTATTCCTTTCCTCTGAACTGTTAATTAATGTAGGACTTCTTCTGTATTCATTTGTAGCTATTTTTCAGCTTGCCACCCTTCCTGTTGAATTCAATGCAAGTGCAAGAGCTATAAGCGTTATTAAAGACAGCGGAATGCTCATGGCCGACGAAGTGCCGGGAGCAAGAAAAATGCTCACAGCTGCTGCTATGACATATGTTGCAGCCCTTGCGACATCTCTCGCAAACCTTCTCAGACTTCTTCTGATTTTCGGAAGAAGAAACGACTGATATCGGAGGAACACAATTTATGAAAAGTGCACGTCAAATAGCATTTGAGGTGCTTATTAAAATGCACAGAAATGATGCATACTCTAATATCGAGCTTGATTCTGCACTTAAAAACAGTGGGCTCGATAAAAGAGATTCTGCCCTTGTTTCTGCTCTTGTATATGGAGTAACAGAGCGACTTATAACAATTGATTACAATATCGAAATGCATCTTACAGGCAAAATAAGTAAGCTTAAGCCGGAAGTACTTGTGATACTCAGACTCGGAGCTTATCAAATTCTTTTTTCGGATAAAATACCAAATTCAGCAGCAGTGAATGAAAGTGTTAAACTGGCTAAGAATAATCGCTGTGCTTTTGCAGCAGGTCTTTGCAATGCTGTTTTGAGAGCAATAGGTAAATCAGGACTTCTTTTGCCTGATGATAATGATAAAATTAAATATCTGTCTGTGAAATATTCTTTTCCACGCTGGCTCTGCGAGATGTGGCAGGATGCTTATGGTGAAGAAAACGCAGAGGGTATAATGAAAACTGCGGCTGAAAAGCCTCCTATTTATATAAAAGTCAACAATCTGAAGACAACACCTGCCGAACTCATAAATAAATTTAAAGATGAGGGAGTCACAGCGGAGCCTGTAAAAGGTTTTGATTCTGCTTTACAAATTTCAGATACTGGTGACATAGAAAAACTTTCTTCCTATAAAAACGGACTTTTTCATGTGCAGGATTTAGCTTCCCAGCTTTGCGCAAAGGCACTTGAAGCAAAAGAAAATATGACTGTTTTTGATGTGTGTTCAGCTCCCGGAGGCAAAGCTTTTACTGTGGCTGAACATATGAACAATAAAGGAACTATCAGAGCTTTTGATATACATGAACATAGAGTTAAACTGATAAACAGTGGTGCTAAGAGATTGGGTATATCAATAATTGAGGGTAAAACAGGCGATGCCGAACGATATGACTGTTCAAACGGCTTAGCAGACAGAGTGCTGTGCGATGTGCCATGCTCGGGACTTGGAATAGTGCGCCGTAAACCTGAAATTAGATATAAAGAAAAACTCCTTATTGACAAATTGCCACTTTTGCAGTACCGTATATTGGAAAATGCATCGAATTATGTAAAAACGTCAGGACGATTGATTTATTCGACCTGCACCCTTAATCCTGCCGAGAATGAAGAGGTATGCAAAAAGTTTTTGCAAAACCATAAAGAATTTAAACTGGTCCAGCCGTTAAATGATATAAATTCAGAGGATGGTTATATAACATTAATGCCTCATATACACGGTACGGACGGATTTTTTATAGCGGCGTTTGAAAGGTTGGATTGATTTTTGAGTAAAACTGACATTAAATCAATGGCCCTTAATGAACTGCGTGAAAGCTTTGCTGAAATCGGACTTCAACGTTTTCGTGCAGAACAGGTTTATTCCTGGATTCATAAAAATGGTGTATATTCTTTTGAAGAAATGACAAATATTTCTAAGGATATGCGCAGGGAACTTGATGAAAAATTTGAAATTTTTAATTGTACTATTGAAAAAAAGTTGATTTCGGAGTATGATAGTACAGTTAAATATCTGTTCAGGCTCAACGATGGCGAATTTATTGAATCTGTTTTAATGAAATATAAGTATGGTTACACCATCTGTGTTTCAACACAGGTAGGCTGTAAAATGGGGTGTGCGTTTTGCGCTTCTACCCTTGGTGGCTATTGCCGTGACCTAAGAGCTTCAGAAATACTTAGTCAGATTCATGCAGCGCAGCGTGATTGTGATATCAGAATATCCCATATAGTGCTTATGGGTATGGGTGAGCCCCTTGATAACTATGAACAGGTAATGCGTTTTTTAGAGCTCGTAACGGATGATAAAGGGCTCAATATAAGTATGAGACATATATCTCTGTCTACATGCGGTCTTGTACCTAAAATCTATGATCTTTTAGACAAACATTTACAGCTGACACTTTCGGTTTCGCTTCATGCACCGAATGATGAAATAAGAAACAGAATAATGCCGGTCAATAAAAGATGGAATGTCGATGAATTGTTGACTGCATGCCGTGACTACACAAAGCGTACTTCAAGACGTATTTCTTTTGAATACGCTATGATAAGCGGAGTAAATGATACCGATGAATGTGCCAGAGAATTGGCATCTAAGCTAAAGGGTATGCTCTGTCACGTCAATCTTATTCCGGCTAACGAAGTGTCAGAAAATGATTTCAGTCGAAGCACAAAAAAGCGTGTTGAGACATTTGCTTCAATTTTACAGAAGAGAGGAATTACCACTACTGTAAGAAGAAGCTTGGGTTCAGACATAAATGCTTCTTGCGGTCAATTGCGCCGCAGCCGCAAGGCTGAAAAGGAGGGATAGTTTCATGAAAATTGCCGCAAAAACAGACGTCGGCAAAGTAAGAAGTTCTAATCAGGACTCCTATGCGACAGGCGAATTGCCTGGAGGCGTCGCTTGGGCGGTTGTTTGTGACGGAATGGGTGGAGCTGCCGGCGGAAATGTAGCCAGTTCTGTTGCTGTTAAGATGATTTCGGAGAAAATAACTTCGACTTATCATAGCAATATGAGTACATCTTCTGTTAAGAATATGCTTGTTTCTGCAATAACTGCGGCCAATCTTAGTATTTTTGATATGTCAAATGCAAATGAATCCCTTCACGGAATGGGTACAACTGTTGTAGCTGCTGTAATCGCAGACGGTACAGTTTGTGTTGCACATGCAGGTGACAGCCGTGCATATCTGATTACTAAAGAGGAACTTTTTCAGCTTACGACAGATCATTCTGTTGTACAGGCAATGGTTGAAAGCGGAAAAATTACACCGGATGAGGCTAAAGACCATCCAAGGAAAAACATAATAACCAGAGCTTTAGGGGTTGCCGAGGATATTGATGTTGATTTTTGTGAAGAAAAGCTTGGTTCAGATGACATTTTACTTATCTGTACCGACGGTCTTACTAACTACATTGATTCACAGGACATACTTAAGGTTACTCATACCGCAGGGTATTACGAAATAGCCGATAAGCTTGTAAGTCTTGCAAACTCAAACGGCGGCGGTGATAACATTACTGTTGTCACTGTAAGTAATTAAACATACGGAGTGTGATTAAACATGGATAATTATGTTGGAAAGCGTCTTGACGGACGTTATGAGATCCAGGAGATAATTGGCGTAGGCGGAATGGCTGTTGTCTATAAAGCTTACGACAATATTGATGACAGAATTGTCGCAATTAAAATTCTTAAAGAGGAATTTCTTGCAAATGAGGAGTTCAGAAGACGCTTTAAGAATGAATCAAAGGCAATTGCGGTTCTTTCTCATCCCAACATCGTAAAAGTTTACGATGTAAGCTTTGGTGATAAGCTCCAGTATATTGTTATGGAGTACATTGACGGTATTACTCTTAAAGAGTATATTGAGCAGCAGAAAGTTATTAACTGGAAAGAAGCTCTTCATTTTACAACTCAGATTCTCAGAGCTCTTCAGCATGCTCATGATAAGGGTATAGTGCACCGTGATGTTAAGCCCCAAAATATTATGCTTCTTCAGAACGGAAACATTAAAGTTGCCGATTTTGGAATTGCAAGATTCAGTCGTAACGAAACAAGAACTATGACTGAAAGCGCAATTGGTTCTGTTCACTATATCAGCCCTGAACAGGCTCGTGGTGAAATAACAGATGAAAAAGCCGATATCTATTCTGTAGGTGTAGTACTCTACGAAATGCTTACAGGTCAACTTCCGTTCCAGTCGGATAATGCTGTTTCTGTTGCAATTATGCAGCTTCAGTCAGATGCAAAGCGTCCTCGTGAGATTAATCCTGACATTCCTCTTGGTCTTGAGCAGATTACTCTCAAAGCAATGCAGAAAAATCCTCGTGATCGCTATCAGAGTGCAGCTGAGATGCTCCTCGATTTGGATGAGGTTAAGCGCAATCCGTCTGTAAAATTCGATTACAGTTATTTTGTTGATAATGAGCCTACAAAATTTGTTTCTCCGAATTCCGGAAAAATTTCTGCTGCTGTACAGGGTGCAGTTGCCCAGGAAGATGAGGCTGCAAAAGCGGAAGATGCTAAAAAGCGTACTATTGCTATTGTATCCGGTGTTTCAGTAGCATTGGTTGCAGTAATTGCAATTGTTTTGGTGATTCTTTCATTTACTGGAAAGCTTGGCGGCGGAGATAAAATAACAGTTCAAAACTTTATCGGTATGAATTACGATGAAGAGATTGCAGGTACAGATCTCGAAAAAGAGTATCAATTTAAGGTTATAAAGGAACATGATCTTACACACGATGAAGGTGAAGTAATTAACCAGACTCCTCCTGAGGGCAGCCGTATTTCCAAGGAAGACCAGGTTACTCTTACTGTTGCAACCCACGAAGACACCCTCACTGTACCTGACGTTTATAATTTAGATGCAAATATAGCAAAGCAGCAGCTTAGTTTGGCAAAGCTTGTGCCGGAAGTTCAGACAATAAATGACGATACAGTCGAAGAGGGTAAGGTTATAAGAACCAGCCCTGAGCGTGGAGATCCGGTAGCTGCCGGAGATAAGGTCATCATTTTTGTAAGTACCGGCAAGAGCGGAAACGAAGTAGAGGTTCCTTCAGTAGTTAATTTATCATTTGAAGATGCAAAGGCACAGCTTGACAGCATGGGACTTGGAATTCGCCAGGTAAAAGAAGTTGACAGCGATAAAGCAAAAGGTACTGTTGTTTCTCAGTCAATAAAAGAAAAAGAAATGGTGTCCAAAGGAACTGTTATTGATGTTGAAGTAAGTAATGGCAGAAAAACTGTAACCATTGATAATTTTACTCTCCCTAATCTTGGAGTAGACGGTGAGCTTAAGGTTTTCCTTGACAATGAACTTGTTTCAACTGCATCTCTTCTCCTTGATGGAAATACGTACAACAAGATTTCTGTTTCCGGTACTTCAACAAATGCTGAGTTAAAAGTAGTAATTACTGCAACAATTAACGGAGCATCAACTACAACGACTTATTATCAGTGTAATATAAATTTTGAAACTAAAGCTATTTCAAACGAGCAGTATACTGAGATTACCACTAACGCTCCCGATTCAGGTACAACTGAAAATAGCGGATTCCCGTTTTTATTTGGCGAATGAGTGAGAATAATATTTTAAACGGAAAAATATTAAAGGGTATTGGCGGTTTCTATTATATAGAAACCGCCGATGCGGTATATGAGTGTAAAGCGAGGGGAGTTTTCAGAAAACAAAAAATAACTCCTCTTGTTGGCGATGATGTTACCATAACCATAAGGAGTAACGGAGAAAATACCATTGATTCCATACATCCACGCAAAAATTTTCTTGTGAGACCTCCTGTTGCCAATATAGAACAGCTGTTTATTTTATCGGCTGCCTGTAATCCAAGTCCAAATTTATTCCTTATTGATAAAATGACGGCTATTGCTATAAATAAAGGTATTGAACCTATTATTGTTTTCACTAAATGTGATTTAATGGATTTAAGTGAATTTGAGAAAATTTATAAAAATGCAGGCTTTAAGACTGTATGTGTTTCTTCTGTAACAAAAGAGGGAATTGATACAGTTGAAAAATGGATATCAGGAAAGGTGAGTGCCTTTACAGGAAACAGCGGTGTAGGTAAATCAACCCTTTTAAACTCAATATGTGAAGGATTGAACCTTGACACCGGCGAAATAAGTGAAAAATTAGGGCGTGGACGTCATACTACAAGGGCAGTTGAACTTCACAAAGTCTGTAGCGGATACGTTGCAGATACTCCCGGTTTTTCATCATTTGATATTGAGAAGAACGAAAGTGTTGCTCTCGAAGAAATTCAGTACTGTTTTCCTGAATTTCAGCCATATCTTGGTAAATGCAAATTTGTATCGTGTTCTCATACAGTAGATAAAGGCTGTGCTGTTCTTGAAGCACTCAGTGACGGAAAAATTGAAAAAACACGTCATGAAAGCTACAAAGCCATGTACAGTGAAGCAAAGGAATTAAAAAAATGGTAAATAAAAATCGCTGTGTTGTAATCGGGGGAGGAGTTATCTCTGATTACAGTAAAACAAAATTAAATATTAATGAGCAGGATTTTATCATATGTGCAGATAAAGGTTATCTGCACAGCAAAGAGATGAATTTACATGCAGATTTAATTATAGGCGATTTTGATTCATCACCATATCCTGAGAATAACAACTGTAAAGTTATCAAGCTTAACCCTGAGAAAGATGAAACGGATTTGTTTTTGGCGGTATCTGAAGGTTATAAGCTTGGATACAGAGAATTTTTGCTTTTAGGGTGTCTTGGCGGCAGATTCGATCATACTTTTGCTAATTTGACACTTTTAGCTTATTGGACAGATAAAGGGGCAAAGCTTGTATTAAAAGATGAGCAAAACGAAATACTTATGCTAAATCCTGGCGTATATTCATTCAGCAAAACCAGTAAATATGCTTCCTTTTTTGCATATTCCAGTGAAGTTACAGGCTTGACCCTTAATGGTTTTAAATATCCGCTCAATGGATATAATCTCACTAATAGCTGTGGTTTGTGTGTCAGCAACGAAATTATATCTGATAAATGTACTGTTTCTTTTGATTCAGGAAGACTTCTGACAATTTTCAGTACGGACTAACACCTTTTTTTCTCTTCTGCGTATTATGGTACTAATCACAAAGCAGACCATATTGTAAGCAGGTGATAAAGTGTTTCATAACCGCAGAGGGAAATGTGGAGGTTGGTTTATTGCGTTTGGAATAGGCTTTCTTGTTGCGTGCTGTATGCCGGCAAAAGCTTTAGTAGTGGTTATGTCAATTGCGCTTATAGTAATTGGTATTTGCTTGTGCAAAAGATAAACGGAGGCGTTGTAACATGAAAGTTGTAGTTTGGAGAAGTCCTAAAGCATTCAGCGGAATACTTAGAATTTTGTTCGGCATAAAGAAGCAGGAAGATTTAAAGAATTAACTGTTTCGATTTTTACTAAAAACATACTAGTTAAAATAAAAATGAGTAGCCGTTTGATACGTGGTTGCTAATTTTTATATGGTGAAATTGTAAATTAAACACTTTAGCAAAGAAAAAGCTCAGGAAATAGCTTTCCTGAGCTTTTTAGTATCAGTTTATTATTTTGTGAAGTTATCAAAGTAACCCTGAACATATATAATGGGTGTACCTTTATCGCCGCTACCGCTTGTAAGGTCACAAAGTGAACCAATAAGGTCTGTTAAACGACGGGGAGTAGTACCCTGAGTTACCATAGTGCCTACGAGGCTTGTAGCCTTTTCGTCCTTTTGACGGATATATTCAGAAATAGCGTTCTTGAGCTCATCACCTTTAAGGTCGGCAAAATCATTATCAGCAAGATATTTAAGCTTAACCTCGTTAGGTGTTCCTTCAAGACCAGCTGTATAAGCAGGGGAAACAACCGGGTCAGCAAGCTCCCAAATTTTACCTACTGGATCTTTGAAAGCACCGTCGCCATAAACCATAACTTCAACGTTTTTGCCTGTTGCCTCTTTAAGCATATCGTGGATCTTATCTACAACGACCTGGCAATTTACCGGGAAAAGCTTTACAGTTTCTTCTGTTGCCTTGTTGGAACCGAGAAGGCCGTACTTATCATTGTATCCGCTGCCATCAATGCTTTCAACCAATATATCGTCAAGACCATATACTTTTTCAGCTCCGGCTGCCTTTAAGATTCTCTTAGTTCTGGCACGGGTATGAATATCGCATGTAAGTACGTTTTTTGTGTAGTTTAAAATTGCTTTGGGATTATTTGCAAATATTACTTCAACTTCAGCTCCGCTTTCGGAAATAAGCTGTTTGTAATATTCAACATAATCAACGCCTGTGAAAACATGCTTCTGATATCCGAAGAGTTCACGGTATTTTTTCTCATCGAGGACGTCGCTCCAAGGATTTACGCCTTTTTCATCCAGTAAATCAACATCTACAAGGTGATTTCCAACTTCATCTGAAGGATAGCTGAGCATAAGAACAATCTTTTTGCATCCCTTTGCTATACCTCTTAAGCAGATTGCGAAACGGTTACGGCTGAGAATGGGGAAAAGTACGCCTACAGTTGAATCACCAAATTTTGAGTTAATATCCTTAGCGATTTGATCAACGGTTGCATAGTTTCCCTGTGCGCGTGCAACAACAGCTTCAGTAACTGCGACAACATCACGATCTCTGATTTCAAAGTTATCCTTTGAAGCTTTGAGGACTGAATCTACAACGATCTCGGCAATGTCGTCTCCTTCTCTGATTATCGGAGCTCTGATGCCTCTTGATACGGTACCAATTAATCTTTCCATTTAAAAACCCCCATGTAATTAAGCGTATCAACTTTAGTTAATACAAAAACAAATATATTATAATGTCATAAACAGTTATATGCAACATTGTTTTGCATATTTTTTAGAAAATAACATTATTAGAATATAAAAACAGTAATTTTGACATCACTTTAAAACTAAAATTGCAAAATCGAAAATACAAAGCGCTATTATTCAAGCTCAAAAGCTCCGGTATACAACTGATAATACTGACCCTTTTGTTCAAGAAGATCGTCGTGTGTACCTCTTTCTATGATTCTGCCATGATCGAGAACGATGATTACATCAGAATTCTTAACTGTTGAAAGACGGTGAGCAATAACAAAAACGGTTCTGCCTTCCATAAGTGCATCCATACCACGCTGAACAATGGCTTCAGTTCGTGTATCAATTGATGATGTAGCTTCATCAAGAATCATAACAGGGGGATCGGCAACCGCTGCACGGGCAATGGAGAGAAGCTGACGCTGACCCTGAGAAAGATTGGCTCCGTTTCCGGTAAGGGGAGTGTCATATCCCAAAGGCAGACGAGTTATGAAATCATCAGCGCCTACAAGTTTTGCAGCAGTGATACATTCATCATCTGATGCATCAAGCTTTCCGTAGCGGATATTATCCATAACTGTTCCAGTGAAAAGATTGGTATCCTGAAGAACAATTCCGAGAGAATGACGCAAATCACTCTTTTTGATTTTATTAATGTTGATGCCGTCGTATCTTATTTTACCATCGGCTATGTCATAAAATCTGTTAAGAAGATTTGTTATTGTAGTTTTTCCTGCACCTGTTGCACCTACAAAAGCAACTTTTTGTCCGGGCTTTGCATAAAGAGTTACGTTATGGAGAACTGGTTTTCCTTCTTCATACTCAAAGTCAACATCAAAAAGACGTACATCGCCCATAAGTTTCGTATATGTAACAGTTCCGTCGCCGTGAGGATGTTTCCAAGCCCACATGTTTGTGCGTTCATTGCATTCTACAAGTTCTCCGTTTTCTTCACGGGCGTTTACAAGTGTAACATATCCTTCATCCTGCTCAGGCTTCTGGTCAGCAAGGTTAAATATTCTTTCAGCTCCTGCAAGTCCCATTACAACTGCATTAACCTGATGTGAAACCTGTCCGATGTTTCCTGCAAACTGTTTTGTCATATTGAGGAACGGAACAACAATACTGATGCTGATTGCAAGACCGGAAACACTGACATTCGGAACATTTGTAACTAAGAGAATACCGCCTACGATAGCGACAACAACATATAAAACATTACCTATGTTATTAAGTATGGGACCGAGAATGTTTGCATATTTGTTAGCTCTTTCGGACTCTTCAAAAAGCTGATCGTTGAGTTTATCGAAATCCTTACCGCTTTCTTCTTCGTGGCAGAAAACCTTGATAACCTTCTGTCCGTTCATCATTTCCTCTACAAAGCCTTCGACTTTACCGAGAGCAGCTTGCTGACGGAAGAAAAATTTTGCCGAGTTGCCGCCGATTTTCTTAATAAGATAAAACATTACAGCAACACCGAGAACAACAACAAGGGTGAGCCAGAGGCAATAATAAACCATAATGCAGAAAACTGTGGTAACAGTAATAGCAGAAACAAGAAGCTGAGGAATACTTTGAGAAATAAGCTGACGAAGAGTATCAATATCATTGGTGTAATGGCTCATGATATCTCCGTGATTGTTGGTATCAAAATATTTGATTGGAAGACGCTGCATTCCGCCAAACATTTTTTCACGCATTTTTTTCAAAGTTCCTTGAGTTATTACAGCCATTAACTGGTTGAAGATAAAACCTGAAATAAGTGATAAAATATAAAATCCTGCAAGAATTCCTACAAAAGTAAGTATTTTAGTTTTGACTCCATTCCAGTCACCGGTTTTCCAGCTAGTTTCAACTATTGATATAATGTTCTGCATGAAAATTGAGGGGATAGAGCTTACAACAGCATTGAAAACTATGCAGGCGACAGTTGTGGGAAGAAGTACTGGATAAAAGCTGAACATTGTTTTGAGAAGGCGTCCTATTGTGCTTTTCTTGTTCTGTTTAGTTTTCAAGCTGATCACCTGCCTTGTTCTGAGAAGTATAGATTTCACGATAAATTTCATTTTCAGCAAGGAGCTGACTATGTGTTCCGATTGCGTTTATGGTACCTTTGTCCATAACAATGATTCTGTCAGCATCTTCAACGGAAGCAGTACGCTGAGCAATAATAATTTTTGTAGTTTCGGGAATATATTCTCTCATTGCTTTTCTGATACTTGCATCTGTTTTTGTATCTACTGCGCTGGTTGAATCATCCAAAATAAGGATTTTAGGTTTTTTGAGCAATGCTCTAGCAATACATAAACGCTGTTTCTGACCACCGGAGACATTAGCACCGCCTTGTTCGATGTATGTATCGTATCCTAACGGGAACTGAGATATAAATTCATCCGCACAAGATAACTTACATGCACTGATGATTTCTTCATCTGTTGCATCTTTATTTCCCCAACGCAGATTTTCTTTTATTGTTCCTGAAAACAGTATGTTTTTCTGCAATACGACAGCAACCTGATTTCTGAGTGATTCGATATCATAATCTCTAACATCTATTCCGCCTACTTTAACAACACCTTCTGTTGCATCGTAAAGTCTTGAAATAAGCTGAACAAGAGAAGACTTTGAGGAACCTGTACCTCCTATAATTCCGATTGTCTCACCTGATTTTATTTGCAGGTTGATGTCTGAAAGAGCCATTCTCTTTGCTTTCTTTGAATATTTGAAGTTTACATTTTCAAAAGAGATTGAGCCATCTGGTACATCGTAAACAGGATTTTCAGGATTTGAGAGTGTGCTTTTTTCAGAAAGAACTTCTGCAATTCGCTTTCCTGATTCTCCAGCCATAGTGATCATAACAAAGACCATTGAAAGCATCATGAGACTCATAAGCATCATAAAGCTGTAAGTTAAAAGTGCAGAAAACTGACCGACGTCAAGATCAATACCACGTGAAGTGATAATTGTATATGAACCGAAGGAAAGAACAAACACCATAACCGTATAGATGCAGAACTGCATCAGCGGATTGTTTATTGCAAGTATTCTTTCAGCTTTAGTGAAATCTTTGCATACGTCTTCGGCAGCGTAATCAAATTTTTCCTGCTCATAGTCTTCTCTTACAAATGACTTTACAACACGCATCGCCTTTATGTTTTCCTGAATGGAACTATTGAGATTATCATATTTTTTGAAAACCTTTTTGAACAATGGAATTGCTTTATATATGATAATTGAAAGACCTATTCCCAAAATGGGCAATACAATTAAAAATATTGTTGCCATTTTGCCGCCCATGATAAATGCCATTGTAAACGCAAAAATAAGCATCAGAGGAGCACGAATAGCCATACGTATAACCATCATAAATGCGTTTTGAACGTTTGTGATATCCGTAGTCATACGGGTGACAAGTGATGAAGTAAGGAACTTATCTATATTTTCAAATGAGTATTTCTGAATTGCGTAAAACATATCGTGACGAAGATTTTTCGCAAAACCACACGATGCAGTAGAACATGTAACGCCGGCAAGTGCTCCAAACAAAAGTGACAAAGCAGCCATTATTATAAGTACTACTCCATATTTTATAATTACCGAAAGTTCGCATCCGGCTTTAATCTGGTTAACAAGATTTGCGATAACAAAAGGAATAATGCACTCCATAACTACCTCAAAAACAACAAGCAGGGGAGTTATGATCGTTGCTTTTTTATATTCCCGCAAACTTTTTAATAATTGGCTTACCATTTTTACCGTCCTTTCACAATAAATTTATTAACTTAAAACTCAATCTGTATGCACTGTACACTCGGATTCCAGATTTTTCTCAATTTCCTTCCAGTGCTTAAGTGTTATTGAAAGAAGATTATAAAGTTCTTCTTTTTGGTTTTCTGTAAGACATGACATTAATTCTTCAACTTGTCTGTCATGCTCTTTTCTTGCTGCGATAGCCTCCTTGAGGCCTTTAGCAGTTAATCTAAGCACAATATGACGGTTATCTTTTGTGCTCTTAGCCTTTTCTATAAGGCCATCATTCTCCATTTTGATGATTATCTCACTTAATGAACCGGATTGCACTTGCAGAATATCTTGAAGATCTTTCTGCAAAAGTTCATTATGTTCCTCTAAAACCACCAAAATTCTTCTTCTTCCAATTTTACCGCCCATTCTAAAGTATAAAAAATGTCCGCACATCCTAAGCTGTTTTATCACATCATTTGAAAGTGCGTTTTTTTGCTCCACATATTTTCACCTGCCTTATTTTCTCATAAATTTATAGCACTTAAAAATTTAAATGTCAAGGTTCCTTGATGTTTCTAATTAAAATGACATTATAGAAAAAATAGATAAAATTTACAGTTAAATAGTGTAAATTTGACGAAACACAAAAAGGCAGATAAAATCAATTTGATTCTACTGCCTTTTCAAGTCGGTTATTGTTTTGATGATAAGAATGTTTTAAGTTTTTACGGATAAAATCGAGAAGATATGCATTAATTTCCGACATTATTCGTTATATTCATGTGTTTGTTCAAAAAAGATTTAACTGTATTCCAATAAATCTCAGGCTCTTTTGTAGACGACATTGCATGACCTGCATTTTCAATTGCAAGCTTATCCTTTTCTGATGCTGATGCCTCATAAACAATATCGAGCATTTCAAATGGCACAAACTGATCATCCGTACCGTGTATAAACAAAACAGGAAGCTTGCATTTTTTAAGCTGATCTACTGCGCTTGCTTCTTTCAGAGAATATCCGCCCCTTATCTTTGTTACAATAGATGCTACATTCATAAGAGGAAAAGAAGGAAGATGGAACATGTTTTTCAGCTGCTTTTCAAATTCATCCCATGCTGAAGAATATCCGCAGTCTTCAATCACTGCACAAACCTGTTCGGGCAGTTTTTCGCCGGAAGTCATCATGACAGTTGCTGCACCCATTGAAATACCGAAAAGTGCAATTTTTGCATCTTTGTGTTCGCTTAAAATTTTATCAATCCATATCGGAATATCTAATCTTTCGAGCCAGCCCATGCCTCTGACATTGCCTTCACTGGTTCCATGAGCTCTTGCATCCGGTATAATAAGACTGTATCCCATGCTGTAATACCATTTGGCATATCGAGCCATATCGTTTGCGCTGCCGCTGTATCCATGGCAGGCTATAATATAATTTCCGTTTCCGCTTTCATTTGTTATTTCATATCCATGAAGCTTAAGTCCATCTTTGGAGGTTATGTAAACATTTTTCCTTATTTTGCTGAACCAGTCCTTCTCTTCTTTTGAGCCTCTGTATCCGCTGTATTCCTGAACATTGGCTCCGTTTTTCTTAAGAAGTATCGGCATGATTTTTTGCATGCTGAATACTGATTTTGTGTTTAAAGCAAAACTGTAAAAGAAATTCCCTGCAAGTATTAAAAGCAAAAAGATAATTAAAAGAACAACTAAAATAATAATAACAGTTTCCATGAAGTGTCTCCTTTCAATAATCAAAGCTTCATAATAAAATAGTATAGAATAAAACTTTTTCCCGTGCAAGATTATAAACAGGAGGTATTAATAAAACAAAATTGAATTTGTTTTAATGGAATATATAGATAATTGCATAAGTGAAGAAATGATAATTCTGTTGTAAAAAATATTTTTGTGGTTTATACTGTTTCTTAGCAGAAAACAGTTAAAGGAGAGGTAAGAATGAAGCTTGCGGTAATAGGCGGAGGCGGAGTCCGCTCAATGTTTCTTGCAAAAAGCTTGGTTCAAAGTGCGAAGAGTACCGGAATAAGCGAAATAGTCTTTATGGATAATAATGAGACTAAATTGCGAATTTACGGCGGTATGGCAAAACAGGTTGCAAAGCGAATAGATGAAAGCATTACATTTTCTCTTACTTCTGATGCGGCAGAAGCAGTAAGAGATGCCTCTTATGTTATTACGACCATAAGAGTAGGCGAAGATGAAATGCGTGTTAAGGACGAAAGAACAGCGCTTAAGCGTGGTATTCTTGGTCAGGAAACCACCGGAGCAGCGGGATTTTCTTTTGCCATGCGCTCTGTTCCCGCTCTGAAAGAATACTGTGAGCTGATAAAGAAGTATTCTAAGCCTAGTGTAAAAGTATTTAACTTTACTAATCCTGCCGGAGTCGTTTCCCAGACTCTTCGTGATATGGGATATGATTTTACATACGGAATATGCGACGCTCCGAGCAGCTTGCTCCATGATTTTGCATCCCTTTATGGTAAAAGTCAGGATGAAATTACTGGAGAATGTTACGGACTCAATCATCTTTCATTTTTCAGCAGCATAAAGCTTTGTGACAGGGAGATAATGCCGGAGCTTATTGGAGATGAGAGAATATATCATAAAACTGAAATGCGCTTTTTTGAGTCGGAGCTTGTAAAAAAACAGGGCTGCATTTTAAACGAATACCTGTATTATTTTTATTACCGAGAAAAGGCCGTTGAAAACATTCTGAAAGCCGGTAAGACAAGAGGAGAAGTTATTTGCGAAATAAACAGAGAAATGACTAAAGAGCTTTCCGGTATGGATATTGAAAATGATTTTGATTCCTGTCTTAAGGTTTTTGAAAAATGGTACGGTAAACGTGAAAGCGCATATATGGCAAACGAAACCGGAGTTGCAAATGATAAGCCTCCATTTAAATTCGACATCTACTCAAAAGATGAGGGTGGATACGCCGGTGTTGCCCTTAAATATATAAAATCAGTGCGCAGCGGTAAAGATACCCAGATGATTCTGTGTGTTCCAAATAACGGAGCCATAAGCTGCCTTAAAGACAGTGACGTTATAGAGGTAACCTGTGATTTAATAAACGGAGAATGTATCCCTCATAAATTTGAAAATTTGAGCGAAATCAATCTTGAGCTAATAAGAAGAGTAAAGCTCTATGAAAGGCTTGCTTCCAAGGCCATCAGAGAAAAAAGTATAGATGCAGCAGTAGATTGTTTAATGGTACATCCTCTTGTAAATTCATATTCTCTTGCAAAGGAACTGGTAAAGGAATATCTTAATCTTAATAAAGAATACAGCGGAGAGTGGAAATAATGAGTTTTGCTGCAGGAGTAGGTTTTGCCAATGTAGATTTGCTTTATGGTGGGATGTCTGCAATTCCACAGGAAAGCGAAGAAATATATGCCCGTGATTTTAATATGAAGCTTGGCGGTGGAATACCGGCAACTATGATAAATCTCAGCAGACTAGGAATTCCGGTACGTCTCGGAAGCTTTACGGGTAATGATTTCTTTTCAAAGTTCGCCGAAGAGAAGATTAAGGAAACCGGAGTGGAATACAGAAATCTTTATTCAGGTGAAGGGATGCCGGTTACTCTTACAAGTGCCATTATTACAGAAAACGACAGAGCTTTTGTATCTTATACCGATGGAGCGGAAATCAACGAAAAGGTTATAGAGGATGTCTATTCTGTAATCAAAAGCGCTAAAGTCGCTGATATGGATGCAAATTTTATCGATGCATATAAGCGAGCCCAAGCTGATGGAACAAAGATTGTTTTCGACATGGGCTGGGATGGCGAAATGACTTTGGCAAAATACAAAGAATGTCTTGAAATTGCCGATTTTTACACTCCAAACACAAAGGAAGCCCTTAAAATCACAGGAACCGATACAGTTGAAAAGGCGGCAGACATTCTTTCCGATTACTTTGAATACGTTATAATTAAGCTCGATAAAAAAGGAACTCTCGTAAAACACAACGGAAAGAGCACTATTATAGAGCCTTTGCCGGGTATCACTCGTATTGATTCCACTGGAGCGGGAGACGCTTTTATGACAGGATTCCTTTATGGACTGTATAACGATATGGATGTTTGTAAATGTGCAGCGTACGGCAATGTCTTGGGAGGACTTTGTGTTGCAGGATACGGATGTCTTATTGATAATCTCAGTGAGGAGCTTGTAAAAGAACAGGTTAAGAAAATATTGTAAGGGATGTTAGATTTGGATTGGTTTGAATTTGAAAATGCTGCAAAGGCAAAAGGTTTTAAAACAGTTTGCGGAATAGATGAAGCAGGCAGAGGACCTCTTGCAGGTCCTGTTTGCGCTGCATGTGTGGTACTCCGAGATGGTGAACTGATAGAAGGACTTAATGACTCAAAAAAGCTTACGGAGAAAAAAAGAGAAGCTCTTTTTAAGGA
The DNA here is from genome assembly GCA_958366985.1 of uncultured Oscillospiraceae bacterium. Taxonomy (GTDB): domain Bacteria; phylum Bacillota; class Clostridia; order Oscillospirales; family Acutalibacteraceae; genus UMGS263. The sequence goes on from CATXDC010000001.1 coordinate 94,268, forward strand.
GATAACGGAAAAAGCTGTTGATTACTCCATTGCCATGGCGTCGGAACAGGAAATTGATGAAATAAATATTTTGCAGGCAACTTTCCTTGCAATGCGCAGAGCTTTTGAGGGGCTTACAAAGGTATCTCCCGATTATGCGCTTATTGACGGAAATAAAACTCCTGGACTTCCAATTGAGCAGGAAGCGGTTGTAAAGGGAGATGCACGTTCTGCAAGCGTTGCGGCGGCTTCAATTCTCGCTAAAGTTACAAGGGATAGATATATGATGAATATGGATAAGATCTATCCGCAGTATTGTTTTTCAAAGCATAAGGGATATGGCACAAAACTTCATTATCAGTGCCTTGATGAATACGGTCCGTCACCTGTACACCGTCAGACATTTCTTAAAAAATGGCAGGAAGGTAAGATGAGGTGAAGGGCGGAAAGGGTGCTTACGGCGAATATGAAGCGGCAAGGTATTTGAGAAAGAAAGGCTATAATATTGTCGGAGCTAATTTTCGCTGTCGCTTTGGAGAAATAGATATCATAGGTAAAAAGGATGGATTTCTCGTTTTTGTGGAGGTAAAGACAAGAGATGAAAATTCCTTCTACACTCCCGCCGAAGCTGTAACTTATAAAAAGATACAAAAACTTGTAAAAACCGCCCAGATATATCTCATGCAGAATGACACCTCCCTTCAACCGAGGTTTGATGTTATTGAGGTATATACATCAGGAGGAAAAGTGAAAAGGATAAACCACATAGAGAATGCCTTTGAAGGGGTGAACGGGTTTTGAATTTTTTTGATCTTCACTGTGATACAATAGGTGAATGTGCCAATAGAAATTTGTCTTTAAGAGAAAATCCACTTCATATTTCATTGGAAAAAGGAACGTATTTGAATAGCTGGATTCAGGTTTTCGCAATTTGGATGCCCGAAGAAAAACGTGGAAGAGAAGCTGTTGATTACTTTGACAGGGTTTATGATTATTACTTAAAGGAACTCAGTCAAAACGAAGATGTCATTTTGCCGTGTTTTACCTCTGATGATATTTTAAAAGCTGAAAACGAAAATAAAACCGCTTCCATTCTGGCAGTTGAGGGCGGAAGTGTTTTATGCGGAGACATTGACAGAATAAGTCTGTTAAAAGATAGAGGAGTAAAAATTCTTACCCTTACATGGAACGGCACAAATGAGCTTGGCAGCGGATGTATGGAGAAAGAGGATAAAGGCTTAACCTCTTTCGGAAAAAGTGCTGTCAAGGAGCTTTGCTCCGCTGGTATTGTGCCTGATGTCTCCCATTTGAGCGAAAAAGGATTTTATGATACTGCGCAGGAAGTAGATTTTCCTTTTATAGCAAGTCACTCTGATTGCAATAAGGTATATCACCATAAGCGTAACCTTACCGATGAACAAATTGATGAAATTATAAGGCGAAAGGGCCTTATCGGAGTGAACTTTTATAAGAACTTCCTTTCCGATAATCCTGAAAGTGGATTTGACGGAGTTTTACGTCATCTTTATCATATTCTGGAGCGGGGAGGAGAAAATGTCGCCGCAATGGGATCTGATTTTGACGGCTGCGAAATCGCCAATGAACTTGCAGGAATAGAAAAACTCCCGGATTTATGGGACTATCTTAACAAAAACGGCATACCGGAAGATACTCTTAATAGTTGCTTTTATGGAAATGCAAGAAATTTTTTCTTTAATGTTTTACATCGCTGAAAATATGTGATAGAATAACAAAGTATACTTGGAATAAGGAGAATCAAAAATGGAATACACAAGTACGAGAAATAAAAATATCCGTGTGAGCGCTGCTCAGGCAATAGCTCAGGGAATTTCCGAGGACGGAGGACTTTTTGTACCCGTTTCAATTCCCTCTGTTTCCATGGATGAGATTATTGAGCTTTCACACGCAGACTATATCACAAGGGCTAAGAAGATTCTCTCTCTTTATCTCACTGATTTCACCGAAGAGGAGCTTAATTACTGCGTAAACGGCGCTTATGAGCAGAGTAAATTCAGCTCACCCAAAATTGCTCCCCTTGTTGAAGTCGAGCCCAACACACATGTTCTTGAGCTGTGGAGAGGTCCTACATGTGCATTTAAGGATATGGCTCTTCAGATTTTGCCCTATCTTCTCACTGTAGCTGCTTCAAAGACAGCCGGTGGTAAGGAGATTGTCATTCTTGTTGCAACTTCCGGCGATACTGGTAAAGCCGCTCTTGAGGGCTTTAAAGATGTCAAGAACACAAAGGTTCTTGTTTTCTATCCCGAAGACGGTGTTAGCCCAATGCAGAAGCTTCAGATGATGACTCAGGAGGGCGAAAACGTAGGCGTTTGTGCAATCAAAGGTAACTTTGACGATGCACAGAGCGGCGTTAAGAAGATCTTCACAGATCCTGCTGTAAGAGAAATGCTTGCTGCTCATAACATGATGTTCTCTTCTGCAAACTCAATTAACTGGGGCAGACTTGTTCCGCAGGTTGTTTATTATTTCTCAGCTTACTGCGATATGATAAATGACGGCAGCATTGAGCCTGGCAAAGAGATAAACGTAGTTGTTCCCACAGGAAACTTCGGTAACATCCTTGCAGCATATTATGCAAAGAAAATGGGACTTCCCATCAGAAAGCTTATCTGTGCTTCAAACGCAAATAACGTTCTTACTGATTTCCTCACAAGCGGAACTTATGACAGAAACCGTAATTTCTATATGACAGCTTCTCCTTCAATGGATATCCTTATTTCAAGCAACCTTGAGCGTCTTCTTTTTGACCTTACCGGCTTTAACGATGAGCTTGTAAGAGACTGGATGAATGCTCTTTCCTCAGACGGAAAGTACACAGTCACAGATGATGTCTTTGCAAAGATCAAAAATCTTTTCGTAGCCGGATACTGTGATGATGATGCTACAAAGGCTACAATTAAGAAGGTCTTTGAGTCTGATGAATATCTCTGCGATACTCATACAGCAGTTGCAGTAAACGTTTATAATGCTTATAAAGAGAGAACTGCTGATGAAACTGATACAGTTATCGCTTCAACAGCGAACCCCTATAAGTTCTCAGCCGATGTTCTTGAAGCTGTAACAGGCGAGCGTTCTTCCGGCAGCGAGTTCAGCGTAGTATCTGAACTTTCAGTTGCTACAAATGAACCTGTTCCGCCTCAGCTTGCTAATTTGAGCGAAAAGGCTGTACGCTTTGACGGCGTATGTGAAAAGTCTCAGATGGTAGACGAAGTCTATAAGATGCTTGGTATCTGATTCTACTAAGATTTTGCCTGTATCTGAGCAGTCCTATAAATGAGCAGCCGCCTGCTTCTCAACGGAGTGGGCGGCTTTTTAAAAGGGGAGGTGAGTTATGTCTCTTTTTGCAATTGCCGATACCCATTTGTCCCTTGGAACGGACAAACCCATGGATATATTTAAAGGCTGGAGCGGATATGTTGATAAACTCAGGGAAAACTGGGAAAGCACAGTTACTGATTCCGATACAGTTGTAATAGCCGGTGATATTTCATGGGGGATGAGCCTAGAGGGAGCGCTGGATGATTTTCGTTTTATCGATTCTCTTCCGGGACAGAAAATAATCCTCAAAGGAAATCACGATTACTGGTGGACAACAATGCGGAAAATGGAAACTTTTCTGAATGAGAACGAGATGAATACAATCCGTTTTCTTCACAATAACACTATAACGGTAGGCAATATTGCTGTATGCGGTTCAAGAGGTTGGTTCTTTGATGCTGAGGAGTCAGCAGATAATAAAGTGCTTCTTCGTGAAGCAGGAAGACTGAGAACCTCTATTAATCTTGCAAAAGAAACAGGATTGGAACCTGTGGTGTTTCTTCATTATCCGCCGATCACACAAAATATGGTTTGCGAAGAGATATATAACGTCCTTCTTGAAACCGAAATTAAACGGTGCTATTACGGCCATTTACATGGTCCATCAATGACAAGATCAATAAATTCAGTTCGTGACGGCATAGAATTTGCTCTGATTTCGTGCGATTTTCTCGCTTTTGCACCGAAATTGGTTGAAAAATTTTAATAAACATGAAATTTTTTAAAAAACAAGTAGAAAATTTATACAATATCTGATATAATATCCCAGTCATATTGCATAGTAACAGGAGGAAAAGGCAATGAGTTTAAAATCTTCAACTAAGGTTGAGACAAACGTCTATGAAATTGAGGTGTCTGTTGACGCCGCAAAATTCCAGGAAGCAGTTACAAAAGCATACAATAAGCAGAAAAAGAACATCACTGTTCCCGGATTCCGTAAGGGCAAGGCTCCCAAGAGCATTGTTGAGCGTATGTACGGTAAAGAAGTATTCTATGATGAGGCAATCGAGATCGTTTATCCCGAGGCTGTCGAGTCTGCAATAAAAGAGGCTGAGCTTGATTTCATCGGAACAAGCGATGCAGAGGTTGTTTCTGTTGGTGACGAAGGTCTTGAGCTTAAGCTTAAAGTAACTGTTAAGCCCGAAGTAGAGCTTGGCGAGTACAAGGGCCTTAAGGCTGTTAAGAAGTCAACTGTTGTTACAGATGACGACGTTAAGGCAGAGCTTGACCGCAGACTCGAGCAGAACTCAAGAATGGTAACTGTTGAGGACAGAGCTGTTCAGGACGGCGACCTTACAGTAATCGACTTTGAAGGCTTTGTTGACGGTGTTGCTTTCGAGGGCGGCAAAGGTGAAAACTACAACCTCGTAATCGGTTCAAACCAGTTTATCCCTGGTTTTGAGTCACAGATTATTGGTCACAACACAGGCGATGAGTTTGATGTTAACGTAACATTCCCTGAGGACTACGCTGCTGAGCTTGCAGGTAAGGATGCAACATTCAAGATTAAGCTTCATGAGATTAAGTTCAAGGAGCTTCCCGCAGCAGATGATGATTTTGCTAAGGATACAAGCGAATTTGATACTCTGGACGAGCTTAAGGAAGATATCAAGAAGAAGCTTGCAGAGAGAAAAGAGCATGACGCTGACCATGATTTCGAGCATCAGCTTGTTGAGCAGGTTGCAAAGGGAATCAAAGCTGAGATCCCTGACATGATGATCGAAAATGCAATTGATGAGAACATCAAGAACATGGACTATCGTCTTCAGATGCAGGGTCTTACAATGGATCAGTATCTTAAGTACACAGGCATGGAAATAGGCGCATTCCGTGACGGCTTCCGTGAGCAGGCAGAGCTTCAGGTAAGAACAGACCTTGCTCTTGAAAAGATTGTTGAGGCTGAGGGCATTGCTCCCACTGCTGAAGACATTGAGGCAGAGTATGCAAAGCTTGCTGAGACTTACAACATGAAGGTTGAGGACGTTAAGAAGGCAGTTTCGGAAGAGAACCTTAAGCGTGACCTTGCTTTCACAAAGGCAATTGATCTGATTAAGGAAACAGCAGTTGCAGAAGAAGAGAAGCCTGCAAAGAAGACAACAAGAAGAAAGGCTGCTCCCAAAAAGAAGGCTGCAAAGGAAGCAACTGAGGAAACAGCTGAAGCAAAAGAAACAAAGGAAACAACTGAAAAAGCTGAATAATTTGAAAAATTTTAAATCAGTGTTATAAAATATTTACAAGTTGTTCAATAATAAAGCATATACTTTTCGGTACGGCTTTTTATAGTCGTACCGAAAAATAATGTTTAAGAAAAATGGAGGTGCATTGGTATGGCATTGGTACCATATGTAATTGAACAGACAAACCGTGGAGAACGCTCATATGATATTTTTTCACGTTTGCTCAACGACAGAATTATTGTTTTGTCCGACGAGGTTAACGATGCTACTGCAAGCCTTGTTGTTGCACAGCTTCTCTACCTTGAGGGTCAGGATTCAGAAAAGGACATCAGCCTCTACATTAACAGCCCCGGCGGATCTGTAACTGCCGGTATGGCAATTTACGATACAATGCAGTACATTAAGTGTGATGTTTCAACAATATGTATCGGACTTGCTGCAAGTATGGGTGCATTCCTGCTTTCTTCCGGTGCAAAGGGTAAGCGCTTTGCTCTTCCCCACAGTGAGATTATGATTCATCAGCCCTCCGGCGGTGCACAGGGTCAGGCTACTGATATTAAGATCGTTGCCGATCATATTTTAAGAACAAAGCAGACACTTAATAAAATCCTTGCTGAAAACACAGGCAAATCTATTGAGGAAATCGCAAGAGATACCGAGCGAGACAACTTCATGACAGCTGAAGAGGCGCTTAAATACGGACTTGTGGATAAGGTAATCGAAAAGAGATAACTTTTTATAAGTTTTGGAGGTAATCTGATGCCAAGAGATATGAACAACGGCGATAAAACAATCCGCTGTTCTTTCTGCAATAAAACTCAGGATGAGGTAGATAAACTTGTTGCCGGTCCGGGAGTTTTTATTTGTGATGAGTGTATAGAACTTTGCAAAGGCGTTATTGATGCTGACGGAGATGATTCATTTCATCGCCGCAGAGGAAAAGCAAAAAATGAAGAAATGGTTCTGCCAAAACCAAGTCAGATAAAAGAAAAGCTTGATGAATATGTAATTGGTCAGGACGATGCAAAAATCGCCCTGAGCGTTGCAGTTTATAATCACTATAAGCGTATTTTCCTTTCAGAGAAAAGTGATGTTGATATTCAGAAGAGCAATATACTTCTTTTGGGACCTACCGGTGTTGGCAAAACAATGTTGGCTCAGACCCTTGCAAGAACTCTGAATGTGCCTTTTGCAATAGCTGATGCAACAACCCTTACAGAGGCAGGATATGTTGGCGAGGACGTTGAAAACATTCTCTTAAAGCTCATTCAGGCCGCTGATTTTGATATTGAAAGGGCAGAGCGAGGTATCATCTATGTTGATGAGATTGATAAAATTGCCCGTCGTTCTGAAAACCGTTCAATTACAAGAGATGTAAGCGGTGAAGGTGTACAGCAGGCTCTTTTGAAAATCCTTGAAGGTACAGTATCCAATGTACCTCCTCAGGGAGGAAGAAAGCATCCGCAGCAGGAGTTTATTCAGATTGATACTACAAACATTCTGTTTATCTGCGGCGGTGCATTTGATGGTATCGAAAAAATTGTAGAAAAGAGATTAAGCAATTCTTCAATGGGATTCGGTGCGAAAATTAGCAGTAAACAGGAACTCGATAAGAATAACATCATGAGTAAGGTTATACATCAGGATCTTGTAAAGTTCGGTATTATTCCCGAACTTGTAGGTAGAATTCCGGTTATAACTGCTTTACAGAGTCTTGACCGTGATGCTCTCATTAAGATTTTGAGCGAACCTAAGAATGCTATTCTGCGTCAGTATCAGTCACTGTTTAATATGGATGATGTTGAACTTGTATTCAGAAAAGGTGCTTTAGAGGCTGTTGCTGACAAAACTCTTGAAAACGAAACCGGCGCCAGAGGTCTTAGATCCATTATGGAAAAGATTCTCATGCCAATCATGTATTATGTTCCCTCTGACAATACAATTAAGAAGGTAATAATTACAGCTGATTGTGTAAAAGGCAGAGGAGAACCTGTTTTTGAGCGTGATCCAGCAAAAAAGCCGGTTAATTTGAAAGTATCACCATCACGAGCCAAGCGTACCGGTAAAGGTAATGCAGGCTGATAATATTATCACAAAATAATATGGCTTTATTAAAGAGGCGGCAAATTTTGCCGCCTCTTTTGTGGAAAGTTATATTTGTTAATTAAAGTATAAAAATAATTAATCTTTTCTCTTGATTTTTTCATCGTATCATTATATAATATTGTAGCTGTCATCGGGGTGTGGCGAAGTTTGGTATCGCGCTTGGTTCGGGACCAAGAGGCCATGGGTTCAAGTCCCGTCACTCCGACCAATGAACTGAGTCTGGACACAATTCGCGTTCGGACTCTTTTTCTTTTATTTGAATAAAAATGCTCGCGTCGGAGAAACATCTTTTTAGTCTTTCTTTACAATGTAACTCCGGATTCGATTTAAGGATTCAGCGCTATTTTTTGCTATTGCTGGAATCATTTTTTCTTTAATCTACATGTACAGAATGTGACAGCATTTGCATTTATACATAAGTCTGATGTTTATGAAAGTAGGAATATACTTTTAAAATAAAAAAGTCTGAACGTTTTTTGCGTTCAGACTTTTTTGGTGCCGGTGACCGGGGTCGAACCGGTACGGTATCGCTACCACTGGATTTTGAGTCCAGCACGTCTGCCAATTCCATCACACCGGCACATATAACTCTGATATTATAACCTAAAGTCATTATAAAAGCAATACTGTTTTTAAGGATTATTATAATTTGTACTTGTCTATTGTTATTTTCGGTGTTTGATGATAAAATATGAAAAATAATATATGGTACTGGAGGAGAAGGACTGTGAAAAATTTCAGTTTGATTGATCTTGACCAGCTTTCTGAAGCAGAGCTCAAGAGTATCATTGATACGGCGGGAAAAATAAAAGCTAATCCTGCTGATTATATGGAGTGTTGTCACGGAAAAATAATGGCAACGCTTTTTTATGAGCCTTCAACACGTACTCAGATGTCTTTTCAGGCAGCTATGATGCGTCTTGGCGGTAAGGTTATAGGTTTTTCTGATCCAGGAAGCTCTTCGGTTTCAAAAGGCGAAACATTAAAGGATACTGTGCGTATAGTAAGCGCATACGCAGACCTTGTAGTTATCAGACATCCTAAAGAAGGAGCCGCTTATGCAGCATCACTTTATTCAAGAAAACCCGTGATTAATGCAGGTGACGGAGGACATCTTCATCCGACTCAGACACTTACTGATCTTGTCACGCTTTCCCATGAGAAAGGCACGCTTTCAGGACTTACAATAGGAATTTGCGGTGATATTAAAAATGGACGAACGGTCCATTCTCTTGTAAAATGTCTTTCAAAATATAATGATAATAAGTTCGTGCTTATTTCAACACCCGAGCTTCAGTCACCCCAATATATAAAAGATATATTGAATGCCAGCGGATGTAAGTATTCTTTCTGCAACACTCTTGAAGAAGCTATGCCGTATCTTGATGTCTTATATATGACAAGAATCCAACAGGAGCGTTTTTCAAGTAAGGAAGAATATGAACGTCAGAAAGGCGTATATGTTCTTGACAGAGCAAAGCTCAGTTTGGCTAAAAAAGATTTAAAAATACTGCATCCGTTACCAAGAGTGGATGAGATCACAAACGATGTCGATGATGATCCGAGAGCAAAATATTTCCAGCAGGCCGAATACGGAATGTATGCAAGAATGGCACTGATTATGAATATGATTGAAAAGGGTAAGGATATTATTCCTCCTAAATGTGAGTCAACACATAGCGTATGCTGCACTAATCCGTCATGCATAACAGCACATGAGGGATATTTGCCGCATCTTTTCAAAGAAAACGGTGATATGCTTGTATGTAAATACTGCGATGACAGAATTCTCTTCTGAAAAAAAGCTTAATATCTGTGTACTTAAAGGCTCACCTAATAAGAATGGTTTTACAGAGCATATGCTAAATGCTTTTCTTGAAAAATTCCCATATGCTTCGACTGAAATTTTCGACGCTTATGCCGTTAATGCCAAGCCTTGCATTGACTGTAAGTTTTGCAGTAAAACTTTCGGATGTGCCTCGAAAGATCTTGATGACTTTTTTAAATCCTACGAAAGCTGTGACATTTTTGTTGCAGCTTTCCCGATTTATTTTCTTTCCCTTCCGGCTCCGATGAAAAGTATTTTGGATAGATTTCAGAAATACTTTTCTGCGAGGTTTTCTCTTGATGTAAGAAAGCCGGTAGAAAAAGAAAGAATAGGTGTTTTAATTTCAAGCTGTGGAAGTAAAGACGAAACCGGTTTTTCTGTGATTTTAAAACAATGGAAAATGGCATTTTCTGTTTCAGGAATAAAAAATATTGAGACCATTTGTGTATCCGACACAGATTCATGTAACATTTCTGAAGAAAAAATCTTACCGCAAATAGAAAAATCGGTATGCGAAATCAATAAATTTTTAAAGGGGAGAGATAACTATGTCAGCGGTACATGTAACGCTTAATAATTTCAGAGAAGAAGTTCTGCAAAGTGAACTTCCTGTACTTGTTGATTTTTGGGCAGAGTGGTGTGCTCCATGTATGATGCTTGCACCAATAATTGAGGAGATATCAGATGAACTTGATGGCAGGGTAAACGTGTGCAAAATCGATGTTGATCAGGCTCAGGATCTTGCAGCAGCTTACGGAGTAATGAGTATTCCTACTCTTATGATTTTCTCAAAAGGAAAAGAAATTGAGCGTACAGCAGGGTATATGCCTAAAGAAGACGTCCTTGCTTTTGTAGAAAATAATATCTAAATTTCACAGTAGTTTTGAAGCGGCAGTTAACTGTCGCTTCTTTCGTTTAAAATACAATCAAATATTAAATCTTTGTGATATTTTAACCTTTTGTGAACATTAAAGATTTTACCCGTCTTACAGTTGCCCTTAAAATTTAGTTATGATATAATTAAATGAATATGTAAAGTTTTACAGAGGAGTTAACGCTATTGAGAGTTTTAGGAATTGACCCCGGATATGCAATTGTAGGTTATGGGGTTGTAGACTATATAGGCAATAAATTCAATGTAATAGAGTATGGCGCTGTAACAACTCAGGCCGGAGTTCCTTTTGACAGAAGACTTGAAACTATATACGATGATATAACCGCAATTATGCTCAGAACTTCTCCTCATGCGCTTTCAATGGAAAAACTTTTCTATAATAACAATGCTAAAACCGTTATTGATGTAAGTCAGGCAAGAGGAGTTTTGATGCTTGCCGCAAGAAAAAACGGACTCGAAGTTTTCGAGTACACTCCTCTTCAGGTAAAGCAAAGTGTTGTAGGATACGGTCGGGCCGAAAAAAAACAGGTTCAGGAAATGACGAGAAGAATACTCGGACTCGAATCTATTCCAAAACCTGACGATACCGCCGACGCACTTGCTATGGCAATATGTCATGCTCATTGCAGCGGTTCTCTTATGGGTAAACTCAGAACTCGGGGGTACAGATGATGTTTTATTCTCTTACAGGAAATATAATATATTCGGATTTAAATTCAGTAGCTGTTGAGTGCTCCGGCGTAGGCTTTAAATGTTTCACAACAATGAATACTTTAAGAAAAATTGGCGGCAATGGCGATAAAGTTACTCTTTATACACATCTTAACGTTCGTGAGGATGCTCTTGACCTTTTCGGATTTGCTGATACATATGAGCTTGACTTTTTTAAGCTCTTAATTTCAGTATCAGGTGTCGGTCCAAAAGCTGCTCTTGCCATTCTTTCAGAGCTCGATCCGGACAAGCTTGCGCTGTGTATAGCTTCTGGTGACAGTAAAGCTATTACCAAAGCACAGGGAGTAGGTCCAAAGCTTGCTCAGAGGGTTGTTTTGGAGCTTAAAGATAAAGTCAAAGGCATTGCTCATGAAGATAACGGCAGCTATGACCTTACGGCTGCGGAAGCTGCAACAAGTTCTGCAGCAGGTTCTGAGGCTGTAAGTGCCCTTATGGTACTTGGATATACCCAGAGCGAAGCTGCAACGGTAGTAGGCAAACTTGACCAATCGCTGTCGGTAGAAGAAATGATAAAGCAGGCGTTAAAATCGCTTGCCGGAAGGTGATTTAAATGGAAATGGATTTTGAAAACAGAATAGTTGCTCCTGAATTTCTTTCTGCCGATTCAGATATAGAAGTTTCACTGCGTCCAAAGACTCTTGATGAATACATCGGTCAGGAAAAAGCGAAAGAGAATTTGAGAGTTTATATTGAAGCGGCAAGAAAAAGAGGAGATACCCTTGACCATGTGCTTCTTTACGGCCCTCCAGGTCTCGGAAAAACAACTCTTGCAGGTATTATCGCAAACGAAATGGGTGTTAATATAAGAATAACTTCAGGTCCCGCCATTGAAAAACCGGGAGATCTTGCGGCGCTGCTTTCAAACCTTGATGAAGGCGATGTGCTTTTCATCGATGAAATTCACCGTCTTTCAAAAAGCGTTGAAGAGGTGCTTTATCCTGCAATGGAAGATAACAGCCTTGATATAATTATCGGAAAAGGACCTTCTGCAAGGTCAATCAGAATTGATTTACCACACTTTACCCTTGTAGGAGCAACAACAAGAGCCGGTCAGCTTACTGCTCCTTTGCGTGACAGATTCGGAGTTATTCTCCGTTTGGAACTTTATACTCCCGAACAGCTTGGCAGTATTGTTCACAGAAGTGCGGGAATACTTGGAATTGAAATTGACGAGGAGGGCGCAGTTCAGATTGCATCTCGTTCAAGAGGAACACCGAGAATTGCAAACCGTCTTTTAAAGAGAGCGAGAGATTTCGCTCAGGTTGTGGGCAACGGTATTATCACCAACGAAAGCGCCTGCATTGCTCTTAACAGAATGGAAATTGACGAACTGGGTCTCGATTCAATTGACCGCCGTCTTTTAACCACAATGATAAAAAATTATAACGGCGGACCAGTTGGACTCGAAACAATTGCCGCTGCAATCGGTGAGGAAGCAATCACAATTGAGGATGTATATGAACCTTATCTTATGCAGATCGGATTTTTGAGCAGAACTCCACGAGGCAGAATGGTAACTCCTGCTGGATATGCTCATCTCGGCATGGAAACAGATGGTCAGCAGCGTCTTATTTGAATTTTTACCGAAGGGAATTTAAAAAATGCGAGCTTCACTTGACTGGAAAGATTATGAGCTTATAGATTGTTCCTGCGGAGAACGTCTTGAAAGATGGGGACAACATATTCTTATTCGTCCCGACCCACAGGTTATATGGAAAACTCCTAAAAGAAATCCCATGTGGAAAAATGCCGATGCACGGTATATCCGTTCAAATACAGGCGGAGGAAGATGGGAAATTTATAAAAAGCTCCCTGACCGCTGGGAGATAAGCTATAAAGATTTATCATTTAATATAAAGACTATGGGCTTTAAGCACACAGGACTTTTCCCTGAACAGGCTGTTAACTGGGATCTCATAAGAGAGATTATCAGAAACGCCGGCAGACCTGTAAAGGTTCTCAATCTCTTTGCATATACAGGCGGAGCTACAATGGCAGCTCTTGCAGAAAATGCTCATACAGTGCATGTTGATGCGTCAAAGGGAATGGTATCATGGGCAAAGGAGAATGCGGTTTCTTCATCTTTTGCTGACAGAAGCGTAAGATGGCTAGTAGATGACTGTATTAAGTTTGTACAGAGAGAAATTAGAAGAGGAAATAAATACGATATTATAATTATGGATCCGCCTTCATACGGAAGAGGACCCGGAGGAGAGGTCTGGAAGCTTGAGGATTCCGTTTATGAGTTTGTAGAACTGTGCTCTCAGGTGGTTTCAAATGACGCTCTTGCACTATTCCTTAATTCATATACAACTGGTCTTTCATCAGCGGTTATGGAGTATATTTTATCCGCTGTAATGTGTCCAAAATTCGGAGGTTCGGTAAGCGGCGATGAAATAGGACTCAAGGCTACCTCTTCCGGACTTATTCTTCCCTGTGGTGCAACCGCAATTTGGAGAAAGTGAGAGGTGGCATCAGATGAAAAAGCCTATTATTGAATTTCAAAATGTAAGTTTCAGATATGACAGCGAAGAAGAGGGAATACAGCTTCCTCTGGTTGCAGAAAATCTTAATCTGCAAATTCATGAAGGCGAGTTTGTGGCGATTCTCGGACACAACGGTTCCGGTAAATCAACTTTGGCAAAACTTACAAATGCCATTTTGCTTCCCTCTGCCGGCAAAGTTTTAGTTGACGGAATGGATACAAGCGACGAAGATCTCAAAATTAAAATACGGCAGACAGTAGGAATGGTTTTTCAGAATCCCGACAATCAGATTGTTGCAACAATAGTGGAAGAGGATGTGGCTTTTGGTCCCGAAAACCTTGGCGTAGAGCCTAAGGAGATACGCAGAAGAGTTGACGAATCACTCAAAGCCGTCGGAATGTATGAATTCAGAAAAAGAGAACCCCACAGGCTTTCCGGCGGTCAGAAGCAGCGTGTTGCAATAGCAGGTATTATTGCAATGCTTCCCAGATGCATAGTTCTTGACGAGCCAACTGCCATGCTTGACCCCAGGGGCAGACAGGAAGTTATGTCAACGATGCTAAAATTAAACCGTGAAATGGGTATGACAGTCGTTTTCATAACTCACTTTATGGATGAAGCTGTACAAGCAGACAGAGTGGTTGTTATGGACGACGCAAAGATTATAATGGACGGAAAGCCTAAAGATGTTTTCAAACAGGTGGACAGGCTCGAAGAAATCGGACTCGATGTTCCGCAGCCGACAAAGCTTGCCCAGCTTTTAAGGCAAGAAGGCTATGATTTACCTGATGATATTCTTGACGTTGATGAGTGTATAGAAAAGCTTTCAGCTTTTTTGGAGGAATAAACATTGTCTGTAATCAGAACTGAAAATCTTACGCATATTTATAATAAAGGTACGCCTTTTCAAATGGCGGCAATTGATAATGTAAATATTGAAATAGAAAAAGGCGAGCTTGTAGGTATAATTGGCCATACAGGTTCAGGTAAGTCTACCCTTATTCAGCATCTTAACGGTCTATTAAAACCTGAAAGCGGAAAGATATATTTGGATGGGGAAGATATTTGGGCTGACAAATCCAAAATCAGAAATGTAAGGTTTAAAGTTGGTCTTTGCTTTCAGTATCCTGAATATCAGCTTTTTGAAGAAACCGTATATAAAGACATAGCTTTCGGTCCGACTAATATGGGACTTAGTGAAACCGAAATTGATAAAAGAGTCAGGGAAGCAGCAAACTTTGTAGGACTTAAAAATGAATATCTTGAAAAATCGCCTTTTGATCTTTCAGGAGGAGAAAAGAGAAGAGCCGCAATTGCCGGAGTAATGGCAATGCAGCCGGAAGTTCTAATCATGGACGAGCCTACCGCAGGCCTTGATCCCAAAGGAAGAGATCGCATTCTCTCAATGCTCAAAGAATACCGTGAGGAGACCGGCAGCACAGTGCTTCTTGTTTCCCACAGTATGGAGGATGTTGCAAAGCTTGCTACAAAAGTTCTTGTTATGAATAATTCACATGCTGTTATGTACGGCAGTGTAGGCGAAGTTTATTCGAGAGGCAAAGAACTTTCTGAAATGGGACTTAATGTTCCGCAGATAACAAGAGTGTTTATGGGACTTAAAGCCAGAGGTTTCAATGTAAATGACAGTATTTATACCATCGATCAGGGACTCAAAGAAATTATAAGACTTAAAAAGGAGCGTAGCGAAAATGATTAAAGATATCACAATCGGTCAGTATTTTCCTGCGGATTCCTTTTTGCATCGTCTTGACCCAAGAACAAAACTGGTCATGACATTTGTTTTTATTGTAACAGTATTTCTTGCAAAAAATTTCTTTAATCTCGGATTGGTATGTCTTGTGGTAATTGCTGCCGTAGCTGTTTCAAAAGTACCGGCCAAAATAATTTTTAAAAGTCTTAAAGCTATTACGCTTCTTGTACTTTTCACATCAGCAATCAACATATTTTTTGTTGAAACAGGCGATACACTTATAGAATACAGCTTTATCCATATAACAACAGGCGGCGTTTTTACTGCCATTTTTGTTGCTATAAGAATTATATGTTTAATTATAAGCAGTTCACTTTTAACCTACACAACTACTCCAACAATGCTCACCGATGCTATTGAATGGAGCATGAAACCACTTAAACTTTTAAAAATAAACTCACATTATATTGCAATGATAATGACCATTGCATTAAGATTCATACCTACTCTCATTGATGAAATTGACAGAATAATGAATGCCCAGAAGGCGAGAGGCGCCGATATGGAGACAGGAAATTTTGTTCAGCGCATAAAAGCAATGATACCGATTTTTGTACCTTTGCTTGTTTCTTCTTTCCGCAGAGCTTATGAGCTTGCTTTTGCCATGGAGTGCAGATGTTACAGCGGCGGAAAGGGCAGAACCCGAATGAAGCAGATGAAGTTTAAGGGCAGGGATTTTGCAGCAGGATTTGCCGTTATCGGAATTCTTGCCGGAGTGATTGTTTTAAATATCTTCATAACGCCGGTGATGTAAAATGAGAAATTTACTCCTTACATTGTCTTTTGACGGAACCAATTATTGTGGCTGGCAGATACAGCCAAACGGCAATACGGTACAGCAGCGTATACAGGATGCATGTTCCATTATTAACGGAGAAGCAACCACCGTAACTGGATGCAGCAGAACCGATTCAGGAGTTCATGCCAATAATTTCTGCTGTACCTTCAAAACTCAAAAAGATATATCATGTGAAAAATTCATATATGCACTTAATGGTAATTTGCCCGACGATATTGCCGTTAAATCGTGTAGGGATGTCCCGGAAAGCTTTCATCCGAGATATGACTGCACAAAAAAAGAATATATTTACAGAATATATAATTCTCGTCTTAAAGATCCTTTTGAGTATAAATACTCTCTTCAGTACAAAAGACCGATAGATGAGAATTTGCTGAATGAAGCAGCAAACAAATTTATAGGTACTTACGATTTCAAAGGCTTTTGTTCAGCCGGCAGCAGTGTTGATTCAACTGTAAGAACCATATATAATGCGGATGTTAAAAGATATGGAGATATGATTGTGTTTTCTGTGTGCGGAAACGGATTTCTCTATAATATGGTTCGTATTATGACAGGAACGCTTTTGGCTGTTGCAGAAAATAAAATCAGCAAAGATGATATAGAAAATATAATATTATCAGGCAACAGAAATAATGCGGGGATAACTGCTCCTGCAAAGGGACTGTTTTTAAACAAAGTCTATTACGGAGGTGAATGCTTTGGCTAAAAAGAAAAGCGAAAAATACAAAAAAGGAAAGCGCCGTATTATAAAACCGTTTCTTATTGTTTTAGTTATACTGATGCTACTTCTTTTAGCAGCTAACGCTTTTGCCGGCACCACCGTTTCTGGTATCGGAAATGCCATAACCGGATACATCGAAAAGCTTGGCAGCGGTAACGGGTATCCTTATGATATCTCGTCCGAGCTTACAAAAAACGTATATTCATCTGACTCCAACATAATATTACTCACTGATGTGTATGCGAGAGTTTTATCTCCGGGAGCTAAAACAAAACTTAATGTACAGCATAACTACTCTGCTCCCGTTGTGGATGCAAACGACTCAAGATTTATTATATATGACCGTGACAGCAAACATTACCGTGTTGTAAATGGAAAAGATGTTTCTAATGAAATGGAAGCAGAAGGAAACATACTTACCTGTGATATGGCAGGTAACGGAAGTTTTGCGGTAGCATCACGATCAACTCAAACGGCAAGTACATTTACTGTTTTTGATAAAAAATTTAACGAAGTGTTTAAATGGAATTCATCTTCTGACCATATTATCGACCTTGCCCTTACAGATAACGGAAAGTATGTGGCGGTTGCAGCTTTGGGAGCCGAAAAAGGTGAAGTATATTCCAAAGTACTGATATTTAATGTTAAATCCTCAGAGGCACTGGGTGAATTTAAATTCAGCGGTACTGCAGTCGCCGATATACATTTTACATCGAGAGGATATTTGTATATCACAGGCGATAACATGTTTACAATAATAGATAAAAACAAGAGCGAAATTAAAAGCCAGGAAAATTTTGAATCAGGATCATTAAAATTTGTCTCAGTAGGTGATAACGGAGAAACTGCTGTTTCCTTTTCAAAATTCGGAAGCAATAACACCGGAATCGTTAAATATTATTCTTATAATGGTGAAGCAGCATTTGAGCTGAATACTCAGTCATCTATTTATGGCGTAGCATCAGGTAAAAATAAATTTGCTGTTTACTATGGCGATGAAATAATCGTTTACAATAGTAAAGGTGAAGAAAAAGATAAAATCAAATGTACTGCAGATTATGATAAGATTTTTTATGCAGGGTCAGAGCTTTATCTATGCCGTACAGGAAGAATTGATACTTTTTCTTCTCTTAAAGATTCTTCTGATGGTTGAGTATTATGTATTTGTGTGATACAATACTTTTTAGTTCAATAAATTCAGCGAGGTATATTAATGGTTAATACAGGTTCTTATGGCTTAATTTTAGATATATTTTTTCTTGCCTTTGCAGTTTTAACTATTTTCATTGCGAGAAAAAAAGGCTTTGTTTTAACACTTTTAGATTTTGCAGCGTTTTTCTTAGCTGTATTTTTGGCAATTCCCGTAAGCGGCTGGCTTGCAGAAGGTGTATATAACACTTTCATTTCGCAGGGGGTTGTAACCGCTCTCGAATCTCAGCTCCCGTCTGCTGCTTCCGGTGCGGAAATCGCAGCACAGGTTAATGCAGTTCTCAGCGATTTCCCTGATTTTGTAACCGCTTACGCTTCTTCAATAGGAATTGATATTTCAGAAATTTCAAGACAGGTTTCTGCTGCCGGTGCTTCAGCAGGATCACTTGCTCAGACTGTTGAAGCAAATATTGTAGCTCCTATTGTTACTGCAGTATGCAAAGCTATAATCTTTGTCATTCTTCTTATAATTTTTGTTATCCTTTTGAAGATCGCTGCACGTCTTATTAATCAGTTCTTCAAGCTTCCGGTTCTCAAAACTCTTAACGGTACATTAGGTGCTGTACTCGGAGTTTTTAAAGCCGCAGTAGGTATTGTAATTATTTGTTCGGTTATCGGTCTTATAGGTGAACTTACTGCTGAAAGTGCACCTGTAATTCAAAACTCTGTAAATGATTCTGTAGTTGCAGAATTTGTAAATGACCATAACCCAATAATGGAATATTTAACCAAATAAATGAGGTGTTGTAATTGAAAGATTTATTTAAGGGCTGCTGGACTATTCCAAATTTACTTTCTTTAATCAGAATTATACTTATTCCGGTTTTTGCTGTACTTTTTTATAACGGAGAGTATCTTTGGGCAGTATTTGTTCTATTTTTATCGGGTATTTCCGATACCCTTGATGGCAGAATAGCAAGAAGATTCAATCAGATTAGCGCATTGGGAAAAATTCTTGATCCAGTTGCAGATAAACTTACTCAGATTACTATTGCTGTTATGCTGTTTTTAGAATTCCGCAAGCCTGAAAGCGGAAAGGCTATGAACATATTTGCATGGGTTTTCCTTTTCTTCCTTGCAAAAGAGCTCATTATGATTCTTGGCGGTTTGTTCATGCTCTGTAAAGGCTTAAGACCGGGAGCTGCTGAGATTTACGGAAAAATTGCAACCCTTGTTTTCTATTCTGTTATGACTATTATCATGGCCTTTGGTCCGTCTTTTGGAGCATTTACAAACCTTGGTCTGGCTCCGATGCCTGAATGGCTTATTATGATACTTGTAGTCATTTCAGCTATTGCAACTCTTGTAGCATTTTGCAGTTATATACCCGGATTTTTTGCAGAAATTAAAAAAGCAAAAAAGAACGAAGAAAACAAATAACTTAACTGTGCGGGTTCGGGCAAAACCGTCCCGCCATAGTTTTAATCTCTTGTTTAAAGGAGAAATCATCAGTTTATGAAAAATATTATGTGTTCTAAATGTAAAAAACGGCCTGCCGTTATATTTATTTCCAAAATGGATGGCGATAAAAGCACTCCTGAAGGACTTTGCCTTAAATGTGCAATGGAAATGAATATAGGCCCTATTAAACAAATGATGGACAGCATGGGAATTACTGAGGATGATATTGATGCTGTAAGCGAACAGATTAATACAATGATGGAAGAAAATGACGGCTTTGAGCCTGGCGGAGCTTCCACGTTCCCGTTAATGCAGGGACTGTTCAACAGTAATGATATAGATACATCTATGCTGGAAAACGATAAAGAGGCTTCACAGGAAACTGAAAAAGCTGAGAACGAAGCCGATAAATCAGGCAAAAGCCGCAAAAAAGATAAAAAGAAGCCCAAGCGTAAATACTTGGAGGCGTACTGCACCGATTTGACCAAAAAGGCTCGTGAAGGAAAAATAGACGCTATAATCGGCCGTGAAAATGAAATATACCGTGTTATTCAGATTCTCAGCCGAAGAACCAAAAACAATCCCTGCCTTATTGGTGAACCCGGTGTAGGTAAAACAGCCATTGCCGAGGGACTTGCTCTTAAAGTGGCAGCAGGTGCTGTTCCTGCAAAGCTGGCAAATAAAGAAATTCATCTTCTTGATCTTACCGCTCTTGTGGCCGGAACCCAGTTCAGAGGACAGTTTGAAAGCCGCATTAAGGGACTTGTAGACGAAGTCAAGCAGAACGGAAATATAATTCTGTTTATCGACGAAGTTCACAATCTTGTTGGAACAGGTGATGCTGAGGGCTCGATGAATGCTGCAAACATCCTTAAACCTGCACTTTCAAGAGGCGAAATTCAGGTTATAGGTGCTACAACCTTCAATGAATACAGAAAGCATATTGAAAAGGATGCTGCTTTGGAGCGTCGTTTCCAGCCTGTTAAGGTTGAGGAGCCTTCAATTGAGGATACCTATAAAATGCTTTTGGGCATTAAAAAGTACTATGAGGACTATCATAAAGTACGTATAACTGATTCTCTGGTTCACAAAGCCGTTGTGCTGTCCGAAAGATTTATAACAGATCGTTTCCTTCCCGATAAGGCAATCGATCTTCTTGATGAAGCTTGTACCTGTGCAAATCTGAGAAATAAGTATATCAGTGATTACGAAATTAATACAAACAAAATTAAAGAGATGAAGGAAGAGCTTGAGGATCTCGAAAGCGAAACTGAAAATGTTGATTATGAAGGCATTGCAAAGCTCAGGACAGAGCTTATAGCTTGTGAATCCGCTATGCCTGAGCTCGAAAAGGCTGCTTCCGACAACAATGTAACTGAGGACGATATTGCAAAAGTAATAAACCTTTGGACTGGAATACCGACTCATAAGATTATTGAAAGCGATTTGAAACGTCTTGCAGGACTTGAAGATACTCTTAAATCTTATATTATAGGTCAGGATGAGGCTATCGCTCTTGTTTCCGCCGCTATACGACGCAACCGAGTACAGATAAGCCCAAGAAGACGTCCTGCATCGTTCATATTTGTAGGACCCACTGGAGTAGGTAAAACTGAGCTGGTAAAGCGCTTGGCAGGCGAGCTTTTTGAAACTCCCGAAACTCTTATCAGACTTGATATGTCTGAGTTTATGGAAAAGCACAGTGTTTCAAGAATTATCGGTTCGCCTCCCGGATATGTGGGCTATGATGAAGCAGGCCAGCTTACCGAAAAAGTCCGCCGCAAACCTTATTCTGTTCTTCTTTTTGATGAAATAGAAAAAGCTCATCCCGATGTAATGAATATTCTTCTTCAGATTCTTGACGAAGGACGCATTACCGACGCTCAGGGTAGAACAGTCAATTTTGAAAACACCGTTATAATAATGACTTCTAACGCCGGCAGTGAAAACAGGGAAGGAGCTTTGGGATTCGGCAAAACAGCTGCTAACGCTTCAAAGGAAAAGGCGATGAAAGCGCTTTCTGAATTCCTTCGTCCTGAGTTTATAGGACGTGTTGATGAAGTCGTAGTATTTAATCCTCTAACTCTCAGCGATTATGAAAAGATAGCTACTCTTCTTCTCTCAGAGCTTTCAGATCCTCTTAAAGATAAGGGAATTGCTTTCGCATGGGAAAACGGTGTGGAAGCTATTCTTGCAAAGCAGGCAGACGGTGCTGCACGTGGTGCACGAGAACTGCGAAATATTATCCGCCGAAAGATCGAGGACAGAATTGCTTCAATTATTGTTGAACACTACGATTCACCTTTAAGGGCTATCACTGTTTCGGCAGATGAAAACCTTACTATTACAGCAGTATAAAATTTAAATATATAATATAATACCTGTAATTACTGTTTGTAATTTTTACGGCATTTGATGGCAAAAATCAGTATTCCTGTATATGTCTTCAAATGCCGTTTTTATATGCTTAGTTTATTTTGATTTAGTTATATAAATTTCAAAACAGAATGGATGATAAGTAATGACTGATTTTCTGTGGCGTACAGATGAATATGGCAGAAACTTTTATATTACAAAAAATGGAAAAACAGAGTTGATACCTTATCGAACAGGAGCTTTTTCAGAGCTGGGAATAGACTTTTCCGTAACCGAAGAAATGCTGGATGATGTGATGAAAATTTCAATAGAGATTTCTGCAGAGAAAAGTGTTTCAGCAAAATGTTTTGGGTTTAGATTAGGTATAGATACATATATGGACACATATCCTCAGTGGAACAGTAAATTTTTCCCCACAGCTCTCCGTTGCGAGAAAAACGGTTTCTGGTCATGCTTTATGACTCCAGAGGGAAAAATGCTTTCAGTATGTTCTCCGTCAAAAATCATTTCATGGAAAAATGAGTATAACAGGGCAGGAAGTGATGTAGGTCACAGAATTTATACTAGCTCAGTGGAGTTTATAAATACAAATAAACAGCCTGAAAGACATCCAGAAAATAGTATTTGTGAAATTACTCAAAGCCCACTGAAATATGAATTATATTACAGTTATATCCCTGATGAAAAATCGCTTTTTGAGTTCGTATATAAATATGCAGGAATACACATTCCGTCAGTAAATAAATTTATACTGGAACCGGGAGAAAAACTTTTTATTGACACAAAAGAGTATGACGGCAACCTTTCTGACGGTATTAATTTTCTAAATGCTCCAGGTAATGCAGAACTATCTGTATATGTAAGAAAAGACTGGTTTTATTATCTTTACTGTGCTCAGAAAAATGCTCTTAAATGTCAGCAGAAGCCCGGTACTCACTGTGAAAGCTGGTACGGATACTTCACTATGGCAGAATATGCCAAAATAATAAAAGATGCAGAGTATAAAAAAACTATCTGCGCTCAATTTGATTCATTCTTCAAAACTATAACCAAAGGAATTAAGCACAAAAAATTAAAGCCAAAAGCACTCCCGCACCGATTGCAAAATGTTTCAGCCATGATTTCTCTTTTGGCTGATTTCTACGAACTTACGGAAAATAAAAAATATCTTGATTATGCCGACGATATGGCAAACTGGCTTATGAAACTTCAATGGAAGAAAGACGGTAGCTATCGAAGCGGAAGAACACACTATACATGTGTTATCTATCCGGCGAAATCAATGCTTGAGCTTGCCGTTATAGAACGAAAATCAGGTCTTGAAGAACGCAGCAAAATTCATTTTGAAAGCGCAAGAAAAGCAATCAGGAATCTTTATGAACTTATGGATAATATTGCAACAGAGGGACAGATGACCTTTGAAGATGGCATGATTTCATGCGAAAGTCTGCAAATGACATATCTTGCACTTTTAACAGATGATGAAAAGGAAAAACAAGAACTAACACAAGCGGCAGAAATCATTTTAAATAAGCACAAGTGTCTTGAACAGCAATTCCTTCCTGATTGCAGGGTACGAGGATGTACATTGAGATTCTGGGAAGCAAGATATGACGTGAATTTTTTCGCAAATATGCTTAACTGTCCTCATGGCTGGACAAGCTGGAAAAATTACGCCTCATATTATCTCTATCTTCTTACAGGCAAGCTTTATTATCTCAAAGACCTTATGAATACCATGGGCGCTTGTATGCAATGCGTAGACGAAAACGGTGAACTTAGGTGGGCTTATATTGCTGATCCGTGCGTTAGCGGTCTGCGTTTAAAAGACGGCTGCAAGCCTAAGAATATATCTTTTGAGAATTCGACAGTAGGTGAAGAATATCTTCCCATGATTTCTGATTGGTTCCGTCACAGCGAAAAAAAGCTCACACACCAGTACATACGCTATATAAACCTTCCTGCAACATGGAAGAAAGATTATGGCGGAAGCTGTGATAACGATGTTCATGAGCATTTCAAATGTCTTTGTGAAACCGTTTTCGGAAAAGCCTTTATTCATGAAAATAGTGACGGCACTTTTGAAACATATAACTGCCATAAAGCAGATACAGGCTTTGAGAGCAGTGATAAATACTTAAATACATTAGTGGTTTATTCAGAAAAAATTGATAAAATCATATTTAATACTAAAGAATTTGATTTACACAGAGATATTAATATTATTGAGTTAAAATGAAATTTGCTGTTAAAAGAAAAAAACTTTTAATTTTAAAAAATGTTTCTCAGTGATAATTTTTCTTCTTCTTTTATAAAAAATGCTTTTGCTTTTAATTCTACACAGTATTCTTTATATTCATCGATTTTTTCATTTTCTGCGAAATGAATAAGCTTTTCTATAATTTCATCCATACTTTCCGTTTCCCCATGGGGCGTTATTGCGGAAAGTATGGATTCTTTTTTTACCCATATATTTTTAATTTCCTGCGCTGTTAAAATCATTTGCTTAGTGTTGTTTTCTTCAGCATATTTTAATGCTGTGTCAGATAATGTAATAATATCGTCGGTTGTGCTGTTTAGAAATTTGTATCCCAAACAGCATATTATCATTACTGATATAAGCAGCCCCGCTGCTATTAAACTCCTTTTCAAATTTTCGGATCCCTCCTTATTACATTTATTTTGCCGCTTTTATCGGCAGTCATGAGCATTATATCTTCTATTTTAAGTGATTTATTTTTTATGATTTTTAAGAGCTGTTCTTCTGTTAAATTACATTCTTTAAAAGCAAGCTTTTTAATTTTACCGTCGGATATAACCGTGCAGGCCATGCCGCGGTTTGCAGGATTTATATTAAGCATTTCTGCTGTAACAGTTTGTTTTTCCGGCTTTAAGAGTACACTTAAAGTACCGTTGGTTTCAACTATGGCATATTGAACGTCAGAGATATCAAATACATCCTTCTGTCTTAATGCCTCTGTTAAATCGTCAATTGTAAGGCGCAGTCTTTTAAGCTGCTGCTGATCTATAGTTCCATCACGAATTACAATTATTGAATTACCCTCAACGGCTGTGCGCAGTTTCATAAATTTAAGGCTTGCAGCAGAAAGAAGTATTTCAAGAGAAACAAGAAGTAACACTGCCATAACACTGCTAAGCAAGGGCAGGGAGTTGTCCTGCATTGGAACAGTTACAATTTCTGAAATCAAAATTGTTATTACGAATTCAGCAGGCTGCAGCTGACCAATCTGTCTTTTTCCCATGAGCTTAACCATAAGTATTACAAAAATATAGAGAATAGCCGCTCTTATAATTGTTATCGCCACAAGAACCTACCTCCGGAATAAATATATCTTTATTATGTAAAAAATATTTACTCTTATTCTTAAAATAGCCTTTTCAAGTATACTCAGGGAATAATTTGCACAAAAAAAGCAATAACAACATTGAGTAAAAGGCAGAAGGTGAGACAATGTTTAATTTCATGAAAAAGGCTATTGATGAAAAATATGCGCCTGTAAACGCTTCTGATAAAGAACCGGAAATACCCATAAGCTGTTCGCTGAAAGAGAATCTTTCATATTTAAAAAGAAAATTTGGTGGCAGCTTTGATTTGCTTATAAGAGAAGTAAAAATAGGAGGCAATGACGGAGCATTTATTGTCTGCGACGGTATGTGCAACAATTTATTTCTATCCCAAAGCGTAATTTGTCCCATCTTGAATTCTGAAAAAATATGCGGAACACCGGAGGAACAGATAGAAATTATTAAAACAGTTGTTATAACTGATATAGAAAGAATACAAACGGACAATATGACAAAACTCATTTCTGCACTGACCTCAGGATTTATTGTGGTTATGATTGATGGATCGTCAAAGGTAGCTACTTTCGGTGTACAGGGATATCCTATGAGAAGCATAGATGAACCATCAACTGAGGTACAGGAGAGAGGCGCGAGAGAAGGTTTCGTAGAAAATTTTAAAATGAATGCAAGTCTTATAAGAAGACGACTGCAAACTCCCGACGCAAGAATTGAAATGATACAAATGGGCAAGGCTTCTTCCACAAGAGTATGCATTTGTTATATGAACGACAGAGTGGATAAAAAAATACTTGCCGATGTAAAAAAAAGACTCAGCGAAGCCCAGTTTGATACAGTATTTGAATCAGGCTATATTCAGCCTTATCTCGACCAGAAAGGACTATCCTTTTTCAGCGGAGTAGGAGTAACTGAAAGACCTGATGTCTTCTGTTCAAAGCTCACAGAGGGTCGAATCGGTATCTTTGTAGACGGTACACCGTTTGCACTTATAGTTCCTTATCTGTTTATTGAAAACTTTCATTCATTTGATGACTATGCAAACAGACCGTATTATGCGCTTTTTATAAGACTGCTGAAATTAATATCATTTTTTCTCAGCGTATTCACACCGGGAATTTATGTCGCTGTTGCAACTTTCAGTCAGGAATTGCTTCCGAAAACACTTCTCTTTGATATTATTTCCTCTCACGCCAAAACGCCTTTTCCTATATTATTGGAAGCTGTAATAATCCATATAATTTTTGAAGTAATGCGTGAAGCAGGACTGAGACTTCCAAAATCAATCGGACATGCAGCGAGCATAGTGGGTGGTCTTGTAATAGGTGAAGCGGCTGTATCAGCAGGACTTATTGCGCCGCCTATGCTGATAGTGGTTGCCTTAACAGCAATCACATCTTTTGTAGTTCCAAATCTCTATGAACCTATGGCTGTTTTGCGTCTTATTTTTATTTTTGTGGGGGGAATAATGGGACTGTACGGAATAGGAGCAGTGTGTATATTGATTCTGTTTAACATGTGCAGGATTAATCCTTACGGAATACCGTTTATGTCACCGCTTTCTCCATTTGAAACTGCGGCAATACGAGATACAGTTTTAAGACTTGGCTGGAAACAACTGAGCAGAAGAAAAATGAAGATACAAAATCTTAACGGAGAAAGGCGTGAAGAAACTTAATGGGAACTTCGCAAAATACAGTCAGCAGTGTATCCAGCACAAATGACAGAATCAATGTAAATCATTTTCTTTCCGCTGTTGTGCTAAGCAGACTAAGCTCCGTTTTGCTCTTTACACCAATCACCGGATTTGGTATTTCTGCCTCTGACAGAATAATAGGGGAAGTAACTGCTACTCTTATAATTATGCTTATATCAGTCCCTCTTTATAAAGAATACCAAAAGCAGAGAAATTTTTTATCATTTTCTTCAAAAGGAGTAAAAATTGTATCTGTAATACTCACTGCATATTTTGCTTTATGGCTTGTGCTTGGAGGTGCAATTTTTTCCTACTTTGCATCTACACAGCTTTTGGAAGGGGATATCTCACAGTCATTCTTTATTCTCACGGCAATAATTGCAATATACGGCTCATATGTTGGAGCGCAGTCAATAGGGAGATGTTCTTTTCTGCTTTTTACAGCTGCCGGAGTCGGAATTATAGTTATGCTCATACTTTCAATGGGGAATTTTACTCAGTATAATTTAACCCCGGCCTTGCAGAGCAAGACTTTTTCAATACTCGAATATACAGCCTTTTCTGTTGTATCTTCAACTGAGATTATTGCCGGATGTTTTATGGCGGGAGAAACCCAAGCCTTTAAGGGAAGAAATATAAGGGTATGGTATGGAATATCTTTATTTTTCTCTTTTGTTTTGCCGCTGTTTTCAGCAGGTTTATTTGGCGACCTTGCAAATTCTCTTCCGTTTCCAACTTTCAAAATAACTTCATCCGGTAATTATGTCCTGTTTTCACGTCTCGATGCTGTCTTTTCATTTATATGGATAGCAGCTTTTTGTGTAAAGATTACGCTAATTTTTTATGCCATGAAAATTTGTCTCAGTAGAGTTTTTTGTAAAATAAACATTGGTATAACTTTAGTTTTACCAGTAACGGGTTTAGTTTTATTGAGTCTGTTTTTTGCCACAAGGATATCTATAGTGCCAGATAAAATAATTCTGCTCATATTACTGATATCTTTTCTCTTTGCACTGACAGCTGTTTATTTACCCATATTCAGGAGGAAAAAAGTTAAATGAAAAAAGCAATTCTATCTTTGATGACTTTTATTTTCTTGATTTTTACTTTGTCCGGGTGCAGGTTCATAAAAAGCGATATAAGTAAAATGAATGTTATATTGGCTCTTGGTATTGACGGAAAAGCTGATAATTATAATATATCAGTACGTGTTTTTGAGGCATCGTCTCCGGAGGATGCAAAGGAAGCTAAAACATCAGTATATAAAGCTTCTGGAAAAACAGTTTCACAGGCAGTAAATCAGCTTACATCTGCGATAGGTAACACCCCATTACTGTCACAGAGCTCAGTTATAATAATAGGCAAAGAAACCGCTCAAAACGGAATAAAAGAAATATTCGAATATTTTATCTCCGACGATTATATAGGACCAAGTGCGGCAGTAGTAGTGAGTACAGCAAAAGCGGCAGATATTATAAATTCCGATGAACTGGAAAATTTTCTTCCAACAGATCGTTTTACAAATATGATACGAGCAGCTTGGGAAAACGGAACAGGAGTAAATACTAAATTTGCTGAAGCTGTCGTAAAATGTGAGAATAGATTTTCAGATTTCTGCTTACCGGTAATAGAATTTGATTCTTCAAAGCATATTGTTACGAAATCAGCGGCAATTTTCAAAAACGATGTTATGACCGAAATAATAGACGAGGATACTATTAAAGGCTTACTGTTTTTAAGCAATCATATTAAAGGCGGATATTTATCTGTTGAAGATGCAGGCGGAGAAAGTGCTTCCTTAGAAATAGTAAAATCTTCGTCAATTATTCAAACAGATATGGATAGCGGCAAAATAACTCTTAATATTAAAATAACTGCACAGTTTAACGTTACGGAATTTGAAAACGGAAAATTTTCTGACGAAACAGTCGATAAGCTAAACAAAGATCTAAGTAAAGAAATTAAGACATTAGCGGAAAATTCATATAACAATGTGGTAAAGGAAAACACAAGTGATCCAATAAATATAGGCAGACGCCTTTATATAGATCGGGAAATTTCTTCAACACTGTCAGACGAAGAATTTCGCAAAATGCTTTCAAATTCACAGGTAAATATTGAAGCGGACGCCAAAATTTCACATTCAGGACTTTTTTAA
Organism: uncultured Oscillospiraceae bacterium; assembly: GCA_958366985.1. Classification (GTDB taxonomy): domain Bacteria; phylum Bacillota; class Clostridia; order Oscillospirales; family Acutalibacteraceae; genus UMGS263. The sequence continues at coordinate 123,286 of CATXDC010000001.1, forward strand.
AAAATGACACCGACATACAGCAGATTGTGTTTGTCGGTGTCATTTAAAATTATACTGAATATTTCTGTGACTGTTTAACTGCCAATTCATCGCATCTTTCATTTTCCGGATGACCGGCATGTCCTTTTATCCATTTAAATTCATAGTCATGCCGTGAAAGCTGATTTAACAGCTCTTCCCAAAGTTCTTTATTTTGAGCTGGCTTTTTGTCGCTTTTAATCCAGTTATTGCTGCGCCATTTTTCAGCCCAGCCTTTTGTAATACCGTTAACTACATACTGTGAATCGGTAGTTATTCTAACTTTACATGGTCTGTTAAGAGCCTTTAACCCTTCAATAACTGCGGTAAGTTCCATACGATTGTTTGTAGTATCTTTTTCTCCTCCTGAAAGCTCTTTTTCATGCTTTCCGCATCTGAGAATTGTACCCCAGCCTCCGGGACCAGGATTTCCCGAACAAGCTCCATCCGTAAAAATTTCTACATATGTAAGACTTTTATCCATAAAATATTTGCTCCGTTTCTGTTAATAAACACATTTTACCATTATTTCAGAGCTGTAACAACATATAATTTGTCGTTTATGGTTTAAAGCTTTTTCTGCTGTCAATAATATTCACAAAAGTATTATTGGAGGAACGGTAAATGAAAGCGGTAATTATGGCAGGCGGCGAAGGTTCAAGGCTCAGGCCCCTTACCTGTGATATGCCAAAGCCTTTAGCTGAGATTTGCGGAAAGCCGGTTATTAAACATATAACAGAGCTTTTGGAAAGCTGCGGGGTAGATGAGGCAAGTGTTACATTACATTATCTTCCCAATATGGTTAAAGAGTATTTTGAAGATATTAAGCTTAGAATTAAACTGAATTTTGTTCTGGAAGAAAAGCCTCTCGGTACTGCAGGAAGCGTTAAAAATGCCGCAAAAAATTTTGATGAACCTTTCATTGTAATAAGCGGTGATGCAATGTGCAGTTTTAGGTTAGATAAAATTATGGACTATCATATTTCGCAGAAAGCGGCAGTAACAATTGCCGTAAGCAATGTAAGTGACCCCAGAGAATACGGCCTTGTCAGATATAATGAAAAGGGATTTGTCACAGGATTTTCAGAAAAACCCGGATGGGAACAAGCAGTATGCAGCACAGCAAACACAGGTATATATATTATTAATCCTGAGGTGTTGGAACTTATTCCCGATAATGAGAAATATGACTTTGCGTCGGATTTATTTCCTAAAATGCTCAATCTATCCATGCCTATTGCTGCTTACAGAGCAGACGGGTATTGGTGTGATATAGGAGATATAGGAGAATATCTTCGCTGCCAGCGAGATGTTTTGGAACTCAGGGCAGGCAATTTGTCGGAATTAAAGCTTGCTCAGGGAATTTATTCAAAAGGCGTTTTATCACAAACAGCTTATCATATAATTCCTCCTGTCTACATCGGTGAAAAGGTAGAAATAGGTTCCGGGGCAGTTATCGGCCCTCACACTGTAATTGGAGACGGATGCTGTATAGGTGAAAATTCAAAAATCAGAGGAAGCGTACTTCTTGACAATACCTATATCGGTAATAACTGTACAATAAATTCCGCTCTTGTGTGCAGAAATAGCTCTGTAAAATCAGAAGCACAAATGTATGAAGGAAGCGTATTGGGCTTTGGTTCAATACTCGGCAGAGGTGCAGTATTAGATAAGAATGTGCTTGTTTGGCCGGAAAAGAATATAGGTGAATACACTTGTGTAAAAGAAAATGTTAAAGAAAAAAATATAAGAAGAGAATTGTTTGATGACAGCGGAGTTTACGGTATTTCAGGAGTTGAGCTCACAGCAGAAAGCTGCGCAAGACTCGGAAGTGCAATTGGCAGCGTTTCTGCAGGTGAAAGAGTTGGTATTGCCTGCGACGATTTAAATCTTGCTAAAAGTATTAAAACAGCAGTTTCATCAGGTCTTATGTTTTGCGGAAGCCACATTTGGTCTTTTGAAGGAGCTTTTGAAGCTCAGCTTGACTTTTTCACCTCATTCTGCGGACTTGAAATGGGAATCTATGTATCCGATAACGGAATTAAACTGAAAGGTAAAGGTGGACTCCCCATTAAAAGAAGCGTGCAGAGAGAAATCGAAAAGCGTTTTTCAAAAGGTGATTTTATCAGATGCACCGGTATTAGGAGCCGTGGAGCTGCCGATATGAGCAGTATTCAGATGATATATCACCGTGAGTTATGCAGACAGGCCACATGTGGACTTGAAGATATATCAGTAACAGTAAGCAGCGAAAATGAAATAATAGAGCGAACCATGGAGGAGTGTCTCGAAAAACTCGGAGCACAAAAGGGCAATGACTTAGTTTTCAAAATAGATAAAAGCGGAAGAAGCGTCGAATTATTTGATAAATGCTCAGGTATGATCTCCTATGAAAATCTGCTGGCAATGTGCTGTGCAGGAGAGGCTGAAAAGGGAAATGATATTGCTCTTCCCTTTGATGCACCTGAATTTCTTGATGAAATAGCATTGTCATATGGTGTAAAAGTATACAGATATCTCGATTGCAGCGGAAACGACAATGACGATGACGCTCACAGAATTACACTTAAACAGATTTGGGTAAGAGATGCACTGTTTTTGATTGTAAAGATTCTATCCCAGATGAAAGAAAAACAGTGCTCAGTTACAGATCTGCTCAAGTCATTTCCAGACGTTTATGTCGAAAAACGTACCGTAAAAATTCAAATTAAACCTTCAGAGCTTGCCAATGCTTTTTCAAATAGCGACAGTGCATTTAGCTACGAAAGAGAAGGCTTTTCTCTTAGAGAAAACAACAGTGTTGTCAGAGTAATTCCGTCACGGATAGGTGACAGAATAAGAATAATTTCAGAGTCAAACACACAGGAAATAGCTAAGGAATTTTGCGATAAAATTGAGAATGTACTGAAAGGCGTTTCCCTTGACAACGGTTATCATACAGAGTAAAATATAACCACAGTAAGCAAGGTGTCCGTCTCAGGCTTAAGTTTTGCTTGGACGGACATATCGGTTTTTAGGTAATCCCTTTTATGTGTCCGGGTTTAATACTTATTAAAAACAGATTGTTCTGATTTTCTGTTTTGCATTTTGTTTATTGTTCCCGCCTGCGTTTTAAGCACGACGGGTTTTCGTGTTGTACATTTAAAAATTTATAAAGGAGTGTAGTTAATGGCAAATAACAGACCGGAAATTATTGATGCCTCAGTGAAAGGCAAAAAGCCTGCGTATCGTGAAAAAAAATATTTCTCATCACCTAAAAATAAAAGAACAACTAAAACATCAAAACCGAAGTTTCCTGTTAGCATTTCTTTCCTCGGAGGACTTAATGAAGTCGGAAAGAATATGACTCTTTACGAATATAAGAATGATATGTTCCTTGTTGACTGCGGACTTTCTTTTCCAGATCAGGATATGCCGGGAGTTGATTTGGTAATACCTGATTTCACATATGTAGAAAGAAATGCAGATAAAATCAAAGGTGTGGTAATCACTCACGGACATGAAGATCATATAGGTGCTTTGGCATATCTTCTTAAAATTGTAAATATCCCTGTTTATGCTACAAGACTTACTATCGGTCTTATTCAGGGAAAGCTCAAAGAACATGGTATTTTAAATAAAGCAAATCTCAATATCGTAAAGCCCGGCGATAGAATATCTTTGGGTGAGTTTGAGGTAGAGCTTATTCATGTAAACCACTCGATTCCCGATGCCGTTGCTTTAGCTATAAGATGTGAGGCCGGAACTATTGTGCATACCGGAGATTTTAAGATCGATACAAATCCCATTGACGGGGACATGATTGATATTGCACGTTTTGCTGAAATCGGCAAGGAAGGCGTATTGTGTATGCTTTCCGATTCAACTAATGCGGAACGTCCTGGATATACCGAAAGTGAGAGCAAGGTAGGGGAATCTTTTGAAATGCTCTTCCGCAGAGCCGGAAACAGAAGACTCATTGTAGCAACATTTGCTTCAAATATTCACAGAGTTCAGCAGATAATCGATGTTGCACAAAGCCTCGGAAGGAAAGTAGCTCTTTCAGGCAGAAGCCTTGAAAATGTTGTGGCAATAGGTGCGGAACTTGGATATTTAAAAGTACCAGATGGATTGCTTGTCAACATTGATATGGTAAATCGTTATCCTGCTGATAAGATGGTTATTATAACCACAGGCAGCCAGGGAGAGCCTATGTCAGCTCTTGCGAGAATGGCATTTTCCGATCATCGCAAGGTGGCAGTAGGTCCTAACGATTATGTTATCATTTCCGCTACTCCTATACCAGGAAATGAAAAGACCGTAGGAAAAGTTGTCAATGAGCTTTTGAAGCTTGGTGCAGAAGTAGTCTATGAAAAGATGTATGATGTTCATGTTTCTGGTCACGCTTGTCGTGAGGAACTGAAACTTATGATCAGCATCGTAAAACCGAAATACTTTATACCTGTACATGGCGAACAAAAGCATATTATGAAACATGCTCAGCTTGCCGAAAGTGTAGGAATAAGCAATAAAAATATAGTTATTGCAGATAATGGCCGAGTTGTGGAAATGACCGATAAGGAAATAAAAATTTCCGGAACAGTACCTGCCGGTCGTGTTTTCGTTGACGGTTACGGAGTCGGAGATGTTGGAAGCGTTGTGCTTCGTGACAGAAAACATTTGGCTCAGGACGGACTGATAGTAGTTGTTGCAACTATAGACGGATACAGCGGCGAGATACTTTCGGGTCCCGATGTTGTTTCAAGAGGCTTTGTATATGTCCGTGAGTCAGAAGAACTCATTGACGATGCAAGACGTCTGGCGCAAAGCATACTTGAAGATTGCGCCTATAATAACGTAAGAGAGTGGAGTGTCATCAAGACAAAAATTCGTGATGAAGTTTCACATCTCATGTATGAGAGAACAAAACGCAGTCCTATGATTTTGCCGGTCATTATGGAGCTTCATGAGTAATTACAGGAGGATGTCATGAGAAGACTTCCAGCGGATTTTCCGTATTTTGCAATGGTTACATCTGCTTCTGTACTATTTGCAATATTTACAGCATTTTTAAATTGGCAACTTGCCGTAATAGAATTTGTTGTAATTTTACTGTTTATTGCAGTAGCAGTTATTAGGTATAAAAATAACATTGCTCTTCGCAATCGCACTCTGCACACGGTGGCAGAATATTTACAGCCGGGAGAACTTGATACCCTTCATGTTTTCCCACTTCCGGTTGTTGTCTGCAATCGTTCCGGAGAAATCACATGGTTCAATGACCTATTTAAGGTACGTGTTTTAGGTGATGCAGAGCTTACTGATGACAGAATAGAGCAGTTTACCTCCGGAATAAAAATTGATGAAATCAGAGGAATGGACAGCGTTCCGGTAGAATACGGTGAAAGCTGCTATACTGTTTTTTCAAGCAAAATAGAATCAGGAAAAAACACATCATTCGCTCTTTATTTTGTTGATGACACAAATCTTAAAAAGCTTGCTGCCGATTATCGATATTCAAAACCGGTTGTCGTAAGAATAAATGTAGATAATGTAGATGAGGTTTTCAGAAACTTTAAAGAAAGCGATAAAGCCGCAATTTCCGGCGGAGTCGAAAAACTCATAGAAAACTGGGCTTCAAATTTTGAAGCAGTCATGAGTAAAACGGAAAGCAATAAATTTGTAATAATAACGCAGGAAAGAGACCTTTCCAATATGATACAGGAAAGATTTTCGGTTCTCAAAGCAGTCCGTGAGTTTTCCTACGAAGGAAGAACCGGTATAAGTCTCTCCATAGGTGTAGGAAGAGGCGAGGGACTTGCTGAGTGCGATAAGTTCTCAAATCTTGCTCTCGATATGGCTCTTGGACGTGGTGGAGACCAGGCGGCAGTAAACACAAACGGAAAATATGAATTTTACGGCGGTGTTTCAGGAGGTACCGAAAGACGTTCACGTACGAAGAACCGAATTGTAGCCACTGCAATAGGTGAGCTTTTAGAGGGCAGCGATAATATAATCGTCATGGGTCACCGTTTTGCTGATCTTGATGCTTTGGGCGCTGCAATAGGTATTCGTAAAGCGGCTGAGGTTCTCGGGAAACCTTCATATATTGCAATGTCAAGAAGTAAAACCTTGGCAAAGCCCTTGCTCGACAGACTGGATGCCTTGGGACAGGATGTTGTTATTTCTGAGGAAAGAGCTTTGGAGCTGATGACTAAAAAATCACTTCTGATAATAGTCGATACTCACAGAGCAGATTTCGTTGAGTATCCCGAAATATATCACAGAGCAGAAACTGTTGTTGTAATTGATCATCACAGAAAAAATGTTGATTTTATTTCAAATGCAGTTATATTTTTTCATAATCCCAATGCTTCTTCCGCATCGGAAATGGTAACCGAAATGCTGGCATATCTCACTTCTGACGGAACACGTCTTATTGATAAATTTGAAGCTGAAGCACTCCTTTCAGGTATTATGCTTGATACAAGGAATTTCATTTTAAGAACTGGCGTGCAGACCTTCGAGGCTGCAGCGTATCTGCGTGATCTCGGAGCAGATACTGTTTCAGTAAAACAGCTCTTTGCTAACACACTTGATGCATACCGGCAAAAGAATACTGTTGTCGCTTCTGCTGATATATACAGAGAATGTGCAATTGCAATTTCTGATGCTAAAAATGACGATGTAAGAATTGTTTCCGCTCAAGCTGCAGATGAGTTGCTGAATATTGCCGGTGTTAAGGCGTCATTTGTCTTATTCAGTGCCGATTCAGTAGTTAATATCTCAGCTCGTTCTTTAGGCGATATCAATGTACAGATAATTATGGAAGCCCTTGGCGGCGGCGGACATCAGACAATGGCTGCTGCTCAGCTTAAAGAAAAAACAATTGACGATGCAAAGGTTAGACTTTTGCAAGCGATTGATAAATTCTATCTTGAAAATGAATAAATACAGCGGCTTTAACCGCAGGAGGTAAACATATGGACGTAATTTTAAATGCAGATGTAAAAGGTCTTGGAAAGAAAGGCGAACTTGTTAAGACATCAGACGGATATGCAAGAAATTTCCTTTTTCCCAGAAATCTTGCCGTTGAGGCAAACGCTCAGGCGATGACTGAACTCAAGAATCGTGAGCAGTCAAAGCAGCATAAAATAGATGTAGCTACTCAGCAGGCTAAAGAAGCCGCTGAAAAGCTTGAAGGCAAGACAATTAAGCTTACAGCAAAGGCAGGCAAAAACGGCAAGCTGTTCGGCTCAGTTACATCTAAAGAAATTGCAGAAAAAATTAAGGCACAGTTTTCAATTGATATTGATAAGAGAAAAGTATCAGTTGAGGATATTAAAAATTTCGGAACATATACCGCTGAGGTAAAGCTGTACACCGGAATTTCCGCAAAAGTATTTGTACAGGTAGGAGAACAGCAATAATTTTCCGGGAGGAACTCTATTTTGGACAGCAATACAGTAATTTCAGAGTTTGACAGTCTTAGTATGCCTTTTAGTCTTGAGGCGGAACAAGCTGTACTTGGCTCTATACTTATAGATCCTCCCTGCCTTACAACAGTTATGGACTGTATTAAGGCAGAGCATTTTTATCTGCCTCAGCATAAAGCGATTTTTTCAATTTTAGTGAATATCGATGCCGTAGGAGGAAAAATTGATCCCCTTATAGTTCTCGAAGCACTGAAAAAGGAAAATATATACGACGAGGCAGGAGGAAAAACATATCTCTTTCAGCTTTCTCAAAGCGTACCCTCAACGGCAAATGTCGAAACATATGCAAAAATTATAAGAGAAAAGTTTTATATACGCACTCTTATTACTGCTGCACGTGAGATCGAAGAATCTGCTGTCGCTCAGGAAGATACCGCAGATTTACTCCTCGATAATGCAGAGCAGAAAATATATAATATCAGGCAGGGAAAAAGCACATCCGGACCTGCTCAGATAGGCGATATAATAGTAAATGAAGTCTATGACAGGCTTCAGAAGCTTAGTTCGCCTGACAGAGAGAAATATATCGGCTTCCCCACAGGCTTTTCCGATTTGGATAAAACTATTTCCGGTCTTAATAATTCGGATCTTATCATAATCGGCGCACGTCCTGCTATGGGTAAAACCAGCTTTGCTCTGAATCTTGCGAGAAATGTTGCTTTGCTTGCAAAGAGAAAGGTTTTGTTTTTCTCACTGGAAATGACAAAGGCACAGCTTGCGCAGCGTGTCCTTTCATCTGAAGCAAATGTTGACAGTATGAAAATGCGATCAGGTGAGCTTTCTGAGGACGAGTGGGTAAGAATAGGAACAGCAACATCTGTACTCAATGATTGTCCGCTTTATTTTGATGATACATCAAACATCACAGTTCCTGAAATGAAAGCCAGAATACGCCGTATGAAAGATGTTGAGTGCGTAATAATCGACTACCTTCAGCTTATGAAATCAGGTACAAGAGTAGAAAGCCGTGTTCAGGAAGTTTCTGAGATAACCCGTGGACTTAAGCTTATGGCAAAGGATTTGAATATTCCTATTATAACCTGCGCTCAGCTTGCCAGAGGTACTGAGGGAAGAGGCAAATCTCATCGTCCTCAGCTTGCCGACCTTCGTGAATCCGGTTCAATTGAGCAGGATGCTGATATTGTTATGATGCTCTACCGTCCCGATTACTACAAAGAGGGAGATGAAACTCCTCCTGATGATATGGATGAAGAGCATATTCCTAATCTTACGCAGCTTATAGTCTGTAAAAACCGTCATGGTCCTGTACATGATGTAAATCTTATTTTCAATCCTGATAATACACGTTTCACATCTATGGAGAAAATGCGTAATGATATGTAAAATCAAGAGTGCCATTGAGAAATTTTCCATGATTAAAAAGGGCGACAGTGTGATTGTTGCTCTTTCAGGAGGCGCAGACTCAATGGCGCTTGCCTTTTTTTTAAATTCGGTAAAAGATGAATATGGTATAACTCTTAGCGCTGCACATGTTAACCATGGTATCAGAGGTGCATCGGCTGATGCTGATGAAGCTTTTGTAAAAAAATTTTGTGATGAAAACGGCATAGCTCTTCATGTATTGCACGCCGATATTCCCAAAATCGCTTCCGAAACAGGAGAGACACACGAGGAGTGCGGCAGACGTATAAGATACGAATTTTTCGAGTCCATTGATAAAACTTCTCTGATTGCTACGGCGCACAATTTAAACGATAATGCCGAAACGCTGCTCTTTCGTATAGCGAGAGGCACAGGACTTAAAGGAATGTGCTCCATCCCTCCTGTAAGAGGCAGAATAATAAGACCTCTTATTGAATGTTCACGAGAAGAAATCGAAAAATATTGCAGTGAAAATAAAATTTCCTATGTAACAGACGAAACCAATCTTTCTGATGAATATACAAGAAATTATATAAGACATGAAATTTTACCGCTTTTTGAAAAAATAAATCCGTCTTTTCTCGGTTCGGCTAATAGGCTTATTGATACAGTAAGAGAAGATGAAAAATTTTTAAGCGAACAGACCGATTTACTTTTTAAGAAATGCGAAAATAGTGGCAAATATACAGTGACAGATTTAAAAAATGCTCCTGAATGTATTCTTAAAAGGACAATAGCTTTTATTATCGAAAAAGAAACAGGTATAAAACCTGAAAGTCTCCACATAAACGATATAGTCAGTATAATAAAAAACGGTGGCTGTGTACAAATTTGCGGTGGAGCTAATTTCAGAGTAAGAAAAGGTTTTCTGGAAAAATTTTCTTCCGATAAAGAAAATGCGGATTACAGTCTCTATTTGACAGAGGGATGTACCGAATTTTCATCATATTTAGTAAACGCAAGCATTATTTACAAAAAGGATTTAACTGATACACAAAAAATTCACAAACAGATGTTGGATATTTTCATGGATTGTGATAAAATAATCGGGAAACTCGTAGTAAGAAATAAACGAAGCGGAGACACATTTTCTCCTTCAGGATTTAACGGAAGCAAAAAACTCAAGAAGATGTTTCAGGAGAAAGGCATTCCGCCTGAGAAAAGGAGTTCTTATCCGGTAATTTGCGACGATTTGGGAATTGTTGCTGTTCCGGGCTTCGGAGTTTCTAAACGTGTTTATGTTGATTCCGATTCACAAAGGATTTGGAAAGTGAACTTTAGGGGGCTATGAGTATGGAGAGAGATATAGAAAAAGTACTTATCTCAGAGGAAGAGATAAAAAAAATTGTCAGCGATTTAGGTGCTCGCATAAGTGAAGATTATAAAGACAAAAATCTACTTATGGTAAGTGTTCTTAAGGGTTCGGTTGTTTTTATGGCAGATTTAATGCGTGCCGTTACTATACCGTGCCGAATAGATTTCATGTCTGTTTCAAGTTATGGCTCAGGAGCTAAAACATCCGGAGTTGTAAAAATCATTAAAGATTTGGATTTGAACCTTGAGGGTTACGATCTGCTTGTTGTCGAGGATATCTTAGATAGCGGCAAAACACTTGATTACCTTTTAAAGGTACTGAAGCAGAGAAATCCCGCAAGCATTAGAATCTGCACATTCCTCGATAAGCCTGAGAGACGTCAGGTTAATCTGTTTGCTGACTATTCCGGCACAACTGTTCCCGACGAATTTGTCGTTGGTTATGGTCTTGATTATGATGAAAAATACCGCAACCTGCCGTATGTAGGTGCGTTAAAGCGTTCGGTTTATTCCGACTGATAAGGAGCGTGTTTGATACTTGGATAATAACAACAATAACAACAATAAAAATCCAAATTCAAAAAGTTGGCTTGCTTATTTGCCGTATATTATTCTCCCGATTCTGCTGATTTCTTCAATCGGTATTTTTGCCGGAACTCAGCAGCAGCCAAAGGATAAAACGGAATATTATGAGATAATTCAGCTTTTTGATGAAGGCAAGATAACGGAGTACAGTCTCAACCTTGCTTCAGGAGTCTTGGAGTATAAGGTCGCAGGAAGCGAAGAAGAACAAAAATATACTGTTCCGAATGTGAACATATTTGTGGAAGATGTTCATGAGCTTGTACGAAATTACAACGCAGAACATCCTGATGCTCCAATTAAGGAAGATTTGATTCGTGGTGCTACAAGCTCATGGATAACCAATCTGCTCCCGATGCTCATTATTACGATTGTTCTCATTATCGCATTTTCACTCATTGCTAAAAAAATGAATCAGACAATGACCAATGAGACAAACCGTACTTTTGGATTTGGTAAAGCAAGAGTAAAACAGGCAAAAGATGAAAAGCGCAAGACAACATTTGATGATGTCGCAGGTGCTGATGAAGAAAAGGAAGAACTTCAGGAAATTGTTGAGTTCCTGAAAAATCCCGGTAAGTTTACAGAAATCGGTGCAAGAATTACTAAAGGCGTACTTTTAGTTGGACCTCCCGGTACTGGTAAAACTCTTATTGCAAGAGCTGTTGCCGGCGAAGCAAATGTTCCGTTCTTCTCAATATCCGGTTCCGACTTCGTTGAAATGTACGTAGGTGTCGGTGCTTCAAGAGTAAGAGATCTTTTTGAGCAGGCTAAAAAGAATTCTCCTGCAATTATATTTATTGATGAAATTGATGCCGTTGGTCGTCACCGTGGTGCCGGAATGGGCGGCGGTCACGATGAGCGTGAGCAGACCCTTAACCAGTTGCTTGTTGAAATGGACGGATTTGGTGCAAATGAAGGCGTAATTATTATTGCGGCTACTAACCGTCCCGATATACTTGACCCGGCTCTTCTTCGTCCGGGACGTTTTGACAGACAGATTACTGTTGGTTATCCCGATCTTGCAGGACGTGAGGCCATACTCAAGGTTCATGCTAAGGGTAAGCCCCTTGCTCCTGATGTAGATCTTCATACTATTGCATGTTCAACAGCAGGCTTTACAGGTGCTGATCTTTCAAACCTTCTTAATGAAGCTGCTCTCCTTGCTGCAAGAAGGGGACTTAAAGCTATCACTATGAAGGAAATCCGTGATGCAACAATTAAAGTTATGGTCGGTACTGAGAAAAAATCTCATAAGCTTACTGATCACGAGAAGAAACTTACTGCTTTCCATGAAGCTGGTCATGCAGTATCCTCATTCTTCCTTAAGTACACTGATCCTGTACAGGAGATTTCTATAATTCCGAGAGGCATGGCAGGCGGCTATACACTGTATGTACCTACTGACGATAAGAGCTATAGTTCCAAAAATCGTATGCTCGATGAACTTGTATCACTTCTCGGCGGTCGTGTAGCTGAAAGCATTGTTTTGGGTGACGTTTCTACCGGTGCTTCCAATGATATTGAAAGAGCTACCGAAATTGCAAGAAAAATGGTCACTAAATACGGTATGAGCGATAAGCTTGGTCCTATTGCTTTTGGTCAGGGAAATGATGAAGTATTCCTTGGTAAGGATTATTCACATATGCGCAATTATTCAGAAAACACAGCAGCTGAGATCGATAATGAAATCAACGCTATTATAACTGCCGCATATGACAGATGCAGAAAGATTCTTACCGAGCATATGGATAAACTTAATGCAGTAGCTGAGTATCTTATCAATAAAGAGAAAATGGATGGTAAGGTCTTCAACGCCATTATGAACGGTGAAGAAATCGAAGAAAAGGAAGAGGATGTAAACGTTCAGAACAGCACAAACGCTGAATCTGAAATAAAGGATATCCATGCAAGCGATGATAATTCATCATCTTCCAATAACACTCAGAACAATTAAAGTATTATAATATAATTATGTAACCGGCAGTCGGATTTGCTTATTGTAATCCAGCTGCCGGTTTGCTATTATATAATCAAAATTTGATGTAAAGAGGTGAAAATATGGAATTCTTATCGAAAACCATTCTCGAAAATTTTCAAACAAGAAAAACTAAAGTTCAAAAAGCAAAATTCATTAACTTTTTAGTATCAGAATTAGATAAAAATGGAATCCATGCGAATGTTGAAGAAAGTGGATCTCTAATTAAAAGCCACAACATTATTATAGGTGATATTTCAAAAGCAAAAGTCATTTTTACAGCACATTACGATACTGCTCCAAAGCTCCCATTTCCTAATTTTATAACTCCAAAAAATCTGCTATTTTACATATTCTATCAAATTCTTATTTTACTGCCGCTTTTCCTTATGTGTTTCTTAGTTTCTTTTATTTCTATGGCTTTGTTTGAAAATGTACTCGTTGCATATTTCATATGTGCATTTTTAGCTTTTGGATTTGCATATTTGATTATGTTCGGTAAAGAAAATAAAAACACAGCCAATGATAACACTTCCGGAATTATAACTCTGTGTGAAATAATGCTTAATATGACGGATGAAGAACTTGCCACAACAGCTTTTGTATTTTTTGACAATGAAGAACTGGGACTTGTCGGTTCTTCAGCTTTTTCTAAAATACACAGAGAAGAAACAAAAAATAAAATTGTCATAAATTTCGACTGTGTTTCTGACGGTGAAACAATAATGTTTGTTGTTAACGGTGCGGCAAGAAAAAATTATTCAGATATTATCGTTTCTGTTTACACAGTTTACGATGATTTTAAAGTAAAACCATACATTACAAAAGCTCTTACAACTTTTTATCCGTCTGATCAAATGAATTTTCCTGTAAATATCGGAGTGGCTGCTCTAAATCGTAAAAAAGTTTTAGGATATTACATGGATAGAATACATACAAAACACGATACAATTTTTAGAGAAGAAAATATAGGATATTTGATTAAATCATCTATAAAATTTGTTAATTTCCTATCTTCAAATGACTAAACATTGAAATCGGTGTAAATTATAACAAAACTGTTAATTTTCATCGGTGTTTTTGTAACATTTCTTTTTTCTTTATTGAAAAAATTTTTTCAAGTGATATTCTTTAAAGAAAAAAGAAAGGTAATTAGTTGCATGAAAATATCAATTGTTTATTCGAGTAAAACCGGAAATACGCTTTCAGTTGCAGAGAAAATCAAAAATACAATCGGACGTGTTGAATATTTTGGTAATCCCTGTAATGAAGCAATCGATACGGATTTGATTTTTGTTGGATTTTGGACAGATAAAGGAAAATGCAGTAAGGAAATAGAGGATTTTCTCCATACACTTCATGGCAAAACAATTGCTTTATTTGGAACAGCCGGATTCGGCGGAGATAAAAGCTATTTTGACAGAATACTTTCAGCTGTTAAAAGTGAAATTTCATCAGACAATAAGATCGTTGATGGCTTCATGTGCCAGGGACGTATGCCCCAGACAGTAAGAGAAAGATATGAAAAAATGCTGGCAAAAGATCCCAATAATATGCAGTTTACTGCTTTAATAAATAATTTCGACTCTGCTCTTATGCATCCTGATGACACCGATTACAGGAATGCAGAAACATGGGCTAAGCATATTTTATCTGAAAATAATTAAATTGTTTTTCAGTTTGCAGATTTAATTTATATACAAGCTGCATATGCTTATAAATAGGAGGCGAGATTATGAAAATAGAGGATATAATTTTAACTGATTCTTCAAGGGGTATGGATAAAGCAGCAAAATTTCTTTCTGATAATTTTTGTGGATATGCCGCAAGGGATATTCTAAAGCTTTCAAAGGGTACAGTTTTTCTTATAACTGGATTTTGGGTTAACGGCAATGGTGAAACTGACGGACCGGCGGGAACTTTTGTCCTTTATAAATCTTTGGAAAAATTAGGCTATGATCCGGTAGTAATTACAGAAAAATATAATAGCGCTCCCTTTGCTGATATGAATGTTATTTCAAATCTTCCTATGAACGCTTCTACGGAAGAATACACAGCAGTAATTGATAAATATTCTCCCGTAGCTGTCATTTCTGTTGAACGCTGCGGACAAAATGCTTTTGGAGATTATACAAATATCCTTGGTGAAAGTATCAAAGTCCATACCACTAACCTGGATTTGCTTTTTGATTTATGTAATCAAAAAAATATTTTAACTATTGGCGTAGGTGATGGCGGAAACGAAATAGGTATGGGTAATATATGCAATGAGCTGCACACTATTATTAAAAGTGAACCCTGTAACATCAAAGCTGATCATCTGATTGCTGCAACAGTTTCAAACTGGGGAGCATATGCAATTGCAGCAAGTCTCCAAAGACTTACCCATAAAAATATTATGCCGCATTTCTCTGAACTGAAAGATTTTTACAAAAAAATGCTTGAAGCTGGTTTTGTTGACGGAATTACAGGTAAAAATGAAATGAGCGTTGACGGATTCGATATCTATGATGAAAAAGAGATATACGAGCTTTTAAAGACACAATCCCTTTAAGGTGTTGATTAAGGATACAATTAAAGGTATAATAGTTTAAAATAATTAGTGCGGAGGATTTATAAAATGATTGCACAGCTCGAAAAACCTGCAAAGGGCGAAAAGATAGCGGTTATGCAGACTAATATGGGAGATATAAAGATTCGTCTTTTCCCTGAAGTTGCGCCAAAAGCCGTTGAGAATTTCATCAGCCATGCAGAAAACGGATATTACGACGGACTTATTTTTCACAGAGTAATTAATGATTTCATGATTCAGGGCGGAGATCCTACAGGTACCGGAAGAGGCGGTGAAAGCATCTACGGTCATTCTTTTGAGGATGAATTCGATTTATCTGCTCGAAATTACCGTGGAGCTCTTTCAATGGCAAATGCAGGCCCCAATACAAACGGAAGCCAGTTCTTTATTGTACAGGCTAAAAACGTTGATGACGGCCTCATTTCACAGATGGAAGAGCTTACTGACAGAGGTTTCCCTGAAGAAGTAACGGAAAACTATAAGAAAATCGGTGGTACACCTTGGCTTGACTTTAAGCACACTGTTTTCGGACAGGTCTTTGAGGGAATGGACGTAGTTGACAATATTGCCCAGGTAAAGGTTGGCCCTCAGGATAAGCCTGTAAATGATGTGATTATAGAAAAGATTGTCTTTGAAGTAATCTGATTGTCTTTAAATTATAATTCACAATATTAAAAGCATCCGGTAAAGATAGTTTTCTT
The DNA here is from genome assembly GCA_958366985.1 of uncultured Oscillospiraceae bacterium. Classification (GTDB taxonomy): domain Bacteria; phylum Bacillota; class Clostridia; order Oscillospirales; family Acutalibacteraceae; genus UMGS263. The sequence continues at coordinate 139,309 of CATXDC010000001.1, forward strand.
TTACCGGATGCTTTTTAATGTTTTTTCAAAAACTCACTGTGATATTAGAAATTAAATATTCCGCCAAACTTTACAAACAATGGTGCAAAAACGAGTGCTACAATGGTCATAAGCTTAATCAGAATGTTTATAGAAGGTCCAGCAGTGTCTTTGAAGGGATCACCCACTGTATCTCCTACAACGGCCGCCTTATGTGCATCACAGCCTTTTCCGCCGTCCTGACCTTCTTCAATATATTTCTTTGCGTTATCCCAGGCACCGCCTGCATTGGACATAAATATAGCCATCATAACTCCTGTTACAAGAGAGCCAGCAAGCAATCCGCCTAAAGCCTCAGCGCCTAAAAGTAATCCCATAAGAAGGGGAGCTGCAACAGCCATAATGCCGGGAACTAACATTTCTTTTAATGCAGCTGAAGTGGATATTTCAACGCATTTTTTATAATCAGGTTTACCGGTTCCGTCCATAATTCCGGGGATTGTCTTAAATTGTCTGCGAACCTCTTCAATCATATGATTTGCTGCCTTGCCGACTGAAGACATTGTGAAAGCAGAGAAAAGGAATGGAAGCATTCCACCGACGAATAATCCACAAATAACTTCGGGACTTAAAATGCTGATAGTTTTTAAATGTACAGCCTCAGCATACGAAGCAAACAAAGCAAGCGCTGTAAGCGCAGCAGAACCGATTGCAAATCCTTTACCAATAGCAGCTGTTGTATTTCCGACAGCATCAAGCTTATCTGTTATCTCTCTAACATTATCATCAAGACCTGACATCTGTGCAATTCCGCCTGCATTATCTGCAATGGGACCATATGCATCAACGGCAATTGTTATACCTGTCGTTGAAAGCATACCTACTGCAGAAAGAGCAATTCCGTAAAGTCCGAAAAACTTATAAGAAATAAGAATTCCCAGCGCTATGCAAAATATCGGTATTGCAGTTGATTTCATTCCCACTGAAAGACCGCTGATTATAGTTGTTGCCGGTCCGGTTTTTGACTGCTTGGCGATTTCTTTAACGTGTTTATAATCAGCAGAGGTATAAACCTCTGTTATCTCACCTATTAAAATACCAACTACAAGACCAGCTGTAACGGCAAAGAAAGCTTTGAGACTTTCAAACATAAACCAGCTTAAAAAGGCTGATCCTATAAGCACTGCCACTGATGAAACATAAGTACCAACTTTTAAAGCGTTGTGAGGATTGGCTCCTTCCTTACCACGAACAAAAAATGTTGACACAGCAGATGCGATAACACCTATTGCTGCAAGAGCGATAGGGAAGATGATACCGTTAATACCAATGGCTTCTCCACTGGCTGTTACTGCAACAGCACCTAGGGTTATTGCGGATATAATTGAACCTACATATGATTCAAACAAATCTGCACCCATACCTGCAACATCACCAACGTTATCACCGACATTATCAGCGATAACAGCAGGGTTTCTGGGGTCATCTTCAGGTATTCCAGATTCAACTTTACCTACAAGATCTGCTCCTACATCAGCAGCTTTGGTATATATTCCTCCGCCGACACGAGCAAACAAAGCTATTGAGGAGGCTCCTAAACTAAATCCGGTCAATACTGAGATGTCTTTTGTTACTATATAGATAAGACTTATTCCTAGAAGTCCAAGTCCTACTACAGACATTCCCATAACTGCACCGCCGGAAAAGGCTATGGATAAAGCTTTATTCATACCTTTTTCTTTTGCTGCATTAGCCGTTCTCACATTTGCACGTGTAGCAACAGTCATTCCAAAATATCCGGCAAGTGTAGAGAAAACTGCACCGATAATAAAGCATATTGCAGTTGTCCAGTTGCCAAGACCAAATCCGATGAGCAAAAACAGCACAGCAGCAAAAATAACAAGTACTTTATACTCTGCACCAAGAAACGCTTTTGCACCTTCACTTATTGCAGAAGCAATTTCCTGCATTTTTTCTGTTCCCGGATTTTGCTTTTTGATCCTTAACGATGTTATTATCGCATAGACAATTGCAAGAACAGCCGCTACCGGCGCCAAATAAAGTAGTTTTTCCATAATTCAGCCTCCTTTTAAATACTGAATTTGAATTTACATATTCAGTATTATTCGAGTATGCAATTATATTAACATTCCATAAAGAAAATTGCAACAGTTTATAACTAAAACAATTTAACTTTTTGTACAAAAAACACACAAACACTTTTATTACAAATAAATATGAAATTTTCTAATAAAATAAAGGCTATCGTAAAAATAGCCTTTACTTCGTTTTTTCTTTTATACAACTGCCGAAGAAACGGCAGGAATATTTTCTATGCATCGTTTTATAAAACTATCCATGCAGTTATCATATTTCTCTTTAGCTATATAGTAACTTCTTGCGTGACGTGCTCCATCAACTATCAAAAGTTCCTTTTCACCTGTGTAAGCTTCATAAAGCTCTTTTCCCATATATGTAGGTACAAAGGTATCTTCTATACCATGTATAAAAAGAATTGGCACTGTCGCGTTCTTTAAGAACTCTCTTGGTGAAGCTTCTTTGAAAAAATAACCTGCTTTCTTTTTACATATACAGCTGGCCATATTTTTTATAACAGAAAGTTTCATTTTGGTCATATCGCGAATATTACACTGTATTTCTTCATCAGTATCGTTATATCCGCAGTCTTCAATAACGCCTTTTATCTGTTCAGGGACTTTATCGCTTCCGACCGTCATCATAACGGTAGCAGCTCCCATTGATATACCATGCAGGATGATTTCTATATCACTGCCGAAATTCTCTATAAGATAATTGCACCAACTCAAAACATCAAAATGATCTAAATAACCGAACCCGATATATTTTCCTTCACTTTTACCGTGAGATCTGTCATCAGGAATAAGACAGGCAAAACCTAAATCATCATAATAATGTCTTGCTAAATGACTCATTTCATCACGTCCGTTGCACTGATAACCATGCACAAGGATGACAAATTTCTTATCATTCTTACTGTGTGTCAGAAGCAAACTCTTTAATTTAAGTCCGTCAAAAGAGGTGATTTCTCTTTGGGAAGGATGTTTGGAAATTATATATTCATTATTGATGTTTCTGATGTGCTGCCTGTTTCTCTCATCATCGTTTTTTGGCAGCTTGGGAATTTTTGGACGAACAATTATAAAATTAAAAACACAAAATGAAACTACCAACAGCAGCAAAACAATTACACAAACCAAAATAGCTAAAACCATAAAGAATATTTTCACTTTTTCACCCCAAATTTTGAATAGGTATATTTTAACATAAAAAAATTAATAGGTCTACAAAAATAAGTGAAAACGCACATTGGCTTTTTTACTATACAAAATTCAGAAGTTACTAGATTATTTGGATGGCTTTAACTGCGGCTTTTTCCTTGATATGAATGGCGTTTTAGTATATAATTGCAATAACCGTATATTGCGGGGTTTTTACTCAGAGGTGAATTCTAATGGATAATAATATAATTCAAAATATAAAAACAATTCCGGCTGTTGCGCTGAGAGGTCTCGTCATGTTCCCCGGTATGACACTGCATTTTGATGTAGGCAGAAAGAAATCTGTTAAAGCACTCAACAATGCAATGCAGCAGGACAGAAAGATTTTTTTAGTCGCACAGAAAAATATCGGTGACGACAATCCGACTTTCGACGATATGTATAAAATTGGCGTTATCGGTACAGTAAAACAGATAATAAGACTTCCAAAAAGTGAAAATATCAGGGTGGTAGTAGAGGGTGTTGAAAGAGCAAGAGCTGCCAAAATTATTTCAGACTCTGAATTTCTTACTGCATCTGTAATACCAATAGAGGAACCTGAAGTTGAAAAAACTGATGAACTGTATGAGGAAGCTCTTGTAAGACACGCTAAGGATGTTTTTGATGCATATACCGAAAACAGTTCTCAGCTTTCTTCAGATATACTCATGAATGTCCTTGACGCTAAAAAGGCCGGATTCCTTGCCGATTATATTGGATTCAATATAATGCTCGAATATACTGACAGACAGAAAATTCTCGAAATCATCAATCCTATTGATCGTTTGGAATTTGTATGTCGTGTGCTTGTCCGTGAAACTGAAATTTTGGATATAGAAGCTCAGATTCATGCAAAAGTTCAGCAGCAAATGGATAAAAGTCAGCATGATTATTATCTGCGTGAGCAGATGCGTGTAATTGCCGAAGAGCTTGATGAGGACGATGATCCCAAAAAGGAAGCGCAGGAATATAAAGACAAAATTTCAGCTCTTAAATTACCTAAAGATTCTGAAGAAAAGCTTTTGAAAGACTGCGACAGACTTTATAAAATGCCTTCAGGTTCTCAGGACGGAGCTGTTTTAAGAACTTATCTTGATACTGTACTTTCTCTTCCTTGGAATAAAGAAACCAAAGATCAGACAGATATCAAAAAGGCTGCAAAGGTTTTGAATTCAGGCCATTATGGTATGGAAAAAGTAAAAGAGCGTATTCTTGAATACATAGCTGTAAAAAAGCTCACAAAAACAACTGGTGGTCAGATTCTGTGCCTTGTAGGTCCTCCCGGAGTTGGTAAAACTTCAATTGCTAAGGCTATGGCTGATGCTCTTGGAAGAGAATTTGCAAGAATTTCACTGGGCGGCGTACACGATGAGGCCGAAATAAGAGGTCATAGAAAGACTTATGTCGGAGCAATGCCTGGAAGAATAATAACCGCCATCAAGCAATGTAAAAGCAGCAATCCTTTAATTCTTTTAGATGAAATAGATAAACTTGGCGGAGATCACAGGGGAGATCCATCTTCGGCTCTTCTGGAAGTTTTGGATCCTGCTCAGAACTATACTTTTACAGATCACTATATTGAAATACCCTTTGATTTAAGTAATGTTCTTTTTGTTACAACCGCAAACGATAAATACAGCATACCGGCTCCGCTTTTTGACAGAATGGACGTTATAGAGCTTGACAGCTACACAAGAGAAGACAAATTTATAATAGCAAAGAAATATCTCGTACCTGCTCAGCTTAAAAAACATGGTCTCAGCGGAAGTTCCATGAGAATATCCGGTGATGCAATATATGACATTATCGATTCTTATACAAGGGAATCAGGAGTAAGAAGACTCGAACAGCTCATTGCAGCCCTTTGCAGAAAAGCCGCAGTAAAAATTGCAGGTGGCGAATGTGCAAGAGTTTCCGTTAAGGCTGATAATATCGAAGCTTTCCTCGGACCGAGAAAATTCAAACCTGAAGAGAAAGCTGGCAAAGATGAAATCGGTGTTGTAACCGGTCTTGCATGGACAAGCGTCGGTGGAGAAACAATGCCGGTTGAAGTAGCTGTCATGGACGGTAAAGGCGATGTAAAACTCACAGGTTCATTAGGCGATGTCATGAAAGAGTCCGCAATGGCTGCAATCAGCTATATCAGAAGCAACTGCGATAAACTTGGAATTGATAAGGATTTCTATAAAAATAAAGACATCCATATCCATGTTCCGGAAGGAGCTGTTCCGAAGGACGGACCATCGGCAGGTGTTACAATTACCACTGCTCTTGTTTCTGCTCTTACAGGAATACCGGTAAGAGGCGATGTTGCCATGACCGGTGAGGTTACTCTCAGAGGACGTGTATTGCCCATAGGCGGCCTTAAAGAGAAAACCATGGCTGCATACCGTCGTGGTATAAAGAAAGTGATTATTCCCGCTGATAATGAATCTGATTTAAAAGAAGCAGATCCCAAAGTAATCGAGAATATCGAATTTGTCACAGCGGATAAAATGGACATCGTATTAAAAAATGCACTTGTATGCAGTGAAACTGATAAAGCAGAAATCTGTAAGGAAATATGTGATGAACATTCTGATAATACTATGACAGCAGTGGTAGATAATCATAAAAACGGAAAGCGTTCATCTATCACTCAGTAATTTAAAAGAAAGGGGAGAAAAGCACAATGATGTTTGAAAAAGCTGTTTTTGAAGCTTCCTATGGTACTTTCTCTCAGCTTCCTGAATCAAATATGCCCGAAATAGCTTTTGCAGGTCGTTCCAATGTAGGAAAATCCTCGCTGCTTAATAAACTTACCAACAGGAAGTCTCTTGCAAGGGTCAGTTCCTCACCGGGAAAAACTACTACAATTAACTTTTTTGGTGTAGAGAATATAAAACTGGTTGATTTGCCCGGATACGGATATGCAAAAGTTTCACGTGCTGAAAAGCTCAGATGGTCTGAGCTTATGGAGGGATATTTTTCATCCAACAGAAATATCCGCTTGGTTATTCAGCTTATTGATATGCGTCATCCACCCACAGAAAATGATTTGTCAATGCTCTCTTACCTCATTCAAACAGGTTATCCTTTTATAATCGTTCTTACAAAGAGTGATAAACTTAATAAAAGCGAGCGTGAAAAAAGGCTGTCGCTTATTAATGAGGAGCTTAAAGAAGTCGGAATAAGCAGTGATGTTAAAATCATTCCCTTTTCGGCAACAAAAGGCGAGGGCGTTGATGCAATAAAAGATATTATTGAAAAGTATGTACTTTGATTTTAGGAGGTTTTTATGTTTGTTTCAGATTGCTTAAATGTAAACGAAAAAGGTCATTTAGAAATAGGCGGCTGCGATACAATAGATTTAGCTGAAAAGTATGGCACTCCGCTTTATGTCGTTGATGAAAACGAAATAAGAAAAAATTGCCGTGCATTTGTAAAGTCCATTGAGGATAACTACAATGGACACGGAACAGTAGCTTATGCCAGCAAAGCTTTTTCCTGCATGGAGATGTATAGAATCTGCAAACAGGAAAATATGAGTATCGATACTGTTTCAGCTGGTGAAATATATACCGCTCTTAAAGCTGGTTTCCCTGCTGAACGCATTTATTTCCACGGGAACAACAAAACTCTTGACGAAATAGAATTTGCTCTTGATAACAACGTTGGAAGAATCGTTGTAGACAATCTTACAGAGCTTGAGAAAATCGAAAAGGCTGCTGAAAAGAGAAATATCACTGCAAAAATCATGTTCCGTATTAAGCCCGGTATTGACGCACATACTCACAGCTTTATCAGAACAGGACAGATTGACTCTAAATTCGGACTTGCTCTTGAAAACGGAGAGGCCATGGTTGGCGTAAAAAGAGCACTTGCTTTAAAGAATGTTGAGCTTTGCGGTCTTCACTGCCATATTGGTTCTCAGATTTTTGATATTTCTCCCTTTGAGCTTGCAGCAGAAGTTATGATGGACTTTATTGCAAAAATCAAGGAAGAAACAGGTGCTGAAATCAAAGAGCTTAACCTCGGCGGTGGTTTTGGTATCAAATACACAGGAGAGGACAAGCCTGCTCCTTACAGTGATTACATGAACCGTGTAGCAGCTGTTATTAAGAAGAAAGCAGAAGAGCATTCAATGGAGCTTCCCTTTATCATTATTGAGCCGGGACGTTCAATTGCCGGAGCTGCCGGAATCACTCTTTATACAGTAGGTGCAGTTAAGGAAATAGAAAACGTCAGAACCTATGTTTCAATTGACGGCGGTATGACCGATAACCCAAGATATATCCTCTACCAGTCAACATATGAGATTTTATGCGCTAACAAAGCAAACGGACCTAAGACTGAGAAAATAACACTTGCCGGTAAGTGCTGCGAGAGCGGTGATCTTATTCAGGAAAACGCAATGATTCAGAAGGTTGTTCCCGGAGATACAATTGCTGTTCTTTCAACAGGCGCATACAACTACTCAATGGCTTCTAACTACAACAGAATCGGCAGACCAGCTGTCGTAATGACAAATAACGGTAAATCAAGAATAATCGTAAAACGTGAAAGCTTTGAAGATTTAGTCAGAAATGACGTTTGATTTATCATTAACTTAAATTGAAAAGCAGGGCAAACCCACCGCTTTATGCGATAAGGTATGTCCTGCTTTTTATGATGTGATTGATTTTTTATTTTGTATAGGCGAATTTAAGATTTTCTTCGCTCATTTCGATTTCCTTGTTGCAGGCAATCCATGTAGATCTTTCCTGCATGCTCTGTCCGCCATGCGAGGTGTTAATTCCGCCGTGGTCGGTGGCAATAACAATAAGCCAATCCTCAGTGTCGTAGGTGCTGCGGTTCATAATAGTATCAAGAACTTCCGCACCAAATCTGTCAGCGTCCTTAGTAGCTGTTATGTAAGCTTCGTTCTGATTGCCGAATCCTGTATCATGGCCTGCATGGTCAGTATGTTCAAAGGTAAAGAAAACTACATCGGGATCTTCGAGGGAGGTTTTGTTTGCACCTTCAGGCTTTGCAACATATTTAAGCACCTGATAAAGTGTAGCTTCATCATCAATCTGATGAGTATATGTTATGGGAAGATTGTTTTCAATTGCGTATACAGTATCATTAAAATAAGTTTTGTTGGTATGCTCACGCCATGAAGTGGTAAATGATGCAGATTTTCCCTGTTCAGCAAGCTTGGTAAGGAAAGTTTTAACTGATGCATCCTTATAAAGACCGTTGTCAACAATGCCGTTATAGTCGCCCCAGCCGCCGGTAAGCATTGCACTCCAGCCGGGAGCCGTAGATGTTGCCTGTTCGTTTACGCCCTTTACTCCGCCTGCAAAAGCGTAATAAAGTCCGCCCATGTCCTTAACACGCATTACAGCGCTGTCAGCGTTATCCTTAATGTTGTTTAATCCGTCTACACGGTAGCCGTCATAACCGATAAAGATTGCCTTTTTAACCGTTTTTCCTTCAGGCAGGGGAGCAGCAAAGTGATCCATAATAAGCTTGTGAATAATTGTCTGAGGCAGTGACTGCTCATAGGTATTGTCAAAAATGGACATTGACTTAATTGCCTCAATGTACTCATCATCGTTCATTTTCTCCTTTTTACCGCAGGCGCCAAATGAAAAAAGTACTGCCAGTACCAACAGCACGGCTACTGCACGTAATGCTATTTTTTTAACTTTCATATGTTTCTCTCCTTTTGTAAATTGATTAAATAATATCACAAAATAATTAAGTGCACAATTGTGAAACAAGCAAATAAAAGCTCATATCAATTGTGCACTTTGCAAATAAATTATAAATAAGCTGTGTTAAATTACACCTGTGAAACGTAATACTTAGCCTGAGATGTCCAAAGACGATAATACTTTCCGTTTTCGTCGCTGAGCAGCTCATCGTGTGAACCAAACTGGACAATCTGTCCTTTATCGAAAACCATGATTTTATCGCAGAAACGACAGGAGGAAAGGCGATGGGATATATAAATGGCAGTCTTTCCTTTGGTAAATCCGTTAAAGCGGCTGTATATTTCAAATTCTGATATCGGGTCAAGTGCGGCAGTAGGTTCATCGAGAACTACAAAGGGAGCATCACGGTAAAGTGCACGGGCAATAGCAATTTTCTGCGCTTCACCACCTGAAATTTCAACTCCGTTGTCATCAAGCTTTTTGTAAAGTACCGTTTCTTCCTTCTTATCAAATTCCTTTACTCTATCGGCAATTCCGGCCTCTTCAAGACATTGCCAAAGCTTTTCTTTATCATATTCTATGGAGGTGCTGACGTTCTGCGAAAGGGGAACGGCAAAAAGCGAAAAGTCCTGAAAAACTACGGAGAAAATCGACATATACTCCTGTATATTATATTTCTTGATATTTATTCCGTTAAGGAGTATTTCTCCCTCTGTCGGGTCATAAAGACGGCAGAGGAGCTTAATAAATGTACTTTTGCCTGAACCGTTAGCACCTACAAAGGCAAGGTGTTCACCTACTTTGAATTTCATAGATACATTTCTGAGTGCGTAGGAGTCAGAACCGGAATATTTAAAGCTGACATCTTTGAATTCGATTTCATAATCGTTATCGGTTCTCTTTTCAACGGGGAGAGTACCGAAATACCTGTCAGAATCATATTCCTTTATTCTTTTCAGATAGCTTATATTTTTCGCCCATGTTGTGCTCATCATAGGAATTATAGAAAGCTGAGTTATAGCTGGAATAAGTATCGGAATAATACCTACAATAGCTACAACATTGTCAGCTGTAAATGAACCGCTATATGCTCTGAGAGCAATATATCCGTAGAAAATTCCTATGAGCAATGCCTGAAATGCAGAAAGCAGCAAGTTATAATTCTTCACTTCGTTTATTTCGGTAAGACTTACTTCCTTTTCCTCATCTAAATATCTTTGGTGCTCATGCTCTATGAAACTTTCAGCGTTATAAACCCTTATATCTTTTGCATTTTTATAATTTTCAGAGAAAACAAACCAATATTTAAACAATCCGTAAGTTCTATACATACTGTCCATATGCGACGCTGCAATCTTTGAGAGCTTATTCCCTGTAATTATCATTGCGACTGCACAGAGCACAAAAAACAGAAGCGTTAAAACTGCTGCGAGCCACGAGGTAGCAAAATGGCTGCTATCGAAAGTCAAAATTTTACTTATGGTCGGAATAATTATTATAAGTGAATATACTAAACCGAAAATTCCATTCAAAACTTCTGATAAGCCATAGTAGATGTAAACACCGATTGCGCCGCCATTATTGTTCATAACAACGTTATATGATTTTAATAGATCCTGAAAATCTGAATTTTCAAGTAATGAATAATCTTTTTTTGTTACTATTTCAGAAAAGAACTTTTGCTCGTAAGAACGTACTAGATTAAAATTGTTTGAGTGTATTTCGGCAATAAATTTCTGTAAGTATGAAAAGATAAATACTGTCAAAACAGAAGCAACGGCATAAATAGCAATTTCTTTTGGAGGGTTACCAGAAGAAATTTGAGCGGTTATTTGGGCGGAAAACCATACAGCAATAATTACAGAAAGATGATTTAGCATAGCGTTCAGAATAAGTATTGGTACAAAGCTTTTAGAAACGGATTTTGAAATTTCCATGGCAAAGTGAAAAGTTTCAAAATTTTCTTTCATTTGTTTCATAAAACTTCACCTCCGCTTATTTCTTCATTATAGTAATAGCTTTGCATATAGTACATTTTATAATAGTCACCTTTTCTATCCATAAGTTCTTTATGGGTTCCGGTTTCAGTGATTTCTCCATCCTTTATGAAAATCACCTTATCGCAAAAAGCAGTGCTGGCAAGTCGGTGAGAAATATAAAACGAAGTTCTTCCCTTAGTGATTTCACTGTATTTAGTATAAATATCATTCTCCGCAATGGGGTCGAGCGCAGCGGTAGGCTCATCAAGAATCATAATAGGAGCTTCTTTATATATTGCACGGGCAAGGAGTAACTTTTGAGTTTCACCGCCGGAAAGTTCTACGGCATCAGGATAAAGATCTTTGTGCAGTTTGGTATTTACTCCTTGGGGAAGAGATTCAATTTTTTCGCTAAGTCCTGCAAAGTCAATTACTTTATTAAGTTTATCTCTGTCAACATCTTCACATAACGCAATGTTCTTTTCAATAGATGCCGGCAAAGTGAAAATATCCTGAAATACAGCTGAAAAAAGTTTGCAGCGTTCCTTTTTATCTAAGATGCTTGCGTCCTTTCCATTAATAAGGATTTTTCCCTTTGTTGGATTATAAAATCCTAACAGCAGCTTCATAGCAGTTGTTTTACCCGCTCCATTCATACCTACAATAGCCACTTTTTCGCCTGCTGAGGCTTTAAAATTAAAATCTTTTATTACATCTGTTTTTCCGTCATAACTGAAGCTAACGTTTTGAAACTCTATTTCACATTTAGATGGAACTTCTTTTATAATTTCAACTGCCTTTTCATCATCTTCCAAATCAAGATATTTTCTGAAATCATCACAGTAAAGATGTGAACGGTAAATCACATTAATATCGTTGGATATTGCTGTTATCCAGTTTGCAGCTCCTGTTATTACAGAGTAATAAAAAGCAAAATCACCGGCAGACAGTTTTTCGTGTGAGTAAAGGTATATTAATACTCCAAAAACTGCTCCATCCCGAAGAAATATAAGAAGTGCTGCCGCAAAATTCAGAAAATTCTTTTTCTTCGTATACTGCTTGAGAAACGTTTTTTTATCATAAATAAGTATGTCTATTAAAGGAGAAAACCATGAAACGATATTAAAAATTCTCATATCTTTTGCCGGCTTTGGATTTGAGGATTCTCTTGAAAGATAATATGTTTTCATTGTATTGGAATCCAAGTCACGCAAAACCTGAATATCATTTTCTGTCAAAGCTAAGCCGATAAATAAATTTATAATTCCGGCTATAAGAGTTATTACGATAATAAGCGGATCTGCCAGAGCAATTATGGCCATAAAAGCCGAAACTCCTGAAAAAGTTATAATTACTTGACAGCAGCTGCTCATTATTATGGCTGCTCCATCCACCGAATTTCCAAACATGCGTTCAGCTTTTAATAAAATTTTGTGCTTTTCATAATTTTCAAGATTTTCATAATCTGTTGAAAGATTTTTTGCCAAAAATCTATTTTCACAATAGTCAAACCTTAAACGGTTTGAAAAGAAATAAAAATAAATTTCATAGTATTTCTGCATAACCTCAAAAACAATGTTGAGCAGGGCAAAAGCCAGAACAGCGGTAACGAGAACTTCCGGCGAAACATTGCCGGTTATGGTATCCACAAGTACTTTCAGCATTACCGTAGCTGCAAGAGGGGAGAGGATACTGGGGATTATCTTACAGAGCATCGTTCTGTAAACCTTACCGCCGTAGTCACGGTTTTCCTGTCTGAGCATATCAAGACAGTATTTTGTGTTCTGCCAAAAGGTATATTTGGTCTTTTCTTTTTCTTTCAAGGTGCTCACCTTCCTTCACGTGAACTATACCACAAAATGCATTTAAAAAGTAAAAATGTGCACGAATGGTATCTATTCGTGCACGAACGGTCAAAGTGGGAGCATAACTTCCGTTGCAAAGACATCTTTTTCATCCTGACGGTTGACATATCCCGAATATTTTGCGGCAATTGTGTCTATTCTTTTCAAGCCATATCCGTGGCTTTTTCCTTTTGTGGAAAAATACTCTTTGCCGGATTTCTTGAGTTTTCCGCCTACGGAATTTGTAACGGAAATATAAAGCTGTCCTTTAAATACTCCTATGTATATTCTTATAAATCTGTCTTCTTCATTTTCAATCTGCATTACCGATTCAATAGCGTTATCTATAAGATTACCTATTACAGCACATAAATCGGTTTCAGTAACTGTCAGTGTGGCCGGAACCTGTGCGTTCGCCTTGATATTTATTCCTTTTCCTTTCGCAGATACAAGCTTACTGTTAAGTATAGCGTCAATCATCACGTTGCCGGTTTTAAGGACAGTGTCAATTTCCATTAAATCAGCATTGAGAGTTTTAAGGTAATTGTCAAGTAAATCATACTCTTTCATCTGCAAATGCGCTTTCATAGTCTGAATATGATTTTTGTAGTCGTGCCTCCAGCCTCGTACCTGACGGTACATGCTCTCAACTTCTTCATAATGTTGTTTTAAAAGTGCGTTTTGGTAATCCTCAAGTTTTTTATCGGTGTAGTATTTAATCATAAATCTTACAGTGAAAAATATCAAAATAAGAAACAATACTACCGCACAGACAATTATAAATATCTTCATTATATCTTCCCCTTATAGTAAGAAATAAAAGCATCGTTTACATCGTTATACATTCTGCGGCTTATGGGAACTGTTTTGCCGCTATCCAAGAGAATTTCGTATTTCTTAATTAGCTTTACGCATTTTAAATTTATTCCATACGAACGGTGACATTTGACAAATTTATCTGCAGAAAACTTTGCCATAACCGCATTCATTCCGCTTTGTACTTCCAACGCTCCGCTTTCAGTATAAACAGATGTACTGTGAGAAAACGCCTCAAGATATTCTATTTCATCCTCATAAATAGCTATCGTTTCTCCGTCAATTTCCAAAACAACCTTTTTATTATCTAAAGTATTATTTCTTTCAGAAGCCGCTGAAAGAGCTTCAAAAAGTCTGTTTTCGTCAATTGGTTTTAAAAGATAATTGACTGCGTATACATTATAACCTTCACCTATGAAATCGGATATACCGGTTACAAATATAATACTGATCTTATCATTCAGTTTTCTGAGTTCCTTGGCAAGTTCCATTCCGTTCTGTCCAGACATTTGTATGTCAAGTACAGCAATATCAAATCGGTTTTTACCGTATTCAAACCAAAATTCTTCCGCACTTTCAAAAAGACTGAGAACACATGGTTTATTCATTGTATCGGACCATTTTCTTATGATGTCGCTGAGATATTCAAGCTGACTTTTTTCATCGTCACAAACAGCTATATTAATCATTATATTACTTTACAACCTCCGAAAACTTTTATAAACGTCTATGCACTATAAAACATTAAGCATGATATTTTTAATAATTATTTATTTTAACATAAAACTTTCACTTAAGCTATAAAAAAGTTTATTCAGAAAACATATTCAAATTTCTCGAAGTGAAAATTTAGCCTTTAAAAATTGACAGTTTATTGTTTTTATATAGCGTTCTTATTCATTATTTTGACTATTGTTTTTTGCGTTTATGGTGTTATAATTAATGACAGATTTTAAGTCTTGCTTTTATTGTGAGGTGGAATTATGGATGATATGCTCAGGGTATTAATGGATATGGATGCGTCCGCAAGAAAACGCACCGATGAAGTTAAGGCCATGAAAGAAAATAATCAAAGCAAGCTTGCTGCACAAAAATCAGAAATAATTGAAAAAAAGATGAAGCAAGCACAGTCACAGGCAGATAAATTTGCCGGTGAATTAGCTGAAGAAACCGAAAAGCGTATTGAAGAAATTAAAATCAAAAGCGAAAAAGCACTTTCGGATATGGAAAAGCTTGCCGATGAAAGTCGAAAAAAATGGGTTAACGAAATAGTTGACAGAGCTTTGAACAATTAATTTCTTTAATAATTTGAGAAAGGAAGGTGAGTTCCTTATGCTTTCAAAGTTTGCAGCTAACTCCATTATGGCAAAAGCCCATGCTTTATACGGGCGCAAGCTGACATCAAAGAATTACAGTGATTTGCTTGCATGTAAAAGCGTAGGGGAAGCGGCTTCTTACTTAAAAACACGTACAGCTTATGCTGAAGTTATGGAAAACTGTGCTGCAGCTTCTCTTCACAGAACACAGCTGGAAACCATATTAAAACAAAGGGTTTTTAATCAGTGCATATCTCTTTGCAGATATGAGATGTCCATAGGCCAGGACTTTTATAAGTATTTTATGATTCAAGGGGATATCGAGCAGATAATAACCTGTCTGCGTTTGCTTTCCACTTCTGATCCTAATGATTATCTTATGATAGTACCTGATTTCTTTAATCAGCATACAGAAATCGATTTGTATGCACTTGCATCCGCAAAGAATATGAAAGGTGTTCTGGAAGCTCTCAATGGGTCTCCATACAGGGCAGTAATAGAACCTTATTTTACGGAAGATATAGACAATATCAGCATAACGCAAATCGAAACTGCGTTGGAAGAGTATATGTATTCAGAAATAGAAAAGCTTATAGTTTCTTCTTTCCCGAAAAAAACCGGTGAAGAGATTATGGACTTTTTCAAAGCACGAGCCGATTTATTATACATTGTACGGTTGTACCGTATAAAAAAGTTTTACAAAAACAATGATAATATCTTTTGGGCAATGCATGCTGAACACAAATATTCTTTACTCAGCAAAAGAGTGCTGGATGAAATGAAAAACGCTAAAACCTGTGATGAGCTTATGGCTGTTGTGGACAAAAGCTTGTACGGCAGCGATTTCAGACGTTTTGAATTTAAATATATTGAAGATTGCGTACAGCGTGTAGCGTTTTATCGTAGCCTGCGCAATTTCCGATATTCAACAAATCCTTATCTTATCATGCTCTGTTACGTCTATTTGGCGGAAACCGAACTGGATAACGTTATTCACATTATAGAAGGTATACGTTACGATGTTCCAAGAGAAGAAATAGCCTCTCTTCTTGTCGGAGCTGATTGACATGTTAGGGGGTTAAATTTTGGCAGTAGAAAAAATGAAACTGGTGAAGGTTGTCGGCGTTCTGAGTCATCTTGATGAGTTTCTTTCCGCAGCATGCGCAGAGGGATTCTTCCAGCCTGAACAGGCGACGCAATTTATTTCATCAAGTCTTGGATTTGAAGCACTTTCTGAAGAAAATCCCTATTCGACTCTTCTTCAGAAAATTGAAGAGCTTGCTTCCGCTTCAGGATTTGAACTTAAATCCGTAAAAGTGGATCCGCATGACATGAATTTTTCTGAAGATTCTAAAGGTTACATCTACGATCTTGCAGATAAATTTGCTAAACTTAATGATGAACGCAAACAGCTGGAAGAACAGCTTAAAACCTGTGAAGTGGCAATTGAACAGTACAGCCATTTTACCGGGCTTGATATGAACCTTGAAAAGATTCTTAATTGCGAATACATTAAATTTAGATTCGGTCATATGCCCAAGGAGTCAAAAATCAAACTGGCTGCTTATTCGGATGATGCAAGCTTGCTGTTTGTTCCATGTTCATCGGATAAAACAGAGGAGTGGGGCGTATACTTTGCTCCAAAAGAAAAAATAGCAGAGGTAGACAGAATTTTTGCTAAACTTGCATTTGAAAGACTTAGAATTCCACTTGCAGTAGGTACTCCCGAAGAAATTATTGCGGCTATTAATGAAAACATTGAGATACTTCGCAGTGAGATAAAAGAATGCGGAGAGAGAGCTTTGGAAAACTGGAACAAGGAAGAAAGCAAATGCAACCTTGTTTATTCACAGCTTAAATATTTGTCATCGCTGTTTGAACTGAGAAAATTTGCTGCTGTTTATTATGACGGATTTTTCAATCTTAACTGGTTTTTCTATACCGGCTGGATTCCGGAAAGTAAAACCGACGACTTTGAAAAATTAGTCAAAAAAATAGATACTCTTTCCTTTGAATCAGAAACAGTATCTTCTGAAAGCAAAGTTCAAGCACCGACAAAGCTCAAAAATAAACGAATATTCCGTCCGTTTGAGTATATCGTTGAGATGTTCGGTGTTCCGTCTTCCGATGACGTCGATGTAACTTCTTTTGTTGCAATAACCTATACAGTTATGTTTGGCCTTATGTTCGGAGATTTAGGTCAAGGTTTTGTGCTTGCTGTTGCCGGTTTTATCATGTGGAAATTCATGCATATGGCAATGGGTAAAATCCTCGTTCCATGCGGAATATCGGCCATGGTTGCCGGAACGGTATACGGTTCCTTCTTCGGATATGAACACGCTTTGGATCCACTTTATCACGCCCTTGGATTTGCCGAAAAGCCTGTGGACGTAATGGATTCCATTAACGGTATGCTTTTAATGGCAATAGGAATAGGAATCGTATTGCTGGTATGCTCAATGCTTATATTCATGTATAAGAGCATTAAAAACAAACGGATTGGCGAAGCGTTGTTCAGTCAAAACGGACTTGCCGGAATTGTACTGTACTTATGTGGAGTATGTTTCGTACTTGATTTTATGGGTGCAGAAAGCTTCCTGCCAAAGCCGGTGTTTATCGCAGGAATGCTCATTTCCATCTTAGTAATTTTCTTTAAGGAAATCCTTATCGGTCTTGTTGACAAGCATCCGGACTGGAAACCGGAGAGTATAGGTGATTTTATACTCGAAAATGCTTTTGAAATTTTTGAGTACATCCTTTCTTTCTTCAGCAATACCGTTTCTTTCCTGAGAATTTCAGCATTCGTGCTTGTTCACTCAGGTATGATGATGGCCGTTTTCGCAATTGCAAAAGACGGCAATATCATTGTTGTTATCCTCGGCAATATTCTCGTTATGTGTCTTGAAGCATTGTTCGTCTCAATTCAGGCAATGCGTCTCGAATATTACGAACTGTTCAGCCGTTGTTATTCAGGTGAAGGCAGAGCCTTTGAACCTGTAAAAATAAACTAAAAACTCTAACATAATCGGAGGTATTTAAAATGTCTGCAATTATTTACACTATGATTATCATTCTTCCTATCGCTTTCCTTACTTTTTCAATTTACCGTATGTTCAAAAAGCAGTCTGAGGGTCAGGCTGTTAAGAAGTCCCTTAAATCACATTTTGCCGGACTTGCTGTTTTAGCTGTACTTATGACTTGCCTCGCATTCACAGCTTCCGCTGCAAATGAAAGCGACAAAGCTACCGTTGATAATGCTACTGTTGCTGCTCAGCAGGAAACAGAAGAAACTGCTCAGACTTCTCAGGATTCCGGTAAAGGTCTCGTTATGATCGCTGCCGGTCTTGCTATGGGTCTTTCAGGTATTGGCGGCGGTATAGCTGTTGCTGCCGGTGCTCCCGCAGCTATTGCTGCTACCAGTGAGAATCCAAAATCATTCGCTAAATCCATGATTTTCGTTGCTCTCGGTGAAGCTATTGCTATTTACGGTCTTGTTATCGCTATTATGATAATGAACAGCTAACTAAATCTTTAATTCGCGGTGGTGATTCTATGCGCTTTTTTCTTGTAAGTGACAATAAAGATACATTGGTGGGTATGCGTCTTGCCGGTATTCCGGGAGTAGTTGTGCATACTCCGGAAGATACACAGGCAGCTCTTGAAAAAGCTATTGAGGATGACAATATAGGAATTGTCCTTATAACTGAAAAACTTGTCAAGCTCTGTCCTGAACTTGTATCACAGCTTAAAGAAAGCCATGAGAAACCGCTTCTTGTTGAAATTCCTGACCGTCATGGTTCCGGAAGAGGAAAAGACTCAATTACAAGATATGTAAGAGAGGCTATTGGAATAAAGATTTGAGGTGAAAGCTGTGCTTAATCATGAAGAAAGACTTAAAAGTTTTCTTGACTCAATTAACCGTGAAACTCAAGAAAATTACAATAAAGTTTTAAGCGAAATTGAAGAGCTTAACAAAAAAGAGCTTTCTCAGGCTGAAGAGTATGCAGAAAAACAAGCTCATGATTTTTTAAATAAATCCATTGCAAATAGCAAATCTGATGCTAATAATAAAATTGCCGGAGAGTTATCTTCAGGAAGAAAAAAATTAAGCGAACTGAGATCTAAAATAACCGCGGAAGTTTTTGACAATGCAAAAAAGGAATTAACCGCTTTTGCTGAAAGTAAAGATTATGATGCTTTCATCGAAAAAAGTGCTCAGGCGCTTTATGATTTGCTTGGTAACGGAGCAAAAGTATATGTAAAAGAAAATGATATGAAACTTGCAGAATTGATATCAAAGGCTTTCAACAATGACTGCACCGTTTTAGCTGATAATGATATTGCAATCGGCGGTTTAAAGGCACAGAATGCTGATGGAACACTCATCGCAGATGACACTTTGGATACAAGACTCAGCCAGCAATATGAATGGTTCTTGTCCAACTGCAATTTGAGTATAGAACTTCAATAAGGAGGTGTTTCTGTGTCAGAAAATTTTATTTATGGAATCAACGGACCTGTTGTTACTGTTAAGGGAAAAACAGATCTACAGATGCTCGAAATGGTTTATGTAGGTGAGGCCGGACTTGTAGGCGAAGTTATTGGACTTGATGATAACGCTACTACAATTCAGGTTTATGAAGAAACAACAGGACTTAAACCCGGTGAAAAGGTTGTTTCCACCGGCGGACCAATGTGTGTAACTTTGGGACCTGGAATCATTACAAATATTTTTGACGGTATTGAAAGACCTCTTGGTGCTTTGGAAGAGCATTTTGGTGCGTTTATCGGTAAGGGAACATCTGTTTCCTCTCTTGATACAGAGAAAGAATGGGATGTTACTGTTACTGTTTCAGTAGGGGAGCATCTTAAAGGCGGAGATATTTACGCTACATGCCCCGAAACAGCAATTATAACTCATAAAGTCATGGTTCCTCCGGAGCTTGAAGGTGAAGTTATATTCTGTGCCGAAAACGGCAAATACCGCTTAAATGATACAATTATAAAAATCAAAGACGCAAAGGGTACAGAACACGACTTAACTCTTTGTCAAAAGTGGCCTATCAGAACACCTCGTCCTGTGGCTAAAAGACTTCCGTCCAGTAAACCTCTTATTACAGGACAGAGAATTATAGATACCGTTTTCCCCATTGCAAAGGGTGGCGCAGCAGCTATTCCTGGAGGATTCGGTACAGGTAAAACAATGACACAGCATCAGCTGGCAAAATGGTGCGATGCAGATATCATTATTTATGTTGGCTGCGGTGAGCGTGGCAATGAGATGACTCAGGCTCTTACAGAATTCGGTGAAATTATGGACCCGAAGTCAGGAAGACCTCTTACTGACAGAACCGTACTTATTGCCAACACATCCAATATGCCTGTTGCTGCCCGTGAAGCATCTATATATACAGGTATCACTTTAGCTGAATATTATCGTGATATGGGCTATCATACAGCTATAATGGCAGACTCAACTTCACGTTGGGCAGAGGCGCTCCGTGAAATTTCAGGCCGTTTGGAAGAAATGCCCGCAGATGAAGGTTTCCCGGCATATCTGCCGTCACGTCTTGCAGAGTTCTATGAGCGTGCCGGTTATGTTGAAACCTTAAACGATAAAGAAGGTTCAATTACAATTATCGGAGCTGTTTCTCCTCAGGGTTCTGACTTTTCTGAGCCCGTTACACAGAACACAAAACGTTTTACACGCTGCTTCTGGGCTCTCGATAAGTCTTTAGCTTACGCAAGACATTATCCGGCAATTAACTGGAACAACAGTTACAGTGAATATATCGGCGATTTGTCAAAATGGTATAACGAAAACATCGGCGAAGATTTCCTTAAATACCGTGAAGAGATTTGCTCAATTCTTCTTGATGAAAACTCTCTTATGGAAATAGTAAAGCTTATCGGTGCTGACGTGCTTCCTGACGATCAGAAGCTTGTCATTGAAATCGCACGTGTTGTAAGAGTCGGATTTTTACAGCAGAATGCTTTCCATGCTGATGATACATTTGTTTCCCTTGAAAAGCAGATGAAAATGATGCAGGTAATTCTCCATCTCTATCATAAGTGCAAAAAGATTGTTGCAAAGCAGATTCCGATTTCAAAGATAATTCAGCTTGGTGTTTTCGACAAGCTTGTAAAAATGAAGTATGATATTCCCAACAATCGTCTTGATATGTTTGACGAATACATTACTGAAATTGACAATGCGCTGGCAGCTTACCTTAAGTAAATAGCGCAGGGGAGGCTGAAATTATGATATTAGAGCATGTTGGGCTCAACAATATTAATGGCTCACTTATTGTTCTTGACGGCGTTAAAAACGCTGCTTATGAAGAAATGGTGGAGCTTAAACTCGACAACGGAACAAGCAGGGTAGGCCGAATTGTTAAAATAGACGGAGAAAGAGTAGTTATTCAGGTTTTTGAAGGTACAAAAGGTCTTTCTATGGTAAATACAAAAACTGTACTTACAGGAAAGCCTATGGAGATGAAACTTTCAAAGGATATTCTCGGTCGTGTTTTTGACGGACTTGGTCGTCCTATTGATGACATGGGTGATATTTATCCTGAATGCAGTCGTGATGTTAACGGTGCTCCTATTAACCCTATTTCCCGTGTTTATCCCAAAAACTATATCAATACCGGCATTTCTTCCATAGATGCTCTTGCTACACTTATTCGTGGACAGAAGCTTCCGATATTCTCTGGTTCCGGTATGAAGCACAACGAGCTTGCTGTTCAGATAGTAAGTCAAGCTTCGATTGCCGATGACGAGGATTTTGCTATCGTTTTCGCCGCTATGGGTGTTAAAAACGATGTTGCCGAATATTTCCGTAAATCCTTCGAAGAAGCAAACGTTATGGATAAGGTCGTAATGTTCCTTAACCTTGCCAATGACCCGATTATAGAGAGAATCATTACACCTCGATGCGCTCTTACAGCAGCTGAATATCTTGCATTTGAAAAGAATATGCATATTCTTGTTATTCTTACCGATATGACCTCATATGCTGAGGCTTTGCGTGAATTCAGCTCTTCAAAAGGTGAGATACCCGGAAGAAAGGGATTCCCTGGATATCTTTATTCTGATCTTGCTTCTCTTTATGAACGTGCAGGTATCGTTAAAGGCAAGGCAGGTTCTGTTACTCAGATACCGATTTTGACAATGCCCAATGATGATATTACACATCCTATTCCTGACCTTACAGGTTACATTACCGAAGGTCAGATAGTTCTTGACCGTGAACTCGACGCTACCGGAATTTATCCTCCTGTAAGCGTTCTTCCGTCACTTTCACGTCTTATGAAGGACGGTATCGGTGCAGGATATACCAGAGAAGACCACAGTGCACTCTCTAATCAGCTTTTTGCAACATATGCAAAGGTACAGGATGCAAAAGCACTTGCATCTGTTATTGGTGAAGATGAGCTTTCTGCTTCAGATAAGCGTTTAATGACTTTCGGACGTGAGTTTGAAGAACGTTTCCTTAATCAGGGCAACGAGAATCGTTCAATAGAAGAAACTCTTGACTTAGGCTGGGAACTGCTTTCCATGCTGCCTAGGGAAGAGCTTGACAGAGTTGATGAGGAAACTCTTAATAAGCATTATAAAGGCTGATTGTATTTTAACCACAGAAAGGAGCGTTGAATTTTGGCAGTAAAAGTTTTTCCGACAAAGGCAAACCTCATGAATGCAAAAAAATCTCTTGAGCTTGCAAAACTCGGATATGACCTTATGGACAGAAAAAGAAATATTCTTATTCGAGAAATGATGTTGCTTATAGATAAAGCCGGAGAAGTTCAGCAGAAAATTGATTCAACGTATTCCCAGGCTTATGCGGCGCTTCAGAGAGCCAACATTACTTTAGGTATGTGTGAAGAGTTTTCAGGAGCAACTCCTATTGACGACGGATTAAAAATTGATTATAGAAGTGTAATGGGCGTTGAGCTTCCGACGGTACAACTGGAAGATTCAAAGTTAGATCTCAGATATGGCTGGAGCGACACAAACTCGCAGCTTGACGAAGCATATTTGAGGTTTGATGAGGTTAAAAAGCTGACTGCAAGATTGGCAGAAGTCGAAAGCAGCGTTTATAAACTTGCAAATGCTATAAAGAAAACTCAAAAACGAGCAAATGCGCTCAGTAATATAATCATTCCGCAATTTCAGGAAACAATAAAATATATAACTGAAGCTCTTGAAGAAAAAGAACGTGAAGATTTCTCTAGATTAAAAGTTATTAAAAAGCAAAAGGAGTCTGAATAATTTTCTTCCGCATATACAAGACAATGCAACTTTTAATACACCTGCTTATTTTAAATATAAGTAGGTGTATTGCTATATAATAAACACTTGACTTTTGTAAGCGTATTGATTTATATTTAAGTTGTATACTTTAAGTAATGTACTATGGGGTGAAAATTATGACATGGTTTCTTATAGGAATATGCGTTTTATTAATAGTAGCGATTATTATTCAAAAAGTTAAAATAAACGATAAAGAAAAAGAGTTAGAGAAAATTAGCGACGAGATAAATAAAGATATAAACGAAAATATTGCTTTTAATCAATATTATAGAAAGAACCTAATGACAAAAAACGAATGGTCTTTTTATAAATCACTGAAGCCAATAGCTGATAAACTAAATTACAGTATTCTTGCAAAAGTTCGTGTTGCAGATTTAATTGGCATTAAAAATGGTGTAACTAATAGCGAATGGCATATTGCATTTAACAAAATAAGCAGAAAACATATAGATTTTATATTATGCAAACCTGAAAATTTATATCCTATGTTACTTATTGAACTTGATGACAATTCACACAATGAGGAAAAGCAAAAACAACGTGATGAATTTATTGAAAAATTATACAAAAATACTGGCTATAAGCTTTTAAGAGTAACAAATGCGTCAGGAATTGAAGACAAAATAAAAAAAGCGTTAGAAGAATAAAAATATGCAAAGGGACAAGTGCTTTTTTGCTTCGCAAAAACTCCAACGTCAAGCATGACCCCCTGCCAAGGGGAATTAGAGCGAACTATACAAAATTAATATTTTGTATAGTTCGGAGGAGAAGGAAAGCCGTTTCTATTAATTTGATTCTAGTACATCAATATTTATAAGTTATTTTCTAATTTTATTTTGCCTGCAAATCAGCCATTATAAATATTTTTCTGCAATTAAATTTGCACACTTAACAGAATTTAAATTTAATTCCCTTGCCAAACGCTTTTTTATTTTATCTATTTATTGTATTAATTTTTTGATTTCTATAATCTTCATTTTATATTCTCAAATTTATTTGATTGGCTGGTTTTGATTATGAAAACAGATTTTTTATTTGAATTGCCGCCTGTTGTTATCCAATATGTAAACTACTTAAGCGGTGTTAAAAATAAATCGGAATTGACTATAAGTGAATATGCTATAGATTTGAGGACCTTTTTCAGATTTATCAAGTTGAATTACGGATTGGTTCCCAGGGATACCGACATCGAACAGATATCTATTAAAGATATTGACGAAAACTTTGTTAAAAAAATAACATTGAACGACGCTTACGCTTTTCTGTCATACTGTAACTTGGAAAGAAATAATTCGGCTGTTACCAGAGCTCGTAAAGTTTCTTCTCTTAAAGGTTTTTTCAGATTTTGTACAGTTCAGCTTGGCCTTTTTACTGACAGTCCAATGCGTGAACTTGATGTTCCGAAAATCAAAAAATCTCTTCCAAGATATTTAACTTTAGACCAAAGCATTACTTTGCTTAACAGCGTAGATGGAAAATATAAAGAGCGTGACTATTGTATTTTGACGCTTTTTCTCAATTGCGGTCTTAGATTGTCTGAACTTGTCAGTCTTAATTGCTCTGATATAAAGAGTAATGGAACTATGGTCGTCACAGGTAAAGGCAATAAGGAACGTACTATTTATCTCAATGACGCCTGTAAATCCGCTATAAAAGACTATTTGCGTGTACGTCCTGTTGATGGCGTTAAAGACAAAGATGCATTATTTATCAGTAGATTGAATAAAAGAATCAGTCCAAAAACCGTACAACTTCTTATTAATAATCTCCTTGAAAAGTGCGGTTTGAAGGAACAAGGTATGTCAGTACACAAATTGCGGCATACAGCAGCTACATTAATGTATCAATATGGACATGTGGATATTGTACTTCTAAAAGAGATTCTTGGCCATGAAAGCTTGAGTACAACTGACATTTACACCCATGTTATCAATGATCAGTTAAAAGATGCAGTTGCTGCTAATCCTTTATCAAAGCAAAAACCGCCTAAAAATTAAATACTCCTGCAAATAGCTTATTTGCAATTCCATCTATAAAGGCAGATACGGCAAATAGTATTAAATAAAACATTTGTCTTACTGCAAATATTTTTATTTTTTCTGCACCGCCTTTTGGTGCTCCCGAATTTACACAACTGCTCAAAGTATATAGCGACATTTTAAATGAATCTGAAACCGCATAAATCAGTGCTATAAAAGATATTAAGGCTCCGGGGAATATTATCAGAAAACAATAGCCGATACCTTTTATTCCATATATAGAATAAATATAACCGGTTACAAGTCCTACTCCAAGACCTCTGATTACAGGAATAACAGTTACAAATGGAACTCCTATTATACATAAACCAAATAGTAAATTTATCAGCCAAAACGCACATGATACTTTCAGAGAATTTATAACAGAAGCGCTAATACTCTGGTTTTCTCGTACGGAGTAGAATGAATCAAACATCCTGTTTACCTGAGCCAAAATACTCTCATTTCCGTTTTTGGCTACAAGTACTCCTATTAATAAACCTGATAACAATAAAATTGAGAACATTAATATCTCACGCCTAATTGGAAGCTGTGAAACTCTGTTTTTTGAATAATATAAAGATTTTCTGCGTTGTTTCAAAATGATATTTGACCTCCTTTTTATTGCAAGAATTTATTATTTAACTTTTTTTCGTATATTCGCTGCTGCAATTCCGCCTGCCATTGAACACAACACTTGTACAGCAAGAGTTATAATAAAAACATAACTGATGCTCCCTTTATTCAGCGCAACAATAAACGCAGCAGATATTGCCATAATCGGAACAGCGGATATGAATCCGGTTGCAATTCCGTTTTTTCTTTTAGGTCTTACAGCTATAAAACCAGCTGCAAAAGCAGATATTGCAAATGACAATATTGAAAGAAATGGAATTATACTATTTGAAACTCCTGATTTAACAATTATAAGTGCAAAAAATGAAAGAATGGCACATAAAATCACCAGTTCACCTATAAACGCAAATAGATATATTTTATAGTTGTTTTTGGAATTATCCTTTTCAGAATTTCTGTTAGTTTTTCTTTTTTTCATAAAAAAATCACCTCATATCCACTAAAAGGATATGAGGTGAACTTGTTTTATATTACAAGTTTAAAAGAAGATTATTCCTCTTCTTTTTTCTTTTTCTTTTCAGCCTTTGCCTTTTCAGCAGCTGCCTTAGCAGCCTCTCTCTCCTGACGGTCACGCTCCATAGCTGTATTGTTTGCCTGAACAGCCCAACGTGTGATTTTCATCTTATTTCTGTCAGCACCTGTTTCAATTATAAGAGAATCATCTTTAACAGTAACGATGCGTCCCATAATACCGCCGATAGTTGTAATTTCATCGCCAATCTTAAGATTGTTTCTCATTTCCTGCTCAAGCTTCTGCTGCTTTTTCTGAGGACGAATCATCATGAAATACATGAGAGCGAAAATAAGTATCATTGGCACAATCATCATAAGTGATGATGAACTTGAAGTAGCATCTGCTGCTAAGAACTGTAAATTAAACATTAATACAATACCTCCAAAAAATTTTGCGTTTTTATTATACAATTAAATAAGTAAAGTTGCAAGATTTATTTAGTTAACAATCAATGAATTTTGGCAAATTCAAGCATTTCTTTTGCAGTTTTGAGCTGCGCAGAAGTGATTTCTCCGCCATAAACCATTCTTGCAAGTTCAAGTTCACGGTCTTCGGTATTAAGCTGCTTAACAGTTGTATACGTTCCTTTGTCATCGGAACTTTTTTCAATAAGATAGTGACTAGCTGCAAAGCTTGCGATCTGAGGAAGATGAGTTACACAGATGACCTGACGGAAAGCTGAAACTTCCTTCAATTTCATGGCAATTTTAATGGCAGCATTACCGCTTACACCTGTGTCTATTTCATCAAAAATTAGTGTATCTATACTATCATTCTTCGAAAGAACATTTTTAACTGCCAGCATAATCCTTGAAAGTTCACCGCCGGAAGCTATTTTTGAAATTGGTTTGAGTTTATCACCAACATTTGTTGAAATCAAAAACTCCACAATATCGAAACCATTTGACGATAAATTGCCTTTTTCAAAAGAAACACTGAAATGTACAGACGGCATATTGAGAAAAATAAGCTCTTTTTCAATATTCTTTGAAAATTCATCAGCAGCTTTTTTTCTCTTATCGGAAATATTTTCTGCCATTGCGATACATTTTTCAAGCAGTTTATTGTATTCATCTGTCACCTGATTTATAAGCTCATCAGATGATTCAAGCTTTTGAAGCTCTGTTTCTATTTTGGAAAGATAAGAGAGCATTTCTTCTTCAGTATCACCGTATTTCAGTGACAGACGATACAGGAAATCAAGTCTTTCCTCGATTTCTTCAAGCTCTTCAGGGTTATAATCAATCTGTAAAAGGAAATCATTCAGATCATTCTTAAGTTCACCAATAGAATAAAGAGTTTCTCTGAACTGAACAAGGAAATCCTGAATTTCTCCGAAATATGGCTGTATTCCTTCAAGACGATTAAGAGCATCAGCCATTACAGAAAAGATTCCCCGTTCACCTGCAGATTCATTTCCATTAATGCAGTTATAAGTATAATTTAAAGCCGAAGCTATTTTTTCGGAATTTAAAATTGCATTTTTTCTCTTTGTAAGCTGTTCTCTTTCACCGATTTTTATATCAGCCTGAGAAAGCTCTTCTATTTGGAATCTCCAAAGCTCTTCGGATTCCTCTTTAGCTTCAGCTTCTTCCTTTAAAGCAATCAATTCTCTTCTTATTTTCTTTAATTTTACAAACTCTTCTTTGTATTCATTAAGTTCCTGTGAGATACCGGCTATTGCATCAATGAATCCACAATGAGTAGAAGCATCAAATAAAACTTGATTGTCGTGCTGACCGTGTATATTTATCAAATTAACAGCAATTTTTCTGAGCATAGCAGCGGTAATCGGCATACCGTTGATTTTGCATACACTTTTTCCATCAGCTGAAATTGTGCGCTGTATTAAACATTCGTCAGTAAATCCTGCAGGATCAAAGCCAGCTTGCTCAATAGCCTCAATAGCACCGGGACCAACTTTATCAAACAAAGCGACAACTTTTGCCTGTTTTGCTCCTCTTCTTATTAAATCTCTCGAAGAACGCTCTCCTAAAATCATATTTATAGAGTCGATAATTATTGATTTACCTGCACCGGTTTCACCGGTCAACACATTAAAGCCACCCTCAAAATCGATGGTAGCCTTTTCTATAACGGCAACATTTTCAATGCTTAAGCTTTTCAGCATAAAATATAATCCCCTTAACCGTTAATAAGTTTGTTAATACTCTTTTTTAGAGCCGCCGCTTTATCGTTATCCGTGCAAAGAACAAAAATTGTATCATCCCCTGCCAATGTACCTACTACTCCGTCCCAATGCATTGCATCAATTCCGGCACAAGCGGCAGGAGCCATACCTGAATAACATTTAATTGAGCATATATTTCCTGCATAATTTATTGAAATAACCGATTCTTTAAAGATTGCATGGAATTTTGCACTGTGATCAGTTGATGCTGATTTATTCAGAGAATAACAATACTGACCTGATGAGTTCATAGTTTTAACAAGACGAAGTTCTTTGATGTCCCTTGATATTGTAGCCTGCGTCACATCAAAACCATTTTCTGAAAGCTTTTCCAAAAGCTCGTCCTGAGTGGTAATGTTGTATTTTTCAATAATCTCCAAAATTAATGCATGACGTTTTCTTTTCACGTTATACCCTCCGTTCAGCAAGCTTCTTATTCAAAATATCTATGAAAGTATCCGATTTAATTCTTATAAGCTGCGCATAGTCATCGGCTCTTTCAATTGAGACTTTGTAATTACTTTCAAGTTTGATGGCTTCTTCTCCATCACAGGAAAAGAAGAAATCATCACAGCATGATTCATCCGGCTGCACTATCAGCTTGGAATCAGCTCTGAAAATCAAAGACCTGGCAAATAGTGAATGCGTACAGATTGGAGTAAGAAGTATACTTTCAATTACCGGATCCACAACAGGCCCTCCTGCTGAAAGACAGTAAGCTGTTGAACCTGTTGGTGTAGAAATAACCAATCCGTCTGCGAGATAGTTATTTACTAAATTACCGTCACAATATACCTTTGTCTTAATCATTTTAAGCTGAGAACCTCGTGAAAAAACCGCATCATTTATTGCATAAAAGGTTCCTACAAAAGATTCATCAACATCTATCGAAACTTTCAGCATCATACGCTTATCGATTTTAAATTCACCATCAATAAGCTTATCCAAAAGTTCCAGTTCGTGTTTTTCGAGACCAGCCATGTACCCTAAAGTTCCGGCATTAATCCCCAAAACCGGTTTACCGAATTTTGCCGCTTCTTTGGCACATCTTAAAATTGTACCATCGCCGCCTACTGCGATTATTGCAGAGCACTGCTTCATAATATCGTCATCGGATAAGAAAACAGCTTTGTCTAATTCATTAAAATCGGCTTTGTTTTCTTCAGGAATAAATACCTCAGCACCCAGCTGAAAAAGCCTATCACATACGGATAAAGCAACTTCATAGGCATTGCTTTTTGTTAAATTGGGTATAACTGCAAATTTATTCATTTGTGTCACTACCTACATTGTTTTTATCGAGAGTACTGTGTGAAGCTTCTACAACTCTTTCTATCATTTCCGAATCTACCGCACAAGTTTTTTCGTCTGCTTTCTTTATGTACAATAAATATTCGATGTTTCCTTCGGGTCCTTTTACAGGAGAAAAATCAAGATTTAAAACCGAAAATCCATTGTCAGAAGCGTATCCGATTACATTTTCGATTACTTCTATATGTGTAGCTCTTTCCCTGACAACGCCTTTTTTTCCTACTTTATCCTTTCCTGCTTCAAATTGTGGTTTAACAAGACAAACACATTCTCCGTCAGTTTTAAGTAATGGCATCAACGCCGGAAAAATCAGTTTTAATGAAATAAAAGAAACATCTATACTTGCAAAATCGATACTTTCAGGAATCTGTTCGTTGGTTACATATCTGAAATTTGTTCTTTCGAGGTTAACTACACGAGAATCTGAGCGAAGTTTCCAAGCAAGCTGTCCATAGCCTACATCAATAGAATAAACCTTTACTGCTCCGTTTTGCAGCATGCAATCAGTAAAGCCGCCGGTAGACGCACCTATATCCATACAAACTTTATCTTTCAAAGTTATCGGAAAAACTTCCATGGCTTTTTCAAGCTTAAGTCCCCCACGGCTGACATATGGCAGCGTATTTCCACGAAGCTCTATTTTATCGCTGCTGTTTACAGTCATACCTGGTTTTATGGCCTTCATTCCGTTAACATATATCTGTCCGGCCATTATAAGCGCTTTTGCCTTTTCACGACTTTCTGATATTCCCAATTCAAATACTGCTGAATCAAGCCTTAGTTTATTGCTCAAATTCCTGTACACTCCCAATTATTTTATCAGCCATGCCTCTGCTGTCCAGTTGGTATTTTTTAAGTAAAGAGCTTACTGAAGCATGTTTAACAAACTGATCGTCGATTGCTGTAATATTATAGCTTCCTTTATAGTTATTTTCAAGAAGATGCAATGCAAATTGCTCGCCGACACCGCCGTTTTTTATGCCTTCTTCAAAAAAGAATATGTGCTTACAATTTAAAACGTTTTCATAAGCTTCACGGCTTATAGGATGAATTTTATTCAGTTTAAGAATTTTAACTGAAATGCCCTGTTCTTCTGACAAAATTTCTGCTGCATCACAGGCATGCGCAAAAATACGTCCATAAGTTACAATGGCTATCTCTGCATCGTCATTACCAAACAAATCAAAGTCAACACTTTGAGGCTTATACTTTTCAGCAAGAGCATGTTCTGCTCCTCTTGGATATCTGACAACGCATATGCCTGGGACATTATAAAATGCTTCATCAAGAATATTTTTAAGGCCAAAATAAGTTGACGGGGAAAAAATTGTAATGCCAGGCACACTGCTGAGCATCGCAACATCAAAAAGCCCCTGATGGCTTTCACCGTCCTCGCCGACAAATCCAGCACGATCAATTGCGATAACTATTTTAAGTCTCTGCATGGCCACATCATGAATCATCTGGTCATAGCATCTTTGAAGAAAAGTTGAATAGACGACAAAAACAGGAATCATACCGTTCTTTGCAAGTCCTGAAGCAAATGTTACCGCATGCTCTTCGGCAATACCGACATCAAAGAAACGGTCTTTATACTTTTTACTGAATTCATCAAGTCCTGTGCCCAAAGCCATAGCGGCAGTGATAGCACAGATTCTGCCGTCATCCTCAGCCATCTTACAAAGATAATCACCGAATTCTGCTGAGAAGTTTGTACCAGACGAAAGAGGCTCTCCCGTATTAATATCAAATTTTGAAATTCCGTGAAAATGACTGGGATCCTTTTCTGCGAAATTATATCCTTTTCCCTTAATGGTATTAATATGAAGCAAAACAGGTCTTTTTGAAAGTTTTGCACTTTCAAGAGCTTCTGAAAGTACTTTTATATCGTGACCGTCAATGGGTCCCATATAGCGGAATCCCATATCCTCAAATACTGTACTTCCGTAAATAAAGTCTTTTGCTTTTGACTTCAAATTAAATACCATATTTGAAAGTTTTCCGCCAATAAACGGAATTGCCTTCAGTATCTTTTCTACTCCAAATTTAAGACGGTAATAACCCGGCTTTGAACGAATAACCGCCAAATGTCTTGCCATGGAACCGACATTCTGTGAAATTGACATTTCATTATCGTTAAGTATAACTATAAGACGGTCTTTTGAACGTCCTGCGTTATTAAGAGCTTCATAGGCAAGTCCGCCTGTAAGAGCTCCGTCACCTATAACCGCAATTACATGATGCTTGTCATTTTGAAGTGTTTTGGCACTAGAAAGTCCAAATGCCGCTGATATAGACGTACTGCTGTGACCGCTATAAAAAATGTCATGTTTGCTTTCATAAGGCCTTGAAAATCCCGATATGCCGTTTTCCGTTCTTAAGGTATGAAAATCTTTATAGCGTCCGGTAAGAAGCTTATGAGTATACACCTGATGTCCTACATCCCACACGATCTGATCATTTGGTGAATCAAACACTCGGTGCAAAGCCAAAGTCAATTCCACAACACCCAGGTTTGAAGCCAAGTGTCCTCCTGTTTTGGAAACTGTATCTATAAGCTCAGCTCTTATTTCTTCAGCAAGCACCTCAAGCTGTTCATCACTGAAATCTTTAATATCGCTTGGATCGTTTATTTTATCCAAAAAAGCATATTCTTTCATAGTGTCATTCGCTTTCTTTAATAGTCTCTTTTAGCAAGGAAAAGAGTAAGCTCCTTAAGGAAGTCAGAGCCATCAAACTCGTTTAATATTTCAATCGCTTCACTTGTCAGCTTATCAACGATTTGCTGTGATTCATCCAGTCCTAAAAGTGAAACATAAGTGGACTTATCATTTACGCTGTCGCTGCCCACAGGCTTACCGAGAAGCTGTGCATCACCTTTAACGTCAAGGATATCATCAACAATCTGAAAAGCTAAACCGATTTTTTCTGCAAAGTCTCCGGCAAGCTTGACTTTATGATCGTCTGCTCCGCCTACAATGCATCCCATCTGACAAGCTGCCGATATCAAAGCGCTGGTTTTTTTTGAATCCATTAATTTTAAAATCTCAACATCAGCCTTTTTGCCTTCGCTCTGTAAATCAATAACCTGTCCGCCTATCATTCCGTAAACTCCAGCCTTCTCAGCAAGAACTCCGGCAGCACGTATAGCCTGTAAAGGTGAAACTGTATTAAAGTCAGTTCTGTTGGCAATTGTATCAAAAGCTAATGTAAGCAGAGCATCGCCGGCAAGGAGTGCATTTGCTTCTCCGAATTTTTTATGACATGACGGCTTTCCCCTTCTCATGTCATCATCATCCATACAGGGAAGATCGTCATGTGCCAACGAATATGAATGAATCATTTCAATGGCTGCAGCAAAGGGCGTTGCCTTCTCATATTCGCCACAGCATATACGGCAAAACTCCAAAACAAGAACAGGTCTGATTCGCTTTCCTCCGTCTGTTATACAATAAGTTACACTGTCTGAAAGTACTTCCTGATAAGGTTTGGCTTCCGGAAGAAATTTAGGCAAATTATTTTCAA
The DNA here is from genome assembly GCA_958366985.1 of uncultured Oscillospiraceae bacterium. GTDB lineage: Bacteria > Bacillota > Clostridia > Oscillospirales > Acutalibacteraceae > UMGS263. Next base: position 172,734 of record CATXDC010000001.1, read on the forward strand.
AATAATCTACATATTTTTTCAAACTGTTTGAAAAATCACTCATCGTCATCTACTCCCGCAGTTACATTTTCGCTTAATATTGTAAGTTTGCCCTCAGCCTCATCAAGATATTTTTTGCAAAAAGCTGAAAGCTCAGTTGCTTCTTCATAAAGCTTCAACGATTTGTCAAGGGGAAGCTCGCCACTCTCCAAAGAAGTAACTATTTCTTCAAGTCTTTTCATTGCTGCTTCATAGGTCATATTTTTTCGCATTGGAATCACTCTCCGGTAGAAAGAACAATACATTCGGCATTGCCTTTTGAAAATTTTATATTGATAATATCGTCTTTTTTAATATCCTTTGATGCTGAGATGATTTTACCATCAGCATCGGTAACTACACTGTATCCTCTTGCCAATACTTTAAAAGGGCTTAAACTATCAAGAGCAGAGGCTGCCTTTGCAAATCTTGTTTTTTCTTCTGCTAAAGTAAGCAATGCAGAATTACGAATTCTTGAAGTAACAGAATCAAACTGCATTTGCTTTTGTCTTATAAGCATAAGAGGATTTTTTAGATATACGCTTGAAGTTATATATTCTAACTCGTTTCTTTTTCCTGATAAAATATCAGCCATAGCCTGATTACAGTGCTTAATAAGAAAATTAAGGTTACTCAAAAGTTCAGCTTTATCAGGCACGGCTAATTCCGCTGCAGCTGACGGAGTTGGAGCACGAAGATCGGCGACAAAATCGCTGATTGTAAAATCAGTTTCATGTCCTACGGCAGAAATAACAGGTATAATGCTGTTATATATGGCATAGGCAACGATCTCTTCATTAAACGCCCATAAATCTTCTATGGAGCCGCCTCCTCTGCCTACTATCAAAACATCGGCAAGATCATTTTGGTTGAAATATTCGATTGCAGCAGTGATTTGCTGTGCTGCGCCGTCTCCTTGTACAAGCACAGGATACAAAATGATTTCAGCGCTTGGAAAACGTCTGAAAACAATATTTCGGATATCCTGTATAGCTGCACCTGTAGGAGAAGTTACAACACCGATTTTACGTGGAAATTTAGGAATCGGCTTTTTGGCTTCCATGTCAAAAAGTCCCTGCTTTTGAAGTTTCGCTTTAAGCTGTTCAAAAGCAATTGTCAGTGCACCTGCGCCGTCCGGCTGCATATCATCAATATATACCTGATACTGACCGTCACGCTCGAAAACAGACACTCTGCCTTTGACTATAACTTTCATACCGTTTTCAGGCACAAATTTAAGCCTTGAAGCGCTCGAACGGAACATCACCGCTTTAACTGACGCATTGGCATCCTTTAAAGTCATATACAAATGCCCTGTTCGATAATGGTTAGTAAAATTAGATATTTCACCGCTCAAAAAGACATAAGAAAGATTTACATCCGAGTCAAAAAGTGATTTTATATAAAAATTAAGCTGACTTACAGTTATAACGGCAGATTTATTTTGAATCATCATGTACCACCTCGCCGAGCACTGCAATTCCTGCGGCATTATCAGATGAAAATTCCGGCAAAGAAAAGACGGCATTATCTGCAAAATTCTTTTTTATCATGCCTCTGATAAGAGTGTTCGAAAGCACACCTCCGGCAAAAACAATTGTAATACCCGGATATTTTTCTAAAACATACCCGCACATTTCACAGATAGCAGAACCTACATAAGTAAGACAATATTTCGCAACGTCTTCCGCAGACTCATCATCTTTAATCATTTTCATGCATTTATTTTCCACGCCTGAAAGTGAACAGTTGCCATCCTTAATGTAAGGTTTTATTTTATATTCTCTTTTGCTTTTAAGAGAGAGCTCATCAAGGCTTTTTCCTGCCGGGAATTTAAGTCCCATGGCAGTTCCCACTCTATCAATAGCCTGACCGGCTTTAAGATCCGATGAAGCACATATTATTTGAGTACTGAATGAGCCATTATCATTAGGTTTTACAAGAACCGCTTCGGTTGTTCCTCCGGACACATGAAAAGCTGCAAACTGTTTTGCTTTCATTAAATCCATTCTATCAGCAGAAAAAAGTGCAGCAGCTATATGTCCGTCCTGATGAGAAAATTTATAGAGCGGGATTCCCATTGATGAAGCAACACTTTGTCCAGCAGATACACCTACAAGAAAGCAAGGCATATAGGAGCCGTCAACACTTCTCGGACGTTCCGAAACACATACAGCGTCAATTTTACCACTGTATTTAGAGAAAAGATTCTGAAACAGCTCTGGAAGCTGAACTGTATGGTGGAAAAGTGCATCGCTTTGTCTTAATCCAAGACTTCCTTCTTTAACAGGAAGAAGTTTCCTTGTGTGAATCACATTTTTAGTTTCTGAATTATAAAGAGCCAGTGACGTTGTATAGTTACTTGTATCTATACCTAAAAAAACAGCCATGATTATGCACCGATTTTTTTGAGCACAGAACTCAAAACACCGTTAATAAAACCTGCATCATCGGTAGGAGCATAAGTCTTTGCAAGCTCCACCGCTTCGTTAACGGAAACTTTATTGGGGATATCTGTAAAATAAAGAATTTCACTTATTGCGAGACGGAGAATAGATGCCGACACCTTGGAGATTCTGTCCTTTCTCCAGCCAACAAGATTTTCATCAATAAGCTTATCCACTGCTTCGAGATTTTCATATACTGTTTTTGAAAGACTTTCTGAAAAGTCTTCTTTTTCGAGTACTCCAGCTTCAACAGCGTTATCAATTATCTCTTCTACTGTGAGATCGTCCTGAAAAGATTTTTCAAAAATAATAATAAAAGCCTGTTCTCTTGCCTGACGTCTTGTCATTTTTTAGCCTCCTCAAAATGGAATATTAAGAAAACAAGCCCTCCACAAGCAATATTGATGCGGAAGGCATAATTTTTGTTATTTATCAGTGTGTTCAGGTTCGGAAAAATCAATGCCCAAAATATCAATATCTACTCTCGAAACTATTTTGCCTGTCATAGTCTGAACAGAAGTTTTGATTGTTTGCTGAATCTGTTCAGTTAAAACAGGTATTTTATAGCCGGAAAAAATATTGATATAAATATGAATATAAACTTCGTTATCTTTTATTTTAATTTTAACACTTTTTAAAGACTGATCGCCAATCTTAAAAACCGTCTCCAAATCCGGCGGACGCTGAACAAATTTGCTGACGCCGGGTATATCTTTAACTGAGTTTATAACAATAGCGGCAAGAACATCTTCAGAAATCATAAGGCCGCCTACGTTTTTAGGATCTGTCATCAAAAATCCTCCTTACAATGCTGCATAAAAAATATATCAACATAAAAATAAGTGGTATAACATCCTTGTTTTCGGATATTATACCACAAATTGACCGTAAGGCACAACTATTTTGCTTCAATAATTGTAATATTTTCAACAGTAAATCCTGTCTGCTGAATTACTATTTCTTTTATCTGTAAAACCACTGTATCGTTGAGTTTGCCTTTTTCTACAATAACTTGAGCTTTACCGTTATCGATGACCACAACGCATCCTGATGAAATTTTTGCCTTTATTAAATTTTCTGTATCGGTTTCTTTTTTTATATTAGCGGATAATTTTTCAAGAGCCTCTGAGGCAGCTTTTTTTGATTCTGCGTCGGCAGTTGAAGAATCAATTGTCTGCTGCAAAGTTTCTTTCGCTTTATCGTGGGCAACAGTTCTGTCAAGTTTCGCCTGTACAAAATATTCCGGTTCATCGGTTTTATTTTCAGAAGATGGCAGTGTTCCCGAAACAAACTGTGCGTCTCCGAGATTGCCCGCTGTTGCAGCCTCCTGATTTTCCGTATTCTGCTGAGTGGAAGATACAGGTGAATTGGTTTGAACCGTCTGTGGCTGTTTAGTATAATACCAGTTTACAAAAACTGCCGCACCAAGAGCCACTACCAAAGCTGCCATTAATACCTGTCGTTTCTTGAATATCATTTCAGTTTCCTCCTAATTTCCTGATGAAAGTTTGGTTACTTTGATTTTGGATGAGTTTATATCAAAAACAGCCGAGATTGTTTCAATGATTTTTTGCTGTACATATACTGAATCCCCTCCTTCGCAGACTACTGCAACTCCTTTGACTTCCGGCTGTATAATTTTCAGTAAAAGAGCTTCCTCCCTTGAAGAATCTGTTTTTATAAGTACATAATCATTTTCTTTTGATATTTTTTCGCTGTTCTCGTTATCGCTCTCCATATCTGTCTTTTCATTCTGAGCATACACTGCTTCTGATGAAGACTCTAAAGTAATCATCACTTTTGATGTTCCTGCTCCTTCAATTGATGAAATTATATCTGTAAGCTTTTTTTCGAGCATTTCGGCATATTCATAATGATTATCGATGCTGTATTCTCCGGTAGCTGTAATTTCCTCCTTTTTTTCCGTCTTTTCTTCTCCCGGTAAAAATTCAGACATTACAAGTATCACTACTCCGATAATTCCCGCTGCAACAATAATCAGAGTCTTTTTATCGGCAGAAATTTTACTTATGATGTCTTTTATTTTTTGAATTACAGAATTCATTTTTCTACACTCCGTCTGAAACATCAAATTCCGGATTTATACCGGTAAGTTCTTTTATTTCACCTTGTACATATGTTAAGTCCTGCTTACTTTCTTCCTCGGAAATAATAATCTTTATATTACTAATTACTATGCCGCTTTCTTCGCTAATATCCGTACTGATTTCAATATCCGAATATTTAAATTTCAGTGAATCAAGGAGACTCTCTACATTTTCTTTAACCACTGTCACACTTTTTCCTGATATAGAATCACTGTAAAGCTGAGCATATTCTTTTGCTTTTTCGTCTGCTTCTATTTCCATCTCTTCGATATTCATAAAATTTGAAAAATCAATATTCGTCTTAATTGCTCCGCTGAGGAACGGCGATAAAATTGAGAATAGAAGAGAAAATGAAACAACAAGTCTTAAAGCTTTTTCTGTATTACCCTTGGGAACCAAAAAATAAATAACCGCTCCGGCTATTGACGTTGCCGCTATTGTTTTAACCCAGTCTATAATTATTTCCATTATAAATCCGACCTTATAAGTATCATGACGCCTGTAGATATTATTAGCACAACTGCGTTGAGAATTATTATTGTATTGAGAAGTGATGCACCGGAAGCGATGCCGTTTAAAAACTGAGATGCCGATTTTCTTCCTAAAATTTCAGCTGATGAAGAAAGCACATTAAGACATATAAGCCATGAAGATATCTTTATTATGCTTGGCAGAGTTATGACTGCAACTGCAATAATACCAAAAGCCCCCACCGTGTTTTTGGCTATACTTACAGAGCCGGCAAGAGAAGTTAAGGCATCACTTACAGCACCACCCACAACTGGGATAAAGCTTCCCGATACAAATTTTGCGCTTCGCAAAACAGCGGTATCTGCTGCACCTGCAAGAACACCTTTTACAGTCAGTAATCCGGAAAAAACTGTTGCTGCAAAACCGAGCAGTACAGTGGCTGTTTTCTTTATCATATTGCACAGGAAATTTAAACCAAACTCAGGTGCAATAGACGAAACTATATTCAGCGAAAAAAACATCCTTATAAACGGAGATACAACATTCTGAGCAACTGAAGAAATAATCTGAGCCAATGCAAAAATCATTGTATTGCAGCTCAAAGCTGCCGCCGGGTTACCGCTGACAGCAACAAGAGCCGTTAAAACAGGAATGAGCGAAATCATAAAATTATTACTGAGCTTTATTACTGAGCAGGCCGAAGAAATACACTCTGAAAGCGGAACCAATATAACCGTCCCTACTGCAAGGCACTCAGCAAGAGAAAAAAGACTTTCTGATTTTGATAAATTTCCTCCCTCAGCAGCTGTAAGAATTGAAATTAGAGAAATAATACCGAATACTATAATTGAATATTTAATAGGACTTACCATTTCTCCTGAGAAAAAGGATACAACTGACGAAAAAGCAGTTTTTGCATCAATATTAATAACTGCGTCATAGGATAAATTATCTATTCCCAGTGACGACAAAACTTCTTTTGCATCATCCGGCAGGTCTTCTAACAGAGCTTCCGCTTCATTCTCTTTTAAGAACTCATCACCCAATTGCTCAGCTTCATTTTTATATGTATTATCTTCTTGATGTTCGGCGTAAACCGGAAAAGCAGTTATCAAAATTGCAGCTGTTACCAATATAAACATCATCAGCTTTCTTCTTTTCCTCATTGTTCATCCTCCGATAAGGTCAACTGCAAAATCAGCCACAGCTTTTAGCATAGGCAAAATCATTGCAATAATGATAATACGTCCGGCAAATTCAACTTTAGCTCCAGCGGATGTGTTTCCGTTATCTCTGCACAAATCTGCTGTTATTTGTGTGATAACAGCTATACCAAGAGCTTTTATCATAGGAAATATAAATTCGGATTTCAGATTATAGCTTTCTGTTATCTCTTTAATCTGGCTTATAACCGCACCGGCATAGGATAAAACAAACACAAAAATAATGAGAACTGTGGCAGTCTGTACTGCTGCTGCAAACTCCGGTTTATGCTGCTTTACAAATATGTAAAGAAATGTACCGGTAACTGCAATGGCAAAAATCTTGAAAATATCCATAATCAAAGACCAAAAACAGATTTAATCGTATCGAAGAGTGCGGATATTTTAGGAATAAGCATCACGAGCACTGCTACAAGCCCGGCAAGAGTTGTAACCATTGCATATTCATCTTTTCCTGCCCTCGAAAGGATTTGATTAAGCACCGCAACTATTATTCCTATTGCAGCAATTTTAAAAAGAAAATCGACATCCATTGTTTTTCCCGCCTTTACTTTAAAGGATAAGTATTATTATTGCAGTACCGATAAAAATCCCGCTTTGCCTGTAAATTTTTCCATAATGCTCTTCAAATTTTCTTGCAGCTCTCAGTCTTTCTTCAAACAAATCCTGATAAAGAGTACAGAGGTTTATCTGACCACTGACATCTGTCGTACCAAGCTGATAACCATATGAAAGTAAGAGCTGGATATCCTGATCAGACAATACAGAAAGTGAGTTGCTGTTTTTAATTGAGTCATTCCACGCCGTTTTAAAATCTTCACCGTTCTCTGTCAAAGCAACACAGTCAGACACAAAAGACAGAGATTTCATAAAACTTCTTCCGATGTTTTCAGAAAAAATAGAAACAATCGGTTTTCTGTTAAATTCAATTTCATTTTTAACGGCTGAAATAAACAGCAGTACCTCGGTCAAAATCTTTATACGTTTCTTCAGTCGAAGTGCCAAAAGCTGTCCCGTCATAGCTGCCGTAATCCCTAAAAGTATCGCCCCTGCGTATCTCATTAAGCAGTACCTCGCAATTGATTATTTTGTCCGTGATTCCCGGAACACGTCCCGATTTTAAAAGGACAATATTATCAAATTCACCTGTTTCAAGAAGCATTTTAATCTGCTTTTTTCGTTTAAGCTCTTCATATGAAGAGGCATGTACAGTTAAAATAAATTTGACTCCGGAATTAAGACCATACTCTATGGCTTTAATTTCATCATTTGTGCCTACCTCATCACAGATGATTACTTCCGGCGACATGGATTTAAGTGCATTCATTATGGCGATTCCTTTAGGAAATCCGCATATAACATCACAGTTAAGTCCGATATCATTCTGAGGTATACCGTCCTTTATCGCTGCTATTTCCCCTCTTTCATCTACTATAACTACTTTTCGGTAACAGCATCCAAAGCCGCCTGAAAGTTCCCGTGCAATATCTCTTATTAAGGTTGTTTTACCGGAAGATGGCGGCCCGGCAATGATAAGGCTTGAGATATGCTCATAAAATACCTCATCAAGAATTTTACGGGAAACGCCGTAGATTTCCCTTGCGATTCTTATATTAAGAGACGATATTTCACGCACTGACATTATTATGCTTTTTTCGTTAACAGCAGTTCCACATACGCCTACCCTGTGACCTCCCGAAAGAGTAATATATCCATCCACAAGATTCTGCTGGTAAGTGTGCATTGAAAAGCTGCACATTCTGCTCAAAGTAGCATCTAATTCCTGCTTTGTTACTACAACAGGTGATTTTGGATATATCAAAGAAAATCTTCCGTCTGAATTAATAAATCCGCATCCATATGTACCGCAAAGAATTAATGCTCCCTCGGCACGCATTCTTATTTCAAAAGTTTCCTTTTTGATTTCGTCCGAAACAGCTAAGAGCTTATCTTTAATTCTCGGAGCACACGGAGCACAGGCTTCATTAAACTTTTCACTTACCTTTTGCATTTTTTCAACCTCCGATTAATTTCTATGACCACTTGTCCTTGTTTAGAACAAATTGACAGGTTTTATTGAAAGTTAAAAACGAATATGATAAAATCACTTGGAAGGCAGGTGCATAATTAATGAATTTAAAAACCAATTCGCCGCTTATAAAAAAGAGCAGCAATATTTTAAAGAGAAACAGCAGTATTTTATTTGCTGCCGGCGGTTCTGCACTTTTAATGGTGCTAATTTATTATTTCTTTAATGTTATCCCCTTTGGAGACAAAACAGTACTGAGAATGGATATGTATCATCAGTATGTGCCGTTTCTTGCAGAAATGTATGAGCGTGTCACAAATTTTGATAATGTAATATATTCTTGGACTACAGGACTTGGAAGCGCCATAGTTGGCAACTATTTTAATTATCTTTCGAGTCCATTTAATATATTGATCTTCTTATTTGGTCACGATAATATCACTGAAGCAGTAGCTTTGATAATACTTTTAAAATGCGCTCTTTCCAGCGCAACTTTTGCATATTTTCTTAAAAAATCTTTCAACAAAGATGATTTGACCATTGCAGCTTTCGGCATATTATATTCTTTCTGCAGCTTCTTTATAGCATATTACTGGAACATCATGTGGACAGATGCTCTGTATCTTTTACCGTTAGTAGCACTTGGTATTGAATATATAATCAAACACGGCAAATGCACGCTTTATTGCATATCCCTCGCTTTAGCTATGGTTACAAATTACTATATGGCATTTATGATGTGTATTTTTGCCGTTATATATTTCCTTTACTTTTATTTTATTTCCAATACTGCAGATTCAAAATTTGTCAAACTCGAACCCGAAGAGGAAAAAGTACAGAGCTTTGCATTTAAAGTTAAAAATTCCAGATTCCTTGTTTCAGGAGCAAAATTTGCATTATTTTCAATTGTCGCTGCCGGTATTGTAGCTTTTGCTCTTCTTCCCACATATTTTGCCCTTAAACAGTGTTCTGCAACTTCCGGAACATTCCCCGAAGAATTCAAAACATATTTCAATGTATTTGACTTCGCAGTTAATCATTTAGCAGATATCACACCGTCAATACGCAGCAGCGGCGGAAACGTTTTACCCAATGTTTACTGCGGAATGCTTGTTGTTATTCTTCTCCCGCTGTTTTTATTTTCCAAAACCATCAGTGCACGTGAAAAAATTGTTTCTGCACTTGTAGTTGTATTCTTCTTCTTGAGTTTCAACACTAATTACCTTAACTATATCTGGCACGGTTTCCATTTCCCCAACGACCTGCCCTATCGTTTTTCCTATATGTATTCATTCTTCCTGCTGATTTTTGCATACAAAGTTCTGATGAGGATTAATGAATTCAGCAAAAATATGATTTTAGCTACCGGATGTGCTATCGTTGTTTTCATAATTGTTGCACAGAAGGTTGAGTCAAAGAATCTCACTGAACTTTCAGTTTATATTTCTTTGGCAATTGTTGCTGTTTATACTGTTGTTCTTCTTATGATGCGTAGTAAAAGATTCCAGGCTTCTGCAATGGCATCCTTACTTATGCTTTGCGCTATAGCAGAGGTTTCAGCAGCTGATACAAACAACTTCTCCATGAGTCAGTCAAAGAAAAATTATGCATCAGATCTCACCACTTTTGAAGCATTAAAAGAAGAACTTGACAGCGAAAATGACGGTTTCTACAGAATGGAACTTGCAAAGCTCAGAGCGAGAAATGATCCATCCTGGTATTACTATAATGGCGTTTCCACATTCACTTCTCTTGCTTATGAAAAGCTTTCCAATCTTCAGAAAAACATGGGTATGTTCGGTAACTATATAAACAGTTATACCTATAACCCTCAGACACCCGTTTACAACGCCATGTTCTCATTGAAATATGTAGTTGATAATTCCACAAATTATGTTTACGATGATGAGTATTATACAAAAGAAATTTCATCAGGTAAATTTACAGCATACGAAAACAAATACTGTCTGCCGATAGGCTTTACCGTTGACAGCTCAGTGCTTAACTGGACAACCGATTACTCAAATCCTTTTGATGTTCAAAATGAATTTTTTGCACTGGCAACAGGTCAGGAAAATGTTTTTGAACCTTTAACATTCACATCTGCGTCTTATAACAATGTAGAAGAGTTTGATACTCTCGAGTCATCTTTCTTTAGTTACTCTTTAGAAGATAAGAACAGCGAAGGCAGTGTAACATTTAATGTTAATTGCGAAGAAGATTCTCACATTTATGTTTATGTAAAATCTTCTTCAATAACAAATATTGATGTTATTACAAACAGCACCACTCTTTCTCAAGACATCAGCAAGCCTTATATCTTGGATGTCGGAGCATGCAAAGCTGCAGAAAATGTTTCAATAACACTTAATGTTCCAAACGAAAAAACTTCTGGCAGCTTTGATATTTACGTTTACCGTATAAACAACGAGAAATTTGTAGACGGATATAATTATCTTGATTCCGGTAAACTTAACGTTACAGAATTTGATGATACTTATATCAGCGGTAATTTCACAGCTAAGAGTTCTCAAATCCTTTATACATCTATCCCCTACGACAGCGGCTGGAGCGTTGTATTAGACGGTGAGAAGCTTGATGAAAGCGATCTTGTTAAAATTGGCGATTCACTTTTAGGTGTCCGTGTAGCAGCCGGAGAGCATACTATTGAATTTAAATTTACTCCCACGGGATTGTTTGCAGGTATAGGCATCAGCGTTATTTTCGTAGCAGTATTTGTTCTTCTTTTCATTAACAGGAAAAAACTCGAAAGTATCCTTAAACCTGTTCCTAAAGAAATACCAGTTTCAAAAGATTCTGATGCAGAGAATACTGAAACTTCAAGCAATGAAGCACCTGAAAGTAGCACCAGTTCTGATAATTTATCTGTGAATGACGATAATTAAAATTAAGTTTTGCAGCGGAGAAAAAACTCCGCTGCTTTTTTAAAAAAACTATTGACTTATTTTACCTTTGCTGATATAATAAACAAGTCGCTTGCGAGAGTGGCGGAATCGGCAGACGCGCACGTTTGAGGGGCGTGTGGTAATCCCGTACGGGTTCAAGTCCCGTCTCTCGCACCAAATAATCCTGAGCAAACGCTCAGGATTATTTTTTTACGTTTATTATCATTCAACCGAAAGTTGAATTTTATCGTTTAACAGTTTATTGTCAGTATCATATCAAAATGGTAGAATATAGTTACAAGAAGGCGCCCTCTTAAATTAATATGGAGGTTAATAACTATGAATATCGGCAATAAGATAAAAGTTCTTCGCAAAGAAAAAGGAGTAACGCAGGAAGAACTGGCAAACAGCGTCGGCGTTTCATTTCAGGCTGTAAGCAAATGGGAAAACAATATTGCTCTCCCTGATATTACACTTTTACCGATATTGGCAGAATATTTCGGAGTGTCTATGGACGAACTGTTTGATTTCAGTTTACGTGAAGCAGAAGCTGAAATTATGAGAATCGTCTATGAAGCAGCTGAGTTCAGAGAAAGTGATCCTGCAAAAAGTCGCCGCATACTTGAAGATGGAATGAAAAATCATCCCGGAAATGACATATTACTTAATAACTTACTATATGTTCTTAATTATAACGAAAATCCGGATGAAACCATTAGAATCGCAAGTACTTTAACCGAAAAAGCAGAAGATGAAGTTAAATATGATGCATTGAGATTCCTTGCCTACGCCTATAAGGCTAAAGGTGACCTAAAGAGCGCCAAAGCAGCAATAGAACAAATACCAGAAATTTATTTTACTAAACTTACCGAGATGGCTTATTTTCTAGAAGGAAAAGAAAAATTCGATGCTGCCGAAAAACAAAAATGGATTTCATTTGAAAATCTTCTGCAAATGATTTGGAAAGAAGCAGAATATTATGAAAGCAGCGGAGATACAGACAAAGCAATTAGTGAAACAGAAAAAGCGCTAAAGCTTATACCCATTATGGATAATAAAAATTTTGACGTTTATATTGATTTTTTCACCAAACAGATTGATAGAATGAAAAAGAAAGATAACTAAATAATGCTCATTTCTTCTTACAATTATTAAAGCTAAAACGGACCCCGAGTAATCGGAGTCCGTTTTTTGTAGCTTTATTCAGCGTTTGCAGCCGCATCCGCAGCCTGAGTTATCCGCATCAGTTGATCTCGGAGGGAAAAATTCCTCTACCGGGAATTTAATCTTTTTAAATACCTCGCAGGGATCGTCTGTATCACAGCAGCATTCCTTTTCCGGCATACAGAAATCATATGCAGGAATAAGCATCTGAACATCACGTTCAAGCTGGATTATAGTGAAAAGACCAAGGGTTACATAAACTGTCTTTTCTGCCGGCACAGCTGTAAAAGTTCCGTCAAAACGATTTCTGACGCACTTAGGAACACAGCAGCATTCGTGGCAGCTGGGAGCAGCGCACAGTTTGGCCTCAAGGCAGACCGGATCAACGCACTGAACCTTGGCTCTCGGATTAGTACCAGCAGGAAGGTTCTGCTTATCGTCCTCATCGGCTGTAAATTCAGAAGAAAATACTTTTACATTTCCTTCGCTGCCGTAAAGGATACATTTCTTAGTAAATGTTGCAAGTCCGGTTACACATGTAGGCGGATTTAACGGATTTGAGTAGACATCAAGAGTAATGCAGAAGAAATATGTGATATCAACTGAGTAAAAGCCACGGTTGAAAGGTACTTCTTCAACGTCAATAAACGCATTTTCAATTTCTACCTTGCGGCATTTTACCGATGTAGCTTCATTAATTGCCGGCTGAGTTTTATCGGTAAAATAGACTCTCAGGTCAGTTAAACAATCCTTGTCAGCACAGGAATCATAGACTCTGTTTGTATCTATGCAAACAGCCTCTCTGATACCCGAAGCCAACGCTTCACACTGGGATACCTGATTGTTATCCATCATAGTATAGCCTCCTATTAGAGTATTGAAATTATTTCAACTTCGTTACATACTATGATGTTACTTAATTTAAAGTTACACTTTTGTTAAGCCGGCATATTTCGCCATAAGCTTTTTAGTACCCGCAGTTTTAAATGCTATTTCGAGGAAAGTATCATTTCCCATGGGCTGGGCTTTAACTATCACACCTTCACCAAAGGTTTTATGCATGACAGTATCACCGGCGCTGAATTTCTCATTTGATGCTGAAAGCTTTTTGACATTTCCGATTCCAATTGAATGAGCCGAAGCACTGCTTGAGCTTTTTTTACCACCGAAATCTTCACCGGAAAAGCTGTGCTTGATAAATCCTGTATTCACAGGTGCGTTCACTTCATCAAGCAGTTCTCCTGGAATTTCACTTACAAAACGAGATGGTCTGTTTCGTGTGGTTGAACCGTGAAGCATCCTTGACTTCGCATTTACAAGATAAAGTTTTTTCTTTGCTCTGGTAATTCCAACATATGCAAGTCTGCGCTCTTCTTCTACTTCCGATGGTATAAACATAGTCTGATATCCCGGGAAAACGCCTTCTTCCATTCCTGGAATAAAGACAACGGGGAATTCAAGTCCCTTTGCAGAATGAAGTGTCATAAGTACAACCGTATCGGATTCCGAATCATAATTATCAATATCGCTCATAAGTGATACTTCTTCTAAGAATCCGTTAAGGGTCGGTTCTTCATTTTCCTGGGAATAACGCTCAAGGTTCGATACAAGCTCGTCAAGGTTGGCTTTTCTTTCCTCGTAGGTTTCAGCATCATTTCTCAAAGATGCAAGATATCCGCTTTTTGCAAGCACATATTCGAGAAGCTTACTCAAAGGCATATCGTCAGCTGCTTCAATAAAATCTTCAACCATATACACAAACATCTGAAGTTTTTCCGAAGCCCGGCTGAGCTTTTGATATTCATCTGCATGCTTAATTACATCATACAAACTTGTGCCTACAACGTCAGCAATCTCTGAGGCGTTGTTTATTGTTGTTTCTCCTATTCCCCTTTTCGGCTCATTAATGATTCTTCTGAGCCTTACATTATCATCCGGATTATTGACAACATGAAGATATGCAATTGCATCACGGATTTCCTTACGGTCATAGAAACGATGACCTGCCATAACTCTATACGGTACACCCATTCTTACAAATGCACGCTCAACGCCGTTTGACTGGGCATTCATACGGTATAAAACTGCATGGTCGCTCCATTTTAATCCGTTTTTATAATTATTCAGTATTTCCTGTGCAATATATGTACCCTCATCCTGATCATCATATGCGGTTTTATAAACAATCTTTTCGCCGCTGCCATTGTCAGTCCAAAGATTCTTGCCTTTTCGCTCAGTGTTGTTTTTTATAACTGCATTTGCAGCATCAAGGATGTTTTGTGTGGAGCGGTAATTCTGTTCGAGTCTGATAACAGTTGCATCGGGATACTGTTTCTCAAAGCTCAAAATGTTTTCAATTGTAGCTCCTCTGAATCTGTAAATACTCTGGTCATCGTCACCAACAACACATATATTGCGATGCTTAGCTGCAAGAAGCGAAGTAAGCACATACTGAGCATGGTTTGTATCCTGATACTCGTCCACAAATATGTATTTAAATCTGTTCTGATAGTATTCACGGACATCCTCATGCTCTTTAAGAAGCTTTACTGTATTTACAATCATATCGTCAAAATCCATTGCATCAGCCTGTTTAAGCAGTTTCTGATACTGACGATACGCCTTGGCAATATTTTGAAGTCTGTAATCACTGCCGGCATTTCTTTCAAATTCATCCGGCGAAATAAGAGCATCCTTGGCTCGGCTGATTTCTCCCAAAATCGCCTTATGAGATAAAATTTTATCTTCGATTCCCAATAATCTCTGACATTCTTTCATTACTCTCTTTGAATCATCAGAGTCGTATATCGTAAAATGCGAAGAATAACCTATAAGCTCACCGTAACGTCTCAAAATTCTCGCACAACATGAGTGAAATGTACTTGCCCATATATCTGCCGCCTGTGTTCCCAGCATCGCTTCCAGACGGTCTTTGAGCTCACCTGCGGCTTTATTTGTGAATGTGATAGCCAGAATCTGCCACGGTTTTGCAGGCTCAACACCTACTATATCCGCAATGGTTTCAAAATCACAGTTCCCGTTAAGATAATCATTTAACAGACTGCTGTCGCTTTCAGTTACACCAAAGGGTATTTCATTAGAATAATAAGCTTTTCCGTATTTTACAATATTGGCAATACGGTTAATAATAACAGTTGTTTTTCCGCTGCCTGCACCGGCAAGAATAAGCAGAGGACCTTCGGTTGTAAAAACAGCTTTCTTTTGCATATTATTCATTCTGCTGAATTCGTTTTCTATTATCTTTTTTCTTAAACTAACAAAATCTGCTACCATGGGATTATTAACGCTCCTATTAACATAAAATATTAAAGGTAAAATAAAGACGGGATAAAACCCGTCTTTACAATACTCTTATTGTTTAAATAAATTGCCTCCGCTGCAATCAATTGCAACAATTAGAGGGAAATTATCAAATTCAAGCTTTTTGACAGATTCGCAGCCTAAATCTTCATAAGCAATAACTTCACAGGATTTAATGCATTTAGATGCAAGAGCTCCGGCTCCGCCGATTGCGCAAAGATAAACTCCTTTGTTTCTGCAAATAGCTTCACAAACTTCGTCCGATCGCTCACCTTTACCTATCATTGCAGTAAGACCTGCATCAAGTAAAGTCGGAGCATATGGATCCATTCTTCCGGATGTAGTAGGTCCACAGCTGCCTATGGCCAGAGATTCAGGTGCAGGAGTCGGTCCGGCATAATAAATAGCAGCTCCGTTAAGATCATAGGGAAGCTTTTCGCCGTTTTTTAATGCTGCAAAAATTCTTTTGTGAGCAGCATCACGGGAGGTATAAACAGTTCCAGATAAAAGTACCCTATCGCCTGCTTTAAGCATAGTTGCCTTTTCTTTAAGTTCATTAGTATTAAGTGTATATTCAGCCATTATTTTCCCTGCCTTAGCTTATTATACTGCCGTTAAATCCTAAAATTTCTTTAAAGGCAGATGAAAAATCTCCATAAACTTCATTTTGAACAGTATTTACAGCAGGAAAAGAAGCATCAGCATTTTGTGAACTTTCAGTACCTAAAACCGGCTGGGGACGCTGTGATTCAACTTCATTTAAAGAATATCCGCATACTCCCGAAGATGTTTCAGCAGTTGTTTTGTCTGACAGAGATTTTTTGCTTTGTTCAATTTCATTAGACATCTTTATAAGAGAATCCATGATAAAGGAAAGTGAAGAGGAAACAGATGATGAGATGTCATTTAACTCATTTGTAAAAGAATCAATCTTTTTAGTTATTTCCTCTGCTGAATTGCGATATGAGGCAGACATAGCATCAATTTCAATTTTAGCATCAGAAATAAGCTTTTCTTTATATATCTTTGCGTCAGCGATCATTCCGCCCACATGAGATTCGATTTCAGCAGCTCTTTCTATTTTTCCCTTGTAATCTTCATTCTCTTCTTTAAGCGATTTATTTTCATTTTCAATATTTGCTTTCGTTATTTTTATTTCATCAAGCTCCGCTTTTACATTGTTGAGAGTCAGTGTATTCTCAGCTAATGACATAGAAAGAGAAACATTTTCACTTCTGAATTTATCAGTCTCTTCGGTTAAAGCTTCATTTGAAGAAGAAAGTGCAGCATTTTGCTCTCTTAGCTCATCAATCTCCTTTTTAGCACTTTCTAATTCTGCTTTCATATTATCTATGTAATTTATAACGTCCTCTCGTTTAAAGCCGCCAAAAAGAGAACGCTTGAAAAAAGTATTTTTTTTCATCACTGATACCTCCCACACTATGTTAAGTATTATATCAGTTATTTACTTTAAAAACAACAATATATTGTATTTTTTTGAAATTTTTCCTTCATCATATTGTAAATTTCTCTTTCGACAAAAATTAACTAAATGTTAATTTGTTCACAAAATGTTAACATATATTGACTTAACAAACAATATAATGTTATTTGTAGATAAAGATCAAAAAGCGACAAAAGGAGTAAAATATGGGTATTCAAAATTTTCTTCTCTTTGCCGGAGGCATCGGCTTATTCCTGTTTGGAATAAAATTCATGGGCGATGGTCTTGAGCTTGCAGCAGGCTCAAAGCTTAAAAAGCTTCTTGAAGTTCTTACTTCAAACAGGTTCCTTGCAGTTTTAGTTGGATTTGTTGTAACAGCCGTAATTCAGAGTTCCTCCGCTACCACAGTTATGGTAATCGGCTTTGTAAATGCCGGACTTATGAATTTAGCCCAAGCAGTCGGAGTTATTATGGGCGCAAATATCGGTACTACTGTAACAAGTGTACTTATTGCTCTCGATTTAACCGATATAGCTCCTCTGGCAATCTTCATAGGCGTTATTCTGATGATTTTCTTCAAAAAGAAAATGACCACTCATATAGGTCAGATCATATGCGGATTCGGTCTTGTTTTCCTTGGCATGAGCACCATGTCATCTTCTATGGAACCACTTCGTGATTTCCAGCCTTTCCAGGATTTTATCATAAACGCTAAAAATCCTTTCATGGGTGTTATGATAGGTCTTGTCATGACAGCTATTATCCAAAGTTCTTCTGCTACAATCGGTATTTTACAAGCTTTGGCCAGTCAGAATCTTGTTCCCATTGAGTTTGCAGTATATGTACTTTTCGGTATGAACATAGGAACATGTGTCACTGCTCTCATCTCAACAGCCGGAACTAAAGTTAATTCAAAACGTGCAGCAATAATACATCTGCTCTTTAATGTTTTCGGTACTGGAATTTTCATGCTGATATCGGCATACACGCCGTATATCTCATGGCTTAAGACGTTAAGTGACAGTACCATGGTTCAGATTTCAATTGCGCACATAATATTCAACGTAGTAAGTACAGTGATTCTCTTCCCCTTTGCAAATGTTCTTGTCAAGCTTTCCTGCCGGCTCGTTCCCGGCAAGGAAGCTGCCGACGAAGAAATGCATCTCAAATATTTGGACGAGCGTATTCTTAACACTCCTCCCTTTGCAATTGTGCAGGTTGGAAAAGAAGTTAAGCGCATGGCAGAAATGGCACAGAAAAATTTTGTTGCTGCTTCAAACGCTCTAATAGATATGGATGTTTCAAATGTTGAAAAGATAGCAGAAAGAGAAAAAGCTATCAACTTCTTAAATCACAAGATTACTTCTTATCTTATAAAGATTAATTCACTTGACCTTTTGGAGAACGACTCAAAGTATATCGGAAGTCTTTTCCATGTTGTAAATGATATTGAACGTATCGGCGACCATGCTCTTAACCTTTCAGAGGCCGCTCAGAAGAGCGTTGAGGACAAGCTCACTCTTTCAGATAAAGCGAAAGAAGAATTAAGAGGTCTGTTTAATACAACACAAGAGCTTCTTACAGGAGCAATTGATGCTTTTGATAAGCAGACTTTAACCGTTGATGAAAGCTTCAAATTGTATGAGTTGGAAGAGCATATAGATGATTTGTCAGATCTCTATCAGAACACTCACATAGTCAGACTTAACAATATGGAATGCAGTACCGAAGCAGGTATGCTTTTTGTTAATACTATTACCGATTTTGAAAGAGTCGGCGACCACGCAATCAATATTGCTTTTTCTTCAAGGAAGGGAACAAAAGCTTACAAACAGATGAAAGCATCACTCAAATCTGAAGAAGAAAACCAGTAAACAAGTTTAAATTTAAAAGCCTCACGATTAATTAATCGTGAGGCTTTCTTTTATATTCTTTAATTTACATCATACGCTAGTAACCAAAGATAAATGATTTAAATAAAAATTCCTGATTCGTGACCAGCTTATATTTAACATACCTCCGGAAAATTCAAGATGATCCATATTCTGAATAGGCATTATATACCAAATTCCAGGCTCTATTTTTTCTCCGGCATAGTATACTTTTGACGGCTCATTAAAAGGAGCTCTAGCAGAAATGGTATTTACCAATCCGTCATTTTCAAGCCATCTTTCATCTATTACTCTGCCCCCTGCTGTAACTCCGGTATATTTGCCTATAGCAAAAGCATATGGGAACATCAGAGCATTAATTCCAAATACCGGTACATGATTTCCGGTCCATCTGCTTTGATAAGTTTTGGTACCGGCATACGAATAATAATAAACACCGGGCTGAGTATGTATTGTTTCATTAATCTCAGCAGATCCATCGATAGTTAAATCATAGAAAGCATTATCTTTTGAATTTATAAAAGCTCTAAGCTTTCCTAAATCACATTTTACACCTGAACCAGAGCCAGGTAAATATGAAAGACCAAACTGATCTAACATTGGATCAAAAAGCTTATTAAGCTTTGTAGAACCTGAAAGTGCAGCGAGTGAGCAAAAAACTTTTGACAAAGTTTTTGACACTCCTCCAGTTGCTTCAAAAAATGAGGTACCATTATGAGGTGCTGCCATTGTTGTAACGGAATAGACTTTATCTGCCTGTCCGCCTTTAAAAAGTGGTGATAATTCGTTCTTCGGAGTAACTGCTCTCTCGTCGGCTGAACCTTCGCCTAAAAGCTGAACCAATAGTCTAACTGTAACTCCACCAAAGGAGTGGCCTATTAAATTAATCTTATTTTCTGTATCCCATTTATCAATTATAGGCTTTGAATAAGTTCTTCCATATCTTGCATGATTATGCTTTGCAGAATGTGCTGCGCCATAATCCACAACACCTCCGGCAAGCTGAGCGTATAATTCACAAGCTCTATCCCATGCACTAGACACTGTTCCAACACCGGCAGCTACACATTTATAACCTTTCCGTTCAAGTTCAGTAAAAAGATTACCAGTCATCATTCCCCAATAGGGAAAATATTCATTAGCACCGTCATCTGAACCCCAACCGCAAAGGCCATGCACAAATACAAAAGTGTAATTATTTCTGTTAGGTTCTGCTGCTGATACACCAATCGATAAACAACAAACAATCATAGCAACGCTTAATACAATGCATAACACTTTTTTAAAGCTTTTTTTCATTTAGTTTCCTTCTTTCATTATAGATTCTCCTTCAAAAAACGCTCTTACAAAGCTAACACATCTGTAGCATTTAAAAAAATGCAACAAAAAGTTTATAAAGCGTATAGAAATTTTATCAATTAACAATACAAAAGTCAATAACTATAAAAATTATATATTAAAATCTGACAAATTAAA
Organism: uncultured Oscillospiraceae bacterium; assembly: GCA_958366985.1. Taxonomy (GTDB): domain Bacteria; phylum Bacillota; class Clostridia; order Oscillospirales; family Acutalibacteraceae; genus UMGS263. The sequence goes on from CATXDC010000001.1 coordinate 193,233, forward strand.
AACAAAAGCAGAGAAAATTATTTAATCCCAATACGATTAAAAAAGGACAAAATAAATTCTCTGCAATAATTTTGAAATCTTAAATTATGAAATTATATTTAAAATTTATATAAGTTTTATTATAGAAAATACCCTTAAATTTGAGATCCTTAGTTCTGTTTTTTCAGGAGCACTGCTTTTAATATAAACAGAAGTATTTGTATCAGATAACATCTTAATATCAGTAAATTTACCTTTCAATGTTATACTAATATTATCCAGCGGGTAAACTGGAGTTTTATCCTGTTGATTTATAATTGCCAGATAATTCTCACCATCCTTTTCCCAACGTACAATTTCAGTAAATGCAGGAGCATTAGATTCAAAAATACGTATCTGCTCTCCAAGCAATGAAAGAATCATATTGGCAACAGCTTGTTTGCAGTTGTGTGACTGGGTAAGTTCAAGTGGTGACGCAACCCACATAACATACCCCTTTCCCCTTTTTACTTTAGTGATCGCAGGCAGATTGGTTGAAATTCCTGGAGGATCAGAATGTATCGCCGCAAAATCCTGTTCACTGCGCAATGTATAAGGATAAGTTAAGGTTGCGAGAACTTCTGTATTTTCATCTTTTATTTTTGCTTCAATTGCAGTATGTTCAACAGGATAAGGACTTTTATCATCAAAATGATTCATTACTTTTTTGAATTTTTCCTGCGGATTTATATAACAATAGGTATATTTACTTATTTTCTCTGGTATAACACCTACAAAATCCGCAAAAGCTTTGTTATTACCGAGAGCACCCGTGACAAAAACATTGCCTCCGTTTTCTGTATACTTACGTATTTCGTTGAGCTCATAATCGGTTATTTCCTGAGCATCAGCAATGCAAAGTACTTTTGATTTTAATCCTGAAATATTTTTGCTGCCTACAACATCAAAGGCTATATTGTTTTCACGGAGAATATCAGCAATTAACATAGGCGATTTTATAAAATTATCATTGACCTTATAATTTGTATTGTACCAAACAGCAACATCGCTTAACAAATTTCCGGAAACATATTTCTCCAAAGGTTTTGTTATACTAAACACCTGTCGTATTGCACCGTAATACATATTCTCCGTAATTGTACCATCCGGGTTCATGGCATCGCATATTGAAAATGCTCCATTATGTACAAGTGCTGTAACACTATGAATAAGCAAATCCTCCATTGTTCTTGATACAGTATGAAAATACAAGTTATTGTCACACCTTGAAGTGATATAACAAAACGGTTTGTTTTCTGTAACGTTATTATAATACTTACACATAAAACTCTGTTGTGCGTATCCACCATAATAATCTCCGCCGGCATAATCTGAACAAACCATATTTTCTTCGGTATTACCATTAATCCAACTGAGACCTATTCCCGCCATATTATGCTCAACCGATATATTGGGATTAACTTTCTTTATTGCATCAGTATTTGCTTGCATAAACTCCTGAATCCATCTCTGTCTTGCATGGATATATTCACGCCATATAGGTTTACTAAAATTATATATACGAGGGATAAATTTACCAGTCTCTTTAAAAAATTTTTCTGTACAATGCTTGCAATAACACGGATAAGGCCAAAATGGCATATCTAAAAACATTCCGTCAAACTCATATTTTTCAGCAAGCTCAGTGAGAATATCACTGCAATATTTACGGTAATCAGGATTATTGTGACAAACAAGACCATAACGGTTTACTTTTCCTGGCAATGTAAGACGTGATGATGTTCCAATTGCATTACGAAGTCTCCAACTTTTATGATGTTCATAAGCGTAATTGTCATAAATTTGAGAAAAATACACAATAACATTTATGCCGTTCTCATGGCATTTTTTAGTCATCTCACCTACATAATCAAGGTTTCTTTTCTCCAATACTTTGTGCATCTTTCCGTACTTACTAGGCCAATAATGAAGACCTACATGAGATTTTGCCTTGACTACCACACTGGATGCATCCGCCTGCTTTAAACATTCAACAAACCTATCAACATCCAATTTAGAAAGATAGACTTCATTTGTATCATTCAAATGCATATCCATAAAAATTCTTCTATAATCATGTTCGTACCACATATTGTTTTTCTCCCAGTCTTTTATTTTGCTCTTTGTATTGTTATACAAAAATATATATTTCATATAAAATAAGCAAATCAAAATCTTACTTTTTGTAAATCCCGTTTGCAAGCAGAATTAATATATCATAACAAGAATAGCTTTTCAATGTAAAAATGAAAAGCAACAATTAAATCTTCATAAATAAAATAATTTTGTAGTACAAAATCTAGATAAATAAAAAATCCTACGTACAGAAATTCCATACGTAGGATTTAAAAAATTACATTTTATTAAAACCGGATGAATTAAACGGGATGAACTTTATTCTCTATATCAAGATGTTCTCCGTCAATTCCGTATTTTTTGTTACGTCTCTTCTCAAAGAACTTAACAGCAACCTGTCCGAACTGAGCATATGAAAGGATATCCTCATCCTGCTCATAATACTCGTTTATTTCGCTGCGGAACTTATCGAGCTCAGGCTTGAGAAGATCTGCAGGACGACAGTCGATGATAGGATCGTCACCGACAATCTTCTTTCTGAATTCCTCATCGATGGGCATGGGAGTTTTACCGTATTTACCGGCAACCATATCCTTGAATTCTTTAGTTACCATCTTGTAGCGCTCACCCATAATTACGTTGAATACTGACTGTGTACCAACGATCTGAGATGTGGGTGTAACAAGAGGCGGATAACCTGAATCCTCACGAACACGGGGAACTTCACGAAGAACCTCTTCAAGCTTGTCAGCCTTACCGGCCTGCTTAAGCTGTGAAACAAGGTTTGAAAGCATTCCGCCGGGAACCTGATAAAGGAGTGTATTAGCGTCAACGCCAAGCATCTTAGTATCAAGAAGTCCGCTTGCAATATACTTTTCACGAAGAGTGTTGAAGTAGTCTCTGATAGCAGTAAGCTTTTTAATGTCAAGACCTGTATCGTACTCAGTGCCCTTAAGAGCAGCTACCATGGACTCTGTAGCCGGATGTGAAGTACCAAGTGCCAAAGGTGACATTGCAGTATCAATTCCGTCTGCACCGGCCTCAATAGCCTTAAGGTGAACCATAGAAGCAAGTCCTGATGTATAGTGAGAATGGATCTGAATCGGAACCTTAACATTCTCTTTAAGAGCCTTAACAAGCTCGCTTACACCATAAGGAGTAAGAAGACCAGCCATATCCTTAATGCAGATAGAATCAGCACCGCTGTTTTCAAGACGCTTAGCATAATCAACATAGTACTGAGTGTCGAAAACAGGACCGGTTGTATAAGAAATAGCAGCCTGCATATGTCCGCCCTCTTTTTTAGTAGCCTTCATAGCAGTTTCAAGGTTTCTTATATCGTTAAGAGCATCGAAAATTCTGATTATATTAATACCGTTTGCAATTGACTTCTGAACAAAATATTCAACAACATCATCTGCATAATGACGGTATCCGAGCATATTCTGACCACGGAAAAGCATCTGAAGATTTGTCTTCGGGCACTTTTTGCGGATTGTACGAAGACGCTCCCATGGATCTTCGTCAAGGAATCTAAGGCAGGAGTCAAATGTAGCTCCGCCCCAACATTCAAGTGAGTAAAAACCGATATCATCAAGCATTTCGAGAGCAGGAAGCATCTCCTCTGTTGTCATACGGGTTGCAATAAGCGACTGATGAGCATCACGCAAAATGGTCTCGGTTACTTTGATTTTTGCCATTTTATTGCCTCTCTTTCTTTTTTGCAGTTAATAAAAATATTACTGGAGAGAAACCAGAGCAGAACCGGACTCTACGCTGTCACCCTTCTGAACATGAATAGCAGCAACAGTTGCGTCATGGGCTGCAACAATATCGTTTTCCATCTTCATAGCCTCAAGAACAACAAGAACGTCGCCCTTGCTTACTTTGCTGCCGGCAGAAACCTTAATATCAAGAATTGTACCGGGCATGGGAGAAGAAACAACCTCTGCATCAGCGGCAGGTGCAGGAGCCGGAGCAGCGGGTGCTGCGGGGGCTGCAGCAGGAGCTGCAGGTGCAGGAGCTGCAACAGGAGCGGCTGCAGCAACAGGTGCGCCGCTTGCGTTCTCTTCTACCTGAACATCATAAGCCTGTCCGTTAACGGTTATTGTATATCTTTTCATTTCATTTATCCTCCAAACAAGTTATTAATTATAAGGGCATGTTGGAATGCTTCTTAGGAAGCTTTGTAACACGTTTTCCGCTCATAACAGAAAGTGCTGCTGCAAGCTTTTCTCTTGTAAGACCTGCATCAATTATATCATCAACTTTTCCGCTCTGTGCAGCTTTCAAGGGTGATGCGTTAACTGTGCAGTACTCTTTTACAAGCTCGTCTCTGTTCTCGCCTGCTGCAAGTCTGTCATTCATGAGAATAGCAACAGCAGCATCAGGCTCAAGAGCAGAAATAACTGCATTGGGCCATGCAAGAACCATATCGGCATTTGCGCTTCTGCCAGCTGCAGCAACATAAAGAGCACCATATGCTCTGCCTGCAACTACAGCAACTTTAACTGTTGTTGCCTCAGCATATGCATGAGAGAGCATTGTAGCATACTTTAAGATTCCGCCGTTCTCACTGAGAATACTCTTCTCAAATCCGCAGCTGTTGATGAAAGTAACTACGGGAATTGCGAATGCATCACAGAAACGTACAAAACGTGAAGCCTTTGTGCACTCATCAATAAAGAGGCTGTCTGTGAGGCCTACAAAACCAACAGTAGCTCCCTCGAGAGTACCAAGAGCAGTAACTGCACCGTCGCCATATTCTGCCTGAAGATAAACAACGCTGTCTGCATCGGCAACTGAAGAAATAACAGTTGTCATATCTACAGAATCGATATCCTCAGAAGCTGCACGAAGAACAGCTGCTACATCTGCATTAACAGAAAACTCAAAAGCAGGTACATCGGAAAGATTGTTCATAGGAAGTCTTGAAATAACATCCTTTGCTGCTGCAACTGCTGCCATATCATCCTCAGCAGTCAAATGAACTACTCCGGACTGTGCACAGGCAGATGCTGTAGCAATCTCATCCTCCCACTTTTCTGAAGCTTTGAGAACAGAAGGTGCTGTCATAAAGAGCTCTGCCTTTTCAGACATAACAACAACATCTGCTCCGCATGCTACCATAGCGGCAGTACCGGCACATGTTCCGGCAATAACAGAAACCTGAGGAACAACACCGGAAATGTTGTTAGACCAAAGGAGCATATCGCCATATGCACCGAGTGCATCAAACTCCTCTGCAAGTTTAGCTCCGTTTGAATCGTAAATACCTACTACAGGCGCACCTGTTTTAACAGCAAAATCATATACCTTCTTAATTTTGTTGGCTTCTGCTGCTCCGACAGCTCCTCCAAGAACATCTTTATTCTGAGAAAAAGCATATACAGGCATACCACAAACGGTACCGTATCCGCAAACAACACCGGAAGCTGAGTTGACACCGGCGAAAGCATCTATCTCATTAAAGCTTCCCTCATCAAAAAGAGCAGTTATACGCTTATATGCATCACTGCCGGCAACAACTGAATTTTTTTCTGCAAGCTCGTTGAGCAAACTCAAAATTCATTCCTCCATTCTGAAAATTATAATCAAACATTATTACCGCAAACCTCGGCAATATACACCATATATTTTATACTAAAGTTAAAATTTTAACAAGTCATAAATTGCCAAATTTATGACACTTCCCCATTAATATTTCGGGTATTTCCCCTGTATATTCACCATTTGTAAAATTAAAACCAAACGGAAGAGAATGATTGCCCTTTACATCGGCGCTGCATACAGCGATATAAGCACCTTTTCCGGCTGCAAAATTAAGAACTGACTTTATAAGTCCTTCTCCGATATAGGGTTTTGAATCGCTGAAATCAAGAAATACAATTTTTACAAAAGTGTCCTCAGAAAAGCATACGCAGTTTCCTGCTTCCTCACCGCCTTCAAAAGCAGTATAGGCAATATAGTTATCGTTTATGTGATCCTTCCCGAGAAGTTCAGATATCTTTTCACTTTCGCTGGGTTTAAATTCTATCATTATTTTTTCTTCACTTTCATTCCGGCAGAAGTCATAAGCTTATGAACTTCGTCATCTGTAAGATTTCTCCACTTTCCCTGAGGCAACATTCCAAGCTTTATGGAACCTATTTTTGTTCTCTTAAGTCTTATAACATTAAGTCCGACCGCCTCGCACATTTTTCTTATCTGACGGTTTTTGCCTTCTTCTATTATAAACTCCAAGACGGTGCGTTCGTCTTCTTTTAAAATAACGTGAACCTGTGCGGGAGCCGTTTTTCCTGAGTCGATTTCAACGCCTTCTGATAACTGCTGTAATTGCTCATCGTCTACATCCTCACGGACAGTTACACGGTATGTCTTTGAAACATGATGTGACGGATGAGTCATTGCATTTGCAAATTCTCCGTCATTTGTCATGAGCAGCATTCCTTCAGAATCACGGTCAAGGCGTCCTACGGGATAAACACGCTCACCAACATCCTTAACAAGCTGAGCAACACATTTTCTATCCATTTCATCGCTCATTGTAGTAATAAATCCACGAGGCTTATGAAGCATGATATAACAGTGCTTTTTACTGCCGGATACTTTCTTTCCTCTGACAGTTACAGTGTCCTGTCTCGGATTAAGCTTGTCCCCTACCTGTGCGACACGTCCATTAATTTTTACGACTCCAGCAGCAATAAGCTCCTCGGACTTTCTCCGTGAAGCTACGCCGCATTCAGATAAATATTTTTGCAGTCTGATTTTCCCATCAGTCATTTTAATACTCCTCTTAATAAGCAGAACTTATCTCTTAAATAATTTTTTCAAAAAGTCCGCTATTCTCTTAAATAATCCTTTTTTCTTTGCTTCTTTTCTGACTTCCTGAGTGGTGCATTCTGAGCTTTCTCCGGCTACAAGAGTCTGAGAAGCAATTTGCTTACCGTCCAAATAATACCGAACTTCTCCCACAGTTTGCCCTTCCTTGACAGGAGCATAGATAAAGTTTTTCAGTAAAATCTCAGATTTAACAGAAATACTTTCACCTTTTAATACAGGATAATAGCATTCTTCTCCCAAAGACACCGAAACGCAGGTTTTGTCTCCTCCGATAACAGGAACAGTTAAATTAGATGTATCAATCTTCAGTTCCTGCTTATCTACAACAGAAAAACCATAATCAAACATTTTTGTATGATCGTTCCAGTCATCGGGAGCATTTAAAGTTACTGCTATAAGAGTTACTCCATTTCGTTCAGCCGCTGAAACCAAGCAACGACCACTTTTTTTGGTGAAACCTGTTTTGATTCCAAATGCTCCGTCATACATAGTGAGAAGCCTGTTGTGGTTTGAAAGCCTTCTCCTATAAGGTGGATTTCCATATTCTAAAGATATACTGTTAGTTGAACAAATCTTTGCAAATTCCGGATTGCTTACAGCATAAGCGCCGAGAAGTGCCATATCATAAGCTGTGGAATAATGTTCTGCTGCATCAAGTCCTGACGGAGTGACAAAATTAGTATTCTCCATACCAATTGATTTTGCCTTTTGATTCATTAATTCTGCAAATTTAGCCGGATAACCTGAAACGACATACGCTGCTGTGTTTGCAGCATCGTTTCCGGATTCCAAAAGCATGCCATAAACTAAGGCTTCACAAGTCACTTTATCTCCGGGCAGAAGTCCCATTGAAGTCCCTTCAACAGAAGTCATTGCCGAAGTAACGGTAATCTCTTTTTCCGGAGTATTTTCTTCAAGCAACAGCAAAGATGTCATTATCTTCGTTGTGCTTGCCATAGAAAGCTGCTTGTTTTCATTTTTACCGAAAAGCAGTTCACCGCTTTCAGCGATTATAAGTGCAGCTCCCTCTGCGGAAACTGAAACTTCATTTGCAGCATACGCCGGAAAACACAAAAAGGAAATCAGAAAAATAAAAATAATTATTCGTTTAATCACAAAACAACCACCTGCCGATATAACTATATGCAGGCGGTTGTTGATTTATTAGTTATCAGTCTGCGCTGACAGCTTCTTCAACAGCAGCAGCAACTGCTGTTTCTTCTTTTTCTTTTTTGTTCTTGTTAATAAGGCTTGTAACCTTATCAAACATATCAGGAACAAGATTTACTGCACGCTCAGCAGCATTATCATAAGCTGTAATATGCTTAATTGTAACTTCACCGTTGTTGATTACAAGGAAAGCAATGGGAGTTACTGTAATACCGGCTCCGCCTGCTCCGCCAAAAAGCTCGGCATTGGTTTTTGACGGAAAATCTGAACCACCGGAAGCAAAACCGTATGTAACCTTTGTAACCGGAATAATAGTTAAACCGCCGTCGGCATAAATCGGGTCACCGATAATCATACTTGTATCTACAAGCTGACGAATTTTGTCAATTGTAACCCCTAAGATTCCTGAAGCTGACTGTTCTTTCATTATTGAGCACCGCCTTGTTTTATTTTATTTTTATTAATATTTTCATCACTGCTCTTCGGTTTACTGAAAAGCAGTTTAAATATAACCTTAAACAGCATTTTTACTGCAAGTACCAATACGGCTCCTAACAGAAAAATTGGTCTGAAAGAAATTTTCGTGTGAAATTCAGCTGTACTTACTTCAGCCAAAAAGTCTGGGCTTATATCCGCATCATATTTTTTTACTTTCGCATGGGAACAAATGAAGCCTAAAGCCGGAAATACATTTGAGGATACTCTGCCGTATTTGATAGCTGTATCAGCCGCATCTCTGCCGGCTACAACTATTGTCAGATATAACTCTTCAAAAATAACATGACGGAAAACGCTTCCGAAAAATCCTCCCAAGATACGGGCCGTATCATTTACAAGACCAATAACTCCGGAAACGCCCTCATTATCAAGGAAATTTTTAATCGGATTTTTTCCTTTTTCGGCAGGCTTTTCCTCTTTTACCGGTTCCTCTTTAGGAGTTTCAGCCGGTTTCTCTTCTTTTGGCTTTTTCTTGCCGCTGCCGGGATAAATAGGAATTTCTAAAAATAGATATTTAACTTTCAGGTAGAAATTCTCTCTGTAATCGGCAATCAAACTTACTTTAATGCTTAATATAACTGCAAGCAGCAGAATAATTGCAAGCAATATGTAAAGAACAATCAAAAGCACACACCTCAGCTTTCATTTATTTCTCCTCAGCGTTTATATTGTCGCTTTCAATATCTCCATCATCTTTATCGGTATTCTCTTCTTCGATTGCTTTTTCATTATCATCGTGAGGTAATGAGGGAAGTTCATCAAGCGAAGAAACCGAAAAGCATCTTAAAAATTCATCAGTGGTACCATAGAGCAAAGGTCGGCCAGGCAAATCAAGTCTTCCTTTTTCTTCAAGCAAACCTTTCTGACAAAGGGTATTTACAACACCTGAACAATCAACTCCTCTTACCTGCTCAACAAAAGCTTTGGTAACCGGCTGATTGTATGCAACAACTGCTAAAACTTCAAATGCCGCCTGAGAAAGAGGCGCATTTTTCTTAACCTCTAAAACTCTTCTTACATATTCTGAAAAATCACTTCTGGTTATCATTTGGTATTTGTCACCAAGCTTGATAATTTGAAGTCCGCTTTGTCTGTCATCATACTGAACAGATAAATTGTCAATCAATTTATGTACAGTGTCAGACTCAATTTCAAGAGCCTGAGCAATTTTTTCAGTTTCAACTGGTTCTCCGCTTGAAAACAAAATTGCTTCAATCGCCGCATTCAGCTTATTTATTTTCAAGTACAACTGCCTCCTCGGGTTTTCTTATAAGCCTTACTTCAGGATTTTCAATATCTCCTGTAACAGATATTCTTTTAGCTTTTACAAGCTCAAGCATTGCAAGAAATGTAGCAACCATTTCTGACTTTGACTCAGAAGATGTAAAAAAGCTTTTAAAAGTTCCGCTTTTATTTTTCAGCAGTTTTCTCAATACAAAAACTATCTTAGAACCTACTGAAACTATTTTATGAGTAACTATTCCTTTAAACACATCTATTGGCGGTGGAAGTCTTCTTTTTCCTTTACCTACTGCACTCAGATAAGCTTTTAAAAGCTCTTCCGGTTCATGAAGTCGTGTATAGGTATAATCGACTTCAATTTCATCAGGCAAACGTGAAAATGTGTCAAATCCGTCAGTCATCTGTGACAGCTTGCCCGCCATAATCTGACAGTCACGGTATTCCAAGAGTTCCCCTGTAAGTTCCTTTTTAAGTTCATCAGCTTCCTCATGAACAGGCAGAAGAGAAACTGTTTTAATGTAAACAAGCCTTGCCGCCATTTCTAAAAATTCACTGGCAACCTCCATATTCTCTTCTTCCATTTGTCTGACATAAGAAACATACTGCTCAACTAATTCAAGAATAGGTATATCATAAATATTTAACTTATGCTTATTTATCAAATGAAGGAGAAGATCCATGGGACCTTCAAAAACACTCAGTTTATAAGAAATTTTTTCCATCAAATATTAGCCTACCAAACGTAAAATAGAGAATATAATGTCATTCATTCCGTTATACACAAAGTTAGAAAGTATCTGCAAGGGTCTTGTTAAGAATCCTAAAAACAAAAGTACAAAAATCACGAGCATAATCTGACGCTCATATCTCATTATTTTGTAATAATATCTGTCAGGAATTAAAAGCCCAAGGATTCTTGAACCATCAAGAGGTGGAATGGGAAGTAAATTGAAGACAGCAAGGTTTATATTAATTACACCTGCTAATTCAAAGAACGTGCTTATTGCAACAGCAGCACTGCCTGTCAGAAAGACAGCCATAGTATCCCCAATAGCCAAAAATACAAAGGCCATAATGAGATTTGAAACAGGACCGGCAATTGCTGTAATAGCCATACCTTTTTTGCTGTCTTTAAAATTTCTCGGATTTACAGGTACTGCCTTTGCATAGCCAAAACCAAAAAGCACAATTAAAACAAGACCTGAAATATCTATATGTGCAAAGGGATTAAGCGTAAGTCTTCCGCTTAATCTTGCGGTGTCATCGCCAAGCTTATGTGCTGCATATGCGTGAGCAAATTCATGTACAGGCATAGTGCAGAACACAACAAAAAGTGTTACACAAATACTGATAAAAAAGTTAAGGAAGTTTATCTCTCGACCTGTCAGAAGAGCTGAAACATATTGATAAAGCATTAAATCGCTCCTTTAAAATTCTATCGTATACATATGTTATATAGCTTACCGCAAAAGGTAAAAACAGTCAACTAAGAAAATGTAAACATTTTTTAACTATCAGCATGCGCCGAAACCATACGTTCGTTTCCGTTATAATCCAATTTATAAGATACACTCTTTATACGACTGTTTTGTTTGAAAATACTGCAAATTCTTTCTCCCTGATTTTCTCCGCATTCGACAATGACGGCACCGTTAATATTGAGCAGAGAAATCCAATGTTCTGATATTACTCTGTAAAAATCGAGGCCATCCTTTCCTCCATCAAGAGCCATTCGTGGTTCTTCCAAAACCTCTTTCTGTAAAAAAGGTATAGTATCACTTTCGATATAGGGAGGATTTGAAACTATAAGATCAGGTTTAAGCATATTTACAGTATTAAAATCTGAAAAAATATCGCCTTCCAAAACGTGTATGTTTTGTGTGTTATTAAGCTGAATATTTTTTCTAAGAAAAAATATTGCGTCGCTTGATTTTTCAAGAAGATACACGGTACTGTCAGGTCTTTCAGCAGCAATTGAAATACCTATACAGCCGGAACCAGAGCATAAATCAAAAATAACCGGAGCTTTTTTATCTTTAATAAAATCCAAAGCAGCCTCAACAATCATTTCAGTTTCAGGTCTTGGAATAAGAACTCCTTTACCTACAAAAAATGTTCTTCCCATAAATTCCCATTGACCAAGAATATACTGTAAAGGTTCTCCAGAAACTCTGCGCTCAGAATATTTTATCATCTCAGCACATTTATCCGCCTCAGCTTCTTCATCAGTTTTCAAATAATATTGTGTTCTTGTTATGCTGAACACTTTTTCCATCAGGCACATAGCTTCAAACTCTGCGTCCTGTGTTTGAGAAGATAATATTTCTACTGTCTTTTTGTATATTTCCCTAAATTTCATTACCTTATTGCGTCATCCTCAGGATTATCAGTAATAACAGCTTTAAATGCCTCTATACCAACTTCTATCATATCATCAGTAGGTTCTTTAGTTGTAAGTCTTTGCATCCAAAGTCCGGGAGCAGAAAAAATCTTTACAACTATATTATCGTGCTTACCGGCATATTTAATAAACTCATATCCCAAAGACATTACTATGGGTAAAAGCAAAACCTTGGCGGCAATCCATACAGCACGGTTCTCTCTGATTCCGGGAACAGCAAGAGCCAGTACAGAAGAAAGAACAATGCTTATGATAAGAATAACAAAAATAAAACTTGTTCCGCATCTCGGATGAAATCTGCTCTGCTTTTTGACATTTTCTACTGTCAGTTCGCATCCATTTTCATAGCAGAAAATTGTTTTATGCTCCGCTCCATGATACATAAATACTCGTTTAATATCTTTGGAACATGAGACAACAGCAATATAAGCAACAAAAATAACCATTCTCATGATGCCCTCAATAAGAGGTCTATAATCAGTTATTGCGCCGGAAGTAAGATTATTTAAAACATCTGCAACAAATGCAGGCAGCCAAAAGAAAAGGAAAAATGCCAAGGCAAAACCAAGTACCATTCCTATTGCGGATATTACCGCAATGACTTTTTCATTAAAATGCTCAGAAAGCCATTTATCAAGCTTTGACATATTCTCAGGATTCTCTTCTTCATCCTCCAGCATCCCGGATTTTTCAGCAGATTCCATAAGACATTTATAGCCGATTATCATAGATTCAACAAAAGAAAAAACTCCTCGGATAAACGGCCAGCCTAAAATTTTACAGCGGTCTTTAAAAGATTTAAATGATTTGTATTCAGTTTCTATTGTACCATCAGGTAATCTTACTGACATTGCGGAACCACGTGGGCCGCGCATCATTATTCCCTCTATCAGCGCCTGACCACCGACAGAGGTTTTATGTATTCTGGTTTTCTCACTCATTTTCAGTACTCCTTTTATCACTTATAACAATTGGTGTAAGTTCCGTATTTTCAATGGGAAAAGTTATTGTAACAGTTGTTCCAGTACCAAGTATGCTTGCAATATCAAGTTCTCCGCCATGCAGCTTTACTATTTCATATGCAACAGCCAAACCGATTCCGGCACCCTGTACTGATATATTGGATTTAAAAAACTTTTCCTTGACTTTAGGCAAATCTTCCGGAGAAATTCCGCATCCGGTATCACTGATAAGAATATTGATTTTCTTTTCAAGAACCTGCGCAGAAACACCGACTTTTCCGCCCTGTGATGTATATTTAAAGGCATTATCAAGAATGTTGACAAATACCTGTTTTATTCTGTTGGGATCTCCGTCCATAGGAGCACACTCTGTGGGAGCTGTATAAATAAGCTCAATTCCATCTTTTGCAGAACGCTCCTTAAAGACAAACACCGCTTCATCAAGCTCGGCGAGGACATCGATTCGTTCTTTGTTAAGAGAAAGTCTGCCGTTTTGCAGCCTTGAGAAATCCAAAAGTTCCTCAACCAATTCAGCAAGTCGACCTGATTCATTAATGATTATATTCATTCCTCTCTGCATCAAAACAGGATCACTGTTTCCTATCTGAAGCAGTGTCTCTCCCCAGCCCTTAATAGCTGTAAGAGGAGTACGAAGTTCATGAGAAATAGTGGAAATGAAATCATTTTTCATCCTGTCGGTTTCGCTTATTTCACGAGCCATGAAATTGATTGTTTCACACAGATCACCTATTTCATCATTGTAATAAGTACTGTCTATACGTGCATTTAAATCTCCGTCGGCAATCTTCTTTGCGGTTTCATTAATGCTTTTTACGGGATTAACAATTGATTTAATAAAGTAAGAACCTGAAAAAGCAACAATGAGCAATGCAAGAGAGAATATTATAATAATCAAAGTAACTATGGCTGTAATCTGCTGATCTATTTCTTCCAGGGAAATAATGAATCTTACAGCGCCGCTCTCTGTGTTTCCGACAGATGTAAGCATATAAGATAATGCCATAACATTTTCACCGGACAGCATTTTACCGTACCAAATACCATAACCTAAACCTGAAGTATAAGCTTTATCATAATCAGGCATCGGCTCATCAGCACTTGGTTGAAATCCGTTTGAGGAAATAATAGGCTCGCCTGAAGAATCAATTACCCAAACTTCCATTTTGTCTTTATCTTCAAAATTTTCAACAAAAGTCCTGGCTCCGGTTCTAAAGCGTTCCTCTGTACCGCCAGTGTAAAGATTAAAGAAAGACCGCACATTATCATTGGCATGGGTTTCTAACGTCATGGCAACGCTTTCATAATAATATGATCTGAGAGCAACAGAAGAGATAATTACAGTGATGAAAAATAAAAAGGCTATTATACCAAACGAGCTTATGTACCATCGTCTTGCAATACCTTTAAACTTTCGCAACTGTCTCCCCTCCGTTTAACTTTATTTTTACTTTATCATATCATCCATTTATATCCATGGCCCCAAATTGTAACCAAATGCTTTGGCACAGAAGGATCATCCTCCACCTTCATTCTAAGGCGTCTTATATTAACATCTACTACTTTTTCTTCACCAAAGTATGAATCGCCCCAAACCTTATTGAGAATGTCGGTTCTGCTTAAAGCTGCTTCTGGGTTATGAAAGAAATATTCAATAATCTGAAATTCAACCTGAGTCAAATCAATAGGTTTGCCTGACTTTTTTAAGGTTCGGCTTCGCAAATCAAGGACAAATTCCCCTAAAGTTATTATCGTCGGTGAATCACTTTCCTTATTCTCCTTATTCATAATAACTCTGCGATATACAGCATCTACACGAGCCATAAGCTCAGTTGGCGAAAAAGGTTTTGTTACATAATCATCAGCGCCGACCAGCAAACCTGTAACCTTGTCCATTTCCTGGGTTTTAGCGGTAAGCATGATGATACCTATATTTTTATCCCTTGAACGGAGCTCTTTGCAAAGTTCCAAACCGTCCATAACAGGCATCATAATATCAAGAAGTGCCATATCTATATTTCCGCCACGTTCTTCATAAATTCTCAAAGCATCTGCACCGTCAGAAGCCTGAAAAACTGTATAACCAACTCTCTGTAAATTTATTACAATAAATTCACGTATAGCCGCTTCATCTTCAGCTACCAAAATATTTTTCATAATTAGCTCCTTCATTTACTCAATTATTTCAAATTGCTGCTTTATTAAATCAGCGGTAATATTAAACTTTTTAGCGCTTTCAAAAATTCTCACTGTATAAACCAAATTATGGTTTTCAGCAATTTTTACATCATCATTATATTTATCTTCAGACCAGTCCGCACTGGGAATAGTTGCAATGCTGAAAAGCTTGTCCCCTATCTTTTGAGATTTATCAATTTCGTAAAAAGTCCATATTCTGTTTTCTACATCGTTTTCAATAGTTATTTTATTAAGCCACTCTGTTTTGAAATTCAGAATATAGTAATCCGAAGAATTTATTGCCGAATATGCAACAGGAACAAATTTATTATCAGCTGAAAAAGTGCACCATTTAGTCAGAAAAACACTTGCGGTAGATATATTACTCAGTGTCACTGAATTATTCTCGGAAGTAATTTCTGTCTTAAAAGAATTGCTTGTTGTATAGCTGCCTGTAAGAGGTATCTGAAGCGGAGTTTCAATAAGTCCGTCACCGTTAATATCTCTGGACTCGATCCTCGAACTTCTTATGGTAGAAGTTACACTTTGAGTATCAGTATCAAGCAAAGGCGAATAAAGTCCATTGATTTTACTATCCCAATAGATAATTTCAGTAGACATGGATATATCACCTTTAATTGCATCAACGAAAATCCTATAGGGTTTATTTTCGGAAGCCGGCTCTAATTTTATGGATGAATATCCAGACACAGTACTATCCATAGTTACTGAACTTACAGAGGCAAAACTGCCATCAGAACGCATTGCATAAAGTGTACCAACTTTTTTTACTGTTGTATCAGAAGTTACACTTGAAATAAGGAAAATTTCTTTGCTGCCACTTCCGTCTACATCGAAAATTTTCATTGCCGAGTACGGTTCATTAAAAATAAGCTGAACTGAATTTATTGTTTTATCTTCAGTAAATCCAATATTATAAATTGAAAGTATGCTGGCAGTTTTTGTATCAAAAAAGTTCCATGTAATGACAACTTGTACCGAATTGTCATTTTTAACATGTTCAAAACTTACCTGATCAACATTATTACCCAAGCCCTTTAGATCAGAAACGATTTGCCATTTATCCGCCGAATAATCTAAAAAAGCCATTCTGACAGTGGTACTTTCGTTTTCGAGTGAATAAAAAATAATCGCTTCGTCAACGCCATCACTGTCCAAATCATACATGATACAAGGTGACTGATATTCTCCGGAAATTGGATATTTCAAAACATAGTTTTCTCCTACCGTTGCCTCAAAGCCCTCAATTAATTTTGAGTTTATTTCACCTGCAATTTTTGGAGGACGCATTAAATTATCTACCGAAGAAAACAAAAAAGTATCACATCCGGACATTAAACAAACTAAAACAATTGATATTATCAATGCTGTCAGCTTTTTTAACATAATCAGTCACCTCCCTTTTAAGAATCAATTTAATTTACTGAGTTTTATTGTTAATGTTAACAACTATTTTATAGTCACCGTAAGCCCAGCAGGAATTATTGTTTTTGATACTGATATCGATAGGAAATGTCATTACACCTTTAGAAACCTGTACAGAGCTGACATCGATTGTGCCTACAATATCAGAGTTACTGATTTTGCCAATATCCGCAGAAGGACCTACTAAAACTATATTTTGAGAAAAATTAGACGGGATATCTACAACAATATTCTCTGAAAGATTGCTTACATTAATATTTGAAGAATCAATCTTAAAATTGCCGGTTACCATATCGCTTGCATCCACTGAAACTTCAAATTTTTCTGTTCCGTCAATAAATTTAACTTCCTTTATATTGGATGCATTAAAAGAAAATTTGTTATTGAGTGCACCTATATCAGAGAAATCGATTGTACCCACTGAAATTTTCTCTAATTTATCAATATATGATTCTTCAGCCGCAACTTTCACTGTTGAAGGAGAAATTGAAAAAGGAAGCGGTGAAGTTGTATAGTCTTTAGGAGTATTTATAAAATCAACAGTTACCGGCAGTTCCTTTACCTTCAAAACCGGAATGGTTACAGTAACAACCATATCATCTTTCACTGAAAGATAACGCAATGTACCCTCATATTCATTTACAGGTACAATTTCAGCATTAATAGTAGCTGTTGTAGTAAGGGGCTTATCAACTTGAACTTTAGCGTAAACCTTGCTTATTTTGTTAATTTCAGTTGCGGGACCGCATATTGTTATATTTTTAGCAGAAAGAATAGGTTCTTCACTTATATAGCCATCAGGTATAAGCTTGTCAGTGACAATATTGGTTTCAAGCTGATAGGTAGCCTCTTTATAAACATCAAAATAAGCTTCTATATAAGAGGTAGAAATAGAAGTTATTTCAAAATCGGCTGATTCATCCTTTGGAACCGCTTTAAGAGAAAGGGTATGCTTACCAGCTGAGTCAACATAATTTGTCTGAGCAGTAACGACAATATCATCAGCTGTAAGAGTACCAACTGCATATCTTTTTCCTTTAACAGTTACGGAAACAGTATCTACCGTATCTCCAAACATAGTAAGATTAAACTGCTTTGGAACACTGTTCTCTAAATCCACATTAATTTTAACATTATCAATTGTCTTTTCTATTTCTGTTCCGGCAGTCATGGAAATAGTAACCCAAATCGCAAAAGCGGCAATCACAGAAAAGAACATAAGAAAACGATCATTGTAAAAAAGATTATGAATATTGATTTTACTTTTCTTTATTTTCATTTTCCTTATCCTTTCTTATAAATTTTTTTGCTTTATTAACAGCCGCAACAAAAATGTTCTCTTCGCTTTCATCAGTATCATCAAGAATATGCTGAAGTAATTTTTTTCTTAAATCGCCGTCGGACAGATTACGTGTTATAACTCCGTTAAAAGCAATGGAAATAGCTCCTGTCTCCTCAGATACAACTGCTACAAGAGCATCGCTTTGTTCGCTTAATCCTAAAGCTGCACGATGTCTTGTGCCAAGTTCACTGTCAAGAGAATTATTCTGAGTAAGTGGAAGAATGCATCCAGCTGCAAATACTTTACCATCACGAACAATCATAGCTCCGTCATGAAGAGGCGCTTTCGGATAGAAAACATTCTCTACAAGCTGGCTTGTAAGTTCTGCATTTATAACTGTTCCGGTATTGATAACTTCTCCCAAAAGAGTGTGTTTTTCAAAAACGATAAGTGCACCGATCTTTTTTTCACTCATTGAAGCGCATGCACGGCAAACCTGAGTTATTGCACTTGTAAGTCTTTCTCTCTGCTTAAATGAGTCAGAGTTTTTAGTAGCAAAAATATTTAATTTATTAAAGCTGCTTCTGCCTATACTCTCAAGTGCATGTCTTATCTCAGGCTGGAAAAGTATAACTATAATTACTACGCCGAATTTTATAATCATATCAAGGATATAGCTTATAGCCTGCATATCCAGAATATTAACTATAAGGTAAATAATCGCTAAGAGTATAATGCCTTTAAGAAGCTGGATAGCCCTTGTTTCACGGATAATTTTTATTCCGTTATAGACAATGAAGGCAACCAAAAGAATATCAAGAAAGTCCTGAGGTCTAAATGTAGACATCAGGCTAAAGAAAGAATCAAAGAAATTACTAATCCATTGTAATACTGCCATTTTATCACCCTTACATATTTAACGCCCGTAAAATTCCGATTTTATTTCTATTTTGTTTATTTTATCATATTTGTTTATTCTTTGCAATTTTCTCTGTACAATTTAATAAAAAATTCGCATCATTGCAGCTTGTAAAGACTGACGGACAAACTCTTACTGTACCAATATTTAATGTGCCAAACTTCTTGTGCGCAGCTGGAGCACAGTGAAGTCCTGCACGGGTACATATTCCAAATTGGTTGAGTTTCTCTGCACCGGCTTCACTGGATAATCCTTCAAAATTAAAGGTCAGCAGCGGTACAGCAAAATTTTCTTCCGGCTCATCTGTATAAAGTATAATTCCGCTAATTTTTTTCATTTCCCTATACAGCATTTTTATGATACTCATTTCATAACGATGAATTCTATCAATTCCTTTTCTGTTTATAAAATCGATTCCGGCCCTAACTCCTAAAATTCCCAGAACATTAATTGTACCGCTTTCAAACCTGTCCGGTAAAAAAAGCGGTTGATTGTAATTTATAGAATCGCTTCCTGTTCCACCTTCAATGATAGTATCCGGTAAAGGCGCATCTTTTCCAAACACTATCATTCCGGTTCCCATAGGACCATAAAGCGCTTTATGGCACGGCAAACATAAATAATCAATATCCATTTCGTCCACTTTAATTGGTAAAATTCCGGCACTTTGAGCTGCATCAACTATAAACAACAAACCGTTTTCGTGTGCCATCTTTCCTATTGCACTTATAGGCATAACTGTACCAAAAACATTTGAAGCGTGCATACATATTATTGCTTTGGTCTCAGGGCGAATACAGCGTTTAAAACTCGATAGAGTTTTATCAAAATCTCTTGGAAAAGTTTCAGCTACACTATAAGATATAATTCCCCTTTCAGATAAAGAAAAAACCGGCCTCATTACAGCATTATGCTCCATATCTGAAACTATTACATGATCTCCCGACTTAAGAATACCTTTGATTACATAGTTCAGGGACATTGTACAGTTTTGGGTAAAAACAATCTTATCCGGCGAAGAAGCGCCAAAAAAATCAGCAGCCTTTTTTCTGCACTCATATACCTGAGCAGAGGTTTTAATGGAAAGTTCATGACCGCCTCTGCCCGGATTTGCTCCGTATTTTCTTATAGCTTCCGAAACGGTTCTCTGTACATTAATGGGTTTCGGAAAAGTAGTGGCTGCATTATCAAGATATATCATGTTTTACCGCTCCCCGTAAGCTTTATTCCCGAATTTTTCAAAAGTCTTTCCGCTTTTTCCATATCTCCTGATGAAATAAGCATATATCCGCATCCCTGTTCTGACAAAGCATTTTCCGCCCTTTTCATAGATACCCGATATCCATTATAAATTAATAGCTCTTTAGCACGAAGTGCCGTTGTTATCGAATTTACCTTTATAAACCATTTATCCATTTACCTTACACCTCGTTTCTTCACTATAAAATAAAAAGACCTGCCGAAAAACAGGTCTTTACACCCGCACTACATAATATGCGGACAATATTTAATTGTACATTTATTGTAAAGTAAATACGCTATAATAGTCAGAATCAATTGATTTTTTCAATCAGGCAAACACTGTGAGCACTTATGCCTTCCCCAGAACCTGTAAAACCAAGTTTTTCCTCGGTAGTTGCCTTTACACTTACGTCGTCAACATCAATATTACAGGCTGCGGCAATGTTTTTACGCATTTCGGCAATATAACTGCTCATTTTCGGAGCCTGAGCAATTACAGTCGAGTCTATATTTGAGATTTTGTAACCTTTCTCAGCAGTTTTCTCTATAACCTTTTTTAAAAGCAAGAGACTGTCTGCTCCTTTAAATTTTTCATCAGTATCAGGAAAAAGCTTGCCTATATCTCCCATAGCGGCAGCACCTAAAATTGCATCTGATATTGCATGAAGCAGAACATCGGCATCTGAATGTCCCAAAAGTCCCTTTTCATATTCAATTTTGACACCGCCGATTATTAAATCTCTGCCTTCAACAAGACGATGCACATCATATCCATGACCTATTCTGAATTTCATTATTTTCTCCTTTCAGACAAAAATTTTTCTGCTACAAGTAAATCATCGGGAGTCGTAATTTTTATATTCTCATAATCTCCGTCAACAAGATAAACAGGATATCCCATGCTTTCAACAAGCTGACAGTCATCCGTATACTGTTTGCCATCTAAAACAGCTTTTTCAATAGCTTCTTTATACAGAGAAAATCTGAATATCTGCGGTGTCTGAACAGCACGCAGTGCATCTCTTTCTGGAGTAGTGACAATTTTGCCTGACGGATCAATAATCTTTATTGTATCCTTTACAGGAACGGCACAAGCTGCTGCATCCACATCATCGGCTTTTTGTATTACGCTCTCTATAACTTCTTTTTTTATCAAGGGTCTTGCTCCGTCATGAACAGCTACTAAATCTGCTTTTTCATCGACCTTTTCAACAGCTGCATAAATACTGTCCTGACGTGTAGCGCCTCCTTCAACAATATGTTTTACTTTACGCACACCGTATTGGGCTATAAAATTCTTAATAATTTCAAAATCCTGTTTTCTTGCTGTAATTATAATTTCCTTTACATCGTCTATCTCTTCAAAAGCCTGTATGCTTTTAATGAGCACCGGCGTATTGTCAAGGATTAAAAACTGTTTGCTTTTACCGGTTCCATATCTTGTTGAATTACCGGCAGCTGCTATTATTACAGAAACAAACATATTATCACCTGCTATTAAAAGACGGCACAGTTTTGCTGCGCCGTCTCTTATTTTTTTATTTAGAATTCTATTTCACTGTCAAAATTGGCTGAACGACTTCCGGGATCTCCGTATTTCATGAAATCAACTGCGCTCCAAAGAGGAATAGCGTCACCAATAACCTTTTCGTAGAAAGGATATTTATATGTGCATTTTCTCTTTGCCAATGTATCAAAATGCTTTGAAGCTGTGTTACAGAATCCGGCATTCTCAGTTACACTTGCAGCAAGTATAACTATATCGCTGTCAGATGTAAAGTAAACGCTGTCAGCATTTTCAGGAAGTTCAAAAGTATATTTAAAGAAATAAAGATTCTTTCCGTACTCATCTCCCTGAGTTGAATGTGTATGTGTAACATTCCATGCAAGTACATCGTTCTTAATATAACCTGTCTCACCGAGAGCATACATATCCCATGCTCCAACTGCCTCAGCAGCATCGGAAACAATAAATGTATAATCCTTATCTCCGATTTTTACAGTATACGGTTTATCTCCTGCAAATGAAGCTGCAACAATATGAAGCTTTTTGGCTCCAGCAGGTATAGCTACTGTGTTTCCACTGGGGATAAGAGCATTTTTCTTATCAGCAGCGCCAAACTTAAATACAACTCCGCCGCACTCTACTGTCTCCGGGAACATTTCTCTGGGAAGTGCTTCCTTATTGGGCAGACCACCGGGAATAAAGTTGTCATTTTCAAGAGTGACACAAGTATTGTACTCAAGTTCAACTTCTTTCTGAGACACAGGTGCTGCAGCTTTCTTGGCCTTTTTGAGTGTAAGTGCAAAAGTCTTTACTTCAAAGGGCTTAAGATCGAACTTGATTTTTCCGCCTGTCACTTTAACGTTTTCTATAACATCTTCGCTTGCGAAAACTGACTTTGCAAGTCTGATTCCATCAGCAAGAGAAAGTTCAACACCTGTCTGTGCTTTACCTTCAAGCTCATTAACTCTTACAATAACTTCATCAGAATTCTGAGCTTTTTTAATGCAGCGAATAGCAGCATCACCTTTGATATCAGCAAAAGAATAACTTGTACCGTATACACCATCATGAACGTCAGTAACAAATGTATTCATGGGCTGATTGAAGTAAGCTGCATTAAGCTGTGTTCCAAGAACACTTTCTCCCTCATGTGAGTAAACAGCAAAACCATAGCGGTTAAGACCCAGATCAAGAGTGTTCTGTGAGCTGTCTTTGAGATATGCAGAACGAGGAGTGTGCATACCTGTAAGACGTAAAGTATTGCTTTCGGGCTTATCCCAGCCATAGCGTGAATCACTTAATACAGATACACCGTAAGTTCCGCCAATATCAGTAATATCAGCCCACATCTGAGCGGGAACTTCATAAAGCTTTTTGGTATTGTTATTTCTGCTGATATAACCAAGTCCTAAATCGTATTTAGCTTTAGGATTCTCAGCAGTAAATGTGAAATTGGTTTTAAGGAGCTTTCTCAGACTGCGCCAATCAATTTCATTGAAGAAATCTACATATTCACCGTTAGCTGACAGAGATACTACCTGACGGAAAATTGAATCTCCGTAACGCTTTACAGTTTCAACTGCAATTCTTGCAGGTCCGTCTTCTTTTATTCTAATACTCTGGAGCTTCGGCACAGCGGTATGCTTTGCCATAACTTCATCGTAGCAAAGTTCCCATGCAGGATAAACACCGCTTCCGTTATAATTGAAGATTCGCATTTCAATGGGTTCTTCAAGAAGCTGTTTATTGAGTTTTTTATCGAAAATACTGCAAACATCACCGTTTTCGTTGAGAGCGACAACGAACTTATCATTTTCAAGTCTTCTCTCATTAATGCGAAGACCTGTGAAAATGCTGCAAGCCTTTGTGCTTTCACGTACATCATATACACGATATCCCACTGACGGAACATCAGCAACAAAAGCTATTCTGTACATATTACCCTTTTTATAAAGGATCTGTGAGGGAACTTCCTTACCCTTATCATCATAAACAGCAATAAATACAGGATTGTTGTCAAAACGAAGCTCAGCAACAACAGTATCGTTTCTTTCACCCTGAACAGGATTGTTGACTACAACAGCCTTACCCTTTACAAAAGAGGTATCAAGACGTGAAGCAACTTCGCCTACTGCGCTTCTGTACTCTTCTGAAAACTCATTGAGAGAAAGTACATAATCGTTCCAGTTGCGCTTATAGCACTCCATAAGCGATGTACCGGTAATATCATCATGGAACTGATGGGCAATTACTCTTTTCCAAGCTTTATCAAGCTTCTCCTGAGGATATGTATATCCGTTCATCCAAACAGCCGCACTGGCACTTCTTTCAGCAGCATCAGCAAGCTGTTCAGCACGTCTGTTAAAACGTTTTCCTGCTGTTCTCGAAGTATAAGAACCTACACCGTGGTTCTGGGAAACAAGCTCTGTTTTCCAAACAGGAAGCTTACTTTTCTGCTCATCTGTAAGCTCAGCATCCATATCTTTGAATATCTGATCAGCCGGTGCACTCAAAACATCCCATTCACTGGATGCATTTTCTTGAATCTCTCTGCAAACAGTTGCCACGGATTCCTCTTTGGGAGCACCTCCACGGTCACCTACACCATGATAAATGAATGTATAAGGAAGATCATAATCGGTTATATTCTTTGGAAGCTTCTCAAGAACTCCCTTATTTTTTCTTACCTCACTAAGAACAGAACAATAGCTGCGAGCATCAAGTGACGCATAAATTGAATTTCCGTCAACACCCTGCCATTTTCCCAAATCAAAGGGAATGCCAAAAGCAGAACTCCAGGGAAGCTTCTGGGTAGAGAAGCCCATAAGATTAGCGTGATGTGCTATTGACGGAAGAGCCCAACCAAATCCAAAACAGTCGGGAAGATAAATATCTTTGCTTTCTTTTCCGAATGTCTTGCGGAAATAATCGTTTCCGTAAAGTACATTTCTGAAAAGTGCTTCCGGTGACGGAACGTTGACATCACCGTTTTCGTAGGAACTGCCGCAAACATTCCAGCGACCCTGAGCAACGTAATCTTTCAGCTTTTCAAAAAGCTCCGGATAGTATTCCTCCATAAGCTCATAGCGATAGCTGCCTTCAAAACTGAACTTGTAATCAGGATATTTCTCAAAAAGAGCAAAATTGTCTTTAAGAGTTTTGGGGATATACTCCCTTAAAGTTGTTTCAAAATTCCAACACCATGTGGTGTCAAGGTGAGCTGTACCCACCGTATAAATTTTAGGTTTCTGCATTTTTACGCCTCCTAACTGATTTTATACCTAAAGTTTTATATTATAAAATCAATTGTATGGATTATATCATATTTGAATAATGTTTTCATCAGGGAACCCTATAAAAAGGTGCACAAAAAGCGGTTGTAATTTTTTACAACCGCTTAAAAAATAACAATTTGTTATTTAATTTGACAAATATCTCTCACAACTTCAGCAGCCAGCAACATACCGGCAACAGGAGGAGTAAAAGAAACACTTGCAGGAACCCGTGAAAGCTTATCGCTTGACTGCGGCTGTTCTTTTGAATAAACAACCTTTAACTTTTTTACATTTCGATTTTTCAGCTCTTTTCTCATTACACGGCAAAGAGGACAAACACTCGTCTTATAAATATCAGAAATTTCGAAAAGTTCAGGATGCAGTTTATTTCCGGTACCCATACACGAAATAAGAGGAATATTTCTTTTTTCACATTCAACAGCAATATCTATTTTTGCGCTTACTGTATCAATCGCATCTACTACATAACTGCACGAGTCAGTGAAAAATTTATCTCCGTCCCCTGCATTATAAAAAGCTGTAATAGCCTGTGTTATACAATGGGGATTAATATCGTGAATACGTTCAGCTGCTACTTGGGTTTTATTCATTCCAACAGTTGAATGAAGTGCATAAAGCTGCCTGTTAATATTCGTAATATCTACCTTATCACTATCCACTAAGACAAGTTTTCCTATTCCGGCTCTGGCAAGAGCCTCGGCGGCATAAGAACCTACACCGCCAAGACCAAAAATCATAACTGTACTTTCTCTAAGTTTATCGAAAGCATCTTTACCGATAAGCGAAATTTCACGGGTAAATTCGCTGTTAATTACTGTATTATCAGCCATTGTAACCAACCATTTTCTTAAGTGAATCCATATATCCCTTATTATACGGTGCAAAGACGTAGTTTATCATAAGAACATCCTGTATACCGTGTTCCTTGACGAAAGATGTGAGATCCATGTCAATCTTTCTCGGATCGGTTACATAAATTTCTTCATAGTTTTCAATAAGGAAAGGAACAAAAGCGTTTCCGTAAGATTCTTTTACAACCATGATCTTTTTACCGTTTTTATTACCGGTAGTAATCTTTGCAATAGGTGTATCACCCTGAATAAATGCAAGATATTTGTTGGAATTCTCAACCTGGGTTCTTACAATAGCCAATGGGATTTGATTTGTCATTGCCGCATCATAAGAATATACACCGGTTGCCTGTGTCTGCGGAAGGAAATATTCAACGTAATCCGGATTTTCCTTAAGCATTTCGCTTTGAGTAAATCCATAATAACTTCCTACAAATCCTTCAATCTTACCGGACTGGTAACTTGAAAGAGGCTTCGGAGTTAATCCGGCCACTTCCGCAAAAGCTGTATATCCATAATAAGCGCCTCTTGCAGTCCAATGGTGGTCAGTGCGGAAATAGATATATTCATCTGTATGAGCCTGAATTTTACTGTAAGCATCCACCGTTTTAATATTGCTGTTTAAAGCATCATAAGCCATCTGAATGCCTTTCTTCTCAGATTTATTTCCGGTATGATACTCCTCAGCACTGTAAAACTCAAGTGATGTTGGCGCAAGAAGAACATAAACCTGGGAATCAGGAACCTTTGATGCAAAAGAATTAATAACAGCTGAATAATCTTTCATACGGGAGTCAGCAGTATAAAGCTCCATAGCAGCTTTTCTCGTATGGTCAAGAATAATATATCCGCTCTGCTGATATTCGTGATCTTCCATATTATCCTGTGGCTTGGTTTCAGGAGCTTCAGTTGTAGGCTCAGTAGTCTGATCAGGCGGCATGGAAATATCCGCTTCGCCACCAAGCTGATCGCTTCCATTTGGCTTCTGTACAATAGAAATTCCGTCTCCAGACTGGTTTTGAGTAAATGGAGTAGTGATCTTCTTATTTATATTTAGGAAAAAATCACGAAACGGAAAAGTATCAGCATAATATTCCTCAAAGTCCTTTGTGTAGGTGCCGGAAAAAAGAGCCTGGAAACTGAATTCAGGTTTCGTTTTGAGATTTCTCTTTTCAGTTTCCGAAACAGTGGCGTCAGTATCCATAATACTATACAAACCTAAAAACAGAATAGGAAGAATAAATAATGCTATTGCCGCAGATGCAACTGCCTTATTCTTGTAAAAAAGATGAACCGTTGAATCCGCATAATTGTTGCCTTTTGTATTCGAAACTCTATTTCTTTTTCTGCGAGATGCATTGGCAATTTTATTTTTGTTTTCCTCCTCCAGTATCTTTGTGTATGGGGAAGGATTTCTCAAGTTTCGTGTATCAAATTCATGCATATCGTATCTTTTTTTCACTTTTCAACCCTCCCTCTTTAGAATCTGAAATAAAGGAACGGATTATAACTGCTGCCAACCAAAGCCGCTGTACATATAAACAGCATAGCCACGTTATATACAACCGTAACAAGTCCTACAGCTGTATTTGCAACCTTTCCCTTTTGTGCAACATATGCGAGCAATTTCTTGACCAGTACAGAAACCGGTATGCAGGCAATAACCAAAAGGATAATAAGAAGGATGTTATTTTTAAGCAGCAATGTATCTGTCGAGAGTATAAACGGCTGACCGCTGATACCAAACATAAGTTTAAGCATATGGCCAAGTCTTGACATATCATCAAAATAGAAGAATACCCAGCCTACTAATATAATCAATATCGAATATATATGCCCAAATATCGACGGAAGTCTGTCAAGTACCTTGTGGAAGAACAACTTCTCAAACATCAGGAATACAAAGTAATAAAGTCCCCAAAGAATGAAGTTCCAGCTTGCGCCATGCCAGAAACCTGTTAAAAACCAAACAATAAACATATTTCTGACAAAGTGGCTTCTGTTTCCTCCAAGTGGTATATAAAGATAATCACGGAAGAAAGAACTCAGGGTAATATGCCATCTTCTCCAAAACTCAGTAATTGATTTTGAAATATACGGAAAGTTGAAGTTTTCTACATAAGTGAAACCAAACATCTTGCCGAGTCCGATTGCCATATCGGAATATCCGGAAAAGTCAAAGTAAATCTGCATTGCATAGAAGAAAATACCCGTCCAAGCTCCTACAACAGAAAGTCCTGCTAAATCACTTCCTATAAGATTGGTTGTGATTTCACCGGCAAGATTAGCTAAAAGAACTTTTTTTCCAAGTCCTGCCATAAATCTTGTAATACCGGCTGAGAAACCCTGCAAGGTGGTTCTTCTGTTATCTATCTGCTCATCAATATCTGCATATCTGAGAATAGGACCTGCAATAAGCTGTGGGAACAAAGATACAAACAATAAGAAGTTTGCAAAAGAATGCTGAACTTTAACCTTATCTCTGTACACATCTACCGTATAGGAGATTGTCTGGAATGTGTAAAATGAAATTCCTATGGGCAGATTAAAGGTCGGCACTGGAATACCGGTTCCTAAAACAGCATTTATATTTTCAACAAAGAAACCTGAATACTTGAAGACACCAAGCATCGAAAGGTTGATTACCAGTGATGCAACAAGTGCTGCTTTGGCTTGCCACTGATTTCTGTGCTTTTCAATAATCAGTCCGTTGGTATAGTCAACCACCGCACTGAAAATCAAAAGAATTACCCACACCGGTTCGCCCCAGGCATAAAAAAGCAGCGACATAATAAGCAAAAGGATATTCTTCGCTTTCATGCCGCGCATAAGAAAATACAGCCCTAAGCAAATAGGTAAAAAGAGGTAAATAAAATTAAGACTTGAAAAAACCACCTGTACTCTCTCCCTTACACAGTAATGAAATTACGAATGGATTCAAATGTCTTTTCTCCGATTCCGCTTACATTTGTAATTTCTTCAATAGATGAAAAACCGCCATTGACAGAGCGGTATTCAATTATTGCCTGTGCTTTTACCGGACCTATACCATTCAGGGAAAGGAGATCTTCATAACTACAGGTGTTTATATTTATCAATACATTACCGTCAGATTTGCTTTCGGTATTTAATTCTGAAGAAATAACATTGCTCGTAAAGCTATTTTCTGAGGACACAGAAACAAAAGCCGATGTAGATGCTTCAGAATTCTCTATCGGCAAAAGCAGTGGCACAGAAAATGTTCTATACAAAATCAGAGCTGCAATTAGAAGAAATGAAGCGGATAAAATAAGGTATTTTGCCCTGCCTTCTTCTTCCATGCAAACACATCCATTCATGTTCTTTATCGATAAAAATTTTATCACATATAGGCAGGGCTTTCAATAACAATTTGGTTACAATTTGTTGCAAATTGTAACAGTAGTATTGCCCAATTCAGCACACTTTTTCCAATTCTTTTTTTAGTCTCTGAATTATCTTTTTTTCCAGTCTCGAAATATAACTTTGTGATATTCCAAGGATATCCGCCACCTCTTTTTGAGTATGCTCTTTTTCCCCTCCAATCCCAAATCTCATTTTCATAATTACCTTTTCTCTGCCGTTAAGTTTTTCAAGTGTTGCAGTAAGCAGATTCTTTTCATCTTCCAGTTCAATGTCCCTGTTTACAATATCAGGATCACTCCCTAATACATCAGAAAGCAACAGTTCATTTCCATCCCAATCCGTATTCAAAGGTTCATCAATGGAAACTTCGCTTTTCATGCCGTTGATTTTTCTAAGATACATTAGTATTTCGTTTTCTATGCACCGTGATGCATATGTGGCAAGCTTTATATTTCTTGAAGGACAAAAAGTATTAACTGCCTTTATAAGACCTATGGTTCCTATGGAAACAAGATCTTCCACTCCGACACCTGAATTTTCAAACTTTTTGGCTATGTAAACTACAAGTCTTAAATTATGAACAATAAGAGGTTCCCTTGCGCTTTCATCGCCCTGCTCTATCCTTCTCATTATTTCGGATTCTTCCTGCTTTGAAAGAGGAGGCGGTAAATTTTCAGGACCGTTCACATAAAAAACATCTTCATAAAACAGCCTTGTTTTAATTGCTGTCATAAGCTGACAAATTTTCTGCATCAATAAACTACTTTTCATATTTATTCCTCTTTTCATCAGTTTACATTTCTTTGGATTCAAATACTTTTGGACTGAGTAAAACATCACAGTTAAAAGAACTAAAATTTTTGATTCCTACTGCAACATAAACTTCATTCGTTTTACAAATCTTTTGATTGTTTTTTTCGACAATTATGTAATCTGGTTTAAAAGCTCTCAAAATTCCCTGTTCCTTTATTGTTCCAAAAGGAACAATTCTCGTCCTATTTTTCAGCCTCCCTGCATCATTTAAAATCGTACTGCTTTCTTTTAGATATGAGATTTCATCATCAAAAAACAGTTTTGAGACAAAATCCAAATTTGCTATAATCACCGGGAAACCAGAAAAACAGTCAGTCAATGCATTTCCTGTATCCAAATATCCTCTTCCTGTTACCGATACAGAATCAAAAGTTATTGTTACAGTATAGATAATATCGGCGGAGTTTTTCCTTGAAATAATCTTTGAAACAACAGCAACAATCCCATAGCAAACAACAGTAGAACCTATCAAAACAGGTACGCTTATATCAAAATATACAACATTATTATTGATCACCATTCCGCCGGGCTTAAATGCAATCCATAATCCCATCATACTTCCGGCAAAAATAAAGTTTGCTGCAATAAAGGAAATAAACATTTTTATAAATCTGCTGAATCTGATTAATCCAAAGGATATGTATACAATAAGAAAAGAAACAGCTAATTTAAAAATCAGTCCAAGAAAAAAATTCATTGGAGGCAAAAAAATCGCCAAAGAAGCAATAGCACCAACTAACGCTCCGCAAAACAATCTAAGACGCTTAGATTCAATTTTCATTAATTTTGTGCACGATAAAAGAAGAAAGTAATTAACAAATAAATTAGTGGTAAGCAATATATCTACATATACAACCTGCTTCACTAAAATCACTCCCTTGACAATGAATATTATAATTGCGCTACGGCAACAAATTTGTCGATACGGGGAAACGGATTTATTCAATTTTTAGCTTTTTTAAAATTCCTATTGATTTTAATTTAAAACTATGATATTATTATGAGCGTCACATGGGGCATTAGCTCAGCTGGGAGAGCGCTACACTGGCAGTGTAGAGGTCAGCGGTTCGATCCCGCTATGCTCCACCAAATTAAATATTGTGTAAACATCTTGTTCTGTTGCAGCTGATCAGATGTGATATGAAAAGAACCGCTAAAGTTGAATTACTTTAACGGATTTTTTTATTTTGAGTCATTGTCTCAAGTAATATGAAACTGTAATTTAATTTTGCTGTAAACAGTATAAAAAATACCGGTAAGGCTTAAACCTTACCGGTATTTTTCAGTCCTTTTTAGCGAGGGGATTCTGCCTCTTCTCATCATTCTCTATAGCTTCTACGACTTAATCCATTTAGCGTAAAGGTCCATACTGCCGCTGACAGTATCTTCACTGAAATTCCATGGTTTGGTACAAGCTTCATCTAAATACCAACCACCGAAAATATAACCTTCCTTTACGGGTGTTGGAGGCTCTTCAAGATATTCTCCATACATTACTTTCTGCGGCTCAACTGATGAACCGCCATCCATATTAAATGTTACAGTAAAACCTCTGTTAGAAAAAAGAACAGCAATCGCAATGATCAACGCTATTATTCCGCCGATAATCACATAATTTAAAGTCTTAACGGTTATTTTTGAATTTCTTATTATATTACGAGACTGAATCGTAGATTTACCGTTAGACTCACTGCTCATTTCCGCTGCAGATTCTGTAATTTCTTTATTTTCAGGAGACATCTGAACACCTCACAATGCATTACTGCAATTACTTACGTACAAGGTACTTTCTCATATCAATTGCACAAGCAACCAATATTATAAGACCTTTTATGATATATTGCAAGTTCTGATCAACACTAAGGAATGTAAGACCGACAAAAATAATTCTCAGAAGGAATACGCCAAGGATAACTCCTCTGATTCTTCCGATACCGCCGACAAATGAAACGCCGCCTATAACGCAGGCTGCAATAGCATCAAGTTCATAGTTAAGACCTGTATTTGCTGTGTTTGAACCGATTCTTGCGCCTTCAATAAATCCAGTGATACCATACATGATACCAGCGAGAGTAAACACAAGAATTATTGTAAGCGGTACATTAACACCGGAAACTCTTGCTGCTTCTTCATTTGAACCAACAGCAAACATATTCTTACCGAAAGATGTCTTGTTCCAAATAAACCACATAATTATAGTGATTCCGATAGCGTACCATACATAGTTTGGAATTACCACATTTCCTATCTGAATACCGCCTGTGATAAATTTGCTGTAAGATCTGTCAAGACCGGAAATTGACTGACCGTTATTGTTTCCCTGTGTAAGGAAAACAAGAAGTGTACCATAAACTATAAGCTGAGTAGCAAGTGTAACGATGAACGGATGAAGACTGAATTTTGCAGTACAGAAACCGTTGACCGCTCCAACTAATGCGCCTATGGCCATAACTATAAGAATTACTACCGGGAGAGGAAAAGTTCCAATTCCAGGGAACATCTTATTAGGATAGTCTGCTGCCTGAAGTAGCGATGCGGCTATACATGCTGTAAGACCAACAACACGTCCGGCTGAAAGGTCAGTACCGGTAAGTATAATAGCTCCTGCAATACCCAACGCAATAGGCAGATAAGCAGCTGTAAGTGAAATAATATTTATTATTGATGATGAAGAAACAAAGTTAGGATTGTAAATGGTAATGCCTATTACGGCCACAACCATAAACATATAGAGTGAGTTGTTAATTAAGAACTCAGACCACCAGTGTTTTGGATTTGCTTTATATGCAGATTTTGTTTCTGCAAGTCTTTGTTTATATCCTGCAACTATATTCATAAATCCCTCTCCTTATACATATTTAGCAGCAAGAGTCATAATCTCTTCCTGAGTTGCGGTTGCAGCGTCGACCTCACCGGCAAGACGTCCGCCTGACATAACGAGTATTCTGTCGCAAACTCCGAGAAGTTCAGGCATTTCAGATGAAACCATCATTACGCCTTTACCTTCCTTTGCCAATTCGATTATCAGCTGGTATATTTCGTATTTTGCACCAACATCAATACCACGGGTAGGCTCATCAAGAAGCAGAACCTCCGGATTTGAAAGAAGCCATCTGCCAAGAATAACCTTCTGCTGATTACCGCCTGAAAGAGAGCGAATTTTTGTTTCCTGACTCGGTGTTTTAATGCGCATTGCTTTTATTGACCAGTCTGTTTTCTCTTTCATTTTTTTACTACTCAGAAGTCCAAACTTTTTATAATTATTCAGACTTGAAATAACGGTGTTTTCACGAATATTAAGTATTGAGAAAATACCGGTTGCACGTCTTTCCTCTGTAAGCAGAGCAAATCCGTTTTTAATGGATTCTCTCGAATTTTTATTATTTATCTTCTTTCCGTGAAGGGTGATTTCACCCTTGCTTTTGGTAGCTACGCCAAACAAAGTTTCAAGAACCTCTGTTCTTCCGGAACCGTCGAGGCCTGCAAGACCGAGTATCTCGCCCTTTCTGAGAGTGAACGAAACATCCTGAAGATTAGAGTACATACCGGAAAGGCCTTCAACTTTTAAGAATTCTTCTCCGATTTCCTTATCTTTTTCAGGGAAACGTTTTTCAAGGGTTCTTCCGACCATAAGTTTAATAATATGATCCATTGTGAGATCTTTTGCCGGTTCCGTAGCAACCCATGTTCCATCTCGCATTATAGTAACTTCGTCAGAAATCTTTAATATCTCTTCCATCTTATGGGATATATAGATTATTCCGCATCCACGATCTCTGAGCATATTTATGATTCTGAAAAGATGAACAACTTCCTCTTCGGTCAATGACGAAGTAGGTTCATCAAATACTATAACGCTTGCGTTATAGGAAACTGCTTTCGCTATTTCTACCATCTGTCTTTGAGCAACAGGCATGGTGCTCATTATGGTTTTGGGATTTACTTTGATATCAAGCTCTTCAAAAACCTTCATTGTATCTTTATACATTTTAGTTTCTGAAACAAAAGGTCCTTTTTTAGGGTAACGGCCAAGCCAAATGTTATCCATAACATTTCTTTTAAGAGCCTGATTAAGCTCCTGATGAACCATTGCCACTCCGTTTTCAAGAGCTTCCTTGGAGTTCTTGAAATCAACTTTTTTTCCGTTAAGATAAACTTCACCGCTGTCTTTTGAATACATTCCGAAAAGACATTTCATCAAAGTTGACTTTCCTGCTCCGTTTTCACCCATAAGAGCGTGCACTGTACCTCTTTTTACAGTTAAGGAAACATTGTCAAGAGCCTTAACACCGGGAAAGGTTTTTGTTATATTTTTCATTTCAAGCAATACGTTATCTTCCATATATTTTCCTCCGGTTTTCTGGCTTTTACAAACATATAGCCGCCTAAAAGACGGCTATATGCATTACAGCTAAATGCTTTTATCACTGTTCAAATTTAAATTATTCGCCTGTATAGATTCCATAAGGAATACGGATCTTTGCACAGTCTTTATCTACGTTAAGAGAATCAGTGCCGTCCATAAGTGCCTTACCATTTGCTATATTACCTGTAAGCTGAGCAATAGCATTTGCCATTCCTTCAGCATCCTGCTTGATTGTACCAGCCATCTTACCGGCAGCAATAAGCTCCTTAGCAGCTGCAGTTGCATCAACACCAAATACAGGAATAAACTTATCAGCAGAACCTGTATTGAAGCCGATATCATTAAGTGCTGTAATTGCACCCTGAGCCATATCGTCATTATTGGCAATAACAAGCTCTACCATATTCTTATTTGCAACTGAATACTCACTAAGTATGGTCTTCATATACTCATTGGATGCGTTTGCTGACCATGTTCCGTTTTTATCAAGAAGGAACTGATCCTTGTTCTTGCTGTCATAGAACTTAAGGGGCTTCTTACCGGCTGCTGTAAGCTTTGCATTTGCATCTTCTACGGCATACTGTGTGCGGTAATCAGCTTCCTTGTTGCCCTGCTGACCCTTGAACATTACATAGGAAATTTCTCCGTCGCCGTTAAGGTCAACTTTATCATAGTTAGCTAAAAGATAATCAGCGATCATCTGACCCTGAAGATGTCCTGCCTCAGCAGCATCAGTACCGACAAATGCACACTTGTCATAGCTGTTGACAACTTCATTCTTTACCTCACGGTTAAAGAAAATAACCGGAATATTCTGTGCCTTTGCCATATCAACAATTTTGTAAGCTGCATCGTCAGAAGCAGTTTCAACGATGTTGACTATAAGAAGCTTTGCTCCCTTTGTGATAGCTGTCTGAACCTGTTCTGTCTGAAGAGTCTGGTTTCCGTTGGCATCATTATCCTGATAATCTACACCAAGATCTGTAAGAGCCTTATCAAGTGCTGTACGTACACTGGAAATATACGGGTCACTGTAACTATAATAGAAAACAGATACTTTAAGTCCGTCCTTCTTTCCTCCGTCATCAGTGTTTCCGCCGCATGCTGCAAGAGCAACTACGAAAACAAGTGCCAAAAGGATGGCTAAAACTTTCTTCATTTTTTTCATACTTGTTTCTCCTTTACCGTTAAATTTAGATACCGATTGAAAATTTTAAGCATTAATATTTTTTTAACATCCGCACAATATTTGATACTTAATTTAAAATCAGCACCTATATTTTTGAGGAAATCCACTTCCTCTATGCAGCTTGATATTATCATGGTTTTAGTGCAAAGTCAACATATTTTTATGCACTTACGAAACTAAAATGTGCAAAATATAGCCACTTAACAAAATGTTTATTCTATATTAGAAGAAATATTTTTGGATAATTAATAGAATTTCGCTAATATTTGTTAGTAATTTATCAAAGTTCGGGTTAACATTTTCTTAACAATTTGGTCTATTGTATTGTTTTTAATTACACATTTCGAAGTATCGCCTATATTTTTTGATTACAAGCTATGTTTAACAAAAATAATAGATTTCATCAGAATTTATTATTTTTCACAAATTTAGTTTTAAATATACACCTTGCATTTTAGTTAAATTTAATTATTAAATAAAGTAACCAATAATTTTTAATTAGCGTTAAAAAATTTAAAAGTTTTATGATGATTATAATATCTGTGTTTTATAGTTATATACATATGCTTTCCATTTTAAAAATTATTTACACTAAAACAGCGAACCGCCCTGTTTTTTACAAAACAGAGCGGTTTACTTAGCATAATATTAAATTTTAAATTAATCAAGGAAGTCTCTGAGACGCTTGCTTCTGCTGGGATGGCGAAGTTTACGAAGAGCTTTTGCTTCAATCTGTCTGATACGTTCTCTTGTAACTTTGAACTCCTTACCAACTTCCTCAAGAGTTCTGGGATGACCATCCTCAAGGCCGAAGCGAAGGGAAAGAACCTTTGCCTCTCTGGGAGTAAGAGTTTTAAGAACTTCTCCGAGCTGCTCTTTAAGAAGAAGCATTGATGCTGCATCCGCAGGAGCAAGAGCTTCATCATCTGGGATGAAATCACCAAGATGGCTATCCTCTTCCTCACCTATGGGTGTTTCAAGAGAAACTGGCTCCTGAGCTACACGGAGAATCTCACGAACTTTATCAACAGGCATATCAAGCTCAGCTGCAATCTCCTCTGCGGTTGGATCTCTGCCGTTTTTATGAAGAAGCTGGCTATTGGTCTTTTTAACCTTGTTGATAGTTTCAACCATATGAACGGGAATTCTTATGGTTCTCGCCTGATCTGCAATGGCTCTTGTAATAGCCTGTCTTATCCACCATGTGGCATAGGTTGAAAATTTAAAACCCTTTGTATAATCGAACTTATCAACAGCTTTAATAAGACCTAAATTACCTTCCTGTATAAGATCAAGGAACTGCATTCCTCTGCCCACATACTTTTTGGCAATACTTACAACAAGACGAAGGTTTGCCTCGGCAAGACGCTTTTTAGCAGCTTCATCATTTTCGGTGATTCTGATTGCAAGCTCAATTTCTTCTTCAGGAGTGAGAAGCGGCACTGTACCGATCTCTTTAAGATAAACCTTTACAGGATCATCCATTGCGAGATTCTTGGTATCAATTGCAATTGCCGCATCCTGCTCTGCACTTTTTGAGACGGAAGAAGCTCCGTCAAAAAGATCTCCGTCAATTACGCCGTCACCAAAATCGTCGATAATTTCAATGTTTTGCCCCTCTATTGTATCGTAGAGTTTATCAAGCTCTTCGATATCCAAATCCATTTCGACTATGGCAGCATCGATTTCGTTTGTTGTCAAACGTCCGCTCTGCTTACCTTTGTCAATCAGGGATTTAACGCTTGGTTTCTTGTCCACATTTTCCATTTTACTTTCTCCTTACGTTATGTATCCTTTGTTTTATTCTGAAAAAGCTTCAAAAATTCTTCATCGCTCGCCTCAGCGGGATCGACTTTAATCATATTGGCTTTTTCACGTCGGATTGTTTTTATGCAATCGCTGCACTCGGCAACGGTGTTGCTGACTGTAAAAGACATTGTCTGCAAAAGTGCGATTCTTCCCATTTCTTCCGGAGTAAAGGAACCGGAAAAATAGCTTAAATCCAAGGGAAGATTCTGTTTTATTCTGTCCCGCAAAAATGAAAAAACACGGGCATTGAAGGAGGTTATAAATTCCTCCGGCTGTATATCATCTATTTTTTCAAGAAAATCGGGATTTTTCATTATAGTAGCCAAAAGCACATCTTCCGCCTTTGCTCCCAATGGCGATTTGGCTCTATCGGGATTTATAGGATCATTTGTCGGCAATGCTTCTTTCTGTATCTGCCTAAACTGTGCTTTTTCGCTTTTTCTTCGATTCGCTTTATATTTTCTCTCGGCCTCCCGCAGAATTGCATCTTTTGAAATATTCAGTTCTCCTGAAAGTCTCGAGGCATACACTTCACGTTCTATTAAATTTGAAATAAACGAAAGCACATCGGTAGCCTCATTAAGAAAGCTTACCTTTCCGTCATCCGTCGAAACATCATATTTATTTCTTGCTTTCAAGATTTTATACTCTGTATCGTTTGCCGCTCCTTGGAGCAAAGCACGGAATCTTTCGGGACCATGATTTTTTATAATCTCATCGGGATCCTTACCGCCGCTTAAAGAAAGCACTCTGATTTTTATTCCCGTTTTTGAGAAAATCTGTATTGCCCTGGTTGCGGCAGCCTGTCCGGCTCCGTCGTTATCGTAAGAAAGAATAACTTCATCGGCATATCGTGCTATAATTCCTGCCTGTTCCTTTGTAAGAGCTGTTCCGAGACAAGCGACAGCATTGGTAAATCCTGCCTGATGCAAAGCTATTACATCCATATAGCCTTCAGCCAAAATAAGTTTCCTATCGCTGTTTCCGTTTTTCGCAAGATTAAGGGCAAAAATACCCTGACCTTTTTTATAGACAAGTGTATCGGAAGTATTAATATACTTAGGCTTAGAGTCATCCAGCACACGGCCACCGAAAGCTACAACATTGCCTCTTATATCTATAACCGGAAACATCAGTCGATTCCTGAAATTGTCATATACGTTTTTTCTGTCATTTTTAATGCTTTCATTGGCAAGATTTGCTGATACAAGCTCCTGCCTTGTAAATCCAAGAGAACGCATATGATCTATAAGACTGTGCCAGCTATTGGGAGCAAATCCCAAACCAAAAGAAGTAATCGTCTTCTTGGTAAGGCCACGCCTTAATAGATATTCAAATGCATCCCTGCCCTCAGGAGCCATAAGGCACGAATGAAAATATCTCGCAGCGGCACGGTTAGCCTCTAAAATACGTCTTCTTTTATCGCTGATAGTTTTATCATATCCGCCTTCATCAGGCATTGTCATACCAGCTTTATCGGCAAGGGTTTTTACTGCATCTATATAATCGAGATTTTCTATTTTTCTCAAAAAGGTGACTGCGTCTCCACCGGAGCCACATCCGAAACAATAAAACGACTGGCTTTCAGGATAAACGGTAAAAGACGGCGTTTTCTCGTTATGAAATGGGCAAAGACCCACAAGTGTTTTTCCCCTGCGTTTTAATACCACATAAGACGAAATAAGGTTTTCTATATCGGTTCTCATTCTGAGCTCTGATAAAAATTCTTCTCCAAGTGCCATCTTTCCGCCTCCTTTCGCCTTTAATTATTATCGTTATTAACTTTTACAGCATTGTCCACGAATTTGGAACAAACAAATTTGTATATGTTTTAACTGCATAGTGGTCAGTCATACCTGCTATATAATCACAAGCTGCCCTTTCAGCTCCGTCCCTGTCTCTTATGACAGCATATTCACCGGGAAGAGTCTCTGGATTTTTCGTAAAATACTCATACAGCCTTTTTATCATATCCATAGCTTTGCTCTCTTCACTTTTGCAGACGGGATTAGTATACACGTTTGCAAACATAAAGGAGTGAAGATTTTCAAAGGCTATTTCCGTATCCATATCAAAGGTAATATCTCTGCCGCTGTTCTCTATAACAGATATAACAAGTGTGTTAATTCTATCTGATTTCGAACGTCCAAGTACCTTTAAAATTTCTTCGGGGATATCCGTCTCTTTCATAACACTGGCTCTGACGGCATCTTCTATATCATGATTGATATAGGCGATTTTATCGGCAAGCTTTACCACTCTTCCCTCAAGAGTTGAAGCTTCAGTACCTGTTGTATGACAGACTATTCCGTTTCTCACTTCATATGTAAGATTAAGTCCTTTGCCGTTCTTTTCTATAACATCTACAACACGCAGACTTTGCCGATAGTGTTTAAAACCTCCGGGAAAAATCTCATTAAGAGCACGTTCTCCCGCATGACCGAAAGGCGTATGGCCTAAATCATGCCCCAGAGAAATAGCTTCTGTTAAATCTTCATTGAGCCTGAGTCCCCTTGCAATTGTTCGGGCTATCTGTGAAACCTCAAAAGTATGTGTAAGCCTTGTGCGATAGTGATCTCCTACGGGAGAGAGAAAAACCTGGGTTTTCTGCTTTAAACGCAAAAATGCATTACAATGAATAATCCTGTCCCTGTCTCGCTGATATGCGGTTCTTATGGGACACTCTTCTTCAGGTCTTTTGCGTCCCTTTGTGTTTTTGCAGAGCATTCCGTAAGGTGAAAGTGTTTTTTCCTCAATTTCAAGAGTTTTTTCCCTTACGTTCATCACTCACGCCTCCCAAAAAATCCATAATTACACAAAAGCTGTACTTAATTTTTTTCGGTTCGTTTATATATACGCAAAAATCGCTCTTTTCCCTTTATTTTATTTTAAAGTCTGCAAAAAATTTTTTCTTTTTCGTCACAGTGAAATCTTCCGTTACTTAAATCAACAACTGCGGCGTTTAGTCCCTCAAATTTATCTTCTGAAATTCTGAATTTTACAAGGACATCGCTTTCAAAAACAGTGTCCTCTACAATCGCCTCTTTTTCAGGCAGAAATGCAGCAAGGCGTCCATAAAAATTATAATCACAGCGCACTTCTCCCATAGTACACATTGCCATCGTTACTATTTCGCCGCTCTCGAGGGCTATTTTTGAGCCATGAGAATAAGCCCTGACAAGTCCTCCGGTGCCAAGCAGTATACCGCCGAAATATCTTGTCACAACTACTGCAACATCCACAAGGTTTTCCTTTAAAATTACATCAAGTACCGGCATTCCTGCTGTTCCCTGAGGCTCACCGTCATCAGAATAACGGCGAAGCTGTCCCTGACGTAAAGAATATGCATAGACGTTGTGAGTTGCCTCACGGTGCTGAGATTTTATCTCGTTTATAAATTCTACCGCTTCCTCTGGTGTTTTTACGGGACACACATGGCCGATAAATCTTGATTTTTTAACTATAAATTCATCGCTTCCTCTTGAAGCTACCGTTTTATAACTATCCATTTTTCCACCGTCCAAAACAAAGTGGCAAAAAATAAGGCGATGCTCTTTTGCACCGCCTTGTTTTTCGACTGTCTTATTTGCCAGTGTTATAACGCTTATTGAAGCGGTCAACACGTCCGCCTGTATCAACAAGCTTCTGCTTGCCGGTGAAGAACGGATGGCACTTTGAGCAAATATCTACACGCATATTCTGCTTTGTGGAAGATGTTGCAATAACTTCGCCGCATGCACACTTTATTTCTGTGGGCTGATAATCGGGATGAATTCCTTTTTTCATTCTATGTCACCTCTTTCGACTGCACACTAAATTGCATATATATCGTTATAGAATTTTATCACAACTAAAACAAAAATGCAACTGCTATTTGACAAATAAATTAAATTTATTTAAAAATTAAATCTTTTCCGCCTGAAAACAATTAATTTATATATTCACTTCTATTTCCGTACCTAAATGGAAGGAATAAAGAAGCACTTCCTTTACAGGAATCTCAAGGCTTTTTTCTATTGCCTGCTTATAAACCTTAAGCTGATTTCTGTAAAGCTCTATAAGCTTTTTGGGAGAAGAAACTCTGTCCGTTTTATAGTCCACCAGAACAGCTTCTCCGTTTTCAGAAAACACACAGTCCGCAATTCCCTGAATGACAATCTTCTCATCTTTGAGATTTTCTGGAAGCTCAGGGTTATATTCTCCTGCACTTACCTCAGTTACAAACTTATATTCTCGCATAAGAGAATCTGAAGAGAATATACGCTTTGCAAGATTTCCGGAAAAGAATTTTTCGATTTTTTCGAGCTCTACTCCCTCGCTTTCCGCTTCGCTTAAAAAGCCTTTCGATTTAAGCCGCTGTATTTCCTCAGAAGCATTTTCCCTTGCCTTTTCGAAATCACAAAACTGCATAAACTTATGAGTAGCTGTTCCCTTCTGTGCCGGAGTAAGACCTTTTTTCTCCAAGAAAGCGGGGCGTGATGAACAGAAAAAGTCATAGTCAGGCTTTTCCTCTTCAAGATGAGAAGCGGAAAGCTTTACTGCAACCTTTGACAAAGGCTCATATGGATACTCATATTCGGCACGCTCTTTTATCTCTTCCATTATCCTTGGAGAAACACAGCAATTTTCTTCATTCTGCTGACTCTGCTCAGCTGTTTCCTCATCCTCATAAGACATACAGAATTTTATTGAAAAATCAGCATCAATACATCTGTTCGAAAAACAGGAAATCTTACGTATTTCGCCGCAGTCGGGATGAAATGCCAAAGGAGGGATAATCCAGCTTAAAAAGTTTCCTGAATTAATAACTCCCTGAACGGGAAGCTTTTCAAAGTTTTCTCCGGAAACAGTTGCCGACAAAATTGCTTTTTCAATATTGGATACAGTTCCCGTCATAACAAGCTTTTCTTTAGCTCTCGTCATAGCAACATAGAGCACTCGCATTTCCTCGGCGACATCGGCACGCTTATTGGCAAGGCGTACCGCTTCATATCCGGCAGTATCAAAAACCATTCCCTTTTGTGAATCACGCAGCTTCATTCCTATACCTAAAGAAGAGCTTAAAACCACAGGATCTGCATTTCGTCCACCAAAAGAAACACCGCAGTTTGCAAGAATACATATGGGAAATTCCAGTCCCTTACTGCCGTGGATTGTCATAATCCTTACCACATCAGCGTTTTCAGAAATTGTAGAAGCAGCAGAAAAATCAGAATCGCTGTCCTTTATGGACTCTATAAACCTTACAAAACCCGATACGCCCTTGTAGCCTGATTTTTCAAATCTTTCTGCATATGAGATAAGCATCAAAAGATTAGCGCACCGCTGTTCTCCACCGTTCATGGCTTTTACTGCGGTCATATAACCGGTCGCTTCAAGAATTGTTCTGATTAAATCGTCTGACGGCGCGGCGGCGGCAAGGCGACGGAATTTTCTTAAGTCAGATGTAAACTCCTGTGCTTTTTTTAATCCCGTCTCTGCGGCTTTCAGAACCGCTGTATAAAGAGGAGCATATCTTTCCGTCATCCTGATTTCAGCCATTTCATCAGGGGTAAATCCGTAAATTGGTGACATCATAACCGCTGCAAGAGGAATATCCTTAACAGGGTTATCAATTGCCTTTAAATAAGAAATTACATCGGATACTTCTCTTGTTTCAAAAAGTCCGCCTTTTAAATCCACATAAACGGGTATTCCCTTATTTTTAAGACGTTCACTGTATATTGCTCCGTTGTTCTTTGTGCTTCGCATTAAAATGCAAAAGTCGCCATATCTTGCCTTGCGAAGAGTTCCGTTTTCGGTTACATATGTATTTCCGCTTTCAACT
Organism: uncultured Oscillospiraceae bacterium; assembly: GCA_958366985.1. GTDB lineage: Bacteria > Bacillota > Clostridia > Oscillospirales > Acutalibacteraceae > UMGS263. The sequence continues at coordinate 236,569 of CATXDC010000001.1, forward strand.
GCATTTTTTATGTATGAGGCGATATACTCTGCCTCCATAGGTGCAGTACTTGCCCTTCCCTTTCGCTCCAAAAGATGCAGTTCACACTGAGCATCATTTATTTCGGGATATACAGCCTCTGCCTTTAAAGCTTCTTCCTCGCCGTATTCCAGTTCACCGGCTTCACGGCTCATAACCTTTTTAAATACAAGGTTTATGCTCTCGGTAACACCCGCTCTGCTTCGGAAGTTTCTGTCGAGAATAATTTTCGCCGGATAATCTTTGCCGTTATAGGGATTAAAGGTTTCTTTAAGGTTTATGAATATTTCCGGCATCGCTTGCCTGAAACGGTAGATACTCTGCTTTACATCGCCGACCATAAAGAGGTTTTCACCGTTTTGAGAAATAGCTCTGAAAATCATATCCTGTGCACTGTTTGTATCCTGATACTCGTCGAGCATTATCTCGGTAAATTTATTCCCGTACTCCTGCGCAAGCTGAGTTTTACATATTTCTCCATCCTTTTCCTCAACTAAAAGCTTTATGGTAAGGTGTTCAATGTCGCTGAAATCATAAGCTTCCTTTTCTTTCTTTGCAAGGAAAAATCGCTCAGCATAATCTTTTGTAAGGGAGATAAGAAGCTCAGCGAACGGACGCTGTGCAGCAAGGTCTGCCTTAAACTCATCTGCGGTTACGGGCATATATTTTATGAGCCCACCTATTAAATCCTTAACCGCTTTATAGTTTACGGTAATTCTCTCTTTAAGCGGTGATGAATAACCCTTTGGGGCTCTTCCGATAGTGGGAGCCGCAAAATTCTTTACACTGTTTAAAGTTTCATCCCAACCATCATCACAGGCTTTTTCTATTTTTTCAAGATATGAAAGAACCACAAAATGGGACGGAGAGTATTTATCATAAAGATCATCACCCTCCATAAGGGAAATGGAATTATTAATTATATCCCTGCAATATTCAGCAGTCTCTTTTACCTTTCTGAGGATCTCACAAAGCCACGGATGTTTATCTATCTCACTGTCCGGGTTATATAAACTTAAAATATCCTCATACCATTTTTCCGGAAAAGCACAGGCACAGACATGATTATAAATTTTAAGTATCTGATTTGCCAGAGCCTCATCGTTTCCGTTTTTTCCAAAAAGGAGATTAAGATTTTCAAAGTCGGTATTTCCGGAAGCATACTGCTCTTCAAAGATATCGGCAAGTATTGAATTTCCTATAATCCTGCTTTCGCTGGAGTCAAGTATTCTGTAATCGGGAGACACACCTGCTGCATGAAAGTTTTCCCTTACAAAATCACCGCAGAAACTGTCTATTGTACAAATCTTTGCGCTGTGAAGGAGAAGCTTCTGCCTTAAAAGAAGCTGATTGGTTGGATCATCGGCAAGTCGGCTCTCAATAGCTGCGCTTATTCTCGAGCGCATTTCATTGGCAGCAGCCTTTGTAAATGTTACTATTAAAAGACTGTCGGCACTGCATGGATTTTCTCCCGTAAGCCTTGAAATAACTCTTTCAACCAGTACAGCGGTTTTTCCCGAACCTGCCGCAGCGGAAACCAGTACCGTTCCGCCTCTTGCTTCAATTGCCGCTTTTTGGGCATCAGTCCAGTTTCTGCTCATCCTCTTTTTCCTCCTTTCTCAGCTCTTTAAGTGCATCTTCATTTGAAAACTTTGCAAGATTCCTTACCGGCGAATCCTTTTCTCTTCCGCATACATAGGAATAACTGCACCACTGACATATATCCTTATAATTGCTGCCTTCACTTGGAAGAGCCTCTACTTTTCCAGCGTGAAGATACTCCGCCATATCTTCAATGATTTTATCCATTTTGTTAAAGAGCTTTCCCATTTCCTCAAGAGCAATGAGAGTTCCTGTAAGCTCGTTTTTGGAATTATACTTAACGTCTATAAAGCGTCCTGCCATATTTTCTTCCATGCCCTGTATAACTTTCATATCCCTTAAGACAATTCCATTCATGCGGTATACGCTGTCACGTTTTTCCTTAATTTCCTTTTCGTTATCCCTTGAAGCGGCACTTTCTGACGGAAGAGCAGCACTCATATAGAGAACTCCCGAGGGTACTATTTCACCGTATCTTTCAGAGCCGTTTTTAGCTATATTCATAAGGTAAATAAGCATCTGCATATTTAGTCCCTGCAAAACGTCGGAAAGAGCAAATTTTTTGCCGCCGGATTTATAATCCACAACCCTTATGTATGAAACACCGTCCTCTTCCATAAGGTCAACACGGTCAACGCTTCCTCTTATTGCTATCTTTCCTCCGTCCTTAAGTTTAAGCTCATAGGGTGGTATATCACCGTCTTTATCCATTTTAAGCTCAAAATCAACGGGCATAAATTTGCACACAAGGTATTCTTCCGCTATTCTCTCAACAACGGAAACAAGAACTCTTTTGAGCTGACGGTAAAGAAAGAGAAAACGGCTTGTCTTTTCTTCTTCGCCGCCCATATGCATTGAAAGATATTCTTCTAAAAGCTTTGTAACCTCATTTTCTCTTTCCTTTTCACTGAGCTCTGAAAGAGCTTTTCCCGGATACTTTTTAAGAAGATTTTCGAGAACATAGTGTATTACCGTTCCTCTGCTCATTGGGTCAAGCTCTGCCTTTTTATCTTCTGAAAGCCGCAATCCACGCTGACAAAAATATTTAAAACGGCAGGAATAAAAGCTTTCAATGGCAGAAGCAGAGAAATACATATTTTCTCCGAAGAGCTTTTTGGATATTTCGGGATTTTCAAATTCAGCAGGTTTATTTTCTACTGCACGTTTTACTCCCTTGAGCTTCTGTGAATACTCCTCCCTATGAGAAAGGAATTCTTTAAGAGTCTGTGAAAATTCATTCTGTTTTCTCAAAGCATCAGGATAAAGCTCAAATGCAGAACGGACACTTTCTATTTTTTCAAGCTCTGTGCGAAGAGATGTATCGGTTTTAATGCAGTTTGGTACTATACGCTGAATTTCAGTAACAATTGAGGATGGAGACGCCGCCGTACCGTCGGAAAGTTTATCGGCACAGGTTACATAAAGCTTTTCACGTGCCGAACAGACGGTATTGTAAGCCAAAAACTGCTCATCCACCGCTTTGTATTCTCCCGGCTCTGAAATTTCCATACCGAGATTTAAAAGGACTCTGCGGTCGGCATCTGTAAGAAGTCCTGAAGAGGTTATCTGCAAAGGAAATACTCCGTCACAAGCTCCCATTATAAATACTGCTTTTGGTGAATCCATTCTTATTCTGTCAGCGCTGCCGGCATTTACCACATCCAGTCCCTGGGGCAGACTTCCCATATCACAGGAAGCAAGCATTATTTCAAACAGCTCACTGTATCGCTTTAATGTAACAGGATTTTCACCCATGGTCACAGCACATTCGTTAAGAACACTCATCAGCATATCCCAGATTCTTCCCTGCTCTGCGGCGAGAGCTGTTTCTCCGTCTGCTTCAAGCTCTTTTGCATACTCCTTTAAATGCTCTCCGGCTTTGATTTTTATAAGGAAATCATATATTGCCTTGGAAATATTCTCTCCGCCGCCTTTTTTCGCCTGCTCTGCAAACTTTTCGGCAGGTGCTGCAATCCGCTTTCTCAGGTTATTTATTTTTTCAAGTTCTTTTTCTGATTTATCTGTTGTATCTTCAGTAAGTCCAAATGGATTTTGTGTGAAGTCATAAAGCCATCTTTTACCGCTGATGCTCCACATCAGCACATAATTTTCGAGCTCTCCAGTTTCAGAGGCAGAAAAACCTGCAAGTCCTGTTTTTAAGACATTAATTATGCTCGAGGTGGAAAAGCTGCTGTTAGCGCAGTCGAGTATATTTCTTACAAGGGCAACAAGTGGCTGTGAAGATATCGGTTTTCTGTCATCACGGTAAAAAGGCACTGAATATCTGTCAAAAGCTCCCTGGAGCTCTGCTTTATATAAATTAATATCTCTTGCAACAACTGCAATATCACGGCAGCGGAAGTTTTCCTCCCTCATAAGTCGTTTTATTTCACAGGAAACATAATCACATTCATCGTGAATATCACGGCAGCGGCAGACACATATATTTTTTCCGTCCCCGCTATAAGGAAGTGATGAGGGTTCGTAAATACCTTTTTCCAAAGCTGAAAGAGCTTCATCTTTAAATCTTTTTCCTTTCCTTAAAACAACAGGAACAGCAATTTTCTTGCCACACTTTTTTGCTATCTCTTTAATTTTCATTCCTGTACGCTGAATGAGAGAAAAAGTACCGGCTCCGTTTTTATCATCAGTTAAAGTATCACAGCAAAGGCTTATATAACAGTCTTCACTTTGGGCAATTATTTTTTCTATTACACGCATTTCCTGAGCGGTAAATCCTTTAAATGAGTCAATAGCAACGGTTTTCCCCGCAAAAAAGTTGTGTGTATCAAGGGTATCGCACATGCGGGTAAGAACATCGTCTTCATCTAAAAAGTTAACCTTTAAAAGTGCGTCGTATGCGGCAAAAACAAGAGACATCTCTTCTGTTTTAGCCTTTAAAAGAGATTTCTCCATATTATCTGAAGCTTCCATAAGCATGTCCGATGTAACATTTCCCTTTTTAAATTCCCTTCTGAGACTTAAAAAGTCTGCAATGACAGCGGTATTTTTGCTGTGCTTTTTATATATACTAAGCTTATCGCTTACACTTTCAATGGCAAGGCTCATTAAAACTGCTTTGCCTCCGTCGCCTATTGTCTCGCCGCTGACTCCGCCGTATTCTCTGAATACGGAATCTGCAAGACGTGAAAAACTGAGTATCTCCACTTTTTGCGCTTTATTTTCTCCAAGAAGCTCCAACATAGCCTTTTCACTTTCAAAGGAAAACTGCTCCGGAATTATAAGAATAATATCATTTGCGCCGTTTAAGGCAAGATTGGCCAAAGCATTTCTTATGTAATAGGTCTTTCCGCTTCCTGCTCGACCTAAAATAAATCTCAGCAAAAAATCACCTGCTTTTATCTGAAAAATAAAATGGATACTGATATTATATCAGTATCCATGAGCTATTTACAGTACATTTGCATTTTTTCTTTTCGCTAACTTACGTTTAATTCCTGCCGCAACCAAAACAGCAAGTACAATTATAATACTTAAAAAAGTTAATATCTTTACTGTCTGTGCATAAGAGGTTCTGAATAAAGTCAATGGATTTGAAGGGTTTCCAATTAGATCTGACAATTGAAGAGATTTAGTATCGAAAGATGTAAGATCTTCCTCATTCAAAACAATTACACGTGCTCCGGAATACTTAGCTTCTCCAAATCCTCTTACACCGGATTTCATGGTTTGTGATAAATAAATACCGTCAACTGTGCCTTCAATGTCATTAATATGTCCGCTGCCGAAAAATGCACCTATAACATCGCCCTGTTCTTTCCATAAATCAAAGCGTCCATTTGTACATTCAGGAACTCTGGGATACATGTTAAAATTGCCTGTAGTAGTCTTATCTTTAACATATCCATTTAAGAAAAAATCATTTGAACTTTCGGAAGTATCTCCGCTGTCTTGTTCTAATAATTCACAAATTTCCTGAACCGGTTCATGCTGAAAAACAATTGAAGGTACCGTCTTTCCGTTATTATCAGCCTGTAAAGATTTGCTTTTTTGCTCATACCAAGCATTTTGTCTTTCAGCCTGTTCAGTTTCAGAAACTGCAAACAGAGAGCCTTCATTTTCATTTAGCAAGCACGAATTAAAAAACCACAGATTAAAAACATTTTCTTCATTTGTACTGCTTTTAATGGGTATATTATATGCGCCATTACCGGAAGTACTTACACATTTTTTTCCAACCATACATCCGCTGACATTTTCATAAATCTCCAGCTGTTTATCTATTGACACTCCGCTTTCAGTATCTTTTTTACCGAAAATAACTACAAACGGAATATTGTTATCAACTGCAGGTTTGGTTATTGCTTCTACCGCCTTCTCAACATTATTCGAGGAATTATCACCCGACTTTACACTTAGGTTATCTCCGTTATAAACAATTAAATCCGGATTTGTTTTTTCAACAGCAGCATATAACAGATCCATAGAATCGCTCATTGGCATTTCATTTTCTTCAATATCAGTAAACATTAAAATTGTAAATTCGCCGTTACTGTTGAATTTTAAACTTTCATTATCATAGGCAAAGGATTCAAGAGTAAATGACATCATACCTAAAATCGCAAAACAAAACACATAAAACAACTTTCTCATCCTCAGCCCTCCAATTTTATTAAGTCTGTAAACAAAATATATATCTTCTTTAAACAAATGTCAATATATAAATTATATACAATATATTAAATATAAAAACAGATACCCAAAGAGTGCATACTAAAACCATTTTTCTTAAAAGAAGACAAAAAATAAGCCCGGAACGCAAATTGCATCCGGACTCAGTCTGGCTGGGATGGCTGGATTTGAACCAGCGGATGACGGAGTCAAAGTCCGTTGCCTTACCCCTTGGCTACACCCCAATATTTTATTTTTATATTAAAATACGCAAAGCAAAAAATTTGCCTTGCGTAATATGGGGTGGATAATCGGATTCGAACCGACGACCTCCAGGGCCACAACCTGGCACTCTAACCAGCTGAGCTATATCCACCATATGGCGCGCTTGAAGGGACTCGAACCCCTGACCCACTGCTTAGAAGGCAGTTGCTCTATCCACCTGAGCTACAAGCGCACAAAAAAATGGAGCGGGTGATGGGAATCGAACCCACACAACCAGCTTGGAAGGCTGGGATTCTACCATTGAACTACACCCGCGTTTGCGACGTGTATTATAATACCAGACAACAGCCACAAAGTCAATAGGTAATTTCAAGTTTTTTCAATTTTTTTGCATATCTAAAAAAATGACAAAAACATCTCACAAAGTAGAAAAATTTCGTTTATACGCCTATAAACTAATAGCAATATAAATGCTATGTCTTAAAATCAAGGAAGCTGCATTAAAAAACAGCTTCCTTGATGCATTACAAATTTTACTCTTTTGTGGCCTGCTTTGCAAGATCTTTAATCTGTGATGAGGTAAATTTATAGGAACTCTTGCAAAAATCACAGGAAATCTCGGTTTCTGGATCCTCGGACAGCTCCTCAAGTTCTTTCTTACCCAAACTTATAAGAGCACGTTCCATTCTTTCTCGGCTGCATGTACATTTGTAAGAAGTGTCACTCTCGTCAAGAATATCAAGTTCAAAACCTTTCATTACATGACGGCAGATCTCTTCAGGGGTAAGTCCATTAGTAAGCATCTGTGTAACAGGCTCCAGCCCCTCTATGGCCTTTTCGAGCTTATCAAGTACACTATCATCGGCAAAAGGCAAAACGTTTATCAGAAAGCCTCCTGCTGCCTTTACGGTCAGGTCTGGATTCACAAGAACTCCAAGAGCGCAAACTGTTGGAATCTGCTCGCTCACTGCATAATAGCTTGTAATATCTTCGGCAATTTCTCCTGAAACAATGGGAACCTGTCCCACATAAGGTTCTTTCATTCCCATATCCTTTATAACCGTAAGATAGCCGTCACGTCCTACCGTACCCGCTACATCGAGCTTCCCCTTGCTGTTAAGAGGAATCTCAACAACCGGATTTTCAATATATCCACGGACATTTCCGCTGCTGTCGGAAACTGCAACAAGCTGACCTGCCGGTCCTGAACCACTCAAACGAAGTGTAAGACTGTCATCACGGTTTTTAAGCATATCGCCCATAAGTGATGCTCCTGTAAGCAGTCTTCCAAGAGCTGCCGTATTCACAGCGGAAGTTTTGTGTATACGCTCCATTTCAGAAACTATATCGGTACTGTCCGTTGCCATACATGCAACAGAACCGTTAACTGTTATGCATCTTACTATTTTTCCCATTTGTTAATCCTTTCTTGCTACGTAAAAAACGCGTTCCTCAGTATCTGACGGAGCAGTTTTTCTAAGCTCTCCATACGCCTTTATGTCAGTAAACCCTGCTTCCGATAGAAGATTTCTTATATCTGAATCAGAAAAAGCTCTTTCAGCAAAATATTCACTGCTTCTACGGTATAATCCGTTTTCTTCCTGAAAAAAGTCAAGAAAAATTTCCACAGTTTTGCTTTCGTCATCATACTCATTCTGCCATACGCAATAGACATCGTCATTTTCATAAACAAAAGTATTATCACCTAAAACATACTTATGCTTATACTCAGTATTGACATCGAAAACAAATAGTCCTCCGGGTACTGTAAAAAGAGATACTCTTTTAAATGCCTGTAAAAGTTCTTCTTTGCTTTCAAGATGATTAAGACTATCAAGCAAACAAACAGTACAGTCCACTGTTCCGTAGAGATCTATACTGCACATATCCTGACATAGAAAAAGTATATCCTCCCCCGCCTCAAACGCCTTTTCACGGGCTTCTCCAAGCATTTCCGGAGAATTATCCACACCTATTACATCATAGCCCTTCTGAGCCATTATAAGACTCATAGTGCCGGTTCCGCAGGCAAGGTCAAGGAGTATACCTTTGTTTATTCCGTTTTCATTTAGAATATCTGAAACATACTCCGCTGTTTTTCTGTAATCCACATTTGATGTCAGTGAATCATAATATTCCGCAAAGGAACCGTATCTGCTCACTTGTTTTTCAGCCTTTCAAATACACGTTCATAACCGTCATTACCATAATTGAGAGAGCGGTTAACTCTGCTGATTGTAGCAGTACTTGCCCCTGTCTCCTTAACAATATCACTATATACACGCTTTTCACTGAGCATATGCGCAACAACTATTCTCTGAGAAATAGATTTAAGCTCAGTTATTGTGCATAGATCCTCAAAAAAGTCATAACATTCATCCATAGTCTGCAACTCAAGTATGGCTTTAAAAAGAAAGTCAATGTTTGGGTCTTTTAATTTTGAATTCATGAAAAAACCTCCCATATTTTAAGTGCTTTCAAACTTTTAAGTGTTAAAGTTTAATTCTGTAAAATTTTAGCACACTAAAATTTAAAAGTAAATAGAATACGGCCATAAAGTTAAAAAAACACAGCTATCTGATATAAAAATTTATAAGACTTTTTGGTAAAAAACACAAAAGACAGCACAGGAAAACCTGTGCTGTCTGAAATCATATTGATTTTCTGTGCTATTAGACTTCCATTCCCTCAAAGATGCTCTCATCATAGTAGCAGTTTTCATCTTTGTCGTGAAGCGGATACCAAACCTGAGCAAAGAAGGGGTTAACCTTTGCAATCTCAGAGTAGTTCCAGGGAGCGGGAAGACAATCGGGGCACCAGTGACCGCCACGAAGTACAAGGTTAGGAGTCATCTCGAACTCATGACCAAATGCGCACTTCCACTTAAGAGGCTTGTAAACGCTCTCCATTGTATCGGAAAGGCACTCACCGCCACGGAAAGCTGCAGCTTTCTTCATGTCTTCGATTGTAAGCTCTTCGAAGGGCTTTGTCTCATCATAACCATGGTCAAGATAAGAAACCTCTTCTGTGGGACGGACAACTTTAAATGTATCCCATGTACCGATATTCTTCCACTTCTCATAGCTTCCGTAGTAAGCTGTGATTCTGGGAGTAATATTGTTCTTAATCCATGTCATTGTACCATACTTAGCCTTGTTTGCAAGAGGCTCCATGCCGAGCTTCTTAATAAGAGCAGGAGGAACAATCTTAGCAAGCTTGTAGTATGAAGGTACTGTCTTTGAAAGCTGATCAAAATACTGCTGAACAGGAATGTTAGCTCTGAAATGAAGATAGCTCTCAAGAAGATCAGAGTCAGCATACCACTGACCGTGGAAGTTCTGAAGAGTGAACCAGTTGCAGTCGAAGATCTTCTTGGGAGAAGAAAGACCGATTGCCTTAAGAAGATACTCTTCAAATTCATAGTTTGTAAGTCTGTAAGAAGCACCGCTACCGATATTGTAGAATCTTCTCCAGAACTCTTCGGGAACATCGTCACCGCAGACGTTTGCAAGAAGACGTCCTGAATCCTCAACAGTAGCCCACTCAAGAACGCCGTTGATCGGAACATGGAACATGATCGGGTCATAGTTCTTAAGAATTGCAGGATAAAGGATACCGGACTGACGGAGTGATACCCAATGCTTAAGACCTGATTCAGCTACGATGCTCTCAGCAATTGTCTTACTGATTGCATAGTGGTCATATACGCTGATGTTGATGGGGTCACCTGTTCTTGCCCAATGGATGGGAGGATTACGGTCACCTGTCTGGGCAACTGTTCCTATGTAAACAAGCTTAATAGCATCAGGATCAGGCTGAGCCTTGATAGCAGCAACAATGTTCTTAACAGCTGTTGTGTTAGTCTTCATTGTACGCTTGGGATAATAGTCAGCAGCAGGAGAAACCATACCGCCAACATGAAGTACATAATCTGCGCCTGTTACGCACTTGAGAACATCCTCATAATTCATGAGGTCGCCCCATACAAGTTTAACACTGGGGTCATTCTCATACTCTTTGAATTTTTCCTTATTCTTTTCACTTCCACGGTTTAAAAGAACGATGTCATAAAGATCTCTCTTTGCATAGAGCTCTTTAAAACCCTGGAAGCCCATGGTTCCTGAAGAACCTGTAAGAAATACAACTTTTTTAGCCAAGGTATTCCCTCCAATTAATTTTTTCCACACAATGTTAGCATGATTGCCTATAAAATGCAATAAAATGACTTTAAAATCAATAAAAATTTAATAATTAAACTATTAATCAAAGTTAATTTCATATTTCGATCTAAAAATCCCATATAGAAAAATAATCTACAAATTTATATAAAATAAGCGACTGCCTATCAAAGACAGCCGCTTTAAATTGATATTTATTTAACTAAGTTTAGCTGCAAAGCTTCTCTTTATCGCATTTGCATTAAAGGGAGCACCAGCAATTTCACCTGAAGGAAGTTCAGTTGCTTCATCGCATTCACATGGAACAAGTACAGGACTTGCTGATACCGGCCAGTAAATGCTGTGCTTACCGCAGCAGGCACACTTTGAAGCTCCTGCAAAGCCCTCAACGTTCTTACAGACATCGTTAAATACCTGGAAGTCGTTTTCAAAGTCAAAGCCCTTTGCATCTCCTGCAAGTTTACGTACAATTGCAATATTGTCAGCGCCGCAGAGAGGTTCTATAGCCTTATTTACCTTATTGAGCTTTCTGTCAGCTGATACAAATGTACCGCTGCTTTCAGCAAAGGTTGAAGCAGGAAGAACAACATCGGCTTTTTCGGCAGAAGCGCTCATGAGAACCTCCTGAACAGCAAGGAACTCAGGTTTATTGACAGAATCAGGAATTACTTCACCGAATACTACCATTGCCTTAACCTTGGATGCATCAATATCGCTGTAAGGCTTAACTCCGAGAATATCAAGTCCCTGAGAGTTTGCGCCCATTTTCAGCTGGATAAGTCCGTTGTGAGCCTTACCGATATGACCACTCTTCTTTGCAAGGAGAGCCGCAGCCTTTGCGCATTCATAAGAAATCATATTGGGCTGAATGACTATCATTGCATTCTTTGCATTCATATAAAGCTCTGCAAACTCTTTGACATCTGCATCCCCTGCGTCCTCGCCTGCTATAACTTTATAGGCATCTGTAAGGAATGAAACGTCATTTGTTGAATACTTTCTGTATGCCCACTCGTCTGCCTGTGTATCCTTATTGCCAATTACAACAAGCTTTGTTCCGCCCTCGACTGCCTTCTTTATCTTCATTCCGGCAATAAGACCGGCTCCGATAACGTCAGCACCGATGAGAACTATAAGATTTGTCTTCTGAAGTTCATCGAGAGTATTATAAGAAGCGTTTACACCGAGGACATCCTTAACGCCGCTCTTAACGGCTGCAAAGGAGAACACATTGTCAGTACCGAGCACTTCGTTTGCATACTTCTTAATCATATAAGCTTCTTCAAGAGTATATCTTTCAGAAACAGAAACTGCGATTTCTTCAGATGAATACTTTTTGAGAGCGTCCTTTACGGCTTCAACAGCTTCATCAAGAGCAGCCTTTTCAAGAACTCCGTTCTTCCTTACCAGTGCACTCTTGATTCTCTTATCGGACTGAGTTTCACCATATCCGAAACGTCCGCCGCCGCAGAGAAGTCCATCATCTCCTGCGGGAATTGCTCTGAAGAGTGTGTTGCCTTTTGAGGTAAGGTCAATCTGACATCCCACTGAGCAGAAGGAACATGTTGTTCTTGTGACATCCTCAGCAACGGGAACAGCCTTTTTAACGGGAAGAATTTCACGAAGTGCTCCTGTGGGACAGAGATTTACGCACTGACCGCAGGATACGCAGTCGCTCTTTTCAAGAGGTACGTTAAATGCAGGAGCAACAACTGTGTCAAATCCTCTGCCTACAAGGCCAAGAGCTGTTCTGCCCATAACCTCATCGCAGACTCTTACGCAAAGTCCACAGAGAATACATTTATCCTCGTTGCGCTCAATAAAGGGATGGGTCTGTGCATGCTTACGGATATGCTTTTCACCTACAAAACGCTGAGGCTCAACATCATATTCGTTTGCATATTTTACAAGTTTACACTCATGAACGTCATGGCATCCGCACTCAAGACATCTTGAAGCCTCCTGCTTTGCCATTTCTTCAGTATATCCCTTTACAATCTCCTCAAAATTATGCTTGCGCTCATCGGGAGAAAGATGCGGCATCTGAGGTCTGTGCATCTTCTTTCTCTCTGCAAATTCCTCAGCGGTTACGGTACGCTCTACATAGAAAGGCTTCTTATACTCAATGTCAACTCCGCAAAGATATGCGCTGATGACTGTTGACGCTTTCTGAGCTTCACCGATTGCTTCAATTGCGATGCTTGCGCCTCTGTTTGTTGCATCACCTGCTGCAAAGACACCTTCCATAGAAGTTCTGAATGTCTTTTCGTCAGCGGCGATTGTTCCCTTTCTTGTAAGCTCAAGCTCTTCAAAGCCCTTGGCATTGATACCCTGACCGATAGCCATAATAACTGTATCAACATCAAGTTCCTCATATGCACCTTCAATGGGCATCGGTCTTCTGCGTCCGCCGGCATCAGGCTCGCCAAGCTCCATTTTCTGAAGCTTGATCTTGCTTACCTTGCCGTCTTCGCCGATTATCTCAACGGGATTTGTGAGGAATTTAAAGATTACTCCCTCTTCCTGTGCCTCTGTGATTTCAACATCCTCAGCAGGCATTTCATCCCTTGTACGTCTGTAAATTACATATACTTCCTCTGCTCCGAGGCGTACTGCTGTACGGCAGGCATCCATTGCTGTATTACCGCCGCCGACAACTGCTACCTTTTTGCCGATATCAGCAGGCTGACCGAGAATAACGTCACGAAGGAAGTCAATTCCGCCGAGAACGCCCTTGATATCCTCGCCTTTAACGCCCATAAAGCTTGCGCTCCATGCGCCGATTGTTACAAGTACAGCGTCATATTCGGCTCTGATTGAGGCAAATGTGCCGTCCTTGCCGATTTCAAAATTATTTACAAGCTTAACGCCCATATCCTCAATTGACTTAACCTCAAGGTCAAGAACTTCTTTAGGAAGTCTGTACTGAGGAATACCGTAGCGAAGCATACCGCCCATTTTAGGCATTTTATCAAACACTGTTACAGCGTGTCCGTTTACTGTAAGGAAATATGCAGCTGTAAGACCGGCAGGACCGCCGCCGATTACGGCAACTTTCTTTCCTGTTGACGGAGCTATCTCAGGCATATATTTATCGTCTGATTTAAGATCTTTATCAGCTACAAAGCTCTTAAGCCATGCAATGGAAATAGGTTCTTCAACAAGCTGTCTACGACAGGCTGTCTCACAGGGATGAGGACAAATGCGTCCGATTGATGCGGGAAGAGGAAGCTTTTCTTTAATAAGCTTTACAGCCTCTTTATACTCACCGTTTCCGATAAGTCCAACATATCCCTGACAGTCAGTACCTGCGGGACATGCAAGAGAACAGGGACCTACGCAGTCGCCGTCGTGGTCGGTTATAAGAAGCTCAAGAGCGACTTTTCTGGAGCCCTTAACTCTTTCTGTATCGGTATGAATAACCATTCCGTCGCTGACCTTAGAGGAGCAGGCTCTGAGAAGCTTAGGTATTCCCTCAGCTTCAACTGTGCAAAGACCACATGCTCCGTAAAGAGCGACTCTCTTATCATAGCAAAGTGTAGGGATTTTTATTCCTGCTGCTTCAGCAGCTTCAAGAATAGTGCTGCCGGCAGGTACGGATACTTCATATCCGTCTATATTAACTGTGACAAATGACATTTGCTTCTCCTCCTTTAATCAACGTCAACTGCACCGAATCGGCAAACGCTCTTACACTGTCCGCACTTGATACATACCTCAGGGTCAATCTTGTGGGCTGATTTGAGCTCACCTGAAATTGCTCCCACGGGGCACTTCTTAGCGCAGAGTGTGCAGCCTTTACATTTGTCGGCATCAATTGAATATGTGAGAAGAGAAACGCACTCATGTGAGGGACATTTTTTCTCTTCGATATGTGCTTCGTATTCGCTTCTGAAATACTTAATTGCAGTAAGAACAGGGTTAGGAGCAGTTTGTCCGAGTCCGCAAAGAGCGCCGTCCTTAATGCTGTAACAAAGCTCTTCAAGAAGCTCTACGTCACCCTGCTTGCCTTCACCGTTTACGATTCTTGTAAGAATTTCAAGCATTCTCTTTGTACCGAGGCGGCAGTGAACGCACTTTCCGCAGGACTCTTTAGCGGTAAAGTCAAGGAAGAATTTAGCCATACCTACCATGCAGGTGCTTTCGTCCATAACAACCATTCCGCCGGAACCCATGATTGCGCCTGTTGCGGCAAGCTCACGGTAATCGATAACTGTATCAAGAAGTGATGCGGGAATACATCCGCCGGAAGGACCGCCCATCTGAACAGCCTTGAATTCTTTACCGTCACGGATTCCTCCGCCGATATCAAAAATTACGTCACGGAGAGTTTTACCCATGGGGATTTCAACAAGTCCGCCTCTGTTGATTTTACCTGTAAGAGCGAAAACCTTTGTACCCTTACTGTTAGGAGTTCCCATTGCAGCAAAAGCACTGCCTCCGTTAATAATAATCCAGGCAACGTTTGCAAAGGTTTCAACGTTATTGATATTTGAAGGCTTGTGCCAATATCCGCTTTCTGCCGGGAAAGGAGGTTTAAGTCTAGGCATACCTCTCTGTCCCTCAAGTGATTCAATAAGAGCTGTTTCCTCACCGCAGACGAAAGCACCGGCTCCGGCCTTGATTCTCATATCACAGGAGAATCCTGTACCGAGAATATTTTCACCGAGATAACCTTTCTCCCTAGCCTGCTTCATAGCATTTTCAAGACGTTTAATTGCAAGAGGATACTCAGCACGAACATATACAACAGCTTCGCTTGCGCCGATTGCATACGCGCCGATAAGCATACCTTCAATAAGGTTGTGGGGATCGCCTTCGATAACGGCTCTGTCCATGAATGCGCCCGGGTCACCTTCGTCGGCATTACATATAAGATATTTCTTGTCTCCCTTTGAATTTCTTGCTGCATTCCATTTAAACCATGTGGGGAAACCTGCGCCACCACGTCCGGCAAGACCTGAAACTTTGATTTCCTCAATAACCTCTTCGGGAGTCATTTCACAGACTACTTTTTTAAGTCCCTGGTAACCATCATCTCCGATGTAATCCTCGATATCCTCAGGATTGATAACACCACAGTGACGAAGAGCTATTCTTGTCTGCTTGTCAAGGAATGCTTTATCATCATCTGTTATAGCAATATCGGAAACAGCAGAAAAATCTCCTGTATCAGCAGCATCAACAAGAGCCTCTGCCTTAGAAGCGTCAACCTTTACAAAACGGTGAAGAGTACCGTCATTTTCATAAATATCTACAATGGGCTCAAGGTAACACATACCTATACAGCCTGTTATTGTAAGATTTGCAGAGCTGTTTTTTGCTTTGACTGCGCTTTCAAGAGCCTCGTAAACTTTACCGGCTCCCGCTGCAATACCACAGCTTCCCTGTCCTACAACTATTTTCATTTCTCTTCCCCCTTTGCTTTAAGCTCGGCTAAAATCTTTCTTACCTTTTCAGGGGTAAGAGTGCCGTAAGTTTCATCATTTATCATCATTACCGGAGAAAGACTGCAGCAACCAAGGCAAGCAACATTTTTAAGAGTGAAAAGTCCGTCCTTGGTTGTTTCGCCGTCTTTTATGCCCAGTTCCTGCTCAATGGTCTCAGCAATACGCTCAGAACCGTTAACATGGCAGGCTGTTCCCTGACAAAGCATTATGAGATATTTGCCAACAGGTTCAAATCTGAACTGAGCATAGAATGTAGCTACACCTACAATTTTTGCAGGCTTGATTTTAGTTTCTTTCGAAATGTGCATAATTATCTCAGCAGGGAGATAACCGTAGATGTCCTGAGTCTTTTGAAGAATGGTTATAAGACTTCCGGGCACCTCCTTGTAATGATCCAAAACAGCCTGGAGCTGCTGCATCTTTACATCGTTAGTTCCGTTGCAGTTACAAGGCATCCGAAAAGACCTCCTCATCATTTAATAAATTTGTAATAATATTATACAATATGGAGTTTTTCACTTCAAGGAAAATCCTTTGAACTACCATGACAATATTTTAAAAAATTTTTTACTGATTATGGATTTTATGCATACATATACTCACGATTAAATAAAAAAACGCAGGACAAGGGAGTTTTGTGTCCTGCGCAGCATATTGCAATATAAATTTTTATTTGTTAAAAATTTATCCGCCGTAGGTGTACTGCGGACTATAAGTTGTTGTTGTTTCCTTCTGACTTCCTGAATAAACGGTAATAACAGATTTTACACGGTATGTTCCTTTTGACGGAAGCTTATAATTGTAAGCTTTTATTTCAGCATAATTGCGCGGAGCAAGAGTATGCCATTCATAGTCGGTATTTGACCACCATAAAAGAACTTTTTTCTGAAGATATACATCAATACCGGTTTTTGTAGCAAGTCCTTCTATTCCCCATGCATATGAGAAGCAATCCACCTCGCCGTCACCTGAATCTCTTATCCAAGAGGAGGTATGGTCAATAAGAGTATAGCAAGGCTGGATTTCCGGAATGGTTTCAGGTTCGCTTTCAGCTGCAAAAGCAATAGTGTTAAAAGACATGAACATTACAAGGCACATTAAAAAACTAAGTGTTCTTTTAAGCATTTTTCTCCCTCTTTCAGTTTTGTTAAACAATTTAAACTCCCTATATATATAAACGAAAAGAAATTCAGAAATGTGACAATATTTCTACAAAATTCGACAATTTTTATTTTGTCTAATTAATTTACACAAATATATTTAATTGCATAAACATCTTACAAAAAACAGCCGCCTTGTTTTCAAGACGACTGTTTTTAATATTGTTATTAAATTTAATTCAGTGAACTTTCAACTGGTGAAACATCCAATCCCTGTACGTTTTTAAGGAAATCATAAAGCTTCACGGCTATTTTCTTAACACCGCCTACACTATCGCTTTCGATATTAAGGGGCATAATCGGATCATGTACGCTAAGGCGCAGCAAGAACCATCCGTCACCGTTTTCTTTATCAAAGAAAACTCTGATTCCCTCACGGTTATCGTCGGCAATATGCCAATCAGATTTACTTTCAGCATACTTTTCAAGCTCATTTATTATCCTGTTACCGCAAGCAGCAAAATCTTCCTCAAGAATTTTCATTCTTATCTCTTTGCTTTCAACGGGCTCTTTAAGAGCAGCAGTAAGCTCTGTAAGTGTTTTACCCTCTTTACCAAGACGAGCAAGCTTTATGATAATTTTAGTTATAAGATATGCTCCGTCATCAAGGAAATAGTTTTCTCTCAAAGCCGCATGACCGGATGTTTCAATGGCAAGAGGTGAATTTATTCCTTCATTATTAAGTCTTATAGACTCATTTATGACGTTTTTATAACCTCTCTTAAAACGATGATGCACTCCGCCTAAGTCTTTCTCAATAAACTCTTTAAGTCCTGAAGAGGTTACAGAGTCGGTAACTATTGTACCGCCTTCATTGCCCTCAAGGGCTATTGCAGAAGCTAAAGCAATAAGTCTGTTGCGGTTTATCTCATTTCCGAAGCTATCAACGCATCCCGCTCTGTCTACATCCGTATCAAAAATGACACCGAAATCGGCGTTGCTTTCCTTTACAGCTTCACAAATTGATTCCATTGCCTTTTCGTTTTCGGGATTAGGAATATGATTTGGAAACATTCCGTCGGGCTCAAGATAACGGCTTCCCTCAGTATCTGCACCAAGTACTTTGAGAACATTTTCAGCATAAAATCCGCCGGCTCCGTTACCAGCGTCAACTACAATTTTATATCCTTTAAGTGGATGCTCGTAATCCTCTGCATTTACGCCTTTTTTAATCATCTCACAGAGGTTTTCGCTGTAACGCTTCATGTAGTTTTCTGTTTTAACTGTTCCCTCTTTTGAGGAAATTATAAAATGCTCTCTCTCAGCATAATCGAGAAGTACGGAAATATCTTTACCCTCCAATCCACCGGTGGGAAGGAAAAATTTAAGGCCGTTTCTGTGATAAGGATGATGACTTGCAGTTATCTGAATTGATGCATCGCATCCAAGATCAACTGTTGTCATGAACATTGCAGGAGTGGAAGAAAGTCCGCAGTCTGTAACATTCATACCACTTTTTACCAATGCCTTTATTACTGCTGCCTTAATACGCTCAGCAGATATTCTTGAGTCATGTCCCACTGCTACATTGAGGCCATTCTTTCCTGCTTTTTCGTAGATAAAACATGCAAATGCCTTTGTTATCTTTTCTATTACCTCATCGGTTAAATCAAGAGGTTCTCCTTCTACTCCGTCAACGGCTACACCTCTTATATCTGTTCCGCTTTTAAAATGTGACCAAAACTTATCTGCTGCCATAATTTTCCTCCTGTTCTGCCCGCTCCGAAGCACGAAGCAGGAATTTATATAAAGGACTCAGCGCTTTGAATCCCTGTTTAAGCTCATCTATTATTCTGTCATCACCTATAACCTCAAAATCTTTACTTCTCTTTATGAAGAAGCAGTCCTTTGCGTTATAGTACCCTTTAAGCTTTTCAGGACAGATACCGGGCTTTTCTCTTGCATAAGAGTCTGCCGAAAATACATATCCTGCTTTTTCTGCGCTTTTTACCGCTTTTTCAAATTCATCAGGATGCTCCGATATTTCCCTTCGGTAAACCTCCATAAGAAAGGGAATGGATCTGAAAAAGGCAATTCCGCTGGAATAATACTGCTGGGTTACCTCAAACCACATACAGGGCAGATATTTATAATCCTGCTTTGAACGCATAAACATTATCCAAATATTATCCCTGTAAAGTGCCTTGTTCTTGGAAAATCTTGTATCACGTCTTATCCTTGAAACCATTCTTACGGGATTTAAAACCATTTTATCGTCAAGTGACGCCATATCATCCGAAAGAAGTACACCTATCTGTCGCATGGGCTTTACGGCAAGACGATTGATTTCGGCTTTATGTTCCTCATAAAAAGGTTTGCTGTCATTGAATTTATTATCAGCAAGGAGAAAAAGCGCCTGTGGTTTAATTCCGTCAAACTCGTACATCGCTGTTCCCCCTTAAAGGATAAGTCCTTTTTCAAACATCGCCTGAGCAGCAAGCATTACTCCTGTCTTTCCGCTGTGGAAATTAAGTCCTCCCTGCATCCATGCTGCATATGGCTCACGAAGAGGAGCATCCGCAGAAAGTTCAATTGAAGAACCTAATGTAAATGCACCTGCCGCCATAATAACCTTACTGTCATAGCCGGGCATATCCCACGGTTCAGGAGTTACGTATGAATCAACAGGAGCGCCTTTCTGCATTCCCTGACAAAAAGCAACAAGTGCTTCTTCATTTTTAAGCAGTACGCTTTGAATTATATCCGCCCTTACTTCACCAGGCTTCGGAGTTACATCATAACCTAAAATGCTGAAAAGAGAAGCTGTAAACTCAGCTGTTTTAAGGGCTTCTCCTGTAACATGAGGTGCTGAGAAAAATCCCATAAACAGATTGCGATTTTGTCCGAGAGTCGCTCCGACTTCTCTGCCGAGACCGGGAGTAGTCATGCGGTATGTACAAAGCTCAACATATTCCTTTTTACCTGCTATATATCCTCCGCAGGGAGCTATTCCGCCGCCGGGATTCTTTATAAGTGAACCTGCAATAAGATCTGCGCCAACCTGAAGAGGCTCTGTTTCTTCAACGAACTCACCATAACAGTTATCTACCATTATTACAGCGTTGCTAACTGCCTTTACAGCCTTTGCTATCTCGCCAATTTTAGCAACAGATAAACTCGGACGCAGACTGTATCCTCTTGAGCGCTGGATATATACCATTTTAACTGAGCTATCTATGAGAGACACGATCTTTTCAATATCAGGTTCGCCATTTTCGTCTAAATCTGCCTGAACATATTTTACGCCTAAATCCTTTAATGAACCCTGACCCGGAGTGCCCGTTATACCAATTGCAGGCTGAATTGTATCATAGGGAAGGCCCGTAGCACAGAGCATTGTATCTCCCGGACGGAGTATTCCGAAAAGTGCCGTTGCAAGGGTATGAGTACCGCAGGTAAAGGTATGACGAATCACTGCATCCTCACCGCCGAAAACCTGAGCAACCACTTTATCAAGGGTTTCTCTTCCCGGATCTCCATAACCGTAACCTGTGGAAATACCCAGATGATTTTCGCTTACCTTATTATCAATAAATGCGGCAAGAACCTTTTGCTGATTATATTCGGTTATACTGTCTATTCTTTTAAAGGCTTTTTCTGATTGCTCCATTGCCTTCTCAGAAGCCTCAATTATTTTTTTGTCAAATTTAAAAAAGTTATTCATTATATACTCCCTAACAAAGAAAAAATTCTCCCGTAATTTTAAATTCAAGCTTTTTATAAAAAGATGCCTTATCTTCTCTGCACATAAGAAAAACGTCTTTGTTTTCCGATTTTGCAGCTGCACACAGTTCTTTTACAATATCTGATGCGTAGCCTTTACTGCGAAAATCCTTATGTGTTGCTACTGCGCCGATAACTGCTCCACGATCACTTTCAAAGGTGAACATTCCGCAGGAAATACATTTATCTTCCTTTTCACGGAACAAAACCCGTGCACAGTTGTTTCGCACTCTTCCTGACAAATCACAGAGCCAGTCTTCATAAGATGAAATACTTTCACCAAAAGATTCAGGCTCTTTCAGAAGATTATATATCTTCCTGTAAGGCGGTTCGCAGTTGAGAGTCAAAAGCGAACTGTTTTCATCTGAGCTTATTGTGGGTTTGTATTTCATTATAAAGCCTTTTTCAGAAATTTTAAAGCCTAAATCCTCTAAAACCTGTCTTTCTCCCAAAAGCGAAGAAAAGCCGATAACAGTTAAAAATTCTTTCAGCTCCTGTGAATCAAAACCATCTTCTGCCGCAACAATTACATGGGAATCCACCTTTGAAACACCCGCAGTAATTTTGCCGTCAAGCTCCTGAATCCAGAACAAAGCGAAAGATGTGTTAAAGCCATAGGCTTTCATAAGGGCTTCAATTTCTATGGTCATGGGACTTAACGGTAAAGGCAGCTTAATTTCACTTTCCAGCAGTCTCAGCAAGATGCCATCTCCCCAGCAAGAAGCGGTATCAGCTTCTGTGCGTCTTCATAGTCCTTTTCATAAATAACACAGGACGGTGAATGAAGATAACGGCAAGGCAGAGATACAGCAACTGTTTTAACACCGTTTCCGCTTACATGAATAGCTGCACTGTCATTTCCGCCCGCTACAAGAGTTTTTGTCTGACAGGGAATATTTTCTCTTTCAGCAATATTAAAAGCCAGAGAATAAAGTTCGCTGTCATAAACTGTGCCTCTGTCCATAAAGGACACAACGGGTCCTTTGCCAAGCTCGCAGACTCTTTTTTCTCCGCTGACTCCAGCAATATCCGCAGCGGTAGTGGTTTCAACAACAATTGCCTTATCAGGCATTACAGAAAATGCAGCTGCTTTAGCTCCTCTTGTACCTACTTCCTCCTGAACGGTAAAGACAAAATAAAGATCATAGGGCTGCTCCTGCTTAATCATGTCAATTAATATAGTACATCCCGCTCTGTCATCAATGGCTTTACCTTTAATAAATCCGTCACCGAAAGGATAAATATCGGAATCAAAATAAACACTATCGCCAAGGCTTACATATTTTTCCGCTTCTTCACGGCTTTCGGCTCCGATATCCACATACATTTCTGAAAAATCAGGGACTTTATTTCTTTCATCTCCGCTGAGAAGATGAACAGCCTTAGCACCGATTACGCCGGTTATTTTGTTTTTACCTATAATTACTCTTCTGCCGTAAACTACACGCTGGTCAATTCCTCCCACAGGAGTAATTTTTACATATCCGCTTTCGGTAATGTAGTTTACCATAAATCCTACTTCGTCCATATGGGCAGCAAGCATCACTTTTGAAGCTGCCTCATTTTTTCCCTTTTTAAAGGCAATTATATTTCCCAAAGCATCTACCCTGCACTGAGCAAAAGGCTCTATTTCAGAAAGAATCAGCTTTCTTACTTCATCTTCTCTGCCGGAGATACCGTTTGCATTACAAAGGTTTTTAAGCAATTCAGTCATCACAGCAGCCTCCTTTCTCAATATAACAGGCTAAGAGCTTTGCGGTGTTTTCAATATCCGCTGTACCCACAACCTCGGCAGCAGTGTGCATATATCTGAGAGGCACGGATACAAGTCCTGTTTTTATTCCTCCTGAATTTATACTGATAACATCAGCGTTTGTTCCCGTTCTTCCGCCCATTATCTCACGCTGGAACGTGATGCTTTCTTCTTCACACACTTTTATAAGAGTGTTTGTAATATTTTCATCAAGAGTCGGAGATACACCAATCATAGGACCTTTACCGAGTTTTCCGCATTCTTCATCTTTAAGTCCCGGTGAAAGTGCAAAGCTTACGTCAACTACAATTGCTTCATCCGGTTTCATTTTAAATACGGCAGGTCCTGCTCCTCTTGTACCTACTTCTTCCTGAACGGTTAAAGCACAGATAACTTCGCCTTTATACCCTCTTTCACAGAGAAGCTTTAAAGCGGCAATTATCGCCGCAGCACCAGCTCGGTTATCGAGAGCGGGAGCTGTAATGCATCCTGAAAGAAGCTTTGCAAAGGGTTTCTCAACTAATACACGATCGCCGAGAGAAACTTTTTTCTTTAAGGTTGCACCGGTGAATCCCGTATCAATGTACAGCGAATCACTGTCGAGAGCCTTGCTTTCATCACCCGAAGAAAGATGAGGCGGAATGCTGCATATAATTCCTTTAACGGGTTCTTTCCCCATTATAACAACTTCTTCACCGGAAAGAACACGCCAATCCATTCCCCCGCAGGAATCGCATTTTACAAATCCGTTTTCATCAATATATTTTACAATCAGTCCTATTTTATCTATATGGGCATCGAGAAGCACACGTCTGCCCTCGGCGCCTTTATTTATTGTACAGAAAAAATTGCCCATGCCGTCTGTTGAGATTTCTCCGTTTTCAGAAAGCAAATCTCTTAAAACAGAATGCAGCTCTTCCTCCCTGCCTGACACGCCTTTCTCACAGGACAGAAGCTCTGTAATTTTTTCAACATCCATTTATATGCACCTCCGTTTTTCGCTGCCTTTCATTATACTTATAATCTTTACCTTTTTCAAGGCAGCAATACATGTGATTATTTTAGTATTAATTACTTTCTATATAATATTTAAAGCTTTTCTTTTCTAAACGTCAAAACCTCATGGACTCCTCCCGGCTTTTTTATATAATCGAACAAAAAACTGATAAATTGTTGTAATAAAAATAAAAGAGATATAAAATATACAGACAGCTTTATAATTATTATGGGAGGGAGTAAAAAATGAAGCGCAATTATGAGATTGATATGTGCAACGGACCAATTTTAGGAAAGCTCATTCAGTTTGCAATTCCACTTATGCTTTCAGGTGTTTTACAGTTGCTTTTTAATGCCGCCGACATAATTGTAGTAGGTCGTTACACCGGCAGCGATGCACTGGCTGCCGTCGGCGCAACAAGTGCCCTCAACAACCTTATAGTCAATATATTTATCGGACTTTCTATCGGAAGCAGCGTTGTTATGGCAAGATACTACGGAGCTCAGGACTGGAAAAACGTAAGCGATGTAGTTCACACATCTGTGCTTCTGAGCTTTATTTCAGGTGTTTTTCTTATTTTTGCAGGAATCGCCCTTGCAAAACCTCTGCTGATTCTTACCGGAACACCAGAAAACGTTCTTGATCAGTCGGTTCTTTATATGAGAATTATTTTCTGCGGTATGCCTTCACTTATGGTATATAACTTCGGAGCCGCTATTCTGCGTGCCGTAGGAGATACTAAGCGTCCGCTTTTCTTCCTGACTATTTCGGGACTGATAAACGTCGCACTTAATCTTTTCTTTGTTATTGTATTTGAGATGGGAGTTTCAGGTGTTGCAATTGCAACTATTATCTCTCAGTTCGTTTCGGCAATACTTGTCGTTTTATGTCTTATAAAGAGCCCCGGAAACTATAAGCTTTATTTAAAACAACTTAAAATACATAAGGAAAAACTTATCGAAATCATCAAAGTAGGTCTTCCCGCCGGAGTTCAGGGGGCTGTTTTCTCAATATCTAACGTACTTATTCAGTCCTCCATTAACTCTTTCGGTTCAATAGCAGTGGCAGGAAATACCGCTGCTTCAAATATCGAAGGTTTCGTCTATACTTCAATGAACTCCCTTTATCAGGCATCCCTGAGCTTTACAAGCCAGAATATGGGCGCTAAAAAGTATAACCGCATTGTACCGATTCTTATTAGAAGCCTTGTAATGGTATTCGTTATCGGAGCTGTTCTGGGCGGAGGAGCCTTCCTGTTCGGACATGAGCTTCTTGGCATATACTCAAAAGATCCAAAAGTTATTGAATACGGAATCAGCCGTATGGCGGTAGTTTGCCTCACATATTACCTGTGCGGAATGATGGACGTATGCTGCGGATCAATCAGAGGTTTAGGTTATTCGGTTGTCCCCACTGTCGTTTCTCTGGTAGGTGCCTGCGGACTGAGAATAGTTTGGATTTATACTATTTTTGCACTTAACAGAACCCTTACAACATTGTATATTTCTTATCCTGTCACATGGGGAATAACTTTTGCGGCACACCTTGTTTGTTTCATTGTTTTTCTCAGGAAAATCAAAAAGAACAATCCCCCCGCAAACGAGGAAACAAATTTGCAAGGCGAAACGGTAAATGCTTAAAAACACACAAACCGGTATGGCAATAGACCATACCGGTTTATTTTTACTATAAATATTTGTAAAAGATTCTATCCTGACTTTTATTGTCAGCCTTTGCTGGACATATAATTTTCAACAGCTACGGAAATTTCACCAAGGAATGCTTCTTCCCCAATTGTATTCATTTTGAAAAACATCGCTTGACTGCCGCCGGAGGTTATGGCTGTCAAAAACACTTCGCCATCATGCTCGAGGACTGTCAGATTAAGGCTTACACGGTTACTGCCGCTCCAGCTGTAACGTTCATAAACTCTTACTGCACATTTAACATCGCCAACACAGTAATCACTGGAATCTTCACAGGTAGCGGAAACACTATTGCTGACTGCCTCTTCAACTACTGCCAATACCTCCTGACATGTTCCCTTTAATGTGACTTCATACTTTGCCATAATTCCCCTCATTTCATATATTTATTTTCTTTGAGCCAATAAACTGAATCACAAAGTGCATCAGAGGTTTTAACCTCCACCACACATCGGCATCCTGCTTTTTCAGCAGTTTTCAGTCTTTCATGCAGATTTATTTTTCCTTTACCCAAAGGCAAATGGTCTTTTTTCTCAAAAGCATCGTGAACATGCATATGATAAAGATTTCCTGTATTCTTCAGCATAAACTCTTCATCAATATTTTCCGCCGCCTCACAGTGACCGATATCCCAGGTTAAACCGATATTTTTCTCTGTTATAAGCTGTTCTATTGCGGCAACTTCAAAAGCCTTAAATCCATTTGTGTTTTCTATGGAAACTTTTGTCTTTCCAGAAAATTTCGCAC
Organism: uncultured Oscillospiraceae bacterium; assembly: GCA_958366985.1. Taxonomy (GTDB): domain Bacteria; phylum Bacillota; class Clostridia; order Oscillospirales; family Acutalibacteraceae; genus UMGS263. The sequence goes on from CATXDC010000001.1 coordinate 262,760, forward strand.
AAATATCTCTTAATTCACTCAGAGAGTCATTATAGTATGCAGCATATTTTTCGTAAAGAAAAACCTTTTTATCGGGCAGCGTAAACCATACTCCTCTATTTAAATGCATATTGACAATAGGAATTTTAAGCTCTGCTGCCGCAGACAGAGTTTCTTTCAGCACCTGCTGCCATCCGCTTTTTATCACCGGATTGAAATTGCAGAAATCCGCATTTTCATCAAGATGCAGCGTAAAATATATGCTGTTTTTCTCAGAAATTCTGTTTAACCGTACTATATCTTTATCGCTGAAAGTCTGACAAAAAGGAAGATTCATATTAAGTTCCAGAAAGCTAAGTCCAAGCTTTCGGCACAGCTGAGCATTTTCCTCAATACTGTCATACTCAATGAGAGTCGGCATCCCGAAATCCATATCAGCGGTATACCTCCAGCTTTGAAAGTGTGGGACAAACTCTTGACTGCTCAAATATTATTTTTATCTTTGAAGCTTTGGTTTTACGGAATTTACAGATTTTCTTATATCCGATTACAGTACCTGAGAAAATATTTTTCCATTTTCCCTTTTTCTCGACATAAATACTGAATTTCTCAACACGCTGACCAACTAAAATCTGCTCCCCTAAAACCATCCTGCTGAACTTAACAGTTTTTCCGAAATCAACTTCCAGTTCTGCCTTTTCTGTACCGTCGCAGGGCTTCCAGAAATCTTTCTTATCGTCTGTAAGAGCCATGTTAGCTGATACTTTATCGCTTTCACATTCACTTGCATTTGCCTTTGCAACTTTTGCAAGATTTTCAGAATATGTATTTTTAATATAATTTCCGAATTCTTTCAGCCTTTTAACATCAGCATCGGCAATGCGTCCTTTTTTATCAGGCGGAATATTGAGCAGAAGGCTTGCGTTACCGCCTACGGAGCTCTCATATATCTTTATTAATTTCTTCAAACTTCTAACTTTTCTGTCCTGATTTTTATGATAAAACCATCCTGGTCTTATAGAAGTGTCAACCTCACAGGGATACCATACACAGTCACTTGCCTGCTCGATTACTTTCCTGCTGCCAAGGTCTTCATCCGTACTGTCAACTTTTTTGGCAAAAGAAGCATCATCCTCCTGCTGAGATTTTTCCGCAACCTTTTCATTATCAACCATGGAAGACGGCACAACACTCCACTCCGATTCACGGCATTTGCCTGCTTCATTTCCGCACCACCGCACATCGGGACCACAAATATTTATTACTGCACCGGGCTGAAGCTCTCTGATTAAAGAGTAATACCCTTCCCAATCATACTCCTGTTTTTTTCCGTTCTTTCCTTCACCGCAAGCTCCGTCAAACCACAGGCAGAAAAGTTCTCCGTAATTTGTCATAAGCTCACGAAGCTGATTTTTATAAAATGTATTATATTCTTCACCACTGCCATATGTAGGTTCATGTCTGTCCCAAGGTGAAAGATATATTCCGAATTTTATACCGCCTTTTTTGCAGGCATCGGCTACCTCTTTAACAACGTCGCCTTTTCCGTTTTTCCACGGGCTGTTTTTAACACTGTGTTCAGTATATTTACTGGGCCAAAGACAAAATCCGTCATGATGCTTTGCTGTAAGTATAAGACCGGTCATTTCTGCTGATTTGACAGCTTCCACCCACTGATCGGCATCAAAATCCGTCGGATTAAAAAGCGACGGTGATTCATCGCCCTTTCCCCATTCACGGTTGGTAAATGTATTAATGCCAAAATGAGCAAATGCATAAAACTCCATTTGCTGCCAGTTATACTGTCTTTCGCTTGGCACAGTATTCGCCGCTTTTATAATTATATCTTTTCCCATGATGCTCCTCCGCAAAATCAAATAAATTTATAGAAAGTTTAGCATAAAATCCCACCGTTTTCAAATTATTTTTATGATAATTGCAGAAAAACATTGAAATAAATATATTCTCATTAAATCTTTGCAAAATCAGTTAAGTAATGTTATAATTACAGTGATTATTAGGGTAATTTAAAATTCATTAACACTTTAATAAAAATTTTTTGTTATCATTGCTCTATCATTGCTAAATTAGATCTGTTATGCAGATTGTACGTAAAAAAACACGGAGGTGAATCACTTGCTGAAAGTTCTCAGCTACCTCAAACATTATAAGTGGACAGCGATTTTTGCCACCATTTTTATTGTGATTAACAGCGCAATGCAGTTGATTCTTCCATCTATGATGGCGAATATTATGAACAACGGTATTGCCAACGGAAAACTTGCTTACATTTATATCATGGGATTCTTAATGATAATAGCTGCTATTTTCGGTGCTTTTGCCGCAGTTTTGTCCAGCTATTTTTCAAGCAAGGCTTCAACCGGATTCGGTAAAGAGCTGCGACGTGCTGTATTTCTTAAAGCCGAAAGTCTTTCACAATGCGATATAGACAAAATCGGCGTATCTTCCATGATAACACGTTCAACAAACGATATTAACCAGATTCAAAGCCTCGTTCTTGTAAGCATGAGGATGATTATCAGCGCTCCTATTATGATGGTAGGCGGTGCCATCATGGCGTTTACAATGAACAAAACTCTATCCTTGGTTATATTCACAGTAATTCCGATAATTGCGCTCATCGCCCTTTTTGTCGTTAAAAAAGTTCTTCCCTGGTTCGAACAGATGCAGAAGAAAACGGATGCTCTTAATCAGATTGTCCGTGAAAGACTCGGCGGTGTAAGGGTAATCAGAGCATTTAACAAACAGTCTTATGAACAGGCTCGTTTCAGAAAAGGCAATTTTGAATTGACAGAAATTGCTCTCAAAACCAACAGACTGTTTGCTTCACTTATTCCTCTGGCAATGTTCTTGATGTATTCACTGATTGTAATACTTATATGGCTTGGAAGCAGCCAGGTTAACAATATGGACATAAACACACAGGCTGCTGAAATTGCCGGTACTATCGGTAACCTTCAGGCTTTCATGATGTATCTTATCATGATCGTTTTTGCTGTCGGTCTTGCAGCGTCAATGTTCGTAATGGTCCCCCGTGCTGCTATTTCCGCAAGACGTATTTGTGAAATCCTTGATATGGAACCCATGATCAAGGAAAATAATGATTCAGTTCATCACAGCGACAGCCATGAAGGAAAAATCGAATTTAAAAATGTTTCTTTTGGATATGACGGAGCTGAAAGAAATGTTCTTAACAACATAAGTTTCACTGCAAATCCCGGTGAAGTTACAGCTATCATCGGCGGCACAGGATGCGGAAAAACAACACTGGTTAACCTTATTTCAAGATTTTATGATGTAAGTTCCGGTGAAATACTTGTTGACGGAACAAACATAAAAGATATGCGGTTATCTGAGCTTCATAAAAAGATCGGATATGTACCTCAAAAGGTTTTGCTGTTCAGCGGTACCGTTGCCGATAACCTCAGATACGGCAAAGAAAATGCTACTGAAGAAGAGATGTGGGCAGCACTCGAAACCGCTCAGGCGTCAGATTTCATAAGCAAAATGCCGAAAAAACTTGAAAGCAGACTTTCTCAGAATGCGACAAATTTATCCGGCGGTCAGAAACAGCGTATATCAATCGCCCGTGCTCTTATCCGAAATGCTGAAATTTATATTTTCGATGACAGCTTTTCAGCTCTCGACTTTAAGACCGATGCTCTTCTGAGAGCTGCAATAAAGAAAGAGTTTTCAAATTCAACTCAGATAATTGTTGCTCAAAGAGTTGGTACTATTTTAAATGCAGACAAAATAATCGTTCTTGACAACGGCGAAATAGCCGGTCAGGGAACTCACGGTGAACTTTATAAAAACTGCAGTGTATACCGTGAAATTGTTCAGTCTCAGCTTTCCAAGGAGGAAATAGAATGAAAAAGAAAAATTCCTCCGTCAAGAAAAAAATAAGAGCTTTCAGCCGTGAAGCAGGAAATCGTCCTCCCGGAGAAAAACCTGTCAGCTCAATACAGACAGCCGGGAAACTCCTTAAACTTCTTTCCAAACACAAGCTGCTGGTAGCCGTATCTTTAACGGGCGGTATTATCGCCACAATTTTGAACATCATTGGTCCCCTTCTGCTTGGCGATGCAGTAGATGTAATTCAGCAGCAGATTATGGTAAGGCTTTCAGGTCAGCAGATAAATATGACCTCCATAGGCAAAACTCTTATTACACTTTTGGCGATATATATAGGAAGTGCTATTTTCACTTTTGTTCAAAATTATACCATGGTTGGTATTACACAGAATGTTGTAAGAGATATGCGTGAGAAGATAAATCAAAAAATCTCAAATTTGCCTCTTAAATATTTTGACAGCAATACCAAAGGCGAAATACTCAGCCGCATAACCAATGATATTGATAATATCAGTAATACTTTACAAAACAACTTTACTCAGATAGTTACTTCCTCAGCTACTCTTATTGGCGTTTTGGCTATGATGATTTATGTCAGCTGGGAAATGACGCTCATTACTCTCTCTGTTATTCCCGCTTGTCTTATTGTTGCACTTTTTATAGCAAAGCGCTCAAGAAAATACTTCCGAGCTCAGTGGGATCGTACAGGTGAACTTAACGGTCACATTGAGGAAATGTATAACGGACATAATATTGTAAAAGTATTCGGACATGAAAAAGAAGCAATTGAAGAATTCAACGAAATAAACGAGGAACTGTACACCTCAAGCAGAAAAGCACAGTTTATTTCCGGTACAATCATGCCTTTGCTGAATTTCATTAACAATATCGGATATGTTATGATCTGTGTTGCCGGCGGAGTATACGTTTTCAACAGAATTATTACTTTGGGTGACGTTACAAGCTTTATAACATATTCAAAAATGTTTACTCAGCCTATTTCCGATCTTGGAAATATCGCAAACAATATTCAGTCCTCACTGGCTTCCGCAGAACGTGTTTTCCTCCTGCTCGATCAGGAAGATGAGCCTAAGGAAACTGCAGAGTATGATCTCCCCTCACCTAAGGGTGAAATTTCTTTCGAAAACGTTGAGTTCAGCTACTCACCGGACAAGCCCCTTATCCGCAATTTCAATCTTCACGTTAAACCGGGTCAGTTAATTGCCATTGTCGGCCCCACAGGTGCAGGAAAAACCACAATAGTAAATCTTCTCATGAGATTTTACGATGTAAATTCCGGAAGCATTAAAATTGACGGCATTGATATAAGAAAGCTTTCAAGATCTCAGCTGAGAAAAGCTTTCGGTATGGTATTACAGGACACCTGGCTCTTTAAAGGAACCGTACACGATAACATTGCGTACAGCAAGGAAAACGCTTCTGACGACGATATTAGAGCCGCTGCAATTTCCGCTAAAGCCAACAGCTTTATCTCCACATATGCTGACGGATATAATATGATGCTTGATGAAGACGGTTCTAATATTTCACAGGGTCAAAGACAGCTTTTAACTATTGCACGTGCCGTTCTTGCAAACCCTGCCGTGCTCATTCTTGATGAAGCAACCAGCTCAGTAGATACACGAACCGAGATTCTTATTCAGGACGCTATGGAAGAACTGATGAAAGACAAAACCAGTTTTGTTATAGCTCACAGACTTTCCACCATAAGAAAAGCTGATATGATTTTAGTGATGAATGACGGACAGATTGTAGAAACCGGCAAACATCAGGAGCTTCTTGAAAAAGGCGGATTTTATGCTGAGCTATATAAAAGTCAGTTTGCAGGAGATTAATATTTTGCGGCTGTCACATATAGTAACGTATACTTTTCGGCGGCAGCTTTTAGCTGCCGCTTTTTTCATATATATATTGATTTGTGTTGAAACCTTAAGATTTCTTTAGCTTTAATTAATGATAGATTTACTAAAAGGATATATAAAATAGACAGATACTGCATTAAAGGAAGTGATAAACTTGAAATATAAAATCCTGATAGCCGAAGACGATGTTGATATATCAGAGCTTTTGCGCTTGTATCTTGAAGGCAGCAATTTTGAAGTTTCAATAGCCTCAGACGGCGAAGAAGCTCTAAATGCAATAAAAAATGATAAATTCAACTTACTTGTCCTTGATATAATGATGCCTAAAATCAACGGCTACGAATTAACAAAGACAGTAAGACAGTTCAGCAATGTACCGATAATCATACTGTCTGCCAAAAGCAGCGACAATGATCGCATTTTGGGACTCAACATCGGCGCTGATGCATACATTACAAAACCATTTAACCCCATGGAAGTCATAGCACAGATAAATGCAAGTCTTCGTCGATTTTATCATTTAGGCAGCGATGCTGCTGAAAATAAAAAAGAACGTTATATTACAATCGGTGAGCTTTGTGTTGACCTTGAAAACTTTATCCTCACAAAAAACAATGTAACCGTTCCCCTTACTTCAACAGAACTTAAGATTTTAATTAAGTTAATGAGTTCTCCCGGTCGTGTATACACTAAAGCACAGCTTTATGCCTGCATTAACGGCGAATTTTTTGAAACCGATGACAATACAATGATGGTTCACATATCCAATTTGAGAGAAAAAATTGAGGATGATCCTAAAAATCCAAAGTACATTAAAACAATTAGAGGATTGGGGTACAAGATAGATGCGGTTTAAGAAAATAAAAAAGAACAGCATAACTTCAATATATCTCAGGTGGCTGATGTTATTTACAATTTGCGTAATCGGAATGTTCATGACTGTGTATACTGTTTTGGAACTGCGGCTTTACAGTATTGTGAACATTCCGGCAATGAGTGATCTTGTAAAACATATTGATGACCTGAAAAACGATGATTTTGATTCAATACCAATTGAAAGGTATAAGGATGCAAGACTAATAGTTTTGGACGAAAACAACAATCCCCTTATCAAAACTGACAACGTCTCCTCTAATATTACCTTTACTCAAAGCGAAATAGATAAAATACCTGATTTCAATGATGCTGATGATTTCTTTGAAGTATCCAGCATGACCCGCAAAGGAAAACACTACTACATGATAACAAAAGCCCATTATGAAGACGGAGTAAAGGTCATAAACGATTACAGCATAATAAATGAAGATTATAAAATAATTGAGGGTACTTTATTCGGAGAAAAAGAAAAACTTACAGAAAGAGAATTTAATTTTCTGAAAGGAGAATTCTCCAGCAACTTCGGAATAACCAAATTTGTGTATACAAATTACAAAGGATTAAAAAGAACGGTTATAATGGTTACTCCACAACTAAACGCTGATTATTTTAACGATGCCGTTTCCTCTATATACAAACTTTGGTGGATATTAGTCCCCTCGTTCTTTTTGATTCTGTTTATCTTCTCACTGCTGATCAGCCGTCAGATAAAAAAATACATTGCTCCTGTTAATGAAGCAGTTTTAGGCGTTACAAGAGGTACTGTTTACGATGTATCAAAATATAAGGGTCCATATGAATTTAAAGAGATTATGGAAAACTTTAATGATTTATCCCAAAGGCTTGAAGAAAGTGAGAAAAAACGTGAATACCTCGACATGGAACGTCAGAGAATTCTTACAGATATCTCACATGATTTGAAAACTCCCATCACAGTTATTCAAGGATACTCAAAAGCTATCTGTGACGGACTGGTGTCTGAAGAAACCAAAGATAAATACATAGAAATTATCGAGAAAAAAGCAGAAGCTGTATCAGCTCTTACAGATTCCTTTTTCGAATACAGTAAAATGGATCATCCAGATTTTACTGTAAACACTGAAAAGTGCGATATATGCGAATTCTGCAAGGAGTATCTCGCTGAAAAATATCAGGAACTTGAAATTTCCGGATTCGAGCTCCATGTAGAAATCCCGGAAGAGCCTATGTACTGCAAAATTGACAGAACTTTGTTCCGCAGAGTTATCGAAAACATAATAACCAATGCAGTAAAGTATAACCCCGGCGGCACTTGCTTGTATTTTGAAATAAACAGCGAAGCTTACGGCGTCGTAATCACCATAGGCGATTACGGAATAGGAATCCCGGAAAGTATGGCTGCAACTATTTTTGAACCGTTTATAACCGGAGATGCTTCACGCACCTCCGGAAAAGGAACAGGCCTCGGAATGGCAATTGTCAAAAAAATAGTGGATGCTCATCACGGCAATATTCGCCTTATGTTCCCTCCAAGCAAAGGACTTTCTACGGAGTTTATAATAATAATTCCAAAAGCATATTAAAAACAATCAAATATTCAAAATTATGTGAACCCTGTTTATTGACGAACTTTGTCGATAAACAGGGTTTCTTTAGATATCTTAAGATTAAATAAAGGTAGATTTTATAGTTAATTTTTATTATATATACAACAAAACGAAAAGGAGGGCTAATATGAAAAACGTTCTCGAATATCTTGAAAAATCAGCAGCTGATTATCCTTCCAAAATTGCAGCAGCTGATGATAAAAAAGAATGCAGCTATCAGGAGCTTATCAGAGATGCGAAAAAGATAGGTACAGCTTTGAGCCACAGATTTACTGTAAATTCACCTGTACCCATTTTTATGGAAAAGAGTGTAGATACCTTAAAGCTCTTTTTCGGTGCAGTTTATGCAGGTTGCTTTTATGTATTGCTGAATCCTGAGCTTCCTGCTGTAAGAATAGGTCATATAGCCGAAACCCTTGAAGCAAAACTTATAGTTACAGAAAAGGCAAGGACTGAGGCTCTTAAGGAAATTCTTCCTCAGGCAGAGGTTGTCACATTTGAAGAACTCCTTGCCGAAGAGTCTGATGAAAATACTCTTTTATCAATAAGAGAAAACATGATTGACACTGACCCCCTCTATGCGAATTTCACCTCCGGTTCAACAGGTGTCCCAAAGGGCGTTCTCATAAGTCACCGTTCGGTTATCGATTTTATAGATAATTTTACTGAAATTTTCTCCATTACTCAGGAAGATGTAATAGGAAATCAGGCTCCCTTTGATTTTGATGTTTCGGTAAAGGACATCTATTCAGCTGTAAAAACAGGAGCAACTCTTCAGATAATCCCAAAGGCACTTTTCTCCTCACCTGCCGGTCTGCTCGACCATATATGTGAAAGAGAAATAACCACAATGATTTGGGCTGTTTCCGCACTTTGTCTTATAAGTGCATTCCATGGACTCGACTATAAAGTGCCGGAAAAAGTAAACAAGATACTTTTCAGCGGAGAGACCATGCCGAGAAAACATCTCGATAACTGGATGAACGCTCTTAAAAATGCTGAATTTGTAAATCTCTATGGTCCCACTGAAATCACATGCAACTGTACATATCACAAAGTGCAGCGTGACAGAGATTACGCAGACGGGTTACCCATAGGAAAGGCATTTCCGAATGAACGTGTATTTCTTTTAAACGACGAAAACAACATAATAACAGAACCCGGCGTTACCGGTGAAATCTGTGTATCTGGTACAGCTTTAGGTCTTGGATACTATAACAATCCTGAACAGACAAACAGCCGCTTTGTACAGAATCCCGCAAATAAAAATTACATTGAACCCATATACAGAACAGGAGATCTCGCCTATTACGGTGAAAACAATGACCTGTACTTTGCAGGACGCAAAGATTTCCAAATAAAATACATGGGTCACAGAATTGAGCTTGAAGAAATAGAAAAAGCTCTCTCTGAGGTTGACGGCATTGAAAGAGCCTGCTGTGTTTTCCTTAAGGAAAAATCAAAACTCCTTGCATTCTTTACGGGAGAAACAACAGGTAAGGACATAAGAAAAAGTCTCTCTTCTTCCCTACCCGTCTATATGATACCCACATCTTACACAAAGCTTGACAGTATGCCCATGACCAAAAACGGTAAAATAGACCGCAAGTGTCTCGCCGAACTTAAGAGGTAAAGAAATGGACAGAGAAACGATAAAATATGCTGCCGAAACCTTCGGCACTCCCGCATACATATTTGATTTTGATATTTTAAAAAATCGGATAGAATATCTCAATGAAATTCTTGGGAAACACGCTGAACTTTGCTTTGCTATGAAAGCGAATCCCTTTTTGGCAAAACCTTTAAGCAAGCTTACTGAGCGCCTTGAGGTATGCTCCCCGGGAGAATTCAGTGTCTGTGTAAAATCAGGAATTCCCATGAAACAGCTTGTGATTTCTGGTGTATATAAAAGCGAAAAAGACACCGCTATGATGATTAAGAAATATCCAGATATAGGAATTTACACTGCTGAATCTATTGAGCAATGGGAACTACTTAAAAAATATTCTCAGACTTATAAAAGAGAAATAAAAGTGCTTCTCCGCCTTACTTCCGGCAATCAGTTCGGAATGACAAAGGATGAGATAAAGGAGATTGTCTCTGAACAGCATCCCTTTACACACATCTGCGGAATACAGTATTTTTCAGGAACTCAGAAAACTTCACTGAAACGTCTCACAAGAGAGACAGAGAAACTAAGTGAATTTCTTTCGGAACTTAAAACACAATGCGGTTTTGTTCCCGAGGAGCTGGAATACGGCCCCGGCCTTCCGGTAAGTTATTTCAGAGAGGATAAGGAATTTAACGAAAGTAAGTTTCTGAGTGAATTTGCAAATCTTCTCGGCTCAATAAATTTCGACGGTAAAATTATACTGGAACTTGGAAGATTTATTGCTGCTTCCTGCGGTGTTTACATTACAAAGACAGTGGACATTAAATCAAACCGTGGTCAGACATACTGTATTACCGATGGCGGAATGAATCACATAAGCTATTACGGACAGAGTATGGCTATGAAAATTCCATATATGGATACTATTCCCGACAGAACAGGCGAAGAGCAAAACATAACAATCTGCGGCGCACTTTGCACTGTAAACGACATTCTTGTAAAACAGTTTCCCGTAAGCGAAATTCATAAAGGCGACGTATTTGTATTTAAAAATACCGGCGCCTACTGTATGACCGAAGGAATATCACTGTTCTTAACAAGAGCACTGCCTAAAATATTAGGATATTCAAAAGAGTCCGGCTTTTTTATAATAAGAGATGAAATTGCCACAGACTTTTTAAATACATCAAATATTAACTGAAAGAGGTAACAAAAATGGAAAGATTAATTGAAATACTTGAAGAAATTCAGCCCGATGTTGATTACACAACCTGCACAGATCTTATCGACGCTCATCGTCTTGATTCACTGGCTATTTTATCAATCGTCTCCGAAATCGAGGACGAATTTGATATTACCGTTCCCACAGTTGAAATTATCCCCGCAAATTTCAATTCAGCTGACAGCCTTTGGAAGATGATTCTCAGACTTCAGGAGGAGGAATAATGTCTTACCATACCGCAGACTTTCTTCTGTTGCTTCTGCCTTTAACAATCGGTTTTCACTTTATCACTCCGCAGAAGCACCGTTGGAAAATTCTGCTTATTGCAAGCTACATATTCTTTTGGAGCATAAGCGGAAAACTGATAATTTACCTGCTTTTATCAACTTTTGCAATTCACTATGCCGGTCTGTGGCTCAACACCATAGCCACAGACGGAAAACTTAAAATGCAGGATGCCGAAAAAGAAGACCGTAAAGCCATAAAAGCTGAAATTAAAAGAAAGCAAAGATATGTTTTGGCACTTATGGTATTTATGCATATAGGTCTTTTACTGTGCCTTAAATACCTTCACTTCTTCGGTACCAACGTAAACAATCTTCTGACATTAATCGGACTGCCTGACTTTTTCCCTGCTAAAAAATTCGCTTTACCAATAGGTATTTCCTTTTACACCTTACAGGCAGTATCTTACATAGTTGACGTTTACAGAGGAAAAATCAGCGCAGACAAAAACCTCGGAAGACTTGCTTTGTTCATGAGCTTTTTCCCTGTTATAATGGAAGGCCCCATATGCCGTTACTCCGATACTGCCGTTAAACTTTTTGAGGGTAATCGGATAGTATACGCAAACCTTATAAGAGGCACGCAGCGTATCATTTTCGGACTTTTCAAAAAGATAGTTATTGCGGACAGACTTAATCTTTTAGTAAAGACCGTTTTCGATAACTATCAGAACTATAACGGCGGAGTGATTTTTGTAGCTATGCTCTGCTACACATGCCAGTTGTACATGGATTTCTCAGGAACAATGGAAATTGTCATCGGTGTAGGTGAAATATTTGGCGTAAAAATCCCTGAAAACTTCCGTCAGCCTTTCTTTTCAAAAAACATTTCCGAATTTTGGACAAGATGGCATATCACACTTGGTACATGGTTCAGAGATTACGTTTACTATCCCCTTTCACTTACAAAGCCACTTAAAAAGCTTACTTCATCGGCAAGAAAAAAGGTCGGCAGCTACTACGGCCCTCTTGTTTCCGGCACTATCGCTTTAGGTGTTGTATGGCTTTGCAACGGTCTCTGGCACGGCTCCGCATGGAGTTATATTTTCTTCGGATTCTATCACTTCCTGATGATTTCCATGGGAAATATCACTTTACCTGCTGTAAGAAAAGTAACTGAAAAACTGCATATTAACCGTGACAGCCGTCCGTATATTGTTATGCAGATAATTAAAACCTTCATACTTGTAAACATCGGCGAGCTCTTCTTCAGAGCACAGGGTCTCAGAGCAGGTCTTGCCATGTTTAAAACTATGGTCACAGATTTTTCTTTCAGTGCCTTTACCGATTCAAGCCTTTTAAAGCTCGGTCTTGACGGAAAAGACTTCATAATTGTAATAATCGGTATTGCAATTGTATTTGCAGTCAGCGTAATGCGTGAGAAAGGAATTTCTCCCGGCGCTAAGCTTGCCGAAAAAAATATCGCTATCAGATGGACTGTTTATTACGCTGCTATTTTATCTATTATTGTCTTTGGAGCATACGGCATAGGCTACGCTCCTGTTGACCCCATGTATGCCGGTTTCTAAGGAGGAATGAAAATGATAATGCGTGTTTTTAAAAAATTTTTAAAAATGACTGCTTTTTTATTGATACTTTGCATTCTGCTCAGCGGAATATCCTGGGTCGTTTCTCCTAAAGATAATCAAAGCATGCACAATTCATATGCGAACGGTTTCTTAGGCGAAAAAACAAACACCATTGATATTCTCATTATAGGTGACAGCGAAAGCTATGCTTCTTTTTCCCCAATGCAGATATGGCGTGATTACGGATATACAACCTATGTCTGCGGTACCTCACGTCAATACATACAGGATTCCTATGACTTCCTTACAAGGTTCACACAGTCCCAGAAGCCTAAAGTTGTTATTTTGGAAGCTAATCTTCTCTACCGTTCAGAAGGCAGATTCAGTGATATTTTCAGATCCATGCAAAACGCTGCCAGCAAGTTCATGCCTGTTTTCGAATATCATAACAGGTGGAAGAAATTAGGTGTCGGAGATTTTAAAAAATCAAAGGGTTACACCTGGCGTGATGAGCTTAAAGGTTTCAGATTCAACAGTAAAGTCGTTCCTTATGAGGGCCCGGCTGAATATATGGTACATACTGACAAGGTTAAAAGAATTCCAGATATGTCCACCCATTACTTTAATAAAATTGCTGAACACTGTAAGCAAAATAATATACAGCTTGTGCTGATGAACACTGCCTCACCGGTTAACTGGTCATATGAAAAGCACAACGGTGTCGAGAAACTCGCAAAGGAATACGGTATTAAATACCTTGATATGAACCTTTTAACAAAAGAACTTAAAATTGACTGGAAAAAAGATACATACGACAAGGGCGATCACCTGAATTTTTACGGTGCTCAGAAAGTTACCGGATATCTTGGTGAATATCTGAAAAATAATTTTGAAATAACTGATCACAGAGGCAAAGAAGAATATAAACACTGGAACGACGATTTAAAAGCATACGAAAAAAACTCCGCTAAAATTTAACAGCTTCAATTTTGGCATTCCTTTCTAACCGCAACATAAAGAATAAAAACCACAGTTCAAACATAAGTTTGAATTGTGGTTTTTCTCTTTTAACAAAATCTTATTCAATTTTCTCCGGCAATATCTGAAATCTTTTCAAGCTTTGCTATACATGTTGAACATACCTTTTTGCCGTGATACTCTACGGTAGCATCTGCGCTTCCGCAAAAGATACATGAAGGATTATATTTCTTTAATACAACACTGTCGCCGTCAATAAAAATCTCTACTTGCTTTAAATCCAACTGGTTTCTTATCTTCTTTGGAAGTACCAAACGTCCTACTTCATCAATCGTACTTACTATTCCTGTAGCCTTCATAATCTCACTCCTATTCTTCTCCTTGCTTCTACTAAAATATACCAATTTATGGCAAAAATGTCAATATCTGAAACATAAACTGTCGTAAAAAGTCACAGTGATTTTTGTAGCAAAATGTAGAATTTAAAGGGTATAATTCCGCACCGGAATTATACTCAGTGAGGTAATCAATATGATGAATATAATTTGGCCTGCAATCATTATATTTTCCTTTTTTGCCGCTGCCGCTTTAGGAAATATGTCGGCGGTTTCTGCGGCTCTTATTGAGGCAGGCAACAGCGGAGTTGAACTTGCAATAAAGCTTTTAGGTATGCTTTGCCTTTGGAGCGGTTTAATGCGAATAGCAACCGAATCAGGTCTTACGGAAAAAATAGGAGCCTTGATGTATCCCGTACTTAAATTTATTTTTCCCAATCTTAAAAAGAACTCTGAAGTTGCAGGTGCAATTTCAATGAACCTTACAGCCAACATACTTGGACTTGGAAACGCCGCTACTCCTTTAGGCATTAAAGCCATGAAACTGATGAATCAGGAAAACAAAAATTCTCTTGTTGCCACAGACAATATGATTTTTTTCGTAGTAATGAATACTGCTGCCATGCATATTATTCCCACCACTGTGGCAATGCTGCGAAGCCAATACGGCAGCGCTAATCCCATGGAAATAATGCCTGCTGCATGGCTCAATTCCTGTGCAGCCCTTGCTGCCGGAATCACAGCGGCTAAGATTTTATCCGTATGTCTGCGTAAAAAGGAGAAAAGATAAATGACCTTCACGGACTGGATTTTGCCCTTTACGGCGGTATTTATAATAGTTTATGGCTTAATTAAAGGCACTCCGGTTATGGACTGCTTTATAGAAGGCGCTAAGGAAGGCTTCAGCACCTTTTTAAGTATACTCCCTGCCCTCATTGCCCTGGTGGCCGCTGTATCAGTACTAAAAGCCTCTGGCGGTCTTGACGTAATTCTCTGGTTTATGAAACCCATAGCTTCAGTTACAGGCATCCCCTCAGATGTGCTCCCCCTTGTACTTTTAAGCCCTGTTTCGGGAAGCGGTTCCCTAACAATGTATGAAGCTCTTCTTAAAACAGCCGGTCCTGATTCTTTTTCAGGACGGGTTGCCTCGGTTATTATGGGCTCAACTGAAACTACCTTTTATGCAGTTACAGTTTATTACGGCGCCGTTGGAGTTAAAAAAACACGCTTTACCCTTGCAGCCGCTTTAATAGCTGACTGCGTATCTTTTTTGCTTGCCCCAATTTCCGTAGCGCTTCTTATGGGAAAATAAAAATGCAAATTAAAATATACATATCTATATTAGGTTGACAATATTCTTTTTTAAATATATTCTATAAATAATAAAACAAGTTTTCTTAATTTGAATTTAAAGGATCGTCTTATTATGATTAAGCTATGTCCTAACTGTAAAAGCCCTGTTCCTGAAGAGGCAAGCTTTTGCCTCAATTGCTTTGCGGGAAACATCAGAGGTGTTTCGGAAACACATAAAAACGAACTTAACGCTTTTTTAAATCAGAATGGATTCTCTTCTAAAGATAAAAAATCGAAACATATTAAATCCAAAAAATACAGATAAAAAATCTGCCCGGCAATTAATTGACCGAAGCAGATTTTTGTTTTTATATTTCAGTTTATCTTAGTCAGCGTCAGTTTAGTAAAAAATCTTCCCATGACTTTATTGTTTACAGTCAGATAATCTTTTACACTGACTTTTCCCGGATACGAAAGGAGATTAAAGGAGCTGCCTAAAATATTTACCCTGACCATTGTATCAACCATGGAATTTTTAAGATAAAATTTTATGCGCTTTGCTCTCTCCTTGGCGTTTGAAGCCTTTGGATTTTCAGTTTCAGCTACAAGCATTACCTTTTTACCGTTATATCTGGCAAAGAGCGTTTTCAAGGCTTCACTGCCTATTCCTGCCCCTCGGAAATTCTCAGATACTGCAAAATAATCCACCAAAACAAGGTCAGAGTAAATAAGCGTCACTGCAAAGCCGGCAAAAACACCGTCAAGCAAAAAAACAAGAATTTCTGATTCTCCCGTTTGCATTTTATCCCAAATCATGAAAAAAGGTTTTCTTTCAATTAACGGAAATGCTTTTCGGTAAAGTTTTTTTACATCTTTTAAATCAGAATAATTTGCCGTTCTTATCTGCACTTATATTTTCTCCTTTACATATTAATCGCTGATTTTATTTACAGTCCAAATTTCATTTTTATAATCCCCATAAAAATATCTTTCGATTCCTGCATTCATTAAATATGAACCGCTTTTTTGGAATTTTTTCTCCCCGATTTGAACCAGATATCGGCTATCTGCATCAAGTCCTTTCAGTTTCACTTTGAAATAACGGTGCATACATTTAGTATGAACAACAGCTGCAAACACAATCGCCTTACTTTTCTTTTCATTTACAAACCCCACTGCATTAAGCATATGGTCTTTTAAATTCATAAGGGCATATCGGTCACCGAACTGTATTACATCACGGTATTCCTTATAAAGGGTAACATATTCTCTCATAAGAGCAAGTGTTTCTTTATTGCAGCTAAACAGATTCATTCCTATGCCTAAAGCACCCTGCATTGCAATATTGAATTTAAAGGATACAGGAGCCGCTGAAACATCCGTCACCCATGCTCTCATGGCTTTTGTGGGATTTACAAGAGCGTATCCGTTTTGTATTTCGATTCTATCAACGGGATCTGTATTGTCACTTGTCCAAACCTCATCAAAATGACGGAAGGCTCCATAGTCGCATCTGCCTCCTCCTGAAGCACAGGATTCAAACTGGGTTTCAGGATATTTTTTCTTGAGTCTATCCACAATATCATAGACTGCCATTGTATGCAAGAACCACAGTTCTTTACCATTTTCAAGGTTCTCAGCACCCGGTTCGGAAAAAGGACGGTTCATATCCCATTTTATGTATTTGATATTGTTTTCTAGGAGAAGCCGATCTATGAAATCAAACACAAATTCCTTGACCTGCGGTTTTGTCAGATTCAAAACAAGCTGATTTCTCATAAGACTGGGTGTTCTGGTTTTGAAATGGTAAATCCAGTCAGGATGTTCACGGTACAGATTGCTGTCTGGATTTACCATTTCCGGCTCAATCCAAAGTCCAAAATCCATTCCAAGCTCGTTGACATGAGTTATCAGCTCAGAAATACCATTGGGGAACTTCTCTTTGTTTACATACCAGTCTCCGAGTCCCGCAAAATCGTCTTTTCTTTCTCCGAACCAGCCGTCATCGGTAACGAAAAGTTCAACACCAGCTTCAGCGGCTTTTTCGGCAAGTTTTTTCTGACTTTCAGCGGTCACATCAAAGCCCGTCGCCTCCCAGGAATTATATAAAACCGGAAGCGGCTTTTCACGAAACTGCTCAGGGAAAATATGCTTTAATGCAAAACGGTTCATTATACGGGAAACTTCATTTACAGATTCGGTACATCCGAAATACACCCACGGAGCAGAAAATTCTTCCCCGCTTTTAAGAGAAACGCTGAAGTCAAAATCGTTTACCCCTAACATTGCACGTGTAACTCCAAATCCGTCACGGTTAACTGAAATTTTAAAATTTCCGCTGTATTCGAGAACTCCGTACAGCACTTTTTCGCCGTTTTCAGAGCATGGATCGGCTATAAAAAACGGTGCATTGCCATGAGCAGAGGTTCCCTTTCTGCTTTCAAAGAAAATACTTCCGCCTGAAAGCCGCTGTTTAACAATCTGATTTTCTCCGCACCAGGTTCCGTTGGAATTTATAATTTCATACTCGCATTTTTCAGGAAAACTAAGTTCAGCGGACATTATTTTTTCACATAAAATACTATTCTCACCGGTATTGCGGATTACAGCTTTCCTTCCTATGACATTGCAATCTGCATAAACGGTATATAAAAGCTCCGCTTCAAGCTGATAATGAACATCACAGAGAAGAATTTTCAAGGTGTTATCCGATATAGAATAATCTTTAAAAGTAAAAACTGTATCACGTACTCCGTCACTGAATTGACATTTAAAAGCACAGTCACGGAAAAGTTTTCCTCCGAAAGGCGAATATTCCTGACAAATCACATCCAAATAAGAATGATTGGAATTGATATCATCAAAAACTTCAATTTCAAAATCTTTTGCCTGAACTTTTTCGCCCCAGTGAAGATGCCGCAGCAATCCGTCGCTGCCTACTCCTAAAACATACTGAAAACTTTCAGTTTCCAGTACAAAAATATTTTCTCCAACTCTAAAAACCGCCATAAAGCAACCTCATCTTATAATTTTATTTCCAAATTATTTGGAGATCTTTTATCTCTCTTCCGTTATCAGTAGGATACCACTTTTTTCCTAATTCAATTTCATCCTCACTCTTTAAGACCTCTACCTTTTTAAGCTTAGGACAATTGAAAAAGGCATACTCTCCTATACTTTCAACACTCGCAGGTATTGTAACAGATGTTACCTCCGAGCAATAGGCAAAAGCATCTTTTCCGATTGTAACCAATTCATCAGGCAAATTGATTTCCTTTAAAGCACTGCACCTGTGAAAAGCTTTTTCTTCGATAGTTTTTACACTGTCGGGAATTTCAATTTTATCAATATAGTAGCACTTATAAAAAGCTTTAGTTTTTATAGTTTCAACTCCGTCGGGAATGACATACTGGGTCATTTCCTTTGCCTGACCGAGATTATTGAATTCTATTCCCTTTGCCGGTGGATAATAAATGAGTGTTTTCATATCCTTTGAAAACAGTACTCCGTCAACGGCTGTAAAATACTGGTTCTCGCTGTCCACTTCAAATGCTTTGAGCTTTTGCTCGTTTGTCATGGACCATCCGCCGATTTTCTGCACATTTTTGCCTATTACAATTTTCTCTACCGATTCAGCATTAAAAAGCCCAAAATCAGCAATTTCAGTAACCGGTACACCCTGGAATTCATCGGGAATTATAATTTCTGTCCTTGTTGTTGTGTCAGTATAACCTACTATTGTAGCTGTACCATTTTCTATTTTATATTCTATGCCATCAGCTGTTTTTGAAGAAGTACAGCCGGACAAACAGACAACTATAAGTAAAACCGACAGGGCAAGCAATGTTAATTTAATCTTTTTCATGTTAATTTGCTCCCTCCTGCATCAGTGCCGGTTCTTCTCCAGCTTCACGAAGTCGTATCTCTTCAACACATTTATCATGCTGTTCTTTTGTAAAATTATAGAACAAATATGGAATTGTTGAAATAACAAGTCCTCCGATAGTCAGGAAAACATAAACATACATAACATTACTGAAAATAGAAGTATCAAAGAGTACGTCCCAGTCGGATGTATATCCGAATTTTCCTAAAAGCCATGGTGACACAAGTCCTAAAACTGTGGCAACAGGAGTTGTAAACCATGCAAATATCGACTGCATATTATCCGCTCTCTCTCCTGTTTTCCACTGATGATAATCGAGTACATCCGCTCCCATATTAGCTGTAATACCGTTACAAGCCGCCGAAATTGCCGAACGTATAAAGATTATCACCATGAGCATAATTACGCTTTGAAGCTTTAAGGCAACAGGATAAAGAGCTATCATCACAACCCATACGCTTCGCATTATAAGAATACAGGTACGCTTTTCAAATCTTTTAATAAGCCACGGGGTAAGAATATTGCCGACAGCACTGGTAATATTGATAATGGAAATTATTCCTACAATCCACTCCATACGGAGCTGGTAGATAAATATGTAATTTATAACTCCGTCGGCAAGACCATTCCAAAGAGCAAAGGTAGTTGCAAGATTGATAATCCAAAAATATTTGTTTTCAAAAAGTGATTTTGCACTCTTTTTAAAGTCAATTTTTGGAGTTTCAATCTGATTAACGGCTACTCTTTCCTTAACCTTCACGAAAGTTAAACCAATAAGAAGGCTGATAACAGAAAGAATTGGAATAAAAACTCTGTATGATTCTACTGCCAGATAACCACCCGTTGAAACTATAAGAATCGGAAAGATTATTCTGAAAATCGAGCGCAGATTTCCGGTAAAAATTCCGCCGATAGAATAATATTTCTGCCTTTCCACCATATTGGGAGTAATAAGAGCAACAATGGCAGTAGGATTATCGCAGTAAATTGAAGTGAATCTTCCTCTTAATGTAAAAAGAAAATGAAGAAGCACAAGCTTTACAGTATAATCAAGAGTTGTCGGAACAAATGTAATGGCAATTGTAATAAGAGTTACCGGGATTCCGTAGATCATCATAAATGGCTTATATCTGCCGTACTTTTTACAAAGTTTGCCCCTTAAATACCAGTTTACAAGTCCACCTGCTCCCATTACAGTAAGCGTATTACCGATAATTCCGGGAAGACCTTTGATTATTGAATCGAAAGGAGCCGACGGAACAAAATAAAACGCAATACCTATAACTGTACATATTATGTAAGCCGCAGCAGCTTTTTTTGCCTTGCTGCTTGTCAGATGACCTAAATTTTCAAATATAGTCATATTGATAGATTCAATATATAGCGTTGCATATTTTACCACAAGAGCTATAAAGGTAATGATAGTAAAATCCATAAGCTTTATTTCCATAATGGAACCGCAGAAATATCCCGCAGTAAAAGCTACCATTTCGCTGCACACAAAAGTGAATCCGCATATACCTAAAGTACCCACACAATAGGACATGAATTCCTTAAGATTTGTCTTTTCTCCCGGAGCCGGCGTTGACCACCGCAGCTTCAGAAAGTCAATCCCCTGTTTTATCTTTTTTGACGCCTGCAAATTTCATCATCTCCAAATTCTTTTATTTATTTTTTCTGACTTAATCAGTTAAAGCGTACCTCATTGGAAATTTCATAAATTTTCCCTTTGAAGAAACAGACTATACGAAGATAATAGGTTTTATCATCTTCAAGACTTACCGCAATTTTATCCTTTGCAATTCTTGCGCCGTATGGGTCGCCTCCGTAAGAATATGGATTTTCAGAAAACAAAGCAGAAATATCTGTATATACTCCGCTTTTCTCTCCCCAGATTATCCGGTATGAATAATTGGGAGAATGTTTAGCTTTAAAAGAAAGCTGTGCCAAACCATATCCTATTGTCATGGATGTTTTAAATTCGGGAATTTTCCCAAGGGAAGCTTTAATTTTTTCAATGGTCTTTATATCACGGTCTGTATCAGCCACTTCTTTATCTGAAATTTTAGGAAAGACTGATATTTTAAGTCTTGTAAAAGCAGTCGGAATAAGATATTTCTCATACTCTTTTCCGTCGGTTTTTGCCGCAGCTATTGTTGCAGCCTTATTTCCGCAAAGATTCCAGTTTTTAGCCTGCTCCATTTTAAGAGAGATTTTACACGGTATATTTTGCGGTGAAGCCGGTAAATGACTACTGTATTTATCATTTTCCTCATACTTCATTTCAGTGTTTCTTCTGAATGTAAAGTTCCATGGTTCTTTAGGGTATATCTCCCAGTTTTTGGTGTTTTCCTTTCCGTCGTATTTTATGCCTCGATATTCAAAGTCTGTAATCTGACGCCAGTCCTCAGCAACAGGCATACAGTATATAACGGCTCCTTTTTTTACATACATTGTATTGAGATGGAAGTCCTGCACCTTAATTTCACTTCTGAAAAATATTTCAACTACATCAGAAGGATTAAATTCTCTGTCTATAAGAGCATATGAGTCACAGACATTAAGTCTCTTCTCTTCGCCGTTAACGTATATTTGTGTCTCTTGGCACCAGCTGGGAATACGCAGTTTAAGCTTTAAATTAGCTTTTTCGCCTTTATAAACAAGTTTCACTGTGTCCCTGTACGGATAGTCTGTAACTTCTTCAAATGCTATTCGCTTGCCGTTTATCTGTGTTTCCATTTCGTTTGCACCGTAAGCGGTAAGTACAAGGGTATCGCCCTCGGTAACCCACATATTCTGGACAAACTTAGGATAACCCATATGCATATTACTGAAACAGCATTCAAATCCGCTTATTCCAAGGGCGTTACTGTCTCCGTGGTCGTTGCAAAATCCGTGCTGACCGTGGCTCATAAGCACGCTGTTTTCAAGCTGGAAATAGTTATATGCTGAAATTTCATAATCAAAACAGTTTGGCAAATTATTATAGGCATAACTTTCGAGAAGATCATATAGATAACTTTCTCCAGTTATCTCTCCCCCAAGCTCAAAAGACAGCATACCCTCAACAACAGCACAGGTTTCAGTTCCGTTTGTGGCCTGATTATCCTTTGCTCCTTCGTCAGCGTTAGGAAGATTATCTATTCTTCCGTGGTCTGCGCCTATTCTTTCAAGTCCTTTTTTAAGGCTTTCAAGATACTTTCTATCTCCCGTAAGCAGATATTTATAAAAAGGATATTTAAAACCCTGTGTGGTATTTACAACGTGTTCCCTAGTATTTGTCTTTTCAAAAGACTCAGCCCAGTCAAAGCTCTGTCTAAGAAGAGTTGCGGCAAGCTCTTCGAGCCATTTTACTTCATCTGAGCACATACCATTTTCTAAGCATTTATCACGGTACCACAAGACAATTTCAATATTATCTGCGCCTCTGTATTTTGCCCAGCTTGACAGCGGATAAAATTTTATATACTTTTTCTGAAATCTGAAGTATTTATCAAAAAATGGTAAAATACGCTTATCCTCATTACCGAGATTCAGCTCCGCCTCGTAATAATCCCTGATTGCCATGAGCATAGGCATTCGAGCCCACCACTGCTCTGCATTTGTATGACGGCTTTTAAAGTAAATCTCTTTTTTTAATATCTCACTGCTTCCGAAATCTCCGTTATCCTTTTGATTATCAACTGCATAATCAATCCACTTTGCAGCTCTTTTTATAAGTCCTTTATCGTTTAAAGCATAGGCAAGGGCTACAAGTCCTCTAACATAATAGGGTCCTCTTTCCCAGCTTTCACCGCTTCCGCCAAGCCATCCGCTGTTGGAACCAAATTCATCGTAAAGCTCCATATTTCCTGTGAGATTTTTAGCCTGCAAAAGCATCTAGGTTTTAAGATATCCTGAAGGTTTTACGGCTCCCAAAGGTAAAGATTTAAATTTTCTATTGATTAATTTATCCACAGCTACTTTCCCTTTCCCCATTTGCACTTTCATTTTTTATGAAAAATAAAGTCATATATTATTCATTGTATAAAAATGATTTAACATTGCTTATTCTTTTATTAAAATTGTACATTGTTTTTTGTTATAAAAAAATAGTATCATTAATCCATTATATGGCATAATGTATCCAAAATCAGGGAGGCACACTATGGAAAAGGGTATGAGGGTCACTTATAACACATCGCCAATGTCAGATGAACTATATATTTACGAAATAGGCACGCAAATCTGTTTTCCCGAAAAACCTGTTGTTACTCACGTTTTCGAATACAACACAATTCATTTTGTAATATCCGGTGAGGGCTGGTTTGAAGGACAGCTCCTCAA
The DNA here is from genome assembly GCA_958366985.1 of uncultured Oscillospiraceae bacterium. Taxonomy (GTDB): domain Bacteria; phylum Bacillota; class Clostridia; order Oscillospirales; family Acutalibacteraceae; genus UMGS263. The sequence goes on from CATXDC010000001.1 coordinate 286,425, forward strand.
AGCCGGAGAAGGTTTTGTTGTTAAACAGGGGCAGCTTGCAGTATATCAGTCAAATCCCGAAAATCCTTGGGTCTACTACTGGATGAACGCTTCCGGTACTGCTTCCGACGAAGTATTTAAACGAGTTGGCTTTTCCGAAAATAAAAAAACCTTTAAGTATTCAAGAATCAAAGAAATATCTGCTCTTTTTGAAGAAATCATCGAAGGTGAATGGGAATATAACGACAAGCATCTTATTCTAAACAGCTACTTTTACAATATAATGAGTATACTCAGTAAGGATTTTGATGACCTGAATTATTCCTCGGTTTCATATTCGAGAGCTGAGGAGCATTTTAAAAACGCTCTCAGATTTATAGCCAACAATTTTTCAAAACATATCACAATTGAAGACATTGCCAACGCTGAAAACGTTGAACGCCACTACCTTAACAAGCTATTTAAAAAGTATTCCGACCGCTCTCCTCAGGCTCATCTGATTGATTGCAGAATCAGAAAGGCTCAAACTCTTTTATGGTCAACGGATTTTTCAGTAAGCACTATCGCCTCCTCTGTGGGCTACGACGATGTACTTCAGTTTTCAAGAATCTTTAAGAAAAAAGTCGGCGTATCACCTAAATTCTTTCGAAATGAGCGCAGCGACAGATCTAACGAGTTTCAGAATAACTATTAATACAGTACAGACAGATTGAAAATATATAACAAAAGCACATCTATAATATCCAAACAAATAAACACCCCAACAATGCAGGAATTGCATTATTGGGGTGTTTGCATCAGTATCAAAAATCAGTTAACTGAAATATCAAGCACATTGAAATTTCGAAATACCGAAAACAAAATTTTCAGTAAAAACCTATACTCATTATGCTTACATAATTACTTCAGTCTGTTTGTATAATAAAGCTTGGTCGAAGATGGCACACCGTTTCCGGAATCATTTGTAAAGTAATATATATAACCTGTACCATTGGTTTTCAGAGCAGCCAGTTCGCTTTCAAGATCCGACTGAGTCTTTGCTTTCTCGAGCAGGTAGCTGCGGTCGTAATCTGTAAAACTGTTAATAGAGGTTTTTATAAGCAAATCACCTGATACGGTTCCGCTAAAACAAGATTTAAAATCTTCAAGAAGCCAAGGACCGCCGCTCTCGCACATCGGATAAATAACCTCTGTTGGACCATACAAATCATTTGAAACACTGTAACTAACAGATGTGACAACTACTTTCCAGTCATCTGTTACACTGTCAATTGACTTTGCAGGAGCAAAGAAGCCCTTATCATCCAGCATCTTACGTACCTCTTCAAAATCTGACAATGAAATCATGTTGTTTACAGTCTTGATATAGCTGTTGCTCATAGAATAATAGAAATTGTCGTAAGCGCTCAGAGGAATTTTATAAAATACTTCTTTTGCAGCAGATGTTGCTTTGTCTGTAAAGAAAACAAATTTCACCTCGGCCATGTCTTTGTTTTCTCCGCTGACCGGACCTATAGTATCTATAAACTGTGAGTCGGGCTCAATCCTTACTTCATCACCGGTATTCAGTGTCTCTGCATAAGCTACATATAGGTCGAAAACCTTCTTTGCCTCCGCATCCTTCAAAACTATTGCTCTATTGTTTACAGAAAGATATACAGATGCCAGATCATCGGAACTATAAGGCATAGCACGTTTCTGAGCATATTCCTTTTCCTTGGTGAGGTTTTCATAGGTCTTTAAATGCGTGTATTCAAGCATACCGTCGGTTTTATTTTCTTCATAATATCCACAGGGAATAATCCTTGTGACAGTTTTTCCGTCCTTAAGAAAATATGTTATCTTAGCACGACTGAATGTGATGTTGAAATCTCCATTTGCAAGAGAATCCTTATGAAACTCAATAACACTTTTAAAGGATTCTTCACGGCTAAGCTCTATCGGCTCTGATTCGATTGCACCTGATCCTCCGAAGATACGATAGAGGAAATCTGTGGAACCGTACTCATTAATACCATCTTCCACTTCAATCTTTGCAATCTCCGATATCTCAGGGATTCTGTTTGAATAAGAAGCTGTACCATACTTTGCCGTAAACATTACTCCGGCAAAAACAGCCGTGAAGCCAAGCCAGTAGAAAACAGTTGATTTTTTTACCTTTCTTTCACGGATAAGGTCAACAATAAATATAACTGCTGTAAGTATTGCTGCCACCGCAACAGAAATATAAACATTACCCGCAATTATGCAGGCAAACGTACCGACAAGCAGAGCCAGACCCATTACACCAAAATACAAAGGCGTATTGCTGGACGAGAAGGTTTCTGAGTTTTCACTCTTTCTGGCACGATAAAAATGAAGTCCTGTAAAAAGTGCAATTAAAGCTGTCAACAGGCTCATTGCAACAGACATTGCAAATGAAATGTCATTTCCGAGCATATTTGACATAAGCAATCCGTAAGGGAACAGAGCCCAAACACTTTCAAAGATATTTGCAAAGCCATTAATAATCTTTTCAAAACTTATAAAAAGCGTATAAACTCCAAGGGGCAAAACAAGAAGTATTAAAACTGCATTTATTATATAGCTTATAACAACACCTGAAACCGATACGCAAAGAGCCAATATACCCGTAACAGATGCAAGTATTGCAAAAGTCACAAGCTCATTGAGGAAAATAATACTCAGATCTGCAAAAGAAACTGCAGAACAAAGTTTAATGACAACTGCAACAACAGCAAATTCAATGATCATTGAAATAACGTTTATTATAAGCACAAAGCATACTGCCGCCCAGTAATAAGCATCTCTTGTTACGGGGAAACTATGATATAAATCAGTTTTACGCTTGCTGTAAAGAAACGCAAACAACACATTGAACACTACAAACGCACACAATGTACCTATTATAACATCAACAACCATCAAAGGTGTAGTAAGAGTATAGGTTACATCGTTGAGAAGCCTGACAACGGCAGGATCCAAAACAGTTTCCGCTGACTGTCCGTACATCTCTGCTGAACAAATACCGATACTTACAGCCGCCGATAACAGTACTCTGATTACAGTAAATGCAATAAGCAGCCACTTCTGAGATTTTATATTCCACTTTAACTGTTCTTTAAAGCCATTATTCGATAACGCCTTTGATGTCATAACCTATCGCCCCCATTTCACTGATAAATACTTCTTCCAGCGAAAGCGGAAGAACTTCATAATAAACTACTTTGTAACCGTCCATGATCTTTTCAATCTGTTCTTTTTCCGCATGAACAGTCCATTCGGCAAGTCTGCCTCTCTTGCTCTCTTTGACAACTTTGAATTTTGACTTGGCCTGTGCCTCATCCTCTTCGTTTTCAAATACTGCAACAATCTTGTTGATTTCAAGTTTAAGAGAATCAAGCTCACGCTCCATAATAACGGTTCCCTTATGAAGTAGTCCCACATGATCGCAGAAATCTTCAAGCTCACGGAGATTGTGTGAGGAAATAATAATAGTAGCGTCGTTATCTACTACAAAATCAATGAGAAGCTTTCTGAGAACCTCACGGACAACCGGATCAAGTCCGTCAAAAATCTCATCAAACAGGAAATACTTCGGCGCCGCTGACAAAGCCAATATAAGCGCCGCCTGTCGCTGCATACCTTTTGACATTGATGTGATTTTCATCTTTTTATCAAGAGGAAAAACAGACGAATAATATTTATATTTCTCCTCGTTCCAATTAGGATATATGGTTCTGTAAAAAGCCGCCATTTTCTCAATGCTTGCCTGCGGGAAAAAATACGGATAGTCAGATATGAAAATCATATTTCCCTTTACGTCACAGTTTTCAAAGGGTTCCTTTCCGTCAACGAGAATTTTTCCTTCATCAGGTTTGTAGACTCCAGCAAGAGTACGCAAAAAAGTTGACTTTCCGGCTCCGTTAGAACCCACAAGACCAAATATTCCCGATTCGGCAATATTGAAGGTTACATTGTCAAGAGCAACTTTTTTCCCAAACCTTTTTACAAGGTTTTTAACTTCAATCATCCTGTTTCCTCCTTTATATAGTGGGATAATTTAGTTTCAAGCCGTTCATCCGTTCAGATACATTTTCTTAACTTCGGAAATAACATCTTCCAGTGACATTCCGGCTTTTTTTGCATCAGTTACTGCGCTTTCCAGCTTCAGTTTTGCCATTGCAGTTATTTTTTCTATCCCTTCACCATTAGCGTTTACAAAAACTCCTTTGCCTACAAGAGTATAAAGTATCCCCTTGCTTTCAAGATTGTTATATGCTCGCTGAACAGTATTGGGATTTACATTGAGTTCCTTCGCCATACTGCGTACAGAGGGAAGCTGATCGTTTGCTTTGAAAACTCCGCTTGCAATGCATTTCATTATCGAATATTCAATTTGCTCATACAGCGCACCTGTATTGCGTTCCAGTATAAACATCCTCACTTCCCCTTTTTTGTATTAAGCGTATTAATTCAATTAGTACAGTTGCAATATATCACATCCCATAATTATTGTCAAGCATTGCAACATAAATTTAGAACATTTGTAACTTTTGTTGAAATTACATAAAAAAGCAGCGCCGATAATCCGACGCCGCAAAATAAGAGTATATCAAATACAATAAGTTAAAATTTTAAATTCAAAAATTCAACTACGTTACCGTATGCTATATCTTTGGCTATATCAAGGGCACAATTAAGATCTAACTTATCCTCAGACACAAGCTCTCCAAGATAGTCAGCAAGTATTCTTCTGTAAAAATCAAAGCGTACATATCCGGCTAAATTTCTTGAATCTGTAAGCATTCCTAAATCACAGCTGAGAGCTGAGTATTCGGATGCATTTTCAAAATGTCCTCTAATGCCGCTGTAAGAATCATTATGCCACCACGGTGCACCGACCTTTACGTTTCTGAAAGAACCTGCAACCTGGAAAAGCATACGTTCATCATAAGGATTAAGAGAATAAATAACTGTTTTAGGAAGATTTCCGCTATAATCGAGAAAGCTGAAAATCTCTGTCAAGCAATGGGGATAAAGCACGCTTCCTGCAATATCGAATCCGCTGTCAACACCGACACTTTCAAACATCTTTTTATTGATGTTTCTCTTAACATTCAGATGAACCTGCATTATTATTGAATTTTTAGCGTAAATTTCAGCTAAGCGGCTGAAAACATAACCCTTAAACTCTCTGCTCTCCTGTTCGGATACTCTTTCATTCCTTTTTTCAAAGATGCTCTGAGCTCTGCTATAATCAGCAAGAATCGGAGTAACTGAAAAACACTGATCTGAAATTTTACATCCCTGAGAAATGAAAAATTCAAGCCTTTTTTCGAGAGCCAGAATAAGACTGTCTACATCCTTTACCTCAACCTGACTTACTTCGGAAAGCTTACTGTAATATTCATCATTAAGCTCAAAAGCTTTATCAGGTCTGAAAGTAGGAGTAAAGAGTATTCCCTCATACTCTCCGTGATACTCAAGTGAGTCCACAGGATCATCAGTAGTAGCTACAAACTTAACAGGAAAACGCTTTATTATCTGCCTTGCAGTAAGCTCATCCTTATGCTTTTCGCACTCATTCCAAATCTTTTCGGCAGTATCCTTGCTCATATGCTCGGTGATTCCGAAAAGCGTCTCAAGCTCAAGATGACTCCAGTAATAAAGTGAATTACCTGCAAGCTTCGGCATGATTTCAGCGTACTTCATAAACTTCTCTCGCCATGATGCATCGCCTGTAATATACTTTTCGTCAACACCGCAGATTCTCATTGCACGCCATTTATAATGGTCGTGGCTGAGCCAGAGTTCCCCTATATTTTCATATGCATAATCATCTGCAATGTCTTTGGGATTTAAATGGCAATGATAGTCCACAATGGGCAGGTCTTTTATTTCATCATAGATTTTCCGTGCTTCATGGGTTCTCAAAAATCTTTTATCCATATTAATCACCCTCGGATACTAATTTGCACAAAAGAGTTGAAAGGCTTGTTTTGTGCACGGTATCTTTACCTTTCCTGTTTTAAATTCTTAATTACTTTCTGGCGTTTTTAGTTACGGCTTCAACTATTCCGCCGATATAGCACGCACCCAATGCTCTGTCATAAAGACCGTATCCGGGTTTACCTGTCTCACCCCAGATCATTCTGCCGTGGTCGGGTCTGATATAACCGTCAAAGCCTGTATCATAAAGAGCCTTTACGATTTCGTAAACGTCAAGGTCGCCGCACTTTGAGGGATGTGCTGTTTCTGTAAAGTCAAACTCTCCGCTTCTCTTTACGTTTCTTATATGTACAAAAGGCATTCTTCCGCTGCACTCTTTGATAATATCCACAATATCGTTATCCTTTGAAGCGCCGAGAGAACCTGTGCAAAGAGTAAGTCCGTTGCATTCACTGGGAACAATATCAAGCATACGTCTTACATTTTCCTTGCTTGTGATTATACGGGGCAGACCGAAAATTCCCCATGGCGGATCATCGGGATGAATAGCCATTTTGATTCCTGCCTCTTCTGCAACAGGGATTATCTCTTTAAGGAAAACGGAAAGATTTTTCCATAAATCTTCCTGTGAAACGCTCTCATAGCGTTTGAGAAGATCCTGAAGCTCTGCTTTTGTATAGCTCTCATCCCATCCGGGAAGAGATACATCGTCAGTCATGGGATTAATTCCTACAACCTCGCTGTGGCTGTAAGAAAGTGAATTGGAACCATCGGGAGCCACTTTTTTCAAATCGCTTCTTGTCCAGTCAAAAACAGGCATGAAGTTATAGCAGATAACCTCAACTCCGCATTTGCCAAGGTTTCTGATATTCTGCTTATATACCTCAATATATTTTTCAGCATCCTTACCGCCAAGTTTTATTTCTTCATGAACTGGAACACTTTCTATAACCTTACAGCTCAGAGCGTTCTCCTCACTTTTCTTAACAAGACGCTGTATTGTTTCAACAGGCCATACCTCTCCTACCTTAACGTCGTAAACTGCGGTTACAACGCCTTCTACAACAGGTATCTGTCTTATCTTTTCAAGGGTAATGCTGTCGTTTTCTCCGTACCATCTGAAAACTATTTTCATTTTTTGACCTCCCTCATTTTACTTCTATTACATATTATCATTCTTGTATACCAAATGTCAACGAATAAGAAAAAAAGAACGCAATTTCTGCGTTCTTGTATACAAGAAAAACTGTTAATCTGTAAAATATTGGGGACATTTTTCAAGAAGTACCGGTATTCTCTCAAGTCCGATTGAAATATGCGACTGGACAAGTCCTTTTATATCACAGTCTGCTGTATCTGAAATCATTTCGATTATCCTTTTATGATGAACAAAAAGCAAATCCACATTTCTGTTAATCTGCAAATCAAACTTTCTGAATCGCATATAATGAGGTTCATATCTTCTTATAACATCCCACCAGAACTCTCTGCCGGCAAGATTGAAAAGCATTTCATGAAAATCATTATCAGACTGCCAGAAGCTTTCAAGATTTCCGCTGTCAACAAATGCCTGCTGACGTTCAATATGCTCTCGCAGATTATTAAGCTGTTCTTCCGTTATATTTCTTCTAAGCTCATCTATAACCTGATTTTCAAGCACTATTCGCATTTCGAGAATCTGCTTAACGGAATTTATACTTATAAGTGAAACCCTGTTTCCGTAACGAGGCAAAACATCTATATACCCTTCAACGGCAAGCTTCTTTATAACCTCACGCATAGGTGTTCTCGAAACATTAAATCGCTCGCTGAGCTCAACCTCTTTTACAAACTCTCCCGGCTTATATTTGAGATTTACTATATCTGCCAGCATTTCGTTGTATATTTTTTCCTTTAAATCTATTTTATCCATTTAAAAATCCTGCACTTTTAAATTTTTTTATTTATTCCGCCAACGGATATACTACTACCAAAAAAATAATTCGTCAAGACATGGAAATATCGAACTTCATTAATTTTTTACATTTTGCTCTGTTGACATTCATTTCATAAGTGATACAATATTTTTATTATGAAAAATAATAATAACAAAGTCGTAGCCGTAACAGGTGCCGGCGGCGTATTATGCGGCACCATTGCAAGATCACTTGCAGAGAAAGGTTTCAAAGTAGCCCTTCTCGACAAAAATGAAAATGCAGTTAAAGCAATAAGCGAAGAGCTTAACGCTAAAGGCTGCACAACGGATTACTTTGCCTGTGATGTACTGGATAAGAACAGCTTGGAGGAGGCAAAAAAGCAGATTAATGCAAAGCTCGGTACAGTTAATATCCTTATTAACGGCGCCGGCGGAAATCATCCTAAATGTACAACAGCAGACGAGTTTTTCACCAAAGATACCGATAACGGTTTCTTTGACCTTGACAAAGACGGAATTAATTTTGTATTCAATCTTAATTTCCTGGGAACTTTCCTGCCCAGTCAGGTATTCATGAAGGATATGATTGATAATGGCGGCAACGTCATCAACATCTCTTCAATGAACGCTTTCCGTCCCCTTACAAAAATTCCCGCATACAGCGGTGCTAAGGCTGCCGTTTCCAACTTTACACAGTGGCTTGCCGTTCACTTTGCTGGAGCCGGAATCAGAGTCAACGCAATTGCTCCCGGATTTTTTGTAACTGCTCAGAATCAGAAACTTCTGTTTAATGACGACGGAACTCCTACTCCCCGTACAGGAAAAATCCTCAGCCAGACTCCTATGGGACGTTTCGGTAAGCCCGAAGAGCTTCTCGGAACAATCGACTGGCTTATAGACGATGACGCTTCATCATTTGTAACCGGTATTGTTATTCCCATCGACGGCGGATTCTCTGCTTATTCAGGAGTATAAAAAAGTAAAAACATATTTGCATTTACAAAGCTTTTGCGGAAAATATTTCCGCAAAAGCTTTTTTATTTTATTAATCAAAGGTAAAGAATAAAAGAACTTAAAACCGCTTAAACTAACTTTATCTTGTATAAAGGAGTGTTTAAGATGATCGAACAGGATACAATAAAGCTGCTTCGTGAATGCGACGCAGGAGTTAAAATGGGCGTTTCTTCCATTGATGACGTTCTCGATAAGGTTTCAAGCAGTTCCCTTAAGAAATATCTAACCGAATGCAAAAATGAACATGTGGAGCTTAAAACCGAAATCAACGGTTTGTTGAGCAAATACCACGACAGCGGAAAAGAGCCGAACTCCATTGCAAAAGGAATGTCCTGGATAAAGACAAACATGAAAATGGGTATGGATGATTCCGATAAAACCATTGCAGATCTTATGACTGACGGCTGCAATATGGGAGTAAAATCTCTTAATCAGTATCTGAACAAGTACAAAGCAGCTGACGAGGTTTCAAAGGATATCACAAAACGTCTTATTAATCTTGAGGAAAGACTTGCAATAGATATACGCAGCTTCCTGTAAAACAGTAAAAGCATCGTTTCTATGCACACAGGCATTGAGCGATGCTTTTATTATTGGTGTTTCAGTTAAGGAGATAAATCTGAAAATTAAGATATCCGGCAAATGTGACCCATAAAAGATAGGGAATCATTAAATAGCCTGCCGGTTTTGAAATACGGTAAAAAAGAACCGTTGTCGCCAAAATAAGCAGCCATAAAAGTACAAGCCAGATAAAAGAAAAAAGATAAAGGGAAAAATTAAAAAAGAAAATTGACCAAAAGAAATTAAATATAAGCTGTATGCCGTAGATGACAAGAGCTCTGTTAATTTCCATTTGCGGTTTTCTCGATACTAAGACAAGGTACGAAGCAATACCCATAAGGATAAAAAGAATAGTCCATACTACCGGAAAAAGCCATCCCGGCGGCGACAGTGACGGCTTATTGATTGTCTCAAAGGTCTCCATGCCTCCACGGGTTATAAATGCAGACAATCCTCCGACCAGCAGAGGTATTGCAAGACAGATTAAAAACTGCTTTGTTTTTTTACTCATAAATAATCACCTTCATAGTGATTTTATGAAGGTGATTATGGTTTCATTCACGGATATTGAATTTATGTATCAAGGAAAATTTTTCAAACAGATTACAGATTATGTCACGACTTTACAGACTCAAATAATTTTTCCTCATTCTCCTGCAATTCTTATGAGATTTTAATTTATCAGAATCCTTTGCTGATTTTTGACGTTCTTACATAAACAGAGCCCGCTCTACTAAAAAGTAAAAGCATATAAGTTTAGTCGTAACAGAAAGAGTTCATATCATATTAATCAAATACAATCAAATGCATATAAATAGCTTTATAAAACTTCTCTTACAAATACCGGAATAACATCTAACGGTGCATCTACTGTGATCGTCTGACCGCCGCTATATTTTTTTCCGGTTTCTGGTTCAAGCCATTGTGCCCCATTAGGAAGATACACGTTTCGTTTTCGCTGCAGGTATTCCGTTACCGGTGCTACCAAGACTTTATCACCATACATATACTCATCATTAATTTTCCACGACTGATCATCATTTGGAAAATGATAGAACAAAGGCCGTATGATCGGTGCTCCTGTTTCACTGGATTCCTTCATTAATCTACGGGTATAAGAACGCATCTTTTCACGAATCTCAATATACTTTTTCATGATTTTGAAATTCTCTTTTCCGTAAGACCAGATTTCATTTTCAGCGCCGCTTCCGAAACGTCCACCGCCGGTTTTGCTGAGAGGTCGTTTATTAGGTATTCTGTTGCCGTGCAGTCTCATAACCGGACAAAAAGTACCATACTGAAACCAGCGAATCAGTAGTTCCTTGAATTTAGGGTCACGGATATCTCCATCTTGAAAACCGCCGATATCAGTTGTCCACCATGGAATTCCGGACATTGCCATTTGAAGGCCGCAAATAATTTGTGTCTTTAAAGCCTCAAAGGTTGAAGGTATATCGCCAGACCAAACCAAAGCACCGTAACGCTGACTTCCTGCCCATGCACAGCGTACCAAACTTACAATATCACTCTCGCCTGCATGCATCAGACCATCGTATATCATTTTAGTATACCAAACCGGATACATATTTCCGACTTCTAACACAGAACCCTGATAATATCTGTAATTCTCAAAATCATAACTGGAATATTCCGGTTCGGCTACATCTAACCAAAATGTTTTTATTCCCTTATTATAATAGTTCTCTCTGATTTTATTCCATACAAATTTACGTGCATCGGGATTTGTCATATCGGTAAAAGAAGTCGGATCAACCATAAGCATGTTGATTTTTACTCCTGACTCCGTTTTAACTAAATAACCTTTTTCCTTCATCTGTTCATAATCAGGGGCATAAATTGATACGGTCGGCCAAATGGAAACCATGAGCTTTGTACCCATTTTTTCCAACTTCTTTACCATCGCCTCAGGATTAGGCCAGTAAATTTTGTCAAAAGCCCAGGTTCCTTCACGTTTCCAATGGAAAAAGTCAATAACTATCACATCAAGAGGAATGCCTCGGCGATGATATTCATTTGCAACACGCATCAGTTCATACTGTGTACGATAACGCAGTTTGCACTGCCAAAATCCCAGACCAAATTCCGGCATCATTGGCGGTTTTCCGGTTACAGACATATATGATTGCAGTATTTCTTCCGGACTGTCACCGGCAGTAATCCAAAAATCTATCTGCTTAGTGCTTTCTGCTTCCCATTGTGTCATATTTGTTCCGAATGTAACTCTGCCTATTGCGGGATTATTCCAAAAAAATCCATAACCATGGTCAGAATAAACAAACGGAACGGATACCTGAGAATTTCTTTGAGCTAATTCAAGAAAACTGCCTTTTAGATTAAATATGCCGTTCTGATACTGTCCCATACCAAAAAGCTTTTCCTGTGGATCTGATTCAAATTTCAAACTAGCCTTAAAGTTTCCGCCTGAAATTGTTTTAAGCTCTCTCGAACGAATCCCCAAACTGCTGTGGCGGTCACATTCAAATTCTTTGAGCAATATTTTTCCTGTGCTGTTTTCAAAAATCAACTTACCTGATTTTGTAATTGTTGCTTTTATTTTACCGTTAATTATAACGGCGCTGTCCCCCACAACACGCTCTTCAGAATTAACCTTTAAAACTTGCGTTTTGTCTTTATTCTTAGCAATAGAAATATGTACATTCTGTTCCGGTTGAGGAAGCAGCGCCCACGACTCTTCTGAAAAAGCATTCAGCCGTGTAATGCGTATACGAAGGCTATTCTTTCCGAAAGCTTCCAGCTGCATTTTTTCACCATCGTATTCTCTTATGAGTTTATTATCAACTGCATATACCATTAAAATCACGACCTTCTGCTTAAAACAATCATCAGATATTATTTACTACATTTCTCGGGCTGCCGTTTACAAATGCTTCAATGTTTCCCTTGAATATTTCAAGAAGTCTTGCTCTTGTTTCATAACCTGCCCACGAAATATGAGGAGTAATATAACAGTTTTTCGCCTTTAAAAGAGGATTGTCTTCTCTCGGCGGTTCAACGGAAAGAACATCCACTCCTGCCGCAGAGATTTTTCCGCTTTCAAGGGCCTCGTAAAGAGCCTGCTCATCTACTATCTGTCCCCTTGCAGTGTTTATAATTACAGCTGAGTCTTTCATTGAAGAAATAAAGTCGGCATTTACCATTTTTTCAGTTTCATCATTAAGTGGACAGTGGAAAGTAATTATATCAGATTTCTCTCTCAAAGCTTCGAGAGTTACAAAATGTACACCGTCGCCGCCTCTGAAACCATGTCTACGAGGAGCATAGACAAGCACTTCCATAGAAAACGCTCTGGCTATCTGTGCAACCGCTTTTCCGATTTTTCCAAATCCTACAATACCAAGAGTTTTTCCGCTAAGCTCAGTGAGAGGTGTTTTCCAGAAACAGAAGTCCTCACAGCGGCACCATTCTCCGTCATGAACAGCTTTAGAATGAAGTGCAACGGCGTTTGTTATTTCGAGAATAAGCGCAAAGGTCATCTGAGCAACTGCCTCTGTACTGTATGAGGGAATGTTTGAAACAGGTATTCCTCTCTGTGCAGCATATTCGCAGTCAACTACGTTATATCCGGTAGAAAGTAGAGCGATAAACTTTACATTTTCACATTGCTCTAATATATCCTTCGGCAAAACCGTTTTGTTTGTAATAATTATATCTGCATCCTTTGCCCTGCTGACAGTCTCTTCCTTTGGAGTTCTGTCATAGACCGTATATTCTCCATATTCAGAGAGCCACTCCCATGAGAAATCACCTGATGCAGTGGTGGTTTTTCCGTCCAAAACTACTATTTTCATTGTATGTTCCTCCTTTATTTCATTAAAATAATCGGATTATGAGTCATATTTTCGCCGCAAGGTCTTATATCATCAAAAAGCGTGTTGTACATATCAACAGCCCGTGATTCCGTATCAAACACACTTTTGCATTGACCGCTCAGCTTCACAATGTCATTATACCGCATAATCACCGGAAGTGAAGCAGTTTTTTTCATTTGTGAGAGAAGCTCACGTCCCTTACTGTTAAAGCCCAAGACTCGGATATAAGGCGGAGTCTCTACTAAATCTTTGCTGTATATCCCAAGATAAAAAAGCAAAAGTATTCTTCTGAGCCTCGAATGGGTATACCGTTTTGATTTAACTAAATCAGCTATTTCCCCAAAAGATGTTCCGGACTTTGCCGCTTCCTTTATTTTATATTCGAGCCCCTCGGAAACATCCGGAACTAAAGAAATTTCACTTGTCTCCGCTCTTCGGAGCATGGAAATTAATGGCAGATCGAAATTTTTAAAATCCTTTAAAAGTCTTCCCTCATCATTGGCTTTTTTCAGAAGCTCAAAAGCTTTTTCTGGCATAAAATCGGCCGTTCTTTCAAAATCACTTGAGAGCATTTTTCTTATGGCTGAGGCCGAAGCGAAAGCTTCATTTAAATTTTCGCTGTCGTGATCGACTCCGGTTCTGTTTACACATACCGGACTAATGGAAGAGTTAAGGCGCAAAATAGCTTTACAGTATTCCACTGCAAGGATGTTATTGGGAGTTTTTAAAATCTCCGCTGTTTTTTCATCTGCAACGGAAAGTACCGCCTTTTCACGGGCAGAGGGAAAAGAAAGCCCCTCTGAAAGAAATTTCTTTAAAGCCCTGCTGTATTCTTCTGAAATGCAGAGAGATGCAGCTGAAAAAAGAGAATCCGAGTCGGCATTTTCACAGCCGAACAACAGATTATCTACACAGCCCATGGAATTTAAAACCGAAACTGCACCATATGCAAATCTTTCCGCCGAGGACACAGCCCATGAAACAGGCAATTCCACAACAAGATCAGCTCCGCATTTAAGCGCCATTTCGGCTCTTCGCCACTTGGAACAAACCGCCGGTTCTCCACGCTGGACAAAATTTCCGCTCATCACACACACCGTTTTTTCGGCGCCGGCTTTTTTACCCTGCTCAATCAAATATTCATGACCGTTATGAAAGGGATTAAATTCAGCTACTATACCGTAAGTTTTCACTTTTTTCTCCCCCTTTTAACGCAAAACTATTGAAAATGATTCATCAATGATATAATATATTAGTTATAGAATTAGTTCAAGTACAAATTACATTGGAGGTTTTTTTTTTGAAAATTCTTGTTATCAATGCAGGCAGTTCCTCACTTAAGTACCAGCTTATCGATATGGAAAATGAGCTGGTTCTCGCAAAGGGTGTTTGCGAGAGAATCGGTGTTGACGGCCGTATAAAGGGAAGCACTTTCGACGGAAGAAAATTTGATGTCGATGTTAAAATGGACAACCACACTGACGCTTTCCTCGACGTTAAAAAGTATCTCACAGAGGGCGAATATGCTGTTATTTCCGATCTTTCCGAAATCGCAGCTGTCGGCCACAGAATAGTTCAGGGCGGCGACAAGTTCAACGAGAGCGTTATCATTGACGACAGCGTTGTTGAGGGCATCAAGAGCCTTTGTGACCTTGCTCCTCTTCACAATCCGGCACACATTCAGGGTATCAACGCTTGCCGCAAAGTTTTCGGCGACAATGTTCCTGAGGTTGCAGTTTTCGATAACGCATTCCACAGCACAATGCCCCCCGAGGCTTATATTTTCCCCATTCCCTATGAATATTATGAGAAGTATGCAATCCGCAGATACGGTTTCCACGGTACATCTCACAAATACATCAGCCACCGCTGCGCTGAGCTTATGGGCAAAGATATTAAGGACCTTAAGATTGTCACATGCCACCTTGGCAACGGCTGCTCAATAGCTGCTGTTAAAAACGGTAAGGTTATAGACACAAGCATGGGTCTTACTCCCCTTGATGGTTTCGAGATGGGTACACGCTGCGGCGGAATCGATCCCTCAGTTATTATTTTCCTCCAGCAGAAAGAGGGACTTACACCTGAGGAAACAGATACTCTCCTCAACAAGAAATCAGGCGCTCTCGGCGTTTCCGGTGTTTCCAGCGACGACAGAGACCTCAGAGATGCAATTGCTAAAGGCAACGAGCGTGCAAAGCTCGCAAGAGATATTCAGTGGTATCAGATAAGAAAGTTCATCGGAAGCTACGTTGCAGCTATGGACGGCATTGACGCTCTTGTTTTTGCAGGCGGTATCGGTGAAAACACTGACGACCTTCGTACAGACGTTTGCTCAAAGCTTTCTTTCCTCGGATTTGAGATCGATGAAGAGGCAAACGCAGCTGCTCTCCATGGAGTTGAAAAGGAAATCACTACTCCCAACTCAAAGGTCAGAGCTTTTGTTATCCCCACAAATGAAGAGCTTGTTATCGCAAGAGAGACAAAAGATCTTGTTCTCAAAACAAGCAAATAAGTTAATATTACTTATACTTAATAAAGGATGCAGTAAAATGCATCCTTTATTTTTACTTTTAAATGTACAAAGGGTGCATCCAAACCGGATGCACCCTTTGCTTACTATATAGAAAACATACCCCTCAAAATATGTATTCCATCATTATTTCTGATACGGTGTATTAAAAACATTAATATGACGTATCACATTCTCATAGGTTCCGTTTACCATTGCCGTACTAAGGTCAAAGTAATTGTGCTTGCCCTCACCCTGCATATATTTTTCCGCACTGTTTGCAAGGCTGTTAAAGCTGGCAGTTGCAATATTTACTTTGCGGACTCCCAGAGAAATTGCCCTCTGAAAATCACGGTCACTTATTCCGCTTCCACCGTGAAGAACAAGAGGTATATTGACATTCTCGTTTATCTTTTCCAGTACATCAAAAGCTAAAGTCGGCGCTACGGGATAATTTCCGTGAGCGTTACCGATTGCCACTGCCAAAGCATCTATGCCGGTTTCCTCAGCAAAGATTTTTGCATCGTCCGGATCAGTACAGCGTATTCCGTGGTCGCTGCTGTTATCCTCACTTCCCCCTACAAGCCCCAGCTCTGACTCAACGGTTGCACCATACTCCCTTGCCATCTCTACTACCTTTTTAGTCTTTGCTATGTTCTCTTCAAAGGGAAGCGTTGAAGCATCAAGCATTACAGACGTAAAACCAAGATCAAGGGCCTGTTGTACTGTTTCCAGAGTAAGGCCGTGGTCAAGATGTACTGCAACATCTACTTTAGCATTTTCTGCGGCGCTTACCATCATAGGTCCCATAAGGTGCAAAGGCGAATTTTTAAGACGCACTTCGGCTATCTGCAAAATTATGGGCGTGTCTGTTTCTTCAGCAGCTTTTATAGCACCCATAACCATTTCCATATTGCCTACACTGAAAGCTCCGCATCCGATATTTTTCTTTGCAGCACCCTCAAGGAGAGTTTTCATTTCTACCAGTGCCATATTATCTCTTCCTTACTTTAAATATAAGTGCTTTGAGCCGCCTAAGCGGCGGCTTTTACATTATTAAAGTCCTGTCTTTTCAGCGATGAACTTTCTTGCACGCATTGCATATTCAAGAGGATTTGCCTTTGCGGGATCCTGCTCCGCTTCAACAAGCATGTATCCCTCATATCCTGCATCCTCAAGAACCTTGAAAATGGGATCAAAGTCTATGCATCCGTCGCCGGGGATTGTGAACGTACCGAGACGTACGCCGTCAAGGAAGCTGAGATTTTCTTTCTTTACCTTTTCTACCATTTCGGGGCGAATGTCCTTAAGGTGAACGTGCTTAATACGATTTACGTACTTTTTGACCATCTCAAGGGGATCTTCGCCGCAGTAAGCAAAATGTCCGGTATCAAAAAGAAGACTTACATATTCGGGATCTGTTCCCTCCATCATGCGCTCAACCTCAGCGGCAGTCTGAACAACTGTACCCATATGATGATGGAATGTAAGAGAAATTCCATACTCTTCCTTTGCGATTTTTCCGAGCTTATTCATACCATTGCAGAATGTATCCCACTCCTCATCGTTCATAACATACTTATGACCGAAAATAGGTGTGTCAAGCTGCCCCTGTACGCTGTGGCTCTGTTCAGAAGCGCCGATAACCTTTGCTCCCATTGCCTTTAAGAAAGCAAGCTGACTGCGAAACTCCTTCTCAACCTCTTCAAAGGGTTTTGTAATAAGGAAGCATGAAAACCACTGGTTGCAGATTTCCATTCCTCTCAGTTCGAGAGCCTTTTTGAGCACCTCGGGATCTTTGGGATATTTATTGCCGACCTCTGAACCTGTAAAGCCTGCAAGAGCCATTTCACTTACGCACTGCTCAAAGGTGTTCTCCTTGCCGAGATCGGGCATATCGTCGTTTGTCCAGGCGATAGGAGCTATTCCGAGCTTTACTTTGCTTTTATCAAACATACTTTATTCCCCTTTCGGTAAGGTAATTACATGATTTCAGAAATCTTTACGGGACGGTGCTCTTCATATGACTTCTTAGCTGCAAGACCCATGAGTACGGGTTTAAGTCCATCATATACGTTAAGAGGAGCTTCCTTATCGTTTACAATTGCGTCGATGAACATTGAAACCTCTTTGCCGTAAGCGTCCATATAACGCTCAAGGAAGAAGAAAAGCGGTTTCTCGGCTGTTACTCCGTCAGCGTTGCTGAGAACTGCCTTTGACTGACTGTCGTTTTCGCAGGCAACCATTCCCTCAGAGCCGAATACTTCCGCACGCTGATCATAGCCGTATGCTGATCTTCTGCTGTTATCGATAACAACGATTGCGCCGTTTTCCATTTTCATCGTAATGACTGCTGTATCAACATCTCCAGCCTCACCGATTGCAGGATCAACAAGGTTTGCTCCCTGTACATAAACTTCCTCGGCGTCGCAGCCTGCAAGGAAACGTGCCATATCAAAATCATGGATTGTCATATCAAGGAACATTCCGCCGGAAACCTTTACATAGTCGATTGAAGGTGGCTCAGGATCACGGGATGTAATCTTGACGATCTCAGGCTTACCGATTTTACCCTCTGCAACTGCACGCTGTACAGCTTCATAGTTGTGGTCAAAGCGGCGGTTAAAGCCAACCTGATATTTAAGGTTTGTGCCCTCAAGAGCTTCTATAACCTGCTGGATTTTTTCGATATCGTGGTCGATGGGCTTTTCACAGAAAACGTGCTTACCGGCTTTAATTGCCTCGACAGAAATAGGTGAATGGGTATCTGTTGAAGAACAGATAAGTACAGCGGCGATTTCCGGGTCTGCAAGAATTTCCTTGTAATCCTTCGTCACAACCTCAACGCCCATTGCCTTTGCCCATGCTGCCGTTTCATCGTTCATAAAGGGATCTGCAACTGATTTTACAACTGCATCCTTAACTCTGGTAGCGATACTTGTAATATGTACCTTACCGATACGGCCTGCGCCGATGATTCCTACTTTTATCATTTTTCATTCTCCTTTATATCATGGTTTAATCACCAAAGGTTTCTGTAAATCTGCTTTACATCCTCTTCGCTTACATCCCGCTTTGTGTTCTGAGGACTTCCGCTTGCCATTGCATCAAAGGACATTTTATCTATGACACTGAAGAATTTTTCACGGTCTATTCCGTACTCTTCTAGAGTAGGAGTTTCAAGTACCTTTGTTATGTTCTCGATTTCTTTGAGGAACTTTTCGGCAGCAACCTCGTCGCTGTCTTCATCCTTTGCGGCTCCGATTGCTCTGCCAAGATCTGCAAATCGGTCATATGCGCCGGGAAGAGCGAATTTAAGGCACTCTTTCATAAGCATTGCATTTGAAAGGCCATGTGCGACATGGAAAAGGGCTCCTATGGGACGGCTCATACCGTGGATAATTGTGACGGAAGCGTTATTGAAAGCGATACCTGCTTCCAGAGCAGCAACAGACATTTCGACTCTTGCTTCTTCGTTTTTACCGTCTTTAAAAGCAACAGGAAGGAATTTAAAAATACGCTTAACAGCTGAAACCGCAAAGGTATCAGAAAGAGTCTGAGCTTTACGTGAAGTGTAAGCCTCAACTGCATGGCAAAGGGCATCAAGTCCTGTTGCAGCTGTGATTTTAGGCGGTGCTGTCATTGTAAACTGCGGGTCGATAATCGCCAGAGTCGGCATGAGCACAGCGCCCTTTAAGAGCATTTTAATATCCTTTTTTGTATCTGTAATAATTGTAAACTGGGTAGCTTCAGATCCTGTACCGGCAGTTGTGGGAATTGCAACCATGGGCGGTACAGGTACATCAATAACCTTTCCCATATAATCGGAAATGCTTCCGCCGTTTTCTATAAGGGAAGCTATTGCCTTCATGGAATCAATGGGGCTGCCGCCGCCTAAAGCTACAATGAAATCACAGCCGTTTTCCTTATATACCTTTACTCCGCCGTCAATCATAACGTCGGTAGGCTCACCTGTTATATCAGAGTAGATAACATAATCTACGCCCTCATTTTTAAGGGCAGCTTCAACCTTTGCACAGTTGCCAAGGTCTATCATAACTTTATCTGTTACAATAAGAGCTTTTTTACCAAAGGCTTTAAGAGCTGACTCAGCTGCCTCCAAAGCTCCTGAACCGGAAATTATTTTTCCAGGGACAATAAATTCTCTCGCCATTTTATGTTCTCCTGTCTATCAGTCAAATTTAGCTTCATGAAGCCATGTATATCGTTCATCCTCGCAGCGGTCAGTCTGAAGCCACGGATTGCCGTCAAGGTGACGGATCATCCAGCAGGTGTACATCTGATAACCAGGTGCAACAGCCTGAGGATGAAGCTCTCCGCCGGGGATCGCTGAAAAGCTGCCGTCAGTGCTTTTAAAAACCTGATCTCCTACAAAACTTGCTCCGAATCCCTCGGGGTGGTCAAACTTGAAATAGTAGGTTTCCGGCTGGGGATGACGGTGAGGAAGATATCCCGACCAGTTGCCTCTGTCGTTGAGGACTTCGCCTAAAACCATATTGGAATAAGGCGCTATGTCGTGGTCGAAAATTGTATTTACTCTGCGTTTTGCAACATTGCCGAATTTTCCCTTGCAGGAATAACCCCATGGAGCATCCTCAGGAGAGTAAATTCTGCTTTCAAATTCTTTTTCATTCTTAGTGCACTGAACGAGAATTTCAGCGTCGCTTTTAGCCTCCACTGTAACCTCTTTGCCGGTGCAGACATGTACGCACCAGGGTCCCTCAGTAAAGACATCCTTACGGCTTACTGTCTGAGAGTTATCCTCCCATTTATATGTGATTTTTCCTGATAAAAGCAGTACGGCTACTTCTTCACCCTCACGGCAGAAGCTGCGCTTCTCCCCCGTTTTCATACGATAGACACGAATGTCCATCATCATATCTTTATATTCATTGTCATAGGTTGTCAGAATCTGTTCGCCGTTTGCATCAAATTCCGGATAACCGAATACTTTACCCATTTCAATTACTCCTTATTAATACTGTCTTGATTCTCTGCGGCCTGTCATGACCTCCTCGCAGGCTTCACGGACACTCTCTTTAACAGAGGTTGTTGCGATACCTACATTCCACCATGACTCATATCCGTCGGTCATAGTTTTGGGAAGCACTTTAAGGTCGAAAAGACAGGCTATATTCTGCTTTTTAGCATCCTCAAGAGCCGCAATAAGCTCAGGGATAGTCTTACAGGTATAGGTTTTAAGTCCATAGCCTTCACCGATTTTTGCATAGTCAACAGGAATAAGATCACCTGTGGGCTTCTTGCCGTCGGTGTAACGGAACTCCGTTGCAAGGCTTCCGATACCGTTATTCATTTCAAGGTTATTGATACAGCCGAAACCGCAGTTATCAAAAATAAGAATATTGACCTTTTTGCGCTCCTGCATAATAGTCATGATTTCGCTGTGAAGCATCTGGAAGCTTGAATCACCTACTACACAGTAAACTTCGCTTTCCGGCTCGGCAAACTTAACGCCCAATGTTGCGGCGATTTCATATCCCATGCAGGAATATCCATATTCAGCGTGATATCCTCCACGCTTATCTGTACGCCACATACGCTGCATACAGCTGGGAAGTGAACCTCCGGCAGTGATAATTACGGCATCCTTATCGATTGTATTATTGATAGCTGCAAGAGCTGCTGTCTGAGTGATTTTTCCGTCTGTAAGCTTTACAAATTCCGGAATTGTTCTCGGATCACGTGCCTTTACAATAGGCTCAAAGTCCTCACCTGTATAAGCGATATTTGCAAGGCGATCCCACTCTTCATCCCAAGCCTTTTTAGCTGCTTCAATTTCTCCGCTGTATGAGGAAACATATTTTCTCTCACGGAGCTTTTCTGCAAGTGCTTCGAGAGTGACCTTTGCATCACCAACAGCCTTTACAGCATCCATTTTATATGCATGGTAACGGTTATTGTTTATAGTTAGGAACTTAACGTTTTCGTTCTGGAAAAGATGCTTTGAGCTTGTGGTAAAGTCCGAAAGACGTGAACCAACAGCAAACACAACGTCGGCATCCTTTGCGATTACGTTTGAAGCAAGTGTACCTGTAACTCCGATACCGCCAAGGCAATAGGGATGACTTGACTTGCATGCGCTCTTACCTGCCTGGCTTTCACCAAAGGGAATATGGAACTCCTCACAGAAGTTTTCAACTGTCTCCCCTGCCTCAGAATATTTAACGCCGCCGCCTACGATGATAAGGGGCTTTTTAGCCTGAGAAAGCACCTCTGCCAAATCCTCAAGCTCCTCATCCACTGCAACGGGACGTGTAATGCGGTGTACACGCTTTTTAAAGAAATATTCGGGATAGTCGTAAAATTCACCTTCAACATCCTGTGGAAGAGCTATACAGCAGGCTCCTGTCTCAGCAGGGTCTGTTAAAACTCTCATTGCGTTAATAAGGGCAGTCATAACCTGCTCGGGACGACAGACTCGATCCCAGTATTTACAAACTGGCTTAAATGCATCATTTGTAGTTGTAGCAAGACTGTTACTCTGCTCAAGCTGCTGGAGCACCGGGTCGGGCTGACGTGAAGCAAAAGTATCTGAAGGAAAAACCAAAAGCGGAATGTTATTTACCGTTGCCGTTGCACAGGCTGTAACCATATTTGCAGCACCGGGGCCTATTGAAGAAGCACAGGCAATAATGCTCTTACGGTTATTCTGCTTTGCAAAAGCGATTGCGGAGTGACACATTCCCTGCTCGTTTCTGCCCTGCATTACACGTAGCTCACCGGGATTTGTATCGAGTGCCTCACCGAGTCCTACGGCGATGCCGTGACCGAAAATAGTGAAGAAGCCCTCTACAAATTTTGTTTCAACACCATCCATTGAGACATACTGATTATCGAGAAATTTGACAATTGCCTGAGCTGTGGTTAAACGAATTGTATCAGCCATATCTATCTCTCCTAATTAAACACGGGCGATCATTTCGCCGTACTTCTCTTTTTCTTCTTTAATGAATGCACGGACTTCATCAGGTCCGGGAAGTGAATCTGAGCAGTTGTTGCTTCTTACCATCATGGAAGCTTCTGCTGAACCGAATTCAAGACAGTCAATAATCTCCCAGCCGCTGTAAAGACCATAAAGGAAACCGGAACCGTATCCATCTCCGCCGCCAAAGCCTTTTCTCGCTTCAACAGGGAATGGCTTAATTGAAAACTTCTGTCCGTCACAGGTGTAAGCGGTTGAACCCTTCATGCCGTGCTTGATGACAACGATTTTTGCATGATAGCTCTGCCAGAGAGCTGCTGATTCCTCATCGGTCATGCCGGGTTTAATAAGCTTTTCAGTAAGATTAAATTCCTCACGGGAGCCCATGATAATATCGGCTTCCTTGGCAACAGCGGAATAGTAAATAGAAATAGTATCATCGTTTTCCCAGTTATATGCACGGTAGTCGATATCGAAAATAATGCGTGTATTATTACGCTTTGCAAGGAGAACGGCTTTCATTGCAGCTTCACGGGAAGGACTCTGTGCAAGAGCTGTACCTGAAATAAGAATTGCCTTGGCGCTCTTTATGTAATCCTCGTCGATATCATCAACATGGAGCTGTAAGTCTGCAATACAGTTGCGGTACATAAGGATGCTGCTCTCGGAGGGAGAAAGCATCTCAGTAAAGGTAAGGCCCAGCTTTTCTCCGTTTTTGCACTTTGTAATGTGTGAGGTGTCAACGCCGATGTTGTTGAAATAATCCACAACATATTCACCGAACTGGTCATCGGAAACCTTACCGATGAATCCGGCTTTAAGCCCGTGACGGGTAACGCCTACTGTGATATTTGCAGGTGAACCGCCTAAGAACATTTCAAACATATGAACCTTTTTTAAAGGTTTGAACTCTTCTTTAACCTGATCGTTATATGCCGGGTTAAAGTCAATTGCCACACGACCCAGAAGAACCAGGTCAAGGGGTCTGCTTTCATCAAATTCAATGTACTTCATATGAATATTCCTCCTGTATGGTTTTGCGTGCTTTTTAAAATTGCGTGCTTTTTGTATGCATTTTTCCATGTAGAGAATAACATATTTGAATTTAAGCCGCAAGAGCTTTTTGTGTTTTTGCAAAACTTCTATGTTTCAGACAAAAGGAAAGGTTTTTTCATGTGATTTTTACAAATACTCTAAGTGTGCTTTTTGCGTGCTAAAAATTTGCACGCAAAATAAAAGCGATGTGCTTTTGCACATCGCTTTTATTTTAAATTATATTTGGTTTTAATATTGATTTCCGTATACATATATTCCGACTCAGGTTCTTTTCCCTGTTTAAGAAGCTTTGACAGAAGCCCTAACGCTCTGTATCCCTGTTCATATGCCTCCTGGTCAATAAGGAAATCCACTGTTCCCTCACTTAAAGCTCTGTCGTTATATGGAGTTCTGTCGTAAATTATAACATAGGGCCTTTTCTTCAGCTGAAGCTGCTCAAAAGCTCGTCCTACTCCGCTCTGTCCGCCCGAAGCCATAAAAATGCCATCTAAATCGGGATAAGCTGTCATGGCGTTTACAATTATCTTTGCCACCTCGTCGCTTTGGTCAAAGCTGCTCTGCACTCCTATAAGCTCCATATCGGGGAAGCTGTATTTAATCTCTTCGACAAATCCGTCAACACGGCAGCTTCCTGTAAGGTTTGAAAAAGAACCGGTTATTACAAGCACTTTTCCTTTCCCTCTCATCATCAGACCCATAAGCCCGGCAGCAGTTCTTCCGCTGCGTCTGTTATCGAGTCCCACAAAACAGCATCGCTTCGTGCCGACTATATCTGTATTAAAAGTAACCACAGGAATTTTCTTTACATCAATAAGTTCATTTATTTTTTCCCGTATTCCGTCACAGTCAACAGGCATTATGGCAAGGGCGTCTATACCAAGCTCTTCAAGCTCCTTAATAGCTTTCATCTGCTGCTCTTCGTCAACGGTTTCATTCTCTTTAAGAATAATCTCAATACCTTTTTCCTTAAGCTCTTTACCGGCATGACGTATTCCCTTATTTACCTGGAGCATGAAAGAAGAACGGGCAAGCTGAGTAACTACACCTATGCGCATTGTATCGCTGCCATATTCGTCGTTTGCGGTTTTATTCCCTGATTTGCGGTGCTTTGGAACATACCCCAATTCATCGGCTATATTCAGAATCTTTTCAGCTACCTCGGGATTAATGCGGCCACGATGATTTAAGGCTCTGTCCACAGTTCCACGTGATACTCCTGCAAGTTCTGCTATCTGATTTATTGTCGCCGCCATTTTATCCCTCCGCTCAAAACGATTTTAATCATGATAGCATGAATAAATCAAATTATCAAGAGAGTTAATCCGCTTTCAAACAATACTAAATCACAGCAATAATTTTATCAAATTTATACGAATATTCACTTTAAACCGCCATGCAGTACCATATTAAAGAAAAATATAATATAATTGTTAATAAGGCATGATGTCCCCATTTGTTCTGTTGAAATTGCATTATTTTTTTGCTATAATTACCAAAATAGTTTTGAAAGTAGGAATAATTATGTTGTTTAGTGCTGTTTTAGCTATTGGTATCATTTCAGCTGTTCTTTTTATGAAAGAAAGAGTGAAAAGATGCAGTATTAAAGCTCTCATGATGAAAGCTGTTACCAGTATATTATTTATTTTCTGCGGAGCTATCGGAAGCGCCACCGCCTTAAAACATGGATATTCTATATTTCCTATTTTGATTTTAATGGGACTTATCTTCGGGCTTTTAGGCGATATCTGGCTGGATTTAAAATGGATCTACAAAGATGATAATGATATATATACCTTTTCCGGATTCTTTTCATTTATTGTAGGCCACATATTCTTTATTTCGGCAATATTACAGAGATTTGCAAACTGGGATAAAATTATTTATATTGTACTCCCCGTTGTAATTTCACTTATTGCAGCTGTTGGTATGCTCATTTTGGAAAAACCTTTAAAGATGAATTACGGAAAATTCAAAGCGATAACAGTTGTATATACATTCATAGTGGCTCTATTGGCATTTTTGTCAGGATCACTCGCCTTAATGAACGGATTTAATATAATGACCCTCAACCTTATGTTTGCCGGCGGTATATTCTTCGCCCTCTCTGATCTTATTCTTTCAGGAACATATTTTGGCGAAAATATGAAAAGACCAATTGATATCATAACTAACCACACTACATATTATGCCGCTCAGTTTTTAATAGCTTCATCTTTGATGTTTCTTAAATAATCGATAAAATCAATTTCATATTTTCCATACAAAAAGCCTTATGCTTTCATTTAAGAAAACATAAGGCTTTTTTAATATTCAAAAATCAATTGTCTGCAGAACGGGCAATTTGAAGCATCTCTTCTTTGGGTAGATCGCTGACCATTATATAATACGAGGAGCCATACTGCCAAAATAATCTGTTTCCTCTTTTTTCATAATATAAAGCATTGCTTCCGAAAAGTTCAACATTTTCTATTTTACTGTCTTCAGTATCCAGCGTTAAAACTCCGCCGCCATATACAACCCCTTGGTAAATATGAATATAGTTACCGTCATCATTAACGTACTTCTTACGGAAATAATCAGAGCTGTAATTATATTCTGTTCTTTCAAATCCATCAGGGAGTGAGAAATATGTCTCTTCAAAAGCAGCTTTGGGATTGTATACAGGATCTTCACTAAGGTTTATAGTTGTAGATATACCGTCATTGGTGCTTTTGAAAAAGCCGAGAAACGATTCCCTCAAAACTGTTACACTGAAAAGCGCCAATGAAACAAACATTATAGATGCCAACACCAGCGATGTTATCCGTCTGAATGTAGATGTAAAATAAATAACATGACCTTTATTGCATTCTTCGTTCTCACACTCTAAAAGAGTATTCATTCTATTTTGAAATTTCTTCGAAAAAGTTATATTTTCAAGCTCTTCATCTTTCGGCAGAGAATTCATCCATTGTTCCTGGTAAAGCATGAGAGCTGCTGTTAGTTTCTCGTCGTACTTCGTATTACAATACATCAAAATCTCCTTCTTCCCCAAGTATTAACATCAATTTCTCTTTTGCCCTCTGCAATCTTTTTCTCACAGTAACGGCACTTATACCGAGAAGCTCTCCTATCTCGGCATCCTTGTATTGGTGTACATACCTTAAAATAAGTACATCTCTGTAAATATCGGGAAGTTTCTCTATTGCCTGTGCAATAACATGTGTATCTATACTGTCCAAATCAGGAGAATCAACGTAAATTTCCTGCTCATTGTCATCAATGTTAACTGTCGCTTCCCTTTTACGTTTCATGTACATATCTTTCGATACACTCTCAGTAACTATAACGATGAAACTCTTGGTTTTGTGACAATTAACCTCATCTATTTTATTTAAATATTTCATCAGCTTCAAAAAAGCATTATGTACAGCATCTTCTGCAAGCGCATCGTCACAGAGAATATTATAGGCAACATACTTCATAAGCTTGCCATATTTTAAATAAAGCTCTTCAAATTTTGATCTCTCTTCTTGAGTGTCGAGTACGCTCAGATAGAAAACCAGCATTCTTCTTTTTCTCCCTAAATGTTTTTTGCAAAACACATACTTTTTCTCCGCTAATACATATATCAGTATAAAGCATATGAATCATTTTCTCAACCGAAAATTTTTTCGCAAATGCATTTGCGTGAAAAAACGATAATCGGAATCGACAAATTATAACTAAACTTTTATTTTTAAATTATAAGATTTTATTTAAATAAATCAAGTTTTTAATTCTATATTGAGAAAATAATTAGGTTTGATAAATTTATTTTTACATGCAAAAGACCTATCTGCATTGCAGACAAGTCTTTTAATAAAAGTAATATTGATGCTTTTATCATCAGTGTCTTATCCTGAATGTTTTTGGCGCCAGTCGATAGGCAAGTGCAAAGGAAACACAGACATATATCAAACTGAAAGCACAGACGCTTATGCCGAAAATCATCACCGGTATTTCTTTATCCATTACGTAATAGCATACAAAATAGGTTACTGTATTGACAATACCATAAGCCGCATTCTTCATTTCCATATTCTCATTATAAGGCTGCATCAGATAATAAAGCACCATAGTATGTACTGAGAAGAAAAGCGACATTGCTATTATTGTAAAGAATATCAAAGGATAAAGCGCCGGATTATCAGTGCCGCCATTTATATAAAGCAGTAAAGGCATACCAACTGCTATAACTGATGCAGGCATCAGATTAACAAGCACGATATACTTTAACCTTTGTATAAACAGATTCAATATAGCCGTAGGCTGTCTGTAAAAACGATACAAAAGCATACTGTGATCGCAGTTTACAAACATAGCCTGGGTCATTGTACGTCCCCTGTTTATAAAATACATTATAATTAAAAACAACGACAGCTTATTTAAAATAAACTTATTGATTTCTCCGTTTATATCGGGAACAAAGAAGCTCAGCGCAATTAAAACAGCAAAAATCACAACCAGCACAACGGTTATTTTCTTTGCGGATTTAGTAAGTATTTTAGAGTGACGCTTCATAAATATCTCATTGAAATATTTATATCCGGTTTTACTGCTTGTAATATTTACATCATTATCAATTTTACCCTGGAACATACTCTGTGTTCTTTGAGTCTCGACACTTTTATTCATTGCAAGATTTTGAGGATTGAGAACAAAAAGCTGTATGCTACGATAATCCTTGAATTTAGCTATATAAGAAAAAGCAAATACGGCACCAACCATAAGCAAAAGAGTCACCGCTATAACAGCTGCACCGGGAATTGCAAAACCGAAAACAGCAGGAACATATGCTGCAGCAATAAACACAGCATCAACTGCCATTACCACAGAGTATTTAAATCCCTCATGTTTCAAATTAGTAATATGCTTTGAATCGTACATAAGAGAAAAACTGCCGAAAATCGGTTTAACCGCACAAACAGTAAAAGGAATCACAAGACAGTAAAAAACATTAACACCGCAAATAAGACCAAAAACAAGTGTGATTACGGTAAAGCCGACAAATGTTTTCAAAAGATAATAGATATAATTTGAAACAGTATAGTCTTTTGCATCAAGACGCATTATAAACATTGCGTAATACTTATCACGGGACGGGTCAAACAGTCCTATATTTGTAATTCCCCCAGCTAGAGTAAGAAAAAAGAGGATATTCAAAAAGGCATCAGCGGGATTTTTCATCTGGCTTGCTGGCAAATATACCATAAGGCCTATGTAAATGGCTTTGCCGACAAATATCATCAAAAACTGCCAAATGGCACTTATTACCGCTGCAAATCGTTTGAGTCCCTTACTTGAATACAAACTGTCAGGCAAAAGACGCTTTACAAGAGGTATTGATTTTAATGAATAAATTACCGTGTTTACTTTATACGCATTGGCAAGACGAAAGGAATGAGCGAAAGTTTTAAGCATCCCCGTCACCTCTCAAAGCAGCTATAATTTTTTCTTTAAGCTCTGCATTATCAAGGTGTTCCTTCTCTATTCCCTCAAGAACACCGTCATTTAAAATGACAATTTCATCGCACAAATCAAGTGCAAGCTCCAAAATATGAGTTGAAAAAATTATAATATGGTCCTCTTTAAGACTGCGTAAAAGCTGCTTCATCTCATCGGCAACAACTACGTCAAAGGATGTAAGAGGTTCATCAAGAAGCAGAATTGCCGGATCAGCTATGAAATTCACAAGCATCTGCATTTTATTTTTCATGCCGTGAGAATAATCTTTCATAAGCTTATTTCTGTCCTCTGGGGCAATTTTCATAAGGTCAAAATATTCATCCATAGCCTGAGGATTTGATTTTTCAGGCTTATTTATATCGAGAAAAAATTTAAGAAATTCCCCTGCCGTTAAAAATTCAGGAACAACAGGCGTTGAAAGGACATAACCGATATCGGCAGAATTTATATCCCTTTCCATTCCGTTTTCTTCAACGGTTATTTTTCCTTCATCGGCTTTTATATCTTCACTTATACAGTTAAAGAGCGTTGTCTTTCCCGCTCCGTTTCGTCCGAGAAGTCCGTAAATTTTACCCTTTTCAAAAGAAAAGTTTATGCCTTTTAGTACTTCCTTTTCTGAAAAATTCTTTTTTACATTTTTTAATACAAGGTGCATTGTTTACCTCCAAAGCAGCATTATGCAAGTTGTTATGATGTTATTTTATCATAATTTACGGCAAATTCAACGATTTTTGCGTTTTTATAGGCTTAAAATATTAGAAATTTACAATTTTATAAGTGACATTTCTTTAAAGCAAAAACAGTTCTGTCATAAGACAAAACTGTTTTTTACAATTATAAATGTTTAGTTTTCTCAAAATTTTTCATATCATTAAGGGATATTTCTTTCTTGCAATCAGGGCAATAGAAATAAATTGTCCTGAATCTTATTTTGCTTTCAGTATCCGGAAAATCATATTCTTTAGCTTCAGGTGAATCTGAATTTATACTCTTATCCATATACCTTGTCTGCACTCTTCTGCCACATTCTGGACAGTAATGTTTCTTAAGGTGTGTATAGAAAAAATTAACCTTATCTGCATATAAGACAGTTTTTTTCATGGGCACACTCCTGCTTTTTAAAATAGCTCAAAGACATGCAAATTTACATAAAACTCAAACTTATTTTATTTCATATGTAAAATCATACTTTCCCCACTGGGAATCATAATATCTGCGTGACTTTACCTGAACTTCATTATCAAAAACATATATCTGCAATCCAAGTCCTGAATCGTTTGTATCAGCATTATCTGTTGCCTCAGTACAGCGTGGAAGATTAAAGCTATATGAATCCTCATCAAACTTTTCAAAAGCCATTTGTGTAGTATGAGTGTGTCCGCTCAGATAAAATACATTTTTATGCTCAGTAAGTATTCTTTCAAGTTCTGCCGCATTATCTGCATTTTCAAGATAATTATAAGGATGATGATTGAATACAAAGACCGGTTTTCCGCCTGCATCGTTTTCGCTGAGAACCTTATCGAGCCACTGAAGCTGTGCCTCAGAAATAACAGATGTGTTTACATTATCAGATTCGGAACTGAGGAAAACAAATCTGTATCCGTTTACTTCTCTCCAGTAATATACATTATCTACATTCTCATTATTGAATGTATTATAATAACTCCAAAAGCGCTTGGAAAGAGAATCGTATTTGTCAATTCCATTTCCTGTATCGTGATTGCCCATGACTGTATAAACTTTTTCTACCGGCTTTATTTCATTAATAAAACCGTGGAAGAAAAGATTTTCGATTATCTGTCCGTTCATGGTATTATCGCCAAGAAAGGCAATGGTATCGGAGGGTACATTTCTTTTTATATCCGAAAGAATTTGTGCAAACTTTTTAAAGCGCTCAGGGTTATTGCCTTCCATATGTACATCGGACAGCACTGCAAAACTAAGATTATATCCCTCCACCTTTGACGGATTACTTTCGCCGCTTGTACCTGCGCCTGCCCACAGTAAGATAATAACAGAAATCAAAGCCGCCGTAGTCTTTCTTAACAGATTAACGATAAACATATTTTTTCCTCCTCAAAAAAATTGTCCGATGTTATTGTAACAACAAAACATCGGACAATCAATTGTGAAATTATTTAAATTAACCAATTTTAATTTGTAAGTATATACAAATTATATTATATTTAACCTTTCAGGCTATATAAAAAGGAGGCTTTTAAATATAAAAGCTCAGTTAAACTTTATCTGCTCTGATAAAAACAGCTCCGTTTATACAGTCAATAACCTCTGCTCTAAATCCGGCAGAAGTCATTGCTTCCATTTCATGTTCAGCAGTGAGCGGAATATCAAAATGTACAAACTCTTTATCTGAAACAAGGGACTTACTGCGCTTACGCTGATATTCGGAAAAAAGCAAAGCTTCCTCTTCGTCACAGCAAGCTATATAATCACATTCCATAAATGTTCCGCCGCTTTTTAAAGCTTCATATATTTTTTTATAAAGTCCTATTTTCTGCGCTAAAGTAAAATGATGCAGACTTTCAAAAGAAATAACAAGGTCATAAATTTCATTGCCGAAATCAGCTGTAAAATAATCTTCACAGATTAAATTTATATTTTTATCCTTGTGTTTTTCCTTTAATCTATCAAGCATAGCCGAACATAAATCTATACCGGTTACACTGATATCAGGATACAATTTAAAAATCTCGTCAAGCTCGAGTCCGGTTCCGCATCCTAAATCAAGAATGTTATGAGCATGTGCAGGAATAATCTGAGCCATTTTTAAGTATGCATCTTTCCAAAGGGACATATGATCTTCATAACCATCAATCCGTCTTTCAAAGAAACCGCTCATTTCTTCAAGAGGCGTTTCACTTTCTTCCCTAAGCCATTTTTTCAGCTCTTTCATATACAGCTCTTCATCGCTGCGTATTTTTATATCCATCTAAAAATCAGTCTTTCTTCTTTTTGAAAATCAGGAATTTACTTAAAACATAGTTTACAATAACTACTATAACAGCAAGTACAAGCTTTACAATCATTACTCCGCTGATGCCGAAAATCTCTTTTTCTCCCACTTTGAGTATATCTACAAAAAGCAGAAGTCCTGCTTCTTCAAAGAAAAATGAAGCAAGTCTTGCACTGAAAAATGACGGAATTTCCTTAGCAATTACTTTAAATGCCCATGACTTACTCTCGAACACAAAGAGCTTATTGGTAACATAAGCAAATGCCGCTGAAAGCACAAAAGCTACCGCATTTACAAGAAGATGATAATCTTCACCAAACATCTCTATTCCTGCCCAAAAGACAGCATAGTTAACGGCAGTTGTAAGCACACCGAATATTATATAAGTTATAGTTTCTTTGTTAAAAAGAGCCTTAAAAGCCTTTTCGATAAAATTTTTCATCTTATTCACCTTCATTTTCCTTTGCAGCAGGACGCTCAAGAGTGAGCTTTCCGAACTTTCCGCTTTTATATTCGTCAAGTATCATATTCGCTGCACGAAGAGTATCAATCTCTCCGCCGCTTATGAGCATACCTCTTTTTCTTCCCACAAGCTCGAGAATTTCATAGTTCTCCATTTGTGAAATATCGAATTTTTCAAGCTTATATCTCTGAGAAAACTGAGTTTTATAATCTGATGCCAAAACATCAATAAGACGCAGCACCAAAGTTTCAGGGTCGAAAACCTCATTTTTAACAGAACCGATAAAGGCAAGCTTATCGCCTACTGCCGGATCTTCAAATTTAGGCCAGAGCACACCGGGAGTGTCTAAAAGCTCCATTCCGTCACCTATTGCAAACCACTGATTCTGTCTCGTTACACCGGGCTTATCTGCAACCTTAGCTCTGTTTTTGCCTGCCATTTTATTTATGAAAGACGACTTTCCTGTATTGGGTATTCCAACAACCATTATACGAAGTGGTCTGCCTGCCATGCCCTTTTCTGCATTGGACTTTATTTTATCAGCAAGAGTCTGCTTTACACATTCACGGTAAGCATTAAGTCCGCTTCCGCTTTTGCAGTCAACTGCAACGGCTCTTACTCCCCTTGCTTTATAAAAGCTCAGCCACTGCTTTGTTGCATCTTTATCAGCAAGGTCACTTTTATTTAAAAGAAGAATGAGAGGTTTATCTCCTATCATTTCGGCAAGCTCAGGATTTCGGCTGCTCTCCGGTATTCTTGCATCTACAATTTCAGTTACGGCATCTACAAGAGAAAGACTTTCCTTTATCAGTCGCCGTGTCTTAGCCATATGTCCCGGAAACCACTGGACAATCTGCTTTTGCTGCATTTCTCCCATACTAAACTGCCTCCATACAAAAAATATCCGCAAAGATACCTGCGGATATTTTTTATTTACTCTACTTTAAAATCTCCAAAGGGAAACAGACGGGCTGATACTTCCCCTAAAATATATTTTTCGTCAATGAAACCGACCAGCGAAGAACGGCTATCCGTAGAATGATTTCTGTTATCACCCATGACAAACACATAACCCTCAGGCACTGTTACGGGCATTTCAATATCGCATTCCGAGTCGTCCGTGGTAGGCTCATTTATGTACGGCTCATTAAGAAGCTGACCGTCTACATAAACTTCTCCCTTTGAGTAGTCTATATCAACAGTCTGTCCCTCAGTGGCGATTATCCTTTTGACAATGGGCTTATTGTCAAGGGCGTTGGGCTGGGTTATGATAACCACATCACCGGCCTTCGGCTCATATTGACTGCTTGACACTGCAAGCCAGTCTCCCTGATGAAGAGTCGGAACCATGGAATTGCCGACAACGCCGACTATTCTGAATAAAAATACAAAGATGATAAATATAACTATTACCGCAGAAACGGCAATATCAGCTATATCATAGACGTTATCCACAAAAAGTGCTTTTGCTTTATCTGCCGCTGAATCTTTTTCATTCATTGAAATCGCCCCCTGTTAATCGAGAATATTATAACACAGGATCGGTTATTATTGCCGCACACTTTTTACTTTTTTACAAATAAAAACTTAATTATCAGAGGTAAGACTTCCAAAAGGAAAAGCTTTATATGTCGCCTTACCGAGTATATACCGCTCATCAATAAGACCTATTTTTGACGAACGACTGTCCAGAGAATCGTTTCTGTTATCCCCCATTACAAAGACATATCCCTCAGGTACTACAAGCGGAAACTCAACATCATAGCTCTTCGCTGTTGGTTCATTGATATACGGCTCATCTAAAATTTCACCGTTTACGGAAACAGTATGATTACTAAAATCAATGTCAACAGTGTCACCGCCTACTCCGATGACTCTCTTGATAATCGGCTTCGGATAATTGGGCTGCGCAGAAATAATTATATCACCACGCTCAGCCTGTTCACTGAATGAGCTGATTATCACCCAATTTCCATCCTTCAAAGTTGGGTACATTGAAGAACCGTCAACACCGGCAATTCTGAAAACAAACAGAAATGCCATCATCAGCACTATAAGAGCTATAATAATAGAATCCATCCACTCATAAAGCAAAGACGCCGCTACGGGCTTCTTAGTTTTTTCCGGCTTTTCGCCGAAATGTACTTCGTAGTCAACTACTTTTCGCATTGAGTGCACTTCCCTTACAGATATGAAAACAAACCGATAGTAAAAAAAGGGACATAATTGTCCCTTTTAAGAAATTCAGATATTGATTAGCCAAGCTGCTCCTTAAGCTTTGCAGCCTTACCAACTCTGTCACGAAGATAATAGAGCTTGCTTCTGCGAACTTTACCGCTTCTTACAACCTCAACCTTTGCAACGTTGGGTGAATGTACAGGGAATACTCTCTCAACACCTACACCGTAGGAAACACGGCGAACTGTGAATGTTGAGGAAACTCCGCTTCCCTTTCTGGCAATAATTGTTCCTTCAAAGACCTGAATTCTTTCTCTCTCGCCTTCACGAATCTTAACGTGAACCTTTACAGTGTCACCGATTTTGAATACGGGAGCGTCAGCTTTGAGCTGGCCTTCTGTGATTGTCTTTAATGCATCCATTCTGAAAATCCTCCTATAATTTACAGACGTTCATAACACTTACAGTGAAAGAGGACCGTCAACTTTAATGTCTGGCATTTTCATGCCGGCATCAAACCACGTCTTGGAAAACGACGGTTTACAAATGCTTTAATATAATATCACATTGCTCTTAAATATGCAATAGTTTTATAAAAGAAAAAGCATTATGCGAAATCTTTTTTATCTGCTGTCATAAGCCTTTTGCGGAGAATTGTATAGCTTTCAGCGCCGAGGCTTTCTATTTTTTCCGCCGTACATAAAAGTGACGGATTTATATTAACTGTATTTCCCGCAGGAAGCGTAATTGTTAAAACTGCGCTCTTTTCATTATAGGCACAGGAAAAGGAGTCGATATTCTCGAGAAGATTTATCTCCTTTTCTACCTTTTTTCTTCCTGACTTTCCTATTTTCTTGACAAGAAGCTCATCGCCTGAAAGTATGTCATTAAGACTTTCAGAAAACTCCTTAGGATTTTCGCAGAAGAACTCTATTTCATATTCACCAAGAGCGATTTCTGACGGCTTCATCTGAGGCTCAGTAACAGCTGTTATTTCTATACCCTCAGGCATGGATTCTGATAACCTCTTCATTATTTCATCGTTGCTCATTTCGCCCTCAATGCGTATATCCATTGACTCGCATTTGCTCTCAGTTCCGAGAGAAAGAGGCAGAGCAAAGGTCATATAGGGGTGAGGATTAAAGCCTTCTGTATACCAAAGAGGTATTCCCGCTCTTCTTACAGCACGGGACATAAACCTCATAAGGTCAAGGTGAGAAATATATTTTGCTCTCGAATATTTTGAAAACCAGATTCTAACGGAGCGCATCGCACTTACCTCCGTTCAGTTTATTTGCGCCGCATGCATTGCACTTTTCACGGCAATGGGGAGTTGTGACACTCTGATAAGCTTTTTCAGCCTCTTTCTGGAAGAATTTATTGCTTATACCGTAATCCATGTGATCCCAGGGAAGAATTTCATCATAGCTTCTCTTTCGGCTTGTATAGAAATACGGATCTACACCGCACTCCTCAAAAGCTTCCATCCATTTTTCAAAGCTGAAACATTCATCCCAGCTGTCAAAACGGCAGCCTTTTCTCCATGCTCTTTCCATAACATCACACAGTCTTCTGTCGCCTCTTGCAAAAACACCCTCAAGGAAGCTTGTCCTTGCATCGTGATAGCTGACGCTGATCTTACGGCTTTTTACTGATTCAAGGAGAAGATGCTGTTTCGCTTTAAGCTGCTCCATAGTGTCCTGTGCTTCCCACTGGAAAGGAGTAAAGGGTTTCGGCACAAAACAGGAAACGCTAATACTTACATTAACGCCCTTACCTTTCGGCTTATTGGGATTTTTATAGAACTCATCAACCACTTTCTGTGCAAGGTCGGCAATGCCTACAACGTCTTCGTTAGTTTCCGTAGGAAGACCCATCATAAAATAGAGCTTTACATTTGTCCAGCCGCCGGAGAAAGCCTTACGTGATGTCTCAATAACCTCACGCTCGGTTACATTCTTATTTATGGCATCCCTAAGGCGCTGTGTTCCTGCCTCAGGAGCAAATGTAAGTCCGCTTTTTCTCACCTTCTGAAGCTTTTCCATAAGCTCATCTGAGAAATTATCCACTCTCAAAGACGGCAGGGATACGCTTACCTTATCATCTTCGCTCCATGAAAAGATTCCTTCAAGAA
The DNA here is from genome assembly GCA_958366985.1 of uncultured Oscillospiraceae bacterium. Taxonomy (GTDB): domain Bacteria; phylum Bacillota; class Clostridia; order Oscillospirales; family Acutalibacteraceae; genus UMGS263. The sequence goes on from CATXDC010000001.1 coordinate 323,465, forward strand.
GTGATTGAAGCTGTGTATAGTCACTTGTACTAAGTGAAGAAAGGGAAATTTCGTCATAGCCTGTGGTATCGCAAAGGCTGCGGCACTGCTTATTTACAGTTTCGGAGCTCTTCTCCCTTATAGGTCTGTAAAGAAATCCTGCCTGACAGAATCGGCAGCCTCTTATGCATCCCCTGAAAATTTCTTCAACTGCTCTATCGTGAACTATATCTATAAATGGAACTACAAAGCTTTCGGGATAAAAAACTGTATCAAGGTCTGAGATAATGCGTTTCTTTACTCTTTCAGGAGCTCCATTTGACGGAGTAACGCTCTTAATTGTATTGTCGTCATTATAGCTGAACTCATAAAATGAAGGAACATACACACCCTCGATTTTAGAGGCTGCTTTAAGGAACTCCTCTTTACTTGCTCCCTTTTTCTTATACTCTTTAAAAAGATCCATAAGCTCATTAAGCACTTCTTCTCCCTCTCCCGGTAGAGTTAGGTCGAAGAAATCAGCGATTGGCTCGGCGTTGCAGACACAGGGTCCTCCGCCGATTACAAGAGGAGTAAGACTCTTTCTGTCCGCAGAACGAACAGGAACTCCCGCAAGGTCAAGCATATTAAGCACATTGGTATAGCAGAGCTCGTACTGGAGTGTAAAGCCTATTACGTCGAAATCTTTAATTTCATCTGAGCTCTCAAGAGCAAAAAGCGGAACATCATTTTTACGCATAAGCTCTTCCATATCCACCCACGGTGCAAATACACGTTCACACCATGTATCTTCACGCTTATTGAGAAGACTGTACAGAATCTTCATTCCCAGATGCGACATTCCGATTTCGTAAGTGTCGGGAAAACAAAAAGCAAAACGTATATCCACGTCCTCGGGATTTTTAATAACGCTGTTGAGTTCACCGCCTGTATATCGTCCGGGCTTTTGAACCATTGACAGCAGTTTTTCGGCTTTTTTATTCAAAACAATTCTCTCCTAATAATTTTATAGAGTTATTTTACAGTATTTTTCTTACTTTTTCAATCGGCAGCACGGACAAAACCGAATATTACAAGATAAGAACAGGTAACTAAAAGAGAAAAATTGCCGCCTTTACGCATAATGAGAAGAAAACCAAAAAACAAAATAATCAGAAGAAAAATTGCTGACACTGTATTAAGCACTATGTCGCAGGTTCTGTCGCTCAAGCGCATATGAAGCAAAGCAGAAAAAATTCTGCCTCCGTCAAGGGTGCTTATGGGAAAGAGATTGAAAAATCCCATTCCGAGATTTATGGCAATAGGGAGAAGTACGGATTTGTTTTCGGTAAAAAGAAAGCACACTAAAAATACAGCGCTGAATATAAAATTTACCACAGGGCCTGCAAAAGCGGCAGCCGCTTCCCCTTTTAATGTAAGACCACTTTCTCCGCTTAAAGTTATTCTTCCGCCGAATGCTCCGAACTCTATATTTTTAATTTTACCGCCTAATTTTTTGATGGCAAAAAGATGTCCCAACTCATGAAAAAAGGCGCTGACAAAAGAAATCAGCGCCGCTTCTTTTATTGAAGTTACCATTAAAAAAGTGATTGCAGCAGGAAAAAGAAAGCTTATTTTAACAGGAACAGAGAAGATTTTAAAGGTCATCGAAAAAATCTCCCAACACAAAAGACGGATTATATCTTACGCCGTCCCGACGTATTTCAAAATGAAGATGCGGTCCCGTTGAAAGTCCCGTTGAACCTACTGCAGCAATAGTCTCCCCTGCACGTATAACCGTATTTTCCTTTACATAAACTTCACTGCAATGGGCATAGAGTGTTGAAAAGCCGTCGCAATGGGAAATTATTACATAGTTTCCGTATTCGTCGTCAGTTCCCGTCTTTATGACCTTTCCGTAAAATGCCGCTGCAATATTTTCTCCCTCAGGCGCTCCTATATCGAGTCCGGAATGAAAGCCCGGTTTTCCTGTAAACGGGTCTTTTCTGAATCCATAAGGAGAGGTTATAGTGCCTTTTACGGGACATACCGCTTTGACAGTTACCGTAAAGGGTGCAACAGACGAGTTAGAGGGAATTATAGCTGTACTTTCGCCGCCTGCTCCTGTAATTTCGGCTTCAGTATCGCTTTCTGTTTCGTCAGGATTTTCTCCATTCTCCGTCTGCGTTTCCTCTTCTGGGAAAATAAAGTCACGAAACTCCTTGAAAGCCTGGGCTGCCTCACTTATGGTTATATCTTTACCCATAATATAGGAAAGCTCACTTTTTAAATTTTCAAAAAGCTCTCCTCCGTTTTTCATTATAAGTAGAGAGACAAGTATCGCTGCAGCACAGACAATAGTCTGTACAATCATAACTGTGAGCATGGAGTCATCGTTCTTTTTATTTTCTTCTCCTACTCTGTGACGCTTTCGTACTGTATCCTTTTCCTGCTCCATAATATCACCTTATCCTTTTTAGAATAAATATGATATTTATAACAGAAAAATGATATTAAAAAACCAAAAGCTCAAAAAGCTTTTGGTTTTAAGATTAAAATAAAATATCAATAACTTTTGTTTGCACGCCAGAAATCGAGAACCATCTGATATCTTTCAACAGGCATTCCTCTAAAGGGTACATTACTTGTACAGAAAATGTATCCGCCGCCCGGTTTTCCGTTCTCCATTGCGTAGCGGCAGCTTTCAAGAACCTGTTTGTCCGTTCCTGTCTGTAAATGTGCACAGTGTACGTTTCCGCAAAGGGCAACCTTATCCCCTACAAGACGCTTTACCTCTTTGATATCCACCCCTGCCATGGGATCAAGGGAATGAAGTGCATGAGGACGGCAGTCAACAAGATTTTGAAGAATTGGCATAATGTTTCCGTCGGTGTGCTTTATAGCATATGCCCCGTCCTGCCTTATGGAGTCAATTATGTCGTAAAGATACGGCTGTATAAACTCTTCAAACATGGCAGGAGAAAGAAACGGTCCGGAATTAAAACAATAATCAGAACAGAGAATAAAGCTGTCTATACCTGCTTCTCTCATCCTTTTATTTTTCTCCTTAGCAAAATATGCCATGAAAGCCGCATTGGTTTTAACATCATCGGGATCATCGGCAATTCTGTATACGAAATCAAGCATACCGTCGCCGTCAGGAATTGCAAAGGTTCCGTCACCGTGTACCGTAAGCAGAAACTCGTTATTTGTAATACGATTTATGTGCTTTGCCGTTTCCATAATATGTTCGTCAGAGAGATAATGAATGGGAATTATGGAATATCCAAGTTCCGAATAAACATGAACCATATATTCAGCGTTTTCTTTAACTGCAAATTCCTTTTCTTTCTCTGAAAGATTTTTTAAATCGTCCTCTTTCAGAAAATCCTTGCCGAACACTTTATCTGCCAGCTGATATTCCAGCTCAAAGGTCGGCACATAATCCGGCTGCTGTAAAGTCAGCGCCATTATCGCTCTTTCACGGTGCGTCATAATAATTCCTCCCGTCCCCTCAGGGACTTTTGATTTTTATTTTGAAAGGCTGAGTGTCTCGCCTTTTTTAAGAATTACTTTGAGTCCATGTTCAGTTTTCTCTGTTTTGCCTCCGGTAATTTCCAGTCCGTCAACAGGGGTGCGAAGAATAAATTCCACGTCGTTTTCCGCTTCAAACTTAGCATTCTTGAGGCTCGAGTTTTCAATCTCCGCAGAGACAAGTACACCGCCCCATCCCCTGAGAGTTTTAAAGGAGACATTATTCCACCTTTTGGGCAAAGCAGGGAAAAGTTCATAATATCCGTTCTCAGAATAAAGCATCATTTCCTGAAGGACATCCTGAGCGCAGAAGTTGCCTTCAAGAGTAAAGGGTCGATAAGAAAATGAGGAGTAACCCTGTTTTGTGTAATCTCCATTTAAATGGAATGTATTGACCGAGCAGAAATACTTCCAGAATATCTCAAGATATTTAAGTGCTTCATCACCGTTTTTGGCAACAGTGAAAAATTCACCTATCCATGTTATGGAATATCCCGTATAAAGTTTTGAACCAAGTTCTACAGCTCTCGCTATTGTAGCATCAATGATTTGTCTATCTCTATCATTTGAATAGTCGAGAAGTCTTAAGGGATGTATCGACATAGCATGGGACTGATGACGGTGAGATTCGTTTAAATCCTCATCACGGGAAATGCGAAGAATATTTTTGTCATTGACTGCAAGAGGACGGAGTTTACTGAGAGTATCTGTCCAAAGGGTTTTATCGGCTTCTTTTTCCAATATACCTGCAAGGCGTTTAAGAGAAGTGAAGATATAAAGAAGCATCGCTTCATCATAATTGGAATTGGGTTTCAAAAACGCCTTTAAGGTATTATCGTGAATTTCGGGAGAACTCGAAATCGGCAGAACATAATATCCCTTTTCATCCTCCTTTAAAAGCGAAAGGATAAAGCGTGCCGACTGCTCCATATACGGATATGCAATCTTTTCGAGAAATTCTCTGTCCCCTGTATAAGTATAATATCTTTCAAAAGACTGGCAGAGCCACATCTGATTTGTAGGAGAAAGTGAGTACATTGCCCAGCCGCCCATGGCGTATCCGTCTATATCCATAACCGACGGCAGACAAATGCCTTCTGCTCCGTAAAAGCTCTTTGCAAACTCTGCGGCTCTGTCTTTAAGAGAATACAGATAATCTATAAAGCTTTCACCCTGTTCAAGATGATTTGCTTTAAGATAACTGTAATAGGTCATCTGAGTATTAAGGTCGTGGTGATAATCACCTTTCCAAGGCGGAAGCAATTTATCATCGCAGGCAGTCCAGAGTCCCTGTAAGGGCATGGGATAACATCCCTTGCGTGAAGCAGAACCCAAAAGGTAATTGCCCATATTATAACGGTTCTGAATATAGTCATCGGGAACATTTATAGATGATTTATTATTATAATCTTCCCACCACTTTTTATGGCTTTCAAAAAGGTTATCATAGCCCTTCTCCAAAGCCTCGACAACTGTATTTAAGAGAACTTTTTTCAGTTCCTTAGCGCTTTGGCAGTAATAGGCATAATAAGCCATCTCATAAAATTCGCCTTTTTTCTCATAGGCAACAGCAACGCCGTAGCAGTCGTTATCATTAAGAGTCTGAATGAAATATTTTACAAAAAGGTTCTGCTTCTTTTCCTCTCCGAATTGTGCAGGAGGATATTTTACGTTTTTAAGTTTACCTGCAACAGCACCTTTAAAGTTTAATTTACCGAAAATACTGTCAAATGCAGACTTTTTACCGAATTTCGGATTGACAATAGTAAGCTTTAAATCCTCAGCGTTGGTTTTTGCCATACCAACTTTTTCAGTTGCATGAGTATAGGTTTTAAACCAGATATTATCGCAGGTATAGGTGCTTTCGGCTGTTTCCATATTAAGCTCAAAACAGCTCCGGCTGCCGCTGCCGATTTCCAGCTCCAATCTGCCCGTAGGAAGCTTTGTAGGCGTAGGTTTGTTATAGGGTAAATCAAAGGTTTTCCATATAGATTTTGTATCCCCTTCATGTGCCCATTTTACAAGGTTTGCATATGTAAATCCTTCTGTTTTTTCAGGGGAGCCGCTTCGGTCCCATATATCTCCTCGGTCAAGGGAGAGCACAAGCTTTTTAGCATCTCCAAACAGCAAACAGCCCATTTCTCCGTTGCCCATGGGGATACCTTCATCCCACCTGTCTATCTTTCTGTCAATGGTAAGTTTATATGGTTCCATGTTTTTCCTCCGCCTTTCTGCTGTCTATATGATAACAGCCTGACTGTTCAGGTCAATGTACAATATTATTCTTTTTTGTAATATTGTATTGCTTTTAAAAACTTTATTTTCTTCCGATTTGATCAAATGGAATCTGCTCAAAATCAGGATTTTCACTGAGTATTTTTGAATCGGTTTTAAATACATAAACTCCGTTTTCAGCGTCCTCAAACTGTTTAAGTGCACTTCTGAGTTTATAAGTACCGTTATTACTTACATCGGAATATTTTTTTACACTGTCTGCCACAAATCCCATATCGCCTTTTTCGCTTATGATGATATTATTCTTCACAACCGAACCAGCAGGATTTACGGCAAATCCCGGATCATCCTCACGGCTGTAATCCTGATGCATTTTATCTATTCCCTCATATTTATGACCCCATTTTTCATTAAGGGCTTTTGCCTCTTCATATGACTGCCAAAGTCTGCTGTCGGGATCTTTGCAGTTTTTCGCATACCAGCCGTCGTTATGATAACCGTCATAGGCTCTGTCATCATAATTGAAAACACTGCCTGAATTTATAACAAGGTTATTGGTAATTGTATTGTCTCTTCCGCCGCCTACAAGAATGGCATAGCCGGGAATATTGACAAGAATATTTCCGTGAGCAGTTTGTCCTGACGAGTTATCGTCAAAGTATATTCCGCTGGGAGTAAACTCTCCAGAACCTATATCATAAATACAGTTATAACGTACAACGTTTCCGTATGTACTCAGACTGCTGCCGGTATAAATTGCACCTGCATCGGAAGACTGAAGAACTACATCGTGGATATTATTGTATTCCATGATATTGTCATTACCGGTATAGTAAATTCCCATATGGGGAGCGTTGCATATTTCATTATGTGAAGCGGTATTTCCTACGCCGCTGATATTTACACCCGCAATATATGTCTTCTGAACCTGTCCGAAATCATGAAGATAACAGTTTTCTACAACATTTTCACTGGGAGTCAATGTCTCATTATCTCCGCCACCAAGAAGAACTGCATCCTTACCGATACTCTTAACTTCGCAGTTGACAATTTTATTTTTGCTGCCCTGTACATTTATTCCGCATCCGGCAGCGTTTTTAACGGTACAGTTTTCAGCATTGCAGTTAGTACCGGCAATTGTAACTCCGTCGCCTCTTGTACCCTGAACTGTCAGACCTTTTATATTTATATAAGATGCTTTTTCCGTAATTTCAACAACACTTTTCGTAGTAACTGAAAGGCTTACGTCGCTCTCCTCAAGAGCTTTCGGAGGATAGAGATAAAGAATATTTGCCTCTCGGTCAATGTAGTATTCTCCGGGAGCATCAAGCTCTTCAAAAACGTTATAGAAATAATAATCGCAATCCTCTTTAAAACCGTAAGGGCTGCAATATTTTGTTGTAAGACTCTTTTTAGCGTCATCAATTTTTGCTATGGGAGTTGACATATCTGCCCAGTCCCAGTAGAAATATCCGAATGCCCAAACGTCGTCAAGAGTTTTCCATTCTTTTACCCTTTTATATGTATCGTCATCCATTACAAAAGTACCGCCACGCTGGTTTCTTCTCTGAGTCCATGTTTCATCAAGAGGTCCGGGAGCGTTGGGCTCATGAGCATCCCCTATATCGAGCACTTCTCCGGTTTTAAGATTGCCTTCGTTGGGATAACGTGCCAATGTAAGTCTTGCATCGTTAAAAAACAGCTCGCACTGATTAGGGCCTGTGGTATCTCCGTCATAATACTCAGCTGTATTAAATGCGCCCAAAGCATAGAGGATTCCGTAATCGTCCTTTGTCAGATTATATTTTGACAAATCAACCATTTTAACGTTTTTAACAGCGTCTTCTGACAGTCTTTCAGCCGCTTCACCGCTTACATTCTCAAAATCCTCCGCCTTTAAAGTGACTCCGCCGTTAAGAATCACTTCTCCGTCGCCGTATGCGGCATAAGTGATTGGTTTACCCTCACTGCCGGAATCTTTTTCATCGAAAACGAGATTTTTCTCATTATAGTTACCGGCCATTATGGAGACAGTAAGACCTTTTTCCGGTACATCGTCCTTGGCTATACGCTCACGGACTGTTTGCTGAGCTTTACCGATAGTTTTAAAAGCTTCATTGGGGCTTGTACCTGAATTACTATCATCGCCGTTTACTGAAACATAATAATCTCCCTGCACTTTTTGCTCAGCCTCCACCGATTTTTTGGAAAGGTTTGACGGAGATGCAATTTTACTGTAATTGTTTCCGCATCCCGCAAATGCTGCCATAAGCACTACCGCAAGCATAAGCGCTGTGAATCTTCGGAAAATTTTCATAAAAACACCGCTTTCTTTAAAATCATCGAACAAAATATTCGCCTGTTTATTTGAAAAATTATAACATTCTGACAGATGCAAAAACAGGTAAAAAAATCACAGTTTTTGCTCTCATTATTTTTAAATAGTACATTTTTTCTTTAGAATGATTTTGGATAGAATTTTCTGCTTACGTTCGTATTATTTATTTATCCATCCTGAACCATGCGGCATCATTCGACGCTACTGTAACGGTATACTCTCCGTCAGCAAATGCTTTTTCGTCAGTAAACTGATTTATAATTTCTCCCTCTACTGACAAAATGAATTTACGTGGATGTTTTGAAGAATTAAAAAGAAAATATTCTCTGCCGGAATCTGTATCGGTAATACCCATTGAATAATCTTCATTAAATTCGGCAGCAATTCTCGGCGCTGAAAGAATTTTATCCATGATTTTATCATCGTAAGCGTTTAATGTGCAAAGTCTATCTCCGCTTAATACCATTCCTCCGCTTGCCCTTACAAAAGCCGCTGCATAACGGTACATTGCTTCACGAGAACGTTTTCTCCTTACGTTTCTGAAAAACGGAAGCTTTGCTTTAAATCCGGTGACAATATCAGTCTGAACAAGACAGTCAGGGTCATTAATCCAAAGACGATTATGCATCCAGTTCCTGTGAAAGCACTGACTTGCAAGGCTCTTTACAGTACCGATATTACGGTCAATATCCGCCGTTACTCTCATACCGTTTACAGCGCCTATGGAAGGCCACATGGGAGCATTACAGCCAAGGAGATATGTATCAGGCCCGCAGGCTTCCCAAAGAGCTTCCATTCCCATTCTATAAGCTTCAACACTTGTTACATCCTTTTTGAAGCGGACACCAAAGGGCAGCGCTCCCCATGCGTTTGCATCAAGTTTAAAGTAATCCACTTTCCACTCGTTTTTCATTACAGAGAAAACGTGCTTAAGATATTTGACTGCTTCCGGATGAGTGGGATCGAGAAAATACCATGGAGCATCACGCCATCCCTTAAAAGTTACATCGGCAGTACAAAGCGGCTTACCGTTTTCATCCTTTATAAACCAGTCAGGATGTTCCTTTAAAAGCTCACTTTTCTCCGAAGCAATAAAAGGAGCAACCCATATTGCAGGTTCGCAGCCTGCTTCTCTTATTTCAAGACAAATATCTTTCATCTTCTTAGGAAATTTCTTTGTCTGCAAAAGCCAGTCGCCCATATGAGGCTGATAACCGTCGTCAATTTGGATATACTTAAGAGCCGGATATTTTTTCTTTATGACCGCCATGTTTTCCATAATTGCATCCTGGGTTACCTCCGGTCCGTAACAATACCAGCTGCACCAGCCGTCAGGTACTTCTCTGAACGGTATTGTGGGATGATTGGCAGTGAGATAAGAAGCAAATTTTTCCAAAACTCTGTTTTTATCTGTTCCCTCTATTACAACATAACTTTCAATACCAAGGGATGAATTCGCCTGAACCTCTCTTCCCTCGATTATCTGAACAAGCTGAAGTTTTTCCTGATTTATTCTTATCTCAGAAGTATAACTCCGACAGCTGGAAGCTCCGAGAAGCCACACTCTGCCTTTTTCCGAAAACCATACATAGTTATAGCCTATAAAAAATCCTTTTGTTTGCGGCAGCTTATAATGATCCTTATCCATACTGCCGAGATTTTCCGATATATCACTAAGCTTTACGTAAGTGGAAGCAAGCTTCTGATATCCCTCACAGTAAACCAATGCTTCTTTTGAAAATCCAAGTTCAGATATATCTTTTTCGTAAACAACAGCTTCCTTTATCTTTATCGGAGCATTAGATGAATTTACAATTTTTGCAAAGTGTTCCCCGTCCTTTTTAAATTCCTCCACATAAATTTCAGAGTCCCTGCTGAGATTTACAATTTTTCCGTCCATGTTTATCCCATCTTTCTTGAAAACATTATTTTACATCCGATACTTTATAGGCTCTTATCAGCCCATAATTTTTAACTGGGTTTAATTATATCATAGGGCATATGCTTAAAGAATATCAAAAAAGGCATTTTTAATAACATTAATTGACATTTTTAAAATAATTTTATATCAGAATAAAATTTAATATTTCGACACCACAATTGCACGAATTTGATTAAAATAACCTGTAAAATTCTGTACTTTTATAAATACTGCAAAATATATTGACAACATTTTGGAATTAGTTTAGTATTTTAATAAATTCAAACTGCGGATTTGGAAAAAAGCATTTTGATTTCAACAATAAAGTGAGGGTTTGCAATGAAAAAAATAATATCCCCCATAGCTATTAAAAAGGGTAAGGAAACAGCAAAAGAGCTTTTGGAAAACAAAGCATATACGATAATATCCGAAAACTTAAGCTGTACAGGATACGTAACAAAGGAACCTGTAAGCTTTGATGAAAAAACTACAGGAACAGAAAAAACAATAAAAGTAAACGACAAATGGGCTGAAAATGTTTTTGACTGCGCATGGTTCCATATTACAGGCCAAATCCCCAAAGAATATGAAGCGTCGGGAATTGTATTCCTCATTAATTGCGGCGGTGAGGGCCTTATATACGACAGATACGGTGAGCCAAAACAGGCTATCACCTGTTATGCATCAAACTTCGATTATTCTTTAGGTAAACCTGTAAAAAGGGTTGTTTTAAACAACAATCTTACTGACGGCAGAGAGGTTGATTTCTGGATTGACGCAGGAGCCAACGATCTTTTCGGCAACATGAAAAAAGAATCACGTTTCAGTCAGTTATGTATAGCCAGGGAAAATAAGGAAATAAGAGCTCTTAGCTATGACCTTGAAACCCTTTGCTATGTCTATGAAAGCAGCGATGACAAGGAATTTAAAAAAGTAATTTTAGACGCTGTAAAGCGTGTGCTTCCAAAGACAAAAGAAATAAATGAAAAAACAGCGTCAGAATGCAGAAATATGCTTAAGCCCATTCTTGAAACCAAAAATGACGGCGATAATGTTTTTGAATACAGTGCAGTAGGTCATGCACATCTTGACCTTGCATGGCTTTGGCCCATAAGAGAAAGCAAAAGAAAAGCCGCAAGAACCTTTACCAATCAGTTCACCAATATTAACAGATACGACGATTACATTTTCGGAGCTTCTCAGGCACAGCTGTATCAATGGGTCAAGGAGAGTTACCCGTCAGTTTACGATAAAGTTCTCGAACTTGCCAAAACTCCTCGCTGGGATGTTCAAGGAGCTACTTGGGTAGAAATGGACAGCAACCTCATAAGCGGCGAAAGCATGATAAGACAGTTCTATTACGGCAAAAGATTTTTCAGAGACGAATTCGGCCAGGATATGAAAATCTTCTGGGTTCCCGACAGCTTTGGTTATTCAGCATGTATTCCTCAGGTAATGAAGCTTGCTGACGTCCCCTATTTCCTCACTCAAAAAATGAGCTGGAACACCGTTACTAAATTCCCCTATCACACTTTCAAATGGCAGGGTCTTGACGGCAGCGAGGTGTTCGCCCATATGCTGCCTGAAGATACATATAACGGTCCCTGCCGTGCTGATAGAATAATTTTCGGTGAAAAGAATTTCCAGGAGCGCAAAATCTCCAACAAATCAATGATGCTCTACGGAATAGGCGACGGCGGAGCAGGTCCCGGCTTTGAACACATTGAACGTCTCCACCGTTACAAAGATTTAAAATCAGTACCAAGAGTAAAACCTGAAAAAGCTCTCGATTTCTTCAAAAAAGCCGACGATAAAATAACCCCCTATCCCACATATAGAGGAGAGCTTTATCTCGAAAAGCACAGAGGAACTTATACCACTCAGTCCAAAAACAAAAAATTCAACCGCAAATGTGAATTCGCTCTGAAAAACTATGAATACCTTCTCTGCATGGCAGAAAAGAACGGAATAATTCCTCCCATCTCCTCCGAGGAGCTTGACGAAATCTGGAAAGAAATTTTACTGTATCAATTCCATGACATCCTTCCCGGCTCTTCAATAAACAGAGTTTACGAAGAAAGCGTTGCAAGATACGAAGTAATATATAAAAAACTCTCAGACGCTATAATGTATTTATCAGCAAAGCTTACATCGGACAAAGTTTTATGTAATTTTAACTCCTACCCTTGCGAAACTTCCGTTAAAAACGGCAACAACTGGATTAAACTTACTGTTCCTCCTATGGGATGTCGGAAAGTATCTGACGGTGAAGAAATAAAAAGATTCTCCACTGAGGCTACTCCCAATACAATTGAAAACGACCGTGTAAAAATCCAGTTTAAAAATGGAGTAATTGTTTCCTATTACGACAAACTGCTGAAAAAAGAGTTTACAGACCACAAAAAGCCTATGGGTGTATTCTCAGTTTACCACGACATCGGCGACTGCTGGGATATTCAGCCCCACAGCTATTACAAAATCAAAAAGAACGCCGTATGCACATCATTCAGCACAGGCAAAGACGGTCCGGAAGCTTACGCCAAAATATCCTTTAAAGTCGGCAAAACTACTATCAATGAAAAAATTACAATTACTGACAGCAGTCCAATGGCGGTATTTGATATTGACATTGACTGCCATCAGAAAAATCGCATGCTGAGGGTTGCTTTCCCCACATGTATTAAATCAGACAAGTGCAGCTTTAATATCCAATTTGGCCACATTGAAAGAAAAACTACGGAAAATACACCTGCTGAAAAAGCTCAGTTTGAGGTTTCAGGTCAGAAATTCGCAGATCTTTCAGATAACAATATGGGTATTTCAGTTATCAACGACTGCAAGTACGGATTCCGCTGTAAGGGCAGCGTTATTGATGTTAACCTTATCAGAAGCCCCCTGGGAGGTCCCGGTAAAAATGTGGATCAGGGACAGCATAAAATAAGACTTGCACTTTTCCCCCACAGCGGAAACCTCGGCTCGGAAACATACAAACAGGCTTATCTGTTTAATAATCCCCTCGTTGAAGTGCAGGGTGAAAGCGACAAGGCTCTGCTCCCCGATTACACAAGCGACAATGAAAACATTGTTCTTGAAACAGTTAAATCACCCATTGATAAAAACGGTCTTATACTGCGTTTTTATAACAGCAGCAATGAAATGCAGACTGCAAATATCTCATTGAGCGAATATATTCCTCACAGTATTGTAAACATCCTTGAGGAAAAAATCGGAGATATGTCCGACAGCAAAATCACCCTCAAACCCTTTGAGCTTATCAATATCAGATTCATCCGTAAATAAGCGACCTTTTAAAACTGCAATTTAAAAAAATACAGCAGGCTTTGTTTATTCGCAAAGTTCTGCTGTATTTTTTATTGGGTAATTAATTTATAAATGCCAAATTCCCGAAGTTAAATATCAAATTAACTAAAACACATCATTTTTAGGCAAAAATTTAATATAAATCTACAATCCTCATTGATATAATAATATCAAATATAAACATATGAGGTAAGAAAAATGAATCTGTCTAAAAAGCTCACAGCTTTACTTCTCATTTCAAGCGTAACTTTTGCTTCTCTTTTTACCGGCTGCGGTAAAAACCTCGATTCACAGCTTTGCAAAAATGTTCTTTCTCAAAGCTACAACTATGAAATGACAATTGCAAACCTGAATATTGACGAAATAAACCAAAAAGCTGCAAAAGCTTTTGAAGAAATTCAAAGCGACGGAAGCTTTGCAGATATAGACTATCAGTCCCATGAACAGACAAACTGGCAACCCGACGGACATCTTGTTAACCTTAAAAATTTATGTATTTCCTATGTAAATCCAAACGGAAAATTTTACAAAAACCACGAAGCCTATACCAAAATAATAAACGGTCTGAACTTTTGGCAAAATGCAAATCCTACAAGTACCAACTGGTATATGCAGGAAATTTCATCTCCTCAAAAGCTCGGATGCATTTTAGTCCTCATGCGCTTTGGTGAGGAAAAAGTACCTGAGGAAACAGAAAATGCCATTTTGGAAAGAATGAAAGAAACCGGCGGAAATCCCAAAAAGTGGACAGGAGCCAACAAAGCGGATATAGCTCTCCACTATGTTTACAGAGGCGCTCTTACAGGCGATGAAAGTCTTATTTCATTTGCTGCAAAGCAGGCATACTCTACCCTTGAATATACTAAAAAAGAAGGATTCCAGTATGATAATTCCTATCAGCAGCACGGCCCTCAGCTCTACATCACCGGTTACGGAAACTCAATTATAAACGCAGTTGCCGCAATCGCCGCCGCTACGGCAGATACAAAATATGCAATGCCTCAGGAAGCAATCGACCTTGTAAGAGGATTTATCAACGAAACATACATAAGAGTCGGCAGAGGAAAATACAGACTTTACAACACCGGTGGAAGAAGCCTCTCCCGTGAAGATTCACTTGATTTTTCCGGAGACATAACACTTTATGAAAAGCTCAAAATCATAGACAAGGCAAATTCTGAGCTGTACAATGCAGTTATTGACCGCTTAAGCGGAACAAAATCTCCCGATTATCTTGTAGAACAGAAAAACACACATTACTGGCGTTCCGATTACACTCTTCACACTGTGCCCGACTTTACCTTTGATGTTCGCACCGTTTCAAACAGAACATACAGAAACGAAAACGGCAATAAAGAAAATCTCAAAGGATATTTCCTTGCCGACGGAGCTTATTCAATATATGTAGACGGCGATGAATACTATAACATCTTCCCTGTTTGGGATTTCTCACTTATCCCGGGCACTACAACGCCTCATGTAAAAGATATTCCCCTGCCTCAGGAATGGGGCACCTATGGCTCTGGTGCTTTTGCAGGTGGAGTTTCTGACGGTCAATGCGGCATATCTGCATATGCATACAATGACAAGGATTTTTCAGTTAATACCAGTGCAAACAAATCATATTTTATGATTGACAATATGATAATCTGCATAGGAACCGGCATTAATTCTTCAAATTCCAATGAAATCATGACTACACTCAATCAATGCCTTTCAGATGAAAATGCAATAGCCATAGACAAAAACGGAAATTTCAAAACCATCAAAAACGGCAAAGCTGATCTCACTGGATACAAAGGCATATACCATGATAAAGTCGGTTATGCATTCCTTGATGACAATAAGATTTCTGTCAGCAAACAGATTCAGCAAGGAAAATGGACTGATATAAACACCAGCTCATCAAACAAGGATTTAATAGAAAAAGAAGTGTTTACCCTTACTATTAATCACGGTATAAAACCATCAGGTGAAACATATAAATATGTGCTGCTGCCAGGAATAAATTCAGCTGATGAGCTAAAAAATTATAATACGAAAAACATCAAAACCGTCAGCGAAACTGATATTCATGCAGTTAAACTTGCAGACAGTGAAACTGTTTACGGGGTATTCTTTAAACCGGGTACTCTCGAAATTGACGGCATTAAAATAACCGCCGACAAGCCCTGCTCAATAATTTTAACTGAAAGCAGCCTTTATATCTCAAATCCTGACCAAACTGTTTCAAAGGTCAATGTGACAATCGAGAAGGACGGCAGTAAAAAATCAGTGAAAGCCAAACTCTTTTCCGGAAGAGATAAATATGCAGGCAAAACTGTAAAATGTGATTTATAAGTTTATTTTGATTTTACTTAACATAAAAAGCGTCGGTAATCCGACGTTTTTTTATATTCAGATATCTCATTTACTTAACAGCACATATATTTAAATAATATGCCGGGATGTTTCACACCTTAAATCCAAATAATTTACACGTATAAAAGTAAAAAGCACCGAAAAATCGGTGCTTTTTATTTGGCAGGGGCAGAAGGACTTGAACCCTCGGCACGCGGTTTTGGAGACAAAACGCTGAGGTCTATCCCACTCCACCATGATACACGAAAAAGTCAAGATTTTACTGGCTTTTTGACCCGGAGCATAAAAGGCTGATGAAACACGAACCGTATTCTGACAGCCTTTTTGACAGCCTTTCTAGGAAAAGTCATATATCACTATCATAGTTTTAAAAAATCAATTTGTCAAATACGCTCAGTATGATTATTTTAGTTAGATAATAAATCCAGTTAATTATTTCGATTTCCCGCTGCATACTCTCCCATATTGATATCCAGCACTGCCCTGGAGGGTTGGATCAAAGCATCTTCGTACTGGCATCTCCACTGAATTTCCCGACTCATGTCACCATCATTGATTCCATCTATGGTTTCATCATCCTCAATGGGATTGTCATTTTCCAGAATATATGACGCCACATTGTAGGCATGGTTTACCACCCAATTTGGGTCTATGTCATGGAAATGGTACTGAAGATCCGGCAGAAACAAAGTGCTCATGCCCACCGTGTCGATGAGCATATCCTCGGTGCCTTCGATGTTGAAGAATCGGACATTGACGCCAAAGCGGATAAATCGGTCCGAGCCTTCGATCTGGTGGGAACGTACATCCTCCGCCAGAAACAGCTTGCCGCAGTTCTGGAAATAGAACGCCTCACAGGTGGGGTACAGCTCCGCCAGAGCCTCCAAAAAGTCGGCATCCAGATTGGCACGCTCCAGCGCCGGAAGCGCCGCTGCCAGCATATCGGTGGCTACCACCTGATATTTGCACTCCCGGAAGATCCGCTCCCGGTCCTCCTGGCAGTCCCACATCTGGCTCATCAGGAAGGCATCAAAGCCTTTGCCCTTGAACTTGTCGCATTTCATTACCATCAGCTGCACCGGGCATTTGCCATCCTGAAATTCCGCGATATGATCCAGGGCGGCAAAGCAGACCATCTTTTTATCACGGCAGAAACACTCTACAGCGCCGATGTGCTTTTCCATCACAGCGGTCATTTCATCCTTGTCCGGCATGTCCACCGGCTCTTTGAACAGCATCTGAATGAGATAGGG
>CATXDC010000002.1 GCA_958366985.1 uncultured Oscillospiraceae bacterium
GAAGTCGGCCTACGATATAACGACCACCGACAACTGTGCGAAGGGGCAGATAGGGCAGCAGCTGAGGAGAATCGGCACGAAATCCGCAGTAAGGGCACTGCTTTTCGCCGCCTGTTTCCCTCATGCAATTCATACAAAGATTTTCAGTATTCATAACAGTTAATCCTCTCCTGTTTTTTCCGCATTTGCGGTACAGAGATTTTTCTCTGCGTAATAATACAGCTTCTTACTTTTACATTACACGATATAATATCAAATTTTACTGCCTTTTGTCAAGGAATAAGGCTTTTTTACAGGGTTTTCGGGATTTTTAAAATCAAAATTCATGGGTTTACAGCGCAGGAGATACAAAATAATATTCAGAATAGTGTAAAAAATATTTTTGTGCTTATTTTTTTCTTGCGATTGTGTATATTATCTTATACAATAAATATATTTGTAAGTGAAGCGCGGGTTTACAAAAAACCTGCAGAGCGGGAAAAAGAGCGAATATTCTATTAATTAGTAACAGGTGAAATATTATCATTTTACTTTAAGACTTTAAAGCGGCAATACTATTAAGGCGGTGGTGAATATAATAAAGGAAAGCACGAAAAAATATTCTCTGCCTACAGCGGTAACGATGATTGTAGGCATATGCATAGGTTCAGGTATATTTTTTAAAACGGACAATATTCTGTATGCTTCCGGAGGAAGTGTAATAAAGGGAGTTTTAGTTTTCGCCCTTGGAGCAATAAGCATTGTTTTCGGAGGTCTTACCTTTGGCGAGCTTGCAAAGAGAACAGGTTCGGCGGGAGGTCTTATAGGATATGCCGAGGAATTTATTTCACCCAGAGCAGCCTGTGCTGCCGGATGGTTTCAGACCTTTGTCTATTATCCTGCGCTGCTTGTTGTTGTATCAAGAGTTATAGGAATTTATACATGTATGCTTTTCGGCATAGAAAATAAGCTCAGTACCGAAATGGCAATAGGCCTTATTTTCTGCTGTTTTTCATATGTCTATAACTGCATTGCGCCTAAGTTTGGAGCCTTGTTCCAAAACCTTTCCACTTTGGTAAAGCTTATACCTCTGGTGCTCTTTGCAGTGGCAGGAATTTTATTTGGTGATTCCAAGGCTTTATCAGCTTCACCCGAAACCGTGGTAAGCTCAGTGGGCTGGATAAGTGCAGTAGCGCCCATTGCTTTTTCCTATGACGGATGGATTATCTCAACGTCAATTTCCCATGAGATAAAAAATGAATCAAAAAATCTTCCTCGTGCGCTTGTAATAGGTCCCCTTATTGTTTTGGGCGTTTATGTATCCTATTTTATAGGTGTATCGTTTTTCCTTGGTCCCGATGCAATAATCTCCATGGGAGATGCTCATGTTTATGCAATTGCTGAATCTCTGTTCGGAGCGGCAGGCGGAAAGATCATTCTGATTTTCATAATCATATCCGTTATGGGAACGGTCAATGGCATAATTTTAGGCTTTATCCGTATGCCCTATTCTCTTGCTGTCAGAGATAATATGATTCCTTTTTCAGAGTCGGTTTCAAAGCTCAGTAAAAAGAGCAACATTCCTCTCACATCAGCGGCAATCGCTTTTGTCTTTACACTTATTTGGTGTTTTGTCCACTATTTTGTATCGTCAAGGAATCTTATGGAAAATTCAGATATTTCCGAAGTATCCGTTGCAATGAGCTACGCTATGTATATTCCTCTTTATTATAAAGTATATCGCCTTTATAAAAAGGGAGAAATCAAAAGCGCTTTTTCTGGTATCGTATGTCCGCTCCTTGCAAGTGTCGGTTCATGTATAGTTCTTTTCGGAGCTTTGAGAAATCCAGACCTGATTCCGGTAACTCTGATATTTACCGTGCCGGTACTGCTTTCACTGATTTATTTTTCTCCTGCACAGAAGAAAAATCATAATCACATATAATAAACAAACCCGCTGAGTAAAATCTCAGCGGGTTTTAACTTTCTATTTATTTTTCGGATTCGCTTTTTTGCTCCATGAGCTTTTTCTGCTTAATACGCTCTTCACGGGCGACAAAATATGATTCGTTTACATAGTCCTCAATTTTTCTGCCGTCCTGTATTCTGATAACTCTGCCTGCTGATTCCGCAATGGAATTATCGTGAGTGATAAGAATAACAGTTCTTCCCTCATCGCACAGCTCGTTGAGAATCTTCATAACCTCTGTGCCGCTATGTGAATCAAGGTTACCTGTAGGTTCGTCGGCAAGTATAACGGGAGGCTTTGCTGCAACTGCACGGGCTATTGCCACACGCTGCTGCTGACCGCCTGACATCTCGGCCGGACGGTGATTTATTCTGTGACCCATTCCAACTCTTTCAAGGGCTTCAACTGCGAGCTTTTTGCGTTCTTCAGCGCCCATTCCTCTGTAAACCAAAGGCAGTTCTACATTTTCTCTTGCCGTAAGGCTGGGAATAAGATTAAAGCCCTGGAAGATAAAGCCTATTTCCTTGTTTCTTATTTCCGACTGCTCATCGTCGGTAAGACCTTCAGTGTTATTTCCATTTAAATAGTATTCTCCGCTTGTGGGCACATCGAGAAGACCCAGCATATTCATCAGGGTTGATTTTCCCGAACCCGACTGTCCAACAATGGCGACAAATTCTCCCTCATCAATTGTCAGGGAAATTCCGTCTAAAGCGTGAACCTCATTTTCACCTGGATTATAAATTTTGTAAACATCTCTTACGTCAACAAGATGGGGCATGTAAACACCGCCTGATTTATATTTTTATTTATCAATGATAATTTAAATTTTAAGTCTGCAAAAAAAGCAAGTCAAGACGCAATTTGTAAATTATATATGAATGAAACGGAATAAAATTAAGTCTCAGGGGAAAAACAAAGTTGAAAAAGAAACAAAGGGTGAAAAATATGGCTGTAACAGGCAAAGAATATGAAAAAATGGCACAGAAAGCGGCACCGCCGAGCCATATGGTTAAGAATTTTTTTATGGCATATCTGACAGGCGGACTTATCTGCACATTCGGAGAGCTTCTCTTTACTCTTTATTCCTCATGGGGAGCTTCCGAAAAGGATGCACGCACGGCAGTTTCCGTGACGCTGATATTTATAACCGCATTCCTTACGGGAATTGGAGTTTTTGACAAAATAGCACGTTATGCCGGAGCGGGAACCATAGTTCCCATAACAGGTTTTGCCAATTCCGTGGCATCGCCTGCCTTGGAGTTTAAAAGCGAGGGTAAAATTATGGGCACAGGTGTTCAGATGTTTTCAATAGCTGGTCCCGTTATTGTGTACGGAACTGCAGCAGCCGTTGTTTACGGGCTAATAGTCTGGATTTTTCGTCTTTATTAATTTTAGCTGAAAGGTGGCAAAATAATGGCGGAAAGAATCGGAAAATATACCCTGTCCTTTACCTCAAAGCCATCAATTGCCGGCAGTGCGGCAGTGGTGGGCAAAAAAGAGGGCGAAGGACCTTTAGGAAATGAATTTGATAAAATTTACACCGATACAACCATGGGCGAATGTTCATGGGAAAAGGCTGAAAGCTCTATACAGCGTGAGGCTATTATAAGGGCGCTGGCAAAAGCCGACACAGCTACATCACAGGTGGATGCTGTAATAGCAGGTGATCTCCTTAACCAGTGCATAGGAACCACTTTCGGACTTCGTGAAATGAATATTCCCTTTGCGGGAGTTTACGGAGCCTGTTCCACAATGGCACTTTCACTTCTTATGGGCAGTATAATGGTGGATTCCGGTGCTGCAAATACCTGTGTATGTGCAACGTCCTCGCATTTCTGTTCTGCTGAAAGGCAGTTTCGATATCCTCTGGAATACGGCGGACAGAGACCTCCTGCTGCACAGTGGACTGTTACTGGATCCGGAGCGGCAGTGCTTAAAAAAGCCGGAGGAAAAGTCAGGGTAGAAAAGGGTATAATCGGAAGAATACAGGATTTGGGCATACGTGATGCCAATAATATGGGAGCTGCAATGGCTCCTGCGGCAGCGAGCACCATCACTGATTTTCTTAAAGATACCGGGACATCTCCTGAGGATTACGACATGATTTTAACAGGCGACCTCGGTTCAGTTGGTTCAAAGCTGCTGTGTGAGCTTATGGCAAAGGAGTCGGGGATAGACATTTCCGCTGTGCACAGAGACTGCGGCGTTATGATTTTCGATCCCGAAAAACAGGATGTCAATGCAGGCGGTTCAGGCTGCGGATGCAGCGGAGCTGTGGTCTGTTCATATATAATGCGCCGTCTTATGGAGGGGGAACTGAAAAAAGTGCTGTTTGTGGGAACAGGCGCACTTATGTCGCCTACATCCTCAAAGCAGGGAGAATCGGTGCCGGGCATTGCCCACGGAGTGCTTTTGAGCACCCAATAAAATTTAAAATAAATGAAAAAGGAGAAAAGAAAATGGTAAGACTTTTAAGAGATTTAAATATTTTATCAATGGCAGGAAGAACCCTTAAAATTATTGAAATAGCACGTTATGTGATTGTAGCGGCAGCAATTATTTTTGCTCTTACGGAAGGAATAAGGGCGACAATGGGAGCGGCTAAAGGAATAACAGTAGCAGACTGAGTCTGGCAGCGTGACGTTGCACCCAAACCGCACAGCAGGTTAAACCTGCACATAATCCGCACACTAAGATGCGGCGCACTAAAGTATGAGTGCCTGCGTTTGAAAATCCTTATTTATTAAAGTGCGGGTAAGAGGCAAAACTTTTTTAATATTATTTACTGTTGTATTATCACTATCGGCACATCCACTTTACGGGAGGAATATAAATTGCTTGAGAAAATTACCGATGAAAATTATTTTCTTCACATTGAACAGAGTAAAAAACCGGCAGTGCTGTGTTTTTATGCCCCGTGGTGTGAGCAGTGTCAGCTTATTTTGCCGGAGCTCGAAAAAGCAGCGGCGGAAAAGTCGGAGTTTTACAAATTCGGTATAGTGAATACTGATTTTGAAAAGCGGCTTTCTCAGGAGTTTAAAGTGGAAAATGTGCCGAGTATTTTTCTCGTAATAGGAAAAGAGAAGAGAGAGGCAAGTCTCGAAGAAATTTTTGAGTAGCCTTTAAGCGGATGATAAAATATTCAATAAAGTAAAAAGTCCGAAACGGTTATCGTTTCGGACTTTGACTTTTGCAGAAGATATTGCACTAAGTGCTTTATATAATGTTTTCTCCGTACTTAAGAAGTATCATTTCGATTATAAATACGCTTGACCAGCCGAAATTTTCCGCTCCCAGACCCTTGCCGGACTTGGAGTCGTAATATTCATAGATGCTCTCGCTGTTTTTATAGCACCAGCCGAGAATGTTTTCTATGTATTCCATGGCAAGTTCGCTGTAACCGTAATCATAAAGACCTCTCACGGCAAAATATGCTGTGTTCAGCCAGCAGGGACCACGCCAGTATTTTGCGGAATTGTAGCGTCTGTTATTGTAGCTTATTGTAGGCATTCCCTTGTAGAAGTAATCGGGGCTTTCTGCAAGTGCTTTCATAGCCTTAGCTTTTTCGCTGTCTGCAATGCCTGAAAACAGAGGCATAAAAGAAGCGGGAGAAAGGCGGTTTGTGAAACGCTTAAGCTTAAAATTGTAGTCGCAGTAATATCCCTTTTCCTGACAGAAAAGAATTTTGTTTATATTCTTTGCCAGTTTTTCACGCTTTTTAAGATAGCTTTGACGGTCGTTATCCAGTCCTTGTTTTTCCGCCATATAAGAAGCTGCAAGATAATAATCTGCCATAAAGCAGTTAAGGTCAACTGCATAGCAGCGGTTTATTCTGTGGGGAAAATCAAATCTTACAGTGTTGTCCCAGCCGCTTTCCATTTTACTAACATCATAGAAAAATAATGTCCCGTCGCTTCGGTTATTTTCCCACCACTGAATGTTTTTAGCTACATAGGGATACCATTTTTTCAAAAAATCGATGTCAGGAGAGATTTTATCGCTGCACATCATAGCCCAACCGATAACCGGGGGTTTTGTAAATCTTGTCACGCTCTGGCCGTTTGTGTAAATAACGTCTGGAAGCTGACCGTCCTCGGACATATGAGAAAACAGTATTTCAGCCTGATCCTCAGCGAGCTTTTTGTCAAAATAAGATGCCGCTATCATATGGAAAGCTCCGTCCCAGTTCCAAACGCCCTTATATGTAGACGGTGAGGGGACTATGCCTCTAAGGTCGCCAAAGACAAAGGAAGGATCGTTCTCAGGCTTGGTTATAATATTGTTTTTCAGCGTGCTGAAAGCTCTTTCGAGAAGTATCTCATCTCTCTGAGAAATTTTCTTCATGAAATTTTCGTTGAACATTTCTCTCACCCGTCCAATTCTGTATTATTTACCGTATAAGCCGCCACGGTTCATTTTTCGGAAATCCTTAGGAGAAACTCCGCAGATTTTTTTAAAGCAGTTTGAAAAATAATGGCTGTCCGCAAAATTTAGCTCCATTGCAATTTCACCTACGGAAAGCGGAGTGTTTATAAGATAAAGTTTTGCCGCCTCTATCTTTCTTTCCATAAAATATCTATATGGAGTAACTCCGTAGCTTTCGCTGAAAATTCTTATGATATAGTTTTTGGAATAACCTATTTCATCAGCAATTTCATCAAGGGAAAGCTGCTGTTCTATTTTTAAATCCAGTGACATTCGTATTTTTTCGGCTACGCTCATAAGCCGGCTTCCAGAGGAGTTTTTGATTCTTGCCAGCATACGATGAATTACAATTGCGCACTTTTCAGTAAGCCGTGGATAGTTGTACTCGTATTTTTGACTTAGGGCTTCAAGCTCGTTAAAGTAGCACAGTACATCGCAGTCAGAAAAGCAGTATTCGTTTTCAGGCAGATATCCTTTGCACAGAGCCTCTAAAACGGGACCGTCAAAAACTACCCACTTTTTTTGCCAAAGGTCTGTTTCATCAGTATAATAGGTGTGATTGCTGCCTTTGGGAAGAAATATTACCGAGTTTTTGCTGGGATAATATGTTTTTCCGTTTATTTTAAGAACCCCGGTGCCAGAGGTAATAATTTCCAGTGCGTTAATGCCGGAGCAATCTCTCGAAATATGATAATTTTTGTCGCAATTTGTTTTTCCTACAACCATAATATTGGCGGGAAAAGTGTCGTTATAGTACTTCCAAAAATTAATTCCCTTATCCAAAGTGTTATATTCCTCACTTTTTCTGATATTTTTTCTATGTTATACAGTTGTTTAATATGATATCCTTATACTAACACACAATATCAACTATAACAAGAGGTAATGCTATGAAATTTTTATTAAAAACAGCATATAAATCTGCGGGACAGACTTATATTCTTTCCGGTGAAGGCGAAATCGTTCAGGATTCGAGAGTTAAAATTCAGTTAGAGAATAAAAATGGAGTGATTACGGGCGATATTATTCCTAATGAAGAAATTGAAATAACTGAATTTGCTGTAAGCTTTAAGAGACCCATGGAGAAAGATGAAAGAATTTTTTCCAATGGATATCAGTCATGGACTCTCAGCAGGGAGTATGCACCGGATGATAAAATCAGGGATTTCCTTTCCGGGGCAGATTGGCTAATGAATTCAGTTTTTATGGCTGAAAGCGGAGTGAATAGAGCCGGTGATGCCATATTTATAAAAACTCCTCATAAGAGAGGAATTTTTACAAGCTCCTCTTACGGATACATAAGAAAGGGCGAGACTGTTGAAATATACGGTTCACTCAGCGAGCGTACAGGATTTACATTTTTGGAGTTTGACGGAATAAACGGAACCATTACCATTAAAAAAGATTTAGTGGGTGTAAAGTTCTCCGAAAAGAGAAGAGTTCTCGATCTTGCTGTAATAAAAGATTCTTACAACGCCGCCTTTGATAAATATTTTGAGCTTATGGATGTAACATGCCGTCAGAAAGAAAGACTCTGCGGATATACCACATGGTATAATTATTACGGCAACATAACTGAAGATATAGTCAGACGTGATTTAAAGGCTCTTTCGGATTTCGGAGAGCGGGTTGATATTTTCCAGATAGATGACGGTTATCAGGCCGCAATCGGCGACTGGCTTATTACTGATAAAAAGAAATTCCCCTCGGGCATGAAAGCAGTTGCACAGGCGATACATTCCAATAATATGAAGGCAGGATTGTGGCTTGCTCCTTTTGCTGCTGTAAAATCGAGCCGTGTTTTCAATGAGCATCCGGACTGGATAATCCGTGATGAAAAGGGAAAGCCTTATGTTGCTGGAGCCAACTGGGGAAGGTTCTATGCTCTGGATATATATAATGAGGGAGCAAGAGAATATATCCGTCACTTTTTCGATGTCGTTCTCAACGACTGGGGCTATGATATGGTAAAGCTCGACTTCCTTTATGCTGCATGTATGCTTCCTTTGCACAACAAGACAAGGGGAGAAATCATGTGCGACGCTATGGATTTAATCAGAGAGTGCTGCGGAGATAAACTTGTTCTCGGCTGTGGAGTTCCGCTGATGCCTGCTTTCGGAAAAGTTGATTTCTGCCGTATCGGCGCAGATGCAGGTCTCGACTGGAAACGTCACCTTTACATAAACCGTGAAGCAGTTTCAACCTGCCATACAGTTAACAATTCAATTTTCAGACGTCATCTTGACGGTCGTGCATTCATGAATGACCCTGATGTATTTTTGCTTCGTAAGAGCAATATGCATATGTCCTTTAAACAGAGAAAACTTCTTGCCAAAGTAAACGGTCTTTTCGGTTCGCTTCTTTTCACCTCTGATAATGTGGGAGAGTATGGAGCTGAGCAGGAAAAGGTATACCGTGAAACTATGAGCATGCCGGAAAGGGAGATTATCTCTGCTGAATATACAGACAAAGAAGAAATAACTGTAAAATACATCGTTTCAGGTGAAAATAAAACCCTTGTCTTTAATCCTGAAACGGGAGAAGAAAGGTGAAAAAAGTGAGTGTAATAACAAGTGCGGTAAACGGGGTCAAAAACGTCTTTAGGTACTGGAAAAAGCCTCAGCCAGGCAGATATGTTCCTTATAGTGAGATTGTGGCTTTCAGTGGCGGCGGAATCGGCGTTAAAACCGTAAACTCAATGGTAGGTCAGATAAATATGTCTGCCACCTGTCTGCTTATCGGATCTATTTATAAGCTAAGTCCGTCCAATATATTTATACTCTTTGTGCTTTCAAATATAATAAGCGTTCTGAAAACTCCCATTGTAAGTATTCTTGTAGATAATACCAACACTAAAATGGGAAAATTTCGTCCTTATCTTCTCTGGGCGGGTATACCCTGTTTAATCGGTGTCGTGGGAATGACGTGGCTTATTCCCATAAACGGAAGCAATATTACCAAAATGGTGCTTATAGCCATTTTCTATAATATTTTGTATATAGGCCAGCACATTTATAATAATGCCTATACAGGTATTTCACAGGTTATTTCTCCTGACTCCGGTGAACGTACTTTTATTATGAGCATTTCGGAGTTTGTGGCAAATCTTGGTCCCTCACTTGTTTCGCTTATTCTCCCCATTTTTGCTCAGATTTTCTTCGGCTCTAAAGGACTTCTTGATATTAAATCATATCGTATTTTACTTCCTGCATTTGCGGCAGCTGGATTTGCCTTAGGCCTTGTTGTAATGTTCAAGACAAAGGAAAGAGTAATAAAGCCCGTAAGTGAAAAGGAAGAAAAGGTAAGCTTCAAAGAAGGATTTGCAGGTATTGCTCACAGCCGTGATTTTTGGATTGTAAGCATAGGAAAGCTTTTTGACGGATGTCGTGGAGCAATATCGCTTCTCCTTAACTGGATATGTCTTTATCAGCTTAACAGCAGCGCAATGGCGGGAATACTTCCCACAATAACCTCCACTGCATTTATTCCCGGAATGCTTTTAGCACCTCTCTGCATTAAAAAGCTCGGTTACAGAAAGTTTGGATTCGGCTCTTTTGCTCTAAATGCGGTAGCGGCGCTTATAATGGTACTCACTTTCCAAAAGAGTATCGTTTTCTTTGTGATTTCACTTTATATTTTCAATTTTGCAAGCGGCCCTCAGTACATACTTCAGACTTCACTTACTGCCGATGCCCTTGACCAGCAGCAGCTGAGAACAAGTAAGCGTGTTGAGGGATTTGCTCAGAATATTCAGCTTATGTTCTCCGTAATAGGCAGTATTTTTTCAACTGCAATTCTTACCTTTGTTTATGAACACTTCGGACTTGCCGCAGGCGCCGACGGATTTACAGATTACAGTGTCCTTACAGATGCAGCAATCAGAAATCCGATCATAACATGGAGTATTATAATCGCACTGGTAGCATCCTTTATTTCGGCAGTTCCCTTTATCTTCTGCAATATGACAAAGGAGAAGCACGAAAAGATTATTGAAGAGCTTCAGAAGAAGGCAGAAGACGAAAAATAAATATTAAGTAAAGGTTTTAAATAAAACTTTTTTACTTGACTGATTCTATTTCCGTCTGTTGTATATTTATTTGGTATACAGCAGGCGGAAATATCTGTATTGTTTAATTCATTAAAAAGTGATATCATAAAATAAGTCTTATTAGGAATAATTTAAATTGCGGAGGGATTTTATGCTTATTAAAAACGCAGTTGTTTACGGTAAGGATTTTGAACCCGAAAGAGATAATATAAGAGTAATCGGTGAAAAAATAGATAGTGTAGGAGATATGTGTGCAGAAGCCGGTGAAGAAGAACTGGATTTTGCTGGATGCATAGCCGTACCGGGATTTATAGATATACACATTCACGGAAGAATGGGCTGCGATACCTGCGATGCAAAGGAAGAGAGTCTTGAAAAGATATCCGAAAGCCTTGCATCTCTGGGAATAACTTCATTTTGTCCCACTACAATGACTTTGGGCAATGAAGAGCTTAAAAAGATTTTTGCATGTACTGCCGGTTATATGGGCAATGAGAAAGGCGCATATATTCACGGTATAAATATGGAAGGCCCATATATTTCTCCGGCTAAAAAGGGAGCACAGAACGGAAAATACGTCAGAAACCCCGACTTTGATGAGTTCAAAGAACTTTCGGATATCTGTCCCGTAAGCCTTGTGGATGTAGCTCCTGAAACAGATGGTGCAGCGGAATTTGCACATAAAGCAAAGGATATCGCCACAGTTTCCGAGGCTCATACAAGCGCCGAATATGATGACGCTAAAAAAGGCTTCGAGAAAGGCTTTACCCATGCAACTCATCTGTTCAATGCAATGACCGCTCTCGGCAGCAGAGAGCCCGGAGTTGTGGGAGCCGTATTTGACAGCGATACTGCAACGGCGGAGCTTATCTGCGACGGATTCCATATTTCACCTGTTACGCTTAGAATTGCCTTTAAAGTTCTTGGTGAAAACCGCTCTGTTGTGGTGAGCGATTCCATGATGGCAGCAGGCCTTGAGGACGGAGATTATGAGCTTGGAGGACAGGAGGTTTTCGTCCGTGACGGAAAGGCTCTGCTTGCAGACGGAACAATCGCCGCAAGTACATCAAATATACTCGACGAGTTCAGAAACGTTGTATCATTCGGCATTCCCTTTAAGCAGGCTGTAAAATCCTGTACCATAAATCCAGCAAGGGCAATTGGAGCAGATAAATACACCGGAACAATCGAAGAGGGCAAGTTTGCCGATATACTCATTCTCGACAAGGAGCTCAATGTAAAAGCTGTATTTGTCAAGGGTAAGAGAATGGTCTGATTATAATAATGTATATAAACGGATCGCTCTTTTGTATTTGAAATTATATTTATAAAAGAAAATGAAAAAGTTCCCTTTTAGGGGTTGACCGATTGTAATTAATGTATTATAATGGCTGTACCTCTTAGAGGGTTCTTTTTTTGTGCCCTTAAAATGAGAGGGAGGCTAATTATTATCCGGAAAACTGGAGGTGCCGTCATGAGAGTCAAAGTTACAATGGCCTGCACGGAGTGCAAACAGCGCAATTACAACACAATGAAGAACAAGAAGAACGACCCCGACAGGTTGGAGATGAACAAGTATTGCAGATTCTGCAAGAAGCACACTCTCCACAGGGAAACAAAGTAAGGGGAGGTAAAAAAAGTGGCTGACAAAATCAAGAAGGAAGCTAAGGCTTCCGCTGAGAAGTCCGGCAAAAAGTCGGGCAAAGAGAAAAAGCCGGGCTTTTTTGCCAAAATGAAACGTTTCTTCAAAGACCTTAAAGGTGAAGGAAAGAAAATCGTATGGACAGACAGAAAAACTGTCATCAAGAGCACAGGCGTAGTTCTTGCTGCCGTTGTTATAATCGGCGCAGGAATCTGGGTTGTTGACTACGGTCTTTCCGAACTTCTCAAGCTTATCAAAGACCTTAAGCCCGAAGAAGCAGCTGCAATGATCAGTTCAGCAGTTTATTCCTTGGGTTGGTTTTAAGGCAGTTTAATTCTGAAAACGGAGTGGTACAATGGCAAGCGATGCAAGATGGTTCGTTGTGCATACCTATTCCGGTTATGAGAATAAGGTTGCCACAAACATTGAAACGGTTGTAGAAAACCGTAAAATGTCAGATCAGATTCTTGAGGTAAAGGTTCCCACAGAAAAGGTAACCGAAATCAAGGATAACAAAACTCGAGAAGTTGAAAGAAAAGTGTTCCCCGGTTATGTATTGGTAAAGCTTGCAGTGTTTTACGATGAAGAGTCCGGTACATCAGAGATGAGTGACGAGGCTTGGTACGTAATACGCAACACCAGAGGTGTTACAGGCTTTGTCGGTCCGGGAAGCAAGCCCGTTCCGCTCACTGAGGCAGAGGTTGCCGCACTGGGCGTCGAAAAGCAGCAGGTTGAGGTAAACTATGGTGTAGATGACCTTGTTACCATAATCGGTGGACCTTTCGATGGATTTTCAGGAACGGTTCAGGAAGTTGATACGGCTAAAAACTATGTCCGTGTCAATATCTCAATGTTCGGCCGTGAAACACCTGTTGAATTTGAGCTCAATCAGGTAGAAGCAGTCGAAGAATAATTACGATAATTTGCGGTTTTCCGCTTATTATTCGCACGTTTTGTGCGAGGGACTCCGGTCCCTGTGGGAGGAGCAGAATGTTTTAACTGCTCCGCCATCTACCACGTTACTATGGAGGTGCAAAAAATGGCTCAAAAGGTTGTAGGTTTAATTAAGCTTCAGATCCCCGCCGGAAAAGCAACGCCGGCACCCCCGGTTGGTCCTGCACTGGGTCAGCACGGTGTTAACATTATGGCGTTCACAAAGGAATTCAATGAGCGCACAAAGAACGATGTGGGTCTTATAATCCCCGTTGTTATCACTGTTTATGCAGACCGTTCCTTCACATTCGTTACAAAGACCCCTCCCGCCGCTGTTCTTATTAAGAAAGAGTGCGGAATCGAGAGCGGTTCAGGCGTTCCGAATAAGACGAAGGTAGCTACGATCACCGGTGAGCAGGTCAGAAAAATCGCCGAGTTGAAAATGCCCGACCTTAATGCAGCAAGCATCGAAGCCGCTATGAGTATGGTAGCAGGCACAGCTCGCAGCATGGGCGTTACCGTCGTCGATTAATGCTCCCGGGTGGGAGGAAAAATCCGATTTAACCACTCTATGGGGAGGTACACACAATGAAACATGGAAAAAAGTATGTCGAAAGCAGCAAGCTTGTAGACAGAGCAAAGCTTTATGATCCCGCAGAAGCTCTTGACGTTGCAGTTAAGACAGCTTCCGCTAAGTTTGATGAAACAGTTGAAGTTCATGTACGTCTCGGCGTTGACTCCCGTCACGCAGACCAGCAGGTTCGCGGTGCGGTAGTTCTTCCCAACGGAACAGGTAAAAATGTTCGTGTTGCAGTTTTTGCAAAGGGTGAAAACGCTAAGGCAGCTGAGGCAGCAGGTGCTGACGTTGTCGGTGCTGAAGAGCTTGCAGCTAAGATTCAGGGCGAAGGCTGGATGGAATTTGACGTTGCAATCGCAACTCCCGACATGATGGGTGTTGTTGGACGTCTCGGTAAGGTTCTCGGACCCCGTGGTCTTATGCCCAGCCCCAAGGCAGGTACAGTTACAATGGACGTTGCTAAGGCTGTAACAGAAGCTAAGGCAGGTAAGATTGAGTACCGTCTTGATAAAACAAATATCATTCACTGCCCCATCGGCAAGGTTTCCTTTGGATGCGATAAGCTTTCCGAGAACTTTGATACTCTTCTCGAAGCTATCATCAAGGCAAAGCCCGCCGCAACAAAGGGTCAGTATATCCGCTCATGTGTTGTAGCATCAACAATGGGCCCCGGAGTTAGAATCAATCCCAGCAAGATTGGTGCTGCTCCTGCGGAAAACTGATTTTTCGCAATTTTTCTTGACACAGCGCTTGCTGTGTGGTATCATAAATAAGCTGTTTAGCCGTAGACAGCGGGTGCTTATGCATAATTCGGTTTAACCGTTCCCGCCGAGGAGAAACTACAAGATTTTTGTTTTGTATAATTTCGCCTTTTCTGCGGTTGCGGAAAAGGCGTTTTCTTTTTCCCGGCAGTTTATGTATTTTTTGGAGGTGAATTAGTTTGCCAAGTGCAAAGGTTTTAGAGCAGAAGAAACAAATCGTTGCTGAGCTTAGCGAAAGACTCAAGGCTTCCTGCGCTGGTGTTGTTGTTGATTACAAGGGAATCAACGTTGCTGACGATACCGCTCTTCGTAAGGAACTCAGAGAGGCTGGCGTTAAGTACGAGGTAGTTAAGAATACTCTTCTTCGCCTTGCTGTTAAGGAGGCTGAAATCGAGGGTATTGATGAGTGCCTTACCGGAACAACTGCTATTGCAACAAGTGCTGATGACTATGTTGCAGCAGCTCGTATACTTTGCAAGTTCGCTGATAAACACCCCGATTTCGAGGTTAAGAGCGGATACCTTGACGGTGCTGCAATCAGCAATGAGATGATTGTAAGCCTTTCAAAGCTTCCCTCACGCGAAGTACTTCTTGCAACTGTTTGCAGTGCATTCAATGCACCTATCGCCGCTTTCGCAAGAGCTATTCAGGCTATTGTTGACAAAGAGGGTGCTCCCGCAGAGGAAGCTCCTGCTGAGGCGTAATTAATTTAAATTAAAAACAAACTTTTTTGGAGGTAAATTAAAATGGCATCTGAGAAAATTGCTGCTCTTATTGAAACAATTAAAGAGCTTACAGTTCTTGAGCTCTCCGAGCTTGTAAAGGCTGTTGAGGACGAGTTTGGCGTATCCGCTGCTGCTGCTGTTGCAGTTGCTGCTCCCGCTGAGGCTGCTGCCGCTGTTGAGGAGAAGACAGAGTTCGACGTTATCCTTGCTGAGGTTGGCGCTGAGAAGATTAAGGTTATCAAGGCTGTTCGTGAGATCACAGGTCTTGGTCTTGCTGACGCTAAGGCACTTGTTGATGGTGCTCCCAAGGCTCTCAAGGAAGGCGTTTCTAAGGAAGACGCTGAGGCTGCTAAGGCTAAGCTTGAAGAAGTCGGCGCTAAGGTTGAGCTTAAATAAGTTTGCCCTTACGGGACTTTCATACTTCCCCAATAGGGGAAAACATATGAACAAAATAGGAGCTGTCGTTTTGCGGCAGCTCTTTTTTGTTGCTGTAATACTGGATAATATTTAAAATTTTTATTTGATTCATATAAGATGATAAAACCGCTTTGTATTTAAAACCATACAAAGCGGTTGTTTTTTTTATTTTTCCTGATTGTTCAGAGGAAATGTCACTTCCCAGTTGCCTTCAAGAGCTTCGGGGGCAGTAAGGTATTCTGCTTCAATCTTCCAGTTTTGGAGATCCGTTAAACCGGAAACATCAAAAATATCTTCGTAATAATGTCCTTTTCTTTCTTCATCCCAGAAAGTGAAATCTCCTATGGACTCAAGTGTTTCACCGGTTACAATGTTTTTTAAACGTACAGAGCCGCAGGTGCTTGTAGTGAGAACATTTGCATAATGCATCTGTATGTGAAGCTTGCCGTCGATATATCCCAGTGCCGTGACGCTGACACCCTTATAGGGTGAAGCAATAATTCCTTGCGGTTCCAGAGAATTATAGTAAAGTGATTTGCTCGGCTGTTCGATTGAGTTGGTGTATCCGATAACCTCTCTCTGAACAATTTTCGGATTCTTTTCAGCAAGGGTGAGATTGATTCCCTCAAGACACGCTGTGTCTTTTATCTTTCGAGATAAAATTTTGCTGACGGAAAAAGATACCTTCATGCCACGTATTTTCTGACCGCCATTGTTCTTTAAGGTCACGAGAAAAGTTTTTGTTTTCGTCTTAGGATCATAGCTTACATCTTCGCAGTATCCTTTTAAATCAAAAGGTGTGCGTATTTCATAGCTGTCAAAAAGATCGGTGGTTTCATCTATACGGTTGCTGCTTGTGTCCTGTAAGGAAATGTAAATTTCCGCAGTATCGCCGTGTATATATGCGGAAATAACTTCCATTTTTACGCCTTTATCCTTGTCGCACTTTTGTACAGGTTTAAAAAACTGTGCGGTTTCAGGTGATATAAGATAAAGAGCATCGTTGAATGTTGTGCTTACAGCGGCAGCAGTGGGGAAAGCCAAAAGGGATAAAATTAAAATTGCTGCAACCAGAAGAATCTGTTTTCTGCGTATGGGAATTGGCTTTTTCCTGTGTGTGCCTTTTTCATCAATTGAGCGCTGTGCTTCATCTATAAATTGAGGATCAATATCCGAAAAATTTTTGAGAAACTCTTTTCCGTTCATATATAAAACTCCTTTCTTTCCAAAAAGTCACGCAGCTTTTTTCGTGTGCGATGCAGAGAAGTTTTTACTTTGCTTTCGCTGAGATTGTAATTAACTGCTATTTCCTTTATTGATTCTGAAAACCAGTATCTTCTCATAAAGATAATCCGGTTTTCTTTTGAGAGCGTTTTTAAAAATTCATTTATGCAGTCGGTAATTTCGTTTTCGCTTAAAGCGTTTTCAATACTGTGCAGTTTGTCGGGAATACACATTTCCAGCTCTTCACTCAGTGCTACTATTTCAGCATTTCTCTTTTGAGCGTGTTTTCGGTTTAGTTTATCAAAGGCGCTGTTGCGGCAAAGCTTTGCCAAATATGCGAACAGATATTTTGGCTTCTGCGGCGGAATGCTGTTCCATGCATTCAAATAAGCGTCGCTGACCGCTTCTTCGGCATCCTCCTGATTTTGAAGAATGTGATATGCGAGATAAGATAAATTCTTACCGTATTTTTGCTCTGTTTCCCGTAATGCTTTTTCATCCCTCGAAAAAAACATTTCAATAATAGCTTTGTCCTCCGTTTTGTTCACCCCCAGTGTTTTACGCTCTCAACTATATAGAAGATTTTTAAGAAAAAAGGTTACAATAATTTACTGTATTATATCATAGAAAATATTGTGGACTGTTTTAAAGAAAAGCTTTAAAGGTTAATGAGCCACGGTAAAAATTACTGCTAAATATATTTGCTGAAATAATGCAATAAAAAGAATTTTATTCAAAAAAAGTGGAAAAATAAAGGAATTACAGCATATCTAACAAATATAGCAAAATAAAAATGTAAAAAATGCGAAGAAAAAAGAAGAAATGTAAATAAAATTGTCTATATTTTCCTCGCAAATTGCACATAAATATATGTGAAAAAACGTGTAAAATGTCGGTATTGACACGGTGAGAAAAGGATATTACAATAAACACATGATAAAACGTTTTAGCACATTGGAAGAAGAGTGAAACACTTGCTGCGGATAGAAGAAAACGGACTTAATGCAGAAATATATACAGAGCTTCGTGCTCATGCAGGAATGCAGCCCTATAAGCGTGAGGATGTGGAAATTGCCCTTGGCGGAACACTGTTTTCCGTTGTAATTTGGGAAGATGATAAGCCCATCGGAATAGCTCGTGTAGTGGGAGACGGCAGAGTTTCTTTTTTAATAAAAGATGTGGTTGTACATCCTGACTTTCAGGGCAGAGGAATAGGAAAGCTCGTAATGGAAAAGATTATGGCGTATGTGCAGCGTGCAGGAGCAGCTAATGCATATGTAGGTCTTATGTCCACTCCTGGCAAAGAAGGTTTTTACGAGCAGTTCGGATTTCATGTTCGACCCTGCGGAAATGAAGGCAGCGGGATGACCTGTTATATTAACTGTGAAAATACTCAGCCGTAAGAGACGGTTAAAAATTTTTCAGAAATGAGGAACGTATTATGGCAAAAAAGGTACTTACCTTCGGAAGCTTGAATATGGATCTGACCATAGAATGTGAGCGTCTTCCCCAAGGGGGAGAGACAGTTCAGGGTTCAGATTTGCTGTGCAACGCAGGCGGTAAGGGCGGCAATCAGGCAGTTGCCGCAGCGAAGTCAGGTGCACAGACAGAGATGATAGCCTGTGTAGGACAGGATACTTTCGGTATGCAGATGGTTGAAGCGCTGGAAAAATATGGCGTAGGATGCAGTGAAGTGCGCATGACCGAAAAGGCTCAGACGGGAATTGCCCTTATTACCAGACATGACGGAGATAACCGTATAATCCTCAGTGCAGGAGCCAATCACGTTATGACACCGGAAGACGTGGGAATTGTTCTCCACAAAACGGGAAGTGCGGGTGATATATTTGTCACCCAGTTTGAATGCCGCAAGGATACTACTTTTGCAGCTCTTTGCGAAGCTCACAATATGGGAATGTACACAATATTCAATCCTGCACCGGCAAAAGAGATTCCCCCAGAAGTGTTTAAATATAT
Organism: uncultured Oscillospiraceae bacterium; assembly: GCA_958366985.1. Taxonomy (GTDB): domain Bacteria; phylum Bacillota; class Clostridia; order Oscillospirales; family Acutalibacteraceae; genus UMGS263. Next base: position 18,681 of record CATXDC010000002.1, read on the forward strand.
TGACCTTTTGGTTCTCAACCAGTCGGAATGTGAGTTCTTGACGGGAATATTCCCTGGCGATGAGGCAGCGTGCCGCAGAGCCCTTGATGCAATTCAGACTCTCGGTACAAAATCCGTTATCATCACTTTGGGAGCTTCGGGCAGCATTTGCCGCACTGCGAAAAAAGAGGAATTCCGCACACTTGCCCGCAAGGTAAATGTTGTTGATACAACAGCGGCGGGAGATACATTTATTGGAGCTTTGGCAGCAGAGCTTTGTGAGGGAAAGGATCTCGAGGAAAGCATAAAATATGCTACAAAGGCATCAGCTTTGACAATAATGAAGTATGGGGCGCAGCAGTCCATCCCATATAGAAACGAAATAGAAGAATTTTTCAAGGAGGACTAAATATGTTAAAGAAAAGACCTATTATTATCGACACAGATCCGGGTATTGATGATGCGCTTGCAATTGCTATTGCATTGTTTTCAGGCGAACTTGATGTCCGTTTGATAACAACAGTAGCAGGAAACGTATCAATTGAAAAAGTAACCCGCAATGCCCTTCGTTTGCTGAGCTTCTTCGGCAAGGATGTACCCGTTGCCATGGGCGCACGCAAACCTTTGATAGGACCACTTGTAGACGCTTCCGATATTCACGGAGTAAGCGGTATGGAAGGCTTTGATTTCCCGGAGCCCCGTGAGGATCTGCTTCTTCAGGAAAACGCAGTAAATGCAATGCGCCGTGTTATCATGGCAAGTGAGGAGCCTATAACACTTGTTCCTATCGGACCTCTTACAAATGTCGCTCTTCTGCTTTCCGTATATCCGGAAGTAAGTGAGCACATCCGTGAAATCGTAATGATGGGCGGTTCCGTAACAAGAGGAAATAAGGGCGTTATGTCCGAGTTCAATATCGCCACTGATCCGGAAGCTGCAAAGATCGTATTTGATTCAGGTATTCCCATTGTAGTTGCAACTCTTGATGTAGGACTCAAGGCACTTGTAATGCCTGAGGATACCCAGAAGCTTCCTGATCTCGGTCAGGTCGGTCAGATGGCACACTGCCTGTTCCGTAAGTACAGAGGCGGTTCCTTCAATACAGGACTTAAAATGTATGACAGCTGTGCAATAGCATATTTGCTTGCACCCACACTTTTTGAAACAGTTGATACTTTCGTTGACGTTGAGCTTGCAGGTAGCCTTACAAAGGGCTGCACAGTGGTTGATCTTAAAAACTACATGAAACAGCCTGCAAACGCAAAGGTCTGCGTTGACATTGATGGAGAAGCTTTCCGCCGCTGGTTCCTTGAATCTGTCGGCAAATGCATTTAATTACGGGCTTTACCCTGTAAAGGGTCGAGAATAAAAAGAAGAAAAAAGATGAAAGGAATGTGAAGTATGTCCCCAATCATAATGTATGGTGCGGCTATATTGGCAGTTTGCGTTGTCGTATTCATGCTCATTAAGAAAATGGACATCAAGATGACCTTGTTCCTTATAGGTATTGTTTTGATGTACATCGCAATGGCTTTCGGAGACGGAATTGCCATTAAAGACTTTGAATCAAGCGGTATTGCATTGCTTGATCCCCTAAAGGCAATTGTAGACCAGTTTAAATCTACAATTTCCTCAGCAGGATTTATTATCCTTATCCTTGGCGGTTATTCATCCTACATGAGCCAGATTAAGGCAAATAACGTAACCGTCAGCGTTTTGACACGCCCCATTGCAAAGATTAAATCAGTTTATATCCTTGTTCCCCTTGTTTTCCTTCTCGGAAACGTACTTTCACTTGTTATCCCCAGCGCATCAAACCTTGCAGTTATCTTACTTGCAACTCTCTATCCCATCATGGTGCGTTCAGGCATGAGTTCTCTTACAGCAGGCGCAATCATAGCTACAACTGCTACTGTTATGCCCACTCCTCTTGGCAGTGATAACGTTGCAATTGCCGCTGAGCTTGCTAATACAGCTGAGTTTGCAGGTCTCACAGCCAGCGACTATGTATTCAAGTATCATGCAATCATTTCTATCCCCACTCTTATTATCATGGCAGTGGTTCACTACTTCTGGCAGCGCTTCCAGGATAAGCGTGCAGTTTCTAAGGGTGAAGTTGATGCAAAGCTTCCCGATGTTGAGGAAGTTCCTGGCGGTAAACTCTTCCGCACTGTATATGCAATTCTTCCCCTTCTTCCCATTATCCTTCTTATTGCAGTATTCGCACTTCAGTCATTCGGTATGGAAATCGAGCTCAGTGTTGAAGTTGCAATTCTCTTCTCACTTGTAATCGCAATTGTCTGCGAACTTATCCGTACACGCAACGGCAGAGAAACCCTTAAGTCAACTGAGGCTTTCTTCAAGGGCATGGGCGGAGCACTTCCAATCGTTGCTCTCCTTGTTGCAGGTACAACCTTCGTAAACGGACTTAAGTCAATCGGACTTATCGATGCTCTCCAGAACGCTATGACAGGCATTCAGGGTAACGGCATGGGCTTTGTTCTTCCCCTTATCCTTGTTGCTCTTACTGCTCTTATCGTTATCCTTTCAGGCAGCGGTACAGCACTGTTCTTCGCAATGGTTCCCCTTATGGTTCCCCTTGCAGCAGCTGCCGGCATCAGCGTACTTGCAATTTCCGTACCCATGGGTCTTGCAGGAAACCTTCTCCGTGCGGTTTCACCGGTTTCGGCAGTTATCATGATTGTCGCCGGTACAATCAAGAAAGAACCTCTCGAGATTGTAAAGCGCACATCTGTTCCAATGATTGCAGGTACAATATTCATGTTTGTACTTTCAATGATAATGTTCCTGTAAAAATCTGATTTGTTAGAAGCTTATTTGCGATAGAGAATTAAGCGGAGCTGTACTTGTAAAACTCATTAAAAGTTTTATGGGTGCAGCTCCATATTCTTTTATTTATCAAAAGAATATGTTATTATAAAATAGATAACATCGGCAGGAGGAATTTGAATGCCTGAAAAACTCAGCAAGAAAAAAATAACCATAAAGGATATTGCAAGAGAAGCAGGTATTTCTCCCGGAGCTGTTTCTCAGATTCTCAATAATCGTCCCTGCCGTATTTCGGAGGAAAACAAGCAGCGGGTAAAGGAAATTGCAGCAAAACGCAAGTATGTTGTAAATCAGACTGCCCGTGCTCTTGTTACACAGCGAAGCTATACAATAGGTCTTATTGTTCCCGATATTCAGAATACCTTCTTTGCACAGCTGGCACGTCAATTAGAGGAAGCCTGCCGTGAGCGTGGATATTTCCTCATGTTTGCAAACAGTGATGATGTTTTTGAAAATGACTGTAAGCTTCTTCGCAGCTTTGAATCAAGAGGTGTTGACGGAATTTTCCTTATCCGCAGCAATGAGTCATATCAGTACGAGGATGAGCTCAGCCATCATCTGCAAAAGATGGATGTACCCTATGTAATGGTGGACAGACCATTTTTCGGATTTTCCTGTGACCATGTGTGCTTTAATAACCGATTGGGCGGATACAGGGCAGCTAAATATCTTATTGAAAAAGGCCATAGAGAAATCGCCTGTGTTTATCTGGATGATAAACGTGGGAACGGTGCAAACCGTCTTTCGGGATATCTGGATGCTTTGAGAGAACAGGGAATCGAGCCGCCGAAAGATTATCTGATTCCCGGAGATAACCGAGTACAGGGCGGTTATAACGCCGTTGAAAAGGTGCTTAAAAGCGGAGCCACAGCGGTGCTTATCTGCAATGATATGATGACATTAGGCTTTCTGCGTGGCTTAAAGGAACGCCAATTTACCGTTCCAAAAGATATATCCGTAGTCAGCTACGATAACTCTCTTCGTGAATTTCTGCTTGATATTTCACTTACAACGGTTACAATGGATCTTGATCTGCTTGCCCAGCGTGCAGCGGAGGTTATGATAGGACGCATTGAGAAAAAACGCATTAAAGCTCAGGAAATTTATCTCGAACCGGTACTCGTCGTAGGAGACAGTGTAAGCGAAATGTGAAAATGAAAGAACTTAAAAATTAATTCAAGTTTTTTGCATATTTCATCTCATGTAAACATATAAGTTAATATATCAATCCGTCGTCTTTTCTCCAAAGTAAGAGAAAAGGCGGCAGTTTTTTTTATAATGTTACCCTAAATAACAGCGCATTGTGACATCCTTTTGCAGAGGCTGGTTTTATAATTGTAAATGATCTAAAAAATACGGGACAGGCTGTTAATTTACAATTATAAAGTGGTGTTAAAGCGTGAAAAACAATATTTTAACTTTGCCGTCGGCATATATAAAAGGAGTACCAAGGGGAGCAAAAGAGGTGCTGCTTCATCTTGTTTCGGGGTGCTGCGGTTTTCTCATGGCACAGACGGGAATTTTCGGGAATTACTCACCTTTTGGAATTGCTCTTACTGCGGCACTGCCGGTGGATTACATACTTTCGGGAGCCGTTGGAGCAGGAGCGGGATATCTTTTGACTAAAGATATGGACATGCCTTTACGGTATATAGCGGCTCTTACAATAATTACAATAACGGCGTATTCGGTGAGAAAAAGCAAAAATATAAAGAGCGATACTCTGATTCTGAGTGTTTGCGCATTTGGCGCAGCTTTTCTGAGCGGAATAGCAGTTTGCATAGAGGACGGATTTTCAGCGGGAGCCCTTGTAATGTATCTGGGTGAATCCCTCCTTGCGGGAGGCAGCGCATATTTTTTTAAAAAATCCTTTGATACCGGAGAAAGAGGGATTAAAGCTCTTACTGGTACGGAAAAAAGCTGCCTTGTCATAACGGGAAGCATATTTATAGCCTGTGCTTCAGGAGTTACAATTTTCAGTATATCGCCAGGCAGAATATTTGCTGTTCTCATAATACTTTTTGCCGCTGCAATCTGGGAAGAGCGTGGAGGAGCCATTGCAGGTGCGGCAATAGGAGCAGTTATGTCACTGATCCCGGGATGCGGACATATAGGCGGAGTTTATGCAGCAGGAGGAGTTGTTGCCGGAGTTTTTTCAGGAGGCGGACGTTTTGCCTCAGCCTGTGCCTTTGTCCTTGCAGGAGGAATTGTAACCTTAGCTGCTACTGGAGGAGAAAATGCGCTTCCAACTCTTGTTGAAACGGCAATAGCTACTGTTATTTTTGTGGTGCTTCCAAAAAATATTTCTGAAAGCATAAAAAAGCGTTTTACAGTAAAAGGCGAAGAAAAAAAGAAAAGTACGGGAATGAGAAGAGCTCTTGTCATGCGTCTTGACGTTGCTTCAAAAGCCATGTCTGAGGTATCAAGGTGCGTTGATAAAATCACTCAGGGACTGAGTACTGTGGATACTCCGGAACTTACCCTTCTCTACTCAAAAGTCCAAAATGCCGTTTGCAGAAAGTGCGGCTTGCACTCTTTCTGCTGGGATAAGAATTTCGGCGATACAATAGATGTTTTCGGTCAAATGGCTCATGAGCTTCAAAGGGGCGAAGAGCTGACCCGTGATAAACTGCCGGCACATTTTGCAAGACGGTGTATCAGAAGCACAGCCCTTACCGAGGCTATGAATGAGGAATACGAAAAGTTTACTGAAGGTATTACTTCCGTAAAAAAAGTCACCCAGGTAAGGGGAATTGTGTCCGACCAGTTCGGAGCAGTGGCGGATATGCTCAGCAGCCTCTCCGATGAATTTCAGCAGGCAAGGGGATTTGACCGGGAAACAGCGCTCAGGGCACGGCGTGTGCTGGAAAGGTATGATATAGTGCCCGAGGACATCTGCTGTATTACTGACCCTTATGACCGTATGACAGTGGAAATCTGCTGTAAAAAAACAGCAGGTAAAGTAAATGTGGGCAGACTTACCGGAGAGCTTTCCGAAGCCTGCTCAAGAGAATTTGCAATGCCAAGCGTTACTCTCATGGGAGCAAATGAGCTTATCACTTTCAGTGAAAGAGCTGTTTATACGGTGGATGTAGGAGCCTGTCAGTTTCCCAGCAGTGAAAATTACCCCTGCGGTGACGCCTATGACTGCTTTGATGACGGCAGAGGCAGAGAGATTATGGTAATAAGCGACGGAATGGGAACAGGCAGACGTGCAGCCATTGACGGAAACATGGCGTCGGGACTGCTTTCCCAGCTGATCAAAGCGGGATTCGGCTTTGACTGTTCTCTTAAAATAGTGAACTCCGCACTGCTATTAAAGTCTGAAGAGGAATCCTTTGCAACTCTCGATATAGTCTGTCTTGATCTGTTTACGGGAAAAGCACAGATATTCAAGGCGGGAGCCCCTGCAACCTTTGTGCGTAAGAAAGGCAAAGGAGCTAAAACGGAAAAGCCGTCATTGCCTGCGGGAATTTTAAGGGAAGTTGAGTTTGCGAAGACGGAAGTGGTTTTAGGCGAGGGCGATATAATCCTCATGGTGTCCGACGGAGCGGTAAACGGCGGAGACGAGTGGATAATTTCAGAGCTTGAACTGTGGCACGAGGGAACGGCATCGGAGCTTGCGGAGCATATAGCGTCACAGGCTAAAATGAGGCGGCCAGATATACGTCCCGACGACGTTACGGTAACGGCGGCAATAATCGGAAAATAAAAATGGTCCTTTCTGGATGGATTCAAAATATGCACAGTAAACTTCTCATTTCGCTGTGCTCAGAATCTGTCACAGGAAAGGGCTTTTTTGCTTTTTTTGATGCAAATTTCCTTGCGGATTTTCTAAAATTGCACCTTTGTCAAAACCCGTGTTTGGATATTTATATAATTGACTATGAGCGGTGGATATAATATAATTATCAAAGAGAAAAAGCGCCCCAAAGGGTGCTTTCCTTAATTGCGGAGGTGTGTTTAATTGGTAAAGGCTATTGTCGGAGCAAACTGGGGCGATGAAGGCAAAGGTAAAATCACCGATATGTTTGCTGCTCAGTCAGATGTAGTAATCCGTTTTCAGGGCGGAGCAAATGCAGGCCATACAATTATTAACGATTACGGAAAGTTTGCACTGCATCAGCTTCCTTCGGGAGTTTGTTACAGCCATACTACCAATATCATAGGCAACGGTGTAGCAGTTGATATTCCGAAGCTTATGGATGAAATTAAATCTGTAACCGATAAAGGCGTTCCAATGCCTAAGATAATGGTATCTGAGCGTGCTCAGATAATGATGCCCTATCATGTGCTTTTGGATGTCTATGAAGAGGAGCGTTTGGGCAAAAAGAGCTATGGCTCTACAAAATCAGGTATAGCTCCTTTCTATTCAGATAAATATGCGAAAAAAGGCTTTCAGATATGCGAGCTTTTTGATGAGGAATATCTTCGTGAAAAGCTCGAGGAAGTTGTTGAAGTAAAGAATCTTACTTTGAAACACGTTTACGGTAAGTCAGGGGACGAGCTTTTAAATGCAGATGAGATCTTCAAAACTCTAATGGAATACCGTGATATGATCTCTCCCTTTGTTGCCGATACAGCTAAGTTTATCGCTCAGGCAATAAGGGACGGCAAGAAGATTCTTCTTGAAGGTCAGCTGGGCTCTCTTAAAGATCCCGATTTCGGTATTTATCCCATGGTAACTTCTTCCTCCACTCTTGCCGGTTACGGCAGCGTCGGAGCAGGAATACCTCCTTATGAGATAAAAGATGTAGTCGCTGTTACAAAAGCGTATTCCAGCGCAGTAGGCGCAGGCGAATTTGTAAGTGAAATTTTCGGTGACGAAGCAGACGAAATGAGAAGAAGAGGCGGAGACGCAGGCGAATACGGCGCTACAACCCACCGTCCCAGAAGAATGGGCTGGTTTGACTGTGTTGCAACCCGTTACGGATGCCAGGCTCAGGGAGCAACAAGCGTTGTGCTTACAGCTATCGACTGCCTTTCATATCTCAAGGAAATCCCCGTCTGTGTAGGTTATGAAATAGACGGAGAGGTAACAGGAGATTTCCCTGTTACACCTAAGCTTAAAAAAGCAAAGCCTGTTCTTAAAGTGCTTCCCGGATGGGGTACTGATATAAGAGGCATAAAGGAATTTGACAAGCTTCCCAAAGAGGCTCAGGACTATGTTCTCTTTATTGAAAAGGAAATCGGAGTGCCGATTAAGATGGTATCAAATGGCCCCGGACGTTCCGAGGTAATTTTCAGATAAAATCTTGTGCACAGCATCACAGGGATAATAAAAATAAAGGAGTTGCAAAACATGAAACAGGATATGATTGTAATTTTGGATCTTGGCAGCACAGAAAATACCCGTATTGCAAGAGCTGTACGTGATTTAGGCGTATACAGCGAAATCTGCAATTACGATATTACTGCCGCAGAGCTTAAAAAGCTTCCCAACGTAAAGGGAGTTATAATCAGCGGCGGCCCCAACAATGTTGTTGACGGAGTGAAGATTGATGTCAGCGACGAAATCTATGAGGCTGGTTATCCTGTTATGGCAGCAGCTCATAATGCAAAGTGTGAAGAGGTTCTCGAAAGCTGGCCCGCAGATGACGAGGAGCTTAAAAAGGTTCTCTCTGCTTTCGTTTTTGATAAATGTCACGCTGAGGCAAACTGGAACATGAAAAACTTTATCGCCGATCAGGTTGAGCTTATCAGAAATCAGGTTGGCGACCGCAAAGTGCTCCTTGCTCTTTCCGGCGGTGTTGATTCATCAGTTGTTGCAGCACTTCTTCTTAAAGCTATCGGCAATCAGCTTTACTGCGTCCATGTAAACCACGGTCTTCTTCGTAAGGGTGAGCCTGAGCAGGTTGTAAGAGTATTCCGCAACGAGCTTGGCGCAAACCTTACCTATGTTGATGCAACAGACCGCTTCCTTGATAAGCTTGCAGGCGTTGCAGATCCCGAGCAGAAGAGAAAGATTATCGGCGCAGAGTTTATCCGTGTATTCGAGGAAGAAGCACGTAAGCTTGACGGTATTGACTTCCTTGCACAGGGTACAATTTATCCCGATATTATAGAGAGCGGCACAAAGACAGCTAAAGCTGTTAAGGCACACCACAACGTTGGCGGACTTCCTGAGGATCTCAAGTTTGAGCTTGTTGAGCCTCTTCGTCAGCTCTTCAAGGACGAAGTTCGTGCCTGCGGCGTAGAGCTTGGACTTCCCGCAAACATGGTATATCGTCAGCCATTCCCAGGCCCCGGACTCGGTGTCCGCTGCCTTGGCGCAATCACAAGAGATCGTCTTGAGGCTGTACGTGAGTCTGATGCTATTCTCCGTGAGGAGTTTGATAAAGCAGGTCTTGCAGGAAAGGTATGGCAGTACTTTACAGCTATTCCGGATTTCCGTTCAGTCGGTGTCCGTGACCACGAGAGATGCTATGAGTATCCCGTAATCATCAGAGCTGTCAACACTGTTGATGCTATGACAGCAACTGTTGAGCCTCTTGACTGGGATGTACTCTTCAAGATTACAAACCGCATCCTTGCAGAGGTCAAAGGTGTAAACCGTGTCTGCTACGACGTTTCACCTAAGCCCATTGCCACAATAGAGTGGGAGTAAAAATTACAACCCCGGAAAGCCCGTATTTATGCGGGTTTCCGGGGTTTTTCCATGTCTATTGAGTACAAATTGAGTACACTCGCCTGTTATCATAGCAATAAATGCAGTGAACAAACAGAAGAATGATGAAAGTACTATACAGTTACATAATAGTAGAGCTTTTGATTTCATCCAAACGTTGCTCTATCTTTTTTCGCTTATCCTGATAAGAAAGAAAAAAGTTTCTGAACTCACGTTTTTCATCTTCTCCATCCTCAAGGTAATTATACAAGTCTTGCAACAGAGCTACAGAAAAAGCACACGATATGGAAAAAGTAGAACTTCCTTCTTCCAAACTCCTAATTTTCTTTAAGAAAAATCCATTTTCAGTTACGCTTACACCCATAGTCGAGTTTAAAGAATGTGTTTCATATGAAAGACCACCGTATAACCCTTGATAATATTTTTCATAACCAGTTTCTTTCATTAAGTCGTAAAAACTTGACGCATTACTACAAACTTCATACCATTGAATATGCACTCTCCTTTTTGAACCTGTTTTTTTCTTATGTTGAATTTTTTTCCGTCTAATCCGATCTATTTCTTGAAACATAGAGTTTTTCATGATGAGTTTCTGGACGGCGGCTTTCTTTTTCTGAAACTGCTCATAACTATCGTTAAAATACGGTTCATCTTGTCGTTTTGTGATCTTTCCAAGATTCGAATGTGGATTAAAGCATGACTGCCCTAATTCTATTTCCTGATAATGATGTTCAAGGAAATAGGTAGCAGCACGTTTTTTTGTGTCTTCTTTTAAGATAAATTTTAGGCTAATAATATTTTCAATTAGTGACCTTAAGAGAATTTGTGCAGGAGTAGATGAGCCAACAGAATACAAGACATTTATTGCATCAAGTTGCTCCATTATTTTCCTAATGAACAAACCGATAACTGTATCGGTAAAATCGTCTTGTCCTGAAACATCAAAGGCTATTTCGTTTTCGAGTTCTCCGTATCGGGTTATTATAGAGGAAAAAACATCATCAATTTGTGTAATAATCGATTTAACTTCATCGCATTTTTGGACATCGCAAAATAAGTTTGGGAAGATGTCTAAATAATGATCAGTCATGAATACATCTCCAAATTTTTATTTTTGAGTAGTTAGATCGGTCAATAGACTTTAATTATTTCAGCGGTTCTATAGAACCCTGTAGTTCCATCTCGATTAACTCCAGATTTTCTCTCAGCTCATTGAGAGCATTAAGTGTCGGTTCGCTGTCACTGTCTCCATATTTGTCGGACATGAGTACATAGCCATTGTAGAGACTTTCCCAACGAAGCAGATTCTGTAAAATGGATTTATCCTGTAATACCACACTGAGGTTATCCAATTGGATGACCTCTTCTTTTTTTGCCTGGTCGCAGGAGAGTGCCAGATAAGTCCCGAAAACTATATTGGGCTGGAGGCGGACGGTGGCGGCGTCCAGAAGGTTATCTTCCCCACGCTCACCCTCAATGGACAGGATGCCGGACTTGTGCCACAGCATCAGCAAGCCCATCAGATCGCCTTTGGTTTCCATGTGAATGATATCAGAATGAGAATCGCTGAGAGCGCCGCTGTTGACCCGTAACGCTTCTGCAATTCGCTCAATCTGCTGGGACTGGGGCTGCATCTTATTTATTTCATATTTTCGAATGGACACAGGATGGATACCGGTCAATTCAGCTAATTGTGCTTGCGTCATACCTCGCTGTTTGCGAAAATATTTAATTTTATCACCAACTGTAAGCATTAAAAATCCCCTTTCGATCCTCTTTTCATTTAGTATAGCACGGATAGAGCGAATAAGCTACAAAATTTTTGAAAATAATCAAAAATGGGTTGACGTAGCGAATTCGCTACGCTATAATGAATGTAGCGATTAAGCTACAACAAATAAAAAGGAGGATACCATGATGAAAGAACAAAGCTTTATCACAGCCAAGGAACTGGCAGAGATGCTTAACATCTCCACGGGACACGCTTACAAGGTGATTCACAGGCTAAATGATGAACTGGAACAGAAGGGTATCTGACCTTCTCAGGCAGAATCCCCCGAAAGTACCTGGAAGAGCGCTGCTATGGTCTGGGAGAGGGGGTGAGTGCCTGATGACCACAGAGAAAGACCCCAAAACCGGGAAATGGCTGATCCAATACCGTTATAAGGATTGGACAGGCAAGAATCGTAAGTCCACTAAACGAGGCTTCAAGACCAAGCGGGAGGCAGAGGAATGGTATCGGGATTTCCTGATGAAGCAGAGCCAGAGCTGTGACATGAAATTCAAGGATTTTACCGAGCTCTACGCAGAAGATATGAAACATCGTCTTTGTGAGCACACCATGATCAACAAGATGTATGTGATACGGGATAAGCTGATTCCCTACTTTGGAGAAAAACGCATCAACGAGATTACAGCGGCTGATATCCGGGTCTGGCAGAACCAATTGATTCAGCAGGGGTACAAGCCAACTTATCTTAAGTCCATCAACAATCAACTTTCAGCCATCTTCAACTATGCAGTCAAATATTATGAGCTGAAAGACAATCCCTGCCGCAAAGCCGGCAGTATGGGGAAAGCCAAGGCAGATGAGATGGAAATCTGGACAAAGGATGAGTTTCAGCAATTTGCTGACTGTCTGATGGATAAACGGATTTCCTGGCTGGCGTTTCAAATCCTTTTCTGGACGGGTATCCGTATTGGCGAGCTGTTGGCTCTTACCTTCGGAGATGTGGACTTGGACGGAAAGGTCATCACCATCAACAAGTCCTATCAACGCTTGAAAGGAAAAGATGTTATTACACCACCTAAAACCCCAAAAAGCAACCGCAGAGTCAATATTCCTCAATTTTTGGCAGATGACATTCGGGACTACAAAGAAAGCCTCTATGCTCCGCAACCAGAAGATCGGGTGATTCCAGTAGCAAAGACTTTTCTGGAAAAGGAGATGCAGCGAGGAATGAAGCTCAGCGGAATGAAAAAATTCATATTCATTCGCTCCGTCACAGCCATACCAGCCTTCTGATTGAGATGGGAGTTTCTCCAAAGGAGATTGCAGAACGCCTGGGACACGAGAATATCGAAACCACACTGAACACCTATTCTCATTTGTACCCAGACAAACAGGAGCGTCTGGCGGAGCAGCTGGATCAGTTTCATAACGGAAAAAAGGAGATGGAAGAAAAATGAGTCGGTATCAAGATCACAACAGAACACGAAATAAAACAGTAAGTTTTCGTTTGACGCCGGAGGAATACCGTCAAATGGAGGAGCGAATCAAGATAACGGGACTTCCTAAAAATGAGTTCATGATTCGTTCCATGCTGGAACAGCACATCAGTATCCGGGTTGGTAAATTTGAAAGCGACCGGCTGAGTCTGGAGGTGCGTCGGCTGAAAGATGTTCTGAATGGAGTAAAAGTCTCAGAAGAAGCGGTCGATTTGCTATTAGAATGCAGAGCACTGATGGAGCAGTTGATCCAGATTACCGATGCGGAAAAGGAGGAGTTATATGGCCCATGAGAAAAAAGAAAAGATGACTACCCTAATCCCGTCTGTTGGCGCAGACGGAGGACAGTCACCACTATGTAACGAAAACATTTTAGCAGATAATCAGCAGGATGGCAACCATGAAAGCGTTGAAATGGAGGAAATGGAAGCTTGGCTCCGGCAAATGCGTCAGATGAACAGTCCCGATTATCTGCATACTGTATCGCTGACAGAGTTGTATGATACGGTTTATGGAAGCAGGATGCCTGTAATTGAGAATCTGCTCTATACAGGAGCATATATCCTTGCCGGAGCGCCCAAAATCGGAAAATCCTTCTTAGTGGCGCAGTTTGCCCACCATGTCAGTACCGGACAGCCTATCTGGGAGTATGAGATCAAACAACCCGGAGCGGTACTCTATCTGGCTTTGGAGGATGATTATCAGAGATTGCAGGAACGTATGGCCCGAATGTTTGGCGTGGAAAGTGCAGGAGAACTCTTCTTCGCTGTAAGTGCCAAACAGGTTGGCAATGGATTGGATGAGCAGTTAGCGTTCTTTCTTCGGGAACACCCAAACACCAGACTGGTAATTGTGGACACTTTACAGAAGGTGCGTGAGATGTCAGGAGATGCTTACAGCTATGCTGGTGACTATGAGATTATCAGTAGGCTGAAAGCTTTTGGAGAGCAGCATGGAGTGTGTGTACTGATTGTTCATCACACCAGAAAGCAGCCAGCCGGGGACAGTTTTGAAACGATTTCCGGTACTACAGGATTGCTGGGATGTGCTGATGGAGCCATTCTGATGCAAAAGGAGAAACGCACCGATAATAAAGCTACACTGGACATTGTAGGTCGTGACCAACCAGACCAAAAGATTCATCTAATACGAGATGAGGTGACTCTGCAATGGAATTTTGAAAAGGCAGAACGACAGCTGTGGAAAGAGCCACCAGACCCTATACTGACAGCAGTAGCTAAGCTGGTAACAGCAGAATCCCCTCAATGGAAAGGCAGTGCTACAGAGCTTGCAGAGACGCTGCGACTGTCTATTCAGCCCAATGCATTGAGTAAGAAGCTCAATGTAAAGGCTGGAAAACTGATGCAGGAATTTGGTATACGATATGAAAATAATCGTAGCCGTACAGGAAGCAATATTACCTTGACCTTGGTAACGACCGAAACAACCGGAGAGGAGTGTGCGAAGATATGAAAAAAAAAATTTTTGAAAATGGCATCTATTATGTGTTGGTGGGTGACTACTATGTGCCGGAGTTGAGTTTGCCCGACGAGACCAGATCGATTGGAAGATGGGGGCGACTCCATCGGGAGTATCTGAGGATGACAAATCCAGGCATATTCAATGATTTAATTCTTACAGGAAAACTCTGGACATACCTTGCTGATCTCAACGAGCAGGCTGAGGAGCGGTTATCTCTGCTTATCCAGCAGATGAAGGAGCGAGAGGGTATTACCGAACAGCTCAAGGAAAAGAATCAAATGGCATGGGTTGGAGCGATGAACAGCATTCGCAATCGTGCAGAGAAAATTGTAAAATATGAAATGATTTATAGTCAAGTAGGAGGTGGTATGTGAGATGAAAGATGTTTACGAGCTGCCTTTCTCGGACAAGCGGATGAGATAACAGAATAGAACAACAAAAACGATGTGTTCAATTTGGACACATCGTTTTTATAATTTCGCAACTTGGTAACCGAGCGTGATTAGCTCAAGTAATGCCACGTAAGGCTGATTACCGCTTCATTACAGATTAGGTTTGAACCGCTGAACAGCATTACCAGTGCAACACTGTTTTTGTGGTCAAACATATTGTAGCAAGCAATGCTTGTGGCTATCCATAACCACAAACTGCTTGTTGGTGCAGCAGCCCCAAATCCCATTGAACAACATTTTTGATGTTGGCTATGCCCACTGTTGGTGTGCTTTCAGTGTAACCCTGGTTTTCAAATTTGCAGATTTTTTCACAGCGAAATACTATATTTTTCCAAATGTGACGGTTGTGACGATAGTGACGATACAAATTGCCCCTGGCTCGCTCTCCGTTTCATCGTCACAACCGTCACCATCGTCACACAACATTTTAGTGCAGATATTCTCTCCGGATATTGTCAGCAGCTTTGCTGCGTAGCCATCATCGGCAGATGATGTTCTGGGGGATTGGGGATGCTGCCCCAACAAGCAAATTTGCGAAGAATGACCTAAAGGGAAATTCGAGAAAATGAGTGAACCTGTACAGGTTTACACTGCTTGCCAATTTGTGAATCCTGCGCATTCTTCACAGACTTTCATGTTTGGGGAAATAGTTACCTGAATAAAAAACTGATTTATAAGAAAAAGAAAAAAACTCTGCAAATACAAAATTTATTACCCCTTTTTGAATGTAATTGTGCTATAATTTAGATTAGAACTTTTTAAGTAATAGTTTTGAAGATGGAGGTCAAGTATGGACGTAACCTATAATAAGCTTTTCAAGCTGTTGATAGACAAAGAAATGAAAAAAATGGAGTTTGCAAAAGACGTTGGTATCAGTCCGAATACCCTCGCAAAACTTTCAAGGAATGAACTTGTTTCTATGGAAGTCATCGTACGCATTTGCAGAAAATTAAATTGCGGCATCGAAGATATTATGGAAGTCCTTCCCGAAACAAGAGAAAGATCATAAGGGGGACTTTTGATGAACAATACATATCCATATATTGCATCTTTAACAAGAGAACCATTTTTGTTTTACGAGATGCGAACAACGGCAAAATTATTGTGCAGCGGCTTGAGTGAAGAAGATGTTGTTGCACAGATTACAAACGACAATCTTTTTCAATATCCGACGGAAAAGTCGGTCGCTCGGATGGCAAAGGCTTGCTTAAAGCGACTGGCTGCTATGGATGATAATGACTTGGTTAGAGCGATTGTGCAGCAGCCGACTGATGTAGCCAAGCAGATTTGTCTGTATGCCATGATGAAACAGAGTCGTTTGATGTGGGAGTTTATGCTGACGGTTATTGGCGAGAAGTACCGATTAAAGGACAGCTCTTTTGGTAGGATTGATTTGAATACCTACTTTATGAGATTGCAGGAACAGGATGATGCGGTGGCTACTTGGAGTGAAGGTACGATCACGAAACTGAAGCAGGTGCTTGCAAAAGTTCTCGTAGAAAATGAGTATCTGGATGATATTCGTGCAGACCATTTGAATCCAGTGTACCTGCATCCGATTTTGGAGAATGCAATCAGAAACCATGGTGACCTGATGGTCTTGCCGGCTTTCAACTGCTTCTCATGAGGAGGATACAAGATAGATGAGTAATATTGAAGAACGTTTAGATAAAGTCAGAGAGCTGATACAGGAACCTGAATTTTTAGAAGGTAAGGGACTCAGCAATGAAGTGAATATTCGCATTTTTTGTTACAACCCGGAAGATGAAATGGCAGTCCGCCATTTTATCGAGCAACTGGAAACCGACCACTCTCTGTCCTGTCGCCTGAGAATTTGTAATCTGTATCAGACATTCCTTTCTATCTGTGAAGATATGGGGATTACAGATGCGATTCCGGATATGGAAGCGGAGGACGGAAGTATCTTCCTTTTAGAACAGCTCCATTCTGCTATTGGCGAAGGTGAGTTTATAGAGAAAATCCAGTTTGAGCCGCATGAGTGCGGTGATGTGCTGATGCTTACCGGTGTGGGTGAAGTTTTCCCGTTTATGAGAATCCATTCCTTGCTGGAAGCACTGCAACCTCATTTTTCGGATGTACCAATTTTGGTGATGTATCCGGGTGAGTTTGACGGACGTCATGTGAAATTGTTTAACCGATTGCAGCCCAATGATTATTACAGGGCGTTCAATGTTGTATAAGGGGGTGCGATTGTGATTATTCGTGATATGTTTGCCGATGACATCAACCGTAAAATCAACGGCGTTATCAAAGTCGATCAGGCTGCGGACGATGTGATTGAGCAGGAATTAAATGAGTATGTTATTACAAAGGAATTGAAGAAGCACTTCATTACCTTTTTTAATTATTATAGTGATGCTCTGGATGAGCCGACCGCTGATACCGGCGTGTGGATTTCCGGATTCTTTGGAAGCGGTAAATCCCACTTCTTGAAAATGCTGTCCTATCTACTGGAGAATAAAGAGGTCAAAGGGATTCATAGTGTTGAGCGGTTCCGCAAGAAATTTGAGGATGACCCTGCAACCTATATGCTGATTGACCGCTCTACAAAAGTGCAGACAGAGACGATTCTGTTCAATATTGATATTGAGGGTTCTATCAACAAGGACAAAACCGCCGTCCTGCGTGTGTTTGCTAAGACCTTCTATAATCACCTGGGCTTTTTTGGCGAAAACCTGAAGGTTGCAAAACTGGAACAGTATATTGACCAACAGGGAAAGACCGATGAGTTCCGCCGTGTCTTTGAAGAAAAGAAAGGAATGCCCTGGGTAGATTCCCGCAAAGCATTTGCCTTTAACGGTAAATATATCATTCCTACTCTGGTAGAAGTCCTGGATATGAGCGAGGAAGATGCCAAGGCTTGGTTCAATGATAAATCCGCTACCGAGTTTTCCATTGCCCAGCTTGTAGAGGATATTAAAGATTATCTGAACACCAAGCCGGACAACTTCCGCCTGCTATTCATGGTGGACGAAGTGGGTCAGTATGTTGGAACGGATACCGATATGCTTTTGAATCTTCAGTCCCTCGTTGAGAAAATCGGCAGTGAGTGTGGTGGAAAGGTGTGGGTTGTCTGCACCGGACAGGAAGCCATTGACGAGATTATCAAAGTCCGTGCTGATGAGTTCTCCCGAATTCAGGCTCGATTCAAAACTCGTTTGAGCCTTTCTTCCTCCTCTGTGGATGAAGTTATTCAGAAGCGTATTTTGAAAAAGAATAATGAAGCTGAGTCCAAACTGGAAGCAGTTTATGAGAAGAACGATTCCGTTCTCCGTAATCTGTTCAGTTTCACAGATTCCATTTTGGATATTAAAGGTTATTCCGGTTCCAGAGAATTTGCCGTGAATTTCCCGTTTGTGCCTTATCAATTCATCATCATGCAGAAGGTTTTTGCAGAAATCCGCAAGCATGGCAATTCCGGCAAGCATCTGTCCGGCGGTGAGCGTTCCATGCTTTCCGGCTTCCAGGAAGCAACCCAGAAAATTCAGGATAAAGACGAGTATGCCCTCGTTCCGTTCTTCCGTTTTTATGATACCGTACATACTTTCCTGGATAGCTCCATCCGCCGTGTAATTGAACGCTGCCAAAAGGCTGCTGATAATGGTGATGGCATCGAAGCACAGGATGTGGATGTGCTGAAACTGCTGTATCTGATTCGTTACATTGACGACATTCCTGCCAATCTGGACAATATTGTAATTTTGATGGCGGATGATATTCGCATGGACAAGATCACCATGCGTGAGACTGTCCGTGAATGTCTGAACCGGCTGATGAGCCAGAACTATATTGGAAGAACCGGAGAAGTTTACAACTTTCTGACCGATGAAGAACAGGATATTCAGAGAGAAATCAAAAACACTCCGGTTGATACCGCTTCTATCGTTGACCGGATTGGGCAGATGGTTTTCGGAGATATTTTTACTACCAAGAAATATCGCTACGGCAAATATGACTTCTCCTTCGATCAGATGGTGGATGGTATTACCGTGGGCAACATCACTGGCGGGATGCGCCTGCGCTTCTTGACAGTTGCGACGGACAATGCGGAAAAATCCGAATTGCGACTGATGACGGATTCAAAGGGCAAGGAGGCCATCGTTGTGCTGTCGGATACCCCTTACTATGAGTCTTTGGAAAGTGCCATGAAGATTCGTAAGTATGTCAAACAGCGTAATGTCAACCAGCTTCCGAAATCTGTTCAGGATATTATCCGTGACCAGCAGGAAGAAGCTACCAAGTATGAGCAGACTGCGATGGAAGATTTGGTAAAAGCCATTGAATCCGCACAGTTCTATGTGGACGGTGAACATATCGAACTCAAAGGCGGAAATGCCAAGGGTAAGATTGAGCAGGCTCTGGAATATCTGGTGTCCCATGTGTACAGTGAACTTTCTCTGATTGAGAAAAACGCTGATACTGATGCAGATGTTATTGAAATTCTGACCGGTGCTGAAAATATCATGCCTGGTATGGAGCCGAACCGAGGTGCAGCTGCCAAGATCGAAGAATATCTGGAAATGCAGGCAATGAAAAATCTGCCGACCTCTATGGCGGACATTCAGAGCCGTTATAGTGCGATTCCTTACGGTTGGAAAGAAATTGACATTGCCGCTGTGGTTGCCCGTCTGATTTATGACCAGAAAGTTACCATCAAATATGCAGGTTCCACCATTCAGCCGGATAACCCGAAATTGCCGGATATGCTCCGCAAAAAAAGCGAGATTGGCAAGACCAGCATCAGCAAGCGCCAGATGATTACCGCCACAAAGATGAGGGCTGTCAAGGAGCTGCTGCGTGAATACTTCGATGTCATGGATGTGCCGGATGATGAAGATGGCCTGGTGGCATTTGTTGTTCAGAAGTTCACCGAACTGAAAGACCACTACGTCGAATTGACAGGCAGATATGAAGGTCATAAATATCCGGATCAGAGCCTTGTAGCTGCTTCCATTGAGCAGATGGACAAAGTCCTCTCCCAGCGGAAAGATAATATTGCCCTTATTGATGCGATTCTGAAAGAGGAAGATAATCTCTTTGATAACAAAGAAAAAATGCAGCGTGTCGAGGGCTTCTTCAAAAATCAGGTGCAGGTATTTGATGCCGCCGTTAAGATGGAGGACGACCTGAGAAACGATCTGCATTATCTCAGCAAGGAAACAGAAGCCAACGATGCTCTGAACCAGATTCGCTTGATTACCGTGGTCGAGAATGACCCGAAAAACATCTATCGCAGAATTCCGGAACTCAATGGGCTTATGGAGAAAGTTCGGGAAGGACATGGCAGATTGCTGGATTCCAAACGTGCTGAGCTGCTGGAAATCGTCCGCCAGTGTATGGCAGAGGTTCATACCCTTTCCGATGGCAATATGGACTGTGCTGAACTGGTAAGAAAAGCTGATACATACTTCGACCAGCAGAAAAAGAAAATCAGCGAGCTTCAGAGCCTTGCCCTGTTAGACGGTCTGGTTCCGCAGATTTGGTCTTACAAGGACGACATCTGTGACCGCATCGAGACTGCAAAGCAGCCGCCGAAGCCGGTCGAGAAAAAACAGCCGGATACTCCGGCAAAGCCTGTTCCGAATAAAGTGATTAAGAATGTGTACCGTCAGCTGGCGTTCCCTGCAAAGACTTTGGAAAGCCAGGAAGATATTGACGCTTATGTGGAGCGCATGAGAAGCTACCTGACTGCGATGATGAAGGATTGCGATGGAATCACGCTGAAATAAGGAGAAGTATAATGGAAGATATTGTGAAAGAATTAGTGGAATTAAATCAAAGAGATTTATTGGACATTATATCCGTTTTACTTCCCATCATTCTATCTATTGTAATAATTGTGCAAAATAAAATCTATGAACATAGAAATATAGAACTGCAGAAAAGGATACATAACAGAGAATGGTCACAACAATATCATGATGATATTTTGCTTGTATATAACACATATTATGAGTTTTGTGACGTCGTATTTACTTCTGGTTTTAGTTATAATGTGGAGAATGGAAATGTTAATTCTGCCGCAGCATGGGTAAATCAATTACAGATATTAAAGGGGAATATTTTGCGTAGAAAGGATTTAGCAAGACTCCTATTTCAAAAGAAAAATTCTGAAATGTTCAATGTAATCGATACGTGCTTTAGCGATGAAATCGATATTATAGATAAGTATATTTCTTACATTTCCTTTGGAAAACTTTTGGAAGTATCGGAAAATGCATGGAATAGGGTTACTCAAAATCCATTAATAAAATATAATTATTCTGTTCTCCAACAAGACCGAAGAATGTACGATGATTTTTTAAAACTATGTCAAAGTGACGAGTTGCAAGAAATAAAAAAATTATTGGACAAGGATATAAAATCACACGATTATGATAAGTATGATATATACTTTGAAGAATACTTTTCCGTTGATAAATTGGCTTAATAAGGGATGAAACAATGGACAAAAATGCGATAAAAAAGTTCGCTGTCTGGGCACGTCGGGAACTGATTGAGCGTGTATCCCAGAAGGCGATGCAATATGGAATTGAAAAGGATAACGTCGTTGATGCTGCAGCTGACAGCGTGGGCGGAAAAGTCCTGACTGATACACAGAAGAATCAGCGCAGAGCATTGATTTCTCAGATCAATGCCAAGGACTATGAGGAAGTGATGGAGGAGGTTGCCTACACCTGGTTCAACCGCCTGATTGCTCTGCGTTTTATGGAGGTCAATGGCTACCTCCCTACCCGTGTGCGTGTGTTCACAGACGAGGAAAACAACTTCAAACCGCAGATTATTGACGAAGCCTTGCATCTGGATTTAGACGGCTTGAACATGGAGAAAGTCTATGAGTTCAAGAACGCCAACCAGACAGAAGAACTCTACAAATATCTGCTGATTACCCAGTGCAATGCCCTGAATAGCGTTCTGCCGGGAATGTTCCAGCGTATTTCCGACTACACCGAGCTGCTTCTTCCGGACAACCTGCTTCGTGAAGGCAGCGTTATCGAGCAGATGATTTCCACCATCCCAGAGGAAGATTGGCAGGATGCGGTGCAGATTATTGGCTGGTTATATCAGTATTACAATGCAGAGAAAAAAGACGAGGTCTTTGCCGCCCTCAAGAAGAACGTGAAAATTACCAAGGAGAACATTCCAGCGGCAACCCAGCTGTTTACTCCGGACTGGATTGTTCGCTATATGGTGGAGAATTCTCTCGGTCGCCTGTGGGTGGAGGGACACCCGAATGACGAACTGAAATCCGGGTGGAAGTATTATCTGGAAGAAGCAGAGCAGGAGCCGGAAGTGCAGGCACAGCTTGCAGAAATCCGCAAAGAATATGCCGCTATGACTCCGGAGCAGATCAAGTGCATTGACCCTTGTTGCGGTTCCGGTCATATCCTCGCCTATCTGTTTGATGTGCTGGTGCAGATTTATGAGAGCTACGGCTACACCACCCGTGAAGCGGTGGAAAGCATCGTGAAGAATAATCTCTATGGTCTGGACATTGACGACCGTGCGGCGCAACTCGCCTATTTTGCTGTGATGATGAAAGCTCGTCAGTATGACCGCCGCTTCTTCAGCCGCCAGATTCAGCCCAATGTCTATGCCATTCAGGAAAGCAACAACGTTGACCGCTATGCACTGGAATACTTTTGTAACGGCGATGCCAAGCTGAAAGCGGCGATGGACAGCATTATCAAGGAAACGCACGATGCCAAGGAGTACGGTTCTATCCTGAATATTACTCCTGTGGATTTTGCTGCTCTTTATGCTCGTTTTGACGAGGTTCTGGACGACATCAGCATGAGCAAAGAGAGCGTGTTGAACAGCCTGTTGCCACTGGTGCAGGTTGCGGAAGCTCTGGCACAGAAGTATGATGTTGTTGTGACTAATCCGCCGTATATGGGCAGTTCAGGTATGGGTGCAAATCTCTCAAATTACGTGAAGAAGAACTATCCCGACAGTAAGAGTGATTTGTTTGCTGTGTTTATCGAAACCTGTGGTCAGATGGCAAAGAAAAACGGTTATCAGGCAATGATTACCCAGCACGCTTGGATGTTTCTTTCCAGCTTTGAAAAGTTACGCATCAAACTGCTGCAAAAGGATACTATCAACATGGCGCACCTTGGAGCAAGAGCTTTTGAGGAAATTGGCGGCGAGGTGGTACAGACTACCAGCTTTGTCATGCGAAAAAGCCATCTTGCAGACTATAAAGGAACTTACTGCCGCTTGATAGAGCCGACCACTCAGCAAGGCAAAGAGGATATGTTCCTTGCTGCTGAAAATCGTTATACTGCCCAGCAGTCCAATTTTTCCAAAATTCCGGGAAGTCCGGTGGCGTATTGGGTAAGCAAGAAAATATTTGACTCATTTACTACTGGTTGCCCTATAGGAAAAATGGCAGACGGAAAAGTAGGACTTCAAACGGGAAACAATGAAATTTATTTACGTCTATGGTTTGAATTGATTTTTAATGAAATTTCGTTTGATTCCAATCCTACCGCAAAATGGTTTCCATACAATAAGGGTGGTGGTTTTCGTCGTTGGTACGGAAACAAGGAGTATGTATTAGACTATGAGAACGATGGACGAAGGGTAAAAGCACAAAAAGGATCCTTTCCTCGAAATACGCAATACTATTTCCGACAATGTATAACATGGTCTGATGTTGCAACTGGTTTATTAAGCTTAAGAGCAGTAGACGATGGATATGCATTTGACACTTGTGCTCCGTGCCTATTTTCCAACAATAATTTGACAGAACTACTGGGCTTCCTTAACACAAAAGTAGCTCAAATTTTTATGGACTTAATGTCACCAACTATGCATTATACCTGCGGCTCAATGATAAATATTCCATATCTTAAAGATTCTCGAGATATTAGTGGTATCGTTGAGGACTGTATTACTCAAACAAAAGGTGATTGGGATTCCTTTGA
This sequence comes from uncultured Oscillospiraceae bacterium, assembly GCA_958366985.1. GTDB lineage: Bacteria > Bacillota > Clostridia > Oscillospirales > Acutalibacteraceae > UMGS263. The sequence goes on from CATXDC010000002.1 coordinate 42,251, forward strand.
AACTTCCTGGGACTTTACAAAGCACCCCCTCATCCGCCATGTTTCCACTGTCGCTGAAGCCTTTGCCCAGTGGGAAGCCGAGTGTGATGGCCGCTTTACTCAGCTGAAAGCCAATGAAGAAGAACTCAACCGTATTTTTATTGACATCTACGGCTTGCAGAATGAACTGACCCCGGAAGTTGAGGATAAGGATGTGACCGTCCGCAAGGCTGACTTGCAGCGTGACATCAAGAGCCTGATTTCCTATGCGGTGGGCTGTATGTTCGGCAGATATTCACCTCTCAAAGATGGCTTGCTCTATGCCGGAGGGAATTGGGATTATACTGCAATCCAGCAGGAATTGATGGATGCTATCGGAAAGAATGAGTTTTCCAGCGGTGAGATGGTATGGGATGCCAACTTTATTGACAGGGACAATATTATCCCGATTTGTGACGATGAATACTTCGATGATGATATTGTCGGACGCTTCGTGAAGTTTATCGAGGCGGTTTACGGTAGGGATACGTTGGAAGAAAACTTGAAGTTTATTGCTGATGCTCTGGGTGGCAAAGGACAGCCGAGAGAGGTTATCCGAAACTATTTCCTGAATGACTTCTACGCCGACCACTGCAAGATTTACCAGAAACGTCCGATTTACTGGCTGTTTGACAGCGGCAAGAAGAACGGCTTCAAAGCCATCATCTATATGCACCGCTATCAGCCGGATACCATCGCCCGCATCCGCACCGATTATGTGCATGAGCAGCAGGCTCGTTACCGCACTGTCATTGCCGATATGGAAAACCGCATTGCCAATGTGTCTACCAGCGAGCGTGTGAAGCTGAATAAAGCCTTGACGAAGCTAAAAGATCAGGATACCGAGCTGAGAAGCTATGAAGAAAAAATTCACCATCTGGCAGACCAGATGATTACCATTGACCTGGATGATGGCGTCAAGGTCAACTATGCAAAATTCCAGGATGTACTGGCGAAAATTAAGTGAGGTGATTTGTTAAATGAAGATGATGTCAAATGTGTTCGATCAAGATAAAGAGCCTTACGATAGGGATCCCAGTAAAAACACATTTTCAAATTTTTTGCTAAGTTCTGACTTATATGAATCATACGAGGTTTCAAAAGATAACATACAAGATTTGATTGACGTTCTTAATGGCGATGTTCGCATTAGTATTTACTGTAAGGATTGTGGTGAGTCCAGAGTTTTTTCAATGAAACAAATAATTGTTCCCTTTGAAAATTCACAGGGAGATATGTGTATGGAAAGTCTGGGAGAGGAATTATTAAAGCAACAAATCACACAAAAATTGTGTGCTACCTCCTTACCAGGTGAAAAAAGTCCTGAGAAAGAATGGTATTGGACTGATTGTAAAACGAAGGAGTTTACTCGTGTAATGATTTTTCAATTTCAGTGTACTATGAACGATCAACATTATACAGATTATATAGTTAGAGCAGATGGAAATAAGCTGTTAAAGATTGGTCAATTCCCATCTGTTGCTGACCTGACATTTCCTGAATTAGACGAATATAAAAAGGTATTGCCATCAACAGATAGAAAAGAGTTTGGTAGAGCACTGGGATTATATGCACATGGAATTGGAGCAGGATCTTATGTGTACCTCAGAAGAATTTTTGAACGGTTGTTAATGAAAGCAAAGGAAATAGCGGGAAGCGCTATAAATGAAAATGAATTCAGCAAAGCGCACGTTGATGAAAAGATTACTATGCTTAGCGATTATCTGCCCAATATGTTGACAAGTAATCCAACGATTTATGGAATTTTAAGTAAAGGTATTCATGCGCTTAGTGAAGAGGAGTGTCTTGAATATTTCCCTGTCCTTAAGGAATGCATATATATGATTCTTGGTGAATGGGAAGAAATGAGAAAGAAAAAAGAACAAGAAACCGCTTTGACCTCAGCACTTTCTAAAATTACATCAAAAATAAAATAAGGAGGTTGCAGCATGGATATAGAAAAAGTAATACAAGACCTAAACCGACGGTTTGCTGCACCTTTACCGGAATATTATCATCGCCGCATCATTTTCTGGCATGATGAGGACAGGGAGTTCGAGGATAAGCTGGATGAAATTCAGCTGGATAATGCCAAACAGGTTGCTTTGAACGGCAGCAACACCTTTATGGTGAAAAAGCTGCTGGGGAGCAATGACCTGACCAGTAACTATCTTGTCTATAACCCACTTTCCTTTGATAAGCCGGATGATGACTGGCTGATTGACGTGAAGTTGTATAGCGAAGAATTTCGTGCTGATCTGATTTCTATGTGGATGGATGAGATGGGCTTGGTGTCGAATTTCTCGATGAGAAAAGAGGTCAAGCACTATCGAAAATTCTTTAATGCCAGGGATCGCCGGGCAAAGATAGCAGCTCAGAGCATAACTCCAGAGAAACCGGCGCAGCTGCACATGGCTGTCATGGCGGCAATCTGCGGTATCAAAGACCCCCAGCCGAATCAGATCATGCAGTGTGTGTTTCGTGCCGGTCTGGATACGGAGAACAATCCGGTTTATCAGGATTTTGTAAACTATGGAGCGCAGAATGCTTTCTGGGCGATGGTGCGCCAGGGAACCGGCTACTGCGAGGAGGAAGGAGATATTGGTCAGCTGGCAATTCATTTGCTGCTGACGGCATCTACCCGTACTCTGTTCCCGGAACATCTGGCAGGACTGGAAAGATTCCTGTCCCTTCCCCATCAGGCATATTGCTATGACTTTGTGTCTGACTGGCTGCGGAGTGAGGATAACCATCAGCTTTATGAAATCGCCCGTTATGTGGAGGAAGAAGCCCACTTACCGAAGCGGTTCAGTCAGCTGGCATTGGAAGATTTGGTGGATACCGAGTATTTCCCGTGCATCAATGAAATCATTCTGACAAAGCTGATGACAGAAATCAGCAATCAAATCATTGATGCGGATGTCATCACGAAAATAGTGGAAAAGCGCCGCACCTGTGTCTGGTATGAGGAGTTTGCCAACTTCTATGAGGGAATCTTGCAGGTGGCGAATATGCAGGAGTTCTTCAAAGAACACTCTGCCGGTTTCCACATGGCACAGGCTCGTGAGGTATGGAAGAACTACACCAACGATTATTACAGGATGGATCGCTATTACCGACAGTTTCAACTCTGCTTCCAGAGAAGCCTTGAAACCTCCAATATGCTGTTGGATGATCTGTTCAAACACGTCGTGGACAAGGTAGAGGGGCTGTATTCTCACTGGTTCCTGGGCGAACTGGGAAGTAACTGGTCGGATGTGTGCGCCGATGAACTGGCACAGTACGGAAAGATACTGGAAATTCCCCGGCAGGAGGACTTCTATCGTTCCCGTATCAAAAATGCGGATTCCAGAGTATTTGTCATCATCTCTGATGCCATGCGCTATGAGGTGGCGGCTACCCTTGCGGAAGAACTGGAGCGAGAGAATCAGAGCCAGGTGAAGTTGGAAAATATGCAGAGCATTTTCCCGTCGATTACTAAGTTTGGTATGGCTGCGCTACTGCCGCACACGAAGTTGTCCGTCGAGGTCAAGAGCGATGTTCTGACTGTCCTAGCTGATGGGCAGTCCACCGCCAGCACCAACCGTGACAAAGTGCTGAAAGCGGCTAATCCTGCAAGTGTGGCGTTGCAGTATAAGAACATTATCGGCATGAAACGTGCCGAGAGAAGCGCCTTGGTGAAGGGCATGGATGTCGTGTACATCTACCATGATACCATTGATGAAGCAAGCCATACCTCTGACACCGCTGTTTTCACGGCTTGTGAGAAAGCTGTTTCTGAACTAAAAAACATGGTGCGTATTATCGTAAATGAGTTTGGCGGCACGAATATTTTGATTACCGCAGATCACGGGTTCCTGTACACATACAGTCTTCTGACTGAGGATAACAAGGCGGACAAAACCAGCTTTAACAGCGTGGATGTGGAATATGGCAGACGATACACGATTATGCAGAAAGGTGCTTCGCCGGATTATCTGATGCCGGTGAAATTCCTGGATGGAGAAACCGAGTTTGAAGGGTTTGCACCGAGAGAAAACATTCGTATCAAGATGAATGGCGGTGGCTTGAACTTTGTCCACGGCGGTATCAGTTTGCAGGAAATGGTGGTTCCAGTCATTGACTATCACCATTTGAGAAATGATTCGATGGAATATAAGCGCAACAAGCAGAAATACGATACGAAACCTGTTACTGTGAGCCTACTGTCTGCAAGCCGGAAAATCAGCAATATGATTTTCAGCTTAAACTTCTATCAGAAGGATGCGGTGGGAGCAAACCGAGAAGCTGCAACCTATCAGGTTTATTTTACAGATTCTAATGGCAAGCAGATCAGTGATGTGCAGAAGATTATCGCCGATAAGACCACCGACAACGACACAGAGCGTACATTCAGGTGTACCTTCAACCTGAAACCGCTGAAGTACAGCAATACCGGAATCTACTATCTGGTGATTGCAGACGAACAGGGACTTCAGATTCCGCAGCGTGAGGAATTTCAGATTGATATTGCCTTTGCGGTGGATGAGTTCGACTTTTTCAGTTAAGCATCGCAGGAGGAACCAAAGATGGAACAGATGACTGAGTGTGAAAGCACTCGTGATGAAATAAAAGAAAAACTTCGTCAGCATTTTAATGGAAAAATTGTTCGCAAGGACTTAACCAAGAAAATCAAGGAAGGAGCGAATGTTCCGGTATATGTTCTGGAATTTCTGCTGGGACAGTATTGCAGCTCCGATGACGAAGAAGTGATTGAATCCGGCGTGCAAACAGTAAAAAGGATTCTCGCTGATAACTTTGTGCGACCGGATGAAGCACAGAAAATCCTCTCGAAACTGCGTCAAAAAGGCAGTCATACCGTTATTGATATGATTACTGTCCATCTGGACATCAAGAGGAATTGCTTCTTCGCTTCCTTCTCGAATTTGGGGCTGACCAATGTGCCCATCGAAGATGAATATCCGGAAAAATACGACCGACTATTGTGCGGTGGTATCTGGTGCATTGTGCAGCTGGATTATGAATATGTAGAGGAAGAAAAGCAGAACGGCTATCCAATTCAGATCCGCAAGCTGACACCGATTCAGATGCCGCATATTGATATTGCAGACCTGAAGCAGGGGCGAAAGGCTTTTTCAAAAGAAGAATGGATTGACATCCTGCTCCGTTCTATTGGTATGGAATCGGATGCACTTTCCTATCGTGAAAAGTGGCTGCTTCTAACCCGTATGATTCCATTGGTGGAGAACAACTTCAACCTTTGTGAACTTGGTCCCCGCAGTACAGGTAAATCTCATTTATACAAGGAGATTTCTCCAAATAGTATTTTGGTTTCCGGCGGGCAGACGACGGTTGCGAACCTTTTCTACAACATGGGAAGAAAAACGGTAGGTCTGGTTGGTTTGTGGGATTGTGTTGCCTTTGATGAGGTGGCTGGAATTCGTTTTAAGGAAAAAGACGGAATTCAGATCATGAAAGACTATATGGCATCCGGTTCTTTTGCCCGTGGCAAAGAGGAAAAAGCGGCTTCTGCTTCTATGGTATTTGTCGGAAACATCAACCAGAGCGTAGATGTCCTTCTGAAAACATCCAGTCTGTTTGACCCGTTCCCGCCTGAAATGGGGACGGATACGGCTTTTTTAGACCGTATGCACTGTTACCTGCCGGGATGGGAAATACCGAAGTTCAGACCGGAGCATTTCACGAACGACTATGGGTTCATCAGTGATTATCTCGCTGAGTTTATTCGTGAGCTGCGGAAGGAACAATATGGTGATGCCATTGACCGGTACTTCCGGCTTGGAAAAAACCTGAACCAGAGAGATACCATTGCAGTCAGAAGAATGGTTGACGGCTATCTGAAGCTGGTTTATCCGGATGGAGAGTTTACCAAAGAAGAGCTGGAAGAAATTCTTCAGCTGGCGCTGGAAATGCGCCGCCGTGTAAAAGAGCAGCTGAAAAAGCTAGGCGGAATGGAGTTCTATGATGTGAACTTTTCTTACATTGATATGGATGATATGTCCGAACACTATGTGTCCGTGCCGGAACAAGGTGGAGGAAAGTTGATTCCAGAAGGAATGTGCAATCCGGGTCAAGTCTATACGGCATCCCAAGGCAAGAGCGGTATGATTGGTGTGTTCCGACTGGAGTCTCAGATGCTTCCTGGAAATGGGAAATTTGAAAAAACCGGTATTGGAACTGATCGTGATGCGAAAGAGTCTACCAACACGGCATTTAATTTTCTGAAGGCAAATGCTAACCGGATCAGCGGCAGCATCAGCACCACGATGAAAGACTATATCATTAACTACCAAGATTTACAGGGCATTGGCATGACCGGGAAACTGGCACTGCCTACGTTAATTGCTTTGTGTTCTGTCGCATTGGGAAAGCCGGTGCAGAGTTCTTTGGTTGTATTGGGAGAAATCAGTATCAGCGGCACGATGATAAAGGTGGATGAACTTGCAAGTACATTGCAGGTATGTCTGGACAGTGGAGCAAAACGAGTGCTGATACCGAGTACATCTTTCGTGGATTTTGCGACGGTTCCGCCAGACTTAATGAGTGCGTTCCAGCTGATTCCTTATCAGAGTGCGGAGGATGCTGTGTTTAAGGCTCTGGGGGTAGAATAAACTCTAATCCATACAACCTGCGTCACGAGCAGATCAGGCTTGGTTTGTACTTGTGTATCAATGTAGTGAGATATTATTGTATTAAATGCGCTGAGTACATTTTGAGTACACTATTTGCGGGACACAGAAACACACCGGCGAATATGGAGAAAATACGCCGAATTGTAGCGTTAACGCTATATAAAATATGTATATCTCAAAACCCTACCTTGAGTGGGAATGATTTCAGAGGTCGAGAAAAGCCCATAAACACGGGACTTTTTGAGCTTTAAGGCTCCTTGTGGCAACGATTTGGCAACACTTTTTCATTATTCATAAAAAGAGAGCTAACTGATTTTGATTAGTCAGTTAGCTCTTTTTATTTCTTATGAAAATATTTATTACCTTTGATTAATATACCAACAATCTATCTCATCTTTTGAAGGAACCTCAAATGATGATTTTATTTTATTTAAAAGACCTTCATCCACATAGTAGTCATCACTTTTACCTGAAACAACTGCTTCATTTCTAGATAATATATTACGTTTCCAAATTTCATCTGTAACATCAACATAATGCCATTCGTATGAAACACCCATTGATTGATAATAATGAGATACATTACTTCGTTCCGCTTTTGTCCAAAAGCCCCAATCAAGTACCACATTGCTTCCGACAGAAATGATATCAATCGCTTTTTTGTGTAAGTATTTTTGAATATCTACTTTGACAATCTCATGTCTGTCACCAAGTGTGTGATGAAAGATTTGACTCTCAATTTCATCACAAGACAATAGAACAGCATGATATTTTTGTTGTAAGGTTTTGCAATAAAATGTTTTACCGCTACAAATTTTTCCGCATATTAGTATTACTTTTGCCATATCAATAGCCACCATCTTATACAAATAGAATTTTTACATATTTTTGAGGCTGTCTCTAAAGGGTTTAACCATTGCGTCTCTTATCTTCTGCGATGGAATTTTCACCTACAGGAAGTTTCATAATATTTCGGGTAAGGATAGTGACACTTATAGTAGTTGTTACGGTTGTAGCCATTACGTTACTTCTCAGCATGTTTATTCAAAGCGGCAATCATTAAGGGAAATAATATCCTAATCAACAGTTCTCAGTATTAAATCACTTTTTAGTAAATTTTTGAAGAGACAAACTGATTATTTCTATTTTATTATTTAATTTAAATCGTTCCTATATAGCTTCTTGTGAAATTCGGCATTATTACAGTGCCGTCTTTACTGTGTTTGTCAAATAATTTTTCCAGTTCATTAACATAAGCGGTGTAATTTACATCATTTTCCTTTAAAGCGTATGATGCGGAAAGATTGCGCCCAACAAAGCTTTCTTTTGAAAATGATAATGGATTTGGGAACACTTTAACGGTGTATTCGCCGCTGAAAAAATCTGAAAAATCGTTTTCTTGGGTTGCTCCTCTCATACCTCCTGAAAAGCCTTTAAAATTGGGGCACTATTTGCGATTTATTGAATCATTCTCTATAACCAACTCGCTTCTGCTGTCACGGGAATTCCAAATCAGAATAACCTTAGGAGGGTTTTAATATTCTTTGACATTCTTTTTTAAATTTTTGTCTGTCAAACCAGTGGAAAGCCTGTGCAACAGTTATAATGTCAATACTGTTATCGGGAAGTGTAGTGCTTTCGGCTGTACCCTTTACAGGTATAAATTTTGAAAATTTGTTTAAGTTATTTTCAGCCACTTTCCGCATATCATCATTAGGTTCCACAGCATAGACTGTCGCACCTTTTTCAAGCAACTGTTTTGTTAAAATACCTGTTCCTGCTCCGATATCGGCAAAAACGCAGTTTTTTGGTAAATTGAGGTCTGTGAAAAGGAAGTCAATAAAATCTTTCGGATAATTTGGACGAAACTTAGCGTAAATATTGCCCATTCCATCAAATTTGTTTTCGTTCAATTATACAACCTCCTTGAATTTATATGATGATTTTTTTACTTTATTTTCAATCCACTCGTTATTTATGCCGGTCAGATTCCAAAATAGCATAGTAGAATTTATCTCATATGCTCCCGTCTTTTTGATAGCAATATCTTCTGAATGTCCCCTCAAGAGTCATGCCAATTTTTTGCATAACTTTGCTGGAACCAATATTTCTTGTGTCACAGCCGGAGCTAATTCTTGCATAATGAACTGTATCAAAAAGATAATCAATGACTGCCTGTGCAGCCTCTGTTGTTATTCCTTTATTCCAATATGGCTCATCAATTTGCCATCCCAAATGGCAGCTAAAGCATTCATTGTCTTGTAAGACAACGGAAATATTTCCTATAACAACTCCTTCAAATTCAATAGCCCAATTGTAAGTGTCTTTTTTTCGGTAGCTCATAACCCAGTTTCTCAGAACGGCATTAGTGTCTTTAATTGTTTTATGAGGCTCATAAGAAAGATATCTGACTACTTCTGGATTACTTGCCCATTTGAACATATCTTTATTATCACTTAATTTAAATCTTCTGAGAATCAGTCTTTCGGTTTTAATTGTGTTGGTTCCGACATGGTTTAATGGACGCAGTAATTCTATGTCAGTCATTATAATCGCCTCCTGCACATTTGTAATTTTTTAGCAACAGAATTTATCCGTAAACTTATTTTACGTGTATTATATAATTTTTACGATGCTTAAAGCAAGTTTAATTTTATATTATTAAAATCAGACTCAAATAAACGGTATTCGCATTCAATACCCATAATTCATTTCATTCAAATTGAACCAAAACTTATATTTCGAACTTATCTATTTTTAAATTGAACTCAAAGCTATAAAGTGATATAATTTTATTTGTAAATTGAACTTAATCTAAAAACTGAACTTTTGGAGGAAAAAGAGATGTCAAAAGAAAGTTTTGCTCAGAGACTTAAAACTGCTATGGAAAAACAGGGGAAAAAGCAGGTTGATTTAATAAATGCCGCCGCTTTACAGGGAGTTAAGCTTGGCAAAAGCCATATAAGCCAGTATGTAAGCGGAAAAACTGTTCCACGCAGTGACATTCTTCACTTTTTAGCCAAGGAGCTCAAGGTGGATGAAGAATGGCTTAAAGGCGTTGAAGAAGAAACATTGGAAATGAGAATTGAACCTAAATCTAATAAAATTGAACTTTTGGAGGCAAATACAATGCGTACTTTTAAAAAATCGTCAAAGCTTGACAATGTTTTATATGATGTAAGAGGACCGGTTGTGGATGAAGCCGCAAGAATGGAAGAAGCCGGAACAAGAATTTTAAAGCTTAATATCGGTAATCCAGCTCCTTTCGGCTTTCATACCCCCGATGAAGTTATTTACGATATGCGCCGTCAGCTTACCGAGTGTGAGGGATATTCTCCTGCTCAGGGACTTTTTTCTGCAAGAAAAGCCATCATGCAGTATGCGCAGCTTAAAAAGATCCCCAATGTTTCTATGGAAGATATTTACACAGGCAACGGCGTCAGTGAGCTTATTAATCTTAGTATGTCAGCGCTTCTTGATGACGGAGATGAGATTTTGATTCCTTCTCCCGATTATCCTCTTTGGACTGCATGTGCTACTCTTGCAGGTGGTAAAGCGGTTCACTATATATGCGACGAGCAGTCAGACTGGTATCCGGATATGGACGACATAAAGAGGAAGATTACAAACAGAACAAAGGCGATTGTAATCATAAATCCCAACAATCCCACTGGAGCACTGTATCCTAAGGAGGTTTTACAGCAGATTGTAGATATTGCAAGGGAGCATCAGCTTATTATTTTCTCCGATGAAATATATGACAGGCTCGTTATGGACGGAGAACAGCATATTTCCATTGCATCTCTTGCTCCCGATTTGTTCTGCGTAACATACAGCGGACTTTCAAAATCACACATGATTGCCGGATTCAGAATAGGCTGGATGATTTTAAGCGGAAACAAGAACATCGCAAGGGACTATATTGAGGGCCTGAGGATGCTTTCAAATATGCGTCTTTGTTCAAATGTTCCGGCACAGTCCATAGTTCAGACTGCTTTGGGCGGACATCAGAGTGTTGAAAGCTATATTTTGCCCGGCGGCAGAGTATATGAGCAGAGGGAATTTGTTTATAAAGCTCTTACGGATATACCTGGTATAACCGCAGTAAAGCCAAAGGCAGCTTTTTATATTTTCCCGAAAATTGATATTAAAAAGTTCAATATCACCGACGATGAGAAATTTGCCCTTGATTTGCTTCGTGACAAGAAAATTCTTTTGATACACGGCGGCGGATTCAACTGGCAGCAGCCTGATCATTTCAGAGTGGTATATCTGCCCAGAATTGAGGTATTAAAGGAATCCGTAGAAAAAATAGCCGATTTCTTCAGCTACTATCACCAGTAATTTTCTTTTGCTTTTTCGGAGGATTTAAAAGTGACGGTAAAAGAATCAGTACGCACTATAAATTTTGGTTCAGCCGAAATACAGTATGTTTTGGAGCGTAAGAAAGTAAAGAATATAAATCTCCGCATCAAAAGGGATGGTACGGTAAAGGTTTCGGCAGCTTCATTTATACCTGCAAAAAGGATAGATGAATTTGTTTTAAGCAAAGGTGAATTTATCCTTTCAGCTCTAAAGAAGTTCTCCCAAAGGGCGGAATTTTCCGAGGACTCAAGCAAATACGAGGATGGCGACAGTTTTTATATAATGGGTAAATGTCTTTATCTTAAGGTTTTACCGGGAAAACCCGGGGTAGAAGCTGACGGAGGGTATATTTATTTAACTTTGCCTGATACCGATGATACTGCAAAAAAGAAAAGGCTTATGGAAAAATTCAGGGACGAGGAATGCATGCTGAATTTCGGAGAAATCCTCGATGAAATATATCCTGTTTTCAGCAAAATGGGTGTGGAAAAACCTCAGCTGAAAATAAGAAAAATGGAAAGCCGCTGGGGGTCCTGTGCATACAGAAAAGGTGTAATTACTCTTAATAAAAGGCTTATGGCAGCGCCCAGGGAATGCATAGAATATGTAATAGTACATGAAATGTGTCATTTCATTCACCCTGACCATTCAAGTAGATTTCACAATCTTGTTGCTTCCATAATGCCTGACTGGAAAGAGAGAAAGAACATTCTCGAAAAAACTCCTCAGTGCTGGTATTGATGAATAGTTAAAACAAAAAACAGCATCGGAGAAGCTTTTAGCTTTTTCGGTGCTGTTTTGATAAATTTTACTCTGCAATTTTATTTTTCGGTAAGCGCAAAACCTGATTTGTTATTGCCTGTAAGGGAGAAACGGTAGCTGAGTCCGTACTGTACGGGGAATTTTTTATTCTTGCATACCGTATATTCTTTTCCGTCAGTGTCGATGACTTTTAAATCAAAAGAAAATTGCTGAAGTTTATATCCCTGGGTCTTAAAAGGAAAATCTGCGGGAGTAAATCTGAATTCAAGGGAAGAATCTTTTGCAACTTCCCAGCCGTTTGCGTTTTGGGCTGCCTGAGTGGCAATAAGCTCACCGTTAAGGTAATAATCTATTGCAATGTCTTTAATGTTTATATCGGTGTTGTTTTCAATGTTCATGAAAAATACTTCTTCTGTGAGCGAAGTCATTTTTTTGCCGTATTTATTAATATTCAGTTTATCCAAAAGATTTTGAAGTTCCACGGCGGAAGAAGAAAATTCCTTTATATTTTTACCCGCAAAATTCGAGGCGTGTTCGGAGGTTACAGTGTATTCCTTGTGTTCTCCCTCCGCTCTGTATTCCCATTTTACATAGTCCAGATTTCCGATTAAAGCAATCAATACACAGGAGTCACGGAGCATAACCTCATGAATCTCATTTTCTCTGTATGGTATAAACGCATCATCAAAAATAATTGACCAGCCATAGGGCTCTTCTGCGGTGTGCAGCTCGTTTGAAAATCCTCCCAAGTGATCGGCGACACCTAAAGCACCGGCTATTTTGGTATCGGCTACAATACTGCCAACATATGGAGTTTTCAGGGAGTAAAGCTCTGCCGCAGTTTCACTTATGGAAATACCGTTTTCCCACATTACAAGACCGTTTACACGTACTTCCTTAATGTTGTTCTTTGCCGTGTATTCATCGTCGAAAGTCATGCTGTTAATAAAACATTTAGGTGCAAAATAGACGGTTATATCAACAACGCCGTTTTTTTCGGAAAATGCAACTCTGGCAGCTCCGATTCCACTTATTCCGAAATCACCGCTTATTTTTACGGTGTTATCTGTGACTGATAAATCACTGTAAAAGTCTTCATTATACGCTTCCTCTCCTATATACAGGATTCTGAACGCTGCCGCAGACAAAGCCAAAATGACTATAACAGCGCATACTATAAATCCCTTTTGCAGTGAGCGGCGGCGTATTTTTTTAAGATAGTTTACCTCAGCTTTAGGTTCGCTTTGTGTTTTTTCCGGTTCTTTCATTCGCTGTAAGACTTCGGTGCACTCAGGACATTCTTTCAAGTGTTCATTTACGGCTTCATTTGTAGTTTCGCTTGTAAGTCTATCCACATATGACGGGAGCAAATCCCGTACAATGTCACAGTTAAGCTTTGTACTCATCTGCTTCCAGCTCCTTTTTGATTTTTTCTTTGCCTCGATAGTAGTTAACCCTTGCCCAGTTTTCCGACTGAGACATAATGTCTCCTATCTCACGGAAAGACAGTCCGCCAAGTAACCTCAGATACATAACCTCACGCATTTCGCTGTTTAGAGAATGCATTCTTTTCATCAGTTCAAGCTGTCCCATAGCCGAGATGATTTCGTTTTCCGGCGACGGGGATGAAGCGGTATGTTCTTCGAGTATATCTGCCGGCGGATGCTTGCGGCGGTAGCTTAAAAATACGTTTTTGGCTATAGCGCAAAGCCATGTGGTAATTTTGCAGCTTCCGTCAAATTTATTCGCTGCTTTTACCGCCTGATAAAAGGTTTCCTGAGTCAGCTCCTCAGCGGTGTCAGCGTTCCGGGTAAGGGAAAGAAGATAGCCATAGACCGTCTGCGAATGTTCACGGTAGATTTCTTCCATTGACAGCATCGAGTTATCTCCTTTCGGTTTATTTGTCAGTTAATGCCGGAAACAGCCAAAACGTTACAGATAAATGAAAAATTTTTAAATCTTAAAAGTTATTATATAATATCACACTTTGAGTTTTCCACAATACTTGTTTTAAATGTTAAAAAGAGCCGACCGCTTTTGCAGTCAGCTCTTTTATTTTATTCAGTTGCTTTTGTCAGTTTAATGTCCTTTGAGGGCATTGCCTATTACAGCTGAGTAAGAGTATTTGTGCAGCTCATTGTTGTTACAAGCAGAGCCATAATGATACCTGCAAGGTATGGATTGCGTGTGCGCTTGTAAATGATACGTGATACAACTGCTGCAACGGGAAGGATAACCACAATTGGATACAGCCAGATTCCTATAATGCTTCCGCCGAACCAGGGGATAAACTCATTGGGAAGGTGTCCGGTGATGAAGAAGCAGCTGTACATGATGATAATCATGATAAGGGAAGCAAGGCCGTTGAAAATAGCCATAACTGTGGTGTTGACCCATTCTTTCTTGCCCATCTGGAAGTAGTTGTAGCTGTTTATTGAAATGCTGTTGCAGATGTAGTAAACAAGGAAGAAGGGAAGGTACAGTGCGATAATCGGAATCTTATCCGCTGTAAATGCTTTAAGGGGAAGTACCCACAGACGGAAATCAGTCTTGAAGAAGTAGTCGGCGGCAAATACAAGTGCATAGGATGCCGCAGCAACAACAATTGCAAGAGCGATTGTTTTTACAAGATTTATACCGCTTATCTTTACTCCGTTTGCAACTCTGTCAGGCTTGCTGCCTGTAATCAGACGTCCAAGCCAGATGAGTACAAGGGCGAAGAGACCGCAAAGCATACTCCATACGCCGATGAAGAATACCGGCGACTGTGGGAAGAAGTCAGGCATAATCTTACCGATTACACTGTATCCCACCATATAGACGACTATTGAGAACAGTGTTGCAAGAATATTGCTGATCCAAAACCATGCTTTTGCTTTGCCTTTGGGTGCCGGAGCGGGAGCAACTGTCTGCGGAGCCTTAAGGCTTGCAAATACTTTTGTCTTAATAAGAGTAAGTGCAAGGCTTACAGCAAACATCATAAATCCAACAAGGCCGATTGCGTTGAAGAAAGCTTTAAGCTGCCAGATTTGGTTGTCACCGTCAATTTTAATTGGAGCATCAAGAGCAGCGTCAAAAAATTCAACGCTGGAGGATACAACGCCCTTTGAGAAATGAGCCCATGGATGAGTGATGTTGGGGTTGTAAATTACTCTGATAGCTTCTTCTCCGTCTATCTCTTCTTTATACATTGTATAGCTGCTGCGTGTGTCAAGTCCTGTGGGATCTTGACCGAAATGAAGGAATGACTGAGCAGTAGCCTGGTCTATGTAATCACGGGGAGCTGTGCGTGTGCCGTCGTCAAGTTTAACACGATGGAAAAATTCATCGTACTGGCAGGCGACAATTCCGGCGTCACGGCTGCCGAACATATTGTAGTATTCGCCTTTATCGTCCACATAAACCGCATCGTTTGAAACGAGAAGGGCGGCGGCAATAAGCTGAGTTTCAGCTTCGTTATCCAGAAGTACAGCCGTGCGGCTTGCAAGTGCGCCGTTTGAGTGACCTGTGACACCAATGCGTTCTGTGTCAACAAAGGGCAGATCAGCCATCATTTTTACGGCGTCATACATTCCGTTGGCGTTGTTTTCAGGTTTCCACCAGTCGCCGGTGGGAAGATTTTCCGAATTGCCGTGACCGTACATATCAATTGAAAGTACAACGAATCCACGGCGTGCATATTCCACATAGTTAAGGTCCTGCATTTCACGGTTGTTGTACCAGCCGTGGCTGCAGATAATTGCCGGAGCGGGATTTTCCTCGGTAGCGTTTTCCGGAACGAACAGCAGTGCGCTCATATAGTGGCCGCTGTCTGTTTCCCAACGCAGATCCCGCACTTCAACTTTTCCGAAATTGGTCTGTACTAAGCTGGCTCCGATAGAGCTGATCAGACATATGACCAGTGCAATACACAGCCAGAAGACAGATGATTTTTTCTTTGAACCAGCGTTCATAATTCTTCCTCCTCATGTGTGTTCGAAAAGCTCTTCGTTTTTTGCAGACTTTTGCGCATAAAGTCTGTGATGCTCGCCGGATGCCAAAAGCGGTGTTAATAAGGGTACAGAAGGACTAACATTACCCTTTTCTCACTTTCACGCTTCATAGCATTCTCATCGATTTCATGCTATCACTATAAATAGTTATATGTCAATACTTATAAAAATTTTCATATAAAATGCTGAAAAAAGAGGCTCCCGGTTTGGAGAAAAAGCTGTTTATTTCAAAAGAGAAAATAAAATTTGGTTCTTAACTATAAAGAAATATAAGATTTTGGGCTAAAAAATATATGGTTTTGAGTGTTAAGAGGGGAAAGAAAGTTCCGCAAATTGTTAACTTATATTTAACACTCATCGGGTTTCACAGTTAACAGGGGCTCAGTTATACTGAGTACGTTCCCAAAAATAAAACAAAACATGAACAAAGACTGAGGAGGTCATGAAAGATGAAAAAATTGTTAGCTATCTTAATCGTAGGAGTTTTGCTTGCAGGCGTTCTTTACGGATGCACAGCAGGCGGTGACAGTCTTTCAGGTACAGTAACAACAGACGGTTCAACATCCATGGAAAAGTACATAGGCTTCATTGGAGAAAGCTTTATGGAGCAGAATAAGGGTGTTGAAGTAACTTACAATCCCACAGGTTCAGGTTCAGGTATTCAGGCAGTTCTCGAGGGCAGATGCGACATCGGACTTTCTTCCCGTGACCTTAAGGATGAAGAGGTTGCAAAGGGACTTAAAGGAACAGTTGTTGCAATCGACGGTATAGCAATTATCCTCAATCCTGAAAATACAGTTGAAGATCTTACAGTTGAGCAGATCGCCGCTCTTTACACAGGCGAAATCACCAACTGGAAAGAGGTTGGCGGTAAAGATGCACCTGTAGTTGCAATCGGCCGTGAGGCAGGTTCAGGTACACGTGACGGTTTCGAGTCAATCACAGGCACTGAAGACAAGTGCAAATACAGCCAGGCTCTTACAGCAACAGGCGATGTTGTTGCAACAGTAGCAGGCAACCCCAACGCAATCGGATATGTTTCTCTTGCATCAGTAAGCGATAAGGTAAAGGCTATCAAGGTTAACGGTGTAGCTCCCAGCACTGAGACAATTCAGGATGGAACATATGAAATCCAGCGTAACTTCGTAATGGTAACTCTTGCCGATAAAGAGCTCAGCGAAACTGCACAGAAGTTCTTCGACTTCGCAACCTCAGCTGAGGCGGATGCTCTTGTAAAAGAGGCAGGCGTAGTACCTGTAAAGAGATAACAGCATCTTAAAAAATCCTGCGCATCTGCTCAAGGGTGGATGCGCTTTTGTTCATGAAATAATATTGAGTGTGAAATATAAAGAAAGGTAGCGGATCTGGCGGTTATAAAAGAGGAAAATGATTTAATGCCGACATATCCGACAGCATTTTATATGAGTAAATCAAAGAAGTTTTTATCAAAAGCCGAAAAGGCGATGAATTTTTTCTTCATGATTTGCGGATTCCTTGCAGTGGCATGTGTTCTGTTCATAACGGTTTATCTTGTAATATCAGGACTTCCTGCAATTCGTGAAATCGGACTTATAGACTTTTTATTCGGTAAAGTTTGGAGTCCCACATCCTCTGATCCCCAATACGGAATACTTCCGTTTATAATGACATCAGTCTGGGGTACCCTGGGCGCCGTACTTATCGGTGTGCCTATCGGACTTCTGACAGCTATTTTCCTTGCAAAGATTGCTCCCAAACGTCTTGCAAAAACTGTCAGACCTGCCGTTGACCTGCTTGCAGGCATCCCCTCCGTTGTCTACGGTCTTATCGGTATGATTGTGCTTGTTCCCGCAGTGAGAGAAGCCTTTAATCTCCCTGACGGAGCGAATCTTTTCTCCGCTATAATCGTTCTTGCGATTATGATTCTTCCGTCCATAATAAGTGTTTCAGAAACTGCTTTGAAGGCTGTGCCTCCCGAATATGAAGAGGCGAGCCTTGCACTGGGAGCTACAAAAACCGAGACTGTTTTCAAAGTGACGGTGCCTGCGGCAAAAGGCGGTATTGCAACATCGGTTGTTCTTGGTATCGGCAGAGCCATAGGTGAAGCCATGGCGGTTATGATGGTATCCGGCAACGTTCCCAATATGCCGGGAATTTTCACAAGCGTGCGTTTCCTTACAACTGCCGTTGCCAGTGAAATGTCATATTCCAGCGGACTTCAGCGTCAGGCGCTGTTTTCAATAGCTCTTGTGCTGTTCATATTCATCATGATAATAAATCTTGTGCTTAATAAGCTCCTTAAACGTAAAAAGAAATGAGGCGATAAAAGTGAAAAATAAATTATCTTTAAAGCGAAGAGCCTATCGTCTTATTCTTCATATACTTATGTATGCCGCCGCAGGACTTACCTGTGCGCTGCTTGCGGGACTTATAATCTATATTTTCTACCGTGGTCTCGGCAACATAACCTGGGAGCTTTTAAGTACCTCCCCAAGCTTTTTAAAAGATACCATAGGTATTCTTCCCAATATCCTCAACACCATATATATTGTAGTAATCACACTGATTATTGTACTGCCTCTGGGTGTAGGCGCTGCAATTTATCTTACGGAATACGCTAAAAATCAAAAGCTTGTGTCCGTAATCGAGTTTGCAACAGAAACCCTTGCAGGTATCCCGTCTATTATTTACGGCCTTGTAGGTATGCTTTTCTTCGTGCAGTTTTGCTCTCTCGAATACAGTATCCTTGCAGGAAGCCTTACACTTGTTGTGGTTACTCTTCCGACTATTATCAGAACCACTCAGGAAAGCCTTAAAACTGTTCCGCAGAGCTACCGTGAAGGAGCTTTGGGACTTGGAGCGGGTAAATGGCATATGATACGCACAGTTGTTCTGCCCTGCTCAGTTGATGGAATCGTCACAGGCTGTATTCTTGCAGTTGGACGAATTGTAGGCGAATCGGCGGCTCTGCTCTTTACAGCGGGTATGGCAAACAATATCATGAATTTCATAGATGCCATCAAGCCCGGAAATCCCGGAGCTACCCTTACCGTTGCAATGTACATCTATGCAAAGGAGAGAGGCGAATTTGAGGTTGCCTTTGCAATTGCGGCAATCCTTCTTGTACTTACCTTTATAATCAACTTTGCAGCGAAGCTTGCAGGACGAAAGCTCAAAAAATGATAGGAGAATATATATATGTCAGGTATTATAGAAACAAAGGACCTCAGACTCTGGTACGGTAATAACGAAGCCCTTAAAGGCGTAACAATGGAAATACCGCAGAATCAGATAACGGCTTTAATCGGACCTTCCGGATGCGGTAAATCAACTTATCTCAAAACCCTCAACCGCATGAATGACCTTGTAGAGGGATGCAGAATTGAGGGACAGGTAACTCTTGAGGGCGAGGATATTTACGGAGATATGGACGTAAACCTTCTTCGTAAAAGAGTCGGCATGGTTTTCCAGAAGCCCAATCCCTTCCCCATGAGCATTTATGACAATATCGCCTACGGACCGAGAATCCACGGTGTGCGTTCAAAGGTTGTGCTTGATGAAATAGTTGAGCGCAGTTTAAAGCAGGCAGCAATCTGGGATGAGTGCAAGGACAGACTTAAAAAGAGCGCTCTTAGTATGTCCGGCGGACAGCAGCAGCGTCTTTGCATTGCAAGAGCATTGGCAGTTGAGCCTGAAGTGCTCTTAATGGACGAACCTACCTCAGCTCTTGACCCTATATCCACTTCAAAGATTGAGGAGCTTGTGCTGGAGCTTAAAAAGCAGTACACAATAATCATTGTCACCCACAATATGCAGCAGGCTCTCAGAATTGCAGATAAAACCGCATTTTTCCTTTTAGGCGAAGTAATCGAGTTTGACGATACAGAGAAAATGTTCTCAACTCCCTCAGATAAGAGAACAGAAGATTATATTACAGGAAGGTTCGGATAAACATGAGATCATATTTTGACAAACAGCTGAGCACTTTAAATCTTGAGCTTGTAAAAATGGGAGCTCTGTGTGAAGAGGCAATTTCGGCGGCGGCAAAATGCCTTAACGACGGAGACAAAACCCTCATTGATAAAATCAAGGAAACCGAAAGACTTATTGACGAAAAGGAGAGGGAGATAGAGTCCCTTTCAATGAAGCTGCTTCTTCATCAGCAGCCTGTTGCGGGAGATCTCAGAATGATTTCTGCGGCACTCAGAATGATTTCCGATATGGAGAGAATAGGAGATCAGGCGGCGGATATAGCCGAGATACTTAAGTTCGTAGGCTCTGACAGTAAGGGAATAGCAGCGCATATTGTCGATATGGCAAGCGCAACCAAAAAGATGGTAACCGAAAGCGTTGATTCCTTTGTTAAGAGAGATCTTGATATGACCCATAAAGTTATGAAACGTGACGATACCGTAGATGAGCTTTTCCTCAAGGTAAAGGATGAACTTACCAAGGCAATCTGTGACAATCCCGAAGAGGGAGAAATTTACCTTGATATTCTCATGATTGCAAAGTATTTTGAGCGTATAGGCGACCATGCGGTAAATATTGCTGAGTGGGTTGAATATTCAATAACCGACACCCATGTAAAGGCATGATTACATTTTATCCCTTTTAGTGTATAATAAGTTACAGCAAAGAGGTTGACCCTATATAAATCAGGAGGGATAAAGCATGATTTATTTGGTTGAAGACGATCAGAATATAAGAAAGCTTATTTGTTACGCTCTTTCAAAAGAGGGTTTTGATACATGCGACTTTTCTTCATCGGAGCCTTTTTGGGAAGCTCTTAAAAAGGAAAAGCCGGAAATGATACTGCTTGATATAATGCTTCCAGGAGAGGACGGGCTTACCATTCTCAAAAAAATCCGCAGTGGTGCGGATACAAAGAGTCTACCCGTTATAATGCTCACGGCAAAGGGCAGTGAATACGATAAAGTCACCGGACTCGATATGGGCGCTGATGATTACATATCAAAGCCCTTTGGTATGATGGAGCTTATTTCGAGAATAAAGGCGGTACTCCGCCGATATAAGGAAGCTCCGGTAAAAACCCCCGACTTTGTGGTGGGGCCGCTGAGAGTAAATCCACAGAAACATATCGTTGAGGTAAACGGTGAACCGGTAGTTCTTTCCTTTAAGGAATTTGAGCTTTTGTGCGCTCTTTTGGAAGCGGACGGAGTGGTTTTAAGCCGTGATGCAATTTACAGCCGTATATGGGGCTATGAGTTTGACGGAGAGAACCGCACCGTTGACGTTCATGTTACAAAGCTTCGCCGCAAATTAGGGGAAGCGGGAAATCTTATTGAAACAGTAAAAGGAATAGGATATAAAATCGGCGGTGTAAAAAATGAATAAGAAAATATTTCTTTCATCGTGTCTTGTGGCTTTCACGGTGCTGATAATAAGCCTTGCCATGAGTACCGGCGTTTTGTTTAATCAGTTTGAAAAGCAGGTTGAGCAGGAGCTCAAAGAGGAATCTGAACTTATTGCAAGCGTTATAGAAGATGCAGGAGTCGAAAATATTGCGGATTATGATTTCGGCAGCCGGCGTGTGACTGTTATAGGAAAGGACGGTGGGGTAATATTTGATTCTCAGGCGGATGCCTCAAAAATGGGAAACCACGCCGACCGTGAGGAATTCAAAGAAGCGGTCCTTTACGGAACGGGAATGAGCAGCCGTTACTCTGATACTTTGACGCAGAAGAATATCTATTATGCTGTAAAGCTTTCGGACGGCTCAGTGTTAAGGCTTTCATCTCCTCACAGCACGATTTTTTCAATTATCTCTGATCTTATAGGGCCCATATGTTTAATTGTCCTTTTGGCTCTTATACTTTCGGCGATACTTGCCATTAAGCTTTCGGAGAGCATATTAAAGCCCATAAATGCCCTTGACCTTGACAATCCCGAAAACAATAAGACATATGATGAGCTGGCGCCTTTGCTTACAAAAATAAACCGTCAGAAGCTGGTTATAGAAAATCAGCTCCATGAGGCAAAGCAAAAGCAGAAGGAGTTTAAACTTATTACTGACAATATGCGTGAGGGACTGCTGGTAATTGACAGCAATTCCGATATACTTACCTATAATGCGGCGGCGGAAAAGCTCCTTGATATAACGGATGAAACAAGCCTTGCGGCTCTTAAAATATACCGTTCAACTCAGGTTATTGATGCCGTTGATGAGGCGCTTAAGGGTAATAACTCAGAGTGTCAGATAACCCAACATTCACGTCAGTACAGCCTTATTGCAAACCCTGTTTTCCGTGACGGAGAGATAATTGGCGCAGTTATAGTGCTTCTTGATATAACCGAAAAAGCACAGCGTGAGCAGCTTCGCCGTGAGTTTACCGCCAATGTCTCCCATGAGCTTAAAACTCCCCTTACTTCAATTTACGGCTTTGCGGAGCTTATGAAGGACGGAGATATGAAAAAAGAGGATATGGAGGATTTTGCAAAGTCTATTTATGACGAGACAAAACATCTTATAACTCTTGTAGGGGACATTATAAAGCTTTCCGCTCTGGACGAAAAGAGCAGGTTTTATGAAAAGGAAAAAGTGGATTTATATGCCCTTGCCTGTGAAACTGCCGAAAGGCTGAAAGTTGATGCAGCTAAAAAGCACGTCACGGTTAATGTAGAGGGCGAAAAAGCGGAGTATGTGGGAGTAAGACAGATACTTACTGATATTATCTATAATCTCTGCGAAAATGCCATAAAGTATAACCGTGAAAACGGCAGCGTCGGTATAAGCGTAAAGGAAAATGAAAATAATATAGTTCTGAAGGTTAAAGATACGGGAATCGGTATTCCCCAGGAACATCAGGAACGTGTTTTTGAAAGATTTTACAGAGTTGATAAAAGCCATTCCAAAGAGATAGGCGGTACAGGTCTCGGTCTTTCAATTGTAAAGCACGGCGTGATGTATCATGGAGGGGAAATTTCCATGGAGAGCGAACCCGGAAAAGGTACTGAAATTACTGTAACTCTTAAAAAGAATAACGAAAATAAGTGAGAGCAATCTCAATAACATGTAAAAACAAAAATGCTGTCTGCCATTACGGCGGACAGCATTTTTTATGATCTTCAGTTTTAATTAATCAGAAGCAGCCCTGTTCCATCATAGCTGTTGCAACCTTTTTAAAGCCTGCAATATTTGCACCGGCTACAAGGTTATAACCGAGTCCGAATTCTTCGGCAGCTTCAACTGATACTCTGTGAATGTTTGTCATAATGCCTTTGAGCTTTTCATCAACTTCATCTGCGCTCCATACAAGGCGCTCGCTGTTCTGGCTCATTTCGAGAGCTGAAACTGCAACGCCGCCGGCATTTACTGCCTTTGAAGGAGCAACGATTATGGCTTTCTGCTCCATAAGATAGAACAGTGCATCGTTTGTTGTGGGCATGTTGGCAACTTCGATATAATATTTAACGCCGTTTGCGGCAATCTTCTCAGCCCATTCCATAGTGACGTCGTTTTGTGTTGCAGCAGGCATTATAATGTCGGCCTTTACATTCCAGGGCTTTTCGCCGGGGAAGAAAGAGCAGCCGAATTTGTCAGCATAATCCTGAACCTTGTCACGGCCTGATGAACGCATTTCGAGAAGATACTCTATTTTTTCATCTGTTGCAACTCCGTCGGGATCATAGATATATCCGTCAGGGCCGGAAAGTGTAACAACCTTTGCTCCAAGCTGTGCGGCCTTTTTGCATATACCCCATGCTACGTTGCCGAATCCTGAAACGGCAATGGTCTTTCCCTCTATGGAGTCGTTTTCATGCTTGAGCACTTCTGTCAGATAGTAAACAGCGCCGTAACCTGTAGCTTCGGGACGGATAAGTGAACCGCCGTATGTAAGTCCTTTTCCTGTAAGAACGCCGTTTTCAAATGTTCCTTTAAGACGGCGATACTGACCGTAAAGGTAGCCTATTTCTCTTCCGCCTACACCGATATCTCCGGCAGGAACGTCAACATCGGGTCCGATATAGCGGTAAAGTGCGCTCATGAAAGCCTGGCAGAAACGCATAATTTCAGCATCGCTCTTACCTCTGGGGTCAAAGTCGGAGCCGCCCTTTGCACCGCCTATGGGAAGACCGGTAAGGCTGTTTTTGAAAATCTGCTCAAATCCGAGGAATTTGATTATACCTGAATAAACTGAGGGATGAAAACGAAGTCCTCCCTTGTAGGGTCCGATTGCGCCGTTAAACTGAAAACGGTATCCGGTATTTGTCTGCCAGTTGCCGTTGTCGTCCATCCATGTAACTCTGAATGTAAACTGACGCTCAGGCTCAACCATACGTCCGAGCAAATCGACTTTTTCATATTCGGGATGTGCATCCACAACCGGTGAAACAGATGTGAGAACTTCCTCAACGGTCTGAACAAATTCCGGTTCATAACTATACTTTTCTTTTACTTTCTCAATTACCTTTGAAACATAGCTGTTCATAAAGAACTCCCTTCAGGCAGCGGCGATTAATGAATTTTTAATTTATTTGTTATTTTTTATTTATGTCGCTGTAATTTAACATTTTATCACTTTAATACAGTATTAACAACATTCTATTTACCAATATTTTGAAAAAATTTAATGGATTAACATATATAATATGCACAAAAGAGTCGATAAATGTTAAAAAATAGGATGAATATGCACATATAGAAATATAATTTATGAATGTTTAAAAAGAAAAAATAAGGTGAATATTATTTGATAAAAGGCACTTTAAATATATATGCAAAAAGACCTGCTTTTAAAGCAGGTCTTTAGTTTGTTATTTTATTTATGGTAGAGCTTTTTGGTCTGATATTTAGGTTCACATGTAAGATTAAGTCCGAGCTTTCTGAAAACGGAGGAATCAACCTGCGAAAGCATAACGGAGGAATGTGCCTCACATCTCTTGAGCTTGGGAAGCTGTTCCATTGCAAGAGCTGCGGTTTCATCGGTAACAGCGCTCATGCACAGTGCAATAAGCACCTCATCAGTGTGAAGTCTCGGATTGTGATTGCCGAGATTTGAGGTTTTAAGCTCCTGTATAGGCTCAATAATATCAGGTGAAATAAGAAGCTTTTCGTCAGCTATTTTTCCGATCTTTTTCAGGGCGTTAAGGAGAACAGCTGCGGAAGCACCCAGAAGATTGCTGGTTTTTCCGGTTACTATTGTACCGTCAGGAAGTTCTATTGCTGCGGCAGGATTTCCTGTTTCCTCTGCTCTGTCGTTAGCAGCTTTAACTACCTTTCTGTCATCGGCTGTTATTTCAGCCTTGCTCATGAGAAGTTCAACTTTATATACTGTTTCCTCATCAACACGTCCCATAAGCTTATCACAGAGAGCCTGATAGTAACGTCTTATTATCTCCTGGCATGAAGCCTCACGGCAGGCATCGTCATCAATAATGCAGTTTCCTGCCATATTTACACCCATATCTGTGGGAGATTTGTATGGACACTCGCCCATGATCTTTGAAAGAATAGCGCTGAGGACGGGGAAAACCTCAACGTCTCTGTTATAGTTAACGGTGGTTTTGCCATATGCCTCAAGATGGAAGGGGTCAATCATATTGACGTCATTAAGGTCAGCTGTTGCAGCCTCGTAAGCGAGGTTTACAGGGTGTTTGAGTGGAAGATTCCAGACGGGGAAAGTTTCAAATTTTGCATATCCTGCCTTTATGCCACGCTTGTATTCGTGGTAAAGCTGAGAAAGACAGGTTGCCATTTTTCCGCTTCCTGGTCCCGGAGCAGTGACTATTACAAGAGGTCTTGTGGTTTCTACATATTCGTTTTTACCGAATCCCTCTTCGCTTGCAATGAGCGGAATATTTCCCGGATATCCTTCAATGGGATAGTGAAGATATACTTTTATTCCGAGAGAAGCAAGACGGTTTCTGAACTTGTCAGCCGCAGGCTGTCCCGAATACTGGGTAAGCACTACGCTGCCCACATAAAGTCCTGCTGCACGGAATGCATCAATAAGGCGCAGCACATCGTCATCATATGTTATGCCAAGGTCGCCTCTGACCTTATTTTTTACAATGTCAGAAGCACAGATGGCAACTACAATCTCAGCTTGATCTGCAAGGTGGAGAAGCATTCTTATCTTACTGTCCGGCTGAAATCCCGGAAGTACACGGGAAGCGTGGAAATCATCGAAAAGCTTTCCGCCCATTTCCAGATAAAGCTTGTTGCCGAAGTGTGAAATCCTTTCTCTG
Source organism: uncultured Oscillospiraceae bacterium (assembly GCA_958366985.1). Taxonomy (GTDB): domain Bacteria; phylum Bacillota; class Clostridia; order Oscillospirales; family Acutalibacteraceae; genus UMGS263. Next base: position 68,232 of record CATXDC010000002.1, read on the forward strand.
ATATACTTCGACTGCATCTCGATATACTTTTCATTGTCAAATCCTATTGCTGTCACTGAATACCCCTCCCTTAAAATATGCCGTAAAACGAAACACAAAAACACCGCCCGCAGACACCTGTGTGCTTGCGGACCGCTTTTAAAGTATGTCAATGTATGTCAATTTTACGCATTTGAGTTAAAATAAAAATCAAGAAAAATTATAAACTATTTACATCTATATTTCAACCGATTTTTATTTTTTCAGCATATTTCGGCACATATCACAAAAGCTGATTTGGTAAGGTTTAAAAAACTTTCACAGGTTTATTTTTTGAGATTTTACACAGAATTATAATTATCAAAAAGTGCCTGCAAGCAGTTTAAAATTGCTTGCAGGCACTAATGGTTATTTTTTGATGTTGTTAAGTGTGCAAAATGGGTGCAGGCTCAGCCTTTGAAAGATTAAATAAGATGAAACCTGTTCGCAGGCACTTATAGTTGTTTTTTTGATGTCAGTGGGTGTGCGAAATGGGTGCAGGCTCAGCCTGCCTCAAATTGCATACGGTAGTATTTTGCATATATTCCATCTGTTTTCATAAGCTCATCGTGACTGCCACGCTCCGCTATACCGTTTTCTGTAATTACAATAATCTCATCTGCGCCTCTTATAGTTGAGAGCCTGTGAGCTATTGTAATTGTGGTTCTGTTCTTTGAAAGCTCTTCAAGGCTCTTTTGTATGTGCCTTTCGCTTTCGTTGTCAAGGGCGCTGGTAGCTTCGTCAAGAATGAGTATGGGCGGATTTTTAAGGAATACCCTTGCAATGGAAATACGCTGCTTTTGACCGCCGGAAAGTCTTGTACCTCTCTCTCCTACAAAGGTGTCGTATCCGTCGGGGAGACTCATGATAAAGTCGTGTATATTGGCGTTTTTCGCCGCTTCGATAATCTCTTCATCGGAAGCATCTGGCTTTCCGTAAGCTATGTTTTCACGTACAGTTCCGCAGAAAAGGTAAACATCCTGCTGAACTATTCCTATATTTTTTCTAAGGCTCTGGAGTGTAAATTCCTTTATGTCCTCGCCGTCTATGGTTATTTTACCGCCTGTCAGCTCGTAAAATCTCGGAAGAAGAGAACAGATAGTGGTTTTTCCGCCGCCGGAGGGTCCCACAAGAGCTATGCTTCTGCCTGCGGGAATACTGAATGAAACGTCGGAAAGCACCGGCTCGTCGTCGTTGTATCTGAAAGTTACATGGTCATAGTTTACGTCGCCTTTGACGTTTGTAAGCTCTCGTGCATTTTCGGCATCTTCAATATCAGGTTCTGTCTCCATTATTGCGCTGAAACGGCGGAAACCGGAAAGTCCTTTCTGTATCATTTCCGTAAGCTCTACAAGTATCTGAATGGGACTTACGAAAATTCCGATGTAGAGGGCATACATGGCAAGGTCGGCAGGCTCCATTTTGTCCTGGGAAATAAGATATCCGCCGAATACCAGTACTGTAAGGTACATAAGACCCTGGAAGAAAATATTCCATGCTGAAAAGCTGCCCATGCAGCGGTAGTTTTCCTTTTTGGAGACAAGGAAATTCTCATTGCTGGCTGCAAACTTTTTCTTCTCTATTTCCTCGTTTGCAAAGGACTGCACAACTCTTATTCCTGAAAGGGTATCCTGAAGACGTGCGTTTATGTCGCCGATTTTCTTTCGGTTGTCGAGGAAGGTGGCGTGCATTTTTTTGCTCTGTATAGATGAAAAAATCACCATGACTATAACTATCACAAAAAGAGGAATTGCAAGGCGCCAGTTGATAACCGTAAGGAAGACAAATGAACCTATAATTTTAATAAGTGAAATAAAAAGATTTTCGGGCCCGTGGTGAGCAAATTCAGAAATATCGAAAAGGTCCGATACAAGACGGCTCATCATCTGACCTGAATTGTTGTTATCGTAATATGAAAAGGAAAGCTTTTCATAGTGTTCAAAAAGCTTACGTCGCATATCACGTTCCATCATTGCGCCCATGACGTGACCCTGACAGTTTACGTAATATTTGCAAAGAGCCTGAATGATATACATTACCAGAAGACCTGCGGCAAGCAGAGGCAGAACACGCAGGATAACTGATTTTTCCTGAACGAAAATCGTATTGGCTCCTTGACGGAGTATCTGCGGATAAATAAGGTCAATCATGCTTATAACTGCCGCACAGAAAAGGTCAAAGAAGAATATTTTTTTGTAAGGTTTGTAATAACCTATGAATTTTTTAAGCAGTTTCATTTTCCCCTCCTACCGCTGAAACGGATTTTTATTTTAGTGAAAAAATATTATACTCTCCATAAAGCCCATAGTGCAATAAGGATTTAAAGTTTCTTCATCATCAGATAGTTTGTAAGAGAAACGTTTTCTCTTATTACCTGATTTTCACGAATTACGCTGTATCCCATTTTTTCGAAAAACGGCTTTGCGGTTATGCTGGCGTAAACGGTAATTTCATTGTTTCCGTGAGCAACTGCGTGTTTTTCCGCTTCACTGCAAAGAGCCTTTCCGATACCCTGTTCCTGAAAATCACTGTGGACATAAAGGCGGTCGAGATATCCGGAATCTGTTATATCACAAAAGCCAGCTATTTGGTTTCCCTCTACGGCAACTATTGCCTTTCTGTCTTTAAAAGATTCGTCCCATTTTTTCAGATCACGGTTTTCGGGAGCCCAGACTTTAATCTGCTCAGGGGTGTAATCTTTAATGTTTATTTTGTGAACGGTGTTGTAAAAAAGCTTTGCTGTTTCTTCGCAGTCGCCGCTCTTGTAATCTCGTATATACATTTTTTACCTCTCACTGCTTTTAAATTGCGGACTTATTATACCGTATTTGTTTTTCATTTACAAATTCAGAGCGGTTTTAAACGTCATAAATCATATATATATCATGGTTGTCTGCCTTTTTCCGTTTCATTTTTACATAAAATAAAAAATACTTCCTTTTTTATTCACATTACGTTGTTTTTGTGATATACTCCTCGGTGACTGTTTACATAAAGGAGTAGTATTTATTATGCAAATCAAACAAAAAATCCCTGGCATACTTCTGTGCCTGGCAATTTCTGTTCCGTGCTGGTTCTTAGGCAAATTGCTTCCTGTTGTTGGTGCTCCTGTTTTTGCAATAATTGCCGGAATGATAATTACACTTGTCCTCAAAAAGAAGGATGCTTTTGCCGGCGGTATAACCTTTACTTCAAAGAAAATTTTGCAGTATGCGGTTATACTTTTAGGCTTCGGACTTAATCTTTCCGAAATCGCAAAGGTGGGCTCCATGTCCCTGCCGATTATTGTTTCTACAATAGCAACTTCATTGATAGTTTCATTTGTTCTTTATAAAATAATGAAAACTCCCGCCAATGTTTCAACTCTTATCGGTGTGGGATCTTCAATCTGCGGCGGTTCAGCAATTGCCGCAACAGCTCCCGTTATCGATGCAAATGATGAGGAAATCGCTCAGTCTATTTCCGTTATTTTCCTTTTCAATGTACTTGCTGCACTTATTTTCCCGACTCTCGGTTCTCTTCTTGGAATGTCAAATGAGGGATTCGGTCTTTTTGCAGGAACTGCCGTAAATGATACTTCATCCGTTACCGCTGCCGCAACTGCATGGGACGGTATGCATCCCGGTGCAAATACCCTCGATACTGCTACAATAGTAAAGCTTACCCGTACCCTTGCAATTATCCCCATTACCCTTGTACTTGCTTTCTGGCGTACAAGAAAGCTTAAAAAAGAGCAGACCGAAGCAAACAGCACTTTCAGCCTCAAAAAGGTTTTCCCCATGTTTATAATCTTCTTTGTTCTGGCTTCAGTCATTACAACCGTATGTACATCTTTCGGTGTACCCAGCTCATTCTTCTCTCCCTTTAAAGAGCTCTCAAAGTTCTTTATAGTCATGGCGATGTCTGCAATCGGTCTTAATACCAATATTGTTAAGCTCGTAAAATCAGGCGGTAAACCAATCCTCATGGGCTTCTGCTGCTGGATAAGCATTTCACTTGTCAGCCTCGGTATGCAGCATTTGCTCGGACTTATTTAATTTAAGGTTAAACATAAAAAAAACATTGTGAAAAACAGCAGGATAAAAGCGATAGCTTTTATCCTGCTATTTTCGTTAAACTATATTATTTAATTTTTGTTTTGCAAAGCTCTTCTATGGAATAACTTTTCAGTACAACGGTATCAATTGTCTGAGAGGTGTTTGCTTCCTCGTAGAGTATTGCGATTTTACCGTTTGGAAGCTGAGTAAGGCATGAATATGCAAAATAGGTTTCAGGAGCAGTTATTTCCTTTTTATATGTCCAGTTTACTGTATAAGGCTTTTCAGCGTTGCCTGTTTCTTCAATAAGTCCCACATAGATAAAACCGTTTTTTCTGCTGTTACCTGCCGGGGCTGAAAGGAGAACCGCATCTTTTCCGTCAATTTTTCCGCTGTAATTAATGGCTGAAACCATGCATCCGCCTTCACTGAGTGGGATCTCCGTTTCAACCTGCGGTTTGCCCCAGGTTATTCCGCCGTCGGAGCTATATGATGAAGTTACATTTCCCTTTGTTGAACGTGAAAAGGACATAAGGCTTCCGTCTGGCATCTGGGTAAGCTGTGTTTCGCTCATATCTCCTATTGTTTCATCAAGAACAATGGGGTTACCCATATTCCATGTTGCACCGTGGTCATCACTGTATATGACAGTGAATTTCTGCGCTCCTGTTTCGGGTTCGATAAAATAAGCTGTGAACAAAAGTCTGCCGGCATTATCGCCTTTGGTTATCTGTATTCCTCTTCCCGGACATACTCCCATAAATCCCGCATCATTAGGCTTTACCTGTTTGTTAAGATCAATGGGATCACTCCAAGTTTTGCCGTTGTCGTCTGAATACATAAGATAAAGGTATGATGTTTTCATTGGCTGAAAAAGTGCATTGCCGTACATGATATTCATCGGCACTTTTTCATTGGTAGGAATCCCGTAAGGCAGATAATACCAGTAGCCGAGCTTTTTCTGACGGACAGTCATGGGCTCTGAGTTTTTGAAGAGTTCGAAGCTGCTGTTAATTGAATATTCGGTTTTTTCACCTTTTTCGTTATAAATTATACCGTTTTCACGGACGGTATAGTTATAATCTTTTTCTCCCTTTTTACGGAGCATCAAATATTTTTCACCGTCAATTTCTGTGTAGCCGTTTCCTGTTTCAGAAAATATTGCACCGCTTTTCGGCGGAAATGCATCTACAAGCATAAAGATTCTTCCTGTTTCATTGTCAAGAAGCAGGCTTGTATCAATTGCAGATGAGCTCTTTTTGTTAAAAAGACTTCCTGTTGGCTTTAAAATGTTTTTCTGATGCTGCCATTCGTCAAAGCTCAGCGCCAATGTGGGTTCGCTCCAGGTTTGAGCATTATCAGTGCTGTAGCTTACGGCTATGTCTATGTCATTGGGGGAGTCGTGAGTGCCGCCGTATCTTGCATCAATGGAAGCGACTATTGTGCCATCCTTTGCTGTAATCATTGCAGGTATTCTGTAATAGTTGCAGCCTATTTTAGAGGATGAAGAAAAGGGTTTTATTCCTTCAGCCGGCTCATTGGGTGATTCGCTTGGATTCATAGGGACAAAGAATCCTGTACCGACAGCGGCTATGAGCACTGCCGCAGTTATTCCGAAAATAATTTTCTTTTTCATGTTTTTAGTCTCCGATATTTTTTTAATCAATGTAACTGATATTATCATGGCTTAGATGTCTATTACAATTCGATTGTTACATAATTTTTTCTCTGTTTTTTTATTCAAACTTACAATTGATTTTTGCGTAGTTTTATAGGCAAAACAAAAGCGGCTCTCAGAAATGAGAACCGCTTTATGCTTTATTTAATTTATTCCTTCTTGCCGTTATCTTTATTTTTCTTTTCCTTATCGACGGGGAAAAGTTTAAAGAGAACTTTAATTCCTATCATTATGGCGATGATTACCATAAAGATACCAAGCATACCGTAGAGCATCATGTAAAGAGTCTGAAGGAATCCGTCAATATTGATATTGAAATTGAAGCCGGTGTTTGCGGCAAGGGATAAAGCTGTAAAAATTGAAAGTAAATTCATAATCCGACTCCTTTCTTACATTCCGAGAGCCTTAGAAACAAGGCTGATGATCATACCGCCTGCGATAACTGATGCAATCTGACCGGAAACATTTGCACCGGCAGCGTGCATAAGCAGGAAGTTCTGAGGATCTTCCTCAAGACCCATTTTATGAACAACACGTGATGACATGGGGAATGCGGAAATACCGGCAGCACCGACCATGGGGTTGATCTTGTTCTTTGTGAAGAGGTTTATGATCTTTGCGAACATAACTCCGCCGACAGTATCGAAGATGAAAGCAACAAGTCCGAGAGCCATGATCATAAGAGTCTGAACGTTGAGGAACTGCTCATACTGCATCTTTGTGGAAACTGAAAGTCCAAGAAGAATTGTGATGAGGTTTGCAAGTTCGTTCTGAGCGCTCTTTGAAAGGTTATCGAGAACACCGCACTCACGGATAAGGTTACCGAACATCAGGAAGCCGACAAGGGCGACTGATTTGGGAGCAACAAGACCTGCAATGATTGTAATCATAATGGGGAAGAGGATCTTTGTGGTCTTTGAAACGCCCTGAGGATTATAAGGCATACGGATAAGTCGTTCCTTTTTGGTTGTAACCAGCTTGATAACGGGTGGCTGGATAATGGGAACGAGAGCCATATAAGAGTAAGCGGCAACGATAATTGCGCCTGTGTAGTTTGACTGGAAGTAGTTAGCAACGAAAATAGATGTGGGCCCGTCAGCAGCACCGATAATAGCAATTGAAGCGGCATCCTTAAGCTCAAATCCTACAAGTGTAGCAAGGCTGAGAGTGAAGAAAATACCGAACTGGGCGGCTGCACCGAAGAGCATCATTTTCGGGTTACTCAGCAGGGGACCGAAGTCTATCATTGCACCGATACCGATGAACAGAAGCAGCGGGAAAAGCTCGTTTGCAATACCTGCATTGAACAGTGTGTCAACGGGTCCTATTTCAGCACCCTGAGTTACTGCACCGGAAAGGGGCAGGTTAACGAGAATAGCGCCGAAGCCCATGGGAAGAAGAAGAGAGGGCTCCATGTTTTTCTTGATTGCAAGATAAACAAGAGTTGCGCCTATTACCCACATGACTATCATTTGCCAGCGGATTTCGGTAAAGTTTGAAAAAAGTACGGAAATATCCATTTTTTCAAAATCACGTCCTTTACTTAAATTTTTGGAAAAGGGTTGGCAAAAGAAAAAAGACCTCCACCATGCAGCTTGCATAATGAAAAGTCTTGCTCTTTAAAGTATGTGCGGGCGAAGAGCCGTAATGTCGCATCAATACTACGGATAAACCGCAAGCTACTCCCTCTTCAGTAACGTAACTATTATATACGATGAAAGAAAAATTTCCAATAGTTTTTTAATAATTTCTTAAATATCTTAAGTAATTATCTTCCTCTTGCACCGAGGAGTGTGGAAAACTTTTTGTTTTAGGTGTAAAATAAACGTATAAAGACTCGGAGGAATGAAAACAGATGAAAAAGACGGCCGTTATTACGGGAGGCTCAAGGGGAATAGGCAGAAGTATGGTTCTGTCCTTTGCCCAAAAGGAATATAATGTTGTATTTTGCTATGAGAAAAATGAAAATGCAGCTTTTGAAACTGAGAAAGAGGCAAGGAAACTTGGGGCAGAGGTTTATGCCTTTAAAGCTGATGTTTCAAAAAGCGACGAAGTGGAAAAGCTTTTTGCCTTTGCCGAGGAAAAGTTTTCGGGAGCCGATGTACTTATCTGCAATGCCGGAATAGGCAGACAAAGGCTTTTTACAGATATTACCGATGAAGATTTCGACCAAATGATAGGAGTAAATCTCAAGGGTGTATTTTACTGCTGCCGCCGTGCTCTGCCATATATGATAAGGAATAAATGGGGACGGATAATAAATATTACCTCAATGTGGGGTGAGACGGGAGGCTCCTGTGAGGTGGATTACTCTGCGGCAAAAGCGGGAGTGATAGGTCTTACAAAGGCTCTTGCCAAGGAGGTTGGACCCAGCGGAATAACCGTCAATGCAGTTTCTCCGGGGGTTATTGAAACTGATATGAACAGAGCTTTTACTCCGGAGGATATGGCAGCCCTTGCCGATGAAACCCCACTTTGCAGAATAGGCAAACCGGAGGAAGTAGCCGCCGCAGCGGTATTCCTTGCAGGGGAAGAGGCAGGCTTTATAACTGGACAGGTTCTGGGAGTCAACGGCGGAATAGTTATTTAAAGTGCGGAGTTTATTTTAGAATTAAAATTCCCCGTAAAAATACGAATGCCGGAAGGAAAATCCTTCCGGCTGTTCATATAGCTAAAACCTTAAAAGGTTTGCTTTCCGCATTAATTTGTCGCTTACGCCTTTGCACCGTTAAGCTTGCAAACAAGGGCGGACTTTTTGTGTGCAGCGTTCTTCTTGTGGATAAGACCCTTTGCAGCAGCCTGGTCAATTCTCTTGACTGCAACCTTAACTGCAACGTCCTTATCGGCAGCATTAGCTTCGATAGCTGCATTTGCCTTTTTGATGACTGTTTTGAGCTCAGACTTTCTTGCCTTGTTGTTAGCAGCCTTTGTCTGAGAAACGAGAACACGCTTTTTAGCAGATTTAATATTTGGCATAGTGTCACACCTCCTTCGGCTTCTCATACAGGTTATTATAATATCACAAAGCAAAAAGCAATGCAAGTTTTTTTCAAAAAAACATTGTCGTGTTTAAAAGAAAAAATTCAAAAAACCTTATTTAAGGCCTTTGAATATGCAAAATTTAGTTGACATTATTGCATACTGTGTTATATAATGAATCTCTGCAAGACTGTATTTTACAGTTAAGTATTATTAATGACAGTAAGAGGCGGCTTTTTATCTACAAAAGCGGACAAGCCTTTTTGCTTATCACCCTCAAAAAAGGAGGTCAGAAAGATGAAGAGAACTTACCAGCCTAAGAAGCGTCACAGAAAGATGGAGCACGGATTCCGTAAGAGAATGGCCGACAGAAACGGACGCAAGGTACTTTCACGCCGCAGGGCAAAGGGCAGAAAGCAGCTCACATACTGATTTTGCCTATTTTAATTCGGAGAGCCTGAAGGTTTAGGTTTTGTATTGCCTGTATATATAATAAGGTAATATAAAATAATAGAACATAAGGGAAGAACTCCGTGAGCGGTGGTCTGAATTGTCTAAAGCAGTTAAAACAGTTGTTTTAAACACGAATAGTGATTTTCGCCGTGCCTATTGGCGTGGCAAGTCGTACAAACATCCTGCACTGGTTACGTATGTTAACAAAAACCGTGCGGGAATTTGTCGTATAGGAATAACTGCGGGTAAAAAGATAGGCAATGCAGTACACCGAAACCGTGCGAAAAGAGTAATAAGGGCAGCTTTTGCCCAATGCAAACCACAGCTCATTTCCGGAACCGGCTGCGATATAGTTTTTGTTGCACGGACAAAAACCACCTACTCCAACTCCAACGATATATACGCAGTTATGAGTGAGCAACTTAAATCAGCAGGGATTATGAAATAATGAAAAAAACAGCGCTTAAAATGATTCGTTTTTATCAGCGGCGGATTTCACCTCTGTTTCCTGCACGCTGCCGATTTTATCCGACCTGCTCGGCTTATGCCTATGAAGCCATAGAGAGATTCGGCTTTTTCAAAGGCGGAGCTTTAGCGGCATGGCGTATTCTGCGCTGCAACCCCTTTTGTCCGGGAGGCTATGACCCTGTTCCGCCCAAGAAATAACAATACGGAGGAAACAAATGTCTATTTTTTACGCTCCATTTGGTTGGATACTTTCCTGGTGCTATGAAATTGTAGGAAATTACGGTTGGTCCCTTGTGCTTTTCACAGTGCTTACAAGATTTATTATGATACCTCTTGCAATAAGCCAGCAGAAGGGTATGGCTAAGCAGGCTCGCCTTCAGCCTAAAATCAAGAAAATCCAGCAGAGATATGCGGGAAACCAGCAGAAGATAAATGAGGAAATGAATGCTCTTTATCAGCGTGAGGGAGCCAATCCCTTAGGCGCAGGCTGTCTGCCACTTGCAATTCAGTTCCCCATAATGATAGGTCTTTACGGAGTTATCTATCGTCCTCTCAGCTATGTTCTTCACCTTCCCAAAGAGACTGTAGAAATGCTTACAACTGCAGTGCAGAAGATAACCGGTGAAGCTTCCGGCAGAGCAGCAAGTGCTATTGAGCTTTCTGTTATCAATCATGCAAATGAGGTAATAGATGCTCTTCCCAATCTTGGTGCAGATGTAGCAGAAAAGCTTCAGAATTTTGACTTTACCTTTTTGGGAGTAAATATGGCTGCAACACCTGACTTTAAGGTGTTTAACCTCCTTTGGCTTATCCCGATACTTTCCGGTGTAACTTCTCTCATGACCAGTGCGCTCAGCTATATGCGTCAGAGAAAGACAAACCCTGAAATGTCAAAGAACCCTGCTATGGGATGCATGTCATTCGGTATGCCGTTGTTTTCTGTTTACATTGCCTTCCAGTTCCCTGCCGGTATCGGTATTTACTGGACAATGTCCAACCTCTTTATGTTCTTCCAGACTCTTATCATAGGACATACACACAGCCCCAAAAACGTACTTGCAAAGGTTATGATTGAGGAAACCATTGAGCGTCGTTCAATGGAGAATAACCTTAAGCTTGTTGCGGGGAAAAAAGAAAACTGATTCCCAATAAATGCAGGTGGTGATATACGATGATTAAAGAAGCAATCGCTAAGGGCTCAACCCTTGAGGCTGCACGTCAGGCTGCTGTTGAGCAGCTTGCTGCACCTGAAAACGTTGAGGTTAAAATAGAGGTGCTTGCCGTTGCAGGCAAAAAGACTTTAGGCATTTTCGGCGGTAAAGCAAAGGTCAGAGCTTACTATGAGCTTCCCGATGCACCTGTTGCCGATAAGCCCAAAGCTGAAGCTGCGGAGCCTGCTGTTAAAGAAACAGTAAAGGCTGCGGAAAAGGCAGAAGAAAAAGAAACTGCTGAAAAATCAGAACCTCAGGAAGAGATTATTGAATTTAAAGATACCAAAACAACAGAATATCTTCTCGATATTCTTTCAGGTCTTGGTGTCAGTGATGCCAAAATTGTCACTAAAAAGGCAAACGGCGGCATAGTTTTTGATATTGATTGCGGCGATAATTACGGCGTGATTATCGGCAGAAGAGGCGAAACCCTCGATGCAATCCAGTACCTTGTAAGTCTTGTTGCAAACCGCAATGAGGGAGAATATACAAGAGTTTCAATCAATGTCGGAAACTATCGTCAGAAGAGAGAAGAGACTCTCCGCTCTCTTGCAAAGAGAAATGCTGCAAGAGTTCTCAAAAACGGCAGAAATGTTGTTCTTGAGCCCATGAATCCTTATGAGCGCAGAATTATACATACTGCTGTTCAGGAGGTTGAGGGTGTTGTTTCACACTCAATAGGAAGCGACAGCGACCGAAGAGTTGTAATTGCTCTTGCTGAAGGAGTCAAGCCCACAGGCGGCTCAAACGGCAGAGGATACGGCTCAAGAGGCAGAGGCGGATATGACCGCAGAGGCGGTTCAAGAAGAGGCGGCGAGCGTCGTCAGTCACAGCCTCAGGCACCGGCAGCAGATAGAGCTCCCAGAAGCGATGTTGAAGGAGCTTTCCGTTACGGAAAAATTGAAGTTAATAAGGATAAAGAATAAGTCTGAAAAAACTTATTTTGAAGAAATTAAGAGGACAGGAATTTTATATTCCTGTCCTTTTTGTTTTGCTAATTTTATTGTGTAATTATATAAAAATATACAGTTATTAGCGTTAATTTTATAAAAACTATTGTATAAATTTTAAAAATACATTATGATAATATAGTATTTTACTTTGTTTTTATTGAGCGTAAGATGAAAGCTGCTTTAAAATTGCACAAATCATATGGAAATTCCCGCTTGATTTAATAAATACTCTGATTTGAGCAATCCTTTTGAAAGCAATCAGTGGCGGGTTTTGGCTTTTATAAGAAACAATAAATTTTAGAACACCGATGCCGAGTAATAATCAAAATAATATATATGAAGAGGTGATAAATGATGACAATAGATTTAATAGCGCAATTAAAGGGAACAAGAGAATTTTTTGCTTCGTATTCACCAAAAGATGTTAACACATTATTTGATGGTAAATCGTTATTATTTTATTCGATTTCTAATTCTGATTTGGATTCCAGATATACTATTACTAATTTTTTGTTAAATGAAGGTGCACAGGTCACCGGTGTAGATGATGAAAATAATACTTTATTGCATATATTGCTATCCAGAACAAATCACGATTTGCCCAAGACAATTTAATTGTGTAAAAGACTGATTGAAAAAGGTGTTGATATCAATATAGTCGATCGAAGAAATAGGTTAGCATTACAGTATTTAGTTATGATGCATTATACCGATGATGAATTAAAGCCTTTATATGAGCTTTGGTTTTCTCAACCCAAGGTTTTGGTAAACGTTAAAAATGCTTGGGGCAAGTCTCCCCTTGACCTTGCAGAATTATTTTCTTATCGTAAGGAATTGGTTGAAATGATGCGTAAATACGGAGTCTGAATTTCTGACAAAATAAGAAAATGCTCACTGGAACAGGTGAAAACTATGAAAGGAAATATGAAATCAAATTATTATGAAGCGGCAGAAATACAAATGCAGGCTACATACTCCGGAAAGTACAGAACCGGAAACAGGGCCAGTGATAAGCTGGCCAAATACAATAAAATAATGTCATCAGATTTTGAAAATTACAAATCACTTGTTAATGAGTTAATAAACTCTGAACATCCCAATGTTGTTATTTGGATTTCAGGTGTTGCAATAGATAAGAATTTTGAGACCGATGTGGTAATAAATCGTTTAAAAGAAATAGCAGAAAATAAAAAATTAGGAATTATCAGGTTTAATGCTGAAATGGTTTTGAAGACTCGTAACCTTTTATGATTTGTTTACATAGTAAAGACCCAACAAAAAGACAGTGTGGCAGAAACTCGAATGTTTTTCCTTCTATTTGCGCATAATAAAATTTAATTTGCCCAGTGAAACATAATTTAGAGAAGATTTTATCTCCGAAATTGAATTCCGAAGATAACGTTAAGATCACATGGAAAGGGCAACGCATCATTTGTTCTGTGTAGGGCCTTCAAGGTAAAACAATTGTACCTAAGGAGATTAGAAATGGTAAATAAAATGATGGGAGGTTCAGAGGACAAGAAGATTATATGAAGAATTCTGAAGGAGTGCCGGATTGTTCTGATTATGGATATCGCTCGTTAGATGTTCGTTACCGGGTTTGCAAATAATGTTTTGACGATTTAAAAAATGATTACCAATGAAAATTAATTGAGTAAATGTATCAAAGTGTTTAAAAGTCTGGCAGTGCATAATTTTTCAGTCGTTCGTGGTACATTTTTAACATCAATTTCCGACATAAGGAGGGATGTTTGATATGCCATCAGATAAAAATGCAAAATTGATTTTCGTGGATAAAGTTATTGGTGTTTTTACTGATGCTTTTGGTAAGGACATGCTCATGGCTGAAAAACAGATTGCCTTTGAACACATGGGATTTTTCAAAATTAAATATAAGTATATTCCTTTGGAATATACTATAATTTTTGAAAATGACCGAGGGGTATTTTCCATAGAGATTTGTGACAGAGAAGGAGCATTTAACTTTCTATATAGAATTAAAAAGTTTGATAGTAAAACTACACTTGAAAATGTTAAAGAGGCGGTGAAAATATTAAAAGATACATTAAACCAGAATGACTTTGCTTTTTATATAACACGTGATGAAAAATTATATAAAAAGCAAAACAATAATTACATACAGGTTAAAGATTTAAAAGAACTTATGTAAAAAGCCGAAATATAAATTTGAAAATACAATTTTCAAGTTTTGATCTGCTTGCATTATAAAACTAATCTTTACGGTTTTAAATTCAAACAAATTTGGGAGGAATGAGCTATGGTTGGTTTTGCAGTTAATTTTTATTGGTATCAAATAGGAAGCGGGAATTTTTTACATTCCTTTTTCTCTACGGTTGCGTATCGTTTGGAGAATCAAAAATGGGGCAGCCGTTTTCCTGTAATAATGAATAAATTATACCAGGGAAGAATTGATTGCGCAGATGCGGACAAAGCAATTGATGAACTGAACATAATAAAGAAGGAATTGCAGGATTTTTCACCGGATAAAGTAATATGGGATATAGATGACTTATCAAAGCAGCCACCCTGGGGAAATAACATAAGCGATGACATAACAGATTTATCAAACTATTTTGTTACAAGCGACGGAGAGGATCTGATTGAGATTTTCTTTAAAGCTTTAAGCAAATCAAAAGAGGTAAACTGCGATTTAGAGATAAAGTCAATGTAGTTTGAAGCTTATTATATTTCTTGATGCAAGATTGCAGGGTGAGTGATGAGGTTCCTCTGCATAAAGATATAAGGAATTTAAGGAAACAGGAATTTTTATATTCCTGTTTTTTGTTTTATGCTCCAAAATAACGGCTTAAATTTCGTTATATTCACCTTTTTAAATCTCTGTACTTTATTGACAATTTTATTGATTGTCAATATAATATTATGTATATTTTTCATATAAGTTTTAGCCTTTTATGGAAAAAGCAGAAACGGAAAATTAAATTGGAGGGATTTTGTTTATGGGTAAAAGTACGGGTAAGGTCAGTAAATTCGGCGTAAAAGACAAAATAGGTTATACCTTAGGTGATTTCGGCTGCAACATGTCCTTTCAGCTTATAAGCAGCTATGCAATGATTTATTTCACTCAGGGAATGGGACTTTCTTTGGGAGCATGGGCGATCATTGTTATTTTGGCAAAGGTTTTCGATGCCTGCAATGATCCAATTATCGGCGCTCTTGTGGATAAGAGAAAGCCGGGCAAAAACGGAAAATTCAGGCCGTGGATTCTTTACAGCTCCTTTGCGATACTTCTTACAACGGCGCTTTTCTTTGTGGATATAAGAGGACTTTCTGTGGGACTTCGTTTTACATACTGTCTTGTAATGTATTGTCTGTGGTCCATTGCCTATACATCTGCCAATGTACCTTATGGTTCTCTTAATGCTGTACTTACAGATGATATAGCCCAGCGTGCTTCCCTTTCTTCACTCAGAAGTATCGGCGCAGGCGTTGCAACAGTCCCCTTTATGATTCTCATGCCAAAGCTTATCTATGGTGAAAAGGACGCTGCAACAGGTATTTCACCCATTATCCCCGAAAGATTTTTCTGGATAGCTCTTGTTGCAGGTGTAATCGGTTTAGTGGGATTTGTGCTTACATATGTACTTACTACCGAACGTACAGTTATACCTAAGAATACAGAGAAATATGAGTTTAAAAAGGCAATAAAGGCTTTTGTAAAGAACCGTCCGGCAATGGGAATCTGTATTGCCTCCTTTGCACAGCTGGCATGCTTTTTCTCCATTCAGGTTACTGTCCAGTACGTATTCCAGGTATACTTTAAGAATACCGATATGATGATGGTTGCAAACGTTTTGATGTTTGCTCCCATGATGATTTTCATTCCCTTTATTTCGACCCTTACAAAGAAGTTCGGCAAAAAAGAGATGTGCACTTTACCGATTATCGGCTCAGTTGTGATTCTCTTAATAATGCTGTTTATAGAATTCCCCCGCACAACGGCAGGAGGATGGATGTATGTGGCACTTGTAGGTTTGGCAAATGCATTTACAGGACTCTTCACTCTTACAACGTGGTCTTTTGTAGCAGATGCCGTTGACTATCAGGAGCTTCAGACAGGCAGACGTGAAGAGGGAACAGTTTATGCAATCTATTCCTTTGTAAGAAAGATAGGTCAGGCAGTATGTCAGGGACTTACCTCCATACTTCTTGCTGCAATCGGTTTTGATACTGAAAATATAATCGCCACAACGGATGCAACAGCTCTGGGAGTTATCAGATTGTCAATACTTATCCCCCTTGTGGGAGCAGTGCTTATGTTTGTCGCCCTTATGTTTATTTATAATCTCGGCAAGAAAGAGACTTTGGATATGAGTACACGTCTTAAAGAGATTCATGCGCAGACAGCTAAAGATGCATAATGTTTGATGTGATATAATAAAACAGTATGAAGTGAATATTTAGGAGGCAGAAAATGAGAAAAGTTATAGATTTCAATGAAGAATGGAAGTTTACCAAAGAGGGAAAAAGCGAAACAGTTAATATACCTCATTGCTGGAATGCCGTTGACGGACAGGAGGGCGCTGATTACTACCGTGGAGAGTGTGCCTATGAAAAGACCCTTTCCGGAGTATCGGGCAAAACCTATATAGAAGTTGGCGCTGCAAATTCAGTTTCAGCAGTATATGTAAACGGAGAAGCAGTAGGAGCCCATAGGGGAGGATATTCTCTTTTCAGATATGACATTACAAAATATCTGACAGGCGGAGAGGATAAAATCAAAATCACTGTAGACAACAGCGATTTTGATGATGTGTATCCCAGTATGGCTGACTTTACTTTTTACGGCGGAATATACAGACCCGTTAAGATAATCACTGATTTGCCTGACTGTTATTTCAGCCTTACAGATGGACTTTGCGGAATTTTTGCCGATCCTGTAAAGACAAATGATGGATGGGAAGTAAAAATAACAGGTTTCGTAAAAGGTGATACAGCAGGTAAGACTGTCAGATATACACTTTATTCAAAAGAGGGAGAAGCTGTTGCACAGGCGGAAGCATCAGGTGAAAACCCCAATGCCGTAATAAAAGCTCAGAATCCTATTTTGTGGAACGGCATGAAAAATCCCTATCTCTACACATTGAAGGGAACTATTCTTAAAGACGGAGAGGCAATAGACTGCGCCGAAACAAGAATAGGTTTCAGAACAGTTGAGTTTGACATCGAGAAAGGCTGTTTCCTTAACGGAGAGCATATTAAGCTTAAAGGCGTTTCGAGGCATCAGGATCGCTACCATATGGGCAATGCTCTCACAGCAAAGGAGCATATTGAAGATCTTGAGATAATAAAGGATATCGGTGCTAACTCCATAAGACTTGCACACTATCAGCATGACCAGATTTTTTATGATACCTGTGATGAAATGGGATTCCTTGTATGGGCTGAGGTTCCCGTAATATCAAGGTTTTCGGAAAAGAAAATTGAAAACTCAAAATCACAGCTTCGTGAGCTTATTTCACAGAACAGAAATCATCCCTGTATTTTCTGCTGGGGAATACAGAACGAGATTTCCATGGGCGGAAAATCAAAGCAGCTTGTCAAATTTCTCAATGATATGAACGACCTTGCCCACAGCCTTGATCCATACCGTCCTACAACCAGCGCACAGGTAATGATGTGCGATCCCAATTCCGAGCTTAATAAAATAACGGATATACAGGGATACAATATTTATTTCGGCTGGTATCTCCAGACTTTCAACGCAATTGACAAATGGTTCGATAAATTCCACGCTGATAATCCAAATGTGAAGCTTTGTCTTTCCGAATACGGAGCAGAGGGCATTGTAAAATATCAGTCACCGGACGGCGGAGTTCAGGGAGATTACAGTGAAACCTATCAGGCAAGACTCCATGAACATTATGCAAGATCTATTGAAGAGCGTCAGTGGCTTTGGGGCAGCTATGTTTGGAATATGTTTGACTTCGGTGCCGCAAACCGCAATGAGGGCGGAGTCAAGGGCAGAAACAATAAGGGCCTTGTAACCTTCGACCGCAAAATTAAAAAGGACAGTTTTTATGCATATAAAGCCTTTTGGTCAGATGAACCCTTTGTTCATATTGGCGGAGAGAGATATGTCCAGCGTAAGTGCGGTGAGACAATAATTCCGGTTTATTCAAATCTTCCTGAGGTGACACTCACTGTAAACGGTGAAGAGTTTACTTTCCCCTGTGACAGAGTTGCCTATTTTGACAAAGCTGTTATTAAAGAGGGAGAAAACACTGTAACTGCAAAAGCTGGAGACTGCACTCATTCCATAACTATAATCGGAGCCGAAGAGGATGCTCCTGAATATCGTCTTCCGGGAGATGCCCATTCCATGGTTAAAAACTGGTTCGGCAGCGATACTGGCGAAATTAGAGAGGGATATTTCTCCATTAACGATAAGGTGGGAGATCTTCTTAAAAGTCCTGATGTCCTTTCGCTTTTGGGAACGGTGGACATTATGAAAAAAGTTCCAAAATTCGCCTTGTCTCTTATAAAGCCATTCAAGGTAAAAACTCTGCTTAAATTTGCCCCAATTGATGACGGAATAAAGGATATTGCAAATCAGTATTTGCAGACAATTAAGAAATAACTCTATAAATCTAAAGAGCTCCGGAATAATCCGGAGCTCTTTTAAATAGACCGGATATTTAAAATCAGCCTTTATAATAGGTTCCTATTGCATCTGCGGCAAGTATTGCAGCATAAACTGTTTCGGGAGTTACGTCAAAAGGCATATTTCCGAGAGTATCGCCGGGAGCTGCTGCAAGAGTTGCAACTTCCATGAGGCGTTTCTCGTCAGGCTCCTTAACACCCAGATCTGCAAGAGTTGTGGGAAGACCTACATCCATGCAGAAGTTTACAACTTCGTCTATTTCCTCGTCGGGAGCGTTTTCCAGAACAAGCTGTACCAGTGTACCGAAAGCAACTTTTTCACCGTGATAGAGTGAATGAGTTTCTTCAAGGGCTGTGAGGCCGTTGTGTATTGCATGAGCTCCGGCAAGTCCGCCGCTTTCAAAGCCGATGCCTGAAAGATAAGTGTTGGCTTCGATAATGTTTTCAACAGCCTTTGTGCAAACGTTATTTTCAACTGCAAGTGCAGCTTTTACACCGTCTGCAATAAGTGTATCGTAGCAAAGGCGGGCAAGAGCCATAGCGGCAAGGGTTGTCTTTCCGCCTACGCAGTTTGTGGCATTTGAACGCTGACAAGCTCTGGCTTCAAAATATGTGGCAAGAGCGTCACCCATACCTGAAACAAGCAGACGAAGAGGAGCCTTGCTTACAACATCTGTATCGACAAGAACCATGTTGGGGCTTGAAGGAAGGAACAGATAACGGTCGAAAACGCCGTCGTCAGAATATATAACAGAAAGAGCGGAGCAAGGAGCATCCGTTGAAGCAATTGTGGGAACTATGACTACGGGAGTCTTGGTGTAGTAGCCAATTGCTTTTGATGTATCGTGGATTTTACCGCCGCCGATACCTACAATAAGGTCACAGCCTGAGGAGAGATAAATTTCTTTAAGGCGGTTTATCTCACTGTCGCAGCACTCGCCGTTGAAAACCTCATAATGTGCTGTGCATGATGTCTCTTTCATTCCCTCAGCGATTGCCGGTTCAACACGGCTGCGGCCTGATTTACTTGTGAGGATAAAAAGTTTGCTGCCGAGCAGCTCAGCGTGTTTGCAAAGGTTTTTAAGTTCACCTTTGCCCTGAATGTAGCGGGTTGGACTTGCAATAATATTTGCCATAGTAAAAATCTCCTTATTGTTTATTTTTTATCAAACCTATTATATGGAGTTTTCTAACTAAAATCAATATAAAATTGCGTATTTTTTATTAACTTTATGCAAACAAAAGATATGATTGAATTTATTGATGCAGCTTTAATAAAGATAGGACATTAAAACAAAACCGGATGAAACATCAATAGATATATTGTGTTAATATTATCAGATGATATAATATGCTTATATTGACCTGAAAGAGGCAGATAAGTAAGAGGTTATTAAAAATATGCGCAAAATAATATTACGGAGGAAGAGATGAATACTCCTAAACTTGAAACGGAAAGACTGATAATGAGAAAATTTACGGAAGATGATTTGGATGCACTTTTCCTCATTCTAAAAGATGAGGAAGTCAACAAGTTTTTGCCATGGTATCCTATGAAGAATCTTGAAGAAACCAAAAGGTTTTATGAAGAAAGATATGTGGCAAAATATGCTGAGCCACAGGCTTACGCCTATGCTATATGTCTTAAAAGTGATAATTATCCAATTGGCTACATAAAGGTCGATATCAGTGAAAGCTATGATTTAGGGTATGGACTGCGTAAAGAGTTTTGGCATCAGGGTATTGTGAGTGAGGCTGCCAAAGCAGTTGCAGAGCAGGTAAAAAAAGACGGAATACCATATATTACGGCAACCCATGATGTTAACAACCCTCATAGTGGCGGAGTTATGAAAAAAATCGGTATGAAATACCAGTACTCTTATGAAGAACGAGTACAGCCCAAAAATATGTTGGTTATTTTCAGAATGTATCAGCTTAATCTGGACGGCAATAAAGACAGAGTTTATAAAAAGTACTGGAATACCTACGAAAAGCATTTTGTTGAAGAAAATCTGTAAAAGCTTAAAGCATAAAAACAAAAGCCACAGACTTTTCTCAAAGAAAAGTCTGTGGCTTTATGGCACCCATTTACCAGAATCGAACCTATAACTAACCCTTAGGAGGGGTTCATTATTACGAGCAAAGCGAGTAACAAGGTTCTTTGGGGACGCTGTGCGTTCCCAAAGGTTCTTATATCCATTTAACAGAAAAACGGACAGTAAAACCTGTCCGTTTTTCTCATTGGCACCCCCTACCAGAATCGAACTGATAACTAACCCTTAGGAGGGGTTCATTATATCCATTTAACTAAGGGGGCGTAATTTTTTCAACTCAAGTGGATAGTTTAATTCAATTTTAAATTATAGCTCAGTATGGATAGCTTAATAATTTTACATCATAGCCCCTGTTTTGTCAATGAAAACGGTTATAATTATTAACTTTGCAAATGAGCTGTCAGGTAGTATAATATGTATATACTGAATTATGCTTTCTTATGGGGAGGAGTAATTTTTATGGCGAATACTTCAAGAAAGAGAAAGAACAATGACAGAAAAGTTGTTGCAGTAATTGCCGCAGCGGTATTTGTTATTTGTCTTATAGCAAGCATATTGTTTATACTTGGCAGAACACCTGATGACAACAATATAAACACGGTTACAGGTGATACGCCGTCAGATCAGAGTGAGGGCAATGGCATTTATAATCCGCTTACCGGCGAAGAGGGATTTTCTTCTTCTGCGGTAGGCAAAAGACCCGTTGCGATTATGATAAACAATGCGCCTGCTGCAAGACCTCAGTGGGGACTGTGCACTCCTGATATAGTAGTGGAGGGTCTTGTAGAGGGCAGCGCAACCAGAATGATGTGGGTTTATGCCGATGCTAAAGATATACCGGAAAAAGTAGGTTCTTTAAGAAGTGCACGCCACGACTTTTTGGAAGTTGCACAGGGACTTGACGCTATTTTTGTACACTGGGGCGGAAGCAATTTGGCATATAATGCTCTGTCAAGCAGCGGATATGATCATCTTGACGGTATATATCTGGGCGACGCTTATGCTCACAGAGATAATACAAGAAATGTTGCAATTGAACACAGGGGCTATATGGTCGGATCTGAGATAAGAAAACTTATTGATGATAAAGGCTTTAGAACAGATATAAAATCAAGGGCTGCAAATCCCTTTGAGTTTTCAAAGGACGGTGACAGAACTCTTAACGGAGGCGATTGCCTTCAGGTGACAGCATCTTTTTCAAACTATTATATACATACCTTTAAGTATGATTCCAAAACCGGTCTTTACACGAATTATATGGGAGAAACACCCATGACTCAGGACGGCGGAGAAGAAATGACAGTTAAGAACGTCATTATACTTTATACACCTGTTGTACCCGTAGGTGACAGTGACGGACATGTTGATATGGATCTTACTTCAGGCAGCGGAATTTATGTAAGCGGCGGAAAGTATGAAACCATACGCTGGGAAAAGGGCAGTGATGCGTATGCACCCCTTAAGCTTTATTCTGAGGACGGAAATGAGCTTGTGCTTAATACAGGAAAGAGCTGGATAGGACTTATCCCCAAATCCAGAGAAAACAGAACAGTAATTGCCGCCAATGCTTCGGATTTTGTATAATAGAAAGAGTTTAAAATCAAAATGTAGATATGAAAGCCGCACTGTAGTGCGGCTTTTCTTTTATCTTTAAAGCCTGTTAAGTGTCAGTTGCATAAGCTTACGACCAAAAGTTTAAGCTAAATTACCATTGAAATGGAAACTTCCCTTATAGTATACTTATTTTAATAGTTAAAAAAGTAACGAAGAGCCCCAGGGCGGA
The DNA here is from genome assembly GCA_958366985.1 of uncultured Oscillospiraceae bacterium. GTDB lineage: Bacteria > Bacillota > Clostridia > Oscillospirales > Acutalibacteraceae > UMGS263. Next base: position 90,508 of record CATXDC010000002.1, read on the forward strand.
AAAGAGACGGTTAAAATGGAGATAACAATATGCATAGGTTCCTCCTGTCATCTGAGAGGTTCCCGTGAGATTATAGGAAAGCTTGAAAAGCTTGTCAGTGAAAATTCCCTTCAGGATAAAGTGGAGCTCAAAGGATCTTTCTGTATGGGTCAGTGCCAGAAAGGCGTATGTGTTACCGTAGACGGAGAGCTTTACTCCCTTTCACCTGACGATACGGAAGAATTTTTTAACAGTCATGTACTGGGGGCGATTAAGGGATGAACATAATAGGTCTTAAAAAGGCTAACTGCAAAAACTGCTATAAATGTATTAAAGTCTGTCCTGTCAAATCAATCAGGATTTCCGATGAGCAGGCGCATATCATTTCCGACGAGTGTATTCTTTGCGGAACCTGTCTTCATGCCTGTCCGCAAAATGCCAAAACTCTTTCCTCTGACCTTGAAAAGGTAAGGGAATTCATCCGCCACGGCGAAGATGTATATGTGTCCCTTGCACCGTCTTATTACACTATGTTTGACCTTGATGACCCGCAGCGCATTGTGGGCGCATTGAAAAAGCTTGGAGTCAAAGGTGTTGCTCAGACTACTGACGGAGCCGCCTATGTAACCGCCGAATATCACCGTCTTGCAAAAGAGGGCGAAATGGAAAATATAATTACCACCTGCTGCCCTACAATTAATGCCCTTGCGGAAAAATATTATCCCGGTGTTGTAAAATATCTTGCACCTGTTGTAAGTCCCATGATAGCTCACGGAAGACTTCTTAAAAAAGCTTTCGGTGATAGATGCAAAGTGGTTTTTGTGGGACCCTGTATAGCTAAAAAGGCGGAGTCAGAGGATTTAAGGCACTGCAAAGAAATCGACGCCGTACTTAATTTTATTGATCTTGATCTGTGGGCTTCTCAGGAGGATATAAAAATCTCAGAGTGCGAGCCGGAGCCATTTATACAGGATAACTCTGAAATTAACCGTCTTTATCCCATACCCGGCGGAATAATAAAGAGCATCAAAAAGATAGAAAGTAATATCCCCTACAGCATGATAGGCGTTGATAATATCGACGCCTGCAAGGAACTTTTTGAAGCAATGATTGCAGGGGAGCTTAAAGGATGTTTTGCGGAAGTCAATGCCTGTGAGGGCGGATGCATAAACGGTCCTGTGGCCAGTGAAACCCGCCGCAGTAAGTTCCTCGGCAGAGTTGAACTTTCAAAATACGTTGCAAGAACAGGAGACAGCTTTCCTGTGCTCGATTCACCCCTTGAAATATCAAAAACCTTTGCCGGTGAAGAGGATAAAAAGCTGATGCCTACGGAAAGGGAGATAAGGGAGATACTCAGAAAAATCGGCAAAGAAACTCCCGAACAGGAGCTTAACTGTGGTTCCTGCGGTTATCCCTCATGTCGTGAAAAGGCGATTGCTGTTTTCCAGGGAAAAGCAGATATAAATATGTGTCTGCCATTTATGCGCCAGCGTGCTGAGTCTCTTTCAAACTATGTCCTTGCCGAAACTCCCAATATAACGGTTATAGTTGATGAAGAGCTTAATATCATCGAATTTAACAGGGCTGCTGAAAAGCTTTTCGGAATCACACGTATGCAGGCTCTGCAAAAGGGAATTTATGAGCTTATAGACCCGGCGGATTTCCTTTATGTACTTGATACGGGAGAAAATATAATAGATAAAAAGTCGGAGCTTACTGAGTACGGAGCAACAGTTCTCCAAAGCATTATAAAGACCGACGACGGCAACTATATAATGGGTATATTCAAGGATATAACCGAAGAAGAGGAGAGGCAAAAGGCAAGCTATCAGATGAAGATGAGTTCTGTTGAAATGGCTCAGAAAGTTATCGAAAAGCAGATGACCGTTGCTCAGGAGATAGCAAGTCTTTTAGGTGAAACAACCGCTGAAACAAAGGTTACCTTGACCAAACTTAAAGATATGATCGAAAACGGCGGTGACGCCAAATGAGCAGATTTCATATAGAAACCGCCTATAAAAGCCTTTTTAAAAAGGGGGAGGAGCTGTGCGGCGATAAGGTTTCCATAGTCCGCACACCGAACTCTACAATTGCCGTTCTTGCAGACGGACTTGGTAGCGGCGTTAAGGCAAATATACTTGCAACTCTTACCAGTACCATAATTTCAACTATGCTCAAAGAGGGCGCAACAGTTGCCGATGCAGTGGCGACGGTTGCCAATACCCTGCCTGTTTGCAGTGTAAGAAAGCTTGCTTATTCAACTTTCAGTGTTCTTGAAATTTCCGATACAGGTGAGGGATATCTTGCAGAGTTTGATAATCCCTTCTGCTTTTATATTCGTGATGGAGAACTCTGTCAGTTCAAGTGCGAATATAACGAGTATTCCGGCAGAGGAGTATATGAAACAAGGTTTCAGGCTCAGGCCGGGGATATACTTACACTTGTCAGCGACGGAGTAATATATGCGGGAGTCGGAGAGTCCCTTAATTTCGGCTGGACGTGGGAACATGTGGCAGCATGGCTTAAAAATGCGGTTGCCCTCGATATGTCTGTACCCAGACTTACTGCGGCTCTTTCTGATACTGTAAACGATCTTTATCACGGCAGACCGGGAGACGATTCAACGGTTTTGGTGGTGGGAGTTGTAAACGAAAAGGTAGTCAATATGTTTGCAGGCCCTCCGAAAAATAAAGAGGATGACGAAAAAATGGTAGCGGACTATATGTCCAGCGAGGGAAAGCATACTATCTGCGGAGGAACCAGCGCCAATATAGTTTCGAGGGTTATAGGAAAGCCCATTAAGACATCCCTTAAATATACCGATCCCCGTGTCCCTCCCATAGGTTTCATCGACGGCATTGACCTCTGTACTGAGGGCGTGCTTACTTTAAGCAGAACTCTTGAGATTTTAAGGCAGTATAAGGAGAGCGGGTCTGATTCAGAATTTTTCAACACTCTCGATGAAGAAAACGGAGCGGCGATGATGGCAAAACTGCTTCTTGAAGACTGCACAAGGCTTAAGCTCTTTATCGGTACTGCTATAAATCCGGCTCATCAGAATCCGGATTTGCCCCAGGATCTAAGTATAAAGCTCAAGCAGATAGAAAAACTTAAAAGTCTTCTTGAAAGTTTTGGTAAAAGAGTGGAAACCAAATATTATTGATTGAAAATAAAAACTAAATGATTTAAAATAAAGGCTGTAGATAATTGAGAGGAGAATTTTATGGAGAGATTATTTGACACCTATGTGCAAAAGCTTAAATACAAGGTGCTCAAAGAGGTTGCTTCTCTTGAATTTGACGGCACCCTCGAAGAGAATATAGTAAACATACCAAAGACAATTATGCCGGGACCCAAGCCCTCACTGCGCTGCTGCATTTATAAAGAGCGTGCTATTATCGGCGAGCGTGTAAGGCTTGCAATGGGCGGAGATAAGTCAAATCCCAACGTTGTTGAAATTCTCGATATAGCCTGTGACGAATGTCCCGTTGACGGAATCCAGGTTACTGCTTCCTGTCGTGGATGTATCGCTCACCGCTGTGTTGACGTTTGTCCCAGAGGTGCTATTAGCATTGTAAATCACCGTTCACATATTGATCAGAGTAAGTGCATTGAGTGCGGAAGATGTATTGAGGCTTGTCCCTATAATGCCATTACAAAATCTGTCCGTCCCTGCATGAACGCATGTAAGGTAAATGCCATTTCAATGGATGAGGATAAAAAAGCTGTCATCGATAACGAAAAGTGCATTTCCTGCGGAGCCTGTGTTTATAAGTGCCCCTTCGGAGCTATTGCCGATAAATCCTCTATTCTTGAGGTTATCCGTACAATAAAGGCTTCTGAGAATAATGAAAAATATAAGGTCTACGCAGTTGTTGCTCCTTCAATTGTAAGCCAGTTTGTCTATGCAAAGGTTGAGCAGGTTGTAGAGGGACTTAAATGTCTCGGCTTCCACAGCGTAGTTGAAGCAGCTCTCGGCGCAGATATGGTAGCTTATAAAGAGGCAAGTGAGCTTTATGAAAAGGGATTCCTTACAAGCTCATGCTGTCCTGCTTTTGTAAGTTATATTCATAAGTTCTTCCCCACAATGGTAAAGCATATTTCACATAACCTTTCACCTATGGCTCAGATAGCAAGCTATCTTAAGAGAATTGAGCCTGACTGCAAGGTGGTATTTGTAGGTCCCTGTATTGCTAAAAAGGCTGAGATAAAGCTTGATACAGTTAAGCCTTATGTTGACTATGTTCTCACTTTTGAAGAGCTTCAGGCTTTGTTTGACGCAAAGAATATAGAGATTTCTTCCCTTGAAGGCGAATGCCTTGATAACGCTTCCTATTTCGGAAGAGTATTTGCAAGAAGCGGCGGACTTGCAGTTGCCGTTGAACAGGCTCTTAAAGAGCAGGGACTTTTTGATCTTGACTTTAAGTACAAGCCCATTTCCTGCAACGGTATTACAGAGTGCAGAACAGCGCTTCTTAAAGCTTCCAAGAATGTGCTTCAGGAAAACTTTATTGAGGGTATGGCATGCGAAAACGGATGCATCGGCGGTGCAGCTTGCCTTACTCACGGTCCGAAGAATAAGCTTGAGGTTGACAATTACGGAAAGCTTGCTCTTGAAAAGACCATGCAAAGCGCAATAAGCGTTCTTGATTTTACTTAATAAATGCATAATTAAACGGAAAGCGGGTGCATATTTTGGTAACGGTTCAGGTTTGTATAGGCAGCGCCTGTCATCTCGGCGGCTCCCACGACATTATAACCGGATTGCAGAACATCATTACTGAAAAAAATCTTGAAGAAAAGGTAGAGCTTAAAGCAGTGTTCTGTATGGGTCAGTGCGAAGGTGCAGTTTGCACAAGAGTCAACGGCAAAAAGATATGCGGCGTAAGCCCAAAAGGGGTAGAGGATTATTTCAATACCCATGTACTTCCGGAAATTGAATAACCAAATCAAGGCGGCGGATTTTCCGCCGCTTTTGATGTTTGGAGAAGTTACATGGGGAATAGATAAAACTGCATTTCATTCGTATAGGAAAAAATATTCCTTTAAAATCTTGTTTTTTCATATGGAATATGATATACTTACTCAGTCAGTTTATCCTAGATAAACAAAATAATATTTAACGAGGCGTAGCTCAGTTTGGTAGAGTGCTTGGTTTGGGACCAAGATGCCGCACTCCGCAAGGAGCAGACTTGGGACGAGGACGTAAATAAAACAGTCCTGTGGACTGTTTTTAGTCCGAGAGATTTTTGGCGTAAGGCAAAAATCAAGAACCTGCGGCTCGAAAAAATTAAATAAGAAATAACGAGGCGTAGCTCAGTTTGGTAGAGTGCTTGGTTTGGGACCAAGATGCCGCAGGTTCAAGTCCTGTCGCCTCGACCATGTCCGGTATTCTTGAATACCGGATTTTTTATTTCGATGTCACTCACTGTCTTTTTTCTGCCTGTGCAGCTTTGGTATTGACCGCAAAGGGCAAAAGGAATAAAATATAATCAATCTCTAAAAGGAGCCGCCGCATATTTTATGCGGCGGCTTTAATAAGGGAAAATTTACCGAAAGGCGAGACTTGCCTTTTAAAGGACGGAAAGTAAAACTATGGATTTTAAAAAAGCATTGGAAATTGTATTGGAAACAAAAAATATAATTATGGATAAAGAGTCTGCACATAACATCACAGTTAAAGGCGAGGCGGACTATGTAACTCAGACGGATTTCAAAGTGCAGTCCTTTCTTATGGAAAAGCTTTCAGAGGCTTATCCTGAGGCCGGATTTCTTGCAGAGGAAAAGGATAATGACTATAAAGGCGGAACACCTATCTGGATTATCGACCCCATTGACGGTACAACTAATTTGATACACGGCTGCAATATGAGCGCCCTATCTCTTGCCTATTATGACGGCAAAGAGGTTATTTTCGGAGCAGTTTATAATCCGTTTACAGGGGAACTTTTCCGTGCTGAGAAAGGCAAAGGAGCATTTTTAGGTGAGACACCCATTCACTGCACAGGTACAGATAAATTAAACCGCTGCCTTGTATCTGTGGGAACATCTCCTTACTATAAGGATGAGGCTGAGGGCAATTTCAGACTTTTCCAGAAAGTGTTCCTGACCTGTGAGGATATAAGACGTACAGGCTCAGCGGCTCTTGACCACTGCTATGTTGCAGCGGGACGTTTTGATATATACTTTGAGCGTCACTTAAAACCCTGGGATTATGCCGCCGGAAAGCTTGTTCTTGAAGAGGCCGGCGGAAAAGTTACCGGCTGGCAGGGTGAAGAAGCCGACCCCACAAAAATTTGGGATATAGTTGCCACAAATGGAAAAGTCCATGAAGCTTTTCTTGAAATGATAAAATAAACTGATGCTGTGCTTAGCACACTTTGATTGATAACATAAAAATCAACAGCGCCTGCGGAAAGAAAAATTTCCACAGGCGTTTTTCTATTTCCTGTTAAATTGTTCGCTTTCGCTGAGTTTTTCAATGTATTGTTTCGGAGTCATTTTGAACTCATCAAAAAAGGCTCTGTAAAAAGTCCTTGGGGACTGAAATCCCGCCTCCTGAGCTGCTGTCTCGAGATTCGACGGATGATTTTCAATGTAATTTTGCAAAAAGCGGCTTATCCTTACTCTGTTTAAGTAGCTGTTAAAGTTTTGGTTGCACTGGGTGTTTATAATTTTGCTTACAGTGCAGCGGTTGGTGCAGCAGGCGGCGGCAACGGAATCGAGGGTTAGGGGCGATGATGCGTTTCCCGTTATGTAGTCAATTATTTTATCGGAAAGATTGTTTCTATCTTCTGGAGTCTTCAGGGATATTGCGTCCATAACAATACTTTCTATCATTTCAAAATAGAGCATCCTGTTTTTAGGAGACATATCCTTGAAGGTCTTATAAAGAGATACTATTTCACCCCATTCGTTGCCGTCAGCGTGGCATATTACGCTTTCTCTGAGCCTGTTTGCAATGCGCTCCGATACAATGTCGGGAAAAATTGGCGATACAAATTTGTTTGAAAGCTTCTTTTTGGATTCGAATGTATGGAGCTCAAATGGCTTTATTATTACAAAGTCTCCTGTTGACATGGGATAGCGTTTTTCTCCAAGCGTTACGAAAAGATCCCCCTTTACTGAGAACATAATCTCTATCTGGCGGTGCATATGCAGAAAATTTCCGCCGCCTACGAGATTTGAAAAGTAGTTGCATGTGCCGTTTGTTAAAATATCTGTTTCATCGTAGTAGCTTTTCTTTTCCATAGGGCGATTGTATCAGAGAAAAAACGCCCTGTCAACAACGTATATACCTTTTGACAGTATGATTTTACTATTTGCCATAGTGGATTTTAAAGAGAAAAAGTATAATCTGCATATAAAATCCTGTTAGGAGGTATAAAAATGAAAATCGGATTAATGTTCAGCAATATAAGGGGCTCTGTGAGCAAGGCACTTGAATTTTGCAACAATATCGGTCTTGACGGAGTTCAGATAGGTATTTCTTACGGAAGATACAATGTTGAAAAATCAAATGAAAGAAGCTATCAGAAGCTCGAAAAGCTGCTTATTAAAAATGACCTTGAAATCAGCGCATACTGCGGAGAATTAGGCGGACACGGATTTATGATAGCAAAGGATAATCCGGGTCAGGTTGCAAAGTGCAAAAAGATGATCGACTTTGCAGTGGATAAGGGCGTTAAAATCATCTCAACTCACATCGGTGTAATCCCCGAGGATAAAAACTGTGAAGTGTATAAGGCTATGCAGTCTGCAATGCGTGAGGTGGGTATCTACGCCAAGGAGAGAGGCAGAGTTCTCGCCATTGAAACAGGTCCCGAAAAAGCAGCAACTCTTAAAGAGTTTATAGAAAGTCTCGACGGCGGCATAGGCGTAAACCTTGACCCTGCAAACTTTACAATGTGTGCAAGACAGGACCCTGTTGAAGCAGTGTATATGCTCGGTGACTACATTGTCCATACCCATGCAAAGGACGGAAGAAACCTTGAGCCGGTGGATACAAGATTTGTCTACGGCTTTGTAAACGAAGAGGATAAAAAAGGTCTCACAGCACCTAAAGGAAGAGTTTACGAGGAAACACCTCTCGGCAAAGGTGATGTGGACTGGGATAAATATCTCAAAGCTCTCCGTGATATCGGCTTTGACGGATACCTTACCATTGAGCGTGAATACGGCAGCCGTGGCACAAAGGACGACATAAAGGCAGGAGCACAGTTCCTCAGAGAAAAAATATATAAAAAGGATAAGGTAAACCTTGCGGTAGTGGGCTGCGGAAGTATCGCCAATGCAGCGCATTTCCCGAACATTGTCCGCAATAAGAACATAAACGTAAAATACACCTGCGACCTTATAGAGGAGAGAGCTAAAAAGGCAAAGTCAAAGCTTAAGGCTGAAAAAGCAGTGCTCGATTATAAGGAGATTTTAAAGGATAAGGCTGTTGACGCTGTACTTGTTTGCACACATACCGATTATCATACAATTGTAGCCGTTGACGCAATGAAAGCAGGCAAGGATGTCCTTTCCGAAAAGCCCGTTGCAATGAATTATGAAGACGCTCAAAAGATGCTGGAAGTTTCAAAGGAAACAGGCAGACTTTTGAATATTGCCGTCTGCATGAGATATAACACCGCCGTAAACCGCATCAAGTCATATATTGAGGGCGGAAAGCTCGGCAACATCTATCATGTCGTTTGCAGTTTCAGAGGCTTCCGTATGATTCCCGGTATCGGCGGCGACTTTACCACAAAGGCAAAATCAGGCGGCGGAGTGCTTCTTGACTGGGGCGTACACTATCTCGATTTGATTCTCTATATCCTCGGCAATCCCGCAATCAAAACCGTAACAGGCGACTGCTACGCAATGCTTGGCAGAGATATTTCAAAGTACAATACAGGCGGATTCAGATGGGGCGACGCTCCCAAAAATGACGGCATCAATGACGTTGAGGAGTATGTAACAGGCCACATCAGAACCGATAGAGATGTCACTGTAAGCTTTAACGGAGCATGGGCACAGAACATAAACGAGGACGAAATGTACATAGATTTCCTTGGTGACAAGGGTGGCATAAGATACTATTACTGTAAGGATTTCATCTATTTTGGTGACGACGGCAAGAAGCTTTTCAAAGAAAAGCCGAAGTTTGATCAGTGCGATATGTACAGAGGAGAGCTTCTCGATTTTGTAAGCGCAGTAAGAAGCGGTACAAATGCAGCAAGCCGCAACAAGATAGAAAATCTTATGCCCACTGCATTGCTTCTCGACAGCATCTATAAATCGGACGCAGAGAAAAGAGAGATAAGCTTTGAGTAAGGAAAAGGCAGTTATCGGAGTTATAGGGTGCGGGAAAAAGGCTTGTTCAGCTCATATTCCCGCGCTCGAAAAGCTCGAAAATGTAGATCTCAAATATCTTTCGGATATAAATACACAAAGACTCCGTGAGCTTAAAGAAGAATATCCCCAGTGCGAAACCTTTGCCGATTATCGTGATATGCTTTCCTGCGCAGATCTTGACGGTGTGGTAATATGTACACATACTAATCTCCACTGCAAAATTGCAAAGGAATTTCTTCTCAGAGGCGTTGACGTCTTTACGGAAAAGCCTGTTGCAATGAATTATGAAGAAGCTTTGGAGACTGCAAGAATTGCCCGGGAAAACGGCAGAGTCTTCGATGCTGGTGTGTGCCTGAGGTTTGCAAGTTCCCTCGAAAAAGTCCGCAATATTGTACAGTCGGGAGAAATAGGAAATGTTTATCACGTTTCCTGCCGTTTCAGGTTTTCAAAAAGTATTCCGGGAGCGGGCAGCGATTATACTAAGAAATCAAAATCAGGCGGCGGAGTGCTCATAGATTTAGGTGTGCACAATTTTGATGCCATAGATTATTGCCTAGGCGGAGTTAAGTGGAAATCCGCTTTTGGTAAATGTATTTCATCTCCGCTCATGGCTTCAGGTGAAAACAGCAAAGCCGGATATACAGCAGGCAGCGAAATAAAGTCAGATGTAGAGGATTATGCTTTCGGTATAGCTCAGAGCGACAGCGGAATATCTCTTTCCTTTGAAGGCTCATGGGCACAGAATATAGGCGATGAAGAAAAATACATTGACTTTTTAGGTGATAAAGGAGCGGTACGCTTTAATTATTACCGTGGCTATACCCTTTGGGGAAAGGGCGGAGAAAAGCTCAAAGAGTGCGAAAACTGCTATGATGGTAAAATGTACGAAAACGAGCTTGAAAGCTTTGCCGATGATATCCTTAAAAGACGTTTTGACAGCAGAAATGCAGTGGAGAATGTTTTAAGCAGTGCTCAGCTTATTGATATGATTTACGCTTCATCCGATAAATAAAACTACCTGTACAGTTTTATTAAACCAAAACACCTCCTTTTTCGTATAATGAAAAGGGAGGTGTTTTTAAATGAATTCCTGTGAAATAACTGCCAGAGTAACAGCTCTTGCCAACTGCATTGCAAAAAATTTAGGTGACTCAGAACTTGCTCTTGTAGCGGCAGTGTTTGTGCAGCTGGGGGATAACCTTGCCCTTATTGCCGCACACCGTCAATTATGCAGTGAGAAAAATGAATGTTTGAAGAAATGAAATCACCTTGAAAGAAAAAGATTAAAGTAGTATAATAACATCCGTTCAATAAAAACGGAGACATAGCTCAGCTGGTTAGAGCGCTGCATTCACATTGCAGAGGTCGTGGGTTCGAGTCCCTCTGTCTCTACCACCAGGCTGAGCCAGGACGCAATTCACGTTCCGGGCTTGGCTTTTTTATTTTTCCTTTTCGCTCGTGTTTATAGTGGGTATCTATTTTGTAAATACTTCTCATCGTACAAAGCCCGTAGCCATTTGTGCTCCGGGCTTTTGTTTTACCATGGGTTTTGTGTCTATAATATGCTGTTCCTGCAAGTTAAGTCTATCCGGATTGGACTTTTTGCTGTTTACAGACCTTCTAATTTATCGTTTTCTACAATTGATAGTTTTAAATGGGTGTGTTATTATAAATTCAAATTTTGTGCCGAAGGATGAGTAGTTTGAATACATCGGTATATATTGCGCTGTTTATATTGCTTTTTATAATTATATATTCCGGCAAGCGCAATGAGAAAATTATTTTAAAACAGATTAAAAAAAAGAAAAATAAGGAGGAGCGAGCAGAAATGACAGAACTTGCAAAGAGATTTATCGGTAAGGAATGTGTTATTTCCACATTTAATTCACAGGTTGTGGGAGTTATAAAAGAGGTAACCGACGGAGCAGTGCTTATTGAAAATAATGAAAATCCCGAAATCATAAATATAGATTACATTGTCAAAATAAAGGAATATCCGAGGAATAAAAACGGAAAGAAAAAGCTCATTGTCGGCTGAATTTTATAATCAGGCGAAACAGCTGCGGGGGATGAAGAATGCTGAAACTAGTTAAACTTGAACGCAAATATTATCCGTTGCTTGTTGATATGATGGATGAATGGACTGAGTCCGGTGAAAGAATAATCCCTTATGCTATAAGAAAAAACGACTATAAAGATTATGATAGTTACCTGCAAGGCTTAGACAGTCCGGGTTCGGAAGATTGGGTTCCCGATTCCACCTATTTTTGTTTGGATGAAGGGAGAAATATTTTTGTGGGTGCCGTAAACATACGGCATTACTTAAATGACAGCCTGCTTTTTGACGGCGGACACATCGGTGACGGAGTTCGTCCATCTGAACGTAGAAAAGGAATAGGAACCAAAATGATCGCCCTGGCTTTGGAAGAATGTAAAAATTTAGGTATATATAAAGTGCTTATGGTATGTAATAAATCCAATGCTGCTTCTGCAAAAACAATAATTAATAACGGTGGAGTTTTGGAAAACGAAATCAATGTAAACGGAGTTATTGAGCAAAGATATTGGATAGAATTGTAAAAGCCTATATTTAGTGATAATAAAAAAACTGACCCCGTCTTTCGTTATGAAAGACGGGGTCTTAATTTACTAAATTTTATTTCTTTGTTAACTTTCCTCTTGTGCCGTTTCCGTGCTTTCAGTCACTGGAACTGCTTCTTCTTCAACATCACACGGACGTTTCCAAAGGTGGATTGTTCCGTTGTCGTTGAGAACTTTGAGCATTGTAATCAAAAGAGGCAGCAGGAAAAGTCCGATAAATCCGAAAAGCTTAAGTCCGAAGAACATAGCTATAATTGTAATAAACGGAGGAAGACCCAGCTGCATTGCTACAAGCTTCGGTTCGATAATCTGTCTGATAACGGTTATAACTCCGTAGATAATGAGAAGTCCAATTCCCATTCCGACGTCGCCCATGATAAAAGAATAAACTGCCCAGGGAAGAAGTATGGTACCGGTTCCGAGAACAGGGATTATGTCTACAATACATGTTACAAAAGCTATGACGAAGACATAGGAACTTTCGTAAACGCCGACAAGCTTTAAGATGTTAAGACCTATAAACATTTCAGAGAATGTTATGAGCATAATAAGGAGATAGGCTTTAACAATTTTCTTTAAGGAAGAAAATACCGTGTTTTTGGCATCACGCATAACATGTTTTTTTTCAGGGGGAAGCTGACGCTTGATGAAGCCTGCAATTCTGGGAAAATCCGCTGTCATGAAGCAGCAGGCGATTATGGCAATTAAGACTGAAACCAAAGCGGAAGGAATCTGCTTTGCAGTGTTCCAGACACCCATTAAGGGAGCTTTAAGCATTGAAAAATCAATAGAGGGTAAATCCGGAGTAGCAAGATTTGGTCCGGTAGTACCTGAGAGTGCAGCAGAAATGGAAGAGAAAGTATCCATAATTTTCTTTTCTATTCCGTCGGGTAGGAAAGCGATGGCATCAGCAAGACTTATTTCAAACTGCTCAAGGAACTGAGGAAGATTGTCGAGAATATTTTTAATATAATCGAAAAATCCGATAAACTCAGAAATGATTTTTGCTATTATCAGTGAAATGGGACCGAGAAAAGCAAGCAGCAACAATATAACCATTATTACACTTGCGAAACCTCTTTTAATCGGTGTTTTTCTTGTAATGAATCCAACCGGACGCTGTAAGAACATCGCTGCAGCAAAAGCGGCCAAGAATGGGAAAGTGATCCAAAATGCATAGTGCATAAAAAGATAGAAAAGTACAATTATAACGGCGAAGTAAAAGAAATTAATAAGAAACGCACGTCGTTTTGCGATAGTCTCCGGTTTTGACAAATTTTTCACACTCCTTTTTGTTGTTAGCAAAGCGAGGATATAAGTATTTTATACCATAATTTGTTATAATACAACCGAGAAATCAACATTTTAACAAAAATGAAAATCGGGCTTTATTCTGCTAAAGGTTTATGGTAAAATAAGCTGAATACATTTTAGCGATTTACAGGACTGCTATAATTTTCAGAAAAACGCCTGTGGCAGATTGGAAGATGATAAGATGAAAGTTGCAGTAATGGGATACGGAGTAGTCGGTTCCGGAGTTGTTGAGGTCTTACAGACTAACAATAAGGAAATCGTAAAGAGAAGCGGACAGGAATCTGTGGATATCAAGTATATTCTTGATCTGCGTGACTTCCCCGGCGATCCAAATGAAGATAAATTTATCAAGGATTTCTCTTTGATAGAAAAGGATGAGGAAATTTCCGTTGTTGTTGAAACAATGGGAGGACTTAAGCCTGCTTTTGATTTTGTAATGGCTTGCCTTAAATCAGGAAAAAGCGTAGTTACATCAAATAAGGAGCTTGTTGCCGCAAAGGGATATGAGCTTCTTGAAGCGGCTAAAGAGAATAATGTAAATTTCCTTTTTGAAGCCAGTGTCGGCGGAGGTATTCCGGTTATCAGACCCATGAGCCAGTGTCTTGCAGCCAATAAAATAGAAGCTGTCGCAGGTATTCTTAACGGAACTACTAATTTTATTCTTACAAAGATGATAGATGACAACATGGATTTTGCTGAGGCACTTAAACTTGCCCAGGAAAACGGATATGCTGAGAGAAATCCCGCAGCGGATGTTGAGGGAATGGATGCATGCAGAAAAATCTGCATTTTAGCTTCTCTTGCATATGAGCACCATGTTTATCCCGATGGAATCTACACTGAGGGAATTACAAATGTAACCCTTGAAGATGTAGCTTATGCAGAAAACTGGGGCGGAGTTATAAAGCTTATAGGAGCAACTGAACCTGTCGGCGACGGTGAGCAGATAGCTGTTTATGTAAGACCCTGCTTTGTATCCTCACACAGCCAGCTTGCAAATGTAAATGATGTTTTCAATGCTGTACTTGTAAGAGGCGACGCCCTTGGCGATTCCGTATTTTACGGTAAGGGAGCAGGTAAGCTTCCCACAGCCAGCGCAGTAGTTGCAGACGTAATCGACTGTGCAAGACACATTGAAAAGAGAAAGCTTTTCGGCTGGGGACCTGCTAAGGAGAACTTTGTTGCAGATACAATGGAACTTCCGGTTTCAGCTTATGTACGCTTTACTTCTTCCGATGCACAGGGAGCAAAAGCTGCTCTTACTGCAAAATTCGGCGGAGTTCAGGAGCTTACAAGAGAGAATCAGCCTGAAAATGAAAAAGCATTTGTCGTTTGTGCAGGCAGCGAAAAGTCTCTGAGAGAAGAGCTTGAACGCCTTAGCGGTGAAGGAGATTTCAAACTCCTTTCACTTATGAAAATAGCGGATTTTTAATTTTAATCATACCATGATAGTAAACACCTATAAATAAATCAGGAGGACAATTATGGGACTTATAGTACAGAAATTCGGCGGAAGCTCTGTTGCCAACGCTGAGAGAGTTATGAACGTTGCCCGCATTGTAACCGAAACTTATCACAGCGGAAACGATGTTGTTGTAGTTGTTTCTGCACAGGGCGATACAACAGATGATTTGATTGCCAAGGCTGCTGAGATTAATCCCAAGGCTTCAAAGCGTGAGATGGATATGCTCCTTACAGCAGGTGAGCAGATGTCAATTTCACTTCTTGCTATGGCTATTGAATCACTTGGATATCCTGTTATTTCGCTTCTCGGCTGGCAGGCAGGATTCAACACAAATTCCGCTTACAGTATGGCGAGAATTAAGTCCATTAAGACAGACAGACTCCGTGCTGAGCTTGATAAGCGCAACATTGTTGTTGTAGCAGGTTTCCAGGGACTTAATAAGTATGATGACCTTACAACTCTCGGCAGAGGTGGTTCCGATACCAGCGCAGTTGCAATTGCAAGTGCACTTCATGCAGACCGCTGCCAGATATTCACCGATGTTGAAGGCGTTTATACTGCCGACCCGAGAAAGGTTCCCGGCGCAAGAAAGCTTAAGGAAATCACATATGATGAGATGCTTGAGCTTGCAACACTTGGTGCACAGGTTCTCAATAACCGTTCTGTTGAAATGGCAAAGAAATATAATGTTGAAATCGAGGTGCTTTCAAGCCTTAAGAGAGTACCCGGCACAATAGTCAAGGAGGTAGCAAACGTGGAAAAAATGCTTGTAAGAGGTGTCACAAAGGACACAGACGTAGCCCGTATTTCAGTTGTAGGAGTTCCCGATGTTCCCGGTATTGCATTTAAGCTTTTCGCAAAGCTTGCCGCTAAGGGAGTAAACGTTGATATAATTCTTCAGTCCGTAGGCCGTGACGGCACAAAGGACATCACCTTCACAGTAAGCGAGGGCAACGGACCTCTTGCTGTTGAGCTTGTAAAAGAGGTTGTTGATCTTCCCGATGAGAAGATTGTATGCGACACAAACGTTGCAAAGATCTCAGTAGTTGGTGCAGGTATGGAAACTCATCCTGGTACTGCTTCCAAGATGTTCGAGGCTCTTTATGAGATCAATGTAAACATCCAGATGATAGCAACAAGCGAAATCAAGATCTCTGTTCTTATTGATGAGAAGGATGCCGACAGAGCTGTTACAGCAGTTCACAACAAGTTCCTTCCTGAAGAATAATTAACTTAATAAACAAATAAGGGACGATGCTTTATGCATCGTCCCTATTTATTTATGTGAACACTTATGAAATATGTGTTTTTTATAAATTATATGTAGAAATTGCGAAATTACAAAAAATATCAAAGAAAATGGTCAAAATGCAATTAGGAAAATGCATTAAAAGTTCCTTTAATATTAGTGTAAAATACATGAATTTTACTTTTAATGTAGCTAAGTTTATATAATTATTGACCCATGAATTATTTTGTAATAGAATTAAACAAAGTGATTGTTTGGAGGAGATGGACTTGGCGAAATTTAAAGAAGTTGCATCCGGCGTTATAAAAGATGTAACAAGCCATTGGAGTAAACCCGCAAAGGGTAATTATGTTTCCTATAAGGAAATTGTAAATTTAGGTATCGGAGGCATGGGTCAGCAGCTTATAACCCTTATCACAGGCTGTCTAGCTCTTTCTGCCGGAAACACTCTTTTGGGAGCTACTCTCGGTATAAAGCCTTTGCATCTTCAGTATATGGCAACGGTGCAGACTGTTTTCAATCTTATTTTTTACGTTATAAGAGGCAGGATTGTTGACAATACAAGAACAAAATACGGTAGGTTCCGTCCGTACATTGCTATAATGGGCTTCCCCCTTGTAATACTTTCTACGATATTTATGTTTCTGCCTTTTGAAACAATGTCGTATAATTCACTTTTGGCCGTTACCTTTTGTTTTGCCATAACGATAAGCATGGTACAGCCTTTCTATACGGATACATACGGAGAAATGCAGACTGTTATCAGTCCCGACAGTAAGGAACGTACAAAGATTATAACTATCAACGCCCTTGTTTATTCTGCGGCGCCTACTATTACAGGTCTGCTTATTCCTATTCTTGTAAACTTCACAGGCGGATATACCAATATTGCTACATACCGTTATATATATGTTCCTACGGCTCTTCTCGGTTTGGGACTTAACTTCTTTACGGCTTTCGGCTGTAAGGAGAGAGTTGTCGCTTCAAAAAGCTATGTTCAGCGCGTAGGAGTTATTGAAGGATGTCTTCAGATTTACAGAAACAAACATTGGTGGCTCAGAACAATAGCCGGTATTATCGGATTCCTTGAGGGTGCCAGCGGCGTAATCTTTATGTGGATTTACATCTACGGGGTACAGAATACAACTCAGTATGGATTACTTAGCACTGTACTCGGTTCTGCCTCCGGAATAGGAATGGCAATAACCCCGTGGGTTCTTGGAAAACTCGGCAATAAAAAGTTGCTTATTTTCCACAACTCCATGAATATCCTTTTCCTTACGGCTATGACTTTCACTTTTAAAATTCCGCTGCTTTTGTTCGTATTCATATACGGAAATGCGGTAATAAATTCCTTTGCCAACGTATACAATCAGGTTATGCACTCTGAGGTAAAGGATTATCAGCAGTATATTTCCGGCAAGAGAATGGACTTTATGTTCGGAGCGGCAGGACTTATAACTACTCCGATTACTATTTGCACAGGATATGTAATTCCATATGTTTATGAGTACATGGGACTTACCGTTGACTACGATATTCTCTATGAACCTCAGGTAAGAAATACTCTGTTTTTAGTACTCTGCTGTCTTTCAATTGTAGGTGCAGTACTCAATCTCCTTCCCTTTGCTTTTTACAGTATGTCCCGTGAAAAGCACCGCAATATAATTAAGGTTCTCGAGTACAGAGCAATGTTTGACGATTATGAGAACGGATGCCTTACTGAGGACAGAATAGCTCTCAATGTTGAGGGTATAAGGGAGACATATAAATTTGTGGATGCTCCAACTCCCGATTTTGCTCAGCTTCGTAAAAATCTCAAGGATGCAAAGAATAAGCAGGCGAAGAATGAGGCTTCAAAGGCTCTTAAAGAAGCCAAAGAGCTTATGGTGGAAAAGGAAGCTGCCACTATTCTTACTGATGAGCTGAATAAATTCAAGAATCCCGAAATGCTTCATCAGGTAAAGCGTGCCAAGGAGCTTCTTAATTACGGAATTGATAATCTTACCGGATTTACTAAAGATATGGTAAGAGAGGCAAAAGCACAGGAAGCGACTACAAAAGAAGAAAAGACAATGAAAAAATATGATATCCGCAGGGCTAAAAACCTTGTAAAGATGTCAAAGAGAATAAAGAAGTATTATCCTGACGGAGTAGAAGTCCCAGACGAGGATCTTGTAGAAAAGGCATTCAATATGCCCAAGGATACCATCGAACAGGATAAGGCACGTTCCCGTGCAGTTGAAAGAGCTGAAAAAATACTCCTTCGCTACGGCAAGGTTATGAAACCGTGGGTAGAGGCTCAGGAGCTTCTCAAGCAGGAGCGTATCAGCCGCACAATTCTCGACGATGTTATGAAAATGTATGATGAAGCTCAGTCTTTGAAGGCTGAATCGGCACAGGCATAAGGAGGTAACAGTATGAAAAAGAAAATATTACGCAGTATCTCCGCAGTGCTTTTAGGTGCTTTTATCCTTGGTTTTGCAGGATGTGCTCAGCCTACCCCGGAGGAATTTGACACTCAGTTTAAAACAGCTATTGAAAATTCCTTTAGTGCTCCGTTCTTTTATTGGAAAGAAACATATGTAAACGGAAAAAATTCAAAGTACACATCATGTAATGTCCTTACAGCACTCGACAATAAATATGAGCCCATACTTGATGAAAACGGTGATTACGCAGAGGTTTCAATTAATATAATGAAAACCGAAAATGAGAAAAGCGTATATCAGCTCTACTGCGGAAAATCAGCTTCTTCTCAGGGCGGAGAAGCAAAGGAGATGCTTTTCACTAAAGATATAAATCCTGAAACTGAAAAGTCGGTAAATAAAGTAACTCCCATGACCGTAGAGGAATATTTGAAACATAAGGATTTTGAACCGTATACCCTTGAAGCAAAGCTCAAAGAGGTCTCTGGTCTTACAACTGCCGATATGGATTTGACAGCGGATAAATGCGGTATCGAAAAGAAAGGCAACGTCACGAAAATAAATTTCACTCTTACCGATGAGTATTTTGAAAGATACGAAAAAGAAAACGGCGAGCCTTCAATGTTTGAGGGTAGCAAGAGAGTAGAAATCGAAATGGCATTTGAGCGTATTTCTCATATTATTGTATATTCTGAGGAACCCATCGCAGGCAGTAATATGACAATTGAAACTGAGCCATATAAGCTGTTTATTGTTTATCTCGGACCGAAATTTTCAATTCCCTCCTATGACGAAAAGGATGCGGATGGAAATCCGGTGTATGAATTAGTAGGATAAAGTCTATAACAAATAATTGCCGCCGCAGATTCTCTGCGGCGGCAAAACTTTTCATGTTAAATATTTAAAGAACAAATGCCTGAGGATATATTTAATAAGCAAACCTTAATCGCAGGTGGTTTTGTTTATTAATTGCTGAAAAACGGTGTGCGGCTTAAAAGCGGACTTGTCCGCAGTATTAAACGCTCTCTTCTTTAAGATCGATTGTTATTGTGGGATGGCTGAAAGTGAGCTTTGTGTATTTAATGCCCGCTGCTGTAAGCATGCGCTTTGAAGCTTTAACGTCAACGCTGTCGGCGTATTTGTCGGAAAGATAGATTATCTCCTTTATTCCGCACTGAATAATAGCTTTGGCGCATTCGTTGCAGGGGAAAAGAGGAACATAGATTTTGCATCCCTCAAGGGAACCGCCGGGGTTGTTGAGAATGGCATTAAGCTCGGCGTGGCATACATAGGGATATTTTGTATCATACTTGTCTCCAGTTCTGTCCCAAGGGAAATCGTCGTCGCTGCATCCTATGGGGAAACCGTTGTAGCCTACGGACATAATTTTATTTTTCTGATTTACAATACAGGCTCCTACCTGTGTGTTGGGGTCCTTGCTGCGCATGGAAGCCAAAATAGCAACACCCATAAAATATTCGTCCCAGGAAATGTAATCTTTTCTTTTCATTTTTTCGCCTCCGCTCTTATTATTCGTACTATCTTAAATGCATTTTATCACAGTGAAAACGCCATTTCAATGACTGTATAAAGGTTTATTTCTTACTTAAAATAAAAAGTGCAAATTTTTACTGTTTTTTTCTTTTGTTTGTGCTATAATGTCTTAAATATAATGGGTTACTTTGTGAAAATGCTCTTTTTCATTAACTGAACATCTTCCTTACAGCAGCCCGTAAAAAATCAGCTGAATCCCATATGTTTTGGGATGCTGATTGTTTACAGCTCAGACTAATTCTTCTTGAGGTGATTTTAATGGGACTTTTAAAAAAGCTGTTCGGTGATTACTCCACCAAGGAGGTAAAGCGTATAAATCCGCTTAAGGACAAGGTTCTTGCACTTGAGTCAACATATGCTGCTTACACCGACGCAGAGCTGAAGGCAATGACACCTAAATTCAAAGAGCGTCTTGCCGCAGGTGAAACCCTTGATGATATTTTACCCGAAGCTTTCGCAGTGTGCCGTGAGGCATCATGGAGAGTTCTTGGCATGAAGCATTTCCCCGTACAGATAATCGGCGGAATCATTCTTCATCAGGGCAGAATTGCGGAAATGAAAACAGGTGAAGGTAAAACACTTGTTGCAACTCTTCCTGCATATCTTAACGCCCTTTCGGGAAAAGGCGTACACATTGTTACGGTCAACGATTACCTTGCACGCCGTGACTCTGAGTGGATGGGCAAGCTTTACCGTTTCCTCGGTCTTGAAGTAGGTCTTATTGTTCACGGACTTGACAACAAGCAGCGCCGTGAGGCTTATGCAGCAGACATCACATACGGTACAAACAATGAGATGGGCTTTGACTATCTTCGTGACAACATGGTTCCCTATAAAGAGGGAAAGGTACAGCGTGGTCACTATTATGCCGTAGTAGATGAGGTTGACTCAATCCTTATTGATGAGGCGAGAACACCTCTTATTATTTCAGGACGTGGTGACCAGTCCACAGATCTTTACCGCCTTGCAAATGATTTTGCAAAGAAACTCAAAATGGTAAAGGTTACAGAGATCGACACCAAAAAGGATGTTGAATCAGAAGTTGACGGCGACTATATAGTTGACGAAAAGGCAAAGACCGCAACTCTTACAAGAAGCGGTGTTGAAAAGGCAGAAAAGGCTTTCGGTATTGAAAACCTTATGGATGCCGAAAACATGACCCTTCAGCATCATATCAATCAGGCTATTAAAGCTATCGGCGTAATGCACAGAGATATAGACTATGTTGTCAAAGATGGACAGGTTCTCATCGTTGACGAGTTTACCGGACGTATCATGCTTGGCAGACGCTATAACGAAGGACTTCATCAGGCTATAGAAGCAAAAGAGGGAGTAAAGGTTGAGCACGAGTCCAAAACTCTTGCAACAATCACATTCCAGAACTACTTCCGTCTTTATGATAAGCTTGCCGGTATGACCGGTACAGCTATGACCGAAAGCGAAGAGTTCGGTGAAATCTATAAGCTTGACGTTGTGGAAATTCCCACAAACAAGCCCATGATAAGAAAGGACAACAACGACGTTGTCTATAAAACAGAAAAGGCAAAGTTTAATGCAGTTATAGATCAGATAGAACAGTGCCATGCAAAAGGACAGCCTGTTCTTGTCGGTACAATTTCAATTGAGAAATCAGAAGTTCTCTCTGCAATGCTCAAGCGCAAGGGAATAAAGCATGAAGTTCTCAACGCAAAGTACCATGAAAAGGAAGCTGAGATAATCGCTCAGGCAGGTAAATTCGGTTCAGTTACAATCGCTACCAACATGGCAGGACGTGGTACCGATATTATGCTCGGCGGTAACTCAGAGTTCCTTGCAAAAGCAGAAATGCGCCGCATGGGAATTCCAGAAGAGCTTATTGTTGAGGCAACAGGCTTTGCTGATACAGACAATCAGGAAATCCTTGATGCAAGAAAGACATTTGCTGAACTCGAAAAGAAATATAAGGATGAAATAGGCGAAGAGGCTGATAAGGTAAGAGAAGCCGGCGGACTTTTCATCATTGGTACAGAGCGTCACGAGTCAAGACGTATTGATAACCAGCTTCGTGGACGTGCAGGACGTCAGGGTGACCCCGGTGAAAGCAGATTTTTCCTGAGCCTTGAAGACGATCTTCTCAGACTTTTCGGCGGCGATCGTGTTACAAGGATAATGGATACAATTACAAGTGAAGAGGATATTCCTCTTGAGATCAAGGCTCTTACAAATATCATAGAGAGCGCTCAGAAGAAGATTGAGTCAAGAAACTTTGCAATCCGTAAGAACGTTCTCCAGTACGACGACGTTATGAACCGTCAGCGTGAGCTTATCTATGATCAGAGAAATAAGGTTCTTGACGGTGAGAATCTCAAAGATTCCATTATGCATATGCTTGATGAAACCGTTACAGATGCTATTGACTTCTACTGTCCCAAGGCACTTCCCGCTGATGAGTGGAATCTTGAAGGACTCAGAGAGAAATTTGCAGGCTGGATAAAGACCGATTATGATCTCGCAAATCACGAAACCTTCAACCGTGATGAGGCTGCAAAGGCTCTCATCGAAGAGGGACATAGAGCTTATGAAGCCCGTGAAGAAGAGCTGGGCGAGAAGATCATGCGTGATCTTGAGCGCAAAATCCTCCTTTACAACGTTGACGTTAAGTGGATGGATCACATCGACGCTATGGACGAGCTCAAGAGAGGTATTGGACTGAGAGCTTACGGTCAGCATGACCCTGTTGTGGAGTACCGCAGCGAAGGCTTCGATATGTTCGACGAGATGACACGTTCTATTAGAGAGGATACAGTAAAGCTTCTCCTTACAGTCAGAGTTGCCAGCGAAGAAGATGTAAAGCGTGAGCAGGCTGCAAAGGTTACATCTGAAAGCGGAGCATCAGACGGTTCGGAAAAGGGCAGAACTGTCCGTAAAGGCAAAAAGATAGGCAGAAATGATCCCTGTCCCTGCGGAAGCGGCAAAAAATACAAAAAGTGCTGCGGACGTGACGAGTAAGAGCAATATGAGAAAAGACCACCTTTGGATTCCTTTGGGAGTTCAAAGGTGGAATTGGGTTTTATACCTATATGCGGCAAATATTATGGAAAGGTGAATTTATGAAAAACAGAAAGTTCTCTAAAATTTCTTTGACCGCAGCGTTTTTAATTTTGATAGTATCAATTACTGTTGCTTTCTTTACATCATGCAGAGATAATGAAAGATTATCAGAAACCGATTCAACATCCGATGAAGTGCTGACAAGTGATTTTTCAGAAGAAAAGGTTACTCAGACTGAGCCGGAGTCCGAATCAGAAACGGAAGCAACTGAGGAATCCATCACTAAAAAAGATTTGTACACCATTCCTGATGAGCCTTACTATGGCAAAGAGCTTAATCCTGTCAAATTTGATGAGGATAAATGGTATCTCACTTTTGTAAATAAAAACTATGTTTTGCCGGAGGATTATAAGCCGCAGCTTTCCGAGACGCTTTTCAGAACTTACTGTCAGCTTGATGTAAGATGCGCTCCTTATTATATAGAAATGTATAACGCAGCTTTGAAAGACGGATGCTATCTTACTCCGTTTTCAGGTTACAGACGCATTTCAACTCAGAAAAGCAATTTCGAAAAAGAAATTGCTGGTTATCTTAAAAAGGGATACACCTTCGACGAAGCTTATGATAAAGCCGCTACAAATATTCTGCCTCCCGGAACCAGCGAACACAATCTGGGACTTGCCATGGATATAGTGAGCATAAACCATAATTTCGATCAGTCAAAAGAGTTTAAATGGCTCATGGAGCATGCGGCGGAATACGGATTTATACTTCGCTATCCTGCCGATAAAACAGATATAACAGGAGTTCAGTATGAGCCGTGGCACTGGCGTTATGTAGGCAAGGAAGCTGCAACCGAAATCATGTCAAAGGGAATAACCCTTGAAGAATATTTAGGTTTAGCTTAATAAAAGTGTTGACAACGCTATATAAGAGTGATAAAATATCATAGCACAACAAAGCAGAACAGCACCGTTCTCACCCTCGGGGCAAAGCTCGACGGGGGTCAATATTAAACAGGTTCTCCTTTTAGGGGATAGTTTCGTATTGCAGGCACGGGCGGTTTTCTGTCCGTGCTTTAATTATTACCAGAAAGGTTTTGGAGGTGCTTGACCATTAGCAACAAGGAAATGCAAATCAATGAAGAAATCCGTGACAAAGAGATCAGGGTTATAACCGATTCCGGTGAACAGCTGGGTATTATGTCGGCAAAAGAGGCTTTTAAAATTGCCGTGGAGAGAAATCTCGATCTCGTAAAAATTGCCCCTCAGGCGACACCGCCGGTGTGCAAAATAATGGACTACGGCAAATACCGTTTTGAGCAGGCAAAGCGTGAAAAAGAAGCAAAAAAGAATCAGCGGGTAATTGAGATTAAAGAAATCAGACTTTCGCTCAACATTGACACGCATGACTTTGAAACAAAGGTCGGCCATGCTATGCGCTTTCTTAGTTCCGGCAATAAGGTAAAGGTTTCAATCCGTTTCAGAGGCAGAGAGATGGCTCATCCGGAAAGCGGACTTGATATTATGAAACGTTTTGCCGATGCCTGTGCTGAAAAGGGAACTGTTGAAAAGCCTGCAAAGCTTGAAGGCCGTTCAATGCTGATGTTCATTTCACCGAAGTCAACCAAGTAATTAGGGAGGAATTCTAATATGCCTAAGATTAAGACTCACAGCGGAGCTAAAAAGCGCTTTAAGCTTTCTAAGAACGGAAAGCCCATCAGAGCCCATGCAAATAAGTCACATATCCTTACAAAGAAGAACACAAAGCGTAAGAGAAATCTTCGCAAGACATCTGTTGCCGATACAACAAACGTAAGACAGATTAAGCGTCTTATCCCCTATAAATAAGGCGTAAGGTTCAATTAACAATAACGGAGGTACTTATAAATGGCTCGTATTAAAGGTGCGATGATGACTCGCAAAAGAAGAAATAAAGTATTAAGACTTGCAAAGGGCTACTACGGCTCAAAGAGCAAGCTTTTCAAGACAGCTAAGCAGGCTGTTATGAAGTCCGGCCAGTACGCTTACATTGGCCGTAAGCAGAAGAAGCGTGATTTCCGTCGTCTTTGGATCACAAGAATTTCTGCTGCTGCAAAGATGAACGGCATGAACTATTCAACCTTCATCAACGGACTTAAGAAGGCAGGCGTTACACTTAACCGTAAAATGCTTTCTGAAATCGCTATCAGCGATCCCGCTGCATTTACAGCTCTTGCTGAGCAGGCAAAGGCAGCTCTCAACTAATTAAAAAATTACGCTCGAGGCACACCCTCGGGCGTTCTTTTCTTTAAAATCAAGGATAGTTTCACTAAGGCGGTAATATAAATGCAGTATATTTCATCCCGTTCAAATGAAAAAATAAAACAGCTTGTTAAGCTGGGCGCATCGTCAAAGCAGCGCCGTGAGCAGGGACTTTTTGTCCTTGAGGGAGCTCGGCTTTGCTTTGACGGGGCGATAAGCTCTGCGGAAATAGAGAGCGCATTTTTTACTGAAGATGCCCTTAAAAAGTATGAATCCTATGCTAAGACTATAGAAGAAAAGGCTAAAAATGTATATAAGATTTCCGAAGAGGTAAGTCTTGCTCTTTCCGATACAAAATCACCTCAGGGAGTTTTCTGCCTTTGCAAGAAAAAACAGCGCGGTGCTTCCGAGATAGATTATAACGGCTGCTATATAGCTCTCGATAATCTTCAGGATCCGTCAAATTTGGGAGCTGCCGCAAGAACGGCGGAAGCTCTCGGAATAGACGGACTTATTGTCAGCGGCGGATGCGATATATACAGTCCCAAGGCACAGCGTGCGGCTATGGGTGCGCTTATAAGAATAAACGTAATTGAAATTTTATCTCTTTCTGAGTTTATAACCGATTGCCGCAGTAAGGGCATGAAAACCTATGCTTCAACTCCTATGGCTGATTCCATTAAAATAGATGAAGCGGATTTTTCAGGTGGAGTTATTTGCGTTATAGGAAATGAAGGAGCAGGGGTAAGCGAAGAAGTGTTTGCAGCCTGTGAAAATAAAGTTACAATTCCCATGGCAGGAAGAGCGGAATCCCTTAACGCCTCTGCGGCGGCATCTATAATAATGTGGGAGCTTGTAAAGGGGAGAAAATAATATGCATGAGGAACTTTACTGGATATGGATACAGTGCGCTTTGGGTGCTGGGGCAAAGCTCAGTGATATAATCAGCGCCTTTGGCAGTATGAGTCAGCTTTATGTTGCCACTCCTGAAGATCGCAGAGAAAGCGGAGTTCTCACAAGAAATCAGATTAAGAAAATCGAAACCACGCCCCTTGAAAAAGCGGCTGAAATTGAGATGATATGCCGTAAAAACGGCTGGCATATAGTTACCCCCGAAAGCGAAAATTATCCAAGTGCCTTTCGTGAGCTGGACGATTTTCCCGCAGCGCTCTATGTTGACGGGGATCCGTCTGTCCTTTCCTCTCCTGCGGCGGTTGGTATGGTAGGTACGAGAAAAGCGTCGAGCTATGCAATTGACATTGCTCACCGACTTTCTGCAGAGCTTGCAGCAGCGGGAATTACCGTTGTAAGCGGCGGAGCTTTGGGCGTTGATTCAGCCTGTCATAACGGAGCAATGATAGTTGATGGCAAAACGGTGGCATTTATAGGCTGCGGTCTCGGAACAGATTATCTTATGGAGAATGAACCTTTAAGAAGAGCTGTTTCACAGCACGGAGCCGTAGTTTCAGAGTTTCCTCCGTTTTTTGCAGCTTCTTCAAGAACATTTCCCGTGAGAAACAGGCTGGTTTCTGGCATAAGCCGCTGTGTGATAGTAATAGAAGCAGGCGAAAGAAGCGGATCACTTATAACTGCACGTCTTGCCTCGGAACAGGGCAGACTTGTTTACGCAGTACCCGGCGATGTGCTCAGCTCAAGCTATCTTGGAACCAATAAACTTATAGAGCAGGGAGCAAAGCCCCTCTTTACTGCCAATGAAATAATAAGCGTATATGAGATGTATTATCCTGAGCTTATAGTCAATGACGGGGAAGAAATTCCCATAAGCAAATGCCGTAAATTTATAGGAGCAGCAAATAAAATAGATAATAAGAACAACAACGGGTACTTGAATAATTTAGGAAAATCATATACTATAAAAGATAAAGCGGATTTTTCCCGGGATGCGGCAGATACTTTTGTGCCGAAAAACGAGGAGAAAGAAGAAGAATTTCTTTCTGATGAAAAGCCTGAAGCTCCTGTTGGACTCAGCGATATAGGGCTGAAAGTGTACTCTGTTCTCGACAGGGACGGCAAATCCGCAGACGAAATAGCTGTGGAGCTTAATGAAAGCTTTACTGCTGTCATAACCGCTCTTACAGAACTGGAACTTTCCGGTGCGGCAGAGTGCATAAGCGGCAAACGCTATATATTTTCAATAAACAAATAAATGGGATGATTATAATATGTCTAAACTTGTAATTGTGGAGTCGCCGGCAAAGGCGAAGAGCATAAAAAAATATCTCGGTAAAGGCTATGAGGTTACCGCATCAATGGGTCATGTAAGGGATCTTCCCGCAGCAAGGCTCAGCGTTGATATAGATAACGACTTTGCCCCTAAGTATGCAATCATAAAGGGCAAAGAGAAATTCGTAAAAGAACTTAAAAAGACTGCCGCTGAAAGCGATGCGGTTTATCTTGCAACGGACCCTGACCGTGAGGGAGAGGCAATTTCATGGCATCTTGCCACAATTCTGGGACTTAATCCCGATGATGCCAACAGGGTTACATTTAATGAAATTACAAAAACAGGTGTTACAAACGGAATGGAGCACCCGAGAGCCATTGATATCGACCTTGTAAATGCACAACAGGCAAGGCGTATCCTTGACAGACTTGTGGGTTATAAGCTCAGCCCCTTTGTTTCACAGAAAATAAGAAGAGGACTTTCAGCCGGACGTGTTCAGAGCGTTGCGGTGCGTCTTATTGTGGACAGAGAAAAGGAAATAAGAGCCTTTGTGCCTGAGGAATACTGGAGTCTTGATGCAAAGTTCACTGTTCCTCCTTCAAGAAAAGTGTTTATGGCGGCATTTTACGGCGATGAAACCGGAAAGGTAAAGATAACCTCCAAGGAACAGGCTGATAAATATTTAAGCCGTCTTGAGGGTGCATCATATACTGTTTCAAATGTCAAAAAGGGTACAAGAAAGAGAAATCCCGCTCCGCCCTTTATTACTTCCACCCTCCAGCAGGAAGCTTCCCGCAGATTGGGATTCCAGGCAAAGCGTACAATGAAAGTGGCTCAGGAACTTTACGAGGGCGTCGATGTTGCAGGCTACGGTTCAATGGGTCTTATAACCTACATGAGAACTGACTCTCTTCGTATTTCCGAGGAGGCAAGAAGTCAGGGCTGCGCATATATCGGCGAAGCTTTCGGTAAGGAATATCTTCCGGAAAAGCCCGTTTACTTTAAATCCCGTGCAAACGCTCAGGACGGACACGAGGCGATACGCCCCACTGTTCCCTCTCTTACTCCGGAACAGGCAAAAGCAAGCCTTACCTCCGACCAGTATAAAATTTATAACCTTGTCTGGAAAAGATTTATGGCAAGCCTTATGGCTCCCTGCATTCAGAACACCGTAAAAGCGGAAATTGAAGCAAACGGCTGCATTTTCTCCGCCAGCGGATATACAGTTAAATTTGACGGCTATACCGTTCTGTATGATGACAGACAGGATGAAGAGGACAGCGGAAAGCTGCCGGAGCTCAAAAAAGGCGATGTATTAAAGCTCAAGGATTTAGTCGGCAATCAGCACTTTACACAGCCTCCGGCGAGATATACGGAAGCTTCTCTTATTAAAGCCCTTGAAGAAAACGGAATAGGTAGACCAAGCACCTACGCTTCCATAATTACAACTATTGTAAGCCGTGAGTATGTAAAGCGTGAGGGCAAGCAGCTTCATCCTACAGAGCTTGGCGAAGCCATGACAAAGCTTTTGGAGGAGAGATTCCCGAAAATTGTCAATGTAAAATTCACCGCAGAAATGGAAAGTTCTCTGGACGAAGTGGGCGAGGGCAAAGAGGATTATATTGCTATTCTCCACAAGTTCTATGATGATTTTGAAAAGACCCTCAAAAAGGCAAAAGCCGATATGGAGGGCGTAAAGATACAGCTCGAAGAGGATCAGACCGATATTCCCTGTGAGCTTTGCGGCAGAAACATGGTCGTAAAGGTGGGCAGATACGGTAAGTTCCTTGCTTGCCCAGGATATCCCGAGTGTAAAAATACAAAGCCTCTTGTCTTTGAAACAGGCGCAAAGTGTCCTGTCTGTGGCGGAAACGTCATTCAGAAAAAGACAAAGAGAGGCTATGCTTTCTACGGATGCAGCAATTATCCCAACTGTAACTTTATGACATGGGATGAACCCACAGGTGAAAACTGTCCTCAGTGCGGCAAATCTCTCTTTAAAAAGAGGGGCGGCATAGTCCATTGCCTTAATGAGGGCTGCGGATATTCCGTAACAGTTTCAAGAAGAAAGAAGAGCGCCGAAAAGACGGAGGAAAAAGAATGAACAGCGCAGTTGTCATAGGCGGCGGTCTTGCCGGATGTGAAGCAGCAAAGCAGCTTTCAAAGCGTGGTATAAAAGTAAAGCTTTATGAAATGAAGCCGAAAAAATATTCTCCGGCACATAAAATGGAGGGTCTTGCGGAGCTTGTGTGCTCAAATTCTCTTAAGGCTGCAAGACTTGAATCGGCAGCAGGACTTTTAAAAGAGGAAATGCGCCGATTCGGCTCTGTGTGCATGGAGGCTGCCGATATGTGCAGCGTAGCTGCCGGTGGAGCTCTTGCAGTTGACAGAGACGAATTTTCGAGAATAATAACCGAAAAAATCGCCTCCGATCCCCTTATTGAAGTTATCCATGAAGAGGTAACCGAGATTCCCAAAGAGGGCGTAGTTGTAGTTGCGGCAGGGCCTCTTGCATCCGACGCACTTGCAGAAGATATAAAAAAATACTGCGGAGCGGGGCTCAGCTTCTACGATGCAGCAGCGCCTATTGTTACAGCTGCAAGCGTGGATATGGAAAGCGCCTTTACTCAGTCGAGATATGACAGAGGCGGCGACGACTATATAAACTGCCCCATGAACAAAGAGGAATACGAAAATTTCTACAATGAGCTTATAAATGCAAAAAGCGCAGAGCTTCACGAGTTTGATAAACGCAAGGATGTCTATGAGGGCTGTATGCCCATTGAGGTTATGGCTTCAAGAGGTATGGATACAATGCGTTTCGGTCCCATGAAGCCCGTAGGACTGAGAGATCCTAAAACAGGTCACAGACCGTGGGCAGCTCTTCAGCTGAGAAAAGAGAATGCAGAGGGTTCAATGCTGAATTTGGTGGGATTCCAGACAAACCTCACTTTCGGAGAGCAGAAAAGAGTATTTTCCATGATTCCCGCTCTTAAAAACGCCGAGTTTGTAAGATACGGTGTAATGCACCGCAATACCTTTATAAATTCACCTGAGCTTTTAAACAGCGGATACGGATTTAAAGGCAGAGAGGGACTTTTCTTCGGCGGTCAGATTACGGGTGTCGAGGGATATATGGAGTCAGCATCCTCCGGAATACTTGCGGGTATAAATGCAGCGGCGTATATTTTAGGCAAAGAGCCTCTTGTCCTCCCTAAAGATACAATGATGGGAGCTTTGGCAGCATATATAAGCGACCCAACTGTAAAGAACTTCCAGCCCATGGGGGCCAATTTTGGGGTGCTTCCACCTATTGAACCTCATATAAGGGATAAAAAAGAGCGATATGCGGCACTTGCCAAAAGAGGAATAGAAAGCCTTGAAAAGGAGCTCGAAAAATATGAAAATAATTGTTGACGCACTGGGCGGAGATAACGCTCCCCTTGAAATATTAAAGGGATGTCAAATGGCTGCAAATGAGCTGGGTGTTGAAATAGCTCTTGCAGGCGATGAAGAAAAAATAAAAAAATGCGCCGAGGAAAACGGCATTTCTCTAGATAAAATGGAGCTTATAGGCGGCGGAGACGAAATGGATATGCACGCCGAGCCTGCCACTATACTTAAAGAGAACAGCACAACTTCCATGGCAGCAGGACTTAAAGCACTTTCTGAGGGAAAAGGCGATGCCTTTGTTTCCGCCGGAAGCACAGGAGCCCTTGCGGTAGGCGCTACATTTATAGTAAAAAGACTTAAAGGAGTAAAAAGACCCTGTATAGGCAGCGTTATGCCATCTTCGGACAAACCTTTTATGCTCCTTGACTGCGGTGCAAATGCCGAATGCCGTCCCGAAATGCTCAGATGTTTTGGAGTTATGGGCAGTACATATATGAAGCAGGTCATGAAAATGGAAAACCCAAGAGTTGCCCTTGCAAATATCGGCACTGAGCCTGAAAAAGGCGGCGAACTGCAAAAGGCTGCATACGCTCTTCTTAAAGAGGAGAAAAACTGCAATTTCATCGGTAATATCGAAGCGAGAGATATACCTTTCGGAAAAGCCGATGTAGTTGTAGCCGACGGGTTTACAGGCAATATGCTTCTTAAAATGTATGAGGGCACAGCCCTTGCCCTTATGAAGAATATAAAGGGCATATTCATGAAAAGCATAATTACAAAGCTTTCCGCACTTATGCTTAAAAGCGGACTTTCTGATTTCAAAAAGAAAATGGATTATACTGAGTACGGCGGAGCTGCCCTTTTAGGAGTAAGAAAACCTGTAATAAAGGCACATGGCTCTTCAAATGCCAAGGCTTTTAAAAATGCCATCAGACAGGCTGTCCTTTTTGCTGAAACAGGAGTAAACGAAAAAATAACCGAGGCAATGGAAGCGGAAGCTGAGAAAGCAGCTCTTTGAAAAGAGGATGAATGATTTGAAAGATTTAAAACAGCTTGAAAATAAAATCGGATATAAATTCAAAAGCCTCACAATTTTAGAGGAGGCTCTTACCCATTCTTCATATGCAAACGAAAAGCATCACGGCAGCGTATGTAACGAAAGACTGGAATTTTTAGGTGATTCCGTTTTAGGACTTATAAGCGCAGAATATTATTTTAAGCTTTTCGCCGCAAAGCCCGAGGGAGATCTTACAAAAATGAGAGCCGCTTCCGTGTGTGAGGAATCGCTTTTCGGCTTTGCCAAGCGGATTTCCCTGGGAGATTATCTTTTCCTGGGAAGAGGCGAGGAGCATACGGGAGGCAGAGAGCGTCCCTCTATTTTGGCCGATGCCTTTGAAGCGGTAATTGCCGCAATCTACCTTGACGGTGGCTTTGAAAAGGCAAAGGAGTTTGTGCTTCCGTTTCTTCTTAATCCACCCGAAAAGGATGAGAGATTCAAGGACTATAAAACCACTCTTCAGGAAATTATCCAGCAGAATCCAGAAGAAAGGCTCGAATATGTCCTGACAGGTGAAGAGGGTCCCGACCACGATAAACACTTTTTTGTTGAGGTAAGACTCAACAGCAATGTTATTGGCAAAGGTCAGGGCAGAAGCAAAAAGCACGCCGAACAGCAGGCGGCAAAAGAGGCTTTGGAGTTGATGGGATTTTGATTCATCACCGCAATATAGCTCTTTTTGTGCCCCATGAGGGTTGTCCTCATTGCTGTTCTTTCTGTAATCAGAAAACCATTTCAGGCAGCAGTATTAAACCCCATGGAAAGGATGTTGACGAGGCCATAAAAACCGCACTGGAGACAGGCGGAAAAGGCGGACAGCTTGCCTTTTTCGGCGGAAGCTTCACCGCCATAGAAAGGGAATATATGCTTGAGCTTTTAAAGGCTGCAAAAAAGCATATAGACATTGGTAACATTGATTCCGTGAGAATATCCACCCGTCCCGATGCAATAAACAGCGAGATAATAGATATATTAAAGGAATACGGCGTTTCTTCCGTAGAGCTGGGAGCGCAGAGTATGGATGACCAAGTGCTCTTAATGAATAGAAGAGGCCATACCGCCGAGGATGTTGTCAGAGCATCCCGTATGATAAAGGAAGCAGGCATTGAACTGGGACTTCAGATGATGACGGGACTTTACGGCGATACAAAGGAAAAAGCTCTGAGAACAGGCGAAAAAATAGCCGCCCTGTCCCCTGATAACGTAAGGATTTATCCCACTATCGTAATTGAAGGAACAGAACTTGCCCGCCTTATGAAAAAAGGCGAATATATTCCACAGTCAATAGATGAGGCTGTGGAAATCTGTGCCGCACTTTTACTTATGTTCCACGAAAAGAATATAAATGTTATACGCTGCGGACTTCATTCCGGAGGCGGAGTTGAGGAAGGATATCTTGGCGGACCATGGCATCCGGCTTTTAAGGAGCTGTGCCAGAGCAGGATATATTTAGATAGGGCTCTCGAAGCCGTAAACGGCGAAAAGGGAAAATACAGGTTCCATGTAAAACCCTCTGCGCTTTCGCAGATGATGGGACAGAAAAAGAGCAATATAGCAGTGCTGCGGGAAAAGGGCATATTCCCCGAAATAGTGCCCGACCCCACAGTTTCAGAATATAAAGTTACAGCAGAGAAAATAACAGAGGAATGTTGAAAGTATGATTTTAAAGGCATTGGAAATGCAGGGCTTCAAGTCCTTCCCCGATAAAACAGTGCTGAATTTTGAAAAGGGAATAACTGCTGTTGTAGGCCCCAACGGAAGCGGAAAGAGCAATATTTCCGATGCCGTAAGGTGGGTTTTAGGCGAGCAGTCCACAAAGAACCTGAGAGGTTCAAAAATGGAGGACGTTATTTTTAACGGAACTCTTTCGAGAAAAAAGCAGGGATATGCGGAAGTTACTCTCCGTATGGATAATACCGACCGTTCACTTTCAGTTGATACTGACGAAGTAAGCGTTACAAGAAGATATTACCGCTCAGGCGAAAGTGAATACAGAATTAACGGACAGGTTTCAAGGCTCCGTGACGTAAACGAGCTGTTTATGGATACAGGTCTCGGCCGTGACGGATATTCTCTTGTTGGACAGGGTAAAATAGCCGATATGATTTCTTCAAAGTCCGGCGAAAGACGAGAGATGTTTGAGGAGGCGGCAGGAATTTCCCATTACCGTTACCGCCGTGCAGATGCTCAGAGAAGACTTTCACAGGCTGAGGAAAACCTTGTAAGACTCCGTGATATTTTAACGGAGCTGGAAAGCCGTGTAGGACCTCTTAAAGTTCAGAGTGAAAAGGCTGAAAAATTCCTTGTCCTTGCAGGGGAGAAAAAAGAACTGGAAATAGGTCTTTGGCTGAGTATTATAAATAAGCACAAAGAAAAGCTCAGAGGCCAGGAGCATAAAATCACTATCGCTCAGTCCCAGTACGCCGACGCTGAAAAGGAGCTTGAAGCGACAGAAGCCGAAATCGATTCCATTGCCGAAAAGACAAGGGAGCTTACTGTAAAGCTTGACGAAATCCGCCGTATGAGCGCACAGCGTGAGGAAGAGGCTGCGAGAGTTGACGGTCAGATAGCCGTTGAGGAAAACACTCTTCTCCATAACGGCGAAACCATAGACAGAATAAAGCGTGATATTGAATCTGCAAGAGATGTAAGCAAAAACATCGATGAAGAAATAGAAAAAATAAACGGAGAAATCGAGGCTCTTACAATATCTGCCGAAGAGAAGAAAAAACTTCTCGACGAAAAGGATGCCGAAATTCAGGCTCTGCGACTTAAAAGCGGAGAGCTCAATGCAGAAAGTGCCGCTGTATCAGCTGATATTGCCGCAAAAACTGCAAAGCTCGGCGATAAAAGAGTGGAGTTTTCAACCCTTAAATCTTCACTTGATGAAATTGAAGCCAGAGTTGAGACAATCAATAATACATTTTCTTCAAGAGAGGATACCATAAAGCTTCTTACTGAAAGAAAAGAGCAGTGCCGCAAAGAACTTGACGAAGCAAGAGAACAGGCGGAGAGTCTCCAGAACGCCGCAAAGGGATATGAACTGCGTGCTTTAAAGCGCAGGGAAAAGGCTGAAAAAATCAAAAAAGAGTATGAAGATATGAGCATACTCGTTAAGAATAAGCAGTCAAGAGCCAATATGCTTCGAGAGCTCGAGAAGAACATGGAGGGCTATTCAGGCTCAGTTAAGACTGTTATGAGAGAGGTCAGAAGAGGCACTCTCAGAGGAATCCACGGTGCACTTTCTCAGCTTATTAAAGTTGAGCATAAATATTCCGCGGCCGTTGAAACGGCTTTAGGCGCTGCAATTCAGAATATCGTTACCGATAACGAAGCAGCAGCAAAAAGGGCAATCGAATTTTTGAAGCAGTCAAAAGCAGGACGTGCAACATTTCTTCCCCTTACCGCAATCAAAGGCAGAATCCTCAATGAAAGCGGTCTTGAAGATTCTTTGGGATTTGTAGATATAGCTTCAAACCTTGTTTCATGCGATAATGCATACAGGGAGATAATAAACGCACAGCTTGGCAGAACGGCAGTAGTTGAGGATATGGACTGCGCCATATCAATGGCAAAGAGATATTCCTACCGTTTCCGCATAGTCACCCTTGACGGACAGGTTATAAACGCAGGCGGCTCCATGACAGGTGGTTCCCGTGTTCAGACAGGGGGAATTTTAAGCCGAGGCAATGAGATTGAAGCCCTTGCGGTCGAATGTGAGAGACTTGAAAAAGACCTTCTCACAAAGCGCAGTGAATACGCCGAAGCTCATCAGGAGCTTTCTCAGTGTGAAGCTGAGCTTTCCGGAACAAAAGCTGATCTTCTCAGAACTCAGGAGGAGGTTATCCGTAAGGAGAGCGACTTGAAGCTTGTTGCAGGACAGCTTGATGTTGCCGCCGAATCCATGGACGAGCTTTCCGCTGAAAAGGAAAGAGCTCTTCTGAGAGCGGAGGAAACAAGAAAGCAGGCTGAAAGTATAATCGAAGAGGTAAACGCTCTCAATGCCGAAACCGAAGCTCTTAAAGAAAAGGTCGAAGAGCTTACCGGGGCAAATGGGAAGCTTTCCGAAAAAATAGAAAATACACGAAGAGAGAAAAACGAAACGGAACTTGAGCTCCTTTCCGCTCAGAAAGACTATCAGGCAAAGCTTATGAGCATCGAGCAGCTTAATGAGCGCAAAAATAGTCAGGGCGGCAGAGAGCAGGAGCTCTTAGATGAGATTAAAGAAATTGAGAACCGCAGCGAGGAGACGAAGAGAGTAATCGAAGAGCTTAAAGTAAAGGCTCAGAATCTCCGTAAGGACAGCGACGGCTCAAAGGATTCCGTTGATAAAATAATCGAAGAGCGCAACTCCCTTGAGGCGAGAAGCTCACAGCTGAGAATACTTGAGCGTACAAAGAGTACGGAAAGGGAAAAAATCAGCGGAGAGCTTGCAAGGCTCGAGGAGCAGAAAGCTTCAATGCTCCGTGAAAATGATGAGACCATAGCAAAGCTCTATGATGAATATCAGCTTACACGTCATGAGGCGGAAAGACAGTATGAACCTGTTGAGGACGCATCCAAGGCTCAGCGAAGACTGGGAGAAATTAAAAGTTCAATCAGAGCCCTCGGCAGCGTAAACGTCGCCGCCATTGAGGAGTACAAAGAGGTATCCGAGCGTTATGAGTTTATGAACACTCAGATAACCGATATAGAAAAATCAAGGGACGAGCTTTACAGGCTCATTGAAGATCTTACAAAGAAAATGGCTGTTCAGTTTATGGAGCAGTTCAATAAGATAAACGGATATTTCGGTCAGACCTTTGCCGAGCTTTTCGGCGGCGGTAAAGCTTCTCTGGAGCTTGATGACCCGTCCAATATTCTGGAATGCGCCATTAACATAAACGTACAACCTCCCGGAAAAGCTATTCAGAACATAGATCTGCTTTCCGGCGGTGAAAAGGGACTTGCAGCTATTTCAATGCTTTTTGCAATACTTAAGGTTACTCCTGCGCCATTCTGTATTTTCGATGAGGTTGAAGCGGCTCTCGATGACGTAAACGTCACAAGATACGCTCAGTATGTCCGCCGTATGACGGATAACACACAGTTTATCCTCATCACTCACAGAAGAGGTACAATGGAAGAGGCAGACGTTCTCTATGGTGTTACAATGCAGGAAAAGGGCGTTTCAAAGCTTCTTGAGCTTAAAACAGCGGAAATGGCAAGCAGCATCGGCCTTAACTGATTATCAAACCGAAAGGGATGAAATAAAATGGGACTTTTCAAAAAAATCAATTCAGGTCTTAAAAAGACCCGTGACAGTATGTCCGGAGCCATCAGCAGTATGCTTGGCGGATATTCGGAAATTGACGATGAGCTTTATGAGGAGCTCGAAGAAATTCTCGTTATGGGAGATGTAGGAGTAAAAACCGCACAGGATATTACTTCAGAGCTCAGAAAGAGAGTTCAGAAAAAGAATATAAGAAAACCCGAAAAGGTAAAGGAGCTTATTCAGGAAATTGTCGCCGATATGCTCAGAGGCGGCGAAGAGCTGGAGCTTGAAACAATCCCCTCGGTGATACTTGTAATAGGCGTTAACGGAGCGGGCAAAACTACTACCATAGGTAAAATGGCAGCTCTTTTCAAAGCACAGGGCAAAAAGGTAATTTTAGGCGCAGCGGATACATTCCGTGCCGCAGCCATAGAGCAGCTTGAAGTCTGGGCAGAGCGTGCAGGCGTTGATATTATAAAGCACAGAGAGGGAGCAGATCCTGCTGCAGTTGTGTTTGATACAGTCTGTGCAGGTAAGGCAAGAGAAGCTGATATAATCATCTGCGACACTGCGGGAAGACTTCACAATAAAAAGAACCTTATGGAAGAGCTTGCAAAAATCTATAAGGTAATCGACAGAGAAATGCCTTATTCCGACCGTGAAGTGCTTCTGGTTCTCGATGCTACAACAGGACAGAATGCAGTAAATCAAGCAAAGGAATTTAAAAACGTTGCCGATATAACGGGTATAATTCTTACAAAGCTTGACGGAACCGCAAGAGGCGGCGTTGTCCTTGCAATTAAGAATGATCTCGGAATACCTGTAAAATTCATCGGTGTCGGTGAAAAAATAGACGATCTTCAGCCCTTTAGCCCCGAGGCATTTGCAAAGGGACTTTTCGAGGCTATGCCGGAAAACGAAGAGGAGGATGAAAATGAAGAAGCGGGACAGAAAGATGATAGCGAAAATCTGGAACTCACTGAATCAGAACACGGAGAGGACGCATCCTCTTCTTATGCCGAAGAAGCCGAAGGAGATAACGGTGTGGACTTTTCTGGGGAATCCTACGAGGAACCGCAGACCGAAGAAGCTGAAGAAATGGCAGTAAATTCCGAAGAGGAGACGGACGAATCCGACTCAGAGGAAGCTGAGGAAGAGCCAAAAGAAAAGGAAGAAAAGAAGAGGAGGGGATTCTTTGGACTTTTTAATCGCAACTCATAATCTTAAAAAGAGGGAAGAGCTTCAGAGAATACTTTCTCCCTTAGGAGTGAGGGTTTTAACTGCTGAGGAAGCAGGAGTAAACCTTTCCGATGTTGATGAAACAGGCGTTACCTTTGAAGAAAACGCCGCACTTAAAGCTCACAGCGGATGCCGTGAATCAGGTATGCCCGTTATAGCCGATGACTCAGGTCTCGAAGTGGACGCTCTCGGCGGCGAACCGGGAGTTTACTCTGCACGTTATGCAGGTGAGCACGGCAACGATAAAAAGAACATAGAAAAGCTTCTTAAAAATCTCGAAAATGTGCCGGAAGAAAAGCGTACAGGCAGATTTGTCTGTGCTGTGTGCTGTGTTTTTCCCGACGGAAGAGAGATAACTCTCAGGGGAACCTGTGAGGGAAAAATAGGCTTTGAGCCTGCGGGAAACGGCGGATTCGGCTATGACCCTGTTTTTTATGTAGGCGAAAAGAGCTTTGGTGAGCTTACCAGCGAAGAAAAGGATAAAATAAGCCACAGAGGTAGCGCAATGCGACAGCTCAGTGAAAAGCTTAAAGAATATATTTGAAAATCCAAAGGAGTTAACATATGACAAGTAAGGAAAGAGCAGCTCTCAGGGGACAGGCAAACAGCCTTGAACCTCTTTTCCAGGTGGGAAAGGGCGGAATATCCGAAGGCGTTATAAAGCAGACAGCGGAAGCTCTCGAAAAGAGAGAGCTTATTAAGCTCAAGGTGCTCCTTGAGTCCTGTCCGGAGACACCCCGTCAGGTAGCCGATACCCTTGCCGCCGAAACAGGCAGCGAGGTTGTACAGGTAATAGGCGGATGCATGGTGTTTTATAAATACAATCCGGAGCTTCACAAGCCCGAAAAAAAGACTGTTTCAAAGCCCGCTGCAAAAAAGGCAGCTAGCCGAAACAGCCGTGACCGTCGTACAGGCGGCAAAGGCGGATACTGGGGCAAGAAATATTGATTTGTTTTGCACCCTTTGGCAGCAAAATTTCAGATTCGGGGCAGGGGACGGTAAAGCGTCCCCGTTCCCACAGTCAGGTGAATTTTATTGGCAGATGTAGGAATTTTAGGGGGAACATTCAATCCTCCCCATAACGGACATATTCGCCTTGCAGGTGAGTTCAGGGAAAAGCTGGGACTTGACAAGATCCTTTTGATTCCCACCTATACACCTCCTCACAAGCAGGCGAAAGAGCTTGCATCAGCTGAGGACAGGCTCAATATGTGTTCAATAATTGCCGAAACCACTGATTTTTTAGAGGTTTCGGATATTGAAATAAACAGGGGCGGCAAGAGCTATACGGTGGATACTTTAAGGGAGCTTACAAAAAGGTATCCCGAAAACAATTATTTTTTTCTCATGGGCTCCGATATGTTTCTGACCTTTCATCTTTGGAGGGAATACAGAGAGATCTTTTCTCTGTGCACTCTCTGTGTTGCCTCAAGAGAGAACGGCAGTGATTATGAAAAGCTTATAGAGTATGCAAAAGAGACTTTCGGTGAAGATTGGGGTAAAGTGCGGATTTCTCCCCTCGAACCTATGGAGCTCAGTTCCACTGAGGTTCGTGAGGCTTTGCACAGGGGCGAAGAGCTTTCGGGGCTTGTACCCGAAAAGATAGAGGAATATATTATGAAAAGAGGCCTTTACAGATGAATGAAGTATACAATAACGAAGAATATATTGAGGTCTTACGTGAAAAGCTGACTCCGGCAAGATTTGAGCATTCTTTATGTGTTGCAAAATCTGCCAGAAAGCTTGCTCTCAAATACGGCGCAGACGCTGAAAAAGCTTATACCGCAGGACTTGTCCATGACGTTATGAAAAACGAAACCCCGGCTGTCCAGTTGAAAATAATAAAAGATGCTGATATAATATTAAACTGTGCTGAAAGGCTTAATCCCAAGCTTTGGCACGCAATTTCGGGCTCTGTTTATATACAGAAACAGTTCGGAATTGAGGATAAGGAGATCATAAACGCAGTTCGTTATCACACCATAGCCAGAGCGGATATGGGACTTCTTGAAAAGGTTTTGTATATAGCTGATTTCATTTCGGCGGACAGAACCTATGAGGGAGTCGAGCTCATGCGTCAGGCAGCTGAAAAAAGCCTTGATGAAGCTATAACCGAGGGCCTGAGATTCAGTATTGAGGAGCTTGCCCATAACGGCTATGCAATACATCCCGACAGCGTTGAGGCTTATAACGAAATGCTTCTGAAAAATTTCGAAAATGAGAACGGATGAATATTTTGAAAGATAAGCTAAGACAAAACCGTGAACAGCTCACAGTATTGCTTTTTGCCGCAGCTGTTTCACTGATATTCCTGTCTTTTTTCTCAAAGAACTCATTCTTTTACCCGCTCAATAACGGTGCGGATATAAATATGTTTTATACCATGGGTAAGGGCATAGCAAACGGCCTTGTCTGCTATCGTGATATATTTGACCAAAAGGGACCCATATGGTATTTTCTCTATACAATAGCCTATTTTCTTGATAGAAACGGCTACTGGGGAATATTTCTGATTGAGATAATCTCCTTTACTTTTTTTCTTTATTTTACTTATAAGGCCATGAAGCTTTACGGCGGTGAAAAATTCTTTTATTTTACAGCCCCGATTTTAGCTTTCTGCACCATGGGCAACGGCTCATTCTGGCAGGGAGGTCAGGCGGAAGAGCTTATATTTCCACTTTTGGCGTATCTGCTTTACTCTTTGCTTCGATATTTCAAAGAGGATTACCCAGAAAAGCCCATGGATTATAAAACCCTGTTCATTAACGGCATATGCTCAGGACTTGTATTCTGGTCAAAGTTTACCCTTATTGTGCCGTGGTTTATCTTTATGGCAGGCGTTTTCATTATAATGATTTCACGAAAGCACGTGAAAAGAGCTTTCATAAGCTGCCTCGTATTTTTGGGAGGCACACTTATACCGACGGTTCCGGTGTTTATTTACTTTATTGCAAACGGCGCTGTGGGAGATTTGGTTCAGGTGTATTTCATTGAAAATATATTCGGATACTCTCCTACGGTTCAGTCCGATGAAAGCACCCTGGAGACACTTTGGAAAAACGTAGAGCTGGGTATAGAGCGCATAGGTCCGTCAATGGTTTTGGCTCTTTTCGGCGGAGTGGGTTTACTCTTTGCAAAGAAAAGATACCTTCCCGATTGGCGTACAAAAATCATTTTCCCCATTATGTTTCTTGCCTCAGTTCTCGGCATATACGGCGGCGGTACATCCTATATGTATTATCCGGCGGCGCTTATTCCCTACGCTTTGCTGGGAGCGGCAGTCCTGGGAGATGTAATGAATGAGGGCTGGAAATACATACCGGAAAAGGCAAAGCCCAAAACGATTTTCGCAGCAGCCGTTGCTGCTTCAATGATAATTTCCTTTGCAGCGACCTTTGATGGGAACCGAAATATACATATCCTTTTTGAGAAAAAAGAGGATACGGTTCAATACAGATTTGCCGAGATTATAAATTCCGTCCCCGGTTCCACAATGATAAACTATGGTTTTCTTGACCACGGTTTTTACATGGCGGCGGATAAACTTCCGGTAACCAAATATTTTGCAAGAATAAATCTCAAGTATGAGGCATTGCCGGAGATGTATATAGCGCAGCGTGATGTTGTAAAAAACGGCGAAGCGGATTTTGTAGTTCTTAAAATCAGCAAGGATTACACCCTTGATTATATTGAGAAAATTTACGGAAGTCTTTTTGACGATTATATTGTTGTTGACGATATGATATACTATAACGGCGATTCAAAGTGGGAAAGTCACTATATACTTCTTGCCCATGAAAGCGTCGATTTATATTAAGGAAGTGAAGAAATGAATACAAAGGAAATGCTTACTGTTGCCGTAAAAGCTCTCGATGAGAAAAAGGCGATGGATATAAAGGTTATGGAAATAGGCGACCTTACAATAGTTGCGGAGGATTTTGTAATTGCCACAGGTACTTCCACAACTCATGTAAAGGCTCTTGCCGATGAGGTTGAGTATGCTCTTTCTCAAAAGGGCGTTGAACCCGATCACATTGAGGGCAAATCAACAGGCTGGATAGTTCTCGATTACGAGACAGTTGTTGTGCATGTATTTCTCGGTGAAAGCCGTGAATATTACAATCTTGAGCGTCTTTGGACAGATGCGAAAGAGATAGATATAAAAGACCTTATTGGAAATGGGGAGAATGAATAATGGCATACGATTTTAAAGCGACAGAGAAAAAATGGCAGGATATATGGGAGGAAAAAGGCACTTTCCATGCGAAAAATGACTATACTCTTCCTAAGTTTTACTGTCTTGTAGAGTTCCCTTATCCTTCAGGACAGGGACTTCACGTGGGACATCCTCGTTCATACACCGCACTTGATATAGTTGCGAGAAAAAAGAGACTTGAGGGTTACAACGTACTTTATCCCATGGGATGGGACGCTTTCGGACTCCCCACTGAGAACTTTGCAATTAAAAACCACATTCATCCTGAAATTGTTACAGC
Source organism: uncultured Oscillospiraceae bacterium (assembly GCA_958366985.1). GTDB lineage: Bacteria > Bacillota > Clostridia > Oscillospirales > Acutalibacteraceae > UMGS263. The sequence goes on from CATXDC010000002.1 coordinate 133,335, forward strand.
CAATAACATCGCAAGATTCAAGCAGCAGCTTCAGTCCCTTGGTTTTTCATTTGACTGGAGCAGAGAGATAAATACAACTGATCCCAATTATTACAAGTGGACACAGTGGATTTTCCTCCAGCTGTTTAAAAAGGGACTTGCCTATAAAAAGGAAATGGCAGTTAACTGGTGTACTTCTTGTAAGTGCGTTCTTGCAAACGAAGAGGTTGTAAACGGCGTTTGCGAGCGCTGCGGATCAGAGGTCGTAAGAAAGGTAAAGAGCCAGTGGATGCTTAAAATCACTGAGTATGCACAGAGACTTATAGATGACCTCGATGACCTTGATTACATTGAGAGAGTAAAGATTCAGCAGAAAAACTGGATCGGCCGCTCAACAGGAGCCGAGGTTGACTTTGGTACATCAACAGGCGATACCCTTACAGTTTACACAACACGTCCCGATACTCTTTTCGGCGCAACATATATGGTTATTTCTCCTGAGCATCCCTACATTGAAAAATGGTCGGGTATCCTTAAGAATATGGACGAAATCCGTGCATATCAGGAGACAGCCGCAAGAAAGTCAGACTTTGAGCGTACAGAGGTCAACAAGGATAAAACAGGTGTACGTCTTGACGGCGTAACTGCAATCAATCCTGTAAACGGCGACGAGATTCCGATCTTCATCTCCGACTACGTTCTTGTTTCTTACGGTACAGGCGCAATTATGGCTGTTCCCGCTCACGATACACGTGACTGGGAGTTTGCAAAGAAATTTGATCTTCCAATTATAGAAGTTGTTAAAGGCGGCGACGTCCAGAAAGAAGCCTTTACAGACTGTGCAACAGGCGTAATGGTAAACTCCGGCTTCCTTACAGGCAAAACTGTTGAAGAGGCTAAGGTGGCTATTACACAGTGGCTTACCGATGAGGGCAAGGGTCACGCAAAGGTCAACTATAAGCTTCGTGACTGGGTTTTCTCACGTCAGAGATACTGGGGCGAGCCCATTCCGATAGTTCACTGCGACAAGTGCGGATATGTTGCTCTTGATGAGTCAGAGCTTCCCCTTAAGCTTCCCAAGGTTGATTCTTATGAGCCTACCGAAAACGGCGAATCACCTCTTGCACAGATGACAGACTGGGTAAATACAACTTGTCCTCACTGCGGAGGCCCCGCAAAACGTGAGACAGATACAATGCCTCAGTGGGCAGGTTCTTCATGGTACTTCCTTCGTTACTGTGATCCTCACAATAACGATGCTCTTGCTTCCAAAGAAGCTCTCGAGTACTGGACTCCCGTTGACTGGTACAACGGCGGTATGGAGCACACAACTCTCCACCTGCTTTACAGCCGTTTCTGGCATAAATTCCTCTATGATATCGGCGTAGTTCCCACAGCTGAGCCTTACTCAAAGAGAACAAGCCACGGAATGATTCTCGGTTCCAACGGCGAAAAGATGAGTAAGTCAAGAGGCAACGTCGTTAACCCCGACGATATCGTAAACGAGTACGGCGCAGATACAATGCGTCTTTATGAGATGTTCATAGGCGACTTTGAAAAGGCAGCTCCCTGGAACAACGACAGCATCAAGGGATGCAGACGTTTCGTTGAAAGAGTATGGGGACTTCAGGACATCGTCTGCGACGGCGAATACCGCAAGGAGCTTGAGGGCGATATGCACCGTACAATAAAGAAAGTAACCGGTGATATCGACGCTCTTAAGTGCAACACTGCAATCGCTGCAATGATGAGCCTTCTCAATAAGTTCTATGAAACAGGCAAGATTACAAAGTCAGAACTTCATGACTTTATTATAATTCTCAATCCCTTTGCTCCTCACGTTACAGAAGAGCTTTGGCAGGTATGCGGCTTTGAGGGCATGGTAAATGAAGCTAAGTGGCCGACATACGATGAAGAAAAGTGCAAGGAGAACGAGATAGAAATCGTTGCTCAGATTAACGGAAAGGTAAGAGCAAAGCTTACTGTTCCCGCTGAAATCGAAAGCGCTGAGGCTATCGCTCTTGCAAAGGCAGAGCCCAATATCGCAAAGGCAATCGAGGGCATGAATATTGTCAAGGAACTCTACGTAAAGGGCAGACTTGTAAATATTGTAGTAAAACCCATGTAAAATATTTATGATAACGCCTTGACTAAAGCATATATAAAGGTTGACAAGCCGCTTTTCGTTATAGTATAATAATCAAAGTGTTATCACTAAATAATAAGACCCCTGCATCAGCGGAGGGAGGGAATATAGATGAGTCAGGTTAAAGTTAAAGAAAACGAGTCACTTGAGAGTGCACTCAGACGTTTTAAGAGACAGACTTCAAGAGACGGCGTCATTCAGGAGGTTCGCAAAAGAGAACACTACGAAAAGCCCTCTGTAAGACGTAAGAAGAAGTCCGAGGCCGCTCGTAAGCGTAAATACAAGTAAGTAAATACATAAGGCGGGCTGCACAAGCGGTCCGCTTTTTGTGTTTTGTAAGTTAAGAGAGGAGCAATTTAATGAATAAAGCTATGCCCCGTTACAGGTTCAACAGACTGACGGACATAACACTTGAAGATATCGAGAGAATGGGCGGCAAGGGACTTTGCCTTGACGTTGACAATACAACAGCATATGACTGCTCAAAGGAGTTTATCCCCGGTGTTCCACAGTGGATTGAGGATATGAAAGCCAAAGGAATGAAAATGGTCATTCTCTCCAACGCAGTGCCTAAGAGAGCAAAATGGATTTCCGGTGCCCTTGGCATTCCCGCAATCGGAATGTCCCTTAAGCCCATGCCATGGGGATACATTAAAGCTGCCAGAATGATGGGCATTAAGTGCTCGGAAATGGTTGTAATAGGCGACCAGCTTTTCACCGACATTAGAGGCGGAAACATAGTGGGAGCCATTACGGTATTTGTAAATCCTGCCCGTAAGGAGACAAGAAACGTAAAGGTTTTCGAGAGCAGAAGAAGACGTGAAAAACCGATTTTAGAAGAATTTGACCGTATAAACGGAGTGAAAGCTAATGAAAAAGGTTAAAATAATAAACGGACCTAATATAAACCTTACAGGACTTCGTGAGCCGTCCGTATATGGCAGTGAAACTCTCAGGGATATAAACGCTGAGATTAACGAAAAAGGCGCAGAAATGGGCTTTCAGTGCGATTTTTTCCAGTCCAACAGTGAGGGAGAGCTCATAGATGAAATCCATTCTGTGCTCCTTGGAGGCTATGACGGCTGTGTTATAAATGCAGGCGCTTACACCCATTACAGCTATGCTATCCGTGATGCCATAGCTGCAACAGGTAAACCCTTTGTAGAGGTTCATATGTCAAATATCCATTCAAGAGAAGAGTTTCGCCACACATCGGTTATAGCTCCAGTATGTGTGGGACAGATTGCAGGCTTTGGCAAAAACAGCTATGTACTTGCTTTAAGAGCACTGGAGGCGATACTGTGACAAATCTTGAAAAACTCTGTGCTTCTCTCAAAGACGGAGAGGGCGCTTTGATCACAGATGAAATCAACAGACGTTACTTTACGGATTTTCCGTCCTCGGATGGTTTTCTCTTTGCATTTAAGGACGGTGCGGTTTTCGCTACGGACAGCAGATATATAGAAGCTGCCCAAAATAAAATCAAAAACTGTCAGGTTTTCGAAACCGGAGTCAACGCAAGGGTAAAGGATATAGCCGAAAAACACAGCTGTAAGAAAATATATATCCAGTCGGAAATAACTACGGTTTCACAGCTCAGAAGCTATGAAAGATCCCTTTCTGACTTTGAGATTATAAGCGATGATACCCTTGACAATATGATTTCCGATCTCCGTATGATTAAAAGCGAAGAGGAAAAAGAGAAGATTATTAAAGCTCAGAGAATTGCCGAAAAAGCATTCGAGCATATACTTTCCTTTATAAAACCGGGAGTTTCAGAAAAGGATATTTCCCTTGAACTCGACTTTTTCATGCTCAGAAACGGCGCAGAAGCTCTATCCTTTGAGACGATAGCCGTAAGCGGAAAAAATTCTTCAATGCCCCATGGAGTGCCCGGTGAAAAGAAAATTAAAAATGGCGATTTCATCACTATGGATTTCGGTGCGGTGGTTGAGGGCTACCACAGCGACATGACCCGAACTGTAGCAGTAGGCTCAGTGAGCGAAAAGCAGCGCAGTATATATAACATTGTATTAAGAGCTAAAAACGCCTGCCTTGCAGGTCTTAAAGAAGGCATGACAGGCAAAGAGGCGGATGCAATTGCAAGGGATATAATTGCCGCTGAGGGTTATGGCAAATATTTCGGTCACGGCACAGGTCACGGAGTAGGTGTTGAAATACATGAAAAGCCCGCTCTTTCACCGAGAAACGAAAAGCCCCTTAAACGAGGCGAAATAGTTACCGTTGAGCCGGGAATATATCTTCCGGGAGAGTTTGGAGTACGAATAGAGGATATGGCGTTCATCACCCCCGACGGATGCGAAAACCTCACAAAAGCTCCCGAAGAGCTCATTATACTTTAACTTGTTTTTATGTGTGATTTTTCCTTTTGCATAAGGATTTTCACTTTCAAAGTCCCATAAAAATAGGGACTTGCAAATTTTCCTGTAATAGTATAAACTATTACTGTTAATAACAGATTTTCGGAGGAATAATATTATGGTTACAGCAGGCGATTTCAGAAACGGCGTCACATTTGAAATGGACGGCAACGTTTATCAGATTATCGAATTCCAGCACGTTAAGCCCGGTAAAGGCGCAGCTTTTGTCCGTGCAAAGATCAGAAACGTAATTGCTGGTTCAGTTGTTGAGCGTACTTTCAACCCCACAGATAAGTTCCCCACCGCTTTCATTGAGAGAAAGGAAATGGAGTACTCTTACAACGACGGCGATCTTTACTACTTCATGGATCCCGAAAGCTTCGAGCTTGTTCCGATCAATAAGTCAGACCTTTCCGACAACTTCAAGTTTGTTAAAGAGAACATGGTCTGCAAAATTCTTTCCTACAAGGGCAATGTTTTCGGCGTTGAGCCTCCCACAGTTGCAACTCTTCAGGTTGTAAAGACTGATCCCGGCTTCAAGGGCGATACAGCTACAAACGCAACAAAGCCCGCTGTTCTTGAAACAGGCGCAGAAATCAAGGTTCCGCTCTTCATCGATGAGGGAGAGATGATCAACGTTGATACCCGCACAGGTGAATATTCATCTCGTGCATAAATCAAATAAAAATAACCAAAACTTTACTTCAGGGAGGTAATTACCAATGACTGTTACAGAAAAAGTAGCATATCTCAAAGGTCTTGTTGAGGGACTTGAGCTTGACGAGAGCAAAAGCGAGACAAAGGTTATCAAGGCTATGATGGATGTTCTTGACGATCTTGCACTTACAGTTACAGACCTTAGCGATGATGTTGATATTATGGCGGAGCAGCTTGATGCTGTTGACGAAGATCTCGGAGATCTTGAAGAGTATGTCTATGACGATGAGGATGAGTGCGATTGCTGCGATTATGATGACTGTGATTGCTGCGATGACGACCTTTACGAAGTAGAGTGCCCTGCTTGCCACGAGAGCGTTTATGTTGACGAAAGCATTCTTGAGGACGGCTCAATCGAGTGCCCCAACTGCGGCGAAAAGCTTGAGTTTGAAATCGAGTTTGACGACGAAGACGAAGCAGAGGATAAGGAATAATTTTGTCCTAAAATTTAAAATTTCAGAAAGACCTCGGTATAACCGGGGTCTTTTTTATTACTTAGATGATTGTTTATATGATAAACAAGGAATTTATAAAAAATTTACAAAACTATAGCAAAAACTAAGCTTTTAAGGTATAATTACCTCAACAAATAATGCTTTCGGAAAAATGTTATAAATAAAAAAACAAATTTAATATAGTCTGCTATTATACAGATGCAAAAGATTTGCTTCAGCTGCACTTTTCATCGGCAGCGGATAACCGATGAAAATGGAGATATATTATTCTATGAATAAAAACAGGGGAGAGAAATGGAGACAAATCAAAGAAAAACAGGAACTTATGGTTCCGAGGCTGTTCAGATGTATTCTGAGGCAGAATATTCAGAACATCCGAATTATTCGGAGGAAAACTGGGTAGGCGCATGGAGCACAACTCCGGTACAGTTTGATCCCGCAAAATTTTTAAATCTGAAAAACGGTCAGTTCAAGCATGGATTACCGCATCTTACCTTCCGTACGGAAATAAGGCCTACCATAGGCGGAGATAACATCCGTGTAACGCTTTCAAACGCCTTTGGAAAGTATCCGTTAACCGTTGATGCTATGACAGCGGGAAAAGGAGACGAAAAGAATGCCTGTAAGGTACAGCCGGGTACTATAAGGCAGGTTACCTTTGGCGGAAGTGAGAGTGTAACTATTGAACCCGGAAAAACTGTTACCTCTGATCCCATCGGCATGGATGCACAGGCGCTGGAACGTCTTGTGTTTTCATCTTTTGTGAAAAAATCAGGCGTTATGCGTACCTTTGGCATGATCGGCGGGCACACACACGCTCAGTTCGGCAATCACACCAAGTCTGACAATATGCTGGGAAGTCCCATGAAGCTTAACGGAGATTTCGGAGAATACGCAATAATACCGCTTATAAGCTATGTGGAAGTGTATGCACCGGGAGCATCGGCGGCAGTACTGATAGGAGATTCCACTATTGCCAATGATATTCCGCTTATGCTTGCCAGAAAGCTTCACAGTGCTGGTATTAGCAATGTCGGTATTCTTCAACAGGCTGTCAAAGGAAACAGACTCATGGCTGATGGTGTGGGAAGACTTGGGATGGTTTACGGTGAATCAATGCTGGAACGCTTTGAGCGTGATGCACTGAATTTGCCGGGCGTCAAAAAGATTTTCATCAAGGTGGGGGATAACGATATAATACATCCTCAGTGCAAAAGTATGCAGGGCATAGCAAAATATGTCACTGCCGATGAAATGATTGACGCATACAAGGAGCTTATCGAAAGAGCTCATAAGAAAGACATTAAAGTGTATATGTTTACACGAACCGCATGGAGAGGATATACGAGAAATCTTCTGGGCGGCGGTGACGATGTTACATGGACAACTGAAATTGACGAAATGAGAAAGCAGCTCAATCGCTGGATCCGGAGCGATGAGAGCACAGCGGACGGTTTTGTAGATCTTGATTACCTTTGCGGGGATGATCTTGCAGAGGAAATGAGCAAGGAGTATACAACGGACGGAGTTCATTTTACTCCAAAGGGACAACAAGAGGTTGTGGAAAATCTGTCACTTGATTTATTCAGATAAAAGAACATAAAAACAGGCGGTGAAATTAAATTTCACCGCCTGTTTTTGTTTGTATTATAACTGATAATTTATAAAATTATCCCTCTTTAAGCAAAGACTTGTAGAGCTTGATGTACTCGTTTGCGCTGCGTCCCCAGCTGAAATCGCTTTCGAGAGCACGCTTTACGAGAATCTGCCAGCCCTCTGTATTTCGGTAACCCTCAAGAGCTCTGTACATTGTGTGGAGCATATCATGGGCGTTGTAGTTTGAGAAAGTGAAGCCGTTGCCCATTCCGTCTCCGCTGTCGGTTATGGAGTCTCTGAGACCGCCTGTCTCACGGACAATTGGGATTGAACCATAGCGCAGTGCTATCATCTGTGAAAGACCGCAGGGTTCGCTCTTTGAGGGCATAAGGAATATGTCTGAACCGGCATAAATCTTTCTTGAAAGAGATGGGATAAATCCGATTCTGGTGCCGACCTTATCGGGATATCTTCCAGCAAGGTCTTTAAAGTAATTCTCATACTGCCAGTCGCCGCTGCCTAAAACAACAACCTGAACGTCGTTGTTTGCAACAAACTCTTCAAGAACGGCTTCCACAAGGTCGAATCCTTTGTGGGAAACAAGTCTTGAAACAATTCCTACAACTGGAACATCCTCACGCTGGGGAAGTCCGAAATTCTGCTGGAGGTCAATCTTGTTTTTAACCTTGTTTTCTGGATGCTCAGCGGAATAGTTGGCTGCGATGTTTTTATCTGTTTCGGGATTGTAATTGACTGTATCAATACCGTTAAGTATGCCGGAGAGCTTCCATGAACGCTGATTGAGGATTGTATCGAGACCGTGGCTGTACCATGGGTCAAGGATTTCCTGAGCATAGGTAGGACTTACGGTTGTAACTCTGTTTGCACATTCAATGGCGGCTTTCATGAAGTTGGTGTTTCCGTCATATTCAATGAGATTGTAAGCGCTTTCAGGGATGCCTAAAACATCGTTAAGCAGTTCTTTGCCGTAAACTCCCTGATACTGGATGTTGTGAATTGTGAAAACAGTTTTGATGTTTTCAAAGCCCTCTCTTTGAGCATACATAACGCTGTAATAGAGAGGCGTAAGAGCTGACTGCCAGTCGTTGCAGTGGATGATGTCGGGCTTAAAGTCGATATATGGAAGCATTTCAAGAACAGCTCTTGAGAAAAATGCAAATCTTTCGGCATCGTCGTAATATCCGTAAATGCCGTCACGTTTAAAATAATACTGATTGTCTAAAAGGTAATAAATAACTCCGTCAACCTTTGCCTCAAATACGCCGCAGTACTGTCTGCGCCATGAAACAGGAACAGAAAGGCTTGTTAAAAACTTCATTGTATTTTTAAGTTCCTGAGAAATGCCGTCATACATGGGCATAACTACACGGCAGCCTATAAGGCGCTTGCGAAGAGCCTGGGGCAGTGAACCTGCTACATCTCCCAGACCGCCGCTGGCCATAAAGGGCAAAGCCTCACTGGAAACATAAAGAACTTTCATGAAAGGAACCTCCTCTTGTGCGGAAAAAATTTAAAATATACCGGAGCCCGAAGCCATTTTACAGGCTTCGGAGTCCGGAGAAGCTTTTTTAATCAGATAGTTTTGTTTTTAGCCACATAGACAGGATAGTTTTTATCTCCTGTAAGGCTCTTACCGGGCTGAACAACAACGTTTTTATCGAGGATTACGCAGTTAAGGTTTGCGTCTTCTCCTACGCTTGCGCCCTGCATGATTATGGAATCCTTGACTTTAGCGCCTTTGGCAACTTTAACGCCTCTGAAAAGAACGCTGTTTTCAACTTCGCCCTCAATTACGCATCCGTCTGCAATAAGGGAGTTCTTAACGTTTGAGCCAAGACCATAAAGAGCCGGCATATCGTCACGAACCTTTGTGTAAACAGGTCTGTCAGAATTAAACAGGCTGCGGCAGTTGTCCTTGTCAAGCAAAGCCATATTTGCTTTGTAATAGCTTTCAACGGAATCTATGGGCATGCAGAAGCCTTCAACTTTGTATCCGTAAATTTTAAGCTTGTTTACATTAGCCTGAATGATGTCTCTTTCTACGTTTTCACGGTTATGTACAGCGGCATCTCTGATAAGCTCTTCAAAAAGAGGCTTATTAACTATCATCATGTTAAGAGAATAGTTCTTATCTTCCGGTTTGTCACCTACTGCAACAGATGTTATTCTGCCGTCTTCGTCAAGGTCGAAGGTGGCAAGATTTTTAAGAGCAGGAGCCTTGCCATGAGCGTAAGCTATTGTAATGTCAGCGCCTGTGTCGATATGCTGCTGCATAAGCTGAGCATAGTCGGGATTGCATACCATGTTGCAGTCTGAAACAAGCACATACTCTTCAACTGACTTGTGGATAAAATCAAGGACATTGTAAAGAGCGTCCACTCTGTTTTTATATGTACCGGCCTGAACATTGTTAAAGGGAGGAAGCAGATACATACCGCCTGTTTTTCTTGAAAGATCCCAAGGCTTACCTGTGCCAAGGTGATCCATGAGGGACTGGAAGTTGCTCTTTGTTATAACTCCCACCTGATCTATTCCGCAGTTTACCATGCCTGAAAGAATAAAGTCGATAAGTCTGTAACGTCCTGCAAAGGGTACTGAACCCATTGTTCTTACGTCAGTAAGTTCGCTTATTGCTTCATCGTAAGCGTTTGAAAAAATAATTCCGAGAATATGGTTAACCCTCATTTATTTCACCCCCTCAATGTCTTCGCCTATCATGGCTTTTGGTTCAACAACGGCACCGGCGCCAACCTTAACGCCTGAGCCTACAACTGCAACGCCCCACTGGTCAAGGTCATCCATATCTTCGGGACGTTTGCCGATAATTGCATTTTCACCGATAACTGCATTTTCAGCAACTATTGCATACTGAACAACAGCGCCTTTTTTAATCACAGTGCCGGGCATAATTATCGAGTCGAGAACCTTTGCTCCCTCTTCTACAACTACGTTGGGGAAGAGAATGGAGAAATCTACTGTTCCCTCAATTACGCCGCCCTCAGAAATAAGGGAGTTCTGAACATAAGCGCTGCTTCCGATGTAATGGGGAGGAGCAACGGGATTTTTAGCATAGATTTTCCATGAAGTATCAGTGAGATCAAGGTCAACACTGGGATTGAGAAGGTCAAGGTTTGCTTCCCAAAGGCTGTCGATTGTTCCGACATCCTTCCAGTATCCGCTGAAGGGATATGCAAAGAGCTTTTCATGGTTTTCATGCATAGCAGGAATAACGTCATGACCGAAATCGTTGCCTGATTCGGGATTGTTTTCATCTTCTATAAGGTACTTTCTGAGAATTTCCCATGTGAAGATGTAAACGCCCATTGAAGCTTTGTTTGTTGTGGGATTCTTGGGCTTCTCTTTGAATTCATAAATGGAGCCGTCCTCGTTTGTGAACATAAGTCCGAAACGAGAAGCCTCTTCCCACGGAACCTCAAGGGATGCTATTGTGCAGGCAGCGCCCTTTTCCTTGTGGTAGTCGAGCATTTTGGAGTAATCCATTTTGTAAATATGGTCGCCTGAAAGAATCAATACGTATTCAGGATTATATCTGTCAATAAATCCGATGTTCTGATAAATAGCGTTTGCAGTACCCTTGTACCACTGGGTGCCCTCTATCTGCTGGTAAGGTGAAAGTACATGAACGCCGCCGTTTACACGGTCGAGATCCCAAGTCTGACCGTTGCCTATGTAATCATTAAGCTCAAGAGGCTGATACTGGGTAAGTACACCTACAGTATTGATACCTGAGTTTACACAGTTTGAAAGGGGAAAGTCGATAATTCTGTACTTTCCTCCGTATGGGACAGCGGGTTTTGCAATTTTGCGGGTAAGTATTCCCAAGCGGCTTCCCTGACCGCCGGCAAGGAGCATGGCAATACATTCCTGTTTGCGGGCCATAAAAAGTCCTCCTTTTATTGAAATTGTAATTATATTCGTTAACCTTATTTACCTTGCGGTATGTTTAAGGTAAATCGTTGAAAGTCCGGGGAGATCAAGCTGAATGCTCTGTTCAAAGCCATGCATGGGCTTTTTCTCAATTTTGACCTTGTCTTTGGAGCCTTTGCCCTCTCCGCCGAATTCAAAGTCGTCGGAATTGAGTATAACCTTATATTTTCCCGTTGCATCGGGAACACCGATTCTGTAATCGGAGCGCTCAACAGGGGTAAGGTTGCATACGACGATAATTTCGTTTCCTTTTTTGTCAATTCGTCTGAAAGCTATGACGGAGTTTGTGTAATCGTCGCTTGAAATCCAGGAGAAGCCCTCCCAGCTGTAATCAACCTCCCAGAAAGGAGCGTTCTTTTTATAGAACTCGTTGAGTGTCTTTGTATAATGCTGAAGCTGCCTGTGCTTGTCATAGTCGAGAAGCATCCAGTCAAGCTCGCTCTTGTAATCCCACTCTTTAAACTGACCGAATTCCTGACCCATAAACAGAAGCTTTTTGCCGGGATGCGCCATCATGTAACCGAGGAAAGAACGTACACCTGCAAATTTCTGTTCGTATTCACCGGGCATTTTTCCTATAAGGGAGCATTTGCCGTGAACTACCTCATCATGGGAGATAGGAAGTACAAAGTTTTCTGAAAAAGCGTAGAAGAATGAGAAAGTAAGGCAGTCATGATTGTATTTTCTGAAATATCCGTCAAGGGAGAAATATCTCAGAATATCGTTCATCCAGCCCATATTCCATTTGAAGTTAAAGCCCAGTCCGCCCATATATGTAGGCTTTGACACCATTGGCCAGGCTGTGCTTTCTTCGGCGATCATCATAACGTCGCTGTGGTCTCTGAATATGGATTCGTTGAGCTTCTGGAGGAAAGAAACCGCTTCAAGGTTTTCGTTTCCGCCGTTTACATTGGCAACCCATTCGCCGTCATTTCTGCCATAGTCGAGGTAGAGCATAGATGCAACAGCGTCAACTCTAAGTCCATCGAAATGATATTTTTCAAGCCAGAATTCGGCGTTTGAAATAAGGAAACTCTGAACTTCGGTTCTGCCGAAGTCAAATACCTTTGTGCCCCACTGTTTATGTTCGCCCTTTCTCGGGTCTGCATATTCGTAAAGAGGCTGACCGTCAAATTCAAAAAGTCCTGCACCGTCACGGGGGAAATGAGCGGGAACCCAGTCCATAATAACGCCGATTCCTGCGTTGTGGCAGGTATCTACAAAATACATAAGATCGGCAGGAGTGCCGTAACGAGAGGTTGCAGCGTAGTAACCTACAATCTGGTAACCCCATGACCCGTCAAAGGGATGCTCTGCCAAAGGCATAAGCTCAATGTGGGTGTAGCCCATTTCTTTTACATAGGGCACAAGCTCGTCCGCCAGTTTTCGGTAAGAAAAGAAGTTTCCGTCCTCATACTGCTTCCATGAGCCTGCATGAACCTCGTATATGTTTACGGGCCTTTCGTAAATTGACTGCTTTGCCCTTGAGGACATCCACTTTTTATCGGTCCAGGTGTAGCAGCCGTCAATTTCGTAAATCTTTGTGGCAGTTTCCGGACGTGTCTGAGTATGGAAGCCGTAAGGATCGGCTTTCATAAGTACGTCGCCGCTTTTTGTCTTAATTGCATACTTGTATATGTCATACTGCTGTAAATCATCTATCACAGTTTCCCAAACACCGTCGCTGATTTCCTTCATGGGATTTGCATCAGTGTTCCATGCATTAAAATCACCTGCAACGCTTACGCTTTCAGCGTTGGGAGCCCATACACGAAAGACAAAGCTGTTTTCGCCGGCACGGTGGCACCCGAAAAACTCATATGCCTTTGCGTTGTTGCCCTGGTGGAACAGGTAAAGGGGAACTTCGTAGTCGGGGCGTTTTTTATTCATTGTTCACACACCGTCCTTTAATCTTTTATAATTATCTGATTATATTCTAACATAAAGAAAAAGCTTATTTCAATAGGATTTTGACTATTTTAATCAAAAGCGCATACAAATATATGGTAGTTATTTGTATAGTTTGTTAGAAAAAATCGTGGTATTTTCTCGTTGAAAATGTGGTAACTCAGTGTGTTTACTGTGCAAAATAAACAAGCACCCGGCAAATTATTGTAGAACATTTACCGAGTGCTTTTTGTTGAATTTTGCTGTCAGGAAAAAATTGGGACAAATTAACCAAAATCAGCGCTTATGAAAAAGCGGCGATGCAATAAGTGATTCCGGCTTTGTTAAGATAAATGGGTTCAGGGTCACTTGTATTTTTCACTGTTACGGCATTGCCGGAAATTGAAACTCCCAAAGATCCTGCATGATTTGAAGCCATGCCGAAAAATGAGGCCACCTTTTCTCCGACCATTTCGCTTAATGGATGTTCAAGGGCAAAAACAATCGCAAATGACGGCTTTATGCTGAAAGCGAAATCCTTTGAGGAAGCATTGTTGCCGAAATATTCTGTAAAAACTATCCTCTTTGTAAATTTTTCATGTTCCTCAAGTGTCAGGTGAGGAACAGTATCACCTATGTGAGAGCTTACCACTGAATCAATAAGCAGATTGTCACGGTTTACGTCCTCCATCTGAGGCTTGTCGTTAAGGGACCACTGATTTAAATTTAATTTTGGCGTTTTGCCTGATGATGCCATTATGTACCTCCTTTAAAGGGTTTCATCAAAAAATCCCCATGGTATTCCTTTTTCTCTTATATCAAAAAATGTCATATCAAGGGCTTCTATCTCCGCCCATGTGTACATGGGCATGTCGGTTATAAATCTCATAAAAGCGGGACCGTTTTTTACTGCAAAATCTGCCGCCTCCTTGAGATCTTCCATTGCAAAATCGTTCATATGCTCAAAGCATATCTGATATTTTTCCGCACGATATACTATGGCATATTTTTCATTGAGAAGTTTGAAAAGCTCATCTATGAAAAAATCGGTGTATGGCTGTCCCGGGATAAAGGAACAGAGAGTAAGTATTCTCTTACGCCTTTCCTCAGTTGTCATTTCTGTTTCCTGAAGATCTAAAAGCCGCTCCATACGAGTGAGTCCGTCATTTTCTGCTGTAACGGCAAACATCTCTTTGCGGATATTGTCGCACTGAGCAGTCACAAGGTCTATTGCGGCGGCATAAGCTTCAATTTCTCCCTTAAGAATAGGGCAGTCAGGGGAATAAATTCCCAGAGGAGAAAGAGCTGCTTCCATTCTCTGCTTTGCGCCCATTATTCAAACCTCCCGCTTATAGTAAGGTCTGAAAGGGTTATTTCGCAGTCGGCAGGAGGTGTAATATCGCTTTCGGGTGTCAGAAAACGATAGTTTACGATTCCGTCAATCTCCATGAGAACTTTTCCCAAATCACAAAGTCTGATTTCTTCGCCTATCTGAAGCTCAGAGAAGAAATCTTCAAGTCTTTCCCTGCATATTTCGATTGCGTTTTCTTCGTTAAGATTATCTTTAACTTTAACGAGCAGTGAGAGGGAAACCTCATATTGTTCGGCTTCTTTGACTCTCAGGTCGATTCCGGCGGGACAATATGCTTCTAATTTTTCAGAAATGGCACGCTCAAGATCAATGTCATATTTTTCGTCCTTAGCCACAACTATTACGTCCACTGTGCCGGCGCCTCTGTTAACGGGAACTGTTTTTGCTTTGAGAACGTCTTCAAAAGTAAGAGCGATTTGTGTATATGTTATAGGATTGCTGCCGTTGGGGATTACCGACCAGCTTTCCAGTATACGTTTTCTCAGAGCTTCATCGGATTCGCTGTTACCGCCTCCTGTAAAGGGAGATGGATTAATAACCCTGTCTATTCCAACGGGAGGTGTTATCATGACGGTGATTTTTTCTGCGGCGCAGTTGCCGTCCCTGCCCTCTATGGTAGCTTCAGCGGGAACTGTTACTTTTGTTTCACCGGCAGTGAGAACAGCTTCTTTTGTCGTAACATACTGGCATATATCCTCAGCGGCAATGGCGCATGCGGTTTTCTCAGGTATTACAATGTCAAATTCAGCTTTTTCGTCAATGATAAAGTCTATTTCCCCAGAGGCAGTGGAAGCGGTTTTTCTGTAAATTCCTCTTTGAGCTCCGTGGCGTTCAAGGTCAATCCCCACGGCGGTATCAGGGAAAATGCGGCTTTCAAGTCCTGCAATACGGCTGTAAAGAGAAAACAGCTCTCCTGCAAGAAGCTTCATTCTTATTTCGATATCACCGCTGTCTTCAGGTTTAACTCCGGTTATTTCTGTGTATTTTTCTTTCATAAGTGAAAGAAGTCCGTCATAGGTAATTTGCTGTGTCATATTCAGGAGTCGAGCTCCACTGTCACCTCCTTGATTTTTTCTCCGCAGGCAACGGTGATTATTCCTTTGCCGGGAGTATATTGTGTATCTATAATTTTTACTCCGGGAATTTTTTCTGTTACTTCCAGGGCGTATTCAAAGAGCAGTGCGTTGGGATTTTCTCTTTCGCCGGGCTCCATTTCATGAATACGGCTGCCGAAGTCCCTGTCAAAAATAAATGAGCCCTTTGGCACAGTAAGGAGAATTTCCGCTTTTTGAAGAGCCAGTTCTTCACCGGACAGGGTAACAGGTATTCCGGAAGAAGAAAGAACTATATTCCCGTTTTCTATTTTCATATCCAAGGGTATGTCACTCCTTGATAAAATCTTTTGCATAAACTGTGCCGTCGGATTTTATAGTAACTCCGTTTATCTGGACACTGCCGTTTCTGCACAGCTTGATTTTCGCCCCTGACATTGAAAAAATCATCACTTCTCCGTTTTTAAGCTCAGAACCGTCCACTTTTACTCCTGCGCATACTGTTCCGTTTTTGCAGGGAATAAGAAGCACGTCTGTACTTTTGGGAGGGACTGATACAAAGCCATAAGGAGCGTATACTGGTATTCCCTTTTCAAAAGAAGCTCCGTTTGCAGAAAGGGCTTTTTCTCCCGATTCCACAACGGAGCCCTCTTCCGGGAGCTTTTCTCCCTTTTTGGCTGATGAAAGACCTGTAAGCCACATAAATCACACTTCCTTTTTTCTCAAAATAACCGTACAGTAGTATCCTTTTGAGGTGAGCCGAAGAACCCGCTGGAACACCATAAGGTTTTCTTCCTGTTTTCCGGTGGGAGATGAAAAAGAAGCCTTCATACCTGTAAAAATCGGGGGAGGGTCAAAAAGCTCCGCTTCAATTTGAAGAGTGTTTTCGAGGGACAACCTGAAAATACGGTCGGTTTTGTTCTGCCTTTCCCAAAGGGGAGTGTTTGTAAGGTCAACTATTCTCACGCTATAATTTTCCAGATTTTTGATGTAGGGATTCAGTATGCTGTGAGCATATGTACCCTCTTTCTGCACCTTGCAGATAATTTTTCCCACTATGCCAAAAGAGCTTTCGGTAATTTCCGCTTTTGAAAATTTAGTGCATCCGGGTAAAGAATTGGAAACGGAAAGCTTCTTTTCAGGAAGAAAGTTTTGCGGATGCTTTGAGAAAAGGGTGAGATCACCTGATATAAATGGTTCAAAGCCTGTAACGCTAAGGCAGAATCTTTTAATTACATCCCAGTGGCTGTCGCCTTTGAGAACGGAGAAATTCCCCTGCCATCTTAAATTCTCTCCTGAAAAGGATTTGATGCCATAGGGCAGAGCATGATTTTTGTAAATATCCTCAAAGGATGGGCAGTTGTATGTTTTAGGCAGAGCTTCGTTGTCAATGAGGGCGGCAGCGGGACTTCTTGCAAAAACTTCTGTAAACACTCCCTCAGAGAATATGCTTGTTGTAAGATCCTCCACTGTTCCGAAAAACAGTCTTTCTTTTTGGACTGAGGTTACCTCAATTGTATTTCCCGGTGAAAGACAAGAGGAAAAGGGAAAAATTCCCGTAAAGGAATCAGCGGGAGTGTCCATGGAAGAGCGTATTTCAAAGCTTTTCGGGAAAACGGCATATGAGTCGTTTCCTGATGAAACGGTAACCGAATAAGTCATGATATTCTTATATTCCCTCCCTCTGAAACATCCCATGGATCGATGCACAGGGGATTAAGTTCCAATAGTTTTTCGATGTCGATGTCATACTCTGCGGAGATTGACCAAAGGGAATCACCCTCTCTGGCAGTTATATATTTTTCTCCGATTTCTCCCTTTTCGGCTGGGACTTCGTAAAACTCAATATCATAAAAAATATCTGTACTTCCGCTTTTTTCGTAAACTGAAAGGGAGGACATAACGGCGTTAACGGGAGGCAAATCCGAAAGAAAAAGCATACCCTCTCCGCCTTTGTCGAAAAGCTTCTGGATTTCCAGTGAACGGTTCAGGCGATTTTCTCCGCTGAATGACCCCGAGCTTTTGATGATTTTCGGTTTTGCTCCGTTTTCACGAAGAAAAGAGCCGGAAAAGGGAATATGCTCGGTGTTCAGAATTTTTTCACCTTTAAAAGTGATTTCAGCGGGGTTCTTGTCAAAGACAAAGCTTTTGTATCTTAAAAGGGCGTGTATCATTGTCCGTTTCCTCCGTCGTAGGAAAAATCTCTCGGATACCGTCTGCTGTCCCGTTCAAGGAGTTTTGAGAGCTGTTCAGGATATTCTGTTGAAAGGCTGTCTGTAAAATAGTTTTCTTCGTTCATTTTTTCACCTTTTTTCCCTGAGAAACAGAGTATGTGTATTTTTCCGTTTCACCGTCATGAAGCTCGGCGGTTCGCTCAAGTGAAATAAGTGTGCATCCGCTGAGGATGTACTTGTATCTGCTGTTTTCAATGGTTATTTCTGATATTTCTTCTTCATCCATTATGTTGGAAGAAAAAAGCTTTGAGCGAACAATTTCACATGTGCCCTTTATGCCGAAAACAGAGTTAATACCTTCTTCACCGTACTCCTGAGAAGTGTCGGAAGCTGTTGTTTCCGAAGTAAATTTAACGTCGGCAGAAATAACATGAGAAACTGCTATACCGTTTATCTTTACTTTTAAGTCGTTTGCGTAAGAGTTGAATTTTATCTCCGGCATTTACTCAGCCTCCTTTACAATTTCTCCGCTGAAGAAAACTGTTCCTTTAAGCACAAAAGCGTCCGCATCTCTGTTTGCCGAAACATCACCGCACTGGAAGGATTTAACATTAAGATTATCCATAAAGGAAACCGCTTCGCATATTTTGCAAAAAGCCTTGAGACATTCTTCTCCGCCGGATTTATAGGGAGCATAAACGGTAAGACGCAAAGCAATTTCAGCATCTCTTCCGTTTCCTGAGTCGTAAACATTTCCAATTGCTCCTTGTGAAACTGAAATTTCCTCTCCGCCGAGTGCTGCCGTAATCTTTTTAATGGGAACCGGTTTTTTGGAAGAGGGAAACTCAGAGAGAAAAGTGATGTCTTTAAGCTCTTCTGATTCTTTCAGCTGTGTCAGAACCTGCTTTATAAATTCATAAATAGCCATTTATTCCTCCTGTGTTATGCTCATCAGAACAGCCCAGATGTAACAGACCTTATTTTGAAAATACACCTTTTCGGCACGTTCTATTTTGAGCTTCAGTTTGTCGGTGAAAACGGCGGCATCTTCGAGCTTTGTAAGGTCGTGGGAGGGAGGACCTATGTAGAGATAATAGCCCTTTTCGCTAAGACCGGCAGGAGTGTAGATTCCCTCAAGGTACATTTTGTTTTTGTATCTTATGGGCTGCACAAAGGCTCTAAAAATTTCAGTTGACCAGCCTTCGTCGTCGGCTATTCTCACGTCCTGACCAAAACGTTTTAAAATTGAGTCAACCTCCATTTTCATACCTCCCTGAAGAAAAATTCACTGTCCGTAAGGCAGTTGGCGGCAGCGGCAAGAGCTTCTTTTAAAAGCACCTGAGAAATTTCCTCGCTTTTTGTATCCATGTCCACTGTAACGTCACCGGCTTTAAAAGATGAAATCCCGTCTGAGGACAGAGTTTTATATCTTGTTTTGGCTGTGAGAGCCAAAGCGGCAGCGGCGGCTATAACTCTCGGGTCATCCCCGTAAAGGGGGCTTCTCAGCTTGGGATTAAGCTGAGAAGCGGCTTCGGAGCAAAGTATCAGTGCCTTTTCTTCGCTGTCGAGTTCTATGTCTGTCATGATTTTAAGGCGGCTGAGCACCTTTTCAGGGTCAATCACAGGCACCGCTCCTTTTTGTTAAATATTGAGAGCAACGCAGGAGTTAGGTGAAAGGGGAGAAAATCCTGCTGTTACGGTAATGGCTGCTCTTTCAAGCTGACGGTCGATGAGCTTGTCAAACTCTGTGGTGATGTCTCCGGCCTGAACCATTTCGAGAGCGCAGCTCTTATCAAAGGCAAGAATCTTGTCTTCGGGAGCGTGGAAGGATTTTACAAGCTCCGCACCCAGGGGAGTTATGAGCTTGCCTGTTGCGTGGAAATTAAGTCCTGCGGTGGCATCCATAAATTCGGGGATAGCAAGGAGCTTTTCCGCTGCGGTAATGGAAGCTACAAGGGTTGTCATGTTGTAGGGGTGGAGAGCATTCCAGGTCTTTACAATATCGGCGTATGTAATGCCGTCTTCACCTGTGGATTCAACATCAGCGGCAATTGAAGCGAGCGTATCAATTGCGTCCTTAGCCTGAGAACGGGCGATGTGTGCGCCTATCTGACGGAGCATGATTGTAAAAACATCAAGCTTCTGGTACTTGATAGCCTCATAGGAAGCCGAGAGAATGCGGCCTCTTTTGTGAAGCTGTACAAGATTTTCTCCGAGAGCGATTGAAGCGGAGGGAATCTGAGCGCCTTCTCCGACAGTTTTAAGTTCTTTTTCATCGTCGTCGGAGAGAAGAGAAAGTGCTCTGTAATCGAGAGAGTCTATCTTTGTAACGGTAGCTATGAGCTTTCCGAGAATGTCCGCTTCCTCCATGCCTGTGCGTACTGTGCGAGAGATGTACTCAGGGAAAAGCACAGATGAATCAGATGTTGAGAAGAATTTTGCCACAGGGTCGCTGTTCCTACCCATGACCTTTATGTCGAAGCGTTTAAGCTGACGCTGAAAAGCGTCAAGACCCTCAAGAGAGGTTCCTTTATAGTTTTCTGAGGGGTCTGCCTGTTCGAGAGCGGCGCAGATGCCGCCGGGAACCTGATACATACCCTTTTCAAGTCTGATGTTCTGAAAATTAGCCATATATTTTTCCTCCTTTAAATCAGAGCATAAACTCTACTGTCTTTTTTGCTGTATCTACGTTTGTGATGAGCACCTTTTCGGTGCCGTCGCCTGTCTTTACTCCCGATGCTGCGGCAGCAAGGCTCTGATAGCCCACAGAGGGTGCAGGATCTGTATATGGGAGACATGCAAAGCCTCTGAGCTGTACTGTTGCAACGCCGCCACGGCAGGCAGTGGCAATGCCGATGAAAGCGTCACCGTCGGTGCACTTTGCAACTGTGCCGTTTGCCGTAATCTTTACGGGAGCATTTTTTTCAATACTTCCGGAAGCCTCAAAGGTGGCGCAGAGAGTTCCGATTCCTTCATAAGAAAATTTCATAGATAAATCCTCCTGTTTTTAAATTTTAAACTGACTGTTTGATTTAAGCTTTTCGCTGTTTTCAATGGGAGCAAGCTGGGGAGAAAGGGGCATTTCCTTTTTTACCCTCATCTCGAATGCGCTTTTGAACTGTTTAAGCTCACCGGGCTCCATTGAAGCGCAAATTGAGCGCACTGTGTCGGGGAGCAGCTCCGGGACAGTGACTGCGCAGAGCTTTACTGTATCTTCCGTAAGAGCTCTTCTGTATTCTTCGCCCCAAAGAGAAAGCTTTTCCAAACGCTCAAATTCCTTTTTGAGAGCGCAGGACTCCTTTTCAGAGATAGTGATACTTCCTTTCGCTGAAAAGATTTTTTCTTTTATGTCGTTCACTTTTACTTTTTCCTCCTTATCCTTAAAGGCTTTGATAACTCCGGCGGCAGGCTGAGCGGGAACGGCTACAAAGGACCACTCGTAAGCGTCTGTGGGATTTTCCAGAATGCCAAAGCATTTTTTGCCGTTATAGGATTCTCCGGGAGTGTGGCTGCATTTTGCGGAGCGCACATCGCATCCGCATATTGAGCAGATTTTTTCCGAAACGCTGCAGCTTATGCTTACTTCCTTTTTGATTCCCGTTTCTATCTCTTCAATAAGAGAACGTGTCTTTTCCGTAACGGGGATATACGCCTTTGCGTTGAGGGTAAAATAAGTTTCTCCAATTGAATTTTTTCTGTCACTGTGTTCTATAACTGATGTATCAAATACTCTCGCACTCTGATTTTCCGCTTTGGGATTGTGGTCGAAAATACCGCTTTTTCCTTTAAACATTTTCGCAAGAGTTTTAAGGGAGCTTTCGGAGAACTGTTCAAAATCCCTGTCGATTTCGTTGTCACATAAAATAAGGCTGAAAATATATACCTCGTCACGTTTGAGGGGACGCTTGGAATAGTGGTTTATAAGCTCCATGTCCTTATTGTCATCATCGCCGCTTTTTTTAACGGATGTAATACCAAAGGTTTTATTCATCTTCTTCACCTGCCTTTAAACCGAGATTTGCCAGTGTTTCCTCCGCCTGAGCTGAGTAGAGCTTCGCCTTTGCGGATTCAACTTCATCCTGTAAGGTGATATCGTCCCATTCAACCCAGCAGTCAGGATTAAAACCTGAAAGACGTAAAAATGTATTTGAAATTTTAAGAATAACGGGAGTGAGGATTCTGCGGTAGGCTTCAAGTTCACTTGTAAGAACGTCAGCCTGCTGAGCGGACATGCGCTCCGTCGATGACCATGAGAGGCCGAACATAAAGGGAGGGATACCCGTTTTGGCCACAATCTGCTCAAGCATCTGTCTTACGGGAATTTCGCTGTCGAGAATCTGGTTGTCAGCGCCGATTACCTTTATGTCAACGTCACCTAAAGCCACAAAATCTCTTACAGTGTGAGGATCGTGCATAGCGCTGCTCCATTCCTTTGCAACCTGCGCCGCACGTTCTTTTGCATAGGCTTTGTCTATGGCATCATTCTGGGGTTTGTAAGTAACGGCAAAGCGAACATTTCCCACTCTTTCAAAATTGACTCCTATGGTGTTGTAGATTTTAAGGAGTACTGAGCTTACAAAGGGAAGTCCTTTTAAAAGGGAATTGCCGGTGACTTCCCCCGGTGTGGGGTTGAGAACGGAGTAGAGAATAAGCTCCGGATACTGTACCGGCACTGCTTCTCCGCCTCCCGAGCGGACACAGATAGATACGGCGCAGCCGCTGTCCTTTCTCACTTCCAGGTTTTTAAGGGGAGCGTTATAAAGAGCGGCAACTTTTCCGCCTGAAAGAACTATTTCTCCCACTGCGCTTCCGTAGGTGAGAAGCTGTTCAAAATAAGTGGAGATAAAGGCGTTTATTCCGGTCTGACATCCGCCTACGGGAACTTCATTTAAAAACTCATCTAAAGAAGCCTGAGCAGCTTTTGACGAGCAGTTTACTTTAAAGCCTCCCGTAAGCCGTATGATTTTAAAAATTGCGGCGTCAATTATAGGCACAGCTTCTCTGAGAGTTTCGTAGAGGACTGCATCGCCGCCGGAAAGAGGTGTATAGCGGTCGAGATTTTTAAAGGGATACTCCGTGTTTCCTGTCTGCACCGAAAAGGCACAGGGAGGATTTTCCCTTTTTCTTTTTTTAAACAGGGGCATTCAAAACCTCCTTTTCATTGTGAAATCAGGAAACCCGGTCAATTGCCACGGCGAAAAATCCGTCATCCGAGGCGGGGGCAAGAACGGTGGAGACGAAATAACGGATGTCGTCCATGGCATGGTCGTTTTCCTTTTTGGGGGCGTCCTTTGACAGGGAGTCGTCCCAGCGGTATATACCGAATTCTCTTATAGAGTCACGGCAGCAGGGAGAAATAAAAATTTCGCTGTTTTTAAGTGCTACGCTCACAAGGCGGATTCCGTCGGCAACGTCATTTACGGCTGGGATTGCTCTGAATTTGCCGTGCCTGCGTACACACTCAATAAAGCTTGCGGCGGAGGGGTCGATTATAACCGCCTGTATTTTTCTTTCCCCTGCTAATTTTTCAAGCTCTGCGTAGTATTCCTCGTCGGTTTTCTGATACTTTTCCTTTCTTGAATCGAAATAATATTCGTCGATACGGTACCAGCTTTTACCGCTTTTTCCCCAAAGACCGAAAGAGGCGGGATTAACGGTTCCGTAGTCGCAGGAGATATAAAACTCACTGCACGGATTTTGGGGAGAAGCAATGTTTGCCTGAGAGAAGAACGGATACACAAGACCTTCTGCGGCAACCCATTTTCCCTGTACGAACCGCTCGTAAAAAGCTCCGCTGTAAAGGGACTTGTATCTTTCAATAATTTTCGGTGTAAGGGAAGGGTTGTCCTCCATTACGAAATGGAGATAGAGGCAGTTTTTCTCCTTTGCCTTGAGCACCCATTCACGGTGAAACCAGTGGCTGGGATTTTCGGGGTTGCAGTTGAACCAAAATTTTGAGCCGTCAAGGGAGCATCTTGCGAGAGCCTGTTCAACAAAGGAACGGGGCATGAGGGCAACTTCATCAAGTAGAACTCCGCCAAGGGTAATACCCTGAATAAGAGAGGCGGATGATTCATCTCTGCCGCCGAAGAGATAAAAGGTATTGGTGACGGATCCTCTTGAAATCACCACGCAGTTGCGGGAAATTTTCTCCTGACAGGTAAATCCCAGTTCAGAGAGAATGGGCAGAAGAGGGGAGAGAAGATTTCTTCTAAGGGAAGTCACTGTTTTTCCGCACATTGCAAAGGAAGTATCGGAAAATCTGTAAAATGCCCATGCAATGAAAGAAATGGACATGCAAAGGGTTTTGCCGCTTCTTACGGCGCCGTCACACAGGATAGCATCAAAGGAGGAAAAGGGGCTTGAGGGACACCACCAGGTAAGAGCGGTAAGCTGCTTTTTTGAAAAGGGCACAAATGAGGCTTTACTCATTTTTCACCTCCGATGCAGCGAGAGCCTTTGCTCCGTTTTCCAGTGCGGCATAGAATGGAGGAATTTCCTTTTCGCTGCTGCCGGAAAGCTCCGCAAGTTTTTCCAGTGCCTTGAGTCTGTCGAAAAATTTGATTTCCATGCCCCCGCCTTTTGGACGTTTGATTTCGGAAATGCAGAATAAATCGAGACTTTCAAGTTCACCGGGTTCGGGAGGCGAATCGGCGAAAAGCAGCCTTATTGCGTCGCAGACAGAGCCATAGGCAATCCTTCTGTAACCTGCTGCGGCTTCCCTTTGGGAAACCTCCTGAAGCTTTTCGAGCTTTTTGATTTCTGCCGTTATGCGTTTGTCACGGATAAGCTTTTGTCCGGCTTTTTCAGGGAAAAGGGTATATCCGGCTTTTGCGGCGGCTTCTCTTATGTTTCTTGTACGGCAGTAATAAAAGCAGAAAAGTTGTTCTTTTTCTTTAAGGCTTTGCCTTTTTGTCATTAAATCACCTCACACCATAGGTTTAAAAAGGGTGACCGGTTGCATAAAACAAAGCAACTTTTGAAAAAATAATTTTAAAAAATAAAATTTCTAAGTTTTCACGGTGTGTTTGTTCCTGACTTTTTTAAAGAAAAAATAAGGGTTTTCGAATAAACAAAAGAAAAAGCGGTAATTTTTCTGAAAAACTTAGAAAACCATGTAAATTAAATCCAAAACTGCCTGAAAATACCCGTTTATGCCTGAAATCATCTGATTTAGCCTGAAAACAAAGATTGTATTCATTTTTCACATATTTTTGCATTATCACTTGACTTAACACTGCCGCAGGAATAAAATAAAAGAGCACAGAAAAAATTACCGGAGGTGGGCTTTTTTGGACAGTAAAGACGGCGGCAATGCCACTGTACCCGTGCGATTGTGCGGCGTAAAAAGTGTAAAGGAAAGCCTGAGCTCCGTTTGTGTTTTTTAGCCTTTAAAATCAAACGGCCTCTTTCCCTGCACTTTTAAAGCCGGGAAAGAGGTGTTTTTTATTTATGGAAACAAAAGGATTTGACGAGCTTTTCTCTCTGCTTCATTCAAATCAGCTGGCACAGCTGAGAAACAGGCTCTGTGAAATGAACGTCGTAGATATTGCGGAATTTCTTGAGGAAAACGAGCCGGAAAAAATGATGCTCATTTTCCGTATACTGCCAAAGGATATTTCGGCAGATGTATTTGCCTATCTTGATTCTGATAATCAGACACACATAGTAAATGCGGCAACTGACAGGGAGCTTACCTCCCTTGTAGAAGACCTTTATCTTGACGATGCCGTTGATTTTCTTGAAGAAGTTCCTGCAAACGTAGTTAAAAGAGTTTTGGCTCATACGGATAGTGAAACAAGAGCACTTATCAACAGCTTTCTTCAGTATCCCGATAACTCTGCGGGAAGCATAATGACCATTGAGATGGTAGAGCTTCATGACAGACTCACTGTTGATGAGGCTATCAAAGTAATCCGTGCAACGGGTGTTGATAAGGAGACAATTTATACCTGCTACTGTATTAACGATAACCGTAAGCTTATAGGAACAATTCCATTAAGACGTCTTATTCTGAGCAAGGGAACCGATAAGGTCAGGGACATAATGGATGACGACGAGCAGCTTATTTACGTCAATACCCTTGAGGATCAGGAAGAGGTTGCTGATATCGCCCGTAAATACGACCTTTTGAGCGTGCCGGTTGTGGATAACGAAAAAAGGCTTGTGGGTATTATTACTATCGACGATATCGTTGATATCATCGAAGAGGAGAACACAGAGGACCTTGAAAAGATGGCTCTTCTTCATCCGTCTGATAATGAATATCTTAAAACAGGCGTTTTTACTCTTGCCAAAAACAGAATTATATGGCTGCTTATACTGATGGTTTCGGCAACCTTTACAGGTAAGATAATAGAGAATTATGAGAATATGCTTTCTGCAATAGCGGGACTTACAGCATGTATACCGATGCTTATGGACACGGGCGGAAACTCCGGTAACCAGACATCAACACTTGTTATCAGAGGACTTGCCCTTGGCGAAATCGAAATTAAGGATTATTTCAAGGTGCTTTGGAAAGAGTTCCGAGTCAGTCTTATCTGCGGCGGAATACTTGCAGTTGCCAATATTGCCAGAATGTTTGTAGTAGGCAGTGCAGGCGGAATTTCCGTATTCCTCGTTGTAAGCGGCGCAATGTTCTTTGCTGTTGTAGTTGCAAAGGCAATCGGATGTACTCTTCCCATACTTGCAAAGCTTGTACATCTTGACCCGGCGCTTATGGCTGGACCTATGATTACAACCATTGTCGATGCCATAACACTGATTATCTATTTTGCTCTTGCAAGCCTTTTCCTTTTGTAACAATAAATGTCCAATAAGCGTAAATCCAAAAGAAAATATCATAAAAGTACAGAAACGGAAGCGAATAAAATTTGCTTCCGTTTTTTATATATATCTTTTGATTTTAGAGCATATTTCTCTGTTGTTTTTACGCAAAATATGGTATACTCTAATAAATATAGCAATATCTGTACGATTTTAAGGTTATTTTGGCAAAGGACTCCGGAGGATATATAAATGGATAATTTCAATGAAAAAGAGAAGTCAAATCTTGTTATAGGCCGCAATGCGGTTGCAGAGGCAATCCGTGCAGGCAGAGAGATAGATACACTTATGGTGGCCGTCGGTGAACGAGGCGGTTCAGTTGGAAAAATGATAGCTCAGTGCCGTGAAAAAGGCGTTGTTATAAAAGAGGTTGACCGCAGAAAGCTTGATAAAATTTGCTGCGGTGAAAATCATCAGGGCATTGCAGCTTTCATAGCAGCCTATGAATATTCTACAATAGAGGATATATTCAATCTTGCAAAGTCAAAGGACGAAGAGCCTTTTATAATAGTGTGCGATGAAATAGAAGATCCGCACAATTTAGGTGCAATAATAAGAACTGCCGAAGCGGCGGGAGCTCATGGGGTTATTATTCCCAAAAGGAGAAGCGCATCCCTTAGCTTTGCCGTTTCAAAAACCTCCGCAGGAGCTTTGGAGTATGTACCAGTTGCTAGAGTGAGCAATCTGCCCTCTGCAATAGACGAGCTCAAAAAGAGGGGCGTGTGGTTCTATGGAGCTGATATGGACGGAGAACCATGGAATAAGGTTTCTTTCGGAAAAAGTGCAACAGCTCTTGTAATCGGCTCTGAAGGAGCTGGAATAGGTAGACTTGTAAAATCAAAGTGTGACGTCATAGTTTCCCTGCCCATGAGGGGAAAAATAAATTCTCTCAACGCTTCCGTAGCGGCGGGAATTTTAATGTACGAGGTGGCAAGACAGCGGCTGTAAGGAGGGGAATGAATTGAGCGAAGATAAAAAAGGCGGAAATAACAGAAATAATAATGGGAACAACAGCGGAAATGGTTCCGATTTTTCAATAGATAAAATACTTGCGGAGGTTCGTGCTGCAAGGGACGGAAGAATAGATGACGAAGATTTCGGTGAAGAAGCGGTTTTGTCAAGATCCATGGAGGATATTGACAAGCTTTTGGAGCCGAGAAAGCGCATAGAAGTAAGCGATATAATAACCGATGAGCTTCTTGAGGCAGCCGGTGAAAAGCCTGCGGATGATGAATCTGATAAAAAGCAGGAACCTTCCAAGCCTTCGGTAAAAGAGGAAAAGACGAGAATTGTAGGCGGACTTAAGGAAAGCGATTATAGCGGCAGTTCGTTTAAAAATTCCAAAACCATAGTGGGTGCAGGCGGTAAAATAGAAACCGATGAATACAGAAGAAGGTTTATAAACCGTCCTGTTCAGAAGATAGAGCGCACTGCTGATTTTCAGCGCAAGTTTGACAGCAGAGAGCCGAGGATGATTGAGCGTCCGGGCATTGTAACAAGGCGAAGCTCAATGTCGGCTACAGCTGACTTGGCGCCATTGCCGACCCTTGTAACTGCCGAGGATGCAGATAACAACGAAAAGACAAGAAAGAGCGGATTTATCCGTCCGAGAGTTGAGGAGAAAGCTCCCGAGCACAGAGAAATTGAGGGACAAATACACTTTGACGCCTTTGAAAATGCCAGTGATGACTGGGTTGAAAAAATAGATGAGGAAGAAGCGGAAGAAGCTCTTAAGAAGAAGAGAAAAGAAAAGATCAAGGGCTTTAAAATTTTCGGAATAGAGGATCTTGCTGATATTGAGGATGACGAAGATATCGAAGAGATAGAAGAGTCTGAAGATGACCGTGAAGAATCCTCCGGCGGAAAAAAGAAAAATACCAAAAAAACTGAAAAACAGGAAAAAGTACAAAAGAGCAATAAACACGATGCTCAGAAAGAAAATGAAACTCAGGATGAGATAGAGCTTTATAAAGCCTCAGATACTCCTAAAGTGGCTGCTCTTTTGCGTAAAGAAATGCTTCACAGCCTTGGCGGAATAGCTGTTTGTGTATTTATTACGGTTATGTACCTTATTTTTTCTTTAACCGGTTATTCAAGCGGCTCTGCCGGTGCGCAGATGCTTACAACCTTTAATCTGGTTGTGGTTTGTGCAGCTATAATAGGCGGCGGGGTATCCGCAGTAAGAGGAGCAGAGAATCTCATAAAAGGTAAACCCAATGCCGATACTGCTGTTACAGCGGCTCTTTTGGCAGCGGCAATTCAGGGCGTGTGGGCTTTCGGAGTATCCCCGCAGAAATTGGTGCCGTTATACGGCTGCGCTGCCGCACTGTGCACAGTATTTAATCTTGCGGGACATTATCTTGTAGCTTCAAGAGCCTATAAAAATCTCCGTTTCCTTGCACCGCTGAGAAAAAAATACAGCATACAGGAAATAGAGAATAAAGAAACCGCCTTTGAAATCGGCAGAGGACTTTTGATGGGGGATCCCGATATACGCTGCTCAGTGCCAATTAAGTTCCCGTCAAAGTTTATTGAAAATACATATGCAGCTGATCCGGCAAATAAATATTCAAAAGTGATGATGCCTGTATTTTTCCTTTTAAGCCTTGCGGCGGGAATTATATATGCAGTGATTAAATCCGACTATTTTGCAGGAGCTTCACTGTTTGCGGCAGCTGCCTGTGTAAGTATGCCGTCCTGTGCTCTTATAGCTTCAAATCTTCCTTTGGGAAAAGCAGATACGAAGCTTACCCGTATAGGCGCAATGATTTCGGGACATAAGGCTGTCGGAGAATGCGGTGATGTAAATGCCGTAGTACTCGATTCTTCCGATATATTCAGTGAGGGCGGATGTACCATTTACGGTATTAAAACCTATCACGGTATGCGTGTGGACGATGCTATTCTTGATACAGCGGCAATAGTTATAAAAGCAGGAGGACCCAGCGGAGAGGTATTTGACCGTGTTATTTTAGGTAAGCGTGATATTTTGCCTCCCGTTGAAAATCTTGTATATGAGGATAAATTGGGACTTTCCGCATGGATACATGGAAGACGTGTACTTGTAGGAAACAGGGATCTTCTTATAAATCACAATGTTGAAGCACCGAACAGAGAGAGTGAGCTTAAATACAGGCACGATAACCGTCAGATTATGTATCTTGCAGTTTCCGGAAAAATAGCGGCCATGTTCGTTGTGGGATATAAAGCAAATCCGGGAATCAAGGCGTCTCTTAAAATGATGGAAAACAAGGGCATAAGCGTACTTGTAAGGACATCCGATGCAAATATCACTGAAGAACTTATTTCAAACTTCTTCGGAGTTCACAAAAACGCTGTAAAGGTAATAAGTGCCGTTGCAGGAGAGATGTACCGAAAAGAGCGTCTTAAAAAAAGAGATGCCGAAGCGAAAATTATACATAACGGAAGCGTAAAATCAATGCTTGGCGCTGTAAACGCTGCGGCAGGACTTTATTACAGCCGAGGTTTAATAACTTCAATTCAGTCCATACTTTCAGCTTTCGGTTTTGGAATTGCTGTTCTTTTGGTTTTCCTTTCAGGTTTCAGACAGCTTCCCACTTATTCGCTGGTTATCTATCAGCTTATATGTGCCGGTATAATATATTGCTTTACCGCTCTTAAAAAGAAACTGTAATTTTACCGATTTTAAAAATACCCGCCGGACAAAACCTTCGGCGGGATTTTTAAAGATATATCGGAAAAAACGCTCATTATGATGAGGTGTTTTTTCGTCAATTAAAATTTATATGGAGGCGAAATCAATGGTTTTTGCGGCTGTTTTATCAGCAGTATTTTATCTGCTTTTTACCGCAGGTCTTATTTTGTTTATAAAAGTTAATAACGGTATGTTTTTCAGTACAGCTAAGTTTGCTTTTATTTCTGTATTGACTCTGCTGGTTTTCCCGGCAGTATATTTTGGAACATTTTGGATAGGAAACGATTTCAGAATTTTTTCCGCAGTTTTAACTGCTTTAAGTGTTCTCTTACTTATATTTATAATCTATAAGGGACTTATAAAGGATATCTTTCAGCCCCTTGCTCTTACAACAGAGGGAACAATAGTGATGATTGTCGGAGCAGTTCTCACTCTTGTTGCAAATATTATATGCTCTTTTTCCTCTTCCTTTGCTGTGGTTTCCTTTGCTTCTTCAGCAGGACTTTTCTGCGTGATGCTGTGGGGACTTATCTGGTCAAAAGCGCAGGGATGGCAGAAATTTGAAAATCTTGAGGCAGAGCCCATGTTTATTTTTGAAAACACAGAGGGCGGCTACTCTACTTTCAGACTTCCTTCACTTGTGAGACTCAAAAAAGATTTTCTTAATATCAGGGATAAAAGCTTTACTTCCGATGTACTTATGGCATGTGCCGAAGGAAGAAAGAATTCAGCCCGTGATACCGGAAGAGTGGATATAGTATGCAAATTCTCTTCGGATAACGGTAAAACATGGACTCCCCTTAAAGTGCTTTTTACCTATGGAGAAAAAGTCGGAAAATACGGAAATCCTACTCCTGTTGCCGATGAAAAAACAGGGCTTATCAATTTTGTACTTATGACCGCCACAAAAGAAAGCGGCTTTAACTATGATACCTACTGTTACAGGGGAACCCTTACCTCAGATTATGAATTCCACTGGGAGGATAAGAATAATATTTCTCTTCCAAAGCTTCAGGGCAAAGTGAAATCAGGTTCTGACGGAGTGCGTAAGGACACTTTAATGGTAGGCCCCAGTAAAGGAGTTCAGATCAAAAACGGCGAAAAGGCAGGACGTCTTATTATTCCCGCAAGCAATGATGGTGATTCCTTTGTTCTTTACAGTGACGATAACGGTAAGCACTGGCAGCGTGGAGAGAAAGCCGGTTCAGGCAACGAGTGTGAAGCGACAGAGCTTCCAAACGGCGATATCGTAATGGTAATACGTGAAAATACCATGTGCACAATGTATCATCCAAAGCAGTTCCAGTGCCTTTCCTACTCTTCTAACGGCGGCGAGAGCTGGTATGAGAGTATGTTTAAAACAGACCTTCGCTCTCCCATATGCATGACCTCCCTTGACAGAGCAGGTGATATGCTCTGTATCTCATATCCTGATTCCTTTACAACAAGACGTGGACTTACCGCTGCGGTAAGCCTTGACAGCGGCAAAAGCTGGAAGAAAAAGCTTTTGTATTCGGGAGCGGCAGGATATTCAAGTGTTGCAGCCAATGAAAATGGTGATTTGTTTGTCCTTGCAGAAATAGGAAAAGTAAATTACAACGAAGCCCTTGTATTTTTACATACAAAGTTTTAAAGATAAAAACAGCGTCCTGCGTTTATTTTTGGCAGGACGCTGTTTTTATTTGTCTTTTGGTTTTGTAATAAGGGATACTGCAAGACCGCCAAGCATTGCGGCGGTTATTCCGGCAGCTCCCGAGGAGAGAGGACCAGTCAGTACTCCTGAAAGACCGTTTTCCGAAACAGCTTCTTTTGTACCCTGAGCGAGAAGATTTCCAAAACCGGTAAGAGGAGTGAGAGCGCCTGCTCCTGCCCATTCTACAATGGGCTCATAAAGTCCTGCACCACCAAGAATAACACCTGCAACTACAAATGATACAAGTATTTTTGCCGGAGTTAGATTTGTTCGGTCAATTAAAATCTGTCCTATGGCACAGATTAATCCTCCCACAAGAAATGCTTTAAAAAAAATCATATATTAACGCACGTGCCTTTCTGAAACTGTCTTGAGACAGACAGTTTTTCCAAGTTCGGATATTCAAAATTTATAATTATTCTCCCCTTTGAAAAAGAAAATATTCCAGAAAAGCAGCAAATATATGCAATGATAATATCCGTCATAATAAAGCTAAAAACATATGATTTTTGTGTTTATGGTGCTGTAATAACAAAGTTACTTTTCTTTTAAAATACTCAATATTTTTTGGATTTTTTTTCTTTTACCGTTTTCTGCTATTGCGCCAAAAGTGCTTTTTGGATTCATTTGCTGACTCAGAATTTGTTCCATATCTTCCGTTGAAGTTGGAGTTTTAAAGTCAATGCACATTCCGATGGATATAGCATACAGATGATCTTTTACAGCACCCCAGCCGTCTTTTATTGTAAAATAGTATCGGTTATCTGAGGTGCTTAATAATAATTCTTCCCCATTGCTAATGCCGTGACAGTAAAAAGAATCGGAGGACAAAATTCCATCTATTATTCTTTCTTTATTTAACACAGTAAGTTCTTTGAATCGGATACCTTTTTTCAAAGGATGAGTATCCATTAAACAAATTGAATTGATTTTTGCTGTTTGCTCTAATTTTTTTGATATCATAAAAACATCCTCCTGTCAGAGAAATCCAAAATTCAGATAAAAAACTTATCAGCCCGGACAATGATTTTAGTATAACACAAATTATTTTCAGACCTTATTGTTGATGTATAGATAGATAAAAGATATAATGATAAGCAGCTTAGAATGAGGTGATTGAAATGGTGATTTGTAAGAAATGCGGTTCCTGTGATACAGTAAAAAACGGTATAATACGAGAGAAGCAGCGATATAAATGCAAAAGATGCGGCTGCAACTTTGTTGAAAATGATGACAGAGTTGCTAGGGAAGCATCTATCTTAAAAGCGTTAAATTTGATATTTCAATCGCTTAGCAATATTTCTTATACAACACTGGAAAAGATGTTTCATCGAGATCGTTCTTTGATTCATCGCTGGAGTAAAGACATAGTGTTTGATAAGTGGAGATCACGCTGCAAAAAGGATGATATTGAAATCAATGTGAATCAGCTGGAACACTACGTAAAAGAAAATGAAAAAATATTCGATTCCTCTAAACCGATTTTTGTGTCATCCGGAAAGCTAACAGAAAGCTATTCTGCAATAGTAATTTTACAACCTCATGGTGCAAGAGAAAGAAGCAGTTGGTGAATTAATAATTTAAAGGTTAATAGGAGATATAAAAATAAATTTTGTAGCATTTAGGTAAATTTATATCTGTTCCAAATGCAGGGGAACAAATAAAGACGGCATAGCCTTGTGCTATGCCGTCTTATACATATTAACTCAAATGCAGAAATAAGCTTGAGCCACCTTCCGGCAAGAGGGTGGCTCTAAACTTATTAATAATATGAAACGTTTGTGTTTTCAAATACGCTTTCTTTTCTTTCTGAAAGGAATTCGTCGTTAAAGAAATTGCTTCGCTGTGTAAGCTGATCGTTAACGCCCTTTACAGTATCCCTTTCACAGAGTGTTTGCTCATTTGAGAAAAGGTTTGTTCCGAGACCCAGACGATCTCCCTCAATTTTTACTCCCATTGCGGCAAGGATTGTGGGGAAATAGTCGAACTGAGCGTATTGACGATTGGTGGTCTTATGTGGCTCAAGACCTGTGTTAAGGAAAATGTTTACTGCGCTTCTTTTATAATCGGGACTGAAATCTTTGAAGAATTTCTGATCCATACTCAAGTGGTCGCCTGTAATGACAATTGTTGTATTTTCATAGAAGTCCTGCTGCTGAATCCAGCGGATAAATTTAGTTGCCTCTTTCTGTGAATAGAAAATAGCGTTGGCGTAGGGTTTATCAAATTTCTTTTCAGCTTTGGGGCTGAGATATCCGTCGGGGAAGTGCGTGTCTGCTGTTTCCATTTCAAAGTGGAAAGGCTTTCCTGTAGCGGCGAGTCTGAGAATTTCATCCTTTGCAAATTCATAGAGCTTATCGTCCTCATATCCCCACCATACGTAATAGTCTTTAGGGATAAGACCTTTCTCTTTTGCGGCTTTGTAGTCAATAATATTAAAGTTGCCGTGATCTTTGAAATATACGGAAAGACCGCCAAAATCGGCATCGGCGCCAAACATTACTGACTGTTCATAGCCCTGAGCCTCCAATATATCTCCGAGTCCGATAGTGCCGGGCAGGAAGTATCCGGAGCGACCGTAGGAATTTCCGTCCATAGGTATTTTAAGCGGAATGCCGTTTTCCATATTTACCATACCTGCCACTGACCAGCCTGAGCCTACAAGGGTGTTGCATCCGCCGAATTTATCGTTATGGGAGAAGTTAACACCTTCCTTGGCAATTTCAAGTAAATCAGGCATAAGATTTTCTTCCATGTATCCGCCGTATTCTTTTGAAAAATATGAATTTTCCATTGATTCAAGGTAGATATGAATAAGATTGCGCTTCTTTTCGGGGAACTGTAATTTTACATCTCTCGGGTCGACGTAATTATCTTCGATATATGAAGAATCGGAAACATATGCGTGATAAACTTCGATAAGGTCAAACTTAACGATGCCGAAAGTGAGTCCGCCTATAAAAATAAGTATAGAAAGGATAATGCAAATAACTGAGCGGATTGCTTTGCTCAGTAAGACAATGGGATCACTTTTCAATCTGTTGAAGACCATTTTATAGGGTGAAAGAACTAAAATTGAAAATATAGTCGTAAGAAGAGCTGTTTCAAAAACAGGACCTTCAAAGATCGTAACGGCAATATCGCTGCTTGTTCCAACTATTGGTGATTTCAGGTTAACAAGGAACTCATCGGGAGAAATATCTCCGAATGTGGCTTTTCCCCAAATGGTAGCAGTAAATAAAGCAGCTCCAAGAGCGAAAAAGATAATGGATAAAATACTCAGAACTTTAGTTTTTGTGCTGCGTTTATCCTTAGTGCGTATGTATTCGAGTCTCTTTTCGAGCAGTAATTTTACGAAAATTACTACAAGTCCGATAAATGAAGCTAATGCAATATATTTAATCGGATAAAAAGGACCGTGGAGTTCAGTGTAAAATACATTTGGAATTTTCAGTACATATTTCATCAGTGCAAGTGATGAAAGGTTAATAAGTAATGAGTTTTCAGCAAATGTTCTTATCATAGATAAAATTTGCTTTTTTTTGGAATCGTGTTCTTTTTTAATAAGTAACACTTCAGCAGCTGTAAAAACGATGCCGATAAGAATGCAGTAAAGTAAAAGCATTTCTTCCTCCTTGAATTTGTATTTGTGTTCCGTAATGATACCATGAATATTGTAGAAATACAACTGTATATCTCTTTATTTTTATACTATTTTGTGTAGATTTGTCGAAAGAATTATTTTAGAAGTACAAGTTAAACGCAATTTATGTGTGACTTATTAAATTATAGGAAAAAGCGTTGCTTTTATTAAGATTATGTAGTAAACTTTAATGGTTAACTGCCACCGGGTAGTAGATGCAATAGCATCCGTTTACACATCGTTAGGTCTTTGAAGATGTGTGCGGGTGTTTATTTTTTTGGAGGTTTTACATTTATGTTCAGAATAAAGGATGCAATAAATTATTTTTCAAAGGCTGAAATAATTCTGTGGCTTTCCTCGATTACATTTATTATTTGTTCCTTTTTGATTTTTGACAGAGGAAATTACGTGACTCTCGCAGCCTCTTTAATCGGAGCAACTTCTCTTATTTTCTGTGCAAAGGGAAATCCCATAGGTCAGCTTCTGATGATAGTCTTCAGTGTCCTTTACGGAATTATCTCCTTTACCTTTGCTTATTACGGTGAAATGATAACTTATCTCGGAATGACTGCTCCCATGGCGGTATTTGCACTTATTTCGTGGCTTAAAAATCCTTATAACGGCAATAAGTCTGAAGTCAAAGTGAATACAATCAGTAGCTCAGAAATAATATTCATGCTCTTTTTAGCAGCAGTTGTAACTGGGGTTTTCTATTTCATTTTAAAATTTTTCAATACCGCAAATCTGCTTCCCAGTACTCTTTCGGTAACTACAAGTTTTATTGCTGTTTATCTTACTTTCAGACGAAGTCCTTATTTTCCTCTTGCCTATGCTGCAAATGATTTGGTGCTGATTGTTTTATGGACACTCGCTTCCTTATCCGACAGCTCATATATATCTGTTGTTATATGTTTTGTAATGTTTCTTGCAAATGATATTTATGGATTTATCAGCTGGATAAAAATGAGAAAACGTCAAACACAGGAGATAGCAGCCTGAGAAAGCAAAAAGCGGCGTATTATACGCCGCTTTTAATCGTTAGGTGAATGATCTGTTTTACGTTAGTTTATGATTCTGAATCTGCCTATAAGAGGAAGCTCTTTAAACTGTCCGTTCAGAGCATTTACAATACCCATTACAAAGCATACAGCGCAGAAAATTCCCCAAATCCATCCGATAACAGGGATTATTGAAAGGAATGCAAACAGTGTTAAAAGAAGAGCCTGATTTGCATGGAAACGGATAAATCTTGAGTTAGGCGCTGCAACAAGTGCGAGTATGATCATGCCGCTTATGTATCCCAGTGCTGCCAGATTTTTATTGGCTGCTACATCAGCCTGCATATTGTAATCATCAAAGGGCTGCTGGAACTGCTGGGGCTGCGGCTGTGATTCCTGATACTGGGGCTGTGGTTCGGGAGATGAAAATTTTGCTCCGCAGACCGTGCAGAAAAGGGCATTATCGTCTACCTGACTGCCGCATACGTTACAGAATTTGCTCATAGGAAAACCTCCTTTAATATGAAAAGACATAGTCTTTTTTTAATTATACATATTTTTTCAACACTTTACTATACTTTTTTTAAATTCATACTGTGTCTTCTTATGTAAATTGAGTAAAATTTTTAATTTTACGCTGTTTGTTTGACTTGCTTTTCAGCATAAAATAACCCTTTTACTTTCTCTTGCACATATTGATCTATTTATGATAAAATAACTATATTATGTAATTTTTTTCAAATGGCGTACTTTTAGGTGTGCCGTAGGTATAATTGACAATCAGAGGTGAACGGTTTTGGCAATACCCAAAAGCAATATCAGAAACTTTTCAATAATTGCCCATATAGACCACGGAAAATCCACGTTGGCAGACAGACTTCTTGAAGTTACAAATTCCGTAGCTTTAAGAGATATGACAGCCCAGCTTCTTGACAATATGGATCTTGAGCGTGAGCGTGGAATTACAATCAAAGCCCATGCCGTAAAGCTTAACTATAAGGCAAAGGACGGCGAGGAGTACGAGCTTAATCTTATTGATACTCCCGGCCACGTTGACTTTAACTATGAGGTTTCAAGGTCACTTGCCGCCTGTGAGGGAGCAGTGCTTATTGTTGACGCTTCACAGGGCATTGAGGCGCAGACTTTGGCAAACACATATCTTGCCCTTGACCACGATCTTGAAATAGTTCCCGTAATAAATAAAATTGACCTTCCGGCAGCAGATCCCGAAAGAGTTGCCCACGAGGTTGAGGATATTATAGGAATACCCTGTCTGGACGCTCCGAGGGTTTCGGCTAAAACAGGAGAAAATGTAGAGCAGGTTCTCGAAAGAATAGTTTCGGATATACCGGCTCCTGAGGGAGATGAAACAAAGCCCCTTAAGGCTCTTGTATTCGATTCCGTTTATGACAGCTACCGTGGAGTTATAGTATATGTGCGTATCAAGGACGGAAAGATAAAGGCCGGCGATACAATGCGCATGATGGCAACGGGAGCACAGTTTACTGTTGTAGAAGTAGGCTGTATGAGAGCTACCAGCATGGAGCCTATGGATGAACTCAGAGCCGGTGATGTTGGATATATCACAGCTTCAATTAAGACAGTAAGCGATGCAAGAGTCGGTGACACCGTAACCCTTGCCACAAATCCTGCTGCAGAACCTCTTCCCGGATACCGTCAGGTAAACCCCATGGTTTTCTGCGGAGTTTATCCCGCTGACGGAGCCGATTACGAAAATCTTCGTGATGCTCTCGAAAAGCTTCAGCTTAACGATGCATCCCTTTCCTATGAGCCTGAAACTTCCGGCGCATTGGGATTTGGTTTCAGATGCGGATTTTTGGGACTTCTCCACCTTGAGATTATTCAGGAACGTCTTGAAAGGGAATATAACCTTGACCTTGTAACTACAATTCCCAGCGTTGTATATAAGGTTCATCTCACTGACGGCAGTGTAATAAATGTTGATAACCCAACCCATTATCCGGACCCGGCAGTTATCGATTACTGCGAAGAGCCCATGACCAATGCTCATATTTATGCTCCGCCGGATTATGTAGGCGCAATAATGGATCTTTGTCAGGACAGACGAGGAGTATTTAAGGATATGACCTATCTTGCTCCCGACAGAGTTGATATACACTATGAGCTTCCCCTTAACGAAATCATTTACGATTTCTTTGATGTGCTCAAATCACGCACAAGGGGCTATGCTTCTTTCGATTATGAAATTGACAAATATAACCGTTCACAGCTTGTAAAGCTCGATGTACTTCTTAACGGCGATATTGTGGATGCTCTTTCCTTTATTATCCACTCTGATAAAGCTTATTCGAGAGCGAGAAAAATTGCCGAAAAGCTTAAGGAAAATATTCCACGTCAGATGTTTGAAATTCCCATACAGCTTGCAGTGGGCGGAAAGGTTATAGCAAGAGAAACAGTAAAGGCAATGCGTAAGGACGTTCTTGCAAAGTGCTACGGCGGCGATATTACCAGAAAGAAAAAGCTTCTTGAAAAACAGAAGGAAGGTAAAAAGCGTATGCGTCACTTCGGTACCGTTGAGGTTCCCCAGGAGGCGTTTATGGCTGTTCTCAAGCTTGACGACGAATAATATTAATTCACGGTGTTTTCTTTTGAAAGCACCGTGTTTTTATGGAAAAAATTATTTTATTGTAAAATCACTTCCAATATTTACAATTTGTTAATTGAAATAGGATGAAAATAGTTGTATGATAAATTAGCACTCAAAGATAGAGAGTGCTAATTTTACATTATAAAAGGGGATATCACAATGGAAAAACAACAGTTTAAGGCGGAGTCAAAGCGTCTGTTGGATTTGATGATTCACTCCATATATACAAACCGTGAAATTTTTCTCAGAGAGCTTATTTCGAACGCCAGCGATGCAGAGGACAAGCTCTGCTACCTTGCATTGACCGATGAAAAGGTAGGCATGACAAGGGATGATTTTGAAATAAGAATCACAGCCGATAAAGAAAACCGCACCCTTACTGTTTCCGATAACGGTATCGGTATGGATAAAAAAGCCCTTGAGGATAATCTCGGCGTAATTGCAAAGAGCGGTTCTCTTCAGTTTAAACAGGAGCATGCAGGAGAAGAGGGCAGTGCCAATGATGTCGATATTATCGGTCAGTTTGGCGTAGGCTTCTATTCAGCATTTATGGTAAGTGATAAGGTAACCGTTGTAAGCCGTGCCTATGGCAGCGATACAGCATACTGCTGGGAGTCCGAGGGCGAGGACGGATACACAATCACTGAATGTGAAAAGGATACTGTCGGTACAGACGTTATAATGCATATTAAGGCAGACGGCGAAGAGGATAAATATTCTGAATTCCTTGAGGAATACACTCTCCGCTCACTTGTAAAGAAATATTCTGACTACATTCATTTCCCCATTAAAATGGATGTAACAAAGAGCCGTCCCATTGAAAAGGCTGAGGGCGAAGAGGATAAAGACGAAGCGCCCAAGTACGAAACATATACGGAAACAGAAACCCTCAACAGCATGGTTCCCCTCTGGCATAAGAATAAGAGCGAGGTAACTCAGGAGGAGTATAACAGCTTCTATAAGGATATGTTTATGGATTACGAAGATCCTATCCTTACAATCAGTGTAAAAAC
This sequence comes from uncultured Oscillospiraceae bacterium, assembly GCA_958366985.1. Taxonomy (GTDB): domain Bacteria; phylum Bacillota; class Clostridia; order Oscillospirales; family Acutalibacteraceae; genus UMGS263. The sequence goes on from CATXDC010000002.1 coordinate 173,544, forward strand.
TGACGGTATTGTCTCCTATGAAGCATTGCTCTTTGTTCCCTCAAGAACACCTTATGACTATTATACAAAGGACTATGAAAAGGGACTGAGACTTTATTCAAGCGGTGTTATGATTATGGAAAAATGCGCCGATCTTCTTCCCGAGCATTTCCGCTTTGTAAAGGGTGTTGTGGATTCACAGGATCTCTCCCTTAATATTTCAAGAGAAATGCTCCAGCAGGACAGACAGCTTAAATCCATTGCTTCAAGCATTGAGAAGAAGATAAAGAGAGAGCTTTTAAAGCTCATGAAGGACGACAGAGAGAAGTACGAAAAGTTCTTTGAGAGCTTCGGATTGCAGCTTAAATACGGCGTTGTAAATGAGTTTGGAGCCAATAAGGAAATGCTCCGTGATCTGCTTATTTTCAGAACCTCAGAGAGCGATAAGCCCATTACTCTTTCAGAATATGAAGAGCGCATGAAGAGTGAGCAGAAGTATGTTTACTATGCCTGCGGTGAGACAGCTGCAAAAATCGCTGCACTTCCTCAGACAGAGTATGTACGTGAAAAGGGATATGAAATTCTTTATCTCACAGATGAGGTTGACGAGTTTGTCATGCAGATGCTCCACGATGTAAACGGCAAGGACATTAAGTCAGTAAACGATGACGATATTGCCGATGATGGCGATAAAGAGAAGTCAGAAAAGGCTGACGAGGTAAATAAGGAGCTTCTTGATTTCATGAAAGAAACTCTCGGCAGTGAGGTTGTAAAAGTAAAGATTTCAAATAAACTTAAAAATCATCCTGTATTTCTCACCAGTGAAGGCGGAATAACTCTTGAAATGGAGAAATATTTTGCTAAAATGAAGACAGAGGGACCCATGAAAGCTCAGAAGGTACTGGAGCTTAACGGCGAGCACAAGATGTTTGAGGCTCTTAAAGATGCCTTTGCAAATGATAAAGAGAAAGCGGCAAAGCTTACAAAGCTGCTTTATTCTCAGGCATTGCTTATTGCGGGCTTCTCCCTTGAAAATCCCACCGAGTATGCAGACCTTGTATGCTCACTTGTTACGGAGTAAGGAGGAACTTTCTTGAACGAAAACGACGGAATAATAACCCTCACCGATGAAGAGGGGAACGACATTGATTTTCAGCTTCTTGATATAATCGAATACGAGGGCAGCGAATATGCAGCGCTGCTTCCCGTATCCGAGGGAGTTGAAAACGGCGAAAAGCAGGAAGTGCTGATTCTTCTTATCTGCGGAGAGGGCGATGAAGATGTTTCCTTTGAAGTTGTGGAAGATTTCGGAACGGTAGAGAAAATTTTCGCCGTGTTTCGTGAAAGAAACTCAGATTTATTTAATTTTGAATAAGCAAAAGAAAAGCGAAAAATCCCGCATCTCCAGTATTTCGGAGAGCGGGATTTTTCGTGTGTTTAATTTATGGAGGGATAGATGTAATCATTTTTTGTACTTAGCAAGCACAGCGGTGTTGTCTTTTAAGCTTCCTGAATTATCGAATGCGCTTTGCATGCTAAGGGTAACTTTATCTTTGAGATCTCTGATAGCCTCTCTTTCGGGAAGGGAAGTGTCGGGATAAACGGGAGTAAGCACATGTATTTTTGCAACAGGTTTTTTCCTGAGCTTTGATTTAGGTTCATGGTATGTTATTATCATGGGCGCAATTGGTACGTTGTTTTTAACAGCGTAGCTGAAAGCGCCTCTTCTGAAGCCTCTTATGCCGTTATAGTAGGGGAATAATACTCCCTCAGGGTAAAAATGTATTACATGACCTTCTTTGAGAAGCTGTGAAACAGCTTCGGAAAATTTTGCCATAGCTTTTGCTGAACGGGGAATGGGGATGCCGCCTAAAAGCTTTACCAGTATTCTTACAACAGGGATTTCAAAATTTTCCTTAATTGTGGTAAAGGTGATGTCACGTCTTCCCACAGCGTTTGCAATCATACCGCAGTCGAGGAGATTTACATGGTTGCAGACTGTTATAAAGCCTTGATCTTTAAGGGGCTCGAGATTTTCTCTGCCTATTATTTCCAGATTAAACGCAAGTTTATTGAGTCCGGCTAAAGCAGGTAAAGCGAAAGCTTTAAGTCCGCCGGAGACAGCGTTGAAAACCGGATTGTCGGATATGAATTTGTAATTTTCATCTACCTTGATGTTGTAAGGTGTCCACATTTTGACGACATGTTCTTCGTCTGGCTTTACTTCCTCTGGTGATTTTACTGTGTTAATGCTTTCCATTTTTGTTCTCCTCTATGGCTTCGTTAAACATTTTTTCCATCATGGCGGCGCAGTGAGCGAGGCAATACTGTTTTCCGTGTTCGCTGTATTTTACCTCCATTTTTTTGCGCTCTTCCGGATGCTCTATCCAGTAATCTATTTTCTCAGCAAGATTTTTTGCGCTTCCTGCTGTGAAAAGGCTGCGTCTGTCGAGAGCAAAACCGCCGGTTGCTGATTTTTCACTGTTTGATATAATCGGTACAAGACCGCTTGAAAAAGCCTCTATGCAGGAAATTGCTTCTATTTCCGCATCGGCTGGATGAACGTACAGGTCGCATACTGACATAAGCTGTTTAAGTTCATCCTTGCTGTAAAATCCGAATGACGGCGGATTTTTAAGCTTTTTACCCATTTTTACATATTTGTTTTTCTTGGGGCCGTTGCCTGCGAAGAAGAGCTGTATTTTATCGCTGTGCTTTGACATAAGAGCGGCTTTAATAAGAAGATCCTGTCTTTTTTCGTTTGAAAGTCTGCCAACCATGAGAATGGAAAATTTATCCTTGATTTCCTCAGGCTTTTCGTTTTTGCAGTAGGTAAAGCAGTTGTCAACGCCGTTTGATATAATGTGCAGTTTTGATTTGTAATTGTGCCTTTGGAGCTCTCCGGCGATAAATGGACTGGGACAATGCAAATGTCCGTAGCCATCATAAAAATGCTTTTTAAAGAATTTATATACTATTTCGGGAGCCACTTTTGAATGAGCCAGACCGCAGTTATATGTGATGTTTTCCGGCTGTACATGGAAAGCTCCCGTTGAAGGTATTCCCATTTCGTCGGCAATTTTTTTGCCTTTTACGGCAAGGGGAAGAAAAGGCATATAGAAGTGAACTATATCGGCGCCGTCAAAAGCTTCTCTGAGAATGGATTCAACAGGTTTTGCAAATGACATTCCCTGTTTGTGGGCTATAGGAGTAGCTACCGGAACTTTAAGTTCGGGGAGTACATATTTATCTTCTCCCTCAGTTCCCATGCCTGCAATTTTCACCTCGTGACCTCTTTCACGCAGAGCGTTTACAAGGTTTCTTGCAGACATTGTTGTTCCGTTGTTGCCGATGTCATACTGATCTATTACTAAAACAATTTTCATTTAGCGCCTCTCCCTAACGGGTTTTTTACTATATCTACATTTTACCGACATAAATCTGTCAATTCAAAGGTCATACTGTGGCAAAATTGTGGCAAAAAGCTTTCTTTACAACCAAATTACTATAATTTATAATTAGATTATAAAAAACATTTATTCAGGAGGAAAAATGGAAAAGATTATTTATATAGCCGAAGATGATCCGAATATAAGAAATCTTGAAGAAGCTTTTCTTGAAAAAAGCGGATATAAAGTTGTATCCTTTGAAAACGGCGATTTGCTTTATGATAAATTTAAAAAAGATCCTGCTGATTTAGTGATTCTTGATATTATGATGCCGGGAACGGACGGTTTGTCACTGTGTGCGACCTTAAGAAAAGAAAGCAGCGTGCCGATAATAATAGTTTCTGCAAAAGGCTCGGATATGGAGCGTGTAGCAGGTATAACAATGGGCTGCGATGATTATATGGCAAAACCATTTTCACCCATAGAGCTTGTAGCGAGAGTACAGGCTATTTTCCGCCGCATGGAAATGATGAAACCCGATAAAAGCAGTGATGATATTTTAATCTGCGGTGACCTTAAAATAGATAAAGCAAGGCGAGAGGTAACTAAAGACGGAAAGACCGTTGATTTAACGCCAAATGAATTTAATCTTATATCTTACCTTGCACTTAACAGCGCAAGGGCAGTTTCAAGAGATGAGCTGCTCAAGGAGCTTTGGAAATTCGGCAGCAGCGATGTTGATACCCGAGCAACGGACGACGCTATGAAGCGTTTGCGTAAAAAGCTTAGCGAATGCGGCAGTGAGGTGAAAATAGAAACTGTCCGTGGCTTTGGCTTCAGAATAGGGTGACGGCAATGACGAATGAATATAAAAAGCCTGAACAGCTTAGAAAAATTGCCAGAAAAAATGAAAACAGGAAGCTTAAGACTCTCCGAAAAACAGTACTCAATCCTCTTCTTATAGCGATATCCATAATCAGTGTTGTAATGTTCATTTTTTTCAACTTTGTAATTATGCTTATGCTGTATTCGGGAACCATAAATGATTTAAATTCATTTTCTGGTACCATAGAGCAGATTTATGAGTCAGAAGATGAAAACATCACTGCGGAGGAGCTTGGCAATCTTTATCGTGCAGAAGTTGAAAGACGTGCTGTTTCTTACAGAACGAATATGATAATTATTTCCGAAAAAGGCGAATTGGTTTATTCTGCTATCGGTTTTTACGGAGTCGAAGAAAAGGATGAAATTGTTGAAGCCATAATAAACAGAACTGAAAATGTGCAGGATAATATATTTTCTGAGGTTATAAAAGACGACATAATTGTTTTTAAACCGGTAAATATCAGTTTTGAAAACGGAGATCAGTGTTTTGTATATGCTTCTCTCAGGAGCCTTTTGGGAACGTTGAAGTCAAGCAACCAGGCGCTTTTGGTGCTTATTGTATTTTCATTTTTATGTTTTGTTGTAGCTTCCCATATAATAGCCGACAATATATCAAAGCCAATAAAAGAGCTGAGCGATCATATGGAGGTAATCGGTGACGGAGATTTTACGCCGGTTTCCATAAGCGAAAATTCTGCGGAGCTTCACAAACTGACGGTAAGCATAAATGAAATGCTTGCAAGGCTCGAGGCTTATAATGATGCCCATACAATTTCTCTTCAGAATCTTTCTCACGATTTGAGAACACCACTTATGTCAATAAACGGATATGCTGAGGCTATAAAATACGGTGTTATGGATAACCCGCAGGAAGCAGCCGATGTAATAATAAGGGAGAGCAAGCGTCTTGCGGGAGTTGTTGAAAAACTACTTATTCTCTCTGAAATAGACACTCTCAATCAGCCTATAGATATGCTGCCGATTAATTTAAGGGAGTTTATCTCTGAGGAAGAAGAGAGGATAGAGGGATATGCCATGCAGGAGTCAGTGGAGATAGAATGTCATTTTGAAAATGACGATACAGTAGTGCTCGCTGACAGACAGCTTCTCTCAACGATAATTTCCAATCTTATGTCAAATGCCATACGATATGCCAAAAGTAAAGTTCAGATAGATGTTCGTGCTTCGGATATGACAACTGATATTATTGTTTCCGATGACGGCTGCGGACTCAGTGAAGAAGATTTAAAATACCTGTTTGTAAGGTATTATGTTGGTAAAACGGGACATTCTGGTTTAGGCCTGTCGGCGGCGAAAAGTGCTGCGGAATATATGGGCTGTACTCTCAAAGGAGAAAACAGAGAGCCCATAGATCCCGATAATCCCGATTCTCCGCCTAAAGGAGCAGTGTTTACCGTTTCATTCCCTAAATATGAGTAGACATAAGAGCACACAAAAAAGCCCGCTTCGATTTTACGAAGCGGGCATATTTTATGGGAAATTATTTTATGGTTTCCTCATCTTTAAGTTTTTGATATGTTTCGCAGGTTTTGTTCCAAAGTTTTTGTTCTTTTTTGATTTGTTCACGACGTGCCTTGCGGTGGCGGCCTATGTATCCGTTTCTCTGCAATGCGGTTAAAATAGTAAATGGAACCGTTCCTACGGCACAGGCAATGAGGTCAGTCATAGTGTCAATAAGACCGGAGTTATAGTATGACATCCAGTCCTGTAAATTTGTTCCGTGTAATGTATCCATGGAAAACTCGTAAAACTCCCAGCCCACAGCAATGAAAAATGAAAATCCGAGTGAAAAAAGAGCTGCCAAAGCAGGAGACAGAGGCCTTTTTTTGCCCTGTACTATAAATGCAAAATCATATCCGAACCATGCGCATATGGCTCCTGAAACAAAGTGAACGAAAATGTCATACCATTCTGTATTAATATAAAACTCGAATTTTGTACCAAAAAATGAGCCGAAGAAAATAAATAAAGTCAAAGCAGTTTGAGCATGACTGCTTACATTTTTAATAAATGATTTTCCTCCGAAAATCTGAAACATATCCCACAAAAAGGTAAATATTAAAGAAAAAAGTGCCTGTAAAGAAGTTTGTGTCAATCCTTTAAAAGTATCATGAAAAAACCAAATAAGCAGGCATAATCTTATGACGGTCCAAAGTATAAGTTCTGTTTTGGGTAAAGTTTTTAAATAGGAAAATCTGTTCATTTTGTCATCCTTTCAGGGTGATTATTGAATTTCTGTTTCGCTTAAAGTTTCATTTTCAAAAGTGTTGAAAGCAGAAGAATTTTCTGCAATTTTTTTATAGCACGCTTTTGCTTTTCTCTGGTTTACTTCAAAAGAATACTTGCCTGTCCACTGCGAAACCAGACCTTCAAATTCTTCTCCTTTGATGTTTAGAAGGCAATCTTCACGGTTGAGCTGATAATAGATGTTAGAATCGCTGTCGGAAGCGAGTCTCTGTACTGCAAAAATATAATCTCCTATAACTATAACTTTTGCCTTATCCTGTTCAATGGCTTTTACGGAATCAAAAAATCCTTCAGGATAGAGGGAAGAATCTTTATTTACTACAACAGGCTGAACTGTTGAACCTTCCAGACCGATATATTCTGCATAAACATCGTCAATCATGGAGCCGCCGTTGATTTTTGTTACAAAGCTTTCAAAAGAAGCGGTGGTTTTCTGACGGTTTTCAGCGTCCATGGAAATTGTATTTCCGTTTTCATCTACGTCGGTAAGATATCCGTTTATGGATTTAATTACTACATAATTATCGCTGAAATATTTCTGTACGGTTTCTTCCGGAACAGGGGTAAGTCCGTCAGTATCGTAATAAGCGAGGAAAATTGCGTTTTCGTAAGCTTTGCTTTCATAAACCTTTGTAAGGGTCTGTTTTGAAACTCCTATTTTTTCATAGTAGTTTCCATAAAGCCGCCAAAGATCATTGACCGTTTGAGAAACTTCATTTTTTTTGCTGTCTGTAAGAGAAAGCCTCATTTCTGCGAAAACGGTGTTGACGGCAATATAGCGCACACAGTTTTCTGCAGCTTCTTTCATAGCAGCTGCACTGTCAGGTTCACTTTCAGAAGAAGCAACAGCATTGTCAAGATAGTAGGTATAGATCTCTTTGTCAACCTCAACACTGCCCACGGTGATTACTTTTCCAACCGGAAGACTGCAGGAGGTAAACAAAATTGTAAGGGAAAGAAAAATTCCTATCGATGCTAATATTTTTTTCATAGTTTAGTAATCCTCCAAAAGGCGATTTACAGAAAAGATTATATAACAAAGCGGGAAAAAAGTCCACAAAAAACGAGATGTAAGTAAAATTGTAACTTTTAATGCAAATTTTTGTATAGCAGTTTTACACAAACAAAAAACAGCAGTCGAACCAATAAAGCTTCAATTGCTGTTTTTCCTATTTATATACTGTCCGTAAGGGTCTTTACCCAGGATTCAACATATGCATTACCCATTACAGGATTACGGAAAAAAGTAGCGTGAATAACTTTGTTTCCCTTTTGTATTACAACATTTACAGATTTCACCGGCATTGTATATGCAGCTACATAATCCGCTTCTGATGATGAAATCTCCATGTCCTGTGCATCATCTTTTCTGTGGTCGTAGCGGTAATAATCCTCTGCCACCTGTCTTGCGAGAGATTCATTCATCATTTCGTGATAGTCTACAGTCATGAAACATGAAAATTCGTTTTCGTTTATATATGTCGCATTAATTTGTTCATACCAGTATATATTTTTCGAGGAAAGTAAACTCCGCCACTGACCGAAATCGGTGGATGTGACTTCTTTTACTGAAATATCATGCTCCGGTGTTTCGTTATATAGTAAATCCTCGACTGTTGCAAATGGAATATCATTGTCATAGCCTTTTGTAGGAATTTTTGACGGCAAAAACACAAATACTGAAATCAGAGCCGATATAAGAAGCACAATGGTCAGAAATTTGCCCATAAGATAAACAAAAGCACGGTTTTTTATCTTTTTCTGATGATTAAGAGTGCCGTTTTCTTTCAGTGTCTTTTGAAGTTTTTTGATTCGTATAATTTCTGAAAAGATATTGAATAGACTTGAAAGGATAATAAATGCATATATAATCGAAGATATAAATAAAGTCTCAACTATGGCAATAGTTCCTTTTTGGATGAATTCCGGTAAAAAAATCAGTATCCAGATTGCAATTGGAATAAGTTCTTTGAGTTTTTTCTTAATAAGTATGTTAAGTGAATAAGCCTGTACCTCGGGGTCAGTGTTCAGCTCCCTTGTGTGGGGTTTAAGTGAGCGGTAAATATAGAAAGCTCCGCACTTAACCACAAATTCCCAGCCGTATTTTTCATTGAGTTCTCTTGCTGATTCTTCCGGCTCTCCAGCATCGCTCCACTCTCCTTCTCCTTCGGGCGATGCTTCAAGACGGTAGCTTATGTTCTGAGGTTCAGTTTCTTCAAAGTAAAGACATCCAAAACGCATGGGATGGCTTTTAAGTATATAGCCTTTTTGCGCCATGTCTGTAAGCCAGCTTTCAATTCCCTCAACATCATAGGGATGGCACGGAAGATGACGGCGTACCCATTTGTTTATTTTCATAACTCAGCCCTCCTGTTCTTTAGCTGCGTTTTCTGCATCGTAAATGCAGTGCTTTAGCCTTTCAACCTCTTCTTTGTATGCCTGCAAGCCCTTTTCGGTAATCTTATAGGTGCGTTTTCTGCCCTCAACCTGAATTTCCTTTATATATTTTTCTTTCTCAAATTTTGAAAGAATGGTGTAAAGTGTGGCAGGACCCATTTGAATTCTTCCCTCTGTGCGGCTGTCAATATAGTCCGCAATATCAATTCCGCACATGGGCTTATGACATAATGCCATGAGTACATAAAACATGGATTCTGTCAGGGATTCCATAGCTTTTCTCGGCAAGGTGCTGCCTCCTTTCAGTTCAATATCGTTTAATGATATTATATAACGATATTAGCTTTGCCGCAATTATCTATTCTCAACAAAAATAACTGTTTTCTTTTGTTTAAGTGAATTTTATGGTACAATACGGGTGTAAATTCACAGGAAGGAGAATGATATGAAAAAGCTTATATCATGGAATGTTAACGGTTTGAGAGCCTGTGTGGGCAAAGGATTTTTTGAGGCTATGGCTTCCCTCGAGCCGGATGTTATATGTATACAGGAAACCAAATTACAATCGGGACAGCTTGAAATGCCTGAGGACGGCTATTTCCGTTACTGGAACTATGCAGAGAAAAAGGGATATTCTGGAACGGCGATTTTCACAAAGGAGGAGCCTCTTTCAGTAAATTACGGATTGGGAGAACTCCTTGAGGATAACGAGGGCAGAGTAATAACATTGGAGTTCCCGGAGTATTATCTTATAAATGTATATACACCCAATGCACAAAGGGAGCTTGCAAGGCTGGATTACAGAATGAAATGGGATGATGCATTTCGTGAATATGCGGCAAAGCTTTCTGAGAAAAAGGGAGTTGTCGTATGCGGCGATATGAATGTTGCCCATAACGAAATAGATCTCAAAAATCCCAAAACAAATCGAGGCAACGCAGGCTTTTCCGATGAGGAAAGGGAGAAGTTTACAAAGTTTCTCGATGCCGGATTCATAGATTCATTCAGGTATTTTTATCCGGACCTTGAGGGTGCGTATTCCTGGTGGTCATATATGTTCAATGCCAGAAAAAACAATGCAGGATGGCGTATTGACTATTTCTGTGTGTCGGAAAACATGAAAGATAATCTTGTTTCCGCTGCAATACATCCTGAGGTTTTCGGTTCGGACCACTGTCCCGTTGAAGTTGTTTTGAATTTATGAATTTTGTTGTGAGATTGTAAACAATGGCTGAAAAATTTGAAATTGATGTTTTCTCATGGTAAAATGAGAAAGCGCTTAGTGTAAGAATATCCAATTAAGGGAGGTATTTCCTTGTCAGATTTTAAAGAAAAAGAAAAGGGCGAAGGTTTGCCGGAAGAGAATAATCCGGCAGCTGCTGAATCTGAGACAGATGCAAAGGCACTGTCTGATGAAGCAAATAAGCCTGCTGAAGAAAAAACGGAAAAAGAGGAACTTGAAGAGCTTGCGGCTTTGTTCCAGCAGGAGCTTAATAAGGCAAAGGAGCAGGCGGAAAAGAATAGTTCAATTTCCGACTGGGACAATCTTGCCACAGTTAACCGTACCGTTGATGGAATAGAAACTGAAGAGTCTGTGTCTGATGAAAAGACAGATTCAGAATCTGAAAAAGTTTCCGAGAAAGAAGCAGAGTCTGAGGAAGAAGCAGACGAATCTCTGTGCATTCGCTGCGGAGTCAATGAACGTAAGACCGATGAAAACGGTGAATTTGTCAGCGATTACTGTGAGGAATGTGAAAAAGCACGTCTTAAAACTCATGTAAGCTGGATAGGAGCTGTTCTCTTTATACTTGCAGTTGCTGTTATGATTTTTGCAGGCAGAGATTTTGCAAAATCAGCCGACAGCTTCAAGGCGGTTTTGGAAGCAGATGCGCTGAGAATGGATAAAAAGTACACATCTGCTATGGATGCATACTATACCTGCCTTTCATCTGGCAACGACAGCGGATATGTAATTAAAAATATGCTCAAATGCTATGAGCCTGGCGATCAGATCGTATACGCTTCTCAGATAATCACTCAGCTTGGATATGATGAAGAAGCTTTAGGTAAGCCGTGGAATTCATATCTTAAAAAGCTTTATGATAAATCTGAAAAGTTAAATGCTACGGCTACCGCTGCTTCACAGGCAATAACTGACGCCACTGATGATGAAGGTAAGCTCGATTATGATGCAGCAGTTAAAGCTTTGGATGAGCTTGCTGCCAATGAGGAATATGATCCTGCAGTTGTTCAGTATTACCGTTATTATGCGGCTTCCCTTGCTTCAAAGAGCGTGGATGAACTTATTCAAATTATTTCTGCAAATCAGTCTTATATAGACGAATATCCCTGGCTCTTCCTTCCGAAGCTTGCAACTCTTAAAGTAAGAGCGGGCGATTCAGAGGGAGCACTGGCACTTTGTGATGAAATGCTTAAATTCAATCAGGAGTTTGCAGATGCATACATTGTAAGAATTTACAATGCAAGAATGAATAAGGATTACGAAAAAGCTATTTCAGAAGCGGATGCTGCCGCAAAGCTGTTTAACGGAAGCGAAGGCGGAGACGGAGCAGTTAATACTTATGCTCTCGGTGAAATTTATCGTCAGCGCAGTATAGCTTGTCTTCTTGCAGGAAAAACCGAAGAGGGCATAGAATATGCTGAAAAGTCTCAGAACACATATCAGTCAGTAGACAGCACCAACCTTTTGGGTATCTGCTATATACTCAATAAGGATGAGACTAAATACAAGGAAACCCAGGAATTCCTTGAAGGCTACGGATACACATATCTTACTGATGTTACAAACTTCAAGGCAGGCAAAGTAACCCTTGAAGAAATCTTTCTTGAGGACGGAGGGGAGCTTCAGTGAAAATGATAGGATTTATAATTAAGGTGCTCACTTTTCCGGGAGCTTACCTGCACGGATACTGGGAGCATATAATGTGCAAGACATATGACTGCCCGGTTGACGATAACCGTTATTTTACAAAAGGCGAAATGTGCGGTCATGTTGACCATGAGTTTTTCCCCACAGCGGCAAGACAGTTCCTTTTCTGCTTCTTCCCGATGCTGTTTAATCTCTTCTTAGGTTTTGCAATAGGTATTCCGGCAGTTATAAGAATTTTCTTTGTTGGCGGAGAACAGTGGTATCACTATGTTCTGCTGTGGCTTGGAATTTCATTCCTTACAAATCTCTTCCCGCTCATTGATGACGCAATGGCAATGTGGGAGGGACTCTATAACAGCGATAAGAACATTTTTGTAAAAATCATTGCAGCACCCCTTTATGCAATAATCTATGCAGGTGCATATCTCAACACTTGGGGACTTACTGTTATAACAAGTGCTCTTGCACTGTATTATTTCCCTCTTATCGGAATTTTGTTTGTATAAATTCTTAATAGCAAACACTGGAAAACTATCGCTTAATGGCGGTAGTTTTCTTTTTATGTAAATGATTTGATGTGATTTATAAAGGTGTGATATACTTAAAATAGCAAGCGTTATAGTTATGAAAATTGGAGAACAAGCAGTGAAGTATAATGACTTTTTTTTGAAGAGTATAACCGAAAACGGAGATACAACTGATAGAATATTTCTTAACACTTTCGGAGTGAAAAAAGAAAAGATTTGCAAAAATGTGATTATATCTCCCGGCTGGAATCCGGAGCGGATATTCGATATGGATAAAGCAGAAGAAATAGTATCATCAAGTCCGTTGCTTGGATTTAAAGTATGGAATATTTCTTTTGCGGACTTAACTATAACCTATGTAAGAACTGGACATGGTGCACCTATGGTTCTTGATGCAGTGCTAATGCTTGGTATGACTGAGTGTAAAAACATTTTGTTTCTCAGCTCCATTGGTGCTTTATCGGAAAAAATTAAGGTAGGGGATATTATTATTCCGGAATGTGCGGTTTGCGGTGACGGAGCAAGCCGATATATTGGTTCCGGAAAAGATTTATCAGATATGTTCGGTGAAAAAGTATATCCAAATAAGGATGCCATAAAATCGTTATCCCGTATCACTGAAACCTGCTGTAAGAAAAATGACGCTGTATGGCATTACGGTAAAACATTTTGTGCTGATACAATTATGGCTCAGTACGGATATATTAAAAATATAATTGATATGGGCTGCAACAGTATAGATATGGAAACTGCTGCGGTTTTCAGAGCAGCCGTATTAACAGGTGTGTCTGCTTCTGCAATAATGCTGGTATCAGATAATACAGTTTTAAATAAATCGCTTTTATCCGGTAAAATTGATGAGAAAGAAAAGCTTTACCGAAGGTATGTGCGGGGAACAATTATTCCTGAAATAGTGAAAAATTATTTCGGAGAGATGTTTTAAAATTTTTCTTGACTTTTTGCACTGACTGAGTTATAATTTCTCTTGCATTTGCGAAATGGACGTTTAGCTCAGTTGGTAGAGCATTTGCTTGACGTGCAAAGGGTCAGCGGTTCAAGTCCGTTAACGTCCACCAAAAGCCTGTATGTTTTCATACAGGCTTTTTTCTTTTGCAAATGGCGAACCTAATTAAATAAAATAAAACGGATTTACTTCAAAGAAGAGGATAAGACTGTTGAAAATTAAATCCTGTAAAATCCTTGCGGTACGGGTTATCCCGTACCGCTTTATGTTTTCTTGTTATGCCAAATTTCGATTTTTATATTGGTTAAAGTGGCTTGAAAAACGTCTGACTTTTCCTATGTTAATTTGTCGGAAAGTTGGACGTACAGTGCATGTGATGCTGTTTCAATTTATTAAAGACATTCATTGTGTAAAATGCGCAACACACCATATGATCTGTTGTGTAAATACACATAATTTTAATTAATAGATTGATTTTTTTAGAATCAAGTGCTATATTCTAATCGAACAATGTTCGACAAAAATATAACAAGGTGTTTCCAATGGAAAATAATGAAACAAAAACTAAGATAAAACAGGCTGTCATAGATATTTTAAAATACGACAGCGATAAAAAGCTGAATATGCGAAATATCTCACAGGAGACAGGACTGTCGCCGGGGACAATATACTACCATTTTCCCAATAAAGCTGAAATAGTAATAGAAGTGGTCGATGAACTTTGGAGCGAGTGTTTTGAAAATATCCCGCATAAAAGTTTTGACGTAAAGATAACGTCGGCTTTGGGACAGCTTTATGAGCATATCTTAAAATACTTTTTATCTTTTCGTGACAACTGGATAAAAGAGCTTTCAAAGTTAGGCCGTGACGAAGCAGCGGACGGACGGCGCTTCGAAGCAGGGTATATGGTTAGACTAAAGGGGATTATAACTGAAATACTGACGGAAAGGGAGTCTCAGATATCAAAAGGGTGTTTAAGTGTTCTGACAATGCCGCAAATAGTCGATTTTGTCTACATAAACTTTATGGCAAATATTAAAAACGGCGAACAGGACAGCAAAAATTTAATGTATGTAATAGAAAAGGTAATTTGCCGATAAGGTAATTTATTTTTATAATATGTTAAATCAAAAAAGGAGAATGATTATGGATAAGACATCGTTAAAGAGTATAAGAATAGTGGATAATTTTTATCAGACATCCAGCTTTTTCCCAATGCCTACACTGCTGGTAGGAACTTTAGCTGAGGACGGTTCAACTACATTCGGCGCATATTCCCTGTGCTTCCCGTTTTACATTGCCGGAAAGGACTACTATGCAATGATTTTAAATTGCCGCAACAGCTCCAATACTTGCAAAAACATACTCAGAACAGGCAAGGCAACATTGAATTTTATACCTGATGACAAAAAGATTCTTCGAGAAGTTGTTAGACTCGGATTCCCGGGAGACGAAGCAAAGGAAAAGATGAAGGACTGTTTTTTGACCCTAAAGGACGGAGAGATGCAGTCACTTTATCCTGACGAGAAATTCCCGAAGTTAATTGAGGAAAGTTTCCAGGTGTTCGAGTGCAGCTGGGTGAAGGAAATAGACGGAGCACAGGACGACAAAGTTCAGGAAGTATATGAGGGACCGTTCCATACATGCAACGGAATCACTTCTCCTCACGGTGCACATTTTATCTTAAAAATAGATAAGATTTTGCTTAAAGAAAAATATCGTGACGCTATTGTCAACGGAGTAAAAGCTTCAGCATTTCCTCCTGTTCCCGTAGATTATGGATACCGTGACAGCAAGAATTTCTGGATTGCAAGGAAAAAGCATCCCTATGCTGAAACTGTTCAGGCTAAGGCTGTGGATGTTCAGTCGGTTATGTATGCTGCAAACCGTATAGATCCAAGAGTTCAGTTTTCCAAAGAGGCGTGCGAGACTATGACTAAGGTCCCACGAATTTTCCTCAATACTGCTCTTAAGGGCTGCGTTGATTGGGCTCTTGCTCACGATGTATCGCTCTTATTGCCTGAGCACATGGAGCAGATAAGAAATAAACACGCCGACGAATAAAAATTTTCATTGTGCAATAATATTTACATATAATCCGGAACAGATGCCGTGAATTTTCCACAGGATAAAGTAAAAGCCGCTTTTTAAAAAGCGGCTTTGTTTTTTCTTTAATTTTCTATTGATATAACAAATTCTTTAAGTTCTTCCAAAATTGAAATGGGAATAATTCCGTCCATCAGTATTCCGTCGGGAGTATATTCTTCGCTTATTACAACTCCCTCCGTTCTTATTCTTCCTGCCTGTGAGCCCGAGCTGAATGGGATAAGCACCTTTGCACGGCTTCTGGTTTTTGGGAGAGCTTTTTCTATTTCTTTAAGGAGCCTGTCAAGTCCTTTGCCCTGGAGAGCGGAAATCATAACAGTTTTGCCTATTGCCGGCATATCGTAAATGTTGTCTACAAGGTCGCATTTGTTCATAACGGAAATCACTGGAGTGCTTTCACATCCGAGCTCTTTGAGTAGTTTTTGTGTGACTTCAAGATGTTCTGAACATTCCGGAGAGGATGCATCGCAGACGTTCAGAATAACGTGGGCTGCGGCAGCTTCTTCAAGTGTGGATTTAAAGGCTTCAACAAGTTCATGTGGAAGGCGGCGTACAAGTCCTACTGTGTCAATGAGCATAACCTGTCTGCCGTCAGGGAGAGTTAACGCTCTTGCGGTTGGGTCGAGGGTTGCAAAAAGCTTGTCCTGAGCGAGAACACCGGCGTTTGTAAGAGTATTCATAAGTGTGGATTTTCCGGCGTTGGTGTAGCCGACAATCGCCACCGATTCAATTCCTGTTTTCTCTCTGCGGCTTCTCATTCTGATACGCCGCTTTTCTATTTCTTTAAGTTCTGCTGAAAGAGCCTCTATTCTTCTGCGTATGTGACGGCGGTCACTTTCCAGTTTTGTCTCACCGGGACCTCTTGTGCCTATGCCTCCGCCGAGCCTTGAAAGCTCTGTACCTTTTCCTCCGAGACGTGGAAGAGAATATTTAAGCTGAGCCAGCTCAACCTGTATTCTTCCCTCTTTTGACCTTGCCCTTGCGGCGAAGATGTCAAGTATGAGTGTTGTGCGGTCAATAACACGCACATCGGTAAAGTTTTCCACATTTCTTTGCTGTGATGGTGAAAGTTCGCAGTCAAATATTATGAGATCAGCTTCGTTGTCACGGCAAAAATCACGTATTTCTTTAAGTCTGCCGGAACCTATATATGTTGCCGGGTCAGGCTTTTCCTTTTTCTGTATGATTTTTGCCAGAACCTTTGAACCTGCGGTTTTTGCCAGCTCTTCAAGCTCATCTATGGAAACTTCGGCGTCGTAATCTCCTGTATCGAGACCTACAAGAACTGATGTCTCAGGAGTCTGTATATTTTCAAAAAAAGCCATAATTTCTCCTTAAAGTATATTGATTGATACAATGATATTACATCCGCACTTTATATGCAAGTGGCGGACGGCATGATGGCGGTATTTTGTCGGAAAAATCCTTCTCTTTGTACCGCGAGTCGGCGGCAATTTGTATGATATTTATTATCTGCGGCTTTTCTCTCCTTAACCGTTAGTGCTATATGTAAGAATTTAAGCTCACAATCAAAAATAATGTGCCTCATTTTGGAATTTGTGGTACAATATTAGAAATTGTACGGACAAGTTAATTAAAAAATATATTTCGGAGGAAGCAAATGGATATAAAAGAACTGCAAAAGCGCATACTCGAAGAAAAAAAGCGCAGCGGTACGGTGATTTTGGCTCATACATACCAGTCGCCGGATATAATCGAAATAGCCGATGAGGCGGGAGACAGCTATGCGCTGGCTCAGGCGGCGAAGAAGTATGAAAACAAAAGAGTAGTAGTCTGCGGAGTAAGATTTATGGCAGAAACCGTAAAAATTCTTTCTCCCGAAAAGGATGTGGTTCTTCCTGTAAGCGGAGCAACATGTCCCATGGCGGAGCAGATTTCACCTGAAAGAGTGGCTGAATTTAAAAAGGAAAATCCCGAAACTGCAGTTGTGGCATATGTAAATACAACCGCAGCCCTTAAAGCGGAATGTGATGTCTGTGTCACATCTTCCAGCGCAGTAAAAATTGTTTCTGCGATGCCGGAAAAGGATATACTTTTTATTCCTGATAAAAACCTTGGCAGCTTTGTAGCCGCAAAGGTTCCTGAAAAGAATATAATTCTCTGGGACGGCTTCTGTCCTGTACACAATCAGGTTACCGCCGAAGAGGTTAAGGAGATACGAGAGGAGCATCCGGAGGCTCTTTTGGCAGTTCATCCCGAATGTCCTAAGGAAGTTGTAAAGGGAGCGGATTTCATAGGCGCAACAAGCGGGATAATCAAATTTGCCCTTTCTGCCGATAAGCCTGTTATAATCGGAACAGAGGGCGGAGTTTATGACTATCTCGCACCGAGAAATCCCGAAAAGACATTTTATCAGCTTGCCCCGAAAAAGCTCATATGTGAGGATATGAAAAAGACCTCCCTTGAGGATGTATATAAGGCTCTTACGGGAGAAGGCGGCGAAGAGATTGTTCTTCCCGAAGAACTGAGAGTCAGAGCAAAAAGATGTCTTGAGAACATGCTTAAATACGGCGGATGAAGCCTTAAAAATAATTGTGAGATGACGAAAAATGTATGAAAAATATGACGTTATAATTGCCGGCTGCGGCGTAGCGGGACTTTATGCGGCTCTGCGTTTCGATGAGAGTGTCAATATACTTATGCTTTCAAAGCGTGACAGAGAGCTTTCAAACTCTTCACTGGCCCAGGGCGGAGTAGCGGCTGTTCTGTCCTTTGATAACGACAGCTTTGATCTCCACTATGAGGATACCCTTATTGCAGGAGGAAGAAAAAACAATCCTGAAGCCGTAAAGGTTCTTGTCTCCGAAGGCCCAGACGATGTAAGAAAAATTATGACTATGGGCGTCGATTTTGATAAGGACGAAAACGGCAATCCCATGAAAACTCTTGAGGGCGGTCACTGCCGCAGGAGGATTGTCCACCATAAGGATCAAACGGGATATGAAATTGTAATAAAGCTTTTGGAGCAGGTGAAGAAGAGAAAGAATATCACTCTTCGTGAAAATATAATGATAACTTCTGCACAGCGTGTGGCAGGAGGGTTCAGAGTTGATATGATAGCTGACGGTGAAACCCATGAGGCGGCATATGGCTCATATCTGCTCCTTGCAACGGGAGGTATAGGCAGAGTTTATCGTTATACTACAAATTCTGCCATTGCAACTGGTGACGGAATCCGTATAGCATATGAGCTTGGTGCAAGGATTAAAAATCTCAGCTATGTGCAGTTTCATCCCACAGCCTTTAATTCCCCTGAGGGAAGAGAGCAGTTTCTTATAAGTGAGGCTGTAAGAGGTGAAGGAGCTTATCTTCTCAACTGCAACGGCGAAAGATTTATGGATAAGTACGATAAGAGACTGGAGCTTGCTCCCAGAGATGTTGTTTCAAGAAGCATCATTCTCGAATCGAGAAGAACGGGAAGCAATAACTTTTATCTTGATATAACCCATAAGAGCAAAGAATTTTTAATGGATCGTTTCCCCACAATTTATGCACGCTGCCTTGAAGAGGGTGTGGACATTTCAAAGGATTATATTCCGATTTTCCCCTGTCAGCATTATCTTATGGGTGGAATTGACGTTGACCTTAATGGTAGAACCACTATTCCGAGACTTTATGCGGCAGGCGAGTGTTCACATACCGGCGTTCATGGTGGAAACAGACTTGCAAGCAATTCTCTTTTGGAAGCTCTTGTATGGGGCAGAAGAAGTGCAGATGATATTATGCGCTGCATAAATGCCGGATTCTCAAAGGTTCAGGGCGGAGGAGTAGATACGGATTTCAGCGGTGCACCTCTTCCACACGGCATGAGAACGGAAATCCGCTCCATAATGCAGAGGGCATATTTTGTAATACCTAACCCCAGAGCAGTCCATGAGGGACTTAAAAGAATAGAGGCAATACTGCGAAGACTCAAATCAGGCAATTTTGCCGTAACACCTGCATACTGCGAGTGCCTGAGCCTTGCAACGGTTGCCGCAATTATATTAAGAGAGGTAGATGAAGGATGATTTTACCACAGTTTTATGTTGATGATTTAATTAAAAGAGCTCTTAGCGAGGATATAAACTATATTGATACAGCAACGGATTATCTCCTTTCAGAGACAGATGAAGGAAAGGCTATTTTCCTTGCAAAGGCTGACGGAGTTCTCTGCGGTCTTGAAGTGGCTCTGAGAGTATTCGAGCTTATAGACCCGTCTTTTAAAGCTGTCACTTATAAAAAGGACGGCGACTTGCTTAAAAAGGGCGATGTTATTGCTGAGCTTTACGGTAAGACAGCTCTTCTTTTGAAGGGAGAGAGAACCGCTCTCAATCTTATTCAGCATATGTCCGGTATTGCAACTGCCACCCATGAGCTCTGCAAGCTTGTAAAGGGTACAAATGCTCAGATTACAGATACAAGAAAAACTCTTCCCGGTATGAGAAGTCTTCAGAAATATGCAGTTGTATGCGGCGGCGGAAAGAACCACCGTTTCAATCTTTCCGACGGCGCAATGCTTAAAGATAATCATATTGATGCAGGGGGCGG
This sequence comes from uncultured Oscillospiraceae bacterium, assembly GCA_958366985.1. Lineage (GTDB taxonomy): Bacteria > Bacillota > Clostridia > Oscillospirales > Acutalibacteraceae > UMGS263. Next base: position 193,500 of record CATXDC010000002.1, read on the forward strand.
AATTACAAAGGCTATCACTGCCCTCAGATCAAAGCTCGGTCATATGGTAAAAATCGAAGTTGAAACAAGAAACCTTGAAGAGGTAAAGGAAGCACTGGATGCAGGAGCCGAAATCATCATGCTCGACAACATGAGCTGTGAAATGATGAAAGAAGCCGTTGTCCTTTGTGACGGCAGAGCAAAGCTTGAAGCTTCCGGCGGAATCACCGAGGAAACCATAAGAGCTGTTGCTGAAACCGGTGTTGATATTATTTCAGTAGGAGCTCTTACCCATTCAGTTAAAGCTTTCGATATTTCAATGAAGCTTTCAAAGGCATAAAAATATATAATAAAATTATTACAGCCCGACGGATTTTCCGTCGGGCTGTGTTTATGCATACCTAAGCAAACTGATTTTACATCGCCGCAAATTCTGCCAGCATGGGAAGTGCTTTTTCATATATTCCCTCAAAGAAACGCAGGGGGATTGGATTTTCTCCTTTGCCGAGCTCCACTGTAAAGGCAGGCTTTTTAAGCTCATCAATAAACCAGTCCTTGAATCCTCCGTGGGAGGCAAGGCCGCTGTTTTCTACTAACGTATATCCTGATTTTTCGGAGAGCTTTAAAGCCATACTTCGGCTTTCCGATGGGGTGTTTTTTCCGTATTCCCAGAAAATTTCTTCACCTTGACTGTGAAGCGCCATTGCCCGTGAAAAATCAACCTGTCTGCAAAGAGTGGTGACCGCTCTTGTTTCAGTTTCGCTTTCCGGGGAAAGTCCTCCGAATCTTGTAGGAGCGGGTGTTTTTATTCCCTGTATAAGCTCCATTTTCTTAAGCTTTTCCCAGCCTGCGTCAAAATTATGGTTTATGTCTACGCCGGCAGCGTTTGCATTCCAGTGAATGTGGTCGTCTTTGCCGACGCTTTTAACTATCTGATAATATTCCCTTGCAGAGTGGAATCCGTTTATTGAAATTTCCGTACCGTCAGGGTTTACGCAGGGCATAAATACCAGTCGCTTTTCTTTAAGTATTTTATTAAAATCATATCCACTTAATAATTTGCCTTCTTTTTGAGAAAATACAATGTCTTCAAAAAAGCGCATAGCCGTAAGTATGGTTATCCATTCTGAGCCGTGAAATCCGGCAGAATAAAATATGTTTTCCTTTCCTGTTCCTATCGATAAAAGAAAAATGGGCCTTCCTGCTTTGCTTCTGCCATATACTGTCGGCGTAATTTCCGGGTATTTCTTTCTTAAAGTATCAATCCACTGAATCAGATGCTGTGTATCCGGCTGAGTTACCGTAACAATCCTGTCCATTAAATCACTCCTTTTGTAAAGAGGTATGAAGGGGACAAGCAAAAAAGAACCTCAATTATAAATAAATGGACAAAATATAAAAATCGGGTTACAATGAGTCAAATAGATAAAATTTATGTGGAGGCATTCTTATGAAACTTGAAGAAAAAACTCTGGAAAAAGAATACATATATAACGGCAAAATTATAAACGTCCGAGTCGACGTAGCGGAGCTTCCCAACGGCAGAACGGCAAAAAGGGAAGTTGTAGAGCATCCCGGCGGAGTGGCAATAGTTCCGCTGACTGATGATATGGAAGTACTGCTTGTAAAGCAGTTCCGTTATCCTTATGGAGAAGTTATTCAGGAAATTCCGGCAGGTAAGCTCGAAAAAGGCGAAGATCCCTTTGAATCGGGAAAAAGAGAGCTTAAAGAGGAAACAGGAGCCACAGCTGAGCATTATATGGATTTAGGAAAATTCTATCCGACTCCCGGATACTGCGGAGAGATAATCCACCTTTATGCTGCATGGGGGCTTTCCTTCGGAGATCAGGATCTCGATGAAGATGAATTTTTGAATGTGGAAAAAGTGCCTCTCCAAAAGCTCTGCGAAGATATAGTTGACGGTAAAATCCGTGACGGAAAAACCCAGACTGCGATACTTAAAACCATGGCTCTTGTAAAAAGAGGCGATATAGATATAAAAAAGTAAAAAAAGGCTTTACTTTACCCTGCTAACATGATAATATAACATAGCAGAATGAAAACGGAATGAGGAGGAAAACAAATGAAAAAGAAAATAGCATTAATACTTGCAGCTGTAATTCTTGTTCTTTCTTTGGGACTTGCAGCTTGCGGTACAGCTGATGAAGGAACTACTGATACAAACCCTTCCGACGGTGACAAGTCAAACAGTGAAAAGATGGAAGTTGACGATGCTAAAGTAGCTGCTGCTGCAAACGACGGAGTATTTAAAATCGGTCTTGATCCGGAGTTCCCGCCTATGGGTTACCGTGATACAGAGGGAAATTATGTAGGCTTTGATATTGACCTTGCAAAAGAGGTTGCAAAGCGCCTTGGCATGGAGTTTGAGGCAGTGCCGATTAACTGGGATGCTAAGAACATGGAGCTTGGCACAGGAAATATTGACTGCATCTGGAACGGCTTTACAATGACAGGCCGTGAAGGCGATTACCTTTGGACGTCACCTTATGTAGAAAACGCACAGGTTATTGTTGTAAAAGAGAATTCTGATATTAAAACATCGGCTGATCTTGCCGGAAAGGTTCTTGCTCTTCAGCAGGGTTCAACTGCTGAGAACGCTCTCAATTCCAGAGTGGATATCAAAGATACACTTGCAAATACTCTTTTTGTAGCTGATAACGTTTCAGCTCTTAACGAGCTCAAAGCCGGCGGAGTAGACGCTGTTCTTGTTGATGAGGTTGTAGCAGATTATTACATAGCTAAAAACCCCGGTCTCAAAGTCATTGATTCAATTGCTAGGGAGAGCTATGGTGTAGGTTTTGCACTTGGCAATTCAGCGCTGAGAGATAAGGTCGAAACAACCCTTCATGAAATGGCAAAAGACGGTACAATGAAGAAAATTTCCGAACAGTGGTTCGGAAAGGACATCACTACAATCAAAGGATAATGTGATTGCTTTTCTGTTAATGTCAGAGGCAGGCTCCGGTCTGCCTCTGTTTTTCGGATAATATTTTGAATGGAGCGCTGTTATATGGAATATGGTCTTTTGACTTTGGCATTGACAAGGCAGGAATTGTCTGGAGTAGTCAAGCAGCTTGCTGAGGGATATGTAGATGCACTTACAATTTTTTTCCTCACTCTTTTAATATCTTTGCCCTTAGGACTTATTGTGGCTTTCGGAAGAATGTCGAAGTATAAGATTATCAGTTTACCTGTTAAATTTTTTATCTCTGTTATGAGAGGTACTCCGCTGATGCTTCAGCTTATTGCGGTGTATTTTGGACCTTCGCTTATTTTTGATGTTGTAATGCCGTCAAATTACCGCTTTATGGCGGTTATAATTGCTTTCGGCATAAACTATGCTGCATATTTTGCTGAAATTTATCGTGGCGGAATCGAGGCTGTTCCTAAGGGACAGTATGAAGCAGGAGAAATTTTAGGTTTTTCAAAATCCCAGATTTTCTTTAAAATTGTCTTCCCGCAGATGGTTAAAAACATACTTCCTGCAACTACAAATGAAATAATAACTCTTGTAAAAGATACATCCCTTGCTTTTGCAATTTCGTATGTTGAAATGTTTACAATAGCTAAGATGCTTGTAAACTCAACCGCTTCACTTATCCCGTTGGTAATAGCCGGTACATTTTATTATGTAACAAATCTTGTTGTGGCTTTTGTAATGGGAAAAGTCGAAAAGCGTATGAATTATTTTAACTGATCGGAGGCTTTGAAAATGAGTGTTTTGGAAATAAAAAATATTAGAAAAGCCTTTGGTGAGCTGGAGGTTCTTAAAGATATTTCCCTTAATGTTGAAAAAGGTGAGGTCGTAGCGATTATTGGACCTTCAGGTTCAGGTAAATCCACACTTCTCAGATGTGCAACTCTCCTTGAAAGAGCCGACGGCGGTGAAATAGTATATGAAAACGGCGGAAAGATGTTCTGGGAGGAAGAGGGAAAAATCAAGTATGCCTCAAAGAAAGAACTTAAAACAATCCGTACATGTTTTGGTCTTGTTTTCCAGAATTTCAATTTATTTCCCCATATGACCGTGCTGAAAAATATTATTGAAGCTCCTGTTTCAACAGGGATGATGAAAAAGCCTGAGGCTAAAGAAAAGGCAATGGAGCTTTTAAAGAAAATGGGACTTGAGGATAAAGCTGATGCATATCCCGGACAGCTTTCCGGCGGTCAGCAGCAGCGTGTTTCAATAGCGAGAGCGCTGATTCTCAATCCTTCAGTACTGTTTTTTGATGAGCCTACCTCTGCCCTTGACCCTGAGCTTACAGGAGAAATTTTAAAGGTTATAAAAGAACTTGCTTTGGAGCACATGACAATGGTTATTGTCACCCATGAAATGGGCTTTGCAAGAGACGTTGCCGATAAAATTATATTTATGGACGGCGGAGTCATTGTCGAACAAGGTAAAGCAGAAGATTTGATCAACAATCCTCAGAATGAAAGAACAAAAGCGTTCCTTGGAAAATTTTTGGATTAAGTTCTTTTGCGAGGTACAGAACCGAATTTATTTCTCTATTTTTAAATTTTACAAAAATACTTATATTTTTTACACAACTAATCCCGGATTCTTTCCGGGATTTTCATTTTTGCGCTTTAAAAATAACGGATTTTTTGTAATTTGTGTAGAAATTTTATCGGATAATAGGTTAATCTTGCACAGTATAACGGATGATGCCGTAAAGCATAAAAAATTTTCTGAAAGGTTGAAGAAAAAGAAGTTATCGAGTGTTCGCTCGATTTTAAAGATAAAAATTCATTATATTATGCAAAAAACGAAAAAATTACTGTCATAATAAACGAAAAATATTTGTTTGATTCATATTTTTTGAACTTAGTATTAACATCTTGTTCATTGACAGGGGGAGTCGTTTTTGTTACAATACTTTTGAACTCAAATTATGAAGTGAGTGTTTTATCGGTTGGAGGATTTAGTGTTTATTATGGCTTTTAATGAAAGCTCTTTGATATCCATTTCCGAATGAGTGCTCACTCTAAAAGAAGGAGGAAACGATAGTGTTAACTAAAACCGATCCCAGAGCTGCTGCTTATGTAAATCTTTATGCAGTTTTGGGTGCATGCGAAAATCTCTGCGAGCTGGATCCGGCGGCGAGAGCATTGCTTACAAACAAAAAGCCTCTTAAAGTAGCTTTTGAGGTGAAGGACGGTCCTGCCGCAACTCTTCTCTTTAAGAACGGCCGCTGCAGAATGGAAGATGGAGTTGCACCGGACAGCGACATTAAGCTTCCCTTCTCATCATGCGAAAAATTCAACGGTCTGCTTGACGGAACCACAACACCTATTCCGTCGAAGGGATTTACTCACATCAAGTTCCTTCTTAAGAGCTTTGTACCTCTTACGGATCTTCTTTCAAAATATCTTCGTCCCTCTGAGGAAGATCTGAAAGATCCTAAGTTCCGTGAAATAAGCACAATACTTACCCTTTATGTTGCCGGTGTCGCAATTGCACAGATTGCAAATAACGACCAGAGCGGTAAGTTCAGCGCAAACCTCATCCCCGATGGAGATATTGCAATGAACGTTAAGGGCAGTGTAGGTCTTACTCTCAGAGTTAAGAATCACAGAATCATCGCTCTTAAAAAGCGCTGTGATAATCCCAGAGCAGTTATGGAATTCTCCAGCATCGACGTTGCCGGCGATCTTCTTGCAGGAAAGCTCAGCGCAATGGCATGTATCTGCGACGGTTCAATCGCAATGAGCGGTATGATCAACATGATAGACAATGCGAATAGAATACTGGATAGAGTAAGCCAGTACTTATCATAACGGGAGGAACCAAGGATGAAGCTTTATAAGTTTGAAAAAAGCCATGAAATGTTTAAAAAGGCTTTTAATGTAATCCCCTCCGGTATTTACGGTCATCAGGGACCGTCAGAGGGATGCTATATTCCCAACAATGTTTTCCCCATGTTCTCCGAGCATGCAAAGGGAAGCAAGTTCTGGGATCTTGACGGAAATGAGTTTATTGACTATATGTGCGGCTACGGCCCCAACGTTTTGGGCTATTGTGACCCCGATGTTGACGCTGCCGCTCTCGAACAGCTTAAGAAAGAAAACTGCGTTACAATTCCCTCTGCAAAGATGGTAGAGTTCGCAGAACTTCTTGTTGATACAGTTGCCTGTGCAGACTGGGCATTCTTTGCTAAAAACGGCGGTGACGTAACTTCGCTTGCTGTTATGACAGCCCGTGCAGCTACAAGACGCAAGAAGATAGTTTTCTTCAACGGATATTATCACGGCGTTGCTCCATGGACACAGAAGCTCGATTATCCGGGTATTCTCGAAGAGGAAGTTGCCAATAATATCTATATTGATTTCAACGATTTCCCTGCACTGGAAAAGGTGTTCAATGAGTATAAGGGCGAAATAGCCGGTCTTATTTCAACACCTTATATGCATGGTAACTTTGTTGATAACTTCTTCCCCGATGAGGGTTACTGGCAGAAGGTTCGCAAGCTCTGCGACGATCACGGCGTAGTTCTTATCATCGACGACGTTCGTGCAGGCTTCCGTCTTGACCTTGCAGGTTCCGACCACTTCTTCGGATTCAAGGCAGACCTTATCTGCTTCTGTAAAGCTCTTGCAAACGGCTACAACGTTTCAGCTCTGTGCGGACGTGAATCCCTTAAGGATGCCGTCAGCTCCCTGACATATACAGGAAGCTACTGGATGAGCGCAGTTCCCTTTGCAGCAGGTATTGCATGTATCAACAAGATGAAAGCTCTTAATACACCCGCTATGTTTGATAAGCTCGGCAGAGAGCTTACAGACGGCTTTGTAAAAGCAGGTAAAGAGCACGGATTTGATCTTGTTGTATCCGGCGCACCTTCACTGTTCTATCTGAGAACAGCAAATGACGACTCCCTCATGCTTCATCAGCAGTGGGTAGCCGAGTGTGTACAGAGAGGTATCTTCATCACTTCTCACCACAACCACTTTATCAACGCATCTCTTACTCATGAAGAAATCAACCGTTCGATTGAAATTGCGGAAGATGCATTCAAGGCAGTAAGAAAGAATAATCCCGACGCATAAATAAAGGGCATTGACGGAGAGAGGCGGAGTCCTCTCTCCGGTTAGAATTATAAAATTGAAATCATAAGGAGGTTTATTCAATATGCCACTCACCAAGCAGGAATGGCTTGACCTTGAAGCAAAAGCCAATCAGCTTCGCCACACTTGCCTTGATACAACTCTTTGTGCAGGCAGCGGACACATCGGCGGAAGCCTCAGTTCAATGGACATTCTTACAATCCTCTATTACAAGTACATGAGACTTAAAAAGGACGATCCCGATTGGGAGGATCGTGACCGCTTCATCCTCAGTAAGGGACATATCGGTATCGGTTATGCCGGACTTCTCTGCGATATGGGATGGAATGATCCTGCACAGCTTAAAACATTCAACCTTACAAATTCAAAGATGGGCGTTCACCTTGACAGCAATAAGGTTAAGGGCGTAGACGCATCAACAGGTTCCCTTGGCCACGGTCTTTCAATTGCCGTTGGTACAGCTCTTGCGGCAAGAGTACAGGGTAAGGATTATATGACTTTCTGCCTTCTCGGCGACGGTGAATGCGACGAAGGTTCCAACTGGGAAGCAGCAATGTCTGCCGGTCAGTTCAATACAACAAATCTTATTTCTTTTGTTGACCGTAACCACATGATGATGGATGGTCCCACAGAGAATGAGATGAAGCTCGAGCCCTTTGCAGATAAGTGGAGAGCATTCGGCTTCGATGTTTACGAAGTTGACGGACACAACTTCAAAGAGCTTGCAGACGCTATCGATAAGGGCTATGCAGCAACAGAAAAGCCCGTTATGATTATTGCAAATACAGTTAAGGGCGCCGGAATCAGCTTTATGGAGAACGATTACAAGTGGCACTATGGTGCTATTGACCAGGATCTTCACGACAAGGCTGCAAAAGATCTTGATGAGTATTACAAAAAACGTGTTGAACGTGTTGAAAGGGAGGCGAAGTAATCATGGCAGGAGGACTTGTTTACACAGCGGTTGGCTCAGAAGCAATGGCTACTGCGGAGTATTACGGAAAAGCAATGTGCGAACTTGGAAGAGAGCATCCCGAGGTTGTCGCACTTACAGCTGACCTTGCAGGTTCAACAAAGATCGGCGTATTCGGAAAAGAGTTCCCCGACCGTTTCTTTGACGTAGGTATCGCTGAGCAGAATATGTTCGGTATTGCAGCTGGTATGGCTAAAGCAGGACTTGTTCCTTTCGTATCTACAATGTCCGCTTTCGCAACAATGCGTGTTGCCGACCAGATCCATGCAGATATCTGCTATCAGAACGTTAACGTTAAAATCATCGGAAGCCATGCCGGTACATCTTTCGGTCAGGCTGGCTCCACACACCATGCCATCGTTGATATGGGATGCCTTCTTACATTCCCCAACATGACATACATCTGCCCCGCAGACGGTATGGAAACCGTTAATGCAGTTCGTGCAGCTTATGAGACTCCCGGTCCGGTTTATATCCGTATCAACCGTGGATTCGACCGTATTCTCTATACAGATACAGAGTATGGCTTCCAGCTTGGCAAGGCTCATACAGTTCATGAGGGTACAGATATTACAGTTATCGCCTGCGGTTCCTGCGTATATCAGGCTCTTCAGGCAGCAAAATCACTTGAGGCAACAGACGGCCTTAAAGTCAGAGTTCTCAATATGCATACTCTTAAGCCTCTCGATGTTGAAGCAGTTCAGAAGGCTATTGTTGATACACGCCGCATCATCACCGCTGAGGACCACAACGTAATCAACGGTCTTGGAACAGCTGTTGCAGACGTTATCGCTCAGTACGGTAAGGGCTGCGCCTTCAAGAAGCTCGGACATCCCGATAAATTTGCACCTATCGGTCTTCACGAGGATATTATGTCCATGGTCGGCATCGACGCCAACGGCATCATCGACGCTGTCCGTGAGGTTATGCATAAGGACTTTGAAGAGGACGATTCATGGGATGACGAGGTGTAATATATGGCAGTTACAAAAGAAGATATTTATTCAAGTAAAATATTTCTCAACTGCGCCCTCCCTCTGGCAAAGGTAATAGCTACTGATATACCGTCACTTGGTGCAAAGTTTAAAAACACCCATGCGGTAGTTCAGGTAAGCGCACTTGATCCGGATGCTCCCGAGGGAAAGGTTGCAACTCATTTTGTCATCAACGGCCTTGACGACTGGCAGGTACATGCCGGACGTGTTGACCGTGATCCCCATGTAGAGCTTCAGTTTAAGAGCATTCCCGCCCTTAACAAATTCTTCAAGGGTAAAATGGGACCTGACTGCATTCCGAAAATCAAGGTTAAAAAGGCAAAATATGTGCCTACCCTTGTTTCAATAGTACAGGTGCTTCTTAAAATGTCCGCAGTTCTCGGCGCTAAAGAGCCGCCTACAGATCCGGATATGAAAAAGCTCACATGTAAATGCTATTTCTATCTTATAACAAGCGGTATCAGCCAGCTTAACAAGGCAGGCCATGAGGAGATTAAGAACTGGACTACTCCCAGCCCCGACCGTGTTTATGCAATGGCTATTGACTGCGATCCCGACTGCTCGGCATACATCCGTATAAAGGCGGGTAAATCCAAGGCAGGAAGAGGAACATATAAGCGTTCATTACCTTTCTTCCTTATGCGTTTCCCCAACTACGATGATGCCATGGGTATTCTTTTCGGAACAGCCGATATGCTTGACTCACTCAAGGAAGGCAAGCTTATTCTTGACGGAGCTCCTGAGTTCGCCGGTCAGATAGGTAATTTCATGCTTGAGGTTGCAGCTCTTGCCAAAGGCTAAGGCAAAGCTTTAAACGGAGACACTGCATGGATAGTTCAAAAAATAAAACTGCTTCCCCGTTTAAATCTACTACGGCGGACAGAAGACGCCGGGTATTTGAAGCGGCTATAAACGAGTTTGCCGCCAAAGGTTTCAATGCGGCGAATATAAATACAATAGCCAAATCTGCGGGGATAAGCATAGGCTCAATGTACAGTTACTTTGAGTCTAAGGAGGATCTGTTTCTGGCGGTTATGGATCATTGTCTTGAGATGATGTATAAACTGCTTTCGGGGGTGGATACCACCAAGGGCGTTGTAAATGCATTTGAAGAAATGCTCCGCCTTGCAAGGGAGTCCGCCACCGAAAACCCGCAGATGCATCAGATCTATCTGGACTGTTCGTCACAGAGCCTGCGAAATCTTTCCGAAAGAATATCGGATCATGCGGAGGCGGTAACGGTAAGGCTTTACCGTGAACTTCTCAGTTATGACAAAGCCATCGGCAGAGTACGCAAGGACCTTGATGTCAATGCCACGGCGTTTATGCTCGACAATCTTGTAATGATGTATCAGTTTTCTTTTGCTTCCGGATACTATGCCGAGCGTAAAAAGCTGTTTATAGGCAGCAGGGAACTGGGTGACAGCGATGAGCTTATAGAATCCATGACTGATTTTGTGCGCAGAGCCGTTGAGCCTCAACAGCCGCAGCCGTAAAAAACGATAATAAAATCAATTAACCCCTGTGAGTTATATCTCACAGGGGTTTTTGTCTGTGTTTATAAAATTACCGACGGAGTTTTTCTGTAAGCTGAGGGGGACAGACCGAACGCCTTTTTGAATGCAAGGCAGAAGTGGAACTGATTTGAGTATCCCAGAGCGTCAGAAACATCTCCCACGGAAAGAGAGCTGTCTTTCAGCATTTCCTTTGCTTTTCCGAGACGTACTTTTTGTATATAAGCGTTTGGGGAAGAGCCTGTTTCAGCGGAAAAAATCTTTCTGAACATTCTTTCAGAGAGGTGAAGCATTTCCGAAAGCTCAGAAACACTTACGCTGTCATAGTGCTGTTTTATATATTCAATTGCTTCACAGATCTCTCTGTGATATGGCGTTACCAGAGTTTCGCTCCTGCAATATTTTCCCGCAAGCTCTAGATAATAAAGTGAAAAAATACTGCTGCAAAATGAGGGGAACAGCTTTTCATCCCATTCTTTTGAGTCGAAAAGTTTTGAGAGAAGCTCATTTTCCTCAGATGAAAAAGGAACGGAGTATACAGTTTTCTTTTCGAAAACAGGAGGCACAGAGGATGAATTAAAACGCATCACCCAGTATGAAGCATTAGATGAAATATCTATAAAATCCTTGCTGTCAGCGATGATTATATCTCCTGATGATAGGGAAAATTCAGCGGATTTTAAAATAATAACCCCTGTTCCGTCAATTATTCTTATAAATGTATAGTCTGATTTAATGGGCAGAACGGCGCTGTTTTCTTTAGCAGCGTGAAAGGTGTCGCCGTTAAATATTTCTATAAGTTTCGGAGAAAACTGTGTACCGCTTTCACAGGGATTTAAGTATTTTTTCAAATTGTTCACCTCGTCTGATTTAATTATATCAGCACCATTTATAAAAATCAAATCAATCAGTCCGTAATGTGTATAAACTATGCCGAAAAAGGTATGTTGTTTTCTGTTTGGCTGAGTATAATAAAAACATATCAATTTTAAAGGAGCAGCGGTTTTATGGACAGGATTTATACTGAGGGGTTAAAATTCAGAGATGAAAAGGGTAGAGAATGTATTTTTAACGGCATAAATCTTGTAAATAAGGGAGAGCCGACAATCGTCGGACACAGAAAATACAAATTCAAATGGGATGAAGAAACCATCAGAGAGCTTAAGGAGCTCGGATTCAATCTCATAAGGCTGGGAGTTATATGGGATGCAGTTGAGCCGAAACCCGGCGTATATAATGAGGAATATCTTGATGAAATTGAAAAAATAGTCAAATATTGTGAAAAATATAAAATCTACTTTTTCATAGATATACATCAGGACTTATACGGAGCCAAAAGCGGCGTTGGCGACGGAGCACCTGAATGGGCTTGCCTTGCAAAAGGTGAGAAATTCAAAAAAGCGTTGTTTATCTGGGCAGAGGGATATTTTTACGGCAGAGCCGTTCAAAAATCCTTTGATGCTTTTTGGGCAAATGAAAAAGTAAACGGCAGAGGACTTCAGGAATATTACTGTGATATGTTAAAGCATGTTGCTGAAAGATTTTCAAAGAGCCCCGCTTATTTCGGATTTGACCTTATGAATGAGCCTTATCCGGGAACTCCGGGAGGTAAAGTTTTTACTTCTCTAATAGAAACTGTTGTTAAAATGGCAGAGGAAAGAGCCGGTAAAATAGGAAAGAAGTTTGAGCTTCAATCCTGCTTTGACGGAGGAAAGGAAAAGAAAGGCTTTTTGAAGCTTATAGGTAAAACCGCTGCACGTCTTGCAAGTCCCGCAAAGCTTTCAGCGCTTAAGGAAATAATGTCACAGAAAGAGCATTTCCATAAAGCTGTGCTTTCCGGATATGACATCATAAAAGATTTTGATATAAATTTCTATTCTCCATTTATAAATAAGGGTGCGGCAGCAATAAGAGAGGTTACGGATAAAGGCATAATTCTTATGGAAAACTGCTATTATTCAAATCTCGGAATACCCTACAGTGCTCCTGCGGTGGAGGTTAACGGTGTGCGTGAAAAGCAGCTTGCCTTTGCTCCTCACGGTTATGATCTGTTTGTGGATTCTCCCCTTTATAAGTATGCAAGCAATGAAAGGGTAGATTCAATTTTTGAAGAGCATCAGAGAAGCCAGCAACGTCTGGAAGTTCCGGTAATTGTGGGAGAATGGGGCGGATTTACAGGAGGTAACCGCTGGATAGGTCATATCGACCACCTTATAGAGTTTTTCAACAGCAATAACTGGAGCAGTGTTTACTGGGCATATGACAAGAAGATTTTAAAATCTCCGGTAATTGATTCCCTTTCGAGACCATATCCCCAGCGGATAAACGGCGACCTTATTTCATTTTCCTATGATAAGGACGATAAGTATTTCAGAATGAGCTTTGTACAAAATGAGGATAACGATGAGGATACCATTGTCTTTCTTCATTCACGTCCAAAGGATATCGAAACAGACTGCCAATATGAAATAGAAAGCTATCCCTTTGCAAAAACCGGTATACTTCGTCTTTACGGTAAAAAAGGCGGACATAAACTTAAAATCATATTTTAAAAGCACGATTATAACAGCCCCTGAGTCCTTTTATGAGCCAGGGGCTATTTTCTTTACAATAAATTAACAATGTATAAACAAATGTAACAATCTTTTGAATTGACTTAAAAGTGAGTATGTAATATTATATTAAGGATAAGTACAAAGAAAATTTTGGGGGTAACCATGAAAGCGAAAGAAAAAATCCAGCAGGCTGCCGTAGGCGTTTTAGTCGACAGAATACTTAAGTATGCCGACAAGGATCCTGAAAAGAACTTTCTTAAAATAGTTGATGCGGTTACTACTCTCGGTGGACGTGTGTTCCCAGAGAAATATGTTGAAGCTATAAGAAATGGCGCAAGGGATCCTGAAAATGTCTGGAGACAGTTTGGACTTAACATAATTAAAGATACAGACCACGAAGTTCTTAAAAAGGTTGGTATTGCTCTTGGGCTTGGAGCAGGTTTTACCGGTACAAAAGCGGTACGTGAAAACAGAGAAAAATACGGCTGCAATATTCCGTGGATAATTCTCTTTGACCCCACAAGTGCCTGCAATTTAAGATGTAAGGGATGCTGGTCTGCTGAGTACGGACATAAGCAGAGCCTTACAAATGAAGAAATGGCAAGTATTGTCTCTCAGGGCAAAGCAATGGGAACCCATGTTTATATGCTTACGGGAGGCGAGCCCCTTATCCGTAAAAATGATATAATCGAGCTCTGCGAAAATAATCCCGACTGTGTATTCCTTGCTTATACAAACGCAACTCTTGTTGACCAGAAATTCTGCGAGGATATGAAGAGAGTCGGTAACCTTTCCCTTGCAATAAGCATTGAGGGAACAGAAGAAACCAACGATGCACGCCGTGGCGACGGAGTTTACCAAAAGAGCATTGCCGCAATGGATCTTCTTAAAAAGAACGGATGCATTTTCGGTATGTCCGTATGCTATACAAGCGCAAACGTAGATACTGTAACTTCCGAAGAATTTATAGACCTTATGATTTCAAAGGGAGTAAAATTCGGATTTTACTTTAACTATATGCCTGTCGGACACGATGCTGTACCTGAGCTCATTCCGACTCCCAAGCAGAGAGAGCATATGTATGCATGGATGAAGCAGATGAGAGATCCTCATAAGGGCAAGCCGATATTTGTCTTTGACTTCCAGGATGACGCCGAGTATGTAGGCGGATGCATTGCAGGAGGAAGAAACTATTTCCATATTAACTCTGCCGGAGACATTGAGCCCTGTGTATTCATTCATTATTCTGATTCCAATATCAGAACTCATACACTTATAGAGGCTCTTAAAAATCCTCTTTTCCAGGCATACTATAAAAATCAGCCCTTTAATGACAATCATTTAAGACCCTGTCCTATGCTTGAAAATCCTGAGTATCTCAGAAAGATGGTAAAGGAAACAGGAGCTAAATCAACTGATCTTGTATGTCCCGAGGATGTCGATGTGCTGTGTGCAAGATGTGAAAAGTTTGCAAAGGCATGGGCTCCCGAGGCAGATAGACTTTGGGCTTCAAGACCTCATCCGAAGCCAAAGACTCAGTATTATCGTGATACCCCAGAGGGAAAGGCTGAAGCAGCTGCCAAAGCTGCACAGCAGGAGAAGCAAGACTGATTTAAACTTATTGCGGCGTAAAATCCAAAAGAGGTGATTAGCTTGAATAACAATCAGAATGGATATTACGGTCAGGGAAACAATACAAACGGATACGGCTATAATAATCAGGGCAATAATGCCGGCGGTTATGGATACGGTAATCAGAATGGTTACGGTTATAATTACGGCAACCAGAACGGATACGGCACAAATCAGCCCCAATATGGCTATGGAGGAAACGGGTATCGTCCCAGCCCCGGCTATATGAAAATTGAAACGCCTAAAATGAAACGTGAAAAGGCGGGCATAAAAACCATAAGCATTTGGGCTGGCATAGGTGTTCTTCTCACTTTTGTTGTAAGCTTTATTATTGGCTTAGCGGCGTATATTCCGGGAGTTAAAGAAGCTTATAACTCCAGCGAACTTTTTGAAAACGGCTATGGAATACTTACGTCCCTTTTGTTTATCGGAGTACCGTTCCTTATAAGCTATAAGGCTCTTAAGTCAAGAGTTTCATTTACTTTGCCTTATGGCAGACCGCATAATAAGCGTTCCTTTATCCTGCTTATTATAATGGGTATTGCAGGCTCATTTTTGGCGAATTACGTCGTTGCTATAATTTCGATGATTCTCAATGCCGGCGGCTTGGAAATGGTTTCTCCGGAGTATGAAACACCTGAAACAGCTTTGGGAATAATACTTTATGTAATATATATTTCCGTTGTACCGGCAATGACTGAGGAATTTGCCTTCAGAGGAGTAATAATGCAGCCTCTGAGAAAGTATGGAGACAAGTTTGCTATTTTTATGTCAGCTCTTGTTTTCGGACTTATGCACGGCAATGCCGTTCAGGCAATATTTGCCTTTATTGTAGGTATAATAATAGGATATGCTGTTGTTGTAACAGGTTCAATGTGGACAGGAATCGCCATTCACTTCTTTAACAATTTTGTATCGGCGGTTCTCGACCTTGCAGGAAATTATGTAAGCGACAGCACTTATAATATGATATATGTTTTATATTCGGTTCTGCTTGTTGCAGCAGGTCTTGTATGCGCTGTTCTTTATTTCTATACAAAGGACAGAGTCAGAATCCCTGTACCGAGCACAGAGCTTTCCGAAAAGAAGAAGAGAAGTGCATTTATCTGTACTCCGCCTCTGATTGCAGCTTTGTGCATCATGGTTTTATCCACTCTCCAGTCCTTTAAATTTACCTGAGGTTAAAATGGAACAGGATAAAATTTTTATGGAAGCGGCTTTGAATCTTGCCCGTCTTTCCGCCGAGGAAGATGAAGTTCCTGTAGGAGCAGTAGTAGTGAGAAACGGCGAAATAGTGGGTGAGGGAAGAAACCGCAGGGAAAAGGATAAAACAGCTGTTGCCCATGCAGAAATAGAAGCAATCGAAAATGCCTGCCGAAAATTAGGCGGATGGCGGCTTTGGGAATGTGAACTTTACGTCACTTTGGAGCCGTGTCCCATGTGTGCAGGCGCAATTATAAATTCACGCATTAAGCGTGTGGTTTTCGGAGCCTATGACCCTAAAGCGGGTTCATGCGGCTCGGTTATAAATCTTTTTGAACTTCCCTATAACCATAAGCCTCCTGTTGAAGGAGGCTTTATGCAGGAAGAATGTTCAAAACTGCTGATTGATTTTTTTGCTGACATGCGTAAAAGACGCAGCGGAAAAACCAAATGGCAGCCTGAAAAATAAGACAACAAAAGCCGAGAGGCGTCAGAAAGAGATGAATAAAATGAGTGAAGAGACAAAATCATCATGTTCGGGTAATTGTTCAAGCTGTTCTGCAAACTGCGACAAGCGTGACTTAATGGCTCCACCTAACCAGTACAGCCAGGTAAAGCACGTAATCGGTGTTGTAAGCGGCAAAGGCGGAGTAGGTAAATCCCTTGTAACATCAATGCTTGCCTGTGCAGTGCAGAATATGGGAAAACAGACCGCAGTGCTTGACGCAGACGTTACAGGCCCGTCCGTACCTATGGCTTTCGGTATTCACAATAAGGCTGTAGGCAATGACGAGTGCCTTATGCCCTGCGAGAGCAAAACCGGAATAAAAATAATGTCAATTAATCTGCTTCTCGAAAAGGACGATCAGCCTGTTGTCTGGAGAGGTCCCGTTATTTCCGGAGTTATAAAGCAGTTCTGGAGCGATGTTATGTGGGGCGAGGTTGACTATATGTTTGTTGATATGCCTCCCGGAACAGGTGATGTACCCCTTACAGTGTTCCAGTCACTTCCCGTTGACGGCATTGTAGTTGTCACAACTCCCCAGGATCTTGTTACAATGATTGTCAAAAAGGCATATAACATGGCTCAGATGATGAACGTTCCTGTTCTCGGAATCGTTGAAAATATGAGCGGTTTTGTATGTCCCGACTGTGGCAAGGAACACGCAATTTTCGGTGAGAGCAAAGTTCAGGAAGTTGCAGATGCTTTAGGTGTTCCGGTTCTTGCAAAGCTTCCAATTAATCCTCAGAACGCTGCTCTTGTAGATAAGGGCGCCGTTGAGCTTGCCGATGCGCCTCAGATTCGTTTTGCTGCTGAAAAGATTATAAACGAGCTGGGCTGATTTAAATTTAACAGATACAAAAATCCCCTTTCTGTTATCAGAAAGGGGATTTCGTCATTTTAAAATATCAGTCTTCTTTGTATCCGCCGTATGTAAGCACTGCTTTTCTAATAAATTCCATTGCGGATTCAAGACGTTCTTTTTCTTCTCCGGTAAAAGTGTTTTGGGAAAATACGGGAGAAGCTATAATTGCACTTTTATTTTTAATGTTTGAGAAAAATTTGAGAATACCTGATGCAGCCGAAGGGTCTTGTGGCTTTTGCAGATTTTCGGATGCAGTGTTTATTATCTGCTGCCATTTCTGCTCTGTAATAGGAGGAGTTATAACTGACGGAGCAAATGGAGCGTCGATATCCGCTGCAATCAAAACCGTTTCTCCGCTGAATGGGAATTTTTCACGAAGTACCTTTGCTGCCGCATCCATTCCGGGTTTTCCGCCTTCTCCTATAACGCAGTAAATCTGTGTGTTTTTGCAGCGTATTCCTTCTTCTGAAAGACCTCTTAAAACTCCCTCTAGACAAAAACAGGAAGCTGTTCCTACTTTTGCTGCTTTTTCTCTCTTACTCCACATAATAAGTGAAACCGTATAGAAAATTATGAAAATGGGAAGAAAGAGAACCGTTGTAAGATAGAAGTTTCCGAATCCGCCTATTGTTCCCACAATGACTGTTATCAGGGAAAAGATTGCTCCGAAAGCGGAAACTCCAAGGCACAGTGCAAAAAATTTATCGGATAGAGAAGAATGCTTTTTCTCTTTTTGTCCTCCGGACGATGCCACCAATACAATCCTTTTTTCGGCTTCATTAAGGCAGTCCCTTATACCCACAACTGTGTGAAGATTTTCGGTAACAGTGAAAAGACGTTTAAGTCCGTTAATTCTGTATACCGCAGCCAGAGCAATAAGTACAAAAACAGGGAACAGCAGTGCAAGAGCAGCACCTGTTTTTGGCGAACTTCTTGTTACAGCCGGAACCAGTGATAAAAACGAGAATATCATAAACAGTACCATGGCACCGGCGGAAGAAATGCTGCAAATTATATTTTTTTCAAAGCAGTCTACGCTGTCGCACCACTGGGAAAGCTCACGGGAAAAGTACCTATAAATTTCCGGCCCACGGTTTTTGCCGGAGCCGGAATTTTCAGCTTTATTTTCTGTGTGCTTTATCCCTTTGAGTACGAAATCTGTAATCTCCGGGGATACACTCATATTTATTCTCCCTTAAAATCAATAACTTTCCTGAAGTCCCTTTTCATCGAAAAGGAAAGCAGCTTCAAGAGCAATGTTAAGTCCTGCCTGCATTGTTTTAGAATCAAGGTTGTCGGCAGTATCGGTTCTTGTATGGTAGTAACGTGCAGGAGCAGGATCCATGGATGCAAGAGTAGCGGCGGGGATACCGGCCTGAGAAACTGCAGCTGCATCTGATGAACCAAAGAAAACGCTCTTATAGGGAAGATCAAGTCCTGCTTCTTCCGCTGATTTCTTAAGCAGAGCGCATACTCTGGGATCGTTCTTGACAGTACCTGTCATGTCTCTGTTATAAACTGCAAGATACTCAAAATCACGGAAAGTTTCAAGTCCGATAAATGCAGTTTCAATTTCCTGGCACTCTTTAAGATGTTTCTTTGAGTAAGCCTTTGCGCCTCTGAGACCTGCTTCTTCAGAACCAGTGAGAACTGCACATACCTCTGTGTTTTCAAAACGGATGTCGTTGTCAGCCATGAACTTGAGAACGGCCATGGAACCTACAACACCTGTAAGGTTGTCGTTTGCACCGTCAACAGTAAGTTTCCAGTTAGTGAAGAAAAGAACTATAATGCCAACGGGGATGCAAACATACTGAATTGTGCCCAGTGTTTTTGCAAATCCTGCAACAGGAGCAGTAAGTACATATCCCTGAGCAACGGCAATTATTGAACTTACAAGGGCAAAAATAAGGCTTGCAAAACCGATTACTATAACTGTTGTAAGAAGCTTTGCTCCGCCGAGATGAGTAAAGTACCACTCATGAGCTGCATCGCAGTGACCTGAGAAAACAATGCGGCGTTTAACTTCGCCTTTGGGTTTTCTTACAGCCACAACGTTTGCCGAGGTCTTTTTCGGGAAAAAAGGATCAATAAACTGTTTGTACATAAGGAATTCCATAATGACGCTCAGCCCGCAGAGCAGAAGTATTATCATTGAAATGAGGGGCGAAACGAAATTGTAGAAGAGCACCGATGCAATAAGACCGATTCCGCAAATAATGACCCATGCCATAAATGCGGCTGGATGAAGAGTGAATTCTTCAATATTTACATCATCTGCCCAGTCCTTAAGACGGGATGCCATATACTCCTGCGCCTGGCGTTCGCCCTTAGAGCCTGAACCACGCTTGTCGAAACTGGAGCAGATATGCTTAATTTCACGCAGGCAGTAATTGGTGTTTTCTTTCAGCTTTGAGCTGAAATTTTTTGTGCTTTCGCTTGCTTTCATTTTTACACTCTCTTTCCTCTGCATTAAGCAGATTATTTAAAAATATTATATCAAACTTAATTTTTTATGTCGAGAGAAAACTAAACAAATTATTAATTGAAACTGTGTTATATCTCATAATCGACGGCGCTTCTGTCTTCACGCACAAGCTTTACGAAATTTGAAATTGCTTTGTGATCCGGGTGAACAGTATAAGAAGCGATATCCTCAAGGCAGTCAAATTCGCTTATAAGCACAGCGTCAAAATTTGTCTCCTTAGGGTTAATATTTTTCATAACTTCCATTTTTCTGATATATGGTATTTTTTCGGGAAGAGCTTCGAGCATAGCTTTAACCTTAGCTATGTTTTCATCTTTGGTGCATCCTTCGGCATTGTCTTTGAATTTCCACATTACTATGTGTCTTATCATTTGGTATTTCTCCTTTATTTCCAGATTTCGTCGTGTTTAAGCATTCTTGCGAAAAGGGAGTCGAGAACCATGGTAAGGGAATCCTCTGCTCTGTCGTTCATTTCACGGTAGCTTTCCGAAGCGGCATCTCCTGCGTCGTCGGATATTTTTCTCAGGGACAGCATGGGAACACCTGCTTTATGACATACGGAAGCAATGGCGGCTGTCTCCATATCGAAAGCGCAGATTCCGAAGGTGTCGAGATAAAATTTCTTTTTATCTTCGTCGGCAAGGAAAAAGTCGCCTGTTCCGAGCTTTCCTGTCTTTATGCCCTTGCTCTGGGTTACAAGCTTCAAAAGGGTTTTGTCAGCCTCATATACAAAATCTTGTCCGGGCTTTTCGCCTACTTTAAAGCCCAGGGGAGTAAGGTCGAAATCACACTCCACATAGCTTTCGCCTGCCACAAAATCTTCTTTTCTTAGGCCTGTTACAGCTCCTGAAAGTCCGGCGTTGAGAATGTAATCAGCTTTGTCGTCGCTTATGAGGAAAGAAACGCAGCTTGCAGCGTTTACCTTGCCTATACCGCATTCAACTCCTATTATTTTAAGTGTGCGATCGTTTTCGCTGAGGGTAAACTCAATTGATTTATTGCCCCTGCGTACACAGGAAACAAAATTTTTATTTTCCGCATATTTTTCAAAGGGAAGATATTCCATTGAGTCTGCAAATGCTATTCCGACAGTTTTTGTCACTTAAATCAGCTCCTTAGTGATAAAATAGTTAATATCAGTTAAATAGATTATACGATTGCGGCGGCTCTTAGTCAATGCGCAGGAGTTTCTCAAAATCCGTTTTTGCATAGTATGGAAAGGGGAGAAAACAAGCGCATTGCAGCGGGGTGGCATTAGCCCCATGAGAAGCCCTGCTTACCGTAAAAGGGCATTGCGCTCAATAAAGGCGTAAAGCGTAGCTTTACGCCTTTCGATATATTATAATGTTTTTAATGTGTTCATCATGTTTGCTGACGAAGCAGGAAAAATGTGGTATAATAACAAGAAGTCTTAAATTAATGAAAGGAGCGTTATTATGGACGTACAAAAGGGCGATATACTCGAAATGAAAAAGAATCACCCCTGCGGAAGCAACAGATTTCTTGTGCTGCGTTCCGGTATGGATTTTAAAATCCGCTGTGAAAAGTGCGGCCGTGAAGTAATGGTGCCCCGTGTTAAGGCGGAAAGAAATATAAAAAAGATAATCAGGGACGCTGAGGATTAGCTTTTCGGATTTGATTAAAATATAAAAGTTAAAAGACGAAAGGAAAATTGAAATGTTTGAAAAACTCAGCGCAGTAGAAAAGAAATTTGAAGAGATAAATGAAAAGCTCTGTGACCCACAGGTGGTTTCGGATATAGAGCAGTATACATCTTTAATGAAAGAGATAAAAAACTTAACGCCTGTTGTGGAAAAGTTCCGTGAATATAAAAAGCTCAAGGAAAGCTACGACGAGGCTAAAATGCTTCTTGATGAAGGCGGTCTTGAAAAGGATTTCCGTGAAATGGTTCAGCAGGAATATGAAGAAGCAGGAGAAAATATGGAAAAAGCGGAGCAGGAGCTTAAAGTTCTGCTTTTGCCCAAGGACCCAAATGATGATAGAAACGTTATTGTTGAAATAAGAGGCGGAGCCGGCGGAGAAGAAGCGGCACTCTTTGCGGGAACTCTTTTCAGAATGTATTCAATGTACGCTGAAACAAAGGGCTGGAAGCCGGAAATACTTTCCTCTAATCCAACGGAGCTTGGGGGATTCAAGGAAGTCAGCTTTATGATTGAAGGTGAGGGAGCTTACTCACGTTTTAAATTTGAAAGCGGTGTACATCGTGTTCAGCGTGTTCCCGAAACTGAAAGCCAGGGCAGAATACACACCTCCACTGTAACCGTTGCGGTGCTTCCCGAGGCTCAGGAAGTGGATGTTGAAATAAATCCGGCGGATTTGCAGATAGATACCTACCGTTCCGGCGGAGCGGGAGGACAGCACGTCAATAAAACCGAATCGGCAATCAGAATAACCCATATTCCAACGGGAACAGTTGTAGAGTGTCAGGACGAGCGAAGCCAGTATAAGAATAAGGACAGAGCTATGAAGATACTTCGTTCAAGAATCCTTGAAGCGGAGCAGGAAAAGCAGAATGCCGAAATTGCCGGCGCAAGACGTTTGCAGGTAGGAACAGGTGACAGAAGCGAGAGAATACGCACCTATAACTATCCTCAGGGCAGAGTCAGCGACCACAGAATCGGACTTACCCTTTACCGCCTTGAAGCAATACTCAACGGCGACCTTGACGAGCTCATCGATGCCCTTATAACTGCCGAAACGGCGGAAAAGCTGAAAGCTCAGTAAAAAGCAGGTGATTTTTTGAAAACACTTTATTTGAAAAGCGGAATAAATGAGGATTACGATAAAGCGGCTGAAATTCTCAAAAACGGAGGTCTTGTGGCAATTCCCACAGAAACCGTTTACGGTCTTGCCGCCAATGCTCTTAATTCAGAATCCGTAAAGAATATATTTGCTGCAAAGGGCAGACCCGGTGATAATCCCCTTATAGTTCACATAAGCTCTATGGAAGAGCTTTATCCTCTTGTGGAGGAAGTACCCGAAAAGGCAAAAATCCTTGCAGAGAAATTTTGGCCGGGACCTCTTACAATGATATTTAAAAAATCTTCCATTATACCCGATGAAGTAAGTGCGGGACTTGAGACTGTTGCAGTCAGAATGCCGTCCCATAAAGATGCAAGAGAGATTATAAAAAGAAGCGGGCTTCCTCTTGCAGCTCCATCTGCAAATACTTCTGGCAGACCCAGTCCAACAAATGCAAAACGTGTTTTAGAGGATATGGACGGAAAAATAGACGCTGTTTTTGACGGCGGAAACTGTGAATACGGCGTTGAATCAACTGTAATCACTCTTGTCGGTGAGGTTCCGACTCTTTTAAGACCGGGCGGAATAACCTACACACAGCTTTGTGATGCTTTGGGAGAAGTCAATATAGATAAAGGGGTGCTTAGTCCCGTAGACAATAATAGAAAAGTAGCTTCTCCGGGAATGAAATACAAGCACTATGCACCGAAAGCCCATGTTACAATTATAAAGGGAAGCTTTGAGGGCTTTAAAAAATACGTAGAGCAAAATGCAAAAAACGGATGCGCTGTAATGTGCTTTGAGGGAGAGGAAAAATATTTTTCACTTCCCTGTGTTACATACGGCACTGAAAAAGACCACCTTTCCCAGTCCAAGCGAATTTTTGAGGCTCTTCGTGAAACCGATTCATTGGGAGCTCAGAGAGTATATGCAAGATGTCCGTCAACTGATGAAATCGGACTTGCCGTACTTAATAGACTTTTAAGAGCAGCGGCTTTTGAGGTGATTGAGGTTGAATAGTTCACAATTAGGAATTATAATCGGACTTACAGGACAGACGGGAGCGGGCAAAACCAGTGTAGGCGAGCTTCTTTCTCAAAGTGGCTGCGAGATAATCGATACCGATAAAATTGCAAGAGAGATAACTGAAAAAGGTTCTCCGGTGCTTATAATGCTTGCAAAAGCATTCGGTGAGGATATTTTAGAGAACGGGGAACTTAACAGAAGACTTTTAGCTTCAAGGGCGTTTTCTTCCAGGGAGAATACCGAGAAGCTCAACTCCGTAACACATCCTGAAATCACAAAAAGAGTTAAGCAGAAAATTGAGGAAGCCTTTAAAAACGGCAAAAGAGCGGCGGTAATAGATGCTGCAGCGCTTTTTGAAAGTGGAGAGGATAAGCTGTGTGATTTTACCGTTGCCGTAGTTTGTCCTGAGGATATACGTTTCAAAAGAATTATGAAACGTGACGGTATAACTGAGGAACAGGCTATATCAAGAATAAAAGCACAGCATGACGAGCAATATTATATACATAATGCGGACATGATAATAAGGAATTATCCTCCCTTTGATATAAAAGAGCAGACGGACAGGATAATTTCCCGAATGGAAAGTGAGGCATATGGAAAAAAGAAAGGCTAAGTTTTATTTTAAGGGTGCTTTGATTTTTCTTGTTTGTATTTTAGTTATCTTTTCCGTTGTGTTTACTGCCGGAACCCTTGTTTTAAGAAGTCTTTATAAACCTCAGTATACGGCGCTTGCGGAAAAATACGCCGCCGAAAATTCTTTGGAACTGGCTTTGGTTTATGGAGTTATGCACACAGAAAGCGGATTTAATCCCGAAGCCGAATCAGAGGTAGGAGCTTTGGGACTTATGCAGCTTACCCCTGAAACATTTCAGTGGCTTCAGACAAAAACCGGGGAGGATTTACCCGATGAAGCTTTGAAAGATCCGGAGACAAATATAAAATACGGATGTCTGTTTTTGGGTATGCTTCAGGATGAATTCGGCACTATGCGGGAAATGCTTGCGGCGTATCATGCAGGCAGAGGCAGCGTAAACGGCTGGCTTTCAGATGAGGAGTATTCAGCTGACGGAAAGACACTTCAAAAAATACCTTACAGTGATACCGCACACTATGTAAGCAAGGTGGAGCGGGCATATAAAATATACAGCAATCTCTACGGTATATAACCGTTTAACAGGAGGAATAAAAATGAGTGAAAAGAAAACAGATGCAAAGGAACTTGCTAAAAAGCTTTTTTATAAGCCTGTAAATGCCGGTGAAGAGCTTGGCAAAAAGGAGCTTAAGAAAGCTGACGGTTTCTGCGAAGGATATATGGATTTTCTCCAGACTGCAAAAACCGAAAGAGAAGTTGTGGAGTATGCAGTGGAAGCGGCTAAAAAAGCCGGATTTGTTCCCTTTGATTCAGATAAAAACTATGTTCCCGGTGATAAGGTTTACTATGTAAACCGTGAAAAAGCAGTGATTCTTGCAGTTATCGGTAAAAAGAGTCTTAGAGAGGGCGTGAGAATTGCCGCAGCTCACATTGATTCACCTCGTCTTGACCTTAAACCAAACCCCATGTATGAAGAGGGAGAAATAGCATATTTTAAAACCCACTACTATGGCGGAATTAAAAAATATCAGTGGCCTACAGTTCCGCTGTCACTTCACGGAGTGATTGTAAAAGCTGACGGCAGCAAAGTTACAGTAAATATCGGTGAAGATAAAAACGACCCGAAATTCATTATTACAGATCTTCTTCCCCACCTTGCAGGCGAGCAGATGAAGAGAACCCCCGGTCAGCTTATCAGAGGCGAAGAGCTTAATGTCATTATTGGAAGCAGACCCTTTAAGGACGATGCCGAAAGCGACAGAGTAAAGCTCAATATCATGAATATACTTTTCGAAAAGTACGGAATTGTGGAGAAAGATTTCATCAGTGCAGAGCTTAGCCTTGTACCTGCTTTCCCTGTTTCTGATATCGGCTTTGACAGAAGTCTTATTGGCGGCTATGGACATGATGACAGAGTTTGTGCATACCCCGAGCTTATGGCAGCTCTTGACTGTGAGCCTGAATATACTGTCGTTGCAATTCTTGCCGATAAGGAAGAGGTTGGCAGCGACGGAAATACAGGACTTAATTCCTCTTATCTCAAATACTTTATCGAGGACCTTGCCCATATGGAAGGACTTCCCGGCAGAGATGTTTTGAGAAAATCCGCATGTCTTTCCGCTGATGTAAATGCAGCTTTTGACCCGACTTTCCCTGAAGTTACAGAAAAACGCAACTGTGCATTTATAAACAGAGGCGTTGTAATTACAAAGTACACAGGTGCAAGAGGAAAATCAGGCACATCTGATGCAAGCGCAGAGTATATGGGACAGATAAGAAGGCTTCTTGATAAAGAAGAGATTATCTGGCAGACAGGTGAGCTTGGTAAAGTTGACGCAGGCGGCGGCGGAACAGTTGCAATGTACATTGCAAACCTTGATGTTGACGTTGTGGACTTAGGTGTTCCGGTGCTTTCAATGCACGCTCCCTATGAGGTTGTTTCCAAAACCGATGTCTATATGGCATACCGTGCATTTCTTGCATTCTTTAACGAAAAATAATGTTAAACAGATAATAAAAAGACGGAAGCTTTATTGGAAAAGCTTTCGTCTTTTTCCATTTACCGTTGAATTGCTCAAAGATGCAAAAAATCATTTGTATAAAATGAATATATTAATTGATAAAAAATAGACAAACATTGTCATACGGTTAATTGACAAAAAAATAACAAGGGTTTAGAATATGTACAAAGGGCAAGATAACAATACCCGACAAAAAGCCCGTAAAAATAACAGGCAGATTAAATTCTTAGGAGGAATTTTGATATGGCTAAAAAGGAAGCCGCAGCAGTAAGCCCCGCAATCGTGGACAACGTTGACGCACTTCGCACAAGAATGAGCGAAATCCGTCAGGCACAGCAGATTTTTGCTACTTACACACAGGAGCAGGTTGATAAGATCTTCTTCGCAGCTGCAAGCGCAGCAAACAAGGCAAGAATCCCTCTTGCAAAAATGGCTCATGAAGAAACAGGCATGGGCGTTGTAGAAGATAAGGTTATCAAGAACCACTATGCAGCAGAGTACATTTACAATGCATACAAAGATACAAAGACCTGCGGTGTTATTGAATATGACAAAGAGTTTGGTTACAAGAGAATTGCAGAGCCTATCGGCGTAATCGCAGCTGTTGTTCCCACAACAAACCCCACTTCAACAGCTATCTTCAAGTCACTTATAGCTCTTAAGACAAGAAACGGTATCATTTTCTCACCCCATCCCAGAGCAAAGGCTTCCACAATCGCAGCCGCTAAAATCGTTCTTGATGCAGCAGTTGCAGCAGGTGCTCCCAAGGGAATCATCGGCTGGATTGATATCCCCTCACTTGAGCTTACAAATGAGGTTATGGCTTCCGCTGATATCATCCTTGCAACAGGTGGTCCCGGAATGGTTAAGGCTGCTTACTCTTCAGGTAAGCCCGCAGTAGGCGTTGGTGCAGGTAACACACCCGTTATCATCGACGACAGCGCTGATGTTAAGGTTGCAGTTAACTCAATCATCCATTCCAAGACATTTGATAACGGTATGATCTGCGCTTCCGAGCAGTCAGTTACAGTTCTTGAAGGCGTATATGACGCAGTTAAGAAAGAGTTTGCCGACAGAGGCTGCTACTTCCTTAAAGGCGATGAAATAGAGAAGGTAAGAAAGACAATCCTTATCAACGGCGCTCTTAACGCAAAGATCGTTGGTCAGTCAGCTCACACAATCGCAAAGCTTGCAGGCGTTGATGTTCCTGTTGATACAAAGATCATCATCGGTGAAGTTGAGTCTGTTGACATCTCCGAAGAATTTGCACATGAGAAACTTTCTCCCGTACTTGCAATGTACAAGGCTAAGACTTTCGACGAGGCAATTGCCAAGGCTGAAAGACTTGTTGCTGACGGCGGTTACGGCCACACATCTTCAATCTATATCGACGTTGTAAATCAGCAGGAGAAACTCAATAAATTTGAAGCTGCAATGAAGACCTGCCGTGTTCTTGTAAACACACCCTCATCACAGGGCGGTATCGGCGACCTTTACAACTTCAAGCTTAAGCCCTCTCTTACACTGGGCTGCGGCTCATGGGGCGGAAACTCCGTTTCAGAAAACGTTGGAGTTAAGCACCTTATCAACATCAAAACCGTTGCCGAGAGGAGAGAGAATATGCTCTGGTTCAGAACACCCCAGAAGGTTTACTTTAAGAAAGGCTGCTTAGGCGTAGCTCTTGATGAGCTTGGCAAGGTTATGAACAAGAAGAAAGTCTTCATCGTAACCGACAGCTTCCTCTACAATAACGGATATACAAAGACAATCACAAATAAGCTCGACGAGCTTGGAATACAGCATACAACATTCTTTGATGTTGCTCCCGATCCCACACTTGCATGTGCAAAAGAGGGTGCTGCACAGATGGCAGCATTCAAGCCCGACTGCATCATCGCTGTCGGCGGCGGTTCTGCAATGGACGCTGGTAAGATCATGTGGGTAATGTATGAGCATCCCGAAGTAGACTTCATGGATCTTGCTATGAGATTTATGGATATCCGCAAGAGAGTTTACACATTCCCCACAATGGGTGAAAAGGCAAACTTCATTGCTGTTCCCACATCTGCTGGTACAGGTTCTGAGGTAACTCCCTTCGCAGTTATCACTGATCAGGATACAGGCATCAAATATCCTCTTGCTGACTATCAGCTTATGCCCAACATGGCTATCATCGACGCTGATATGATGATGAACATGCCCAAGGGTCTTACAGCAGCATCAGGTATCGACGCTATGACACATGCTCTTGAAGCTTATGTTTCAGTTATGGCTTCAGATTACGCTGACGGCGTAGCTCTTAAAGCTCTTAAGAACATCTTTGCATACCTTCCCGCTGCATACAGCGAGGGCGCTGCAAATCCCAGAGCAAGAGAGAGAATGGCTGACGCTTCAACAATGGCAGGTATGGCTTTCGCAAACGCATTCCTTGGTGTATGCCACTCAATGGCTCATAAGCTTGGCGCATTCCATCACCTTCCCCACGGTGTTGCAAACGCACTTCTTATCAACGAAGTAATCATGTTCAACTCCGCAGAGCAGCCCAGAAAGATGGGTACATTCCCCCAGTACGAGTATCCTCACACTCTTGCAAGATATGCTGAAATCGCTTCCTTCCTTGGCTTCGAGGGTAAGACCGATAAAGAAAAGGTTGACACTCTTCTTGCTAAGATCACAGAGCTCAAGGATACAGTTGGTATTCCGAAGACAATCAAGGATGCAGGCGTTGACGAGGAGAAATTCCTTGCAACTCTCGACGAGATGGTTGAGCAGGCATTCGACGATCAGTGCACAGGCGCTAACCCGAGATATCCTCTCATGAGTGAGATTAAGCAGATGTACCTCAACGCTTACTACGGCAAGCACGAGGAAGTCTGATTAAATCAGATTTAAGATTTAAGTTTTGCCGCCGCAGTTTAAACTGCGGCGGTATTTTTCTTTTAGTTTTCTTTATTGAGCTTTACACTTGCTTAAATTCAAAAAGTTTAATATAATTTTTCTCAGCGGTTTTGCCGCTAAAGGATTTTTTCAGAGATATGGTGAGAAAGATGCAAAACATTATTTTAACAGGTATGCCCGGCAGCGGAAAAAGCACCGTGGGCGTAATTCTTGCAAAGGCTATTAACTGCGGCTTTGTGGATACAGATCTGATTATTCAGCAGATGACCGGAAGACTGCTTCAGGATATAATAGATAAAGACGGAATAAAGCAGTTTATGAAAACAGAAGAAGAGGCAATCTGCGCCGCCAACTGTTCAAAAAGCGTTATTTCCACCGGCGGCAGTGCGGTGTACAGCGAAAAGGCTATGAAAAAGCTCAAAGAGGGCGGAGTATGCGTTTATCTTGATGTCCCTGTTGAAGAGCTCAAAAGACGCATAAGCAATATGAGCTCAAGGGGAATAGTTTTGAACGGAAGCTTTGAGGACACCTATGCCGAGCGAGTTCCACTTTATGAAAAGTATGCCGATATAACTGTAAAGTGTGACGGAATGGAGATTGAAGAAACTGTTTCGGAAATTATCCGTCAGTTAAAAGAGAAGAAAAGTATATGAAAAACAGCTTTAAAAGAATACAATTACATTAAATATTGTCTATTGTATTTTTTAAAATTCAGTAGTATCATATTCTGCGGTCAGTTCGAAACCATCCTGACCTAAAATAAAACTATGGAGTGAAAAAATGAAAATGAAAAAGAAAAGTGTTAACTATCTGGTGGAAGCCGGCCTTATAGCCGCTATCTATGCAGCCGCAACATATGCAGCTGCTGCAATGGGACTTGCCTATTCCGGAGTGCAGTTCAGAATTTCTGAGGCTCTTACAGTGCTTGCAGCATTTACTCCGGCAGCTATTCCCGGTCTTACTATAGGTTGTTTCTTAGGTAACCTTACAAGCCCTTACGGAATGATTGATGTTATCTGCGGAACAGCGGCAACTCTTGTGGCAGCCTGCTTTTCAAGGATGCTGCGAAAGGTAACCATTAAGGGAATACCTGTTTTGTCGGCAATACCTCCCATTATTGCAAATGCCGTTATTGTTGGCTTTGAAGTAGCAGTATTTCTTCCCGAAGGATTTTCATGGATGGGCTTTGGCGCATCTGCTTTATCGGTAGGTCTCGGAGAGGCTGCTGTGTGCTTGATTCTCGGAATTCCTCTTATGATGGTTTTAAAGAAAGCAAACGTTCAAAAAGTGCTTTTTAAAAATTCAAATATATAAAATTTCCCGGCGGAACTAAAGAGTTCCGCCGGCTTCTTGTTTTTATGGCAGTCATGGGGTATAATAATCTTTACTGTCAAATGTTCTTTTTGATAATAAGCAGAAGAAATTTTCATAAGTTTATAATACAGAGATTCAGAAAAGCGGTTTTCAAAATTATTTTGCGGGCAGCGGAATATTACTTATATCGGTTCTGCTCAAAGGACGGTGG
This sequence comes from uncultured Oscillospiraceae bacterium, assembly GCA_958366985.1. GTDB lineage: Bacteria > Bacillota > Clostridia > Oscillospirales > Acutalibacteraceae > UMGS263. The sequence continues at coordinate 224,123 of CATXDC010000002.1, forward strand.
ACGTTTTGAAAAAGAAGAATGAAAGTCTTATATTTGAAACGGAAAAAAATAAGGAACGTAAGCGTATTACAACTTTTGTAACTGCGCTGGTTGGTTTTATTGTTGTGTTCGGCGCTGTTTCAGGTTTTATTTTGCTTAAAGCCAATGATTACAGTCTTTCAAAACTTTTAGGCAGTCCCGAAGCGGAAAGCGAAGTTCAGAGGGAGCCAGAAGAGGTTTTGCCGGAAATGCCCGATTTAACAGGCAGCACTAATATATTGTTTGTAGGTACAGGAAGCGCCGGTATTGAATACGGTGTAGTAATTCACTGCGACCTTGAACAGGTAAAAATTACCGTATGTCCTTTTAATACAGCAGTCAGCGCTTCTGTTGACGGAAGAAATGATACACTGTCAGGCCACTATGCATACGGTGGAATGGACCAGGTAGTAAAAGCGGTTGAGCAGGGATTTTCTATTAAAATTGACAGATACATTTCAGTTACAAAAAGCGGACTTAGTGATCTGGTAAAAGTTCTCGGCGGTATTCCCATGACCTTTGAGCAGCCCCTTTCTTATAATGGAGAAGATTTCAGCCTTAATCTTAAAGCCGGTGAACAGACAGTCAGTGGCGAAAGCTTTTATAAATACCTTATGTATCCCGACAGCGGTAAAGAGCAGCAGCTTATAAATCAGGGCGAGGCTTTCTGCGCTCTAATTGATGCAGTCCTTACCCTTGATAATATTCTTGACGGAGATGAATTTTTCTCTTCCGTAATCAACTGTACAAAAAGCAATATATCCATTGAGGATTATTCAGGAAATGAAAGGGTTCTCGAATATTTCATCAAAAGTGAGAACCGTAAGCCCAATGAGGTGAGCACCGACTTTGCTCAGATAAGATAACGGAGGAAAGATAAGGTGAAATTAAAAAAAGCCATTGCCTGGATCTTTGCATTTTTGTGCTTTGGGGCAGCCTTTGCTTATTTTATTCCAAAAGCCGGATATGGTATTTATCAGATTTTCGCTCCCGATATGGAAGAGGTTGTTTCACATCAGGAGTATACGGGAAGCAATTATTATACTCTTTCTGTAAAGGAAAAATATATTTATGGTCTGATTTGCGAAAATCATGAAGGCCATAAAACCGAATTGGTTGTTCCTGAAGAGGTTACATCTGATGAAATGACAAATGTTTTTACAGCCATAAAATTTGATTTTCCAAGCAGAGGATGTCTTGAGGATACTTATTCCTTTGTACAAAAGGGAGATTATTTTTATTACACTCTCGAATATTGGATGACATATGACACTTGCTGTGAGCGGTCTGAAAAGTGCAGTGCTGAGGCCGAGAAAATCGTAAACGAGGCAAATGATAAGAGCGATTATGAAAAAGCTCTTTTCTTTCATGATACTTTAACACAGCGTGCAATCTATTCTTATTCTATGGAAAACGATGTCTTTACCGCATACGGAGCATTGTTTAACGGCAAGGCGAATTGCAGTGGATTCACTGCGGCAATGACATTGCTGCTTAACTGTTCCGGTGTTAAAAATGAAATTGTTTTAGGTGAAGCAAAAGAAAAACGTGACAGTCAGGAAAATGTTCTTCATGTTTGGAATGTTGCTGAAACCGAAAAAGGCAAGGGACATATTGACGTGGCATGGGATGCCGGAGACGAAGAAAATTTATCTGCGGCAAATCACACGTATTTTTATTTAAGCGATGAGGAAATATTAAGGGATCACGTTATTTTCGAAAAATATCAGGGACTGTGTCCCAATAAAGGCAGCAGTTATTTTGATTTCAGCGGAACCTGCTTTAATTCCTGGACAGAAAAGGAGCAGCGAAAGACAGGCAATCTTCTTGCTGATGCGCTGGAATCCGGAAATGACGTAGAAATAAAATTCAGTGATGAAAAGGTATATGCATTGGCGGCAGATTATCTGTTCAATAAAAACGGAGTTTATGACCTGATGTACATGTTTTGTGAAAACAGTGAAGAAATTCCCGCTGAACTGACATATTACGCCAACGATTATCAGTATACTATACTCATAAAACTCAGTTAAAAGTTAAGGAAAGTGAAAAAATGGATAAAGCAAAAATTGAAGCAGCAGTGCGTGACATATTAGAAGCTATCGGAGAAGATCCCAACAGAGAGGGACTTCTTGAAACTCCCCGCAGAGTTGCCAATATGTATGAGGAAATTTTCGGAGGCTTAAGTGAAGATCCAAAGAAGCATCTTAAAATATTCCATGAAAGCAATAACGATGAAATGGTAATAGTCCGTGATATTCCTCTTTATTCAATGTGTGAGCATCATCTGCTTCCCTTTACTGGAAAAGCTCATATAGCTTACATACCCTCTGACGGTAAGGTTATCGGTCTTTCAAAGCTTTCTAGAATTGTCTCGACCTTTGCAAAAAGACCCCAGCTTCAGGAACGTCTTACAGCTCAGGTTGCAGATTTCCTTGAAGAGGAGCTTCAGCCCAAGGGTGTTGCAGTAATAGTCGAAGCGGAGCATCTGTGCATGACAATGCGTGGAGCAAGAGCTGCCGGATCGTCTACACAGACCTCAGCTCTCAGAGGCAGAATGAAGAGCGATGCAAGAACCAGATCGGAGGTTATGAGCCTTCTTTGCGGAGGCAGATATTAATGAATTATTTTAAATGCGGAAAATATTCTCTTCCTTTAGGAAAGAAAACATATATAATGGGTATTCTCAATGTTACCCCTGATTCATTTTCCGACGGAGGACTTTGGAATGATCCCCAGAAGGCAGCCGATCATGCCCGTGAGATGATTGAAGCGGGAGCCGATATAATAGATATCGGAGCCCAGTCTACAAGACCGGGACATATTGAAATTTCTGCCAATGAGGAAATAGAAAGACTGGGGGCAGTATTTGAGGTGCTCAAAAATCCCGGAGTCCCGGTTTCTGTTGATACATATTATCCGGAAGTAGCGGAATTTTCTCTTAAAAACGGCGCAGATATTATTAATGATGTAAGCGGTGTGTTTAATCCTCTTATGGCAGAGGTAGTAAAAAAGTATAACGCCGGATGGATTGTAATGCATACCGGAGGAGGAACAGCCGATATAGTTCCACAGTATGAAGAGGGTATTGTGGAAAATGTAAAGGCGTTTTTTGAAAAAATGATCAGTGAATGTAAAAAGTTTGGTATAGACGAATCCAGTATTTGTCTTGACCCGGGCATTGGCTTTGGCAAAACCTATGAGGATAACCTTACTTTGCTGGGTAAGATGAATGAAATCAGAGTGGCTCAAAATGCGCTCCTTGCCGGTGCGTCAAGAAAGAGAGTTATAGGAACTGCAACAGGCGTTCAGCAGGCAGATAAAAGACTTATAGGCACAGTAACGGCTCACTGTGCATGTATGGCAGGAGGAGCCGATATAATCCGTGTGCATGATGTGGCAGAAAGTGCCGAATCGGCTAAAATGTGCGATGCCATTTACAGAAGAGAGGACAGATAAATGAACAGAAACGATAAAATTATAATTGAAGGATTAAAACTGTTTGCCTATCATGGGGTAAATCCTGAGGAAAAGCGTGACGGGCAGCATTTTATTATAGATTTAACTGCTGAAACAAGTCTTGATAATGCCGGCAAAACCGATGACCTTGAAAAGACAGTAAGCTATGCTAAAATCATTAAAACCATAAAAAGAGTTATGGCAGAGGATAAATATGATTTAATAGAAAGAGTAGCGTATAGGATAATCCAGCAGGTATTTGAGGAATACGAAGCTTTGAATGTTATTACCGTAAGGGTAAGAAAACCCGAAGCTCCTATTTCGGCAGAATTTTCATATGTAGCCGTTGAGCTCACAAGAACAAGGGAGGAAATGAAATGAGTCAGGCTGTAATTGCAATAGGTGCAAATTTAGGGGATAGAATGGATACAATAGAAAAAGCTGTGAGAGCTGTTTCTCTTCTTCCCGGAACAAAAGTGGAAAAGTATTCGAACATATATGAAACTGATCCGGTGGGATACGCCGACCAGCCGAAGTTTTTAAACTGTGCAATCGAGATTGATACAAATCTTTCTCCCAGAGCACTTTTAGGCGCATGCCTTGGAATAGAGGCTGCATTTGGCAGGGAACGTACAATTAAAAATGGTCCCAGAGTTTTGGATCTTGATATAATCATTTATGACGGAGTAAAATCCGATTCATTTGAGCTTACTCTTCCACATCCGAGAGCTTTGGAGAGAGCTTTTGTGCTTCTTCCTCTTCAGGATCTCTATCCAAGCGGACGTGCACCGACACTCTATTTTGGGCCTCATATTAAGGAAGTATCAACAGATGGTGTAACAGTATATGCTGAGAGAAAAGAGGGCTGATGCCCTCTTTTTTATACCCTTTGCGAAACGCCCGGCGTCGTTTTCCAAAGCGTTAAAAAAGGTGTTGACACGGCATAGGGGATTGTGGTAATATATGCAAGTCGCCACGAGAGAGGGACAACGAAGTAAAGAGAAAAGAAAAAACTTCGAAAAAAGTTCTTGACAAAGACGAGAAGCTGTGATAAAATAATCAAGCTTCAACCGACAAGGACGAGGCGATAACGGA
>CATXDC010000003.1 GCA_958366985.1 uncultured Oscillospiraceae bacterium
TCCAACTTGGGGAGCCACTTAAGACCTGAACTAAATGTTCAGGTCTTTTTGCTGTACCTGAATGTTTTGATAGACTTTTTGCATACATTAAGAATTTAAGTTTCCTTTATTGATGTTTAAATGTATATATGTTCTTTCTACTATATATAAATACCTCCTGTCGTCAAGGCAGGAGGTATTTTGCTTTATGTATGATTATAAAGTTATAAAAGCAAGCAGATTATTTACAAATTTACTTTTTCAAATCTCTTTACAGATATTCTATAAGCTATGGTTATGCTTAGGCAATAGCATATTATGCCGGTTATAAGTATGGGGATTTGTCTTATTATATCTTGTGCATTATAGCTGTCCAGCCAGTTTAACGCAGGGAAGTGTACACATGCCTCACAAAGACACATTAAACCAGCCATTGGTATAGATGCAATAATAAACGCTTTCCCGGCTTTATATCCGCTCTTATAGAATGTTGTAAGAAATATCAGATCAAAAACGGAATAGACTATTAAACCGAAGCCATACCATGCTGCCGTTGCATCAATGCCTACCGGATTGTTTTCTATTCCAATTAGATTTCTCATTATTACAAATAGAACAGAAAACATTAACTGAAATAGCTGAAAGAAAACTGTAACAAGAAATTTTCCTTTTACAACATCCTTTTTAGTTACCGGTAGAACCGAAGTATACCAAATATCATTTGTTTCACGTGAGTTTAAAAAAGTGAGATATGATGCAAGACATCCGAACATGAAAATAACAGTATATGGATATGCAGGAACCAAGACAAGGCATCCTAAAAAGGCGAAGACAATTGAAGATGGATGTGCTGCCAATGTTAGTTCCTTATATAGCAGTTTCATCATCGTATTCCTTCCTTTCTGTGCGAAGCATTATTTCTTCGAGAGTTAGTTCACAGCTGTCCTGAGGCGTTCTAAGATGATTGAAGGAGCGCATAAAGGTTTCCTTATCGCAGCTTCTAATTATTTTTCCGTTCTGTATATAGGTGATGTCATCGGCGCATCGGTCAAGGTCGGAAGTGATGTGGGTTGAAAATAGCACGGAACGATTACCGTCTTTAACAATTCTTTTGAATATATGCAGCAGTTCATCACGGGAAACAGGATCAAGTCCTGAGGTTGGCTCATCTAATATTAATAACTGTGCATGGTGTGACAAAGCCAGTGCAAGTAGATACTTTACTTTCATACCGCTGGAAAGTTCTTTGAATTTTTGACTTTCATCTAAGGAAAATAGTTTTATATATTTGTGATAATCTTCATCATCCCAGTTTGTATAAAAGCATTTTGTGACAGCTGTGATAGAAGACAGCTTTTTAAGAGGGTAGAAGTCGATTCCGCCAAATACCACTCCTATTTGTTCTTTACATTCCTTTTCATTAATATAGTAATCTTTTCCGAACATTCTAACTGTTCCGCTGTCGGGATGTACCATATTCAGAATGGTTTTAAGGGTTGTGCTTTTTCCTGCTCCATTTTTGCCGATAAAACCCATTATACGACCTGGAGCAAGGTTAAATGTGACATTGTCTAATGAAAATCCGGGATAGCTTTTACAAAGCTTCTCTACCTCAATAAGCGTGTTCATAATTTTTCTTCATCGCCTTTCAGGGGTTCTGTTATGTCTAACGCCGTTTTTAATATTTGAGCAATTTCAAGAAAAAAGCTTTCCTTCATTAAGGCTATTCCGGGATGCTCCAATGATTCATCTCCGAGCACAACCAATATATCCCCTGAATTAATTTTAAATATGTCCCTGGCTTTTTTGGGTAATACAATCTGACCACGTTCTCCTACTTTAACAGTTCCGAAAAGATGTTTTCCCTTTGGTGAAATAGGAATTTTGTTTTTGTTATAGTCGTGATGAATCAGATCTTCCAAGGTAACATCATAAAATTCTGCCAAAGCATCGCAGTTAAGTATATCTGGAACCGTCTCTCCAGTCTCCCATTTAGCCACTGCCTGACGTGAGACACCTATACTCTCAGCTACTTCCTCCTGTGAATACTTATGGGATTGACGGAGCATAGAAAGATTATTTGCAATATTATTTCTCTGATTTTTCATATTTTTCATACCTCCTATTTATAGATTATAGCTGCTTTTTTAAGTTTTTCTACCAACTGATCGAAACAAAAAAAGTAATTATTGGTTGTCAATATAATGATTTGTATATGTAGATGTTTTGTGTCGTAATGAAATGGATTTAGAAAAGTTTACTTTTTAAAGTGCAAGTTAAAATTAAATCAATAATTATGCATTTTAAAGCGTTAATTTTAATTTACTAACGCTTTTATTTTATTCAAAGATAACTGTTATAAACATGTTATTTCTAAAATGAAATATTAGATACTTGCTGAGATATATTTATTAAGCTGTTTAAATTAGACAATAAGATATAAAATAGTTAATATTCTCTATTCATATTGAATGCTTAATTAATTTGATGTATAATTCAAAAGTGTATGTCAGTCTGCTGAAAATAATGTGTAAAAAATGTGATTTTTATACATTTTAAAGGGATTATGTCTTAAATTTCAGCAGTTCTGAAATTTGATTATATGTGAAAAAGGTTAATTTGCGGAGGAAGAGAAATGAGCTTTATTGAATTTGATTCAGTGTACAAAAGGTACAAAATGGGTGAAATTGTTATCAATGCAGCCGACGGAGTAACTTTCAGTGTGGAACAGGGAGAGTTTTGCATTGTTGTCGGCGCCAGCGGAGCCGGTAAAACAACGGTTCTTAATATGCTGGGAGGTATGGATAACTGTGACGACGGAAAGATCAGAGTTGCAGGCGAACTGATAAACGAGTTTAATCAGAAACGTTTAATTGAATACAGACGTTATGATGTGGGATTTGTATTTCAGTTTTATAACCTTGTTCAAAATCTCACAGCCCTTGAAAATGTTGAACTGGCAACACAGATCGTTGATAAATCATTAAGTGCCGCTAAAGTTCTCGAGCGTGTAGGACTTGGTGACAGAATGGATAACTTTCCATCTCAGCTTTCCGGTGGTGAGCAGCAACGTGTTGCTATTGCAAGAGCGCTTGCTAAAAATCCCAAACTTTTGCTTTGCGATGAGCCGACCGGAGCTCTTGACTATAAAACAGGTAAGCAGATTCTTGCTTTGCTTCAGCAAACCTGTCGTGAAACAGGTATGACAGTTATCGTCATAACTCATAATCAGGCACTTACGCCTATGGCAGACAGAGTTATAACCATGAGAAGCGGACGTGTGCATAGCATTGAGACAAATGAAAATCCCGTCCCTGTTGAAAGGATAGAATGGTAATGAAAAAAGCGCTTTTTAAAGAAACACTGCGTTCTGTAAAGCGCAGCAAGGCAAGATACATATCGATTATTGCAATTGTCGCACTGGGTATAAGTTTTTTCGCCGGTATTAAAGCGACAGCTCCTGATATGAAAGATACGGCGGCAAAATATTTCAAAGAAAACAATTTGATGGATATACAGGTTATATCACCTATTGGTTTTGATGATGAAGATATAGCAGCCATTGAAGGAATAAAGGGCGTTGACAGGGTAATGCCGTCACGCTTTGTAGATGGTATTCTCAAATCCGACGGAAGAAGTGTAGGCGATTTTGACGGTTCTGAAATGACCTGCCGAGCTTTTGCAATGGATTTCGAAGAAGCTAAAAAATTCCAGGAAACCGGTGAGGCTTCCGAAAATTACATGAACAGAATCACCCTCCTTGAGGGACAGTGGCCTGACAGTCCCAACGAATGTGTTGTGGATAACAGTAAATTTGCAGCTTCAGAGCAAATGGCGATTGGCAAAAAGATTTCAGTTGCAGGTGACGGAACTGATTTATCAAATAAGCTTGCCGTAACAGAATTCGAAATTGTCGGTATTGTGCGAACTCCACGATATGTTTCCTTTGAACACGGAAATACAAATATCGGCAGCGGCAAACTGAGCACATCTATTTTCATTCCGGAAGAAAACTTTTTGTTTGATTATTATACAGAAGCCTGTATAAAGGTGGCCGGAGCGGACGAGTACATGCCTTTTACAGAGGAATACAATAATGTAATAGCTCCTGTTCTGGAGAGATTTTCGGCTGTTGAGGATGAAAGATTGCCTATAAGAGCCGAAGCACTTAGAATAGAAAATGAGCCAAAGGTACTTGAAGGTGAAACAGAGTTAGCGCAGAAGCAAAGGGAATACGATCAGAAAATCACTGACGGTGAGGCTAAAATAAAGCTTTTAAAGGACTTTGCCGAACAGGGCGAAGCGATGGTAAATGAATTAAAGGAAAAATTCAATGCTTCGTTGTCTGCTGCACAAAGAGAACTGCTTAACAGTACCGGAGATTACAATGCCCAGTATAAAATCTGGCGTGAAAAAAAGGATGAATTAAACAAGGCTAAAATAGAGCTTGCATATCTTGAAGCAGCTAAAGATGAATTTCAGGAAGCAAAGAGAAAACTTGAAACCGCTCAGGCTACAATAAAAAGTTCTGAAGAGACCATAGCGACTTTGGAGGAAGCTATCATTTCCGCTCAGAACTCTCTGGACAGACTTTATGAAGCATCAAGAGATAATGATGTAGAGAGAGCTATTGAGGAAGTCAGAGCCACTCTTGAAACATATCAGGTCCAGCTTGCCAACAGCAAGAAAAAGCTTGAAGAGGCAAAGGCCGAATATGAAGTCAACAAGAAAAAATATGATGAAATTGCCGTAAAAATGAAGGATTACGACAAGACTGTGGCACAGGTAAAAGCGGCTGAAATTGAACTGGAAGAGGCAGAGCGCAGCCTGACCTCAGGTAACAGCGATATTAAGCTTGGACAGCTTCAGCTTACAATAAGCCAATATCAGCTTCAAAATCAGATACAGGCGGCTGAATCACGTCTTACAACGGCGACTGAATCCTATAATACTGCTAAGGCAAAATTTGATACAGAAAAAGCAAAGGCACAGGAGCAGCTGAATAAGGCAAAATCTGAACTTGCGGAGGCAAAAGATCTCCTTGCTAGTTTGGATACGGCGGAGTGGATGGTACTTCAGCGAGATGATCAGCCGGGATATGAGGGATATGGTCAAACTGCTGATCGAATGAACGCTTTTGCACAGGTGTTCCCTGTATTCTTCTTCCTTGTAGCGGCAATGGTATGTCTTACAACCATGACCCGAATGGTTGAGGAAGAGAGAACTCAGCTTGGTACACTTAAAGCACTCGGATATTCGAGTGTTTCCATAATTTCAAAGTACATGATTTATTCTCTGTCAGCAAGTTTAATCGGTTCAGTAGTGGGTCTGCTTTTAGGATTCTATATTTTCCCCAAATCCATATTTGCAGCCTATGATATCATGTATGAGCTTCCGCCGTGCGTCATTAAATTCAAATGGTCTTATGCTCTTATAGGAACACTTATAGCCTTGCTTTCCACAGGAGCTGCTGCATTTTTTGCCTGCCGTAAAGAGCTCCGTGAGAAGCCGGCAACGCTTATGAGACCCAAGGCACCCAAGGTAGGTAAGAGAATATTCCTTGAAAAAATTACTCCTGTTTGGTCAAGGATGAATTTTACTTCAAAGGTTACGGCAAGAAATCTTTTCCGCAATAAGAAGCGATTTATCACCACTCTTGTAGGTGTTGCGGGATGTACATCTTTGCTGCTTGCGGGATTTGGTTTAGGAGATTCAATTTCAGCTATTATGGACAAGCAGTTTGGCGATGATGGCGTTTGCAGATATGACGTTCAGATTGTCTTGAAAAATGGTTATTCTCTTGAAAACGGAGAACCTGAAATCATGAAGGCGGTAAAAGGAAGCTCAGAAATCACCGATTCTCTTATGACACGGCTGGAAATTATCGACGGAACTTCAAAAAGCACAGATGCTAATTTTGAAGTAAACCTTATGGTACCTCAGGATACGTCAAAACTTCCTGAATTCATTAATTTGGAGAACAGAAAGAGCGGAGAAGCTCTTCCCCTTGATGACAGCGGTGTTGTAATAAGCGAAGAGTTTGCCGATCAGACAAATACTCAGGTTGGCGGAAATATTGTACTGATAGTTGATGACAGGGAATATACAGTACCGGTTTCCGGAATTGCTGAAAATTACACTTTTCATTATATATATATGTCTCCCGGTCTTTATGAAAAAACTTTTGGAATGCAGCCGGAGTTCAACCATATTCTCGCTTCTCTTGCCGAGGATGTCAGCGTATCACAGAAGGATACCCTTGCAACAGAGCTGATGAAAGAGGACGGAGTAAGTGCTGTTGCATATACAACCCAGCTTATGGATACTTTCAATAATATAATAGAAAGCCTTAATTTGGTGGTTGCGATATTTGTTGTGTCTGCTGCTGCACTGTCCTTTGTAGTGCTTTATAATTTGGCTAATATCAATCTTAACGAGCGAATCAGAGAGGTATCTACGCTGAAAGTTTTAGGTTTCAGGGATAAGGAGACAAGCGCATATCTGGTACGAGAAAATATTATCTTGACTATTCTCGGCACTGCTATCGGTCTGTTCTTCGGTATATTCCTGCATAAATATGTTGTTTCAATAGCGGAAGTAGACGTTGTAATGTTCGGCAGAACCATAGAGCCGCTCAGTTATATACTTGCAGCAGTTTTCTCTGTTGTATTTTCCGCTGTGGTTAACGGCATAATGCATGTTAAGCTCAAAAAGGTTGACATGGTTGAGTCCTTAAAAGCCATTGAATAAAATTATTGCAAAATCATAATTAGAGTGAAGTTTTTGAGGAAAGGCGATAAATAAAATGAAAATTAAAAAAATTATCAGCGTGTTTCTTGCTGCTTTAATTATCGTGACCGCTGTTGCAGGTACACTTAATATATTTGCAAAAACTGCTGACAGTTCATCTGAAAAAAATCCTGCATGGCTTGCGGATTTTTATGTGCGTGAATCGTCAACGGATTTAGGCAGAAAGGAAATGGTACCGAAGGCGGACGGTATTTACAGCAGAACCCTCGGAGGATTTAAAGCAGAGGTAGATGCACTTAAAAAGGTTTGCAACATAAGCATGGATAGTCTTACAGCAAAGTTTGATGAAGTCATAAACAAGCTTTACAATATGATTTCTGAAACTGGCCTTCTGGAAGATTATACGAAAATGAAAGATTATCTTGTAAACGAATGCGGTATTGTATATCCTAATGGCGATACTTCCACTACTCCCGTATATACGGCTATTGTTTACGCCTGCATTAAATATGATATAATCTCTCCCATTACAGGTAAGCCCGTAGTCATTCCTTCAGGTACCACAATTGACAGAGCAGTTGTTATTGTAGTTGCAAATGTCCTCGGCGAAGAGCTGCCGGATAGTGTTACTTCCATTGAGGATTATGCCATAGAGACTATAAAACAGATGCTTAAGAAAAACGGCTATGAAGTTCCTGATAACTATACTCCCAAAGAGATAATTTTGCAGTATAAAATCATGATTGCTGAACAGCAGGGATATAAAATAGAAAATCAGGATATTAAGAATTACACTCAGGAAGATATAAAACATCTTGACGGATGCTACTATGCTGCAATAATCAAGATGAATTATAACGTATCTCCGAAGCCTGAGGATGCCTATGTTGTCATTAAGTCTGCCGATACAGATGCAGCAGCTGCTCTTATTCTCGGACTTATGATTGAATCAAAAGGCGAATCCACTTTGGAAGACAATACCTTACAGGAACTTTTTGATCATGCCTGCAAGTTGGGATTTTTCAATCTCAAAAACGGCTTTTATTCTGATGTATATAACTATGATGTGTTTTTAAAATATAACTGCAACGGTGTTTGGCTTACAGCGTACTCTTATGCTTCACAGATGGGGCAGAATGAACTGGATAACGTAAAGCTTACCATCAACGGAGCTGAGGTTACAAACGGAAAGAGTTATCTTTTGAAGCTTACAGGAGATGTCACAAAGGTTGTAGTTTCAAGTGTATATGATAACGGAAAACAGAAGGAAAATGTTTCATATACCTTTATGATACATAACGGCAAGGAAAAGCTTCCCGATAATGCCAATCCGTCAAATCCCGACAGCGGCAGCGATATGCCTAACTTTATGCTTCCGGATGTAGACGGCAGCGGAGAATATGCACCCTTGCCGGAGGATATCATCTTTAATCCCTATGATACTGGCAGTCAGTCAATGTCAGGTGGATTAAGTGATGACGGAGCAGGTGCAAAAACACCGCAGGCTGATGCAGACGAAGAAAAAGTGTCAGGTGAAGAAAAGGGAATAGATCTTGTTACCGGGCTTATAATCGCTCTTTGCACCGCTGGAGGCGTTGTTGTGGGAGCTGCTGTGGTAATCGGCGCTTTGGTTCTTATAAAGAAAAAGACAGGACATATTCTATAATAGTATAATTAAGTTATGACAAAAATATCGGTGCCCACAGAGCACCGATATTTTTAGTTTATCTTACTGTGAAAATGAAGAATATAATTGAGTGTAAAAATGGAAATATGTAAATTAAGTATTTGATGTAATAGTTGCCTTGGTGTCACAGTTTGCTTTTCTATACTATTATATATAGTATGGAAGTTTTTTAATGGCGAGTTTATATGTTATTTTTGCAGGATTACTTTACGATAATGTGGTAATAATATTAAAGTAAAACTGGAAATTAATTATGCCGATATATATGATCATTATTCAAATATCTCTATATATCAGTTTTAATAGTTTTGATATGTATCATTTCACTAAAAAAGTATATTAGATTTAGGCAAAAAAACGAAAAAATTACCCCTTTGTAATAGCTTTGTAACTATTTGTAACTTTTTTAGTTTTTGTACAAAAATGGATTCCATTTTATGACAATTAAAGCGCAATTTTTTTATATAATACACTATATAAAGGATTTTTATGAATTTTGCTATTTAATTTTTTGTGCAATCTTTACAAAAAGGTTTAACTTTCAGATTTGACAATTCACATTGAAGCTAATATAATGGCAAACGTCACAGGCGAGAATAACGGCAGATGTGTTTTCAATGATAATCTTGAGGACTTCTGCTTAGTAAAGGAGCAATTTGATGGTTGACAGTACAAAGAAGATTGAGGCGTTAACAAAGCGCCTTCGCACAAGACTTATTGCAGTTGTTCTGCTTGCGGTTATGTGCGCCGGCACAGTTTTCGCAGCGACTTCGGTGTCATATACCGTTACCGTTATTGATGACGGCGTTGAGTCTTCAGTTGTTACAACAAGAAGCACTCCGGAAGAAGTATTGGCACAGGCAGAAATTACACTTGCAGCTACCGATAAAGCTGACTTCAGCAAATTTGCAAGCGGAAAAGATTGTGTAATAACAATCTATCGTACCCACAACGTAACCGTAACAGACGGTGAAGGCAATGTGACAGAAGTTACATTGGCAGGTACAGTAGCCGATGCAGTTGCAAAGGCAGGAGTTGTTCTCGGCGAAAATCAGTCACTTAACTACTCTGCAGAGTCACCCCTTAAAGAGGGAATGGCAATCGGGGTGCTGAGAAAGGCTAACATTACAATTACAGCTGACGGCAATGAGTACACAAAGGTTCTCACAGTTGCAACAGTAGCAGATGCTATTGATGCTATGGGAATAGTTCTTGGTCCTGACGATGAAACAGAGCCTGCATACGATTCTCATATTTTAGGTGATACTACAATTGCTGTTCACAGAGTAACTTACTCTGAACGTACAACAAACGAAGCTGTTCCCTTTGAAACCGAAACACAGAAGACTTCTACTATGTTTACACATGAATCAGTAACCGTAAGAGAAGGTGTTAACGGTGAGAGAACAGTTACCTACCGTGACAAGTATGTTGACGGAAAGCTTGCTGAAAGCACAGAAATAGCTTCAACTACTATTACAGAACCTGTAAATGAAATTGTCAAAGTAGGTACAAAGAAATATTACAGTTCAATTAAGCTTACAGCTGGCAAACCGATTTCAGGATTTGCTACACCTGATTGGATTAAGTTTGATGAAAACGGTTTACCCACTAACTACAAGTCCATTATCGAAGGTAAGGCAGCCGCTTATACAGGCGGTGTAAGCACAGCTACAGGCAAGAAGCCGCAGCCCGGCTATATTGCCGTTGATCCCAAGCAGATTCCCTATGGCACCGAAATGTATATCGTTTCTCTTGACGGTAAATACATTTATGGTTACTGCATAGCTGCCGATACAGGCGGATTTGTGCAGAGAAAAACATTTACCTGTGACTTATATATGAATACACTCGAAGAGTGTTATCAGTGGGGTGCCAGACAGGTCAGAATTTATATTTTCTGATAATAAAAAACGATCCGTTTTATTGCGGGTCGTTTTTTTATTATAAATTTGCAGCATATTACACTTGTATTTTTCTGTATTTTTTTATATAATAAAGCGTGATATTGTAAAAAATATAAGGAGGCATTCAGGTTGAAAGAAAAAGACAATGTAGATAATTTTGATGCCGAAAATAAAACAGAAAATGAACCTGTAGAAGAAAAGAAAGCAAACAGTTATGACGGATATTTACAGCAGCTTACTGAACAGGAAACAGCTGCTAAAGCTTCACATAAAGAAAATACATCTTCTGATAAAGAAAACATAGAAAAAGAGTTTACAGATATAAAGAGCAATAGCGGAAAATCATTTAAGGATTTTATCGAGAAACTTAAAGCTATGCCCAAAAAGAAAAAGATTATAATCGGAGTAGTATCAATTATAATCCTTATTCTTATAATTCTGTTTTCAATAATCGCTTCCTATTTCAACCTTATAGATTGGAACGGCGGAGATGATTATAAAGCACCTACCGGAGATGACTATATCCAGCAGGATGATATGAATCTTGATCCTATGAGTACTGTTACAGATGCAACAGGATTACAGGACTATCTTGAAAAATGGCATAATAACGGCGGAGACCTTATGCAGAGCAAGAATGTAATAAATGTCCTTCTTATGGGTCTCGATGAAGCTAAAATCCATTCCGATTCTATGATATTGGTTTCGATTAACAAAGTTACCAAAGAGATAATTATGACTTCATTTTTCAGAGATACCTACACTTATTCAGATGTCTACTCAACCGTTAACAAATCACATTATATGAAGCTCACAGAGGTTTATACCTTTGGAGGCCCCAAAGCAGTTATTGATACAATAGAGAAAGACTATAAGATCAAAATAGATGGTTACGTCAGCGTGGACTTTACGACATTCCCGGATGTTATTGATGCCATAGGCGGAGTAACAGTTGATGTTCAGCCCTATGAGGCTGCATACATGGCAAGTGACTTTAATACACCTACTCCAAGCGGTGAAAACGTAACACTGAATGGTCAGCAGGCTCTTCTGTTCTCACGAATCCGCAAATGTGATGCTGACGGAGATGTAAGCCGTACAAGACGTCAGAGAATGGTTATAGAAGCTCTGATTGAGGCTGCAAAGAACGTCAAAATTTCTCAGATTGATAACCTGCTTACAACATTGCTTCCAAGTGTTTCTACAAGCTTTGGCAGACTTGATTTCATCAAATACGGAACACAGGCTATCACCTATAGCTGGGCAAGCTATCCTATTGAGCAGCTTCAGATGCCCAATGAAGCAAACAGAACATCTGCTACTATCAATAGCACTTGGTATTGGATCTCTGATTTCCCAGTCTGTGCCCGTGATCTCCAGATGGCTATTTACGGAAAGACTAACATAGAGCTTGATGAGGGAGAGGATACGGTTCTCGACTTCTTCAATAAGATTCCTGAGGGAACAACTTCTTCAAACGATACACCGTCACAGACACCTACTGAGAGCCAGGCTCCGTCCAAGCCTCAGAATGAATCCACTGAACCTACAGCAACTCAGGCTACTGAACCGGAAAGCAGCAGCAGTACTACTGAGCAGGAATCTTCAGAGCCGCCAACATCTACTGAGCCTACAACCAGCGGAAATGAGGACGCACAGGCTCTTGATTAAAAGCATTAAAATTGCAAAGGGATATAAAAACACCTGAGATTTTAAATCTCAGGTGTTTTAGTTTTTTATTTAATTCTCGGAAGCTGCCTCTGATTCTCTGCGGCTTCTCAGTTCGCTTTCGATCTGTTCACGCTCTTCTTTGTTATCCTTAATGAAGAATGCCGGTATCATGTACAGAAAAGCGCCTATGGCGGGTCCTAAGATGAAAAGGGGCCATTGCCAGTCATAGAAAGCCTGACTCTGTCCTGTAATGCCCTCTATGCTGCCGTCAAAATGAAGCAGTTCAAGAATAAGTCCGTTTATAAACAGCTGAATAGCAGCGGTTATCTTAGCGGTGAAGTTCTGCATTGAAGAGACAAGACCTTCTGTGCGTTTTCCGGTTTTCCATTCCATATAATCTATGGAATCTGCTATCAAAGAGCGAAGTGACATATTAGTTGCTGATTCCGGAATGGTAATTAAAGACATAAGTATTGCCACTGTTATTATTTGAGGGAATGTTTTGTAACCTATAAAGAAGGCAATAATTCTGATTATAACAGTTACAACTTTGCTTACGATCAGCACATTCTTTCTTCCGCCCATTTTATTTGCTATTTTTACTGCAAAGAACATAGCGAAAGCTCCCGGAATTGAAGCGATAGCGCTGTACCAGAACTGTGCTGTTTCTCCGTTCATTGAAAATCCGCCTATTTGGTATGAAACACAGTACTTGAAAAAGTAAATCCATGGCACTGTAAGACTAAGGCTGCCTAAAACCTGAGCTAATATAAGGCACAGCATATTGCGGTTGCCCAATAAAATTTTAAAGTTATCTATTATGGAAACGTTTTCGGTGTCCTGATTTAAAATAACTCTTTCCTTTGTTTTGGCAGCAAACATGGAAAGCAATTCTCCGCCGAATCCGAATACCAAACCGAAAATGAAGAATAGAGTTTTTTCACTTACGCCCAATGCCTGCCTTGCTCCTAAAATGAGTGGAATGAGTCCGACCAGACCACAGGCAGCTGAAATGAAAACGTTGAGCCACTGGGCAACTCGTGAACGTTCCTTTGAAAAAGGCGATATAAGTGATAAAGTACCCCAAAGGGCAACATCCTGGAAAGAATAAAACATATCCCATGCTAAATATACACATAATATAAATGCCATGGAAACTGTTTCTGAAAATCCGAAGTCCACAAACATCAGAAGTGTCAGTATTCCAACTATCAGAGGCAGTTTGCCCAAGAACGGATGAAGCTTTTGACCGGGAGCCGCTCTTCTGCGGTCTATAAGGCTTCCTACAAGGGGATCGTTTATTCCGTCCCATATACGGCTGACACTTGTTATAATACCTACGTTAAGTGATGAAATATGAAGTATGTTGGTGCAAAAATAGAAAAGCCAGCTGTTTACAAGATTGTATGTAAGGTTTTGTCCGGCAAGTCCTAATGAAAATGCCGTCATTTCTCTGTTGGGAACATAGCCTTCCTTAGCATTCTTGTCAGTGAAATAGACAAATGGATTTTTGGTTTTAATTCTGCCCTCATCGTCATATGTGTACTCTTGTTTTTTCAACTCTTTCCCTCCTGAAAACAGTTATTTTATACAATAATAATTAATTTTTAGAATAAAGTCAATATAACTTTCACAAATACTGAATAGTGAAAAGAAATTTGTAAAATATATTCGAACGTGAATTGGAACAAAAAATGGATTGAATTATTAATATTATTTTGCTATAAAGGAAGAGCAAAAACAAAAGAAAAATGGGAAAACGAAAATTTTGCATTAAAACGAACTTCTTTGCTGAAACAGATGTCAAAAGCAAAGCTTTTGACAACAAATTCCATAATGTTTAAGGCTTGCTCTTCCCGGTGAGATTTCTCCGATGCAAAAAAGGCTTGAAAATAGTTATATTTTCTGCTACAATATCATCCGTAAAATGCGGAAGTTGTAATAATATAGGTTTTAAGTCAATATATCATATGTTCACAGGCAGACAGAGGTAACTCTGTCAATTTTGCATTATCAAAAGTTTTTAAACGTGAGGAAGTGTAAAAATTTGAAGAAATACGATTATGTTATCGTAGGCAGCGGATTATTCGCCGGAGTTTTTGCTTATTACGCTAACAAGGCGGGAAAAAAATGTCTTGTTGTTGAAAAGCGCTCTCATATCGGCGGTAATATTTATTGTGAAGATGTAAACGGAATACATGTCCATAAGTATGGTGCTCATATTTTTCACACCAGCAACCGTGAGGTGTGGAACTTTGTAAACTCTTTGGTTGAGTTTAATCGCTACACTAATTCTCCCATTGCAAACTATAAGGGCGAAATTTATAATATGCCTTTTAATATGAATACATTCAGCAAAATGTGGGGAGTTTTCACTCCTGAGGAAGCCCGCAGTATTATCGAGGAGCAGCGCTCAGCAATAAAAGGTGAGCCTAAAAATCTTGAGGAGCAGGCAATAAGTCTTGTAGGTGTGGATATCTATAAGAAGCTTATCAAGGGATATACCGAAAAACAGTGGGGACGTGACTGCAAGGATTTGCCGGCGTTCATAATCAAAAGACTTCCGGTACGTTACACTTATGATAATAACTATTTTAACGACCTGTATCAGGGAATACCGATCGGCGGTTACAACGTTCTCATCAACGCTCTCTTTGAGGGATGCGATATTGAACTGGGTGTAGATTATAACCTTAACCGTGAGAAGTATTCAGCCATGGGTGAGCGTATTTTATATACAGGAACTCTTGATTCATTTTATGATTTCAGATTCGGTAAGCTTTCATATCGCAGTTTGAGATTTGAGACTGAAGAACTGGCAGAAGAAAATCATCAGGGTGTTGCGGTAGTTAACTATACGGATCGTGAGACACCTTTTACACGCATTATAGAGCATAAGCATTTTGAATACGGAACTCAGCCTACAACTGTGATTACACGAGAGTATCCGGTTGACTGGCAGGAGGGAATGGAACCCTACTATCCTGTCAATGATGATGCAAATCAGGAGCTGTTCAATCGTTATAAGCAATTGGCTGACCAGGAAGAAAACGTAGTTTTTGGCGGCCGTTTAGCGGAGTACAAATATTACGATATGGATAAAGTAATAGAATCAGCTTTTAAACTGGTTGAAAAAGAACTGCGCTGAAAGGAGCGTAAAAAATGCAGACAGATATTAAAATAAGTATTATAATGCCCGTGTACAAAGTTGAAGAGTATGTGGGACGAGCTATTGAAAGCATTCAGGCACAGACCTTAAAGGAATTTGAATTCTTAATTGTAGATGATGGTACCCCGGACAGAAGCGGTATAATCTGTGATGAATATGCTGCAAAGGATCCGAGAATTCATGTAATCCATAAGGAAAACGGCGGTGCACCCAGTGCAAGAAATGTTGCTATTGACATTGCAAAGGGCAAGTACATGTACTTCATGGATTCCGACGACTGGGCAGAGCCTACAATGCTCGAGGATATGTATGAGTTGGCAGAGAAAACACAGTCACAGCTTGTTGTCGCCGGTTTTTACATTGATACTTATTATTCTGATACGGAATATGTTACTGATGAGTTTTCAGTAGCAGATATGGATTTCAAGACACAGAAAGAATTCCGTGAAAATGCATACAAGCTTTTTGACCGCAATCTTTTATATACTCCATGGAATAAATTGTTTTCAGCTGCATATCTGAAAGAAAACAATCTTAAGTTCCCCCAGACTTTCTGGGATGATTTCCCATTTAATTTGAGTGTTGTACGTGATATTGAAAAGGTTGTTGTAACTTCAAAATGTTATTATCATTTCATTCGTGCCCGTGCAGAAAGCGAAACTGCCAAGTACAGAAGCGATATGTATGAGAAGCGTGAAGAAGAACATGGCTGGATGATCGATTTATATAAGCACTGGGGTGTAGATAACGCTGAAAGCAATGAGATGATTCAGCGCAGATATATTGAGCGAATTGTCGGATGTATAGAAAATCTGACAAACAGCGGATGTACCTTATCAGCCGCTGAAAAGAAGCAGGAGATAAAGAGAATTATAACAAGTGAACGTGTTCGTGAGGCTCTCAAAATAGCCAATCCTCGTTCTTCCATGATGAAGATAGTACTTCTTCCCATTAAATTAAAATGGACATGGCTTACTTATATAGAGGGCTGCTACATTTCAAAGGTTAAGTCCCAGAACACCAAAAAATTTGCACAACTGAAAGCGAGCAGATAATATGGCTGGAAATCCGTTTTTTAGCGTCATAATGCCTGTTTACGGTGTTGAACCATATTTAAAGGACTGTGTTGGCAGTGTATTGAATCAGAAATATCAGGATTTTGAAGTGATCTTGGTAGATGATTGCTCAAAGGATCAGTCAGGCAGAATCTGTGATGAGCTTGCTGAGACAGATGAACGTATCAGCGTTATTCATTTGCCTGAAAACGGCGGGCTGAGCAATGCTCGAAATCAGGGTTTTGCAATAGCCAAAGGCGAGTATGTGCTGTTTTTGGATTCAGATGACGAGTTTGATGACAGCCTGCTCAGTGCAGCATATGAAGCTATTGAAAAAAATCCCGCTGAAGTAACTGTATACGGACTTGTTGAAGAGTATTTTGATGCCGAGGGAAAACTGATATCAACTAAAGAAGTCAAGGCTGACAGCGATTACTTTTTTGACAATCAGCAGGAGCTTCGTAAATTTGTTATTTCTCTTGAGAAAAACACTCTTTACGGATATGCATGGAACAAAGTTTACAGAACTGATTATCTTAAGCAAATTAATGCTCAGTTCAGAAAGATAACCTTGATAGAGGATATTGATTTTAACGTTTCGGTATTCCAAAATATTACAAGGCTCAATGTTTTGTCAAATACTCCGTATAGGTATAAGAAGCGTAATAACACAAGTCTCACCAATAAATTTGTAAAGGATTATTTTGATCTGCAGCGTCAGAGAATTAAGCTGGTGCTTGAACAGTATAAGAGCTGGGATCTGTGCGATGAAAATGTAAAAACCGTTTTGGCACAGATTTATACACGCTATATTATTTCAGCATTACAGAGAAACTGCGAAAAGGCTTCTCAAATGAATGGCAAAGCACGTAAAATCTGGCTTAAAGATTTATACAGTGATGAAATGTGGCTGGAATTGTCTCCATATTTACCTGCAAGTTTTTCAATGTTAGGTGTCATGGGATGGCTGCTTACGCATCATATGACAGGCTTTACTTTGCTTGCAGGAAGATTTATCTATTCAGTGCGAAAGCTTTTTCCTGTTTTATTTTCTCTTATAAAAAAGAAAGCCTGATAAACAAACTGAGGATTACTGTTATTAAATGGAGGATAATTTTGAAAAGGATATTAATAGGATACATTATTGACGGAGAAACCGGCGGAATTGACCGATATCTGACAAATCTTTTAAATCGAATTCCATTTGATAGCGGAGAGATTCAGGTGGATTTTCTCACTAATTGTATTACACCGCAGCTTGAAAATAATCTTTCACGATATAATAATGTCAGAGCTTATGAAATAGCCACACTTAAACATCCAATAAGACAGTTTAATCAAACTGTCAATCTTATTAAGCGTAACAAATATGATGTCACTTATTTTAATATTTCTACAGCACTTCACTGCATAGGTGCTGCAGCTGCAAAAAGATGTGGTGTTAAGAAGAGAATTATTCACTCACATGCATCCGGTATTGATTCTCAGAACAAATTAAATAGAGAAATATTAACATTTCTTAATTCTATATGTAAAATTTTTTTACATAAACAAGGAACTGATTTTTGCGCTTGCTCGGAAACAGCTGGAGAGTGGCTTTTTCCGAAAAAAGTTCTTCAAAGCAAAAACTTTCAAATTATTAAGAATGCAATAGATACTCGTCCCTATGCTTTTTCTCATGCTAAAAGAGCAGAGCTAAGAAAAACGTTGAATTTGGAGAATAAGTTGGTAGTTGGTCATGTGGGATCTTTTAATTATTCAAAAAACCATGAGTTTTTGCTTCAAGTTTTTGAAAAGTTGCATTTAAAAGATCCGAAGTCTGTTCTTATGTTAATAGGTGATGGATCTCTTTATGAGCAAATTGTTCAGCGTACGAAAGCAATGGGACTGAGTAATTGTGTTTTGTTTATGGGCAAAAGAAAAGATGCAAATGATTTAATGCAGGCTATGGATATATTTGTATTGCCCTCCAATTTTGAAGGTCTTGGAATTGTAGGCGTTGAAGCTCAGGTAAGCGGATTGCCGTGCATTTTTTCAGACCGTGTTCCCAAAGAGATTTCATTTACTGAAAATTGTTCTTTTTTGGCCATAGATAAAGAGAGCAGTGCGGAAGATTGGGCTGAGAAGATATCAAAGGTTCAAGTATCAGAATACCGTACAGATGCCTCCCAATTGGCTGAAAAAGCAGGTTACAGTGTACAGGTACAAGATGTTTCTTTTTTGTTAAATTAGGGGGAGTAGTATGATGGAGTGTATAAATAAAATTGTCCCAGCTATTAAAAGTGGCTTTGTTTTTAAAATATTGTATTTAATACTTGGCCTGTTGTCGTTTAATAACCTTTTTAGCGGAAGTACATTTTTAACGATTTATTCAGTATTATTAACTCTTGTAGGTGGAGTTTATTTAGTAATTAGAGTTTTTCATTTTAATAAGTACAGAAAAACTAAGGGTCTTATATTTCTTATTCTTTTTGTAGTTTCATTTGCGGTTTCCGCATTGTTGAATGCAAAGTATGGTCTGACAGAAAACATAAAGGGTGGAATATGGATGGTTTTCCAGTTCTTCCTGCTCTATGCTTATGATGAGCGTATGTCTAAAGAAGAGGCAAAAAAAGAATTTAAGATCTTTTCTCATATTTTTCTTATTTATTCTTTTTTGATGGCTATTATCGGTATTGTACTTCTTTTTCTTAATTTCCAATACTATAAAATAGTCAACGGAAAAACTATAATCATCGGCTTTTTATGGAATCGTTTATGGGGTCTTTATTCAGATCCAAATTATGGAGCTATTTTCGGCGTAGTTTCTATTGTTCTGTGTATATATTTTCTCTTATCTGCAAAAAAGAAATGGCAGAAGTGCTTATACATTTTAACAATTATTTCTCAGGTTGCGTATATAGCATTTTCCGATTCAAGAACAGCTTTGGTTGCCTTCATGCTTACAAGCGGAGTTCTGGTTTTTCTTTTTGCAATTCGTTGGAAAAAACTTCAGGTCGGTAAAAAGCTGCTCAGCGGATTTCTGGCAGTGATTTTGGCGGCCTTTGGATGTATTTTACCTTTTTTCATTATTCAGGTTACTGCCAATGCAGGTTCACACGTTTTACAGGCGATTCATCAAAGTATTTCTTGGAAACCATCTGGTGATGAAGTTCCAGAAGAGGATCCTGAGCTAAATATTGGCCGTCAGGATGAAGATATGAATAATGATATCAGCAATAGGCGTTTTGCTATTTGGAAGAGTGCGATGGAAGTAACTTCAACTAAACCTTTATTTGGAGTTTCGTTTAGAAATATTGTGCCTTATGCTCATGAAAATTTGCCGAATACTTATATTGTAAATAATGATCATACTTCTTTTGCAAGTATGCACAATGTGTTCGTTGATACAACAGTTAGTCAGGGTGTTATAGGTTTAGCTTTATGGGTAGCATTTGTGGCTGTTATTTTTGTAAATGTATTTACTCGTCTGTTCAAGAAAAAAGATGAGAAATATTACGAATTGGTTCTTTTGCTTTGTGCTATTCTTCCCATTGCTATTTCTGCAATGTTTTATTCCGAAATCCTTTACATCAATACAGGAGGAGCCGTTTTCTTCTGGTGTGTATTAGGTTATTTCATGCATGGCCTTACGAGAAAAGACGATGAAAAAAAAGAAACTGGTATTTTGACTTTTCACAATGCCAGAAATTATGGTGCATGTCTTCAGACTTTGGCCCTTCAAACCAAGCTTGAAGAAATGGGACATTCAACAGAGATAGTTGATTATCAGCCGGCTGCCATAGAAGATGATTTTGGAATAATAATCAAAAATCATTTTCGTGAAGCTTGTAAAAGTCCTATAAGTTTGATTAAATTTATTGTTTCCACATTACTTCATCTTCCATGGAGGACCATAAAAGAAAATAAATTTATTGCTTTCAGACAGGATTACTATCATCTTTCTGAGGCAACTTATTTAGATAATCATCAGATGGAAATGGCCGTAAACCAAAACAAGATGCCATATCATTTTTATTTTTTTGGTAGCGATCAGATCTGGAATTCTGCTATTACAAGAGGCGTGGACCCTGCTTTTTATGGTGCGTTTGCTGCAAATGAATCAGTAAAAGCTTCATATGCAGCAAGCACGGGTACTGCTGTACCGTCAGAAGAAGTTCAAAGTGAAATTAAAAATCAGCTCGAAAATCTTGATGCGATTTCAATTCGCGAGGCTGACTCTAAAAAATGGCTTTCTGCTTTAACTGACAAGGAAATTCATACAGTAATTGATCCCACCTTGCTCTTAACTCCTGAGAAATGGGATTCTTACTGTAAAAAAATTCGTGTGAAGAAGCCGTATATTTTTGTTTATGTGCTTGAAATAAATGAAGCTCTTATTTCTACAGTGAAAGCGCTGTCTAAAGAGAAGAATCTTCCTGTAGTTTTTTTCGATCTGAAAAATAGATATGGATGTAAAGCATATTCAAAATATACAGCTGATCCTTTGGAGTTTATTTCTTATCTAAAACATGCTGAATACGTAGTAACAAATTCTTTTCATGGAACAGTCTTTTCAGTTGTGTTTAATAAAAAATTTATCTGTGTACCTAATCAAAAGAATCCAACCAGGATGGTGGAATTGCTTAAGAATCTCGGTTTAGAAAACCGTTTATATCAATTGAATGATCCTACGGTGGATATTGACGAAGATATTGATTTTACTTCTGTCCACGAAAAGCTTGACTTACTCAGAGTACAGTCGCAGAATTATTTGGAAGAAGTTTTTTCTTTATAAGGCGGTAAAAACTGATATGAATAGAAACAGCAGTTTAGTTAAAAATATAGCCATATTTGCAATCGGCAGCGTCGGTTCCAAGATGCTGCAGTTTTTGCTGTTACCTTTTTACACCAGAGTATTATCCGATGCACAATATGGTACAGTCGATGTTCTTCAAAGCATTAGTACTTTGCTTCTACCTATTCTGTCCTTGACGATTTTTGATGCGGTTTTCCGCTTTGCGATGGATGGAATTACGAAGAAAGAGGCAGCTTTTACTGTTGGTATGCTGACCGTAACTATAGGTTCAGCAGTGCTTATTATAGGCGGTGGAATTTTAACTGCATTTGTTGACTATAAAACATATATCTGGCTTATAGTTTTCTATACTATAGCTCAGATGTTCCGTTCTGTTACATCGCAATATGTACGTGCCATTGGTAAAGTTAGACTGTTCACCATAGATAATATGCTGCAAACGCTTATGATTCTTGTTTGTAACATATTGTTCCTTGTAGTATTTAAGCTTGGAATAGAAGGATATATTTTAGGATATATCGTTGGAAATGTTGTCTCCTTTTTCTTTGTTTTTATTGCTCAAAGACTTTGGAGAGATATACAACCAAGAAGCATTGAAGGCGGACTTTTCCCTGCAATGTACTGTTTTAGTATTCCGCTTATTCCCAATGCCATATGCTGGTGGCTGACCACAATGATAGGACGTATTATGGTAACAGCATATTTAGGTGCTGAGGCAAATGGTTTGTATGCTGTTGCCTTTAAGGTGCCTACGATTGTAACAGTAGTTGTAGGAGTGTTTATTCAGGCGTGGCAAATTTCTGCAAACACCGAATGTGATCAAAAAGACTTTTCTGAGTACAATAGTGAAATTTTTGAAGCGTTACAGTCAGTGACATTTCTCTTTTCAGCACTTCTAATTTTATGCAGTAAGTTGATTATGGGAATTTTGGATCGTTCATTCTATGAGGCATGGCAGTATATTCCTGTTATGCTTGTTGGTATATGCTTCTTCACTTTTGCTCAGTTTTTGGGAGCACTTTACACAGCCAGCAAAAAGACTGTTATGGCTTTTGTAACAAATTTAGTTACAGCCATTGTGAATATAATTGGAAATTTTGTACTTCTTCCTAGAATGGGAGTTATGGGCGCTGCGGTATCACTGGCAATTAGTTACCTTGTATTTTGGGTTTTCAGATTAATTGACACGAGATCGTTAGTTAAAATACGTTACAATGTTAAAGAAATAGTTCTCAATTTATTGCTCATACTCATAATAGCGGTCATAGTAACGTACAGTCCGTCACATTGGATTATTTATAGCATAGTTTTGTTTGCTGTAATGTGCATAGTTAATTTGAGGACAATTCGTAAACTGGTTTATGACTTTTTGAAAATTGTTAAATCAATGTTTCACAAGAAGAAAGGAGCATAAAATGTCTTCGTATTTAATTAACGGTGACACTTCCTTCTGCTGCGGTTGCAGAGCATGTGAACAAAGATGTCCAAAGAACTGCATTACAATGGAAGAACACGATGGCTTTTTTTATCCAATTATCGATAGGGATAGATGTATTAACTGTAAGCTATGTGAAAAAGTATGCCAGTATTCAGAGGACAATCAGAAAAAGTTGAAAAATAATCACGTGCTTCATACCTATGCGGCATGGAACAAAGATGAGGAAGAGGTTATTCAAAGTACCTCTGGTGGAATGTTTCTGACTCTTGCTAGAAAAATTATTGATGCCAACGGAGTCGTTTTTGGTGCGAAATATACTTCTGATTTCTCAGTAGACGTAGCTTACGGACAAACTGTAGATGAATGTAAAGCTTTCAGAAAGAGTAAGTATGTATTCAGTAATACGAAAGAGACATATAAGCAAGCAGAAGCTTTTCTGAAAGAAGGTCGCAGAGTGCTATTTTCAGGCACGCCTTGTCAAATATCAGGTTTATATTCATTTTTAGGTAAACAGTATGATAATCTTATAACTGTAGATATAGTTTGTCATGGGTTTAATGCTCCGATTTTGCTGAAAAGCTTTTTAGAGATGCTTGAAAAACAATATGGAGGAAAGACTAACTTCCTTGATTTTCGCAGTAAGGTTGAAAACGTCAGTGAGCCTTATTTAAAAGTAAGCTTTAATAACGGCTCTGTTCATACGGAACCATACAGAGCATCTGCTTATGGAGTTTTGTATGGAAGTCATGCTGCACTTATGCCATCCTGTACATCTTGCCAGTATACTAATACACATCGCGTCGGAGACATAACGATAGGTGATTACTGGGGTGTTGAGAAATATTATCCACAGGCTCATAACATTGACGGAACCTCATTAATTTTTGTTAATTCAGAAAAAGGAAAACAAATTTTAGATGAAATAAAAGAAGATGCAGTGTTATATAAAACTGATTTAGAATCGGCTTTAAAGCAAAATCAGCCTTTGCGTTATGCGTCACCTTCAAATCCTTTTGCAAAATCTGTTATTTCTTCTCTTAAAAAGAAAGGCTTTAAAAAGACTTATACCAGCTACAAGTTTATTTACAGCAAACTGTTTTTAGTGTATAGACTTTTTAGAAAAATAAAAAATAAGCTTTTTCATTAAAATAATTAGTTGAGATATTCATAAATAAAAACACCCTCTGCTTTTGCAGAGGGTGTTTGACATTCTTTTAAATATTAACTTATCAGTTGCTGCCTGAGTAGTTGGGAGCTTCCTTAGTGATGAATACATCGTGAGGATGGCTTTCAACAAGACCTGCGTTAGTGATTCTGATAAACTGTGCTTTCTCCTGAAGCTCGTCAACAGTTGCACATCCGCAGTAACCCATACCGGCACGAAGACCGCCCATCATCTGGTAAACTGTATCGGAAAGTACTCCCTTGTAAGGAACACGACCTTCAACGCCTTCGGGAACAAGCTTTTTGTTGTTCTGCTGGAAGTAACGGTCACGGCTGCCGTGATTCATTGCGCCGATGCTGCCCATGCCACGGTAAACCTTGAACTGACGTCCCTGATAGATTTCTGTATCTCCGGGAGACTCTTCGCATCCTGCAACAAGTGAACCAACCATAACAACGTTTGCGCCGGCTGCAATAGCCTTGACAATTTCACCGGAGTATTTGATTCCGCCGTCGCCGATAATCGGAATACCGTATTTTGCGGCTATGTTGGCTGCATCATAGATAGCTGTAATCTGAGGAACACCGATACCTGCAACAACACGTGTTGTACAGATTGAACCGGGGCCGATACCAACTTTAACTGCATCTGCGCCGCTCTCAATAAGAGCTTGTGTAGCGCTTGCAGTAGCAACGTTACCTGCTATTACAGAAACATTGGGGAATGCAGCTTTAACCTTTTCGAGAACTGTGAAAATATTCTTGCTGTGGCCGTGAGCTGAATCAAGTACAAGAGCATCAACCTGAGCTTCAACAAGAGCGCCTGCTCTGTCGAGAACATCATCTGTTACACCGATTGCAGCAGCGCAGAGAAGTCTGCCCTTTTCGTCACGGGCTGTGTTGGGATACTGAACGGCTTTTTCAATATCCTTAATAGTAATAAGGCCCTTGAGGTAACCTTCATCGTCAACAAGAGGAAGCTTTTCGATCTTATGCTTCATGAGGATTTCCTGAGCCTCTTGAAGAGTTGTACCAACGTGAGATGTTACAAGACCGTCCTTTGTCATGACGTCCTTGATTTTAACATTGAAATCGGGGAGGAATTTAAGGTCACGGTTTGTGATAATTCCCACAAGCTTTCCGCCTTCGCAGATCGGAACACCGGAAATCTTGAATTTACCCATAAGCTCATCAGCTTCGGTAACTGTATGCTCTGGTGAAAGGAAGAAAGGATTTACAATAACGCCGTTTTCAGAACGCTTTACCTTGTCAACCTCCTGAACCTGCTGTTCGATTGTCATATTCTTATGAATAACGCCAATACCGCCTTCACGGGCGATAGCGATTGCCATTTTGGACTCTGTAACCGTATCCATGGCAGCTGTCATAAGTGGAATGTTCAATGTGATTTTAGAAGTCAGCTTAGTTTTAAGACTTACGTCTGCCGGTAAAACATCTGACTGAGCGGGAATAAGAAGAACGTCGTCGAAAGTAAGTCCCTCTTTCAGAAATTTTTCGGCGGGATTTGTGTTAAGCAAGGCTCTCTCCTCCTTTGATTATTTAAAATTATTGTATTTTCTAATTGTACCATTATTTACAGATTAAATACAATTGGAAAATCGAAAAATGATTTTATTACAGCTTATAAGGATATTGGTCATTTTGCTGTAAAGTGTCGATTAAATGCAGAAAAAGAAAAATGATGAGGTTTAAGCATCGGCTTTTTCTTGTTTGTTATCCTCAAAATCCGGTGAAAAACGGCGGTAATGGAAAAGATACTGCTGTGCTACGCCTTTGTATGGAGAATCCTCAAAGGGGAATCCGTCAGGATAAAGCTCTTTCAAAATCTTTTTAACCCATACGTCAATTGGGAAAGCATCCTTTTTGCCGCAGCTGTATAAAAGTGCACAGCTTGCTACTTTTGGACCCACACCGGTTATTTTCATAAGGGAATTAAGTCCTTCTTCGAGAGAAAGCTTTTCCAGTTCGTACAGTGGAACTTCTCCGGAAGCAACTTTTCTTGCAGCATCAACTATGTATTTGGCTCTGAATCCGGCTCTGAGGGGAGCAAGCTCTTCTGGTGTCATTTTTGCCAGTCTTTCAGCACCAGGAAATGAAAAATCCCCGTTTCCCAGATTATCACCGAAAGCTTCACAAAGACGTGAAATTATGCCCTTAATTCTCGGAATGTTGTTGTTCTGGGAAATTATAAAAGAGCAAAGAGCTTCCCATGGTTCCTGTTTTAAAAGACGGATACCGCCGCAAAAGTCCATAGCTTTCGAAAGGTATAAATCATCGCTAAAAGATTCTCTGATTTTCTCATAGTCTGTATCAAAGTCGAAGTAATCTTTCCATATTGTATTGAACTTTTCTTCATCAGTGTTTTCAAAAACTATTCCGTCAGCTGTTTCGTAAACTGTAAGTGGCGTGCCTTTGACAACTCCGTGCCATTTGTTATCCTCGGTCTGTTCCCAGCGGAAAGCCTGTCCGCAGTCGAGAGTTTGAGGGAGACTGAAAATATCTTCAGGTATTATAAGCAGATTGCTGCCGTTCTTTATAAGTTTCAAATATATCACATCCTGTATACTATTATATACAGAAGGCAAAAGCTTTTCAATAAAAGTTTAATGTTAAAGGATATGAAAAAAGGACGGTAAAACCGTCCTGATTTTTAAAGAATTCCCAAATGCTCTAAGAGAATTTTAATTCCCAAAAGTATAAGTACAACGCCGCCTGCAAGTTCTGCTTTGGATTTGTATTTTCCGCCGAAAGCGTTTCCGATATATACGCCCACAGCTGAGAGAGCAAAGGTGATAACACCGATAAGTGATGCCGCTGCGAAGATGTCCACACTCAGGAAAGCGAAAGTAACGCCGATTGCCAGAGCGTCAATGCTTGTTGCAACTGCCATTGGCAGCATGGCTCTTGGACTGAAAGAAGAGCTTGTTTCATTTTCTTCTTTTGAAAAGCTTTCCTTAATCATATTGCCGCCGATTAAAGCCAGCAGCACAAAAGCTATCCAGTGGTCGAATGCCGTTATGTATCTTTCAAAGGCTGAACCGATAAAGTATCCGATTACCGGCATGAGAGCCTGAAATCCTCCGAACCAAAGACCGGTTATAAGTGATTTCTTAAGTTCCACGTTTCTTGAAGAGAGTCCCTTGCAGATTGATACAGCAAAGGCATCCATTGCAAGACCTAAAGCGAGAATAAAAAGTTCTGTAATTCCCATAGCTTTCTTTTCCTTTCGTAGTTGAGTCAGGGCAAAAAAATACCCGGGTACAGCGGCTGTACTCGAGCTAAAAGACGCAGATACAGCCGGATGTACTGTATTTGAGTCTCGTTAATTAAGATATGCCGGGCTAACGCCGGTATGTCGACATATCACACAATGTAATGTGCAAACTACTCCCTCTGAATAACGGTATTAATTATATTACTATTTCAAAAAAAGTCAAGAAAAACAGCGGTTAAAATGCCGAAAAAAACAACATTTGTTTGACATTCTTACCAAAAAGGATTATATTTAAAAACAGATTAAAATTTTTCGGAGCGTTGCCCCGCAGGAGGTTTTTTTATGCCCACATTGGAAAAAATCAAAGATGCATCTAAGGTACTTTCAGAGATAATAAGACCTACTTCATTAATTTATTCTCCGAAAATTGCTCCTGACTGTCATCTGTATTTAAAGCCTGAAAATCTTCAGGTTACCGGCTCATTCAAAGTAAGAGGAGCTTATTATAAAATATCCCGCCTTTCAGAGGAAGAAAAAGCAAAGGGAGTTATCGCTTGCTCTGCGGGAAACCACGCACAGGGTGTTGCTCTTGCAGCTACAAAGAGAGGAATTAAATCACTTATCTGTCTTCCCGACGGAGCACCTATTTCCAAGGTTGAAGCAACTAAGGGATACGGCGCAGATATCTGCCTTGTAAAAGGCGTTTACGATAACGCTTATCAGAAGGCTCTCGAGCTTAAAATGCAGCACGGATACACATTTATTCATCCCTTTGATGACGATGATGTTATCGCCGGTCAGGGCACAATCGGACTTGAGATCTTAGAAGAGCTTCCCGATGCAGATGCCGTAATCGTACCAATCGGCGGCGGCGGACTCATTGCCGGTGTTGCAAGCGCAGTAAAGGCTATTAATCCCAAATGTAAGGTTTACGGCGTACAGGCTGCCGGAGCTCCTTCAATGTTTAATTCAATTCATTCTCACGCAATAGAGACTCTTCCCAATGTTTCAACTATTGCGGACGGTATTGCAGTTAAAACTCCCGGACAGCATACCTTTGAAATTTGTGAAGACTGTGTTGACGAAATCGTCACAGTAACCGATGATGAAATTTCAACTGCAATCCTTGCCCTCATTGAGGAGCAGAAGCTTATCGCTGAGGGAGCGGGTGCTGTTTCAGTTGCAGCCGCTATGTTTGGCAAAGTTCCGGTAAAGGGAAAGAAAGTTGTCTGCGTTGTTTCAGGCGGTAATATCGATGTTACCATTCTTTCAAGAGTTATTAACCGTGGTCTTCTTAATACAGGACGTTCAGCTGATATCACAATTGAGCTTACCGATAAGCCCGGCCAGCTCAGCGAGGTTTCAAAAATCATTGCTGAAAAGGGCGGAAACGTTGTTTCCATCTACCATGACAGAGGGGATCTCGATGTTGAAATCACCGGCTGCTATCTGAGAATAGTTCTTGAAACAAAGGATTTCGCACA
Source organism: uncultured Oscillospiraceae bacterium (assembly GCA_958366985.1). Classification (GTDB taxonomy): domain Bacteria; phylum Bacillota; class Clostridia; order Oscillospirales; family Acutalibacteraceae; genus UMGS263. The sequence continues at coordinate 28,338 of CATXDC010000003.1, forward strand.
TATCCGTGAAATTAAGGATGCACTTTTAATGGCAGGCTTTAAGCTTGTTTAATCAGGTATAAACAATTAAAAAGGAGTGTTTTGAAATGTTCAAAGTAATCAGTACAGATAAGGCTCCCGGAGCAATCGGACCTTATTCACAGGGAATCGTATGCAATGGTTTTCTTTTCGCTTCCGGACAGATTGCAATTAATCCTGCAAGCGGAGAGGTTGAAGCTTCAACAATCGAAGGACAGACAGAGCAGGTTATGAAAAACATCGGCGGACTTCTTGAGGCTGCCGGAACAAGCTATGAAAACGTTGTAAAGACAACCTGTTTCCTTGCAGATATGGGAGATTTCGGAACTTTCAACGAGATTTATGCAAAGTATTTCACAAGCAAGCCTGCACGTTCATGTGTTGCAGCAAAAGCTCTTCCCAAGGGCGTACTTGTTGAAGTTGAGGTTATAGCTGCCGTTTAAGTTTTGTGGCAGAATTATAACTGTGGGAGGAACTGAAATGTCTGAAAATACAGTAAATGTAATTAGCAACGAAACCATGGAAAGCATACTTAAAAGGCGCAGTATCAGGCTTTATAAGCCGGAGATGCCCACTGATGCAGAAATGGATACAGTCCTGTCAGCGGCTCTTTATGCTCCCAGTGCAAGAAATTTTCAGCCGAACCATGTGAGAGTTGTAAAGGACAAAGCTCTTTTGGATGAGCTTAATAAGGACTTCAAAGCCTTTGTAGGCGAAAATACACCGGCATATACAGGCTGGCAGGAGCAGCCCTTTTATCATGATGCTCCCTTATTTGCCATGATTTTCGGAGACAGAGAAAATCATTACACTCCTGTTGATGCAGGAATTATGGTTGAAAATATGGCTGTTGCCGCACAGAGCGTTGGCCTTGGTTCATGCATAATCGGATGTATCGGCACTTTCATGAATTCCCCCGAAGGAGCAAAGTGGAGAGAAAGATTTGACGTTCCGGAAAACTGTGACTTTATGATTGGCATTACTTTGGGATATGCTGACGAAGCTCCCGAAATGAAGCCGAGATATGAAGACAGAATAGAAGAAGTGCTGTAATTTACTGCAAACTTTACTTATATGGCTTTTTAACTCCTTTTCATACAGGTTACTGTGTGAAGAGGAGTTTTCATTTATTTTTCAAAACCAATCGAACAAATATGCGAAAATATCCAAACAAATGTTTGCTTTTGCCTGTGTTATATGATATAATACCACCGAGGAAGCTTTAGCTTTTGTATTTTACTGGGAGGTTTTCATATGGGACCTATTACCGATATACAGAGAAAAATATATGAATATTTGTGTGAGCGTGCACAGGACGGTGTTCCGCCGTCAGTTCGTGAAATAGGCGCCGCTGTGGGACTGAGTTCAACTTCATCCGTTCAGGGCAACTTAAACGCTCTCGAAAAGGCGGGATATATAAGCCGTGACCCTCTGCTTAAACGTTCAATCAGAGTAATGGGTCAGGCAGAGAACATAACCCATGTTCCCCTTTTGGGAACTGTTACGGCAGGTGCACCGATTCTTGCCGTTGAGCAGATTGAAGGGTATATACCCTATACCGGCTCAGTTTCCCGTGATAAGCCTCTCTTTGCCCTTAGGGTAAGGGGAGAGAGTATGCTCTGGGCTGGTATTCTTGACGGGGATATTGTAATTGCCGAAAAAACTCCAGTTGCATCAAATGGTGAAATTGTTGTAGCAATGATAGATGATGAAGCAACAGTAAAGCGTTTCTTTAAGGAAAAAGGACATTTCCGTTTACAACCGGAAAACGATGAGTATGAGCCTATAATTGTAGACGAAGTTACAATTTTAGGCAGAGTAAAAGCAATAATAAGATATTACTGATAATATGGAAAAAGAAGATTTACTGCTTATTTCCGCAGCGGAAGATAAAATGCGTCAAAGTCAGGAGCAGTATGTCATAACCTCCACAAATTTTCTTGATGAGAGGGAACAGGGAATTTTACTTGACCGTTTCAGAAAAGAGGATTGTCTTTATGTTCTTTTCGGAGGATATGATGAAGCAGTGAGAAGAGCCATGTTTTTCTTTCCGCCCTATTCGGGAGCCGAAACTCCAGGGAAAGCCGCCGAAATTCTCAAAAAAGGTGAGGACTGCACTTTTGTGTGTCTGAGATTTGTAAAAGATAAATTCAGTACGGCAGGTCACCGTGACTATTTAGGGGCATTAATGGGTCTTGGGCTCAGGCGAGAAATGATAGGCGATATAATTGTCACCGCTGACGGATGCGATATTTTAGCAATGAAAAGCGTAAAGAGGTTTATTCTTGAGAACTTTACAAAAGCCGGCAGAGCAACTCTTAAAGGTGAAGAAGTTCCGGTTTCTCAGCTGACAAATGAGCAGCAGAAAACAGTGACAGAGAGAATAACTGCTGCTTCAATGCGCCTTGATGTAATTGTGGCTCAGATTTATCGTCTTTCGAGAACATCAGCTTCAGAAAGTATAGAAAAAGGTCTGGTGTTTGTAAATGATTCCCAGGCTCTTAAATGTGATATGCGTATTTCTCAGGGCGATAAAATTGTTTTGAGAGGCAAGGGTAAAGCGGTTGTGGAAGAAGTAAACGGCACAACAAAAAAGGGACGCATAGCTTTGAATGTCAAAAAGTTTGTTTGATTAATTCAGCGTGTACAAAAAACTAAAACCACTCGGGGCAATGTCCTCAAGTGGTTTTGTATTTTAATATAATGTAAAGCAAAAAGCACCGTTAATACGGTGCTTTAATTTTATGCCATATAGGATTGCGGCGGATTGCTGAGATCTTCTGTGGAAAGAATACCGCCCTGAGTTGATGCTGCGGCAGAAAAAAGTATACATGCTGCCAAAACAGCACTTGCCACTGAAATGACAATGCCCTTAGTGATTTTTTTCATTAAGAAAATAACCTCCGTTTTTACATGCACTTTAAAATCAGCGCTCTGAAATTTTTTTCAAAATCATCATTCTGTTTTTCTGTACGCTTTTTAGGTCCTTTAATTCTCTGACCCGCCATGCGGGCTCTTTTTGCAGTATACCTCGAAAAGAGCAAAGAGTCAATATTATTTTCATTATAAATCATACCGTTTTGATTTATAACCTTTGCTTTTTTGGAAAGACACATTGCAGCAAGACCGTAGTCCTGAGTGATGACAATATCTCCGGCACGGCAGGCGGCTACAATTGCAAAATCTGCGCTGTCGCTTCCTTTGGAAACTACAACTGTCTCAGCGCCGTCGATGTCTATTATATGAGATGTATCGCAAAAAAGAAAGACCTTTATGTCGTATTCTTTGCACAAATTTACGGCAATATTCACAACCGGACAAGCATCCGCATCAATAATCACATTCATAATTTTATTTTATAAACAAAATGGTGTAGGCAAGGCACATCTGAGCGGCAAAATATGTGATGATATTAAAAATCTTAACGCCGTATATTTTTTTGTCTCCGAAATTAATAAGAGCCAAAGTGGTATCCGACATACAGAACATTATACTTCCAGAAATAAGCAAAACTGCCGGAATTGTCCATACAGCGGCATCGAAAACTAAACCTGCAACAGCTAAATGGCAGGCTTTGACCATCATTGAGGTAAGAGCTATTGTATAAATAAGCGCAGGTACAGCAGCTCTTCCGAAATGTATTTTGGTCTTTACGGCATAAATTACAGAAATAGCTGTAAGAACTGCTACAATAATTATGTCAATGGGAGAGAAAACGGGGATTCCAAAGAGCTTTTTAGCCGCAACTGAATAAGCAGAAACATAAAATATATGTCCTATAAGGAAGAAAAACAGTCCCGTTATAAAAAGTGACAGCTTTTCGTTAATGTGGAGAAACAAATCTCCAAACCATGAAAAGCATAATCCGCAGAGCATGAGAATTGCATAAATGGATGTGTTTCCGCTGTAAATTATGCACATTACGCCCGTAAGGACGAAAAGAGTGGCACAGATCATTTTGTAGCAAAGAGAAACTCTATTCTTTTTAGGCCAGCATTTTTTTAAATAAGCCGGTACAAATACGAACTGGAGCAGAACAGCAAGAGCCATTATGTAAGGCAAAAATTTCATAAAAACCTCCCCACAGCGTCGAATAAACGCTAATTTAAGCAAAAATAAAAAGAAAAGCAGAAAAGGGTTAACCTTATCTGCTTTCTCTTCGTTAACAGGTACATTATATCAAATTGCACATAAATTGCAATACAAAACCTTTAAAAAATATAAAATAAATCTGTTTAATTATTATGCATTGTGAGCTTTTTTATAAAAATCAAATATTTTTGCTGATTCTATCATTATAAATGGAACAGCCGACAGGGCAAGAGCAATAATCCATGCGCTGCCTGAAAGGGGAACAAGAGAAAAAATTGTAGCAGCGGCAGGGATTGTTACAACCAGCCACTGAATAGCTATACAAAGTGCAAAGGTCATAGTAAGACGCATATTTGAGAAATAGCCGATTTTGTACATAGGCATATGTCCTCGCATATTGAAAGCGTGAACCAGCTCGCTGATGTTGAGAGTTACAAAAGCCATAGTTCTGCCTATGAGGGGCTGTGATGAGGTGTCAAATAAACGCATTCCCAAAGTAAAGCTTACAAGGGAAAGTCCGCCAATTAAAAGTCCCTCTAAGAGAATATCAGCCCACAGTCCTCCTGAGAACATGCTTTTGTGAGTTTTCAGTGGTTTTTGCATCATTATATCCTTTTCGGCTTTTTCTGTGCCCAGTGCCATTGCAGGGAGAGAGTCCGTTATAAGATTTACAAATAAAAGCTGAATGGGGAGAAGTGGTGTAGGCATTCCGAGGAGATATGCTGCAAAAATTACCACTATCTCACCTATATTGCTCGATAAAAGAAAGTGTACGGTTTTTCTTATGTTGCTGTAAATTATTCTGCCCTGACGTACAGCTTTTACTATTGTTACAAAGTTGTCGTCGGTTAAAATCATGTCTGCTGCAGCTTTTGCAGCATCTGTTCCACCCTGACCCATAGCACAGCCTATGTCGGCGGCTTTAAGAGCAGGTGCGTCGTTTACGCCGTCTCCGGTCATTGCAACAACTTCTCCCAAAGAGCGGAATGATTTTACTATTCTTACTTTATGCGCCGGAGTGACTCTTGCAAAAACTCGGCAGTTTTTAATTTTTTTGCGGAACTGTTCATCACTGAGAGAATCAATTTCTGCTCCTGTCATCAGAGTATCATCTCTGCGCAGTATGCCGGTTTCCGCAGCAATTGCCTTTGCTGTTGCAGCGTGGTCACCGGTTATCATAACCGTTTTTATTCCGGCTTTGCGGCACAAGGCGACTGCTTCCTTTGCCTCTTTTCTCGGCGGATCTGCCATGGCAATAAGTCCGATAAAAGTAAGGGAAGCTTCAGAGGTATCATCAAGAGAAGAGGCAGACCTTTCTGCGGCGGCAATTACTCTGAGAGCTTTTTCGGCAAGGGACAAATTTATTTCTTCAATTCTTTTAATGTCAGCTGCTGTTATGGGAACCTCATTTCCGTTTTTCAGGATTTTAGTGCATTTCTTAATTAGTACATCTGGAGCGCCCTTTGCCATTACAAATTTATGTCCGCCTCTGTTTACAAGCACAGACATCATTTTGCGGTCAGATGAAAAAGGTGTTTCACGAAGCCTCGTGTATTCGCTGTCTGTCTTTGGCTTCTTTATTCCGGCTTTTTCTCCCGCATATAAAATCGCCGTTTCAGTAGGTTCGCCCATGATGCCTTCTTTGCTCCATAAGGCATTGTTGCATACACAGCCGCAGGTGAGAAGCCTTTTTCCGAAAGTGGAAAGTAGGTTTTCCTCTCCGTTTATACTGTATATTCCCTTGACGGTCATTTTGTTTTCTGTGAGAGTTCCTGTTTTGTCGGAACAGATTACCGTTGCACTGCCGAGAGTTTCAACAGCGGGAAGCCGTCTTATAATGGCGTTGTTTTTAGCCATAATCTGAACGCCTAAGGAAAGGACAATTGTCACAACGGCAGGAAGTCCCTCAGGAATAGCCGCTACTGCAAGGCTCACAGAGAGCATGAAGCTGTCAAGAAAATGTGCGTTTCTTAAAATCCCCATAAAGAATATTACAGCACAGATTGCCAGAGCCCCTGCACCTAAAAGCTTTCCGGTTTTTGCGAGGCGATTTTGAAGAGGTGTTGAGGGCGTTTCTTCGCTGTCAATAAGTCCCGCAATATGACCGACGGCAGTATCCATTGCCGTTTCCGTTACCACTGCCCGGCATGAACCGGCTGTTATCTGAGTTGCTGAGAAAAGCATGTTTTTCCTTTCGCCCAGGGGAGTCTCAGCAGGCAGGATTATTCCTGCGGTTTTGGCGGATGGCTCAGATTCTCCCGTGAGAGTCGATTCTTCTGCTTTCAGTGAAGAGCTTTCTATTATTAGGCAGTCAGCGGGAACAAGGTCGCCGCTTTTTAAGATTATTATATCTCCCTTTACGAGTTCGGAAGCGGCGCAGCTTACAACGGAGCCGGAGCGTACAGCTCTTGCACGGGGTGCTGAGAGCTTTCGCAAGGCTGCAATGGCTTTTTCTGCCCTGCTTTCCTGAATGGTTCCGATAAGTGCGTTCAGTACAACAATTATCAGAATAATAACCGAGTCGATATAATCTCCGTCGCCGCTGAAATAAGAAGTCAGAAAAGATATTACAGATGCCGCAAGAAGCACCAGAACCATGAAATCAGAGAACTGTGAGAGGAATTTTCGCACAATTCCTCTTTTCTTTTTTGATGAAAGTACATTGGGACCGTATTTTTCAAGGCGCAAATTTGCTTCATGCTGTGAAAGACCGTTTTTATCGTTTGAGCCAAGACGTTTGAGTGCTTGGTCAGGAGTCAGGGTGTGCCAATCCATATATTAAGACCCTCCGAAAATGTGATATACAGTCAAATATATGAAATTTTAAAGAAAGTTATAACGGGTTGCTGTTTTTAGTGCAACTGAAGATGTTTTTAGGCTCTTTATTGAAACGTTCCGGAGAGCTGAAAATATCACAGCACAAACTGAATGAATATTATAGTTAACGGAGGTGATAGAAATGGATATTTTAAATTATATTGTAGGTGAAGGACTTATTCTCATTCCCGCTATTTATATAATCGGGATGATAATCCGCAAAACCGATAAAATCCCCAATAAATATATTCCGATTATTTTGCTTCCCCTTGGAATTTTAGGCGCTATGGGTATAATGGGATTTACGGTAAAAGCAGCTATACAGGGTATACTCATAACGGGAGCCGCTGTTTACGGTGATCAGGTTTATAAGCAGATGACAAAAAAAGAAGAACCTAAAAAGGAAGAATAAATTATTTAAAAGTCCGGAATGTTTCGTTTATCATAGATTTAATATAAAACTGAATTTCATCCTTTCAATGAAAAAAAACACCGGATTCTCCTTTTGGAGAATCCGGTGTTTTGCTGTATCGTACTTATTAGAATACGCAATACTGTTTCATGTAGTTGTCCATAAGAGGAATAAGATGAGCGTAATCCTCTCTGCCGAGAAGATATTCTCTTATATCCTGAACGGTGACGAGAGCGTGAACTTTAATTCCGAACTCTTCACCGACTTCCATAACAGCTGTTTTGCCGGGAGTCTGTCCGACCTCGCAGCGGTTAACGGAAATAAACATATCTGTAACCTTAACGTCTGCGCAGGCTTTGAGAACGGGAAGTGTTTCACGGATTGCAGTGCCGGCAGTGATAACATCTTCAATTATAATAATGCGGTCGCCGTCTTTTGGAGCATATCCTACAATGTTTCCGCCTTCGCCGTGATCCTTAACCTCTTTACGGTTAAAGAAGAAAGGCTTATCTATGCCGTAAGTTCTGGCAAGAGCTCCTGAAACAGATGTTGCAAGGGGAATTCCCTTGTATGCGGGGCCGAACATGGCGTCAAAATTATCGCCGACAGTCTCTTTTACAAGAGCGGCGTAGAACTCGCCCAGCTTTGAGTTCTGAAGACCTGTTTTATAGTTTCCTGTATTTACGAAATAGGGGGTCTTTCTTCCGGATTTAGTTGTGAAATCACCGAAACGCAGCACATCTGCACTCATCATAAATTCAATAAAATCTTTTTTTGCCTGTGTGAGCATTCTTACATCCCGTCCTTTACATATATTCTGTTAAAAGTATAACAGATTTAAACCTTTTAAACAAGCTTATTCAGAAATAGATTTGTAAGCTGCCTGCATAACTGTGTTGGCAATGGGCATAGCCTGAGAAAATCCAGCGCCGCCGTTTTCAACAACTACCACAAAAGCAAGGGGACAATCCTCTTTTGTGGAAAAACCGGTGAACCATGCGTGGGATTCCTGGTTTCCGTCAAGCTCTGCGGTTCCTGTTTTACCTGCGAGCTCAAGACCGGGGAAACGCCAGTCGCCGTAATATGAGGTTACATTGTATCTCATCATGTCACGTACGATGTCGGCTGTTGCAGGCTCTATAAGCTGTCCGACGTTCTGTGTCTTAGTTTCATCTATAACTTTTCCGTCGGGGGTTTCAATTGTTTTTACAACATAAGGGGATGCCGGATTACCGGAGTTTGCAATGGCTCCCATAATCATCATCATGTGGTAGGGATTGAGCAGTGTGGTATACTGACCGATTCCGGCCCATGCCAAATCAGTGTTGTTGACTGATGAAACATCAAAGGAGCTTTTTGCAATAACTGTGTCACCCATTTTAAAGGAGCGATTGAAGCCTACTTCGTTGGCAGTTTCGGCTAAAGCATCTGCACCGAGTTCGTTAGCTATGGTGGCAAAGGCACAGTTACAGGAATGTGCAAAGGCATCTTTGAATGTCACAGTGCCATGCACACCGCTGCATTTTACCTCTCCGCCACCGGGAATATCAATGCTTCCGTCGCAGTAAAAGGTCTGTGAAAAAATATCGCTTATGTTGTTTACTGCGCTTATGCAGGTAATTGCCTTGAATACCGAACCGGGAGTATATACGCCGGAAAGAAAACGGTTAAGATATATTCCGTCGTATTTTCCGTTGGCATTTTTTTCAATGGCTTCGGTGGGTTTATTCTCAGGGTCATAGGTAGGTGAGGAAACCATGCAGATTATTTCGCCGGTTTTATAGTTATATACTCCTACTGTACCCTTTCTTCCGTTAAGTGCATTTAAAGCAGTTACACATACATCGGCATCCAAAGTGAGTCTGATATTGTTTCCGGTGCCGTATTTGCTTATTGAATATATTCCGTCTATAAAATTGTATCCTATAAGCTCATCGCTGTATACGGACTGTATGCCGGTGGAAATATAGCCGTCTGAATCTCCTATGGTGTGAAGAGTGGCTTTTCTTACAGCCGCACTTTCATTATAAACACGCTTTCCATCCTGTGTACCTACAAGCAATTCGCCTTTGGAATCGAAGATGCTTCCGGCGACGTTTAAAGTGTTTCCGTCATAGATGTGCTTGTTGTAACGGCTTAATGCCCAGTCAGAAGCGTTAATCGTAAGGGTCGAAACAAAGAAAATAATTCCTGCCATAAAGAAAGCAACAAGTGCATATAGAGCGTATGCTCTTTTAGTTGTACTTTTCATCGCTGTGCCTCCACTTTCTCATAAAATGACGGATATGTGCGCAGGTCGCATGCTTTAATGAAAGCTAAGAGCGCCCATGAGCATATCATACTTGAACCGCCCTGACTGACAAAGGGCAGTGTTACGCCTGTAAGGGGAAGAATATCCGTTATGCCAAACACATTAAGACATGTCTGGAACAGCATCATACCGGCTGCGGCTGTTGCAGCAATTGCGAAAAATGAGGAGCGGGCTCCCTGTGAAGAGCGTATGGCATGTACCGCTATGAATCCGTAAGCGAGAACTACTGTAATTGCAAGAATTACGCCCCATTCTTCGCAGAGAACACCGAAAACAAGGTCGGTTGTTGAGGCGAATATATTTCTGAGTTCTCCTCTGCCTATGCCTGTTCCGAAAAGTCCGCCGCTTGCAGCGTAAATCAGAACACGGGTTTGCTGGTATCCGCCTGCATCGGGATATTCCCAAATATGGCGATAGGTTGCAAAACGTTCTGCAACATAGGGTTTAAATATAAGAATCAGAATTGCTCCTAAAAGAGCTGCACCGCATACAACGGCGATTGTCCTAATATCACCGGAACGCATAAAGGAAATAAGAATAAAGGTAAAGAAGAATATGAGAGCTGCGCCGAAGTCATACATAAGGAAAAGGCATCCTATACATACAACTGAAAATACAATATATTTAAGCAGGCTTCTTGTAGACTGAAGTTTTTCTAGTGTAGAAGCTCCTACAAATATGAAGGCGATTTTTACAAATTCAGAGGGCTGAAAAGATATTCCGAATACTGTAATCCAGTTAAGTGCACCGTTTGTGGCTTCTGCCAGAATAAGGTTAAGAGCAAGAAGTGCCACAGAGGCAATTGCAAGGGGGACGCTTGACCATTCGATTCGTTTTATATCCGCTACGAACCAAAGTATTAATTCAAAAACTGTGAGTCCCAGTAAAAAAGCAACAAACTGCTTTATTAGATCGCCGGGGAAAACACTTGCAACTACTGTAAGACCTATTCCTGTAAGGAAAAATCCGATAAGTTCAAGTTCAAAGCTTTTTCTTTTAAAAGCTAAGCGTGAAATAATCAGCCATAGCCATTCAATGACGATGTATGCACCGAAAACAAGAACGATGTCCTGACGGATTTCGCCATCTGAATCAAAAACAGTCTGTGCAGCTGAAATAAGCTGAAAAACAGTTATGAGCAAAAGAACAAATGCGTTATTAAGGCGGTGTTTTTTCTTTTCTTTTGCACCGGAGGCTGCTCCGTTGTAATTGATGTTTGCATTTTTAATTTTACTGTGTGCCATATTTACACCTCCTTAAAATGGCTTGTAGCTGCCAAAGTGCGAATAATTATCATAAAATACAAGCTCTTCGCCGCCTATATTTATTTCATCACCATTAAACAGAAGCTGTTTCCGGCTTACAGGTTTGCCGTTAATTGATGTTCCTGCTTTGGAATTAAGGTCTTCAATGGCAAATCCGTCTTCTTCTGCGGTTATTTTGGCGTGACGGCGGGAAACAAGCTGAGAAGAAAGAACAATGTCGCAGTCCTCTTCTCTTCCTATTATATATGTCTGATGTTTAAGAGGGAAAGCTTTGGCTGTTCTGACAATATATATTGCCGGATTTTCGCCTTTGCTTTCAGATGAAATTTCATCAATAGGTTCAGGTATCGGTTCGGGAAGTACCTCAGGTACTTCTTCCGGAATAACTTCTGCGGGCTGTAAGGGGATATCCTGGGGAGCGGGTTTTACAGCGGCGAAGATTCTGGGATTGGGTGACGGATAAAGGGGAGCAGAAAAAATCATCACTGCGCTTCCGAAAGTTATGCTGTCACCGTCGAAAAGCTGAACTGATTTCTCAATAGGCTTATCGTTAACTTTAGTGCCGGTTTTGGAAAATGTATCGGTTATAAACCAGCCGTCACTGCGCCTTGAAATTACCGCATGAAAGCGTGAAACACTTCCGTAGCCTATTGTGATGTCACAAAGCTTGCTGCGTCCAACGGAGATTTCCCATCTGTCTAGGGGCGTTTTGTCACCGTTAATGGCATTTACAAGCTCTGCCATTGCGTATGGCTTTATCTTGAGTTTAAGCAGCGAATAAATACAGCTGCCGAGAATTATAACAGCCATAACGGGCAGAATAAATCTGCTGTAATACTGAAGCTGTTCCATAATTTCTGTCATATATTTGCACCTCCGAAAAGTTAAACAGAAACTGCATATTAATTATACTATAAAACATACTACACATTAACAGAAAAAAGTCAATAAATGTGACGTTTTTGTAATACCTTTTTAACCTTTTGTAATTTGATTTTTTTGTAAGGATATGATATCTTTGTTATATAAACAATAACACAAAAGGAGCGTTGTTATTTATGGAAAGTTCAAAGAGATTATTCGGCAAGACCTCAAAGGGAGAGGAGGTTTATGCTTATACTATAACAAATGGAAAAATCGGGGCAGAGATTCTCGATTTCGGTGCAACTCTCAGAAGTATATTTGTGCCTGATAAAAACGGCAAGGTTGAAGATGTAACAATCGGTTATGAAGATTTTGCTCCCTATGAAACAAGCGGAGGATATGAGGGCAAGACTGTGGGCAGATATGCAAACCGTATCTGCGGCGGAAAGTTTGAGATAAACGGAACAGAATATAATGTAGAAAAGAATGAAAATAATATTACATGTCTTCATGGCGGCGGAGAGTTTTCATTTAATTTCTGGAAAGTGGAAAATTTCAGCGACAGTTCCATAACACTTTCCTTTGAAAGTGAGGACGGCAGCTTCGGATTCCCCGGTAAGATGGAAGCTAAAGTAACTTTTACCGTTACCGATCGCAACGGTGTTGAAATAAGATATAATGCAGTTGCAGATAAAGATACAATAATTAATTTTACCAATCATTCCTATTTTAATCTTGCAGGCAAGGGAGATGTTCTCGGTCACCTTCTGAAGATAAACGCCAATGCATTTACTCCCACAGATGAAATCAATATCCCCACAGGAGAGATTAAGGCTGTTGCAGGAACTCCTATGGATTTCAGAGAGTTTAAGGAAATAGGAAAAGATATAAAAGCTGATTATGATCAGATCGTGAAAGCGAGAGGCTATGACCACAATTTCTGTCTCATAGGAGAAAAAGGTACACTCAGGGCAATTGCAGAGGCTTATGAGCCTGAAAGCGGAAGAAGAATGACAGCTTATACTGATCTTCCCGGTGTACAGCTTTATACAGGTAATTTCCTTGAAAGATGCAGCGGAAAGGGAAGCAGAGAGAACTATCAGCACTGCGGTTTCTGTCTTGAAACACAGTATTATGCTGATACACCAAATCATAAGAATTTCCCCCAGTGTACATTCAAGGCTGGAGAAGAATATAATTCAGTTACAGTTTTCGAGTTCTCAGCTGATTAAAAAGCAAAAAGGCGGTGCTGAATATGGCAGTTAAACTTGATATGGCAAGCCCGGTACCCTTATATATGCAGATTAAAAATCAGATTATAATTGCAATAGCGTCCGGTGATTATGAGCCGGGAGCAAGACTTCCCTCTGTAAGAGCTTTTGCTGAGGAGCTTGAAGTCAATATGCACACTGTGAACAAAGCGTATCTTCTGCTGCGTGATGAAGGATATATAACCCTTGATAGGCGCAGAGGAGGAGTTATATCCGAAACGCCAAAGGAACCGTCGGAACAATTTATCCGTCAATTGTCAGATGAACTGCTTCCGGCTGCGGCAGGAGCAAAGTGCATGGGAATGGGAAGAAAAGAATTCCGCAAACTGTGCACTCAGATTTACGAAAGCTTCGATGAAAATTAAAAGCGGAGTTTTTAATAAATTGCATTGCTCAGCTGACTAAACTTTTTATTGTGTTCAGTAAAGAATTTAGTCAGCGAACGTTTTGGATAAATATAGTGTGTCAGGAATACTATGCAAAAGTAAAAACTGAATATTGATAAAAATTTTGGCAGTACTTTGGTACTGCTTTTTTTATTTAGGCATCTATAGATATACTAATTAAATCACTGTAAATTTTAAGTAAAATCGATTAACAATAGGCGTGTTTTTAATAAAAAACTTCCAATAAATTAACTCAATCTAAAGTTTATAAAAAAACGATAAATATATTCTTAAACATCTATGTAAAGAGTTGAAAGGCAATTTTTTCGTGCTATCATGTACTTGCCAAAATAATTAAGGAGGGAAAATCCAATGGTGAAGACAAAAAAATTCAGCAGAATTGCCGCCATGCTTCTTGCTCTGGTAATGCTTTTAACAGTAGTGCCGCTCCAGAGTTTTGCAGCTGAGGTTCCTGCTGAACAGCTTGTTCTCAAAGATGGCGTTACAGTAGCACTTTCTGACGACATGGATGCGGACACAGCGAAGAAAGCACTCTTTGATGCTCTTGTTGAGAATCCTGAAGGCGCAAACTGGCAGGATTACGAGTGGGAGTATTATTGTAAAGGACAGTGGACAGGTAGTACCAACGATGCTGCGATTTATGATAATCCTACTTGGGGAAGCATAAACGGCTTCAACACCCAAACTTCAATTTTCTCCAAGTACAATCATCATGCAATTTGGTATAATGATAATAGATCCAGCATTAGTGGAGACGGCAAATATGAAGTTCGTCTTGCAGGTACTGAAACTTCTGTTACAATTCAGAAAGTTGCTTCCTGTGAAGTAACTTACAATTACGACGCATTACAGGGCTCAGTTCTTATTGACGGAGCACAGGTAAGCGGTACTGTAACAGGTCTTTCTGCTGTAAAGTCTGTTTACTTCACAGTTGCTGCTAATGCAGGTTATGAAGTAGAGAGCGTAAAAGCTAACGGTGTTGAGCTTAAGGACGATAACGGTGTTTACTCATTTGTTCCTGTTGCTTCTACAGCAATCGATGTAACATTTAAAGAAACCGGCACACTTTATGATGTTACAATAAATGCAGGCGAAGGAGTAACAGTTACTCTTAACGGCACCCCTGTATCAGGTACTGTAAAGGTTTCAGCAGACGAGAAATATACATTAGTATATACTCCTGATGAAAACACAAGCGTTAAGAGCGTAAAGCTCGGTGATGCTGATGTTACAGCAGATGTTTCTTTCAGCAACTATGTTGGAACACAGTATGTAACATTTACAGGTGATACAACTCTTACAGTTGAATCAGTAGCCAAGAGCGCTGAATTTGTTCTTACAGATACCCGTGAGATCGGCATTGTTATCAACGCAGACGGAAGCTGGAATTATGACGGCATTCGTGCAAATATCATTGATGCTCTTGTTGATAAGGCACAGAGCGTTGGTGTAGATTTCACCCAGGATAATGTTGAAGTTACATATTGGAACTGTGGTAGAGTAAATGGTCAGTATGTAGCTCTTGAGTGGAGTGAGGGTGCAGGCGAAATTTTTGACGGTCAGAAGACTTTCAAAGATGCTGTTGCAGACGGTACAGTAAACCTTCGTCTCTATTTTAAGGGCAACGATCAGTTCCGTCCTACCGATTATGTATATGCTGATTATGTAACTTTTGTTGATGTTCAGACATCTGTAATTGCTCTTAAAGATTCTCCCGTAGTAGTTCTCGAAGAGGGCAAGCCTGGCATAATCGATTACACAAACCTTGAAAAGAAGGTTTATGATGCTGCAATTGATGCAGAAAACTCACTTCCTCAGAACATGAAGTTTGAGGATATGAAATTCACAATTCCTGAGGTTAAGGAATCAGGTACTTACCAAGTAACAGCAAAGTACATTGGAAGCACAAGTTACTATGCTTCTGAGAAGACATTTGATGTATATTTCAAAGTTGATGTTCTTCCCAATGCAGAAATTGCTCTTAAAGCACCTGAGATTTCAACCGTTCTTAATGAAACAAAGATTGGCGAATTTGATGTAGAATCTCTCAAGAGAAGCGTATTTGATCTTGCTGTAGATACAGAGAAATCAAAGCCTGTACTCAGCTATGACGATGTAACAATTACATTCGACGGCGATGTTACAAAGGGCGGCAAGTTCACAGCTACAATTGCTTTTGAAGGTTCTGCTGATTACCATGGCACATCAACTACAGTAATTGTTAATGTTGAGCTTAAGCTTCTTCCCACGGTTAAAGTTGAAGCAGCTTTCGGCAACCTTGTTCTTAACAGAACAGCTGACGGCGGATATGATTACGATGCTCTTAAGCAGGACATCTTCGCTAAGTGCCTTACAGTTTCCGGCGTTGAAGGCCTTACATGGAATAACTTTGATTTCAAGTACATGCTCAGAACTGATGGAGCTGTATTTGTAGGTCAGGACGAATTCTATGACTTCAGCATGGAAAAAGTTGGTGCAGACCTTACAGATGCAGGTCACTATCTCTATAAGGGCGGAGACTTTGAAATTCAGGTTTCCATTCCTGATAGCACAAGTTACCACGGTACAACCGTAAACTTCAATGTTAATGTTGATGTTGCAAAGAGAGAAGATACTAAGGTTGTTCTTAAGTCTGGTTCAATGGACTATACAGGCGATCTTGCAGCTGTAAAGGCTTATATCTTTGACAACCTTATAAACTTTGGACTTTCCAACCTTCCTTCAGATGTTACAGTTGACGATTTCAGCTTTGAATATTATGCAACAGTATATCTTGCAGGCGGAAATCCCGGACTTAATAAGGCTTGGGTTCCCTTTGAAGGTAAGGACGATGCTATGGGTGCTTACTATAAGCCCATTGGCAACGGCACAAATACTATCAGAGTTCGTTTCAACGGTGACGAAGTATTCGAGCCCTATACTTCAAATGAAGTAGAGTTCACAATGACTAAGAGCAAAGTTGATATTTCACTTAATCAGAACTACAAGTATCTTGACGAGGATCTTCCCGCAGATTTTGTACAGACAAGTGCAGTAGGCGACTTTGAGCATTACTACTTTGCAATTGACGCTTCCTCTGATACAGCTGTTGTTTACATTGACAGCTCAAAGGGCAGAGAGTTACTTGACTTTACAGGAAACATTGCTTTCAGCTGGTATCTTACTGAGATTCTTGGTGCTGGTGTAACAGCAGAGGCTATTTACAACAATGGTCTTTCACGTGATCAGCTTGTAACACTTCTCAGCGACAGCAGAATGGTTGATTTCCTTGCTGGATACAACATGGATGCTGATGCTGTAAATGCAATTCTTGAGGTTATAAACTCTGTTCCTGAGAATGTAACAAGATTTACATTCCAGATGGCTCAGCCTACAAAACCCGGAACATACACAATGTTTGTTGTTTCAACAAGCGATGATTTCTATACAGCAGTATCTCAGCCCAGCGTATTCTATGTAAAGTTCCACAGCACAGGAACAAAACTTCTCTTCGTTCAGGATACAGCTGATCTTACAGCTAAAAATGCTGCTACATTTGATTTCTCAGCAGTTGTAACAAAAGACGGTATTCCGATCGAAAGTGATAACGTACGTTACATTTACACAGGCTTCCGTGCAAATGCTCTCTTCTACAGCAGCACTAAGGAGCCGCCCAGAGAGGCTGGTATTTATACACAGACCGCTTGGACACTTCTTGGAACATATGCTTTCCCGAAGACACGTACTTTCACAATTCCAATCAGCATTTTTGGTTAATTATTAATTGAAAATAAAAGCCAAAAAAGTCAGGCAGACATCGTTTCGGCGATGTCTGCTTTTTCTTTTACACGTATCTGAATTAAAAATAAGTATTTTAAATTATTATAAATTTAATAAAAATATTAGGGAAATGAGGAGAATAGTCGTTAAAAACAGAAAAAACTTCTAAAAAAAACAAAACAATAAAATAAAAATAAACAACTTCTTAAATATGTGTCAAACAAGTTGAAAGGATATAAACAGAGTGTTAATATATGTTCATCAATTTGTAAGGAGGGATAAAATCCAATGGTTAAAACCAAAAAATTTAGCAGAATTGCTGCTATGCTTCTTGCTCTGGTAATGCTTTTAACAGTAGTGCCGTTCCAGGGTTTGGCAGCTGAAGCAGATCCTGCTGAACTCCAGCTCAAGGATGGTACAGTAGCTATATCTTCTGATATGACTGATGACCAAATCAAAAAAGTTCTTTTTGACGCACTTGTAGCAAATCCAGAAGGTAAGAACTACAGCGATTACGACTGGCAGTACTACTGCGAAGGAAAGAACACAGAAATTTATAAGAGATGGGATTGGGTTTCAATTAAAGGTGAAATCACCTATGCGAAGCCTCCCGGAATAATCTGGGAAGAAGATTACCATCATCCGGCAATTAAGGATAACGGTGATACCAGTTATAAAATCCGTGTTGTTGGAAATTCAACTGAGGTAACTGTAAACAAAGTTTCCTCTTGCTCTGTTACTTATAACTATGATGTGTTGCAGGGTTCTGTTCTCGTAAATAACAGTCCCGTAACAGGAACAGTAACAGGTGTTTCTCCGGCCAAAGATCTTTATTTCACAGTTGTTGCTAATGCAGGCTATGAAGTAGAGAGCGTAAAAGCTAACGGAGTTGAGCTTCAGGCAAAAGATGGTGTTTACACATTAGTTCCTGTTGCTGACACAAAGATTGACGTAACATTTAAAGAAATCGGCACACTTTATGATGTTACAATCGATGCAGGTGAGGGAGTAAACGTTACTCTTAACGGAAATCCTGTATCAGGCACTGTAAAGGTTTCAGCAGATGAGAGATATACATTAGTATATACTCCTGATGAAAACACAAGTGTCAAGAGCGTTAAGCTCGGCGATACTGATGTTACATCTGATGTATCCTTCAGCAATTATGTTGGAACACATTATGTAACATTTACAGGCGATTCAACTCTTACAGTTGAAACAGTAGCTGTAAGCGATGAATTTGCTCTTACAGATGTTCGTGAAGTTGGTATTGTTATCAATGCTGACGGAAGCTGGAACTATGACGGTATCCGTGCAAACATCATTGATGCTCTTGTTGATAAGACACAGAGCGTTGATGTAGAGTTTACTCAGGATAATGTAGAAATTACATACTGGAATCATGGTAGAGTAAACGGTAGTTATGTACCTCTTGAATGGAAAGAGGATTGGGGAATTACATTTGACGGTCAGTTAACTTTCCCCGATGCAGTTGCAACCGGTTCTGTAAATCTTCGTGTATACTTTAAGGGCAACGATCAGTTCCGTCCTGTTGAATATTTGTATGCCGATTATGTTAAGATGATAGATGTTCAGACATCTGTTATCGCAATCAAGGATGCTCCTGTAGTTACTCTTTCCGAAAAAACACCAGGTGTAGTTGATTATACTAACATTAAGGAAAAAGTATACGAAGCTGCAATTGATACTGAAAAATCACTTCCTCAGGGAATGAAGTTTGAAGAAATGATCTTTACAATTCCGGAAGTTACAACATCCGGAACATATAAGGTAAAGGCAGAATATGTAGGAAGCACAAGCTACTACGCATCTTCAGCAGAGTTCGATGTATACTTCAATGTAATCACTCTTCCCCAGGCAGATATAGCTATCAAAGCTCCTGAAGTTTCGGTGGTTCTTAATGAGGTAGGAATCAACAAATTTGATGTTGAGGCTCTTAAGAAGGATGTATTTGATCTTGCTGTAGACGCACAGGCTTCAACTCCTGTACTCAGCTACGACGATGTAACAATTACATTTAGCGGTGATGTTACTAAGGGCGGCAAGTTTACAGCTACAATAGAGTATGTACCTTCAAACAGCTATCGTGGAACATCTGAAGAGGTTGCAGTTAATGTAACTGTAAATTATCTTCCCACAGTTAAGGTTGATGCTGTAACTCGTGATCTTGTTCTCAGAACAACAGCTGACGGCGCTTACAATTACGACGGACTTAAGCAGGATATCTTTGCAAACTGCCTTACTGTTACCGGCGTTGACGGACTTAACTGGAACGATTTCAGCTACCAGTACAAGCTTCGTGATGGAGTAAGCGGATCTATCTGGACATGGCAGAACTTCGAGTATTATCTCACTCCCAGTTACAATTACCTCTATAAGGGCGGAGAATTTGAAATTAAGGTTTCAATTCCCGACAGCGATGCTTACCATGGCACAACTGTTGAATTCAAAATCAATGTTGATGTAGCTAAGAGAGAAGATACAAAGGTTGTTCTTAAAGAAGGCACAATGAATTGGATAGGCGATCTCAGCGCTATCAAAGAGTATATCTATAATAACTTTATAGATTTCGACAGATCCATCCTTCCTGAGGATGTTACAGTTGACAACTTCAGCTTTGAGTATTACGCCAATAACTACACAGCCGGTGGTCTTCCCGGACTTGAGTGGGATTGGGTACCCTTCGAGGGTATGCAGCATCCTTCACTTGCAGGTTCTTATTATAATCCGCTCAGCGGTGGTACACACAAGATAAGAGTTCGCTTCACAGGTACAGAAGATTATCTTCCCTATACATCAAATGAAGTTGAATTAACAATTAATAAGACAGAATTTGATATCAGCCTCAAGCAGAACTACAAGTATCTTGATGAGGACCTTCCTGCAGATTTCGTACAGCCCAGCGTAAATGATAATTTCGAGCATTATTACTTTGTTCTTGACGCTTCAACTGATACAGGTGTTATCTACCTTGACAGTCTCAGTGGACTTGAACTGCTCGACTTTACAGGAAATGTTTCCTTCAGCTGGTGGCTTACTCAGATTCTTGGTACTGGTGTAACAGCCGATTCAATTTATAACCGTGACGGAATCAGCCGTGATCAGCTTGTAAAGCTTCTCAGCGACAGCAGAATGGTTGACTATCTTGCTGGTTATGCTATTGATAAAGATGCTGTAGACGCTATGCTGGAGCTCATTAACTCAGTTCCTGCAAATGTAACTAAGTTTACATTCCAGATGGGTCAGCCCACAAAGCCCGGAACATATACAATTTTTGCTATGGCTACAAATGCTAATTATTACACAGCATACACATCAAGCGTATTCTATGTAAAGTATCACAGCACAGGCACAAAGCTTGTATTTGTTCAGGATACAGCTAACCTTACAGCTAAGAATGCTGCTACATTTGATTTCTCAGCAGTTGTAACAAAAGACGGAGTTCCGATCAATAGCGATAATGTACGTTATATTTACACAGGATTCCGTGCAAACGCTCTCTTCTACGGAAGCACTAAGGAGCCCTGCAGACAGACAGGTATGTATACACAGACTGCATGGACATTCCTTGGAACATATGCATTCCCGAAGACACGTACTTACACAATCCCGCTTTTCGATCTTCCGTAATCAGCTGAGAAAAGCAATTCCATAATTTAACGGCAGGCAGCGCATATGCGCTGCCTGTTTTAATGCAAAAAAGCTCCGGTAAGTTTTTAATCTTACCGGAGCTTTTGATTTTCTGAACTTATTGGTTTATTTTTTTGTTTGTGGATATGAATGTTGTTCTTTCCATTATGCTCTGACCGCCGTGGCGTGTTCCTCGTCCGCCGTGATCAGAAGTGATTATTATAAGCCAGTCCTCTTCATCATATGTTGCACGGTTTTCAATGGCTTTTATAACTTCCATAGCGTCATGATCACAGCCCTTAACTGCTTCAACATATTTGGGATTATTGTTTCCAAATCCGGTTCCGTGTCCGTTTTCGTCAGGCCTTTCATATATGCACATAAGGAAATCATCGCAGTCAGGCTCGCTGACTCTGTCAATTATAATGCTGTGAAGTTCTCTGTCTGTTTTGGCATTGTTGATTGTGAGATTGTAGCCTTTCTCTTTGGCAAGATCAATTTCGTTACAGTAGGTTCCTTTATCCTTTCTGCTGAAATGACCCGGCCAGAGCATATTGAAAGATACTTTAAAGCCATCATATTTTGCAGGTAAATCTATAAGCAATGACGGGCAGTCCGTGGGCTTTATAACTCCGTTTGAAACGGCTCCGTGAACCTTTGCCCATTGTCCTGTAAGAATGGTTGCCCAGCCGGGAGCAGTGTCTGTATACTGTTTTACACCCTTGGGATCGCCGCCGGCATAAGAGATATATAGTCCGCCTTTGTTTCTCAGATATATCACTGCGCTTTCGGAGTTATCTTCGATATTTGCAAGGGAATCACATCGAGCACCGTCAAAGCCTAAGATAATGGCTTTCTTTGTTTTTTTGCCATTTTCTGCCGGTGTCTCAAAATGTTTTGCAACCATATCATGAACTGTTGTCTGAGGAATAGCGGTATCCAAGGTGTTTTCAAAAATTGTCATTTCATTTATGACTCTTTTTTCCGTTTCGGATTCGCTGCGTGGCAGCACCACATAAGAGATAACTGCGGCAGCTACGATAACGAGAATGCACAGAACAACAGCTATGGAAATTGTAAGTAAAAATTCCATCAGGTAAGCCTCCTTTAAAAAGTTATTGTTCCTTAACTACACCTTTTTTAAGAATTACATTAGCGTATTGAGCTTTTTCTCCTGTGGCAATAATTGCATAAGCTTTTTTGGCACGCTCATAGAATGCAAAGCGCTCGAGGTATTCGATTTTTACATCGCCGTATTTTGCAATTTCAGCTTTGTATTCATCCCAGATAACGGGAACAATGGGATCGCCAGGAACAACGCTCATGAGTGCTACAGGGCTTTCTACGTACTGGTCAAGGGGGAGAAGCTTGAGCATGGCCTCAAGAACTTCAGGCACTCCGTGACCGTCACAGCGCACAAGACGCTGAGCATGGCTTGCAGCAGGGAAATTTCCGTCAGCGATGATTATCTCATCGCCATGACCCATTTCCATCATTATTTTTAAAAGTTCCGGTGAAAGAATAGAAGGTATACCTTTAAGCATGTTTAAATCTCCTTTAGTTTTGAGTTATAGGTGCGCCTGTACCGGCGTACAGGTCAATAGGTTTATCAAATTTAATACTTATTACAGTGCACATAGGGTCAAGGTCGCCTTTTTTCAAAAACATCCAAAGTGAACCGGGACCTTCACCTAAGCCAAGACTGTTTCCTAAAGTTACAGGACGGTTATCGGGAAGCAGGGTAATGGTTTTCTTCTTGTTTTTGATTCCCTTAACCATTACGGGAGTATCACAGCTGGCGAAGATGAAAAGGAAGAGCTCTTTTTTATCCTGTGTCATAAGAGATTCGCCGGCAAACCAGTCAGTATCAAGTCCTTTAACCGTACCGGTAAAAGCCTTTGAATATTCACTTACAAATTCCGCAAATTTTTCAATCTGTTCAGGGGAGCAATTGGCAGGCAATATAAGCTTTTCGCCTTTTTGTTTTGCTCTGATTAACAGATGAATCATTTGGTCACAGGTATAAGCCATACCTTCTTTTTCTGAAAATTCAACGGAAAAGGAAGAGAGAATTTTTTCTGCATTCATTTTATTTTCCCTCCCTTATATCTTCATTAAAATCAACTGCAAAAACGGCAGTATCATGTATGTAATTTTCTGGTGAAAGCTTTACCCAGATTTTATCGCCGTCTTTTGAAAAATCAAGGCTTTGTTCGCCATCTACCAGTGAAACTCCTGTTACCTTTTCAGATGGTACAAAAACCGGTACGCTTTTATCTGTTGCGCCATAGCTGAAGCAATAGAGCGTTTTACCGTCACGGCTTATGGTTTTTCCGCCTGAGAAAACATCTGCCTCAAAAGTATCGGTTCCCCAAATGGCTTTTTCATTGGCTCTTGCAAATTCTCCCAAACGACGCAAAACGTTTTCCTGCTCAGGGAGAATAGTTCCGTCTTCTTTTGGTCCTACATCAAGAAGAAGGTTTCCGCCCATTGAAACGACTTCAGAAAAAATTCTTACAATCTGTTCAGGGGTTTTAAAGTTTTTATCCTGAGGCTGATATCCCCAGCTGTTATTGATTGTCATACAGTACTCCCACGGTCCTTCAGGACGCATTGTGGGCATCTGCTGCTCGGGTGTTGCATAATCGCCGTAGCTTCCGATTCGGGAGTTTATTACGGTTTCCGGAGATTTTTCCGTCAGCCACTGTTTGAGTCCCTTCATATCCCAGTCAGCCTGACTGCGTTCCCAGTCACCGTCAAACCAAAGGAGATCGATTTTACCGTAGTTTGTAAGTATCTCCGTAAGCTGTGAACGGTGGAACTGTTTAAACATTTTCCAGTGTTTTTTGTTAAGAAGATAAGTGTCGATAAAGTATTTTACCGGATGCCAGTTTTTAGCTGTATAGTCCTTTGCGGACCAGTCGCACTGTGTAAAATAAAGACCGACTCTCAGATCGTTGTTCCTAAGAGCATCGCAGTAAGGTGCTACAAGATCACGTTTTGCAGGTGACTGTTTTACAACGGACAAATCTGAAAATTTTGTATCAAAAAGAGCAACGCCGTCATGATGTTTGGTTGTAAGAACCGCATATTTGGCTCCAGCGTCTTTAAACAGCTTTGCCCAGTATTCAGGGTCGTAATTTTTGGCTGTAAAACCTTTAATCTGTTTCATGTAAGGTTTGTAACGGGTAAGTGGCGAAAAGCGGAAATACCAGGATTCGGCAATGCCTCTTACCGAATAAATACCGTAATGGATGAATATTCCCAGCTTGGCCTCTTTAAACCAGGGCTGCATCATATTTTTATTCCTCCTTATTAGCCCGTGAAATGTTTAATGTTTTACGCTGATATATCATAAACTTTACAGCAGTATTATAAAATCATTAAACAAATCTTTCCATTAATTATACTACAACATTACAAAATATTTATTAGAAATTCACTCAACATTGTAAATTCTATATTTTGCATACGCATGAGAATAGAAGCTGTTGCAACGTGCACAAAAAAGAGGCTTACCCATTGCCGCAAAGGTAATGAGCAAGCCTTAATTATGCAGTTATTTGTAATGATATAAGCAGCTGTTATATAAGAATTATCACTCGGCCTTAAAAGCTTCAAGCTTTTCATAAAGTTCAGGACAATCTTCGCCGTGAACAATCAGTTCTGTATCGGCGGACTGATCAAGACTGAAAATTCCCATAATTGATTTAGCGTTTACAACATATCTGCCTGAAACCAAATCAAACTCATGGTCAGGATAGAGGGAAACAAGAGATACAAAATCTCTGATTTTTTCAATGGAATTAAGCTTCACTTTCATAGATTTCATCGGTATCATCCTTTCTCGAAATTAAACATGGGCTTACTGTAATCAGTTGCCGCATTCAATACTTATGCGGTTAAACTGGGCAAGGATGCTGTCTGTACCAACTGCCTGTTTTTCGTCCCCTGAAAGATCCATAACATTTTTACCCTCATGGAGCATAATAAGCCTGCTGCCATATTCAGTGGCAAACCTCAAATTATGTGTAACCATAAGTGCGGTAAGATTCTTTTCCTTAATAATATTGTCTGTCAGTTCCATAACTCTTTCTGAGGATTTAGGGTCAAGAGCGGCTGTATGCTCGTCAAGAATAAGCATTTCAATATCTGTCATGCAGGCAATTACAAGGGCGAGAGCCTGTCGCTGACCGCCTGAGAGAGCGCCGCATTTAATATTCAGTTTGTTTTCAAGACCCATAGAGCAGGTTTCAAGAAGAGAACGGTATCTTTCTATATTCTTTTTGTTCACTGCTCTTGATAATCCGTATCCTGTTTTTTTGCTGTCCGCCAAAGCTATGTTTTCAAGTACTGTCAGGTGAGGACAAGTACCTGTCTGGGGGTTCTGAAAAACCCTGCCTATAAACTTGGCACGCTTATGTTCAGGGGCTTTTGTAATATCCTTACCGTTAAATATTATACTACCGCTGTCAATGGGTGAAAAGCCGCAAATAATATTGAGCAGAGTAGTTTTACCTGAACCATTTGAACCTACTACGGAAACAAATTCGCCTTTATTTATTGAAAGACTGTAATTATCAAAAAGCTTCAGTTCATCCTCTGTACCGGGATTGAATATTTTACCAATGTTTTTAAGCTCGAGCATATTTGCTGCCTCCCTGTTTTTTGGAAAGTGCGCCGCTTGCAACAAGGGCTGCTGTGAATAAAACTGCCATTAAAAGTTTGAGGTATTCGGTAGGAAGACCCATTGCAAGGGCGGCTGAAAGGCAGGCTTTGTATATAATTGAACCTAAAATAACTGCCGAAGTAGCTCCCACAAATTTGAGCTTTCCGAAAAGTGACAAACCGATGATAACGCAGGCAAGACCTGCAACAACCATTCCTGTACCCATCTGGAGATCAGCTGAACCTTTTTGCTGAGCTATAACTGAACCTGCAAGGGCGGCAAAGCCGTTGCCCAGAGCCAGACCTAAAATTTTCATATTGCCGGGATTTCTTCCCATCATGGTTACATACTGGTGGTTGCTGCCTGCTGCACGAAGAAGGAGTCCTGTTTTTGTCTTAAGAAATACATCAAGGAGGACTTTGCATATAACAGCAACAATTAAGGATATCAAAACAGTTCTAAGAGCAAATCCGCCTATTGAAACGGGGATTATTTCAGCAAGACCCGATGAAAAAATTGTAGGCGATGTAAAGAAGGAAACTATGGAGAGTCCGTCAGTGCCGCTCATAACAATTACAAGATTTATTGACAGCAGGGCGGTCATAACCAGTATTCCGCAAAGAAGAGGACGGATTTTAAGCTTTACATTAAGCAGTCCTGTCACACATCCTGCAGCCATGCCGAGGATGAAAGAAATCAGGCAGCAAATCCAGGGGTTAACTCCCTGAACGATGAGTATGCCCGTTGTAACAGCTCCCAGAGGGACTGTTCCGTCGACGGAAAGGTCGGGGAAATCCAGTATACTGTATGTTATATAAACTCCGAGGGCAAGCACTGCGTACATAAAGCCCTCTTCCAAAGTTACTCGCAGAACGTTAAAAAAGATATCCATTAAAAATTACCACACTTTCTTTTCGGGGATCGCTCTTTATTTAAGATACTTTTTCGATATTGTTATATCCTGTAAGGGATACTGAGAACTTTTCAGCAACAGTAGTGTTCATAACGGGGAATGAATCTTTAACTTTTTCAACAGGCATTGTGGAAATATCCGTACCGGAAAGAACCTTTGCTGCCATTGCGCCTGTCTGTTCTCCGAGGGCTACATAGTCAAGACTTTCAGATGCAAGACAGCCATTTTTAACCTGTTCTATTTCAGAGCCATAAACGGGAATGCCTGCAGCATTTGCTTTTTCGAGAACTGTTCCAAGATTGTCAACAACGTTATTGTCTGTGAAATTATTTATGCAGTCCACTTCACCTGCAAGCATTGCAGCAGTCTGGGGAATGTCGGCAGGGGACTGAATACCCTTTGCTACAATTTCAAAACCGTAGTTGGGAGCAAGTGCCTTGATTTCTTCAAGGTGTGAAACAGAGTTTGCTTCGCTTGTTGTGTAGATTATGCCGATCTTTTTAGCATCAGGCTGGCAGGCTCTTATAAGCTTAAGCTGTGCTTCAAGATTTAAAAGATCGCTTGTGCCTGTGCAGTTATCGCCGGCTTTATCCATTGAGGGAACAAGCTTTGCTGCAACCGGGTCTGATACGGCGCAGAAAATTACCGGAACCCCTGTGCCTCTTGCGGCGGAGTAAGCGGCTGTTGCTGCCGGAGTAGCGATGGAAATTATAATATCATAATTTTTAGCCACCATGTTTTTAGCTATCTGATTAGCTGTTTCATCGCTGTTTGCAGCGTTCTGATAATCAATCTTGATGTTTTCACCGTCTTTATATCCGGCATTCTGGAGTCCTTTTATTACGCCTTCACGGCAGTTATCCAGAGACGGATGAGAAGCGTACTGAATAATTCCTACGGTAATTGTATCTGAGCTGGAATTTCCGCCTGTGCAGGCAAAGAAAACGGAAGAAATGAGGACAACGCAAAGAACTGCGCACAATATTTTAATATACTTTTTCATAACATATTCTCCTGTTTATTAATGTGTTTTATTGTTGTATTGGTAAGTTTTTAATTTAAGCCTTTCTTTCGCCATCGCTTTGACATAATGAACATGTTTATAACCTCCGTAATAAACTGGATTGAAAAATAAAAAAACTCCTGTCCCATAAACATGGGACAGGAGATATTCCTGCGGTACCACCCAAATTCGCTCTGAAAAGAACGCACTCGACTACACATACTAACATATGCGCTTCCTTTATAACGGGTGAAGATCCCGTCGCACCTAATACGCAAAGCGTTTCGGATTGCCCTCATAAGTCCATTCAGCACAGCCGCCGTTACCGCAATCACACCACCTGCGGCTCTCTTTGAACGCCTGAAACAGTACCTACTACTCTTACTCAACGGTTTGAACTGTTTGTTTTTTATCATTCTATGACCGTTTTTCAAAATTGTCAATACGGTATTTTAAAAATTTTTTCTATCTTTTTCAAGTTACCGTTGATTTATAAAAATACAGTGATATAATCTTAAGAGCAAACGACTATATAGGATGTATTTTACATCATATATTTTACGGAGGTAATTTTTAAAAATGGTAAGAAAAAAGGGAAAGGCGGCAATTCACCCTCTTTCGCCTGCAAGAATAACGGCAGGCAGTTTTTTGCTGGTTATAATAACAGGAACGCTTCTACTTATGCTTCCGTTTTCATCAAAAGGAGAGCCGCTGTCTTTTTTAACTTCGCTTTTTACAGCCACATCGGCAACCTGTGTTACAGGCCTTACGCTTATTGATCCATATACACATCTTACTTTTTTCGGACAGCTTGTTTTGCTGTCGATGATAGAAATAGGCGGTATAGGTTTGGTAACTTTTTCCTGCTTTTTTATGATATCCATGAGGAAAAAGATGACTATGAGGAATCTGCGTCTTGTTCAGGAAAGCACAAGCTCTGATTCTCTTTATTCAACCAGATCTCTTGTAAAACTCATAATTGTCACAACCCTTTCAATAGAGGCAGCAGGAGCCTGTATTATGGCGACACGGCTCATACCGGCATATGGTGCACGTGGTATTTGGTATTCGATATTCACCGCTGTATCAGCATACTGTAATGCCGGATTTGACCTTTTCGGTATGGAAGGACCTTATTCATCGGTTATATCCTATCAGAGCGATCCGGTTATACTCTGCACAATTATGGCGCTGATATTTTTAGGCGGAATCGGATTTATGGTATTTCAGGATCTTCTTGCCTGGCGTAAAAGACATCACCTTATGCTTCATACAAAGGTTGTTGTTTTAATAAGCGCATTGCTTATTATTTTCGGTGGAGTACTGCTGTTGTTTTGTGAATACAATAATGACAAAACAATAGGTCAGATGAGTTTGTTTGATAAAATACTTAATTCATTATTCCAGTCAGTAAGTGCAAGAACAGCCGGTTTTGCTTCAATAGATATAGCTTCTATGCAGGATATTTCAAAGGCCATAATGATTATGCTTATGTTTATCGGAGCGGGAAGCGGCTCAACAGGCGGTGGTATTAAAGTAACAACATTTGCGGTTTTAGTGACTACCGTTATTTCGGTTATAAGGGGACGCAATGACACGGTAATTTTAGGAAGACGAGTACACCGCGCAATTGTTTATAAATCCCTTACTATTGCAATTTTGGGTATGCTTGTAGCTGCTACAACAGCAGGTGTAATCCTGGTTACAATGCCGGAAGCGTCGGGAATAGACAGTCTGTTTGAAGCTTTTTCTGCATTCGGCACCGTTGGTCTGACAGCAGGCATGACTTTGACCCTTAACACAATTTCAAAAATAGCAATTATTCTGACCATGTTTGTAGGAAGAATAGGTCCTATGTGCTTCGCTTTGGCTATGATTTTGAGGCAGGATAAACATTCTGAGGAAATTCTTCCCGAAGGCAGAATAATGGTAGGATAACATCATATAAATTTAATACACCTTAGGCAAATTCCGGCTGTAAGGAGCCGGAATTTGCTTTTTTATAGGAAATGTAGTAGAATTACTCAGTTAATAGATGAGCGAACGCAGATGATTAAATATAATAAAGTGGAGGATTATATGAACCTGCCATTGGTGTTGAAACAGGGTGGGAATAATAATGCTGCATGGAAATGGATGCTTGCGACATTATTTTTGTCACAGATGTTTCCCGAATATATAGCACCGTTCTTTACTTTAATTGGATTTGTAGTTATGAAAGTTTCCTTTAAAAAGAACGGTCAGAAAGTGAGAATGGACAGTTTCGGGAAGTATGAGTTTATCTTCTTGGCTTTTTATCTTTTTACGAGTGTTTATTCAAACACAAGAATATACAGTGTTTTGATTGCACTTTTGTGGATGGGCATGTGTTTGGGTCAGCTGATGATGGCCAATCTCATAAACACTGAAGAAAAGCTTAAAACGGCAATGAAGTTTTTTACTGTAAGTGCGTTTATTCTTTCAATAATCGGATGTATACAGTCGGTTTCCAATACGCTTATTGACAATGGTATAATAACCAACGGTTTTCCGAATCCCGTAACAGGTCCTATTGATAATGCGTTTTATGATTTTCTTGTAGATAAGTTTGGAATTACCATTAAGGATTACGCAGATGATACACGAGCAATGGGAACTTACAGTAACCCGAATCTTTTTGTAAGCTTTCTTATATGTGCCGCACCTTTTGCGTTTCACTTTTTCCTTAATGGGGAAAACAAACGTGAAAGAGTATTTTACGGTATCGCTTCAGTTACAATATGTGCAGGTGCAGCGGTAACTCAGACAAGAGGGGCAATGATAGCCCTTATTATAAGTATTATTTTCCTTTTCCTTACTAATAAAAAATATTTCAAAAAAATCTTTGTGATGCTTGCCGGATTTATCTGTTTTATCCCTGCACTGCTATCACGTTATTACGAGCAGCTTGTTCCTTACCTTAATGAGTTTACATATATTACTCAGTCAGGTAACGCTATTAACGTAACTTTGGACTATTCTCTGTCAGTGAGGGTAAAGCTTTATGTGAACCTGATGGAATATATTTTCTCTCATTTTGGAATCTTATTTTTCGGTTTGGGTGCCGGTGTTGAAAATGTATATTCACTGCTGAAAAATGAACTGAAAATAGATGTGCCTCATGCCCACAGTATACTCCTTGAACTCTGGGCAGAAAGCGGACTTATCGGTTTAACGCTTTTCCTTTTGGCAGGCGGAATACTTTTTGTAAATCTTGTCAGAACCATTAAAATGAGCGAAAAGGGACGCAGTGTCGCTTTTGCAGTGCTTTCATCTCTTATGGCATTTTTTATAATGGGACTTACAGATTTCATAGTGTGCTCACCGAAAATATTGCAGGTCATGTTCCTTGTTTTAGGTTTTGCCCAGGCGACATACAGAATTTATCAGGGACGCTGGGAAAATGATAAGGTGCTTAAAACCAATATGGAAAATTCAAAGGAATTTATTACAGTAAATGCTGATTCGGTACCAGAGCAATAATGTTAATATGAGGGGCGGACTTCTTGGTTCGCCCTTTTGAAATTTTCAATAGAAATGTAAAGTTTAAAATTAACATTAGAGGGAGTGTTAAAATGACCGGAAAAGAAATTTTAGGTTTAGGCGCTATGGGAACTGCTGTATTGGCAGCGGGAGCAGTCGCATTTTTTTATTACGGAAACAATCATATATCCTGTTCGGAATATGAATTTTCTTCAAAGGAGATTC
The DNA here is from genome assembly GCA_958366985.1 of uncultured Oscillospiraceae bacterium. Taxonomy (GTDB): domain Bacteria; phylum Bacillota; class Clostridia; order Oscillospirales; family Acutalibacteraceae; genus UMGS263. Next base: position 59,516 of record CATXDC010000003.1, read on the forward strand.
CGAAAGAATTTGACTCAATGAAAATTCTGCATATTTCGGATTTTCACAATACCTCCTTTCCGAAACACGGCGCAGAGCTTTTGAAAAAATGCGCTCAGTTAAAACCGGATATTATTTTCATCACAGGAGATTTAATAGATAAACGCAGAACCTCTCCGGAAGATTTGGAAACGGCTCTGAATTTTGTTCTTTCTCTGGAAAAAATAGCGCCGGTATATTACGCACCCGGAAACCATGAAGCTGTTTCTCCTTCATATACCGAACTTAAAAGACGTATTATGAAAACGCCAGTAACTCTCCTTGAAAACGATCATGTTCAAATAGAAAGAAACGGCGAAAAAATAAATATAGCCGGAGTTTGCGATCCAGCATCGTACTATTACGATTATGATTTCAGACATTTCAGAAGCATTTTATCCAAAGTGAAGGAATCAGCGTCGGGATTTACGGTGCTTCTTTCTCATCGTCCAGACAGAATTGAAGATTATGCCGATTTTGGTTTTCCTCTTGTTTTTTCAGGACATGCTCACGGTGGACAGGTGCGTCTTCCCTTTATAGGAGGACTTTATGCGCCGAATCAGGGAGTGCTGCCAAAATATACAGCAGGAATTCACCGTAAGAAAAACACCTCCTTAGTTATAAGCAGAGGACTCGGAAACAGCCGTGGTCCTGTACGTGTGTTTAATTGCCCCGAAATTGTATCAGTTAAGCTTATTTCAGAAAATAAATAAAATTTTTTTGAGATTTTCGTTAGAGGAACAAAATAACTGTTACTATTGACTTATTTGCTTATTAAATAGTAAAATATTATTATGCTTTGTCGAAAAAACATATATTGGAGGAAAACTGATGGATAACCAGAAGGGAAAACGCTACATGCGTTACTTTGGATATGGAATCGGAGCTGTAGGTCTTGATTTAAGCTATGGTCTGTTCTATTCATTCCTTGCAAACTATCTTACAGATGTACTTATGATGCCTGCTTTGTTCTTGCTGATACTTACACCTTTGGCAAGAATTTGGGACGGAATCAATGACCCCATGATGGGTACTATTGTTGATAACACAAGAACACGTTTCGGTAAATTCCGTCCGTGGATTATGACGGGCGCATGTCTTAATGCTGTAGTCCTTACACTTCTTTTCACAAACCCCGGCTTGGAGATTGGCTCTGTATCTCTTTACGTTTATGTTGCCGTGATGTATGTCCTTTGGGGTATGACAAATACCATGGCTGATATTCCCTATTGGTCAATGGTTCCCTCTTTCACAAATGATCCCAAAGAGAGAAACATGGTTGCTACAATTGCAAGAGCTTTCTCGGGATTCGGTCAGATACTTGTAGTTGTGCTTACAGTAAGCATGGTAAAGCTTCTCGGTGACGGAACAGAAACCAGTCCTCAGGGCTTCAGCCGCTGGGCGATGATTTCCGGATGCATACTTATTTTCGTTGCATTCATAACCTTTATGTCTACTAAAGAAAAGAATGATGTCAGAAAGGCAGAAAAGTTTTCTTTCAAAAAGGCTTATAATACAATAAAGTCAAACGATCAGCTTTTGATTTTCATGCTCTTTGCAATTCTTTCAAATACAGGCTGGTATATGACAACAGGCCTTGGAATGTACTACTTTAAGGTAGTTATCGGTGACAGCGGAAAAATGGGAACTTTCGGTGTGTTTACCGGTGTAGGACAGGCTCTCGGACTTCTCCTTATTCCAATCTTGACCAAGTTTATGCCCAGACGCAGAGTTATCCAGATTGCTCTTTGCATTGCTGCATTTGGTTATGCGGGTATGTTCCTCTTCGGTCATCTCACAGGAAACTTTATTATATTTGCAATCTTTGCTGTCATAGGTTCAATCGGTATCGGATGCATGTTCGTTTCTCAGACAATTATGCTTGCCGATATAGTTGACTATGGTGAGTATAAAAACGGAATCAGAAGCGAATCCATCACATTCTCCATGAAGGGATTCCTTCAGAAGATGGCATATACTCTTCAGACAATCATTATGTTTACAGGTTTAGGTCTTTCAAAGTATGACGGTTCTCTTGCAACTGCCAATTCAGATTTGTCTAAGAACACTATCACAGGTATGATGTTTATTGTACCTGCTGTATTGATAGTTGCTTCACTTATAATCTTTACAACGAAATATAAGCTTGATCAGGCTAAGATGGAAGAAGTTAACCGTGTTTTAGCTGAAAGACAGAAGCTTGAAGCAGCCGCTGAATAAGCCTAATTTTTAAAAGTTAAGAAATCCAATTCAATCCGCAGCTTTATGCTGCGGATTTTTAGCATAAAATCTTATTGCATCAATGTTAATTCTGTGTTAAAATCAACAAATCTTTTTAAGAAAGTGAAAGGAATGATTTTAAAATGCAAAAGAAGATTGTTTCGGCAGTATTGATTTTAACTGTACTTCTTGGCGTGATGTTTTCTTTTTCTTCCTGTGGAGAGAAAGAAACCGAAATACAGAAGTACAACGTTGAAACTGATGTGCTCAAGGTCGGTATTATGAGCGACAATCAGCTTCAGCAGGAGGGAAGTTCGGAAGCTTATTCTGAATATCTCCGTAAAGGTCTTGAACTTTTCAAAGAAAAAGACGTTGATGTTCTTGTAAATGCCGGAGACTTTACAGACCAGGCAACAGAAGAAGCTTATCAGAATTACAAGAAAATATTTGACAGCGTATATGGCGAAGATAATCGACCGATAACTTCCATGATAATGGGAAATCACGATTACTGGCTGCCCATGTTTGTGGATTGCTGGGAAATACCTTTCAAATCCAAAATGCGCAATAGGTTTATGGAATATACAGGTGAGACATCTCCATGGACTCATAAGGTAATTAACGGTTATCACTTTATTGCATGCAGTCCCACAAGCGGCGATATGGATGACAGTGCTTATGAAAAGAAGATAGACTGGCTCAAATCTCAGATAGAAATGGCAGTAAAAGAGGATTCAAACAAACCTGTTTTTGTCATTACTCATTCAAATCCCAAGGGAACGGTTAACTATAAGGACGGCGGATGTGAAAATCTTAATGAGCTTTTCAGCCAATATCCTCAGGTAGTGTCGATTTCCGGTCATACCCATGCATCACTCATGAGTGAAAGCTCCATATGGCAGGGAGAGTATACCGCATTGAATACACAGTGCCTTTCATATGTATCTTCAGGTATGGGTGATGTTGTGCAGGAAGATGACAGCTTTTCCGCAGATAATCCTATTGAGTTGATTATGGAAATTGAAAATGATAAAATAACTATCAGACGCTATAGTGTATTGACTGGTGAAGAAGTTAAAGATCCGTGGGTTATAAAGCTTCCTGTAAATGAGGATGAGTTTACGTACACTGATGAAAAACGTGAAGCTGAAAGCGTTGCTCCTACATGGAATGAAGGCTGGAATCTTCAGGTTACAAATGATGAAAACGGCACGTGGCTTTCTTTCCCGGCAGCGGTTCATCCTGATCTTGTGGAAACTTATAAATTAGAATTTACCGACAATTTGGGTAATAAAGTAGTGTTTAATAAGGGTGACTCTGAAAATCCTGTTAAAGAAGAGTTTATTACCTGCGTTTCTGACTTTCTGAGGGTACCCGATGAGCGTTCAAAGACGGTCAGAATTAATCTTAAAGATTTTATAGGTGAAAACGGACTTAAAAAAGGAGAAAAATATACTGTTTCTATCACAGCTTTTGAAACTTTCGGAAAAAGCAGTGAAGCAAAAACAGCAGAAATCGTTCTTTGATTTAAGTGCTTTTCACCGATATAAAAAGGTGATTTAAAGTGAAGTACAAAACCGAACTCCATGCACATACAAGCGAAGTGAGCAGATGTGCTCAAATCTGCGGGGAAGAGCTTGTAGACATTTATGAAAAAGCCGGATATTCAACCGTGGTTATAACAGATCACATGAGTAAACGTACTTTTCCTGTTGTAAAAAAAAGAAAATGGAACGAGTATGTAGATGATTATCTTATAGGATATAATGCCGCAAAGAAGGCTGCACAGGGCAGATTGAATATCATTTTAGGCATGGAAATAAGCTTTTATGAAAATGACAACGATTATCTAGTTTACGGTATAAATGAAAAATTCCTGCGACGTCATCCAAATATGATGGAAATGGGAATAAGAAAGTTCTCAGCAGTGGCAAAACGCAGCGGTCTGATAGTTGTTCAGGCTCATCCTTTCCGTGATCATATGACTGTTATAAAACCGGGAATTGTAGAGGGAATAGAGATATTCAACGCACATCTGGGACATGATTCCAGAAATGATATTGCAAGGATGTGGGCTGAAAAGTATGGCTATAAAATCAGAACCTCAGGCAGCGATTTTCATGAAGTGCAGCATGGAGCAAGAGGCGGTATAATCACCGATTTTGAAATAAAAACAAATGAGGATTTGTTAAAAACTCTCCGAGGAGATTTCGAGCGTATTATTACTGATGACATCGAAAGCTGACTATATTTTTTGATATTATAATAACAAAATTTAAACGGATACAGTGAATGAGACTGTATCCGTTTTTTTATTTTGCTGTTTTATTACAACATAAAACTTTTATTTTTTTAGTAGCATGTGCCGCATAAAGTCTTAAAATAATACGTTCAATTTGATGATTTGCATAAAAAAATGCGAAATAATTTTTTTCGACAAAAAATCATTGTTAAAATATATAAACATCGATGAGTTAAATGCACAAAATCTACAAACATTATCTTTGTTTTTTAATTCAATTGACTTTAAAGCAAAAAAAGTTTATTATTTATTCACAAATAGTTATCATTTTTAAATAATGTTTTTAGCCAATATAACGAAAATATTATTTATACATATATACATATTAATGATATACATGTATCTACAGCGCATTGGCGCTTTAAAGATAAATATTTTAATGGAGGTGCAATGATTTGAAGAAAAGCAAACGATTGATTGGCGTTCTTCTGGCGGTAATAATACTGCTTGTAAGCATACAGGCCGCATTTGTTGCCGGCGCAGCAGAAGCCAATTCAATCAAAGTTGCCACTATCTCGGACATCCGTTATCAATCGGGTGCTGCTGATAAAGAGGGACTTTTGCTTTCCAAGAGCGCAGCTATGCTTGACGCTGCTATTGCAAAGGTCAAGAACAGCAATGCTGATGTACTGCTTGTAACCGGTGATTTAACCAATAACGGCAGTAAGACTTCACATAACTATGTAGCTGATAAGCTTGCAGAAGTTGAAGCAGAAGGTATCCCTGTTTATGTAATTCCCGGTGAGCACGATGTTCGTGAGGGTGGAACACTCACTGCGGTATCAAAGTCTGTTTTTGAGGAAATCTATAAGGATTTCGGTTACAGCGAATCCAAACAGGATCCCAATTCAGCCTCTTATGTCGCAGATTTGGGTAATGGCTTTGAGGTTGTCATGAGCGATTCTGTCGCAGCCGACGGTCAAGGCCAAATGACCCAGTGGGTTGTGGATCAGGCAAAAGCAGAAATTAACAGCGGTAAAACTGTTTTTGCAGCTTCCCATCATCCCATAGTCACAAGAAGCAGTGTTGACAGAACATTTATTGATCTGCTTCATACACTGGCATCCGTTGAGTTAGAGCTCGGCGGAAAGTTCAAGATCTATACAAACGATCCTGATCAGGCGGCCGCAAGTCTCGGTCTTGTAGACCGTACATGCGTCCTTAATAATTCCGGTGCATTGCTGGATGCAGGCGTTAAGTATCTCTTCTCCGGTCACGGTGGAACACTCAGCGTCAGCGGTACAACAACCACAAATGGTGCACAGCTTTATGACATCATGTCTGGTTCACTTGTAAACGCATCAGCTTCTGTTCGTTACACAACCCTGTACAAGGGTACTGAAAACATGAAGCAGCAGCGTGCAGAGTTTACAACTGATATGATAACTTCAGCACAGGGTGTTGACAATGTTGAGCAGGCAGCTCATGCCGCTCTTAAGGCATACATGCCCACTGAGGTTGACAATGCAATTAATACTGCCGAAAAGGTTATCGCACACCTTATTCCGGCAATCAAGCCTAATATTCAGAATCTTGTAAGAAATCTGGATTTTGCTGCTTTGGGAGTATCGATCCCCAGCATTGCAGACGGAATAGTTCAAGATGTTAAAAATGATTTGGCCAGCAGCTATGTAGGTCCTCTTTTTGATATTTTGGGTAATTCCACAAAGCTGCATAATATTATAACTGATTTACGCAGCGCCCTTGAAGCGATGGATTTCAACGGTCAGGATCTGTACGGATTCCTTACAGATGTATTCATCACCATTCAGAAGGGTGACGGTAAAACTCCAGCATCAGTAGAAGGTATTTTTGAAGCTATTCGCAACAAAGAGCCTGAAATGCTGGTAGGACTTATTAATTCTTTTGCTGATAACTTTAATCCTACAAATCTTGTAAATCTTCTCAACGAAGTACTTGATCTTAGGTTCAATAAGAGTTACGCAGCAGGAATTGCAAAAATCGATGTACAGCTCAGACCACTTCTGGCTGGACCTTATAAGGTCGTAAGCGTTGTTGATCCAATCGACCTTTGGGGAATACTTGACGGGGCCGTTACTCTTCCCGGTGGAAAGACAGTAAGCTCAGTTGCAAGACCTTTGGTCAACGATCTTATTCTTGGTGGTCCTAACGATCCGACCACTAAGCAAACTCCCCAGAGATTTACACAGAATCTCAAAGCTGATGCAGAAGGTGTTGTAAATCTTCTCTTCGAGTTCGGTGTCGGAGACCTTATCGGAACAAACGTATTTGCACAGGGTCAGAAAGGTACTCTTGTAGCACGTACAATCACTTTTGAGGAATTTGCTGCAAATCTTGACAGACTTATTCCCAATAACGATGTTACTGCTTTGAATCCTGCTGACTGGGATGCAATAAGAGATGTTCTCAATGCAGCCGGACGCTTTACAGCCGAACAGCTTGCATCAGTAAACGATGTTCTTGTTCCTGCAACTGATACAGATCCCGAAGTAACTCAGCTTGATAAGCTCAATGAGCTTGCAAACGCAGAGTTCTATAAGGCAGTTGCAGACGCATTTACTGCAAAGGTAAACGCCTTACCTGCAACGGATTCCCTTACATTGGATAACGCTGCGGATGTTTACGCACTTCAGATTGAATATGATCAGTTCTATTCTGAGATAAAGGCAAACATCACAGAAGATACAGTTGCAAAACTGAATGCTGCAGTTGCAAAGATCCGTTCACTTGAAAATTATGATCCTGCCGTTGATGCAGTTGTTGCAAAGATAAATGCAATCGGCAAGGTAACGGTTGACAGTGAAGCAGCTATCAAGGAAGCACGTGATGCATATAATGCACTTGAGCTTCGTCAGAAGAAGTTAGTTACAAACTATGATGTTCTCATTGCTGCTGAAGCAGCTTTGGAAGCAGCCAAGGAAAACGCAGTTATAATTAAGGCTGTTGAAGATAAGATCGCCGCAATCGGCGAAGTTACATATACTTCAACATCCAAGATTAAAATTGATCTTGCCCGTGCCGCTTATGATGCACTTGATGAAGAACTCAAGGCAAGCGTAAGCAATTATGAAGTTCTCACAGCTGCTGAGGCACGCTATGCAGAACTTAAGGCTGAACAGGAAGATGGAGCAGCAGCTGCATCTGTAATTGCCAAGATTAACGCAATCGGCAAGGTTACACTTAACAGTAAAGCTCTTATTGAAGCAGCAGAAGCAGCTTATGCAGAGCTTACCGAGTCACAGAAAGCTCTTGTAACAAACTATGATGTTCTTGTTGCAGCAAGAGCAGCTTATGACGAACTTGTTCAGACTGAACAGGGTGATAAAGCAGCAGCACAGGCAGTTATTGATAAGATTAATGCAATCGGAACAGTAACTCTCGACAGCGAAGCTGCAATTGCTCAGGCAAGAGAAGCTTATGATAAGCTTACTCCTGCTCAGAAGGCACTTGTAACAAACTATGCGGTTCTTACCAATGCAGAATCAACATTTGCAGCTCTTCAGAAGCAGCAGGCAGATGAAGCAGCAGCAAAAGCAGTTGAGGACCTTATTGATGCAATTGGTGAAGTAACCGTTGAGAAGGAAGAACAGATAGTTGCTGCAAGAGATGCTTACAATGCTCTTACATCAGATCAGAAACGACTTGTTTCCAATCTTTCTGTTCTTACAGATGCCGAGGCACAGCTGAGTATCCTTAAAAACGACTTCCTCTTTGAGGATGCTGCAACAGGTGTTACTCTGCGTGCAGACAGCGGCGTTCTTCCCGCAGATACCGTTATGACAGTTAAATCACTTGTCAGCGGAGATATTTATGATGCAATTCTCGCCAAGGGATACAGCGCAATCCGTCTTTATGACATTGTTCTTACCTCTGGCGATACAGAAGTAGTTCCTTCAAAGACTGTAAGAATTTCTGTTCCTCAGTTTGCAGCGAATACAGCAGTATTTGCAGTTGCAGAGGATGGAACCCTTACTCCTGTTGAGGCAGTACTTGAAAACGGTGTATTTACATTTACATCAGATAATGCAGGAATGTTTGTTGTTGCACAGTCTAAGGTTTATGTAAACACTGACGCTCTTGAAGAAGCGATAGCTGCTTTTGAAAAGCTTAACCCCTCAGAATATGATGAGATAACTTTCACAAAGGCAGATGCTGCTTACAGAGCAGCTAAGGCTGAGCTTGAAGCTAATTATGAGCTTACAGCTGAAAACCAGAGAAAGATTGACGCAGCAGCTGCTGCACTTAATGATGCAGTTGCAGCTCTTCGTTATCTTCCGGCAGATATTTCTCAGCTTAACATAGCTCTTTATGCAGCTAAGATGCTCAATACTGATGACTATCTTGATTTCACAGCGGTTGCCAAAGCTATAGCTGCTGCAGAAGATTTCCTTGCTGGTGAATACGACATCCGTAATCAGGCTGAAGTAGACAAACTTGCAAAGGATATCAATGATGCAGTTGCAGCTCTTGAGTTTGCTCCTGCTGACTTTGCTGCAATTGACGATGCACTTGCAAAGGTTCCGAAGGATCTTCAGAATTACACTGATGAATCTGTCGCAGCTCTTAACGAGGCAGTTAATGCAGCCAAAGAAGCTAAGAACACAATAACCCGTGAAGATAAAGATTGGGAAGCAAAGGTTGAAGCATATGCACAGGCTGTTCTTGATGCTATTGCAGGTCTTGAGAAGCCCGATGTAACTTATGCAGATACGTCTATGCTCGAAATGGCCATTGAGATTGCAGCTCTTTATAATCCCAGCGATTATGTAGATTTCTCCGGCGTTGAGGCAGCTATTATTGCTGCACAGACTCTTCTTGACTCAAAGCCCACAGCTGACAGACAGGCAGAAGTTGACGCTGCTGAAATGGCAATCTATGACGCAATCGCAGCTCTTGAATGGGCATAAGTTAAAACTTAAAATCGTGCCGGGTTTTATCCCGGTACGATTTTACCGAGAGTCTAAGTGACTCAGAAAGAGGTGTTTTAAACACAATGAAAGCTAAGAAAGTTTTCTCAGGCAAGAGAATACTTGCTTTAATTTTGGCACTGGTTATGGCGTTTTCCGTAATGCCCGTAGCCTTTGCAGCTGAACCTACAGGTCCGGTTCAGCAGACAGCCGGTAATCATGTGGACGGTGTAGACGCAGGTCATTATGTTTCTTTCAGAGCAGATTATCAGAACTTTGTATTTATCCAGACTCAGGATGATCAGGCTTTCAGATTCCAATTTAACATGTATGCAAGAAAAAATCAGGGTGTTAACTACGGTTGGATTTATACACGTGATGAATCACATCCGCAAACCCTTGCAACTGCAATAGGTAAATCTTTTACTGTTGATTGGGATAATTACATTGGACCGCTTCCCGGTACTCTTTTTGGAGGAAATGATTGGAGAAGCGCTGTTATTACTGTAAACTTTGTAGCCGATGGCGGAAAAGTTTATGATACTGCTCTTCAGGTAAATTATGATGGTAGAAGTACCGGAAGTGGCGGACAGACTCATTATACATGGGATATTCCTCTTACCGTTACAGTTCTTGATAAGCGTGCCCTTAACTCTGCAATAGCAGCAGCTAAGGCAGCAGAAGCTGATGCTGAATATTATACCGAAGCAACATGGGGCGATGTAGTAAATGCACTTGCTAACGCTCAGACAGTTGCCGGTGATGTTATAGCTCAGCAGAGCGTAATTGATAACTATGCACAGGCTCTTCAGCTTGCTGTTGATGCCCTTGAATATCAGAGTGCTAATTACACAGCACTTGATGCTGCTAAAGCAGATGCAAAGGCAATCCTTGACAACGAAAAGGTTGACGAAACCTATACAGTTGAGTCACTTGCTCTTCTCAGAGAGAAGTATGATGCAGCTCTTCAGGTTCCCGCTGACCTCGACGTACGTCAGCAGGCTCAGATAGACAAAGCAGCTTCCGAGCTCGCTGATGCAGTTGCAGGACTTGTTAAGTTTGCAAATTATACATTGCTTCAGAGTGCTGTAAATGCTTTTAATAATCTTAATCCGGCATATTTTGATGCTGATGATTTTGCAGCCGTTAAGGCTCTTGCTGATGAAGCTAAAGAAGCTCTTAAGCCTGAAAATAGACTTCCTGTAACAGAGCAGGCTAAGGTAACAGAGCAGGCAAGAAATCTTCTTGCAGCTATTAACGGTCTTAAAAAGCTTCCGGCTAACTATGAGGCTTTTGACGTAGCAGTTTCACTTGCTAAAACAAAGCTCGAGTCCTCTGAAATTCAGAATTATACTGCAATTTCAGTAAAGGCTCTTGAGGATGCATATCTTGCTTCCGCAAATGTTGAAAGAGATAAGGATATCACTTATCAGGAAACAATCGATGCAGCAACAAAGGCTATCACAGATGCTCTTGCAGGTCTTACCCTTAAAGGCGCTGATTATACAAAGCTTGACGCTGCAATCGCTGCTGCTGAAGCAGAGCTTAAGCGTTCTGATATAGCTGATTTCACAGATGCTTCTGTTCAGGCTCTCAAAGATGCTCTTGCAGCTGCAAAGGGTGTAAGCCGTGAACTTACCGTTGATCAGCAGAACGTAATTGATGATGCAAGAGCTGCACTTGTAGCAGCAACACATCTTGTTCTTAAAGATGCAGATTACTCTGCACTTGATGCCGCTATTGAAGCACGTGAGACTGAACTTGCAAATGCAAGAGAATCAGGTAAGTACACAGAAGCTTCAATGGCACGCCTTGAGGCAGCCATTGGTGTTGCAAAGGAAGTGGACCGTACTTATTCAATTAAGGAACAGTCAAAGGTTGATGACGCTGTAAAGACACTCAACTCTGTACAGCTTGAAAAGAAAGCAGCTGATACAGCAGCTCTTGAAGCTGCTATAGAAGCAGCTCAGAAGGCTCTCAACGAAGCCGGCGATGAGTATACAGACGAGTCCAAAGCAGCTCTCTCAGAGGCAATCAAAAAAGCACGCGAAGTTCTTACAACTTACGGCGGTGACGTTGATAATCAGGAAATCATCAATAAAGCAGTTACAGATCTTGAAGCTGTAAAACTTCAGCTCAAAAAGGCTGATTATACCGAGCTTGATGCAGCCATCAAAGCTGCTGAAGAGTTCCTTGCAGATCCTGAAACTGAGAAGCTCTACACTCCTGAAGCAATTCAGAAAGTAAAGGATGCTCTTGATGCTGCAAATGCAGTTGACCGTGATCTTACAATTAAAGATCAGAAGGTAGTTGAGGATGCAACTGATGCTCTTGTCAACGCAATGCCCGGTGACAGCGGATACAAAGATGCAAACCTTGAAGCTCTTATAGCAGCAATCGCAGCAGCAGATGAGAAGCTTGCAGCAGAGGATATCACTGATTACACAGAAGAATCTATTGCAGCTCTCAAAGCAGCTCGTGACGATGCTCAGGCTATGGTTGACCGTAAGCCCAACGTTACAGAGCAGGAGGCTGTAAATGCAAAGGCTGCAGCTCTTAATGCAATGGAGCTCACCCTTAAGGGTGCAGATTACAGTGCACTTGAGGCAGCAGTCGTAAAGGCAAACCTTGACTATGAAAAAGCTCAGGCAAGCGGACTTTATACAGACGTTTCTCTTGAGAAGCTTATGGCAGCAATTATTTCAGCAAATGCTCTTCTTGAGAACCAGAATCTTACAATAAAAGAGCAGGCTACTGTTGATAATGCTGTTAAAGCACTTGAGGTAGAGCTTGTTTATAAAGACGCTGATCTTACTGAGCTCCTTAAAGCTATTGCAGCAGCAGAAGCCAAGATAGCAGCTCCTGGATACAACGAGTATACACTCGCATCCAGACAGGCTTTTGAGGCTCTCCTTGCTGAAGCAAAGGCTCTTCGTGATTCCAATCCTGATATTACAAAGCAGGAAGATGTAATTGCAGCAGCTGATAAGCTCAACAACTTTAAGCTTTCACTTCAGAGTGCTGATTACACAGAGCTTGATAAGTTTATAGAAGAAGCTAAGGCACTTCTTGGAACAAATCTTTCCGACAAGTACACAAATGTTTCAATTGATGTTATGAAGGCAGCACTTGTTGAGGCTGAAAACATCGATAGAGAACTTGATGTAAGCGATCAGGGTTATGTTGACGATATAGCACAGGCTCTTAGAAATGCAATTGATGCACTTAATCCTTATAATAAGGTAACAGATGTACAGATTACACAGAACGGTCAGGTTGTTGACGGCGATGTTGCTTATGTAAAGGTTCCTTGGTATAAGACATATAAGAGCCAGTCAACTGTACTCGGCATTAGTGTAAATAGCGATGATATAGCAAGCGTTAAATGGGAACTTGCCAACTGGTCTGTTGAGAATCCCGAAGCTGATATCGTTGACAACGGCGACGGTACAGTTACAGTTAAGCCCAACGGTAAGGGCATCGGAGCTCGTTCCTGCTGGGTAAAGGTTACTGTTACTGACGTTAACGGCAACACAGTTGAAGATATCGTAAAGGTACGTTTCTACAACTGGGATTGGCAGAAATAATCAGTTTAATAAAAGCTGAATATTGAAAGCTGAAAAGGGGCTTCCTGTATTTGCAGGAAGCCCTTGTTAATGTATATAAAACAAAAGGGACTTTTATTTATCCAAAGTCCCTTTAACATATCTTACGAGATTTTACTTTTACATTTCGTCTTTTGATTCAAGAAAATCCTTTGCTGTTTGACGTTTTGCCGCAGAAACCAAATCAGCAATAATAAAGGCGCATAGAACAGGGAGAAATACAATTGTGTAGATAGCGTCTTTGGCGCCATCCCGTGCGTGTGAAGAAAGCATAGCATATATAAAAAACGTAAAGGAAAAATAGACTGCATTAATGCAGAGAATACCATAAGCAGAAGTTTTTTTATCTGTAATAAAACCATGGATAGCCAAAATGATTCCTATAACGCCAATTATCACTAAAATATAAAGTCCAATCGGGAGAAATGAAAATAATGCGATTGCAGCAAAAGATATTATAATGCCTGTTATTCCCGCATAGACTGTTTGAGAACGGCTTTTGCTTTTTTCAAAAACAGACATCAAATAGTAAATGAAAGTGATTATAGACGGTACGCAAACCAAAACACCTACAAATATTTCATTGATTTCTTCTGAGAAAAACACAGCGGCTATTATCAGAAACAGTTCCTCAATTATGAGCAATGCTGTCAGGAACCAGCCTTTGCTAAAAAAAGACTCAAACTTTAGGTTTTTCATTGTTTTCATCTCCTTATTAAATTTTTATTTTCTACTCATTCTCTGATAATCACCACCCTGCTGGATTTTTAAAGTGTTTGTGTTTACAAAATGCTATTACGTAAAACTATTCCTAATTTGTAAATTTATAGTATTGTTTTATTCTTTAAAATCAACTGAAATAATGTATAATAGTCAATTTTAAATATGATTATAAAACTTTTGTTTTATGCTTTATTTTGATTTTCAAGAGTAGCCTTGGTATTTTGATGTTTTGCCGTACAAACCAAATCTGCGATGATAAATGTACAGATAATGGTAATTAATGTGGCTGCCAGCGTGATTTCCGATATATGTAATCCACTGGGAGCATATCCGACGTTAGCGAAAATAATTATATATTCGCCGATAAGAAAAGCAAAGTAAACAATGTTTATACAAATAATTCCATAGGTAAATGTTATTTTGGATTTGATTAAGCCGTGAATAGCCAATATGATTCCCGTAAAGGCGATAAACGCAGAGATGTAACTTAATATCGGGAAAAATATCCAAAATCCTGTTACAGATGTTATTAAAACAATTATTCCCAAAATAAGTGTTTTGGAACGGTCTTTGCTTTTTTCAAAAAACGATAGCAAAGAGTAAATAAAGGTGATTATAAAAGGGGCAAAAACTAAAATACATGTAAGCATTTTATTGATGTGAGGTTCATAGAAAAAAATATTTAAAACAGCACAGTAAATCAGAAATAAATCCTCGATAATCAGCAACGCTGCCAAAATCCAACCGCTTACTAAAAATGATTTGAATTTTTTATTGTTCATAATTTTCATCTCCTTACATTCAGCTGAGCTGCTGTTTTTAATATTTTTTGATAATCTCCTCCTTTGGGATTTTAAATTTTTATTCACATAAAGCTGGTTAAACAAATTTATTTTTCTGTTTGTAATTTTATAGTATTATCTTTATTCATTAAAATCAACTGAAATAATGTACAATTAAGTTTTTTGTATTATAGAAAAGTTTCACAAAGATACCCATGCTACAAAACGTATACATACCGAAATTCAGGTGAAAAACCCCTGATAATAAAGAAATCCATTGCAAATTTGGCAATGGATTTCTTTAATCTACTTTATGTGTCAAGTTCAAGATAATACAGCATTTGATTATCGACATCATATACTGCAAGTGATAAATTGAAAGAACCTCTGTCGAATATCTTTGTATCATCACGTGGATTTTGGGCCTCGGCGTGCCTGTCATAAAAAGTATAGAAGCCGTTTTTTATCTCTGGGACAAAAGTTTTTCCGCTGTCGGCTTTATTCTCTCCTATTGTTTCATATAACAAAGTTTCTGCATTAGTAGAAAAGGGTAATTGCTTCCAGACATGACTGCTTTTTATAATATTTTCAATATCTGTGTTTGAGCAGTCATATATTTCACATTTCAGCCCGTCGCCATGAAATCCTCCGTGGGTATCGTATACTGAAAGGGGCTTGTAATCCGATAAATCTATTCCGGTAATTTCTTTATATTCTTCACCGGCGTTGGTTGTACATCCGGCGAGGGCAAAGAGCAGCAGAACAGATATCAATATTATAGAGAATCTGTATTTTTTCATAGATCATACCTCTTTTGAGTCTTTTGAAGCGGGACGATATTCCAGAATGTCGCCGGGCTGACAGTCAAGAGCGGAGCAGAGTTTACATAAAGTGGATATTTTAAGAGCTTTGGCTTTTCCATTTTTCAAAATGGATATATTGGCCATTGTTATACCTACTTTTTGCGAAAGCTCAGTTACGCTCATTTTACGTTTTGCCAGCATAACGTCAATGTTAAAAATGATTTCATCTTCCATGGGTTTCTCCTTATATGGTTAAATCGCTTTGTTCCTGAAGCTGTGCTGCTTGATTTGCCAGATGGGCGAAAGCTTTAGAGATAACTGCTATTGTAATTCCTGCAAAAACAACTCCCATTGAGCAAAGAACTATGCTGGGATGATTCATGTTCATAAGCAGAAGAATTATATTGCCGACAAAAAAGAATATTGTGTCTGAAATAGCAAGGACAGAAATTTTTCTGAAGCGTTTTGAATTCTCGTAAGAAAAAGCTTTATTTTTGGCAATACTTTTTGCTATCTGCCACATGAGGCACAGAACAAGATAGCAGGGGATTCCTGAAATCCATAGGAAGATGAGCCAAGGGTAATAATAGCTTTGGTTTTCGGGATAACTTTGCACTATCATATGGCCAATAGTTGGAAATGCCCAAAAGTAAATGAGCGCTCCGCAAACAGCCATTCCGATTATTACAGCCTTAAGCTGTTTTGACAGTGATTGTTTAAACATAAAGTTTCCTCCTTTGCTTTTGTGGTTACAGTATAGCACTGTGCTTTTAGTATGTCAATAAAAATTTATCGTATTACAATAAATTTTTGATGTAAAAAACTCTGCGAGACCGCTTTGGATCTGCAGAGTTTTTTGAAAAAGAATTTACTTTTTACTGATTACAAAACTTTACGCCTTTGCGATATATTTGTTCAAAGGCTTTTCTTTTGTTAGAAAGAATATATTCCAGAACATTCATGTTATCCAGTTGAATATTCAGACTTTCCAGTATTTTAAGAGTCAGTCTTTCGTCAAGAGAAAGAGCAATACATTGCTCCTCTGATACATAAAATTGTATATATATTCCTATTCTCCTACGGTAGTTACTTGTCAAAACCAATTTGCTCATATCACTGTAATAAAACAATTCATCATTTATGTACATACCATTTTTGTCAAATTTAAGAGATGAACCATCAGCATAATAAAATTCATACATCTCAAGTTCTTCAATATCAGATGTATCAAAGTTATATCGTTCCAGTTCTACGTTAATTGTTTTTTTATAGAAGAAGTAGTCGATTACCTGCAGTATAACTGAGATTAAAATAAAAGCACCTAAACATAATAAACCTGATCTTAAATTTTTTTCTTCTTCTATAAAAACACTGCAATAAGAGAGGAGTACAATGGAAACAATAGAATAAACAGGAAGTATTACATATAACATAACGAAATCCCAGGGCAGCATCTTTGCTGAATCTGGTGGTCTATAGTCTCGTATATATGGATTTTTGTTTTTTCTCTTCATAATGTCACCGCCTTTGGTTTATTGTATCATATATAAATCAAAAATAATATACAAGCTACATGAAATATCTTGTTCAATGCAATTAAACCAGTAACTGCGGGAATGCATAAATTTGGCTTAAAAATAAAAGCTCAAGTAATTTCATTTTACCGAAATCACTTGAGCTTTTTTCGTGAAAGTGTATTTTAAATTGCTTTTTTATATGGTGTCATTAAAAGTCCAATGCTTTTTTGCTTGCGAATGCTTTTGATGTGTTTTATCACAATTGTCAAAAAAGCTTTTATGCTTTTTACATTTTTCTTTGATTTGCCTTTTTTATCTGCTCAACTGCTTCTTTTGAAAGTTTACACTTTCTGTCGTATGTGAACAATCCGTTTTGCTCCTGCTCGACATCGTAAAGCTGAGTGTAGCAGAAGCCGAAAGCGTCGGTAGCGTATACAGTATTCACTAAATCGCAGTATTTTTTAACAAGATCCTTTTCAGTTTCAAATGTAGAATTATATCCCCAAGCATCTTCGCCCGATGTGTTATAAGACATTCCGCCGAATTCTGAAATGTAAAGCGGAAGCTTTTTAAGTTCTCGCTTTGTCATCAGCTTGTCGCCGAAAAGGCGTCTCAGGGATTTATAAATTGATATGCCTGTAGTATTAGGATGGCTGGTGATGACTTTTTTGAATTTCTCAATGTCGTGGCTGTAATTGTGTACGTCCTCAATGTCAGAAATGTACATATCACCGCCGCTGCTTCCTATAACAGGTCTGGTGTGGTCGTATGATTTTGTTAAATCATATATTTCTTTTTGACTTTCAAAATCACACGATTGTTCCGATTTTTTCCATGCTTCGTTCAAAGGACACCATCCGATGATTGAAGGGTGATTATAATCTCTTTCAAGCACTTCTTTCCATTCTCGGATGAAATTTTCAACGCCTTTTTTGTTTGAGGTTCTGAAAGGAATTCCCCAGTTCGGATACTCTCCCCAGACGAGATATCCTTTTTTATCGCAGTGATAGAGGAAGCGTTCCTCAAACACTTTTTCGTGGAGTCTTGCTCCGTTGAAGCCGAGGGAAAGAGACAAATCAATATCCTTTTCTAAGTCTTCGTCAGATGGTGCAGTGTAGATCCCGTCGGGATAAAAGCCCTGGTCAAGAACCTGGCTCAAAAACAGCGTTTTGTTGTTGAGACAAAATGTTTTTCCGTCAAATGAAACTTTTCTGAATCCGAAGTATGATGACGCCTTATCTGTGCAGTCATTTGCGTTGAGCTCAAATGTCAAATCGTAAAGAACGGGATTTGACGGCTCCCAAAGAGATATTTTATCAAAGCTCAAAGACATTTCGAAACTGTTGCCCGAAATGTTGCTGTATTTTTCTTTTATAACTTCTTCATTGAGCGAAACTGTGACTTTGATTTCTCCGTCGACTACTTGGTTTAAGCTTCCTGACAAATTAACACACTTTTTATCAATGTCGGGAGTTATACGAACATTGCTTATGTAATGATTCGGAACAAATTCAAGCCAAACTGTCTGCCAGATTCCCGTTGTTCTGGTATAGTAGCAGCCCCAGCTGTTTTCTTTTTCTGACTGCTTGCCTGTCGGTATGAGTTTTGATCGTGTATCGTCAAGAGCGTTAACAACGACAATATTTTTTCCCGGTGTTAAATAATCGGTAATGTCGAATGAGAAAGATGAGTAACCACCGCTGTGGCTTCCGACTTTTTGACCGTTGATGTACAAAATTGCGGTGTAATCAACTGCGCCGAAATGAATGAGTACTCTGTCATTTAATCTTTTCTGAGCAATATCAATGCTTCTGCGATACCAAACGGAATTCATAAAATCTTTGTGTTCTATTCCCGACAATTTACTTTCGGGACAAAATGGAACTTCAATTTCCAAAGAAAATTTCTCTGTTTTAGCAAAGTCAACTTGATTTTGAGCATTTTCGATTGTGAATTCCCATTTTCCGTTAAGATTTTCCCAATCGCTTCTTACAAACTGTGGACGCGGGTGTTCTTTCCTGTACATAAAAACAGCTCCTTTTTATCAGAGAATTAATGTTATCTGTATGCGTTAATTCTATCATGTTTTATTTTTGCCTTATAGGTAAAAAGCGGCAGGTTTTATGTACTTTTTGATTAATTTTAAACGGTGTTATAATATTTTATTGACTTCATTTTTTTATTTGTATAAAATTAAAAAGCAGATGCAAATATTATATATGATATATAGCGGGATGATTTTATGCCTTTTTTCAACGAAAGTGTTATATTGAACGAGCATACCGAAAACGATAATTTCTGTTATATAAAGGCTGCGGGTGTATTACATCCTGACCCCTCATATTCCATAACAAGGGATAAAAGTACAACAGTAGTGTTTGCATACGTTCTTTCCGGAACCATGAAGCTTGAAACAAAAGATAGCTCGTATACTCTTTCTCAAGGTGATTGCTATGTTGCACCTGCCGGAATATACATAAAGGTATCATCCGACTTTCAAGACCCGCATTCGATGATTTGGGTTAACAGCTGCGGAGCGCTGATAGAAGGGCTGTATAACATCTATTTTGACAATCAAAAGCCTGTTGTTGCAAGGTGCGATATCTGTCCTCAACTGAAGCTTATCGATGAAATTCTCAAAGGCAGCGATTATGAAAGACAGAAGGATAGAATAAGCCTTATTATTCATGAGATTTTTATAATGCTGAAAAACGCTCAGCATGTTAAAATGGATGATGCGGTGCAGGAAAATGCTCTTGATGAAAGAATAGCTCGTTATATTGTGACGCATATCCAAGAAAAATTTGACGCTGATAAATTGAGTAAAACGTTTTTTATTTCATCGTCAAAGCTTAAAGAAATTTTTAGAAAAAACTTTTCGTGCACGCCTTATCAGTATTACCAGGATAAAAGGCTGAGCATTGCCAAAACAATGCTTTCAGAAACAGAAATGTCCATTGATGAAATTGCTGTGAAGCTTAATTTCGTTGACAGAAACCATTTCTCAAAATTTTTTCGTTCCAAAGAGGGCGTTTCTCCTGTTGTTTATAGAAACAGAAAATAGAAAACTTAATGTTTTCAGAATTTGAAAATCAGAACCTAAAAGGTAAAGCTTTGCTGCATACAAAAAGACCACCTGAGAAAAACAGGTGGTCTTTTGCTTTGGTGGAGATGGCGGTAATCGAAACCGCGTCCGAAAACCCCTTGCCACAACTTTCTACGAGCGTATCCTTTCTTTTAAATCTCCCGCAGCTTCACGCCGAAAGGCAGGCTTAAAGCTTTGGCAGCCTCTGAGTCATGACAGCCTTAGAGGTATGGGGCTGTTCACGTTCACTGCTAATCGACGTTCTTATCCGAATCGCAGTACTTTCGGTAAGAACGGGCGCCTAATTAGGCAGCCTGTAAAGAAACGTTTTTGTCGTTTATTTTTAAAAGTTGCGGATTTTATAGCGGTCCCGCACCGCTGCTCGCTTATCATGGTTCAGAATCCCCGTCGAAATCCTTTCATCCCCATGTTATTTAAAGAGAATGGCAGGGGAGTTAACCCATGCGCTCCTTAACGGCACGTTCCATATCACGCTTTGCGCTTTTTCTTGCCATATCTTCTCTTTTGTCGTAATTTTTCTTACCCTTACACAGACCTACCTGTATTTTGAGTCTGCCCTTTTTAAAATATGCAGACAGTGGGATAAGGGTATATCCCTGCTGCTTCATAAGTCCGTAAAGGCGATTGATTTCACGCTTGTGTAATAGTAGCTTTCGCACTCTTAAGGGATCACGGTTAAAGATGTTTCCGTGGTCATAAGGGCTTATATGCATACCTCTTACAAATATTTCACCGCCGTCTATTGAGCACCATGCATCTTTAAGGTTGATTCTGCCGTTTCTTACAGATTTAACCTCAGTGCCGAAAAGCTCAATACCGGCTTCAAGGCTTTCAATAACAAAATAGTCATGAAAGGCTTTTTTGTTATTTGCAACTGTCTGTAATTCACTTGATGCCAAAGCCTTTCACTCCTTTTTGTTTTATGTGGATAGAAATTATATCACAAAGATTTTAAAAATCAAGTCTAAAACCGTCTTTTGGCAAATATTATAATATGCGTCTGCCTTCAATTGCCCTTGAAAGAGTTACTTCGTCGGCATATTCAAGGTCAGCACCTACGGGAACACCATAGGCAAGACGGCTTACTGTAACGCCGAGAGGCTTTAAAAGTTTTGAAATGTACATTGCCGTAGCTTCACCTTCAATAGTGGGGTTAGTGGCAAGGATAATTTCCCTTACGCTGTCGTCAATCCTTTTAAGCAGCTCTTTAATAGTGAGCTGATCTGGACCTACGCCGTTCATAGGAGAAATTGCGCCGTGGAGCACATGGTATGTACCTTTGTACTCATGGGTGCGCTCAATGGCTATTACATCTCTTGGATCTTCAACAACGCAGATTACGCCCTTGTCTCTTGTTTCACTTGCACATATTGAGCACTTTTCTCCGTCTGCGAGATTACAGCATACAGAGCATTTGCGTATCTTTTTATGTGCCTGAGTAATGGCATCGGCAAACTCCTCAGCCTTCTGGTCAGGGAGATTTAGCACATAGAAAGCCATTCTCTGTGCGCTTTTTTTGCCTACACCGGGCATACGCTCAAACTGCTCAATAAGCTTTGCAAGGGGAGCAATATCATAGCCCATTAAAACAGACCTCCGGGCATTCCGGGAATATTAAGTCCGCCTGTAACCTTGTTCATTTCGTTTTCCATTGTATCGTTAGCCTTGCGGATAGCTTCATTAAATGCAGCTGTAATAAGGTCTTCAAGCATTTCGATATCTTCGGGATCTACAACGTCGGGCTTGATGTCAATTTTCTGAACTTCATGTTTGCCGTTTACTGTAACGGAAACAGTTCCGCCGCCGACAGTAGCATAGTATTCAGCCTCTTCAACTTCTTGCTGAACTCTTGCCATTTCGTTCTGCATTTCCTGGATCTTTTTCATCATGTTTGCCTGTGACATATTGCTCTGTCCGGGTATTCTTGCTTTCATTATTGTTTCCTCCGTTTAATTCACTTAACCGAAAATGGAACATCGGTTTCATCTATTTTTTTTATGAGATCCGCAAGGGGATCTTTTTTAGGCGCTGCGGCTCCTGTATCGGGAGCACGGTAAACGCCGAGTCTGTATTTTTGTCCCGTAACCTGAATTACAGCCTGATTAATCATAGCCACATGATTGTCCTTTTTAAGGAAAGCCGAAAGTACAGGATTAGGTGATTTTATAAGCAAACGGTTTCCGTCTCTTATAAATGCAGATGAGCCGTTTAAAATTCCAACAAGAGGTTTGTCGGTTTTGCTGAGCTCTGCAAGAACTTCCGGCCACATATTAAAGTTTGAATCACCATTTGAAGCGGTAATGGAGACATTAGGTTCTGCTTTTGGTGTAGGAGCTTCTGGAACAGGAGCAGAAGCTGGCTCAGTCTGAGCCTGAACTGGTTCTCTTTCAACAGTCTCCTGTACCGGTGCATTGTTTGCCAGAGCCGGTTCCACATCCCAAGGTGGCAATTCATCCTGAGAATCGGTAGCTTTAGGAGCTTGAACAAGTGTCTTTATGACCGGTTCTGCTTTTGTTTCCGTCACAGGCTGAGCTGCGGGAGCGGAAGGAGCGGCAGCTGATAATACTGCACCGTTTTTAATCATATTTTCGAGTACTGATATTCTTTCGAGAATCGCCTCAGTACTTTCGCTGAGTTTCGGTGAACAGAGCTTTATGAGAGTCATCTCCATTTTTATGCGTCTGTCTGCTCCGTTTCTCAGGCTCTCTAGGGCTTTCTGCAAAAGATCGAGAGCAAAAAGTATCTGTTCAAGGGTAAAGCGTGAAGCTTCATCTTTTATGCGGCTCAGCTCATCATCTGTGCAGATTATAAGCTCTGAAGGCGACGGCATGGTTTTGCATATCATAAAGTTTCTGAAATGCTCTGTAAGCTCTGTGCACAGCCGTTCCATATCGCAGGAACTGTTGTGGAGCGAGTCGATTATTTCAAGAACCTTTTTGCAGTCATGGTTTATTACAGCGTCGGAAACAGCAAAGAGATAATCTCTTCCTGCAAGTCCTGCTGATTTGCGCACCGTTTCGGCGTTGACCTCTTTGTTTTCCCCGGCGCACTGGTCGAGCAGGGAAAGAGCGTCACGCATACCGCCGTCAGCAATTCTGGCAATGAGCATTGCACCGTCGTCAGTGAGACTTATGTTTTCCTCTTCTGCTATATATTTAAGTCTGCCTGTTATATCTTCAGGAGCTATTCGGCGAAAATCGAATCGCTGGCACCTTGAAAGAATAGTGGCGGGAAGCTTATGCACTTCCGTAGTTGCAAGGATGAACATTACATATTCGGGAGGCTCTTCCAGAGTTTTCAGCAGAGCGTTGAAAGCTCCGATTGAAAGCATGTGAACCTCATCTATTATATATACTCTGTATTTTGCCTTTGAGGGAGTAAAGTTCGTCTCTTCTCTCAAATCTCTGATGTTGTCAACGCCGTTGTTGCTGGCTGCGTCTATTTCCACAACGTCGAGAATAGAGCCGGCATCAATCCCTTTGCAGATTTCACATTCGTTGCAGGGATTTCCGTCTATGGGATTAAGACAGTTTACTGCTTTTGCGAGAATTTTTGCACATGTGGTTTTACCTGTTCCTCTGGAACCTGTAAAAAGATACGCATGGGCAAGTCTGCCCGCTTTAAGTTCATTTGTAAGGGTGGATGTGATATGAGGCTGACCCACAACGTCGGAAAAGACTTTAGGACGCCATTTTCTGTACAGTACCTGATACAAAATTAAACCCTCCCTTAGTAAAAATCAAGACAGAAAAAAAGAACCCTGTCCCTTTGGTCACACGGTGTGCAGGCGAAACTGTGGCGCACAACGCTAACCGCTTAATGCTGCTCGGTTCCCCGCCTGACATGGTTCACGGCGTGTTGCCGCACAGAACCCACACACCGCATGACCAACTGGACACGATTCCAACGGTTTGTGCCGAATAAAACACAGCACAATTCCCATATATTATAATATATGATTACCGTATTGGCAAGTAAAATTTAAGTATTAAAATTATTTTAGTCTTATTGTTCCCAATTTGTAACATTAAAATCTCCTTAAAATTATTGTTTATCTGGTCACTATATGATAAAATCAATTCAGTTATAAAAATCAGGAGGCATAGTAAATGGAAATAATCGAGATAATTAAAACCATAATTCTCGGAATAATTCAGGGTATAACCGAATGGCTTCCCATAAGCAGTACGGGACATATGATTTTGGCAAATGAGTTTTTAAAGCTCAATGTTTCCGACAGCTTCTGGGAGATGTTCCTCGTTGTTATTCAGTTCGGCTCTATTCTTGCAGTTGTTGTTCTCTATTTCAGTAAACTCAATCCTTTTTCCATAACTCACAGAAGAAATTATATCAAAGAAAATCCAAACGCAGGATTTTTTGCCAAACAGTGGGCAATCTTTAAGCCTGAAACAATTTCACTTTGGCTTAAAGTTATTGTAGCCGTTGTCCCTGCCGGAATAATCGGTGTTCTCTTTGATGATTTCCTTGAGGAAAAGCTTTATAATTACATCACCGTTGCAATTACACTTATCCTTTACGGTATTCTCTTCATACTTCTTGAGAATAATCCCAAAACTCCCAAAATCAAAAATTTTGACGCCATTAGCTATAAGACTGCTCTTCTTATCGGTGCATTCCAGGTGCTTGCTCTTATTCCCGGTACATCACGTTCCGGTTCAACAATCCTCGGTGCCGTATTCCTTGGATGCTCAAGAGCTGTTGCCGCTGAGTTCTCTTTCTTCCTTGCAGTTCCTGTAATGCTTGGTGCAAGCGCTCTTAAGATAGGCAAATATGCTGTGGAGCAGAGTGAAGCAGGTCTTGCTCTCTTTACTTCAAACGAATGGATAACACTTATTCTCGGAATGGTAGTTGCTTTTGTTGTTTCACTCTTTGCAATTAAGTTCCTTGTAAACTTTGTTAAGAAGCACGACTTCAAGGTGTTCGGTTATTACCGCATAGTTCTCGGTATAGTAGTTATCGCATATTTCCTCATAAAGACATTTGCGTTTTAATTAAAAACACATAGTAACAAATAAAACCCGGTTTTTGCTTTTTAGCAGAAACCGGGTTTATGTTTAAATAGAATCAGAATATGAAATTGTCAAGAATAAGCCTTAATACAAGAACTCCCGCACAGGAGCAAAGTGCAACGGTGAGCAGGCTCTTTTCAAACATTGCCAATACTAATGCAATAACAACGCCGAAGCTTGCGCTTATTATTGCTGATATGCCTTCTCCGGCTCCGAAGAATATTGCCGGGAACGTCATTGCCGCAAGTACCGCATAAGGAATATAAAAGAGGAATGATTTAATAAATCTGCTTTTAATTTTCTTTCTGAATACCGCAAGGGGAATTGCTCTTATAAGATATGTGACCCCTGCCATAACTGCTATGTAAATAAGAAGTGAGGAGGTTGTCATTATTCATTCGCCTCCTGTTCTGTTTCGGGTTCATCGTCGTTTACGGGATTTACAATTGCGGCTATGATGCTTGCTGCAACAGCGCATATGATAATTGAAAATCCGCTTGAAACATTTTTAAGGAAAGGTACAAAATAGAAAAGACAGCTTAAAATCACAGCGGCAAAAATTACAAGCCTGATGGGTGCGCTTTTCTTTGCGGGAGGAATGATTATGGCAATGAACATTGCATATATGGCAAGACCTAAAGCGTCGTTTACCACCGGAGGGAGGAAGCCGCCTGCCACAGCTCCGAAAAATGTTCCTAAAGTCCAGCCGGCATAGGGGATAATGGAAAGACCGGAATAATATTTTGCGCCTATCTCTTTACCCTGATTTACCGCAACGGCAAAGATTTCATCTGTATTGCTGAATGCGGCAATTAATCGTTTGGGAACGGAAAAGTGTTTCTCCATTTTTTGTGAAAGAGTAAGTGACATAAGGGAGTATCTTGCATTAATAACAAGCTGTGTCATTGCCATTTCCACAAGGGAACCGGCTCCGGCGATAATTGAGAGTCCTGCAAACTGTCCAGCCGAGGTGAGGTTTGTCATTGAAATAAGCACGGCTGCCCACACGGGAATGCCTGCCGATACAGCCATCATGCCAAAGGTAAAGGAAACGGAAAAATAACCTAATCCGATAGGCAAACCGTCCTTGAGCCCCTTTTTGAAGCTGTTTTGAATTTGTGTGTTATCCATTAAAAAAACTCCGTTTGAATATATTTTCAGCAAATGATATTATATCACTCTGTGCTGTCTATTTCCACAAAAATTTTATCGATATATTGACAAATGGGATATAATAGAAGTCGAGAAAAGGGGGATAAAGATGTATAAAGCCATATTATTTGATTTGGATGGCACGCTTCTCAATACACTGGACGATTTAAATGAGAGTATGAATAAGGTGCTTGTAAAAAACGGATATAAAGAGCAGACTAAGGATGAAACAAGACGTTTTGTAGGCAACGGAGTGCGAAAGCTTGTGGAGCGTTCGCTGCCAGGCGAAAGCGCAGAACTTTATGATAAAATAGAGGCTCAGTTTAAAGAATGCTATGCAAAGAATATGCGAAACAAAACAGCGCCTTACGAGGGAATAGAGGAGCTTTTAAAGGCTCTGAAAGAAAGACAAGTAAAGGTTGGAGTTGTTTCAAACAAATTTGACGGAGCAGTAAAGAGTCTTTGCAAAGAGATATTCGGAAAATACACTCAGGTAGCCGTAGGGGAAAGAGCAGGAGTGCGAAAGAAACCTGCTCCCGACAGCGTTCTTGCTGCCATTGAAGAGCTGGGTGTAAAAAAGGAAGAGGCAATTTATGCCGGTGATTCCGATGTTGATATAGAAACGGCAAAAAATGCAGGTATAAAGAGCATAGGAGTAACCTGGGGATTCAGAGACAGGGAACTGCTTATTTCCTGCGGGGCTGATTTTCTTGCGGATAGGGCAGAAGATATTCTCAAAATAGTTTGCGGATAAAGTCGAAAAGGGAGAGTTTGAGACTACAAAACTCTCCCTGTTTTTATTGAAAAAGAAGGCATAATATGATATTATTAAAAATACGCTGAAAAGAAAATATAACCGCTCGTGGCGCAGCTGGATAACGCAGCAGATTCCGATTCTGAAGATCGGGGGTTCAAATCCCTCCGGGCGGGCCAGAAAATCCGATGGGACTTAGAGTCCCGTCGGATTTTTACGTAAGAGAGGAATTCGAACCCTGAGAGGGTGAGCAGTGTAAAGTAAACAGTCCGGTGGACTGTTTTCAGCTACGAAGTTCGCAACAGTTGTGTTGCAAGAATGTTTTACACAGTGCAAATCAAAGCGTAAATATCCTTATGATAGGATAAAAAACAGCAAGTTTTTAACTTGCTGTTTTTGTTAAATCAATCCTTCCAGACAGTGAAATCGATTTTTAATTGATAAAATAGATTTGTGGGAACATCGTAGTGTTGAAAAGAGCAATTATAATTTTATTTAAATATGAAAAACGCTGTTGTTGTGTTTTTATGGCCCACCATATATAAAGCTGGCACCATTTGATGTGAAAGTATGTAATCTAAACACATTGTATCCTCTGTAATAAATAGCCGATATGTCGTCTTTACCATCTCCATTAAAATCTCCACATGATATTTTATCTGCAACTTGCTTTAAAGGATATCCAGTAGATAAATAGAGCCACTTATTATATGTAAAAGAGCTGCCGGTTGAAAGAAATGTGTATAATGTAGCAGAACCCGTTGATCCACTTTCCGACATAGTAGAGTCATATAAAACTCCAATGTCGTCTTTACCGTCTCCGTTAAAATCGCCTGCTGTTATGCGATCACCCACTCTATTTAAAGGAAATCCGGTAGAAAAAGAAAACCAATTGTTGCATGTAAAAGAGCTGCCGGTTGAAAGGAATGTGTATAATGTAGCTGAACCTGTTGATCCGCTTCCCGACATAGTAGAGTCATATAAAACTCCAATGTCGTCTTTACCATCTCCGTTAAAATCTCCAGCCGTTATACGATTAGCCACTCTATTTAGAGGAAATCCGGTAGAAAAAGAAAACCAATTGTTGCATGTAAAAGAGCTGCCGGTTGAAAGAAATGTGTACAATGTAGCAGAACCTGTTGATCCGCTTCCTGACATAGTAGAGTCATAAAATACTCCAATATCGTCTTTACCATCTCCGTTAAAATCTCCAGCCGTTATACGGTTAGCTACTCTATTCAAAGGAAATCCGGTAGAAAAAGAAAACCACTTGTTATATGTAAAAGAGTTACCAGTCGAAAGAAATGTGTACAATGTAGCAGAACCTGTTGATCCACTTCCCGACATAGTAGAGTCATATAAAACTCCAATGTCGTCTTTACCATCTCCGTTAAAATCTCCAGCCACCATTCGGTTTGCTACTCTATCTAATGGAAATCCAGAATCAAAACTAAATTTTATGGAAAAATTTGATATATCTTGAACAGTTGCGCCAGATGTTCCAACACGGATTTCTGCACCAGTTTGATTACGTACACAAAAAACGGCGATTTCATCTTTACCGTCACCATTAAAGTCACCAGAAACGTTTGGCATAATGTTTGTATAAGACTTAGCTGCTTCAAGTGTGCGATAAGCATTTAGTCTACCACCGGTAAGAACTTTTCCTTTTAATGAAGATATAGTATCAACATTATTAAGAATCAGTGATTTTATTTGGCTGGTTGTTAAGTAAGGATTATAACTTTTTAAAAGTGCAGCTACTCCTGCTACATGTGGTGCTGCCATGGATGTACCACTCATAAATCCGTACTTATTATTGGGGATTGTGCTGTTAATGCTTACCCCAGGTGCAGCGAGGTCAACGCTGGTAGAACCATAATTAGAATCGGATGCCAGAATATCATTGCTATTTGTAGAAGCTACGGAAATAATGTTAGGTAATGTAGAGCTGGCAGGATAATGTGGATTTATGTCATTGTTATTTGATTCATTTCCTGCAGAACAAACCATTAAGCCTTTGTAATTTTCCATTGCTGTTTCATATGCATTATAATTACTTATACTTCCCAAGCTTAAATTAATAATCGGAATATCGTAGTTAGCTGCATATTGAATGGCAGCAATGATAGCAGAGCCATCCAAATAGGCTTTTTTACCAGCTAAAAACTTATTAGGATTCATTACCTGTAAAGGTACTAATGATACATTCCAGCAGATGCCAGAAACACCTATTCTATTATTCCCTACAGCGCCTATAATTCCTGCAACATGAGTTCCATGTCCAGATAAATCATCTGTGGTTGTACTGTTGTTATTAAAAAAGTCCCATCCTGTTGTTAGATTGGCGTTTAAATCAGGATGATTACTAATTCCACTATCAATAATACCGACTTTTATAGTATTAGAGCCTGTTGTAATATTCCAAGCACTAGGGGCACTAATTTTTTTCAATGAGTACTGGCTACTATATTGACTATCATTTGGAGTTGCATTTGGAAATTCTGCATCCTTCTGTTTTTCAATTGAATTGGTTGTATCGTTTGTTGACGCCTCTGCGGAAGGAGCGAACAAGTAATTAGGTTCTGCACTCTCAACTTCATCCAACGTTTCCAGTTTTTTTATAGTTTCAAGAACATTTTTTTTGCTAGGTTCTTTTAGTTTAATCTGCAATATTTGCTGAAAATCTTCTGTATTTAAGTATTCTTTTGAACTTGGATCACCTTTTACAGCTGATAACTCCTTTACATCAGCACATTCTATTTCTGAAAAATCAGTGGTATCAAGTTTTCTATTGATATCACTGCTATTTTTATTAAGAACTACAATGACAGAATCTTCCGCAAACTCATCTTCCAAAGTTGCATCACAATAAACCTTTACGTCTTTTGGTACATTATTTTCAGCGAATACTTTGTAGTTTGAATCCACACATATCAATGTGCACATAATAACAAGAGATAAAGCATAAGAAAGTAATTTTTTTATCATAATAGAACCTCCCATGTATTATTGTTCAAGTTCTTTAACGTTATTTAAGTACCATTTAATATTCTGCTTTTCATGCTATGAGATTAGCTCTTTATTATAATCGCACAAAGGCGTTAACATAAATAGAGCTAATGTGATTTAATAACTACAGCGTCTTCACTTAATAAAATCACCTTCCTCACCAAAAAAATGAGTGCAAAATTTGATTTTATTGTATTATATGCTGAAATTGATGTCAATAGTTAATTGGCTATTGGTTCATAGGATTACAGTAGATGTGTTACAAAAAGGCTAAAAAGAAGTATAAAGTAAACAGCCCGGTGGATTGTTTTTTAGCCGCAAAGTCCGCAGTAGCTATGCTGCAAAAATGCTTTACACAGTGTGAAGCACAGCGAAAATATATCTCCGGACGGGTTAGACTGAGTCTGGCGTATTTTGCGTTTGTATTCTTTTTGTTTGTTAAAAGTAATGCGCTCATATTATAATGGATATCTTTATAAATATCTGTAATTTATAAAAGCAGATGAGAATTTTCTCTCATCTGCTTTTGGATGTTTGATGATGAAGATATTTTACATATCAGATAACTAAAGAAATCATCCTCGTTTTAGCTGCTCGACTATGTTTTTGTATTCTTCTGAGTCTTTAACTGAATCCAGTTCAGGAGCTTCAAGCCATTTTTCCAGCATAGTTTGGCATAAAGTGCGAGTATCTGATGTTTCACTATCAGTTTTACGTATTTTTACAGTGCCAAACAGCAGGCATGAAACCTCATCAATATCAGGTCTGTTATCAAAATCGTAGGCGGCATCGGCTGCCTTTTGAAGATGTTTAAGAGCAGTGTCTGTTTGACCGATGTGAATGTAACGTCTTGCAATATCAAAATTAATTTTGGCTTTTCCCCAGCCTGTCGGAGGTTCCTGTCCGTCATATATGAGGCTTTCGAGTTCAAATACCTTTTGGAATATGTGTATAGCATCATTATCCGAAGTGCCTTCGTAATCTGCCATAAGCCACATGAAACCCCTGAGGCTTTCATAGTCTTTCTTTACTTTGTCATGCAAAAACTGAGGCTTTTCTTCATCGGATAATGCCCACCATATTTGGGATTCCTTGCAAAATGTCTGAGAAGGAAGGGTTTCATAAATTGCTCTTCCTATTTCTGTTCGTCCCATTTCACAATGATTAAATGCAAGGCGTGCGGTTGCTTCAAAGCGGATGTTTGGATCAACACAATATTTCATTATGCGTTCGCCTATCATAGTGATTTCGGCATCGTATTTTTTCATATTTTCCTGCCATTGGGGAATGTTTCCGTCGCTGTCTCCAGAAACGAACAAAGCATACATAAGCTTATTGAGTAATTTATAATTATTGGGATATTCTGCAACGCTGGCACGAGCAATTCTGATGCATTCCTCAATATCTCCACAGCTGATAGCGTTTTGGAAGTCTGATAAATATTTTTCTACCTTTTGTGATTCGGCTGCATCGTCTACTCCCAGCAAATTATCCACGGTTATTCCAAAGAAATTTGCAATAGTTGGTAAAAGCTCTATATCCGGATAGCAGGTATTATTTTCCCAACGGGATACCGACTGACAAGATACACCTAATACTTCAGCGAGATCTTCCTGAGTAATGCCTCTTTCTCTGCGAAGATATTTTATTGTATTTCCAATAAGAAGCTGCATAAAAATTCTCCTTTTTGATTTTTTGAAATCGGCCGCTTTCTGATTATAATTATATTTGATTGATACTGTACCTACAATGTCACGTTAGGTGATATTTTTTAACTATATGGTTGATTTTCATCGTAGATAATGCTGTTTTTCAAAACAAAAAACATGAAGTATAGCAGTCTTGCAGATTTATATTGTCCCATGATATTATACGAGTAAGATTAAAATATAAAGTGCATTCAAAATAAATCAATGTGTTTTAAGGAGTATTAAATGTCATATAATTTCCGATATGCAGATAAAAAGAATATAGAAGATATTTTGCCGCTGCTTTTCGGTATTCTTTATTCCAATATGTCCGTAATTGCTCCTGCCGGAAACAGCTATGAAGAGGATTATAAAATCTGGTTTTCAAATATAGTTCCTGCAATGGAAAAAGATGCACGGCAAATAGTGCTGATGTTTTGCGGTGACGAATTAGCTGGATATTTTCAGTATTATATAAATGTTGTTTCAAACAGCCTGATGATGGAAGAAATTCAGATAAGAGAAAAGTACCAGGGGACGGGTTTATTCAGTGACTTTTACCGCTGGTTGGTGAGTAAACTGCCGAAAGATATAAAATTCGTTGAAGCTTATTCCCATAAAAATAATCGTAAATCTCAAAATATATTGGAACATCTCGGTCTGGTTAAATCAGATGAAAATAAACACGACAAGCTGTTTTATTATAAAGGCGACTATTCACTGATTTTGAAAAAATATATGAGTAAAGGATAAATACTTGTCAGCTTCAGGGTTTACGCTTAAAATAACAAGCTCCTGCGCTCTGTTAATTTGCGCAGGAGCCGTAATTAAATTTCCGTAATGTATCCGAGTTTATATAGAATATCTGTTATAAGGCTTGAGTTTTCAGGAGCAAAGGCATATACTGCCGTATTGCTTCTGTATAAAGCGTAATAGGTGATACCGTCCTGTGTAAAGGAAAACATCTTTCCGCCTCCGGGGATTGACTTTTCAAGCTGTTCTTTCTCTTTGAATTCAAGGTCAGGTGCGATGTCATATGATATGGAATTATATATAAGGTCTGTTGTCTCGCTGTCTGTATACTCGTAAAATTCAAATACCGCATCTTCGTATCTGCCCGCAACCGTGCGCAGTAATTTTTGATTATCAAGATATCCGTAGGACGGCTCTGCTCCTGTTGAAAACCCTATTCTTGAGATAAGAGAATCCACTGTGCTGTAATTGATTACCTGAGGTGCTTGAGAAGATGTGCCAACTGACTGATTAGTGTTGTCAGTGGGCATTGTATACATATTGCCGGCTTCCAGAATAAAGCCTACAATAATGGTTAGGAAAAATCCTCCGACGATTGTATAAGCGATTATATTTGAAACTCTTTTTTTGCTGTTTTTTTCCTTCTCTGCATTAAGCTTTTCTGCTGTTCTTTCATCGAGAGGAT
This sequence comes from uncultured Oscillospiraceae bacterium, assembly GCA_958366985.1. Classification (GTDB taxonomy): domain Bacteria; phylum Bacillota; class Clostridia; order Oscillospirales; family Acutalibacteraceae; genus UMGS263. The sequence continues at coordinate 92,555 of CATXDC010000003.1, forward strand.
GATTTTTGCTGTAAATTTTTCCGGCGGCAAGCAGAGCAAGGTTTATTATTAAAAGAGCACAATTTCCGATTAAAGCATAGGTAAGTTTGTTTGGATTAGTGGATACAGCGATGTACTGAGCAAGAATAAACGCTGCCAATCCCGGTAAAGTAGAAAACATGTAGGTGCGCATTATTTTCATGGCTTTTTTGGGATCACCTGTTTTTTCAGCCAGATAGTAAAATAGCGCTCTTTGCCTTTTTCTGGTTCCGTGCTTTGTATTAGTAAATGTAACGCCGGAAAAATCTTCCAAAAGTTTTCTGAAAGAGGTGCCAGTCATATTCAGCGGTATTTTAATAAGCCAAAAAGAACAGTATAGATTAAAAGGCAGCATTAAGACTGCAAAAATAACATTTAGAGTCATTAGCGGCATAAGACATTCTCCTTATATCTTTAATGTAAAAACATGACTAATGTATAATTTATTATATCATTAGTTGTTCTCTTGTACAACGAGTATTGGTTTAATTAAAATATATCTGATATAAAGGAAAAGATTACTGTGTGGGTTTAATTTCGATATGCGTATAATGATCAGAGACTATAAGAAATGATTAATTTTCATCTAAACTAACAGTATGTTTATTTTCCTCTCTTTTGGAAAAAATAAAAGGGGAGGATAAAGTTATGGATATATTAAAAGTGATACTTACAGCGTTTCTTTCAGCGGGAACGCTGTTTATAATTGCAAAGATAATGGGACACAAGCAAATGGCGCAGTTGGACTTTTTTGATTATATTAACGGTATTACCATAGGTTCAATTGCGGCGGAGCTTGCAACGGAATTGGAATCTCCCCTGAAACCTCTTACGGCGATGATAGTGTACGGAAGCATCTCGGTATCTTTAAGTGTTATTACAAGAAAATTCCCGAGAACCAGAAAGTATATCAATGGTACTCCCACTGTGATAATGAACGGCGGAAAAATTTACCGCAAAAATATGAAAAAGGCAAAACTTGATTTAAGTGAATTTATGGTTATGTGCCGTCAGGAAGGATATTTTGATTTAACCGAAATACAAACGGCTATTTTTGAATATAACGGACGGCTTACCATATTGCCGATAAGTGAGAAACGTCCCATAGAGCCGGCGGATATGAACCTTGTTGTTTCACCGGCTTCGCTTTTTACAGAGGTCATTATGGACGGAAGAATTTTAGGTGAAAATCTCGAAAGAATGGGCCTTGACGAAATATGGCTTCAAAAGAGAATAAAGGAGCAGGGATATAAAAAGATGACTGAGATTTATCTCGGAATATGTGATAATAATAAAAACCTTGTTTTGTTTAAAGGGGAATAAAAATAAAACAGCACAGCGGAGTGATTGTACTTTCTGCTGTGCTGTTGTTGTTTTAGCAGTTCCAGTTTATTTTTGCGGGATTCGGTTCATTCTGTACCGAAACTTTTTTAAGCTCATCAAAAGCTTTTTGAAGTTCTTCTTTAGCCGCTTTGTCGTAATTTTCAGCAGTTTCAGAAAGTCCAAGTTTATGATACGCATATGCCGCCGCACCGTAAAAAAGGAATCCCAGTGAATTTGTGGGAGTTTGTACCACAGCGCAGGCGGTGGAAACAGCTCTTGCCGCAGCCTGTGCTATGGGATTATCAGAAATATTTCTGGCTGTTTCAGCGGCAGTTTTAAGATAAGGCTTAATATCTTTAAGTGATTTTTCTCTTTCGAGATATTCTTTGCAAGCTTCTATTGCGCTTTTTAAAGAATCGTCTTGTGGCACCTCTTCAAGAAAAATACTCAGATAATTTTTCTCTGCATAGTTTATTGCCCACTGTGAAAGAGTTTCATGACTTTGAGTTTCAATAAGGTTCATTAAATTTATACACTCGGTGCTTTTTATATCGCCCAACATCTTTCTGAGTTTTGCCATAATTGAAGTCTCCCGTAAATGAAAGGTTAAAGTGCGTATTTAATAATCACTGCGCCTGCTGCGATTACAGCTGCTGCCACAACGCCTTTTATAATCATTGGTTTTGCAGCGTCAAAGGAGCTTGGTGCATGGGTATAGATAAAATACTTAAAGGGATTTGTAACTCTCTTTCCTAAAAGAGAACGGTAGGTTATAACTCTTGTTTCGTATTTTTCGGGAGAATTTTCATCAATTTCAAAAACTCTTACGCCTCTGTCAAGACCGGGACCGTAAACGTTAAAGCCTGCACCGGGTGTGTATCCCAAATCTATTCCGTCAACTGTACCGTTAAAGCAGTTAATGTGGTCATGGCCAAAATATGCGCCTATAACGTCGCCCTGTTTAACCCATGAGTCGAACTGACCGCTGCTCTTAAAGGGAGATGCAATATTTTCTTTCATAAATGAACCAGGTTTCTGCCATTTTTCATCGAGTATGTAAAAATCGGGATTAGCTCTGTTTCCCTGTATTGCGCCCTTTGTGTCCTTGGAAACCTTCTTAAGCAGACGGTACATTTCCGGTACCGGAATGTGCTGGAATACAAGGGATGGAACAGGTTTTCCGCCGTTTTCGGTTTTAAGCTGCTGACTTGTTTCTTCGTACCATTTAATCTGTTCAGGGGATACAGCGGCATATCCGCCGTCAGGATTCTTTTCGAGAGAATCAATTATATAGAGATTAAAAACTACTTTATCAGAATTTTCTGAATAGATCGGGAGATTAAAAGTTGCAAGGCCTCCCGGCATTGAATCATCTGAGGAGCCGTTTACACATGTGGAATAGCTCTTGTAGTATTCCATTTGCTTCTCTTTGCCGCAGCCTGCAAAGCGGTCGTGGTTTCCAAATGTAGCTGCAAAGGGAATCCCTCTTTTTTCAAGGGGAGCAATGATTTTATCAATTGTAATTCTGGCTTTTTCATTTCCGTCGCCGCCGGCAAGGTTAAAGCCATAGCCTTTAATCTGGTCGCCTGTGAAAACTACAAGATCGGGCTTTTCAGTATCTAAAGCCGCCTCTATTAATCTTACCGTATCAGTGGCGGTTTTCTGTGTATCCTGAGTGTCGGTAATCTGCATGATTTTGAGTTTTCCGTTTTTAAAACGAAGCTTTTTGCTGTTATCCATAAAATGACAAGACCTCTTTAATTTTTCAAATTTGTAACGGTAAAATCATAACATAAAATATTGTTAAATGCCATAGCATTTGGCAAAATGGTGTAAGATTGTTAAAGAATTATAGTAATAACATAAAAATTAGATGATTTAAATAAAAGGGTGTTGTTTTTTGTCGCAGAAACGTTATCATATATAATAGCGGAGTTTAAAATTTTATACTAAAAGGAGAACGCAATATGCGCAGCGAAGGAGAAACGCTGAAGTTTAAAAACGGCAAATTTAAGGTTATGCATATAACCGATACCCAGGAAAGTGCGGCAGTTGCAAAGGATACCCTGAAACTTATAAACGCCGCCTTGGATGCTGAAAAACCGGATCTGGTGGTTTTCACAGGCGATCAGATTAAAGGTTACAGTGTTACATTCCTCGGTAAAAATAAGGAAGAAATCATTAAAAAGACAATAGGAAAAATTATTGAGCCGGTAGTAAAGAGAAATATACCCTTTGCGGTTACATTCGGAAACCATGACCGGCAGACAGGTATTTCAAACGACAGACAGATTAAGTTTTATGAAGAGTACAGCCAGTGCGTAAAGGGAGCAGACGTATATGGCAGCGGAACCTATACCGTACCAATTGAAGGTGCTGACGGAAAGCCTGCAATGAATATCTATATGGTTGATTCAGGCGGAGATGCAAAGGGCGGCGGATACGAAGCTGTTACTCCTGAGCAGATAGAGTGGTATAAGTCTGCAAGAGAAGCTCTTAAAGAACAGGCAGGAAAATATGTTCCCTCAATAGTATTCCAGCACATTCCCGTAAGTGAATATTATAATGTGCTCAGAAGAGTCGGAAAGCATGATAAAAATGCTGTCAGAGCTTTCAGAACACATAAGAACGAATACTATGTACCCGAAGAAAAAGTGATGAAGGACAGCGACTATTTTATGCTTGAGCCCCCCTCAATTCCTGATGTCAATACAGGTGAGTTTGAGGCAATGAAAGAAAAAGGCGATGTCTTTGCTATATTTGTCGGACACGACCATAAAAACTGCTTTGTCGGAACCTATGACGGAATTGATTTGGGATATACTCCGTCATCAGGCTTCAATGTTTACGGCGAGGGCACAAAGAGAGCTGTTAGAGTTTTTGAGTTCAGCGAAGAAAATCCCGCTGATTACAAAACCCGCACATTAAGTTTCCGTAAATTAATAGGCAGAAAGGTGCAGACACCTGTTAAGGATTTCCTTTTCAAATATGCGCCTACAACAGTGGATGCCGCAATACCCATGATAATAAAAGCTGTGATAGCTGTTTTCGGAATAGCCGCAGTTATAGCATTAATTGGGTTTATTTTCTGATTTAGAAAAAGAAAGGATTTGCGGTATTTAGAGGCTTTGAAAGTTTCTGTGAAAATTACCGCATGGTGAGTAAGATGAGTAAAAATGAAAACAGCAAAATAAGTGCATTTCTCTCAAAGCACGCCGAGATCTGGAAGTTTGTAAAATTTGCAATTGTAGGTATGTCCTCAACGATTATTGAGCTTATAATTTATTATATTCTCCAGGGTGTTGTGTTTAAGGATATGAATACCGAACCCTTTAAGTTTTTGATTTTCGAGTATGAGGGTATCGGATACATGTGGGCATTCCTTATTTCAACAACAATAGGTTATGCCATAGCTTTTGTCCTTAACAGAAAAGCAACTTTCAAAGCCGATGCAAATCCGGCGCTGAGCATTTTCTTATATATTGTGATGGTTGTTTTCACAATTTTCGCAACCACATGGATAGGAACAGCACTGCTTAATTTCTTTATCGATCACGGCTGGCGTTCAGCAGGTGAAATTCTTGCAAAACCCATTGTAGCTACTGTTGCAACTGTGTGGACATATCCCACAAATCGCTTTATCATTCACAGAAAGAAAAAGACAACTGAAGAAAACGAAAAGGCTTAAATCCTTGATAAAGTAAATAACGCAATAAAAAATACCGTTTCCGAGAGGGAAACGGTATTTTTCTTTCAGTAAGATTTTATGCCATAAATCTGTGAATAAGAGCTCTGCACTCGTCAGCGTCCATGAATTTCGGAACAGGATAGAGGGGATGAGCTTCCTTAAACACACGTGGAATGATTGTATCGAGGTCTTCTTCCTTGATGCAGTCAAACTTTTCGGGAATGTTCATCTTGCGGTTAAGCTCTCTAATAGCTGCGATGAAAGCTTTAGATCTTTCGCTGTCGTTCATAGAATCGCTGCCGACTCCTGCAATTGCTGCAAGTCTTGCAAGGGGCTTTGCTGCGGAATCTCCGAAGAAATCAAGAACATAGGGGAGAATAACAGCGTTTGCAAGACCGTGAGGAATGCCGTAGAACCCGCCGAGGTTGTGAGCGATTGCGTGGACATATCCGACGTAAGCTCTTGTGAAAGCCATTCCTGCATAGAATGAACCCATGAGCATATTCTCTCTTGCTCTGAGGTTTGAGCCGTTATTATAGGCTTCCTCTATGTTGTCAAAGATAAGCTTTGTAGCTTTTTCTGCATAAGCGGATGTAGTTTTTGTGTTGCTTCTTCCGATGTAAGCCTCAACTGCATGGGTAAGAGCATCCATACCTGTTGTTGAGGTGATGTGGGGAGGAAGTCCGACTGTAAGTTCGGGATCCATAACCGCATATTTAGGACGGAGAACAGGATCGTTGATTGCATATTTTTCATGTGTTGCAGGGTTTGAAACAACAGCTGCAAGGGTTGTTTCTGAACCTGTTCCGGCAGTTGTGGGAACTGCAAACAGAGGAGGAACCTTCTTAATAACTTTGAGAATACCCTTCATTTTCGGAACGGGAAGATTAGGTCTTGCAATTCTTGCGGCGCAAGCTTTTGCACAGTCCATAGGTGAACCGCCGCCGAAAGCGATAAGTCCCTGACAGTTGTTTTTGAGATAAAGTGCTCTTGCGTCTTCGATGTTCTGAATTGAGGGGTTCGGCTGAACTCCGTCAAAAACTGTGTACTTTATGCCGACTTTATCAAGGTTTTCAAAAAGAGGGTCGAGAAGATGAAGTCCCATAAGGCCTTTATCAGTTACAACCAAAACGTTTGTGATACCCTTGTCCTTGACAAATTCAGGCAGCTTTTTTACACTTCCGACTCCGGAAAGAAGTTCCGGCTCGCTCCAGTCGAAAATATACTCCGCAAGTTTGATACCGAACTGATATGTACGGTAGCAAAACTTTTTGAACGGTGAAACCATTTGCTAACACTCCTTTATATGGCAATTTTGTATTATTGTATCAATTTTTTGCGGCAAATGCAATGATAAACTCTTTAATATTCCAAATATATGTATTAAAAATACCGAAAACACTGAAAAAAAGCCTATCTGTCCGGCAATAATAATTACAAATTATTGTTTGGAGGCGGCAAAATGTCACTTTATGAGAAAATTGTAAAAGGAGAAAAAAAGCTATCCCTTGTGGGACTCGGATATGTAGGAATGCCTATTGCGGTAGCTTTTTCAAAAAAGATAAAGGTAATAGGTTTTGATTTAAATGAAAAGAAAATAGATATGTATAAAAGCGGAAAGGATCCCACTGGGGAAGTAGGCGACGAGGAAATTAAAAGCTGTTCGGTGGAATTTACCTCAAATCCCGAAAAGCTCAGGGAGGCAAGCTTTCATATTGTAGCGGTTCCCACACCCATAAACGAAGATAAAACTCCGGATTTAACACCGGTCATCAGTGCCAGTGAAATTTTAGGTAAATATCTTACGAAAGGAAGCATAGTAGTTTATGAATCGACGGTTTATCCGGGTGTCACTGAGGAGATATGTGTTCCTATTCTCGAAAAGGAATCGGGGCTTAAATGCGGCAGAGATTTCAAAGTCGGTTACTCTCCGGAAAGGATAAATCCCGGCGATAAGGTGCACCGTCTTGAAACAATTGTGAAGATAGTTTCCGGTATGGATGAAGAGACTCTGGAAGAAGTGGCACAGATTTATTCCTTGGTATGTCTTGCGGGAGTTTACAAAGCGGAGAGCATAAAAGTTGCGGAAGCGGCAAAAGTAATTGAAAATTCCCAGCGTGATATAAATATCGCCTTTATGAATGAGCTTGCCATTATATTTGAAAAAATGGGTATAGATACAAAGCACGTTATAGAAGCGGCAGGCACAAAGTGGAATTTCCTCAAATTTCAGCCGGGACTTGTAGGCGGCCACTGTATAGGTGTTGATCCTTACTATCTTACCTATAAGGCAAATAAACTTGGCTATGACTCACAGGTTATTCTTGCCGGAAGGCGTATAAACGATTCCATGGGAAAATATGTGGCAGAAAGAACAGTTAAAAAGCTTATTGCCAACAATGTCAATGTAAAAAGTGCAAAAGTTGGAATACTTGGCTTTACCTTTAAAGAGAACTGCCCTGATACACGAAACACAAGGGTTATCGATATTGTAAGAGAGCTGGAAGAATATGGCATTGAACCTGTTGTTTGTGATCCCGTTGCGTACAGGGAAGAAGCAAGGCACGAATACGGTATTGACCTCAAAGATTCTGATGCGCTTAAAGATCTCGATACCCTTATTATTGCTGTTGCCCATGACGAATTCAAAAAACTCGATTACAAAAACTTTGAAAAGATGCTTTGTAAAAACGGGGTTGTGGCCGATATAAAGGGTATTTTTGAAAAAGAGGATTTTGAGAAAAACGGATATGTTTATTGGCGTTTTTAAGGAGATAAGAAAATGGGATATGATGATATTAAGTTTTCGGCGGGTACAAAATTTACCGTCACCGGAGGAGCGGGCTTTATAGGCTCCAATCTATGCGAAGCCATTCTGAAAAAAGGATGTAAAGTGGTATGCCTTGACGATTTTTCCAGAGGCAAGAGAGAAAATATAAAGGAATTACTTGTGCATCCCGACTTTCAGCTTATGGAGGGAGATATAAGAAATTTTGAGACCTGCATGAAAGCTTGCGAGAATTCAGACTTTGTGCTTCATCAGGCTGCATGGGGAAGTGTCCCCGCAAGTATTGAAATGCCGCTGATTTATGAGGAAATCAATATAAAGGGAACACTTAATATGATGGAAGCGGCAAAAAGGCAGGGAGTAAAAAAGTTCGTCTATGCTTCCAGCTCATCTGTTTACGGAGATGAAGAAAGGCTTCCGAAAAAAGAGGGTTGTGAAGGTAATCTCCTTTCCCCATACGCCGTTACAAAGCGGACCTGTGAGGAATACGGAAAGCTCTATAAAAGCCTTTACGGCCTTGATACCTACGGACTGAGATACTTTAATATATTCGGCAGACGTCAAGATCCGGAGGGAGAGTATGCAGCCGTACTGCCACGATTTATAAGTCTGATTTTATCAGGTAAAGCTCCAACTATAAATGGTGATGGAAAGCAGTCGAGGGATTTTACCTATATTGAAAACGTAATTGAAGCAAATTTTAAAGCCTGTGTTGCCCCATCGGAATGTGCAGGAGAGGTTTATAACATCGCCTGCGGAGAAAGGGAATATCTTATTGATATATACAATTTTCTCTGTGAAATTCTCGGGAAACACATTGAACCCATATTTGGCCCTGACAGAAAAGGTGATATAAAGCATTCAAATGCCGATATTTCAAAGGCACGTGAAAAGCTGGAATATTCACCGGATTACGATTTTAAGAAAGGCATAATGCTTGCAATTGACTGGTATAAAGAAAATCTTGTTTAGAGGTGAGAAAAATGAGGATAGGTTTTTTGATACCCTCTTTAGCGGTAGGAGGTGCAGAGCGTGCTACCGTCGCTTTAGGAAACGGTATGGCGCATTTGGGCCATGAAGTGTTTATAATAACCCTTCACGACGGGGAAAATTTTTATGATGCAGACGGCAAAATAAAGATTTTTCCTTTGGGCTTCAGCGATGAAGAGGACGGAAAAATTAAAAAAAGTTTAAAAAAAGCTTACAATCTTAGAAGAGTGATGAAAAACCTCGGACTTGATGTTATAATAGCCATGAGCAGCCTGATGGCAGCTTATGGTGTTTTTGCCTGTGCTTTTACGGGCACTAAATCAATCGGCAGCGAGAGGAGCAATCCTTACCGTCATTTTTCCGCTTTTCCCTATTCACTCATAAAGAAGATTTCAGCATCTTTTTCCGATGGTTATGTTTTTCAGACTAAGGCGGCAATGGAATATTATCCTAAAAGAGCCGCAAAAAAAGGAATAGTAATCCCAAACGGAATTTTCGGAAATGTGCCGGATAAAATAACTCCTTTTGAAGAGCGCAAGAAAGTGATTTACGCAATGGGACGACTTGTTCCTGAAAAAGGTTTTGATGTGCTTTTAAAGGCTTTTGCTGCTTTTTCAGAGAAGCACAGCGATTATACCCTTACAGTGTTAGGTGAGGGGGAACTTCACGGGAGTCTCGAAGAGCTTGCAGAAAGCCTTGGGGTTTCTGAAAAAGTCAGTTTCCCCGGAGCGGATAAATTCGCCTGTGAAAAAATATCGGGTGGCAGGATGTTTGTCCTTTCTTCACGGTTTGAGGGAATGCCCAATGCCCTTATTGAGGCAATGGCTTGCGGAATGCCGGTTATTGCAGCAGATTGTCCTATGGGTCCGTCGGAGCTTATAACCAATGTTGAAAACGGAATACTGGTTAAAGTTGACGATGTACATGGTCTTGCCGCCGCTATGTGCGAACTTGCAGAGGATGATTTTCTTTCGGCCAAACTTTCGGAAAACGCCGTAAAAATAAGGGAAAGGTTATCTCCGGAAAAAGTTACGGAGGAGTGGATACAATATATTTGCAATATTACATCAAAGACTGTGGAGAAACAGTAAACCGACATTTTATAGAAATTCAAAAAGGGGAAAATAAATTTCCCTTTTTACATAGGATGTTTCATTAATAAGGGGGTATGTGTGTGAAAATTCTTGTTTTACTTACAGGAGGAACTATCGGAAGCAGTGTATCGGGAGGAGTAATCAGCGCAGATGAGGGAACTTCGTCTTTGCTCACTCAGCTTTACTGTCAGCGTTATGGAAGACACCATGTTTTCACCGTAAAAAGGATAATGAACACATTAAGTGAAAATTTAGGTAAAAATACTCTTTCCGAAATGCTCAGTGCTGTTCTTTCTGAAAATCTTTCAGGTTATGACGGACTTATAATAACTCACGGAACTGATTCCCTTGCTTTTTCAGCTCCTTTGGCGGCGTTTGTTTTAAGAAAACTTCCCTGTCCCATAGCGGTGGTTTCTGCAAATTATCCCCTTGAGGATAAAAGAAGCAACGGTGTTTACAATTTTGCTTCGGCAGTGACTCTTTTAGGCAGCGGAGAAGCTGAAAACGGTCAGGTTTATGTGCCGTGGAGAAACGCAAAGGGAGAAAATATTATACATTTGGCTTCAAGAGTGCGAAGAGCAGATTGTTACAGTGACGATGTCTCATCTTTCGGCGCTGAGCCTTTCGGTGAAGTAAAAAGCGGTATATTTATCAAAAACAAATATATGAAAGAACTCCCGAAAGATGATTTTGATTTTAGTCCTGATTCATTTAATATTGAAAACTCGGTTCTTGTTCTTTCGGCATATCCTACTTTTGATTATTCTCTCATTGATTTCAGTGAGAAAAACCGTCCCTGCGCAGTGCTTCAGTGTCTTTACCATTCTGCAACGGCGTGTACAGTGGGAGAAAACGAATCCGCCTGCGAGTTTATTTTAAGGTGTAAAAAAGAGGGAATACCCGTTTACGGTTGTTCGTTTAAATATACGTCAGGTGAGTTTTATGAAACAGGCGTAAAGCTTTTGGAGAGCGGGATTATACCTCTTGAGAATATATCGGAGGAAGCAGCTTTTGCAAAGCTAACCTTTGCCTATAACTGCGGATATGAAAATGTAGAAGAGATAATTGATAAAAATCTCTGCTCTGAGATATTGCCACGACCATAGTGTGATTTGCTATTATTAATCATATATAGTATAATGTAAAAGCGGCGGTAAATGTCACATTATGTCTTTTTAGGAAAGGTGAGATTTAATGATGTTTAAAAAATTGGCAGCAGGTCTTCTTGCCATAACTCTTTGTTTTAGTTTGGCTGCCTGCGGAGAAACAGATGAAGGGGAAACAACTGAGGCAAATATAAATTCCGAAACCACTGATGAGCCCTATGTACCTTTCCCACCCAATGATGAAGATGGCGGGGATGTTAAGAGTACAAGCAGCGGTAGTGGCAGTGGAAGTAGCAGCGGAAGCGGCAATTCAAGCAATGACGGTGGTTCCGCAGAGGCACCTACATCAAATACTGTCAGGGTTACTCTTACAGAAGGCATGACACTTGTAAAAATGTCATGGGTTTTGGAAAAGAAAGGCGTTTGCTCTTCTAAAGAATTTATCGATGCATCACAGAATGTTGATTTTTCAAAATATCCTCTTGTAGCTGCTGCTATGAAGGCTCCTAATGTCTGCCTTAAGCTTGAAGGATATCTTAAACCTGATACATATGAGTTCTACAAAAACGAGTCTCCAGAGCAGGTTCTGGACAAGCTTGTAAGTACAATGGAATCTTCCATAACTTCACAGATGCGTTCCCGTGCGGCGCAGCTCGGTTATTCAATGCATGAAATTCTTGCACTGGCATCCATTGTCGAAAAAGAAGGTCAGACTAAAGACCAACGAGAAAATGTGGCATCTGTTTTACATAATCGTCTTAAAATTGGAATGCAGCTTCAGTGCGATGCTACAACACCTTATGTTGATAATGTAATCGGAAATGACCTATATGATATAAGTGATCCGGCTCAATATCAAAAGTATGTTTATTATAGGAGTTATTACAGCACAAAGCGCTGCGCCGGTCTTCCCGCAGGACCTATCTGCAATCCCTCGATGGAGTCTATAAAAGCAGCTCTTTACCCGGCAGATACAAATTATCTGTATTTTGTCATTAAAGACGGCAAAGCACTTTATGCAGAAGATTATAATACTCATCTGGCTAACTGTGATAAGTTAGGTGCTTAGTACTAAAAGGAGGTAAGGGTTTTATGAAAATAAGACTTAACGAAAATGAGGAAATAGTAAAATCCGTAAAAGAGGGTCTTGAGAAAACCGGAGGTTACTGTCCTTGTCGCCTTGAGAGAACTGAAGACACCAAATGTATGTGCAAGGAGTTCAGGGATCAGATAAAGGACCCTGATTTTACAGGTTATTGCCACTGTCTTCTTTACTATAAGGAAAACGACTGATTTTACCCTTGGTAGTAAGTCGTTAAGCGGGTTACTTTTCATACTTTCAAAAAAGCTTCTCTGAACTTACAGAACGGGGAAGCTTTAATTTTTTTATGAAAAAGAAGAACAGAACTGATTGTTTTCAGTCCTGTTCTTCATCTTTTTTTCTGTAACTGTTAGGTGAAACACCATAGTATTTTTTAAAGTCTCTGCTGAACTGGAAGGGAGAAGAGTATCCCAGCTTTTCTGAAACTTTATTTATTGAAAAATCGCTTGTCTGTAAAATTTGAGCTGCATTCTGCATTTTGATTTTAATCAGATATTGCTTTGGTGTAACTCCGGTGTATTTTGAAAACATTGAGCGGAAGCTTCTTTCGCTCATATGACATTCTTCAGCAAGCTGTTTTACAGAAATGTTTTCAGTGACTCTGTCACGCATACTCTGTATGATTTTTGCAAAATTCTCGGTGCTTTCATTTTCGCTCTTTTTAAGGGATAAAATAAACCGATAAAAATATTCCTTAAAAAGCGTATTTACAAGGCTTAGACAATAAGGATCAAGTTCATCTTCCTCAAAACTTAAGATTTCATTCATTCGGGAAATTTCATCTTGTTTAATGTCGGCTTTGTATATTTCTCCCAGACTGAAAAACGGAACTGATTTTGTCGTAAAATTAAACCAATAGTAGTTCAGAATATCAGAATGAGAACAGTAGCTTATGATTTCGGAAACCGGCAGAATAATAAATTCCTCGCTGTGCAGACATATTGTTCTTTCGTTGCAGATAAGACACATTGTACCTTTCAGAATACGGATAAGCGCAAGGGTGTTTTTGGGATAGAAACTTTTCTCGTAAGCGGTGCGGGTATATTCATAGCTGCCGTCTGTGGTAACATCCCATACAGAGAGCAGATCAGGAGAAAAGCTGTCAGTTTTATCAAGAATATAAAATTTTCTGGCTCGGTACATTTCCCATACTTCTTTCTGTTTGCCGTTTTTGGTATTTTAAAACGGCAATTACTTCTGTTTTTGATATTTCAGCAGACTACTGCAAATGGTATAATAAACAATAACTTTAATTGTGCTGTTATTAAAAATGATGACTTATACAATTATAGTATAAAAATTTTTCATGTCAATAATTGGAAAGAATAAAAACATTAAAAGAGCAGGTTATATATTCATTAAGACAAATATATACACAAATCTAAAATAAATATATTTTATAAAGAGGAGGACAACTTTGCCAGATGAATACATATTGGGTTATCTCAGGTGAGAAACATCGCAGTCAGATCGGTGTTGACGGTGATGTAATCACACTTGAAAACGGTCTTATCAGCAGAACAGTGGATGCCAAAAAGGGAACGGTTTCTCTTAAAAATCAGGAGCAGAACAGGGAATATCTTAATGAAACCGGCAATGATATTGAAATTACAATTGACGGAAAAGCCATTGATTTTTATAAAGAGACGAAGTTTATAAAATCCGAAAGAATTTCCACCATAGCCGATGTACATTATGAGCCCACAAAATGTGCAACGGAAAAAATGCCGTATCCTGCAAAGGGCGAGGGCATTAAGCTTATTTATGAGGATGCAAATTTTCAGTATCATGTTATCTATGAGATATTTGATGATATCCCTGTAATATGCAAAAGGCTGCATATAGTAAACAAAAGCGGCAAAACCGTAGTTATAAACAGATATGCAAATGATGTCCTGCAGATAGCTGAAAAAGAATATTCAATGTTTTATGGAGAAACCAGCTATAATGGCGGATGCGCCCTTAACAGCAACAGAACGCTTTCCGTAAGATATGAAAACGGCGTACTGCGTATGATGTTTGATGTGGGACCTGATGCCGATGTGAAGAGCGGAGAAACCTTTACAGGTCTTCGCAGCTATGAACTTGTACATACAGCAAAATACTATGAGCAGAAGATGATTGAAGTAAAGCAGATGTACAGGCATGTAGCGCCGTGGGTACTCGAAAGTCCGTTTATCTATCATATTCTTTCTGATAATTCTTTCAGGCTCAGAAAGGCCATGGATGAAATATCAGAAATTGGTTTTGATTCTTTAATTCAGTCCTTCGGCAGTAAGGTAAATCTTGAAAGCCGACGTGAAGGATACCTTAAAAAACATAAAAACATATATGATTACGGTAAACGCAAAGGACTTGAAGTGGGAGGATATACACTTGCAATTGTAAAGGATTATCGTCCTGTAAAAGGGCCTGAATGTAATGTTTATGCAGATCCGAAGGGCAAAATAATGCGATGCCTTGCGACAGAATGGTCAAAGCAGTACTGGAAGGATATATTTAATTTTTATGATGCTACGGGTGCAAATGCAATAGAAATTGACGGACCCTATCATTTTTATCAGTGTGAGGGCGGTGAAACCCATCTTCACAAAGGCCTTTCTGACAGCCGTTATCTTCAGTGGAAACTTTCAACTGAGGATGTCTTCAAAGAGTTCAGAAAACGCAATGTGTATATCAATACCCCTGACTGGATGTTCCTGAACGGAACCAACAAGACAGGAATAGGCTATGAAGAAATCGCCTTTTCCGAGCCCAGAAAGCATCAGCTTATCTCTTCAAGAATTTATAATTACAAAGGTACATTCGCAAAAATTCCTTCAATGGGCTGGAGCTTCATACCTCTTTCTGTTTATCACGGAGGAGGTAAGGCGGCATCTTTTGCACCTTTAGGCAAAAATTTGTTTGATTATGAGTGGTCTGTATTCCAGCACGTTATGAGCGGAGTTCTGCCCTGTTTCAGAGGAAAAAGACTTTTTGACGACGATAAAAGCAAAGCCATGCTGAAAAAATGGGTGTCATTTTATAAAAAATACAAATACGTTATAAACGGAACAACGGTTCACTTTATGCCTCCTATCATTGACGAAAACGACAAGGGAAGAACAAAGGACCTTGACTGTATTCTTAACGTAGTACCGGACGGAGAAGTCAGAGGCGTACTTGCGGTGTTCAACCAGACTGACAGAGAAATCGAAAAGGCTATAAAAGTTCCGCTCTATTATGCAAATATAGTAAAGGTGGACGGGATACCGGCTCCTTATAAGGGCAGCGGCATAACAGAGGTTAAAAATCCGGTTTACGGAGAATATCCTCCGCCATATCCTGTTGAAACCGAAAAGGAAGCAGAAGGAACGGAATCTCAGTGGTACGGCAGAAGTCAGGTAGTTGGACATGAAGAAATAAAAGAGATCGGCAAAACGGAAATAATAGGGGAAGCAGAGTTTGTTAAAGAGGAAAAAATAAGTGAAACAGTTTCTATTGATTCCAATGCTGATGCAGAACTTTACGTAAAGCTTAAACCAATGAGTTACACATATTACATTATAAAGAAGACAGTATAATAAAAAACTGGAGCCTTTTTAAAGACTCCAGTTTTTATTTATGTTATGAATTGGATTTTATCCTGTTTTTATATATGCGGTTTAATATAAAGAATACAGCCGATATAAAAAGTATTCCTGCTGCAGCGCCGGTGCTGTCGATAAACATATCAAAAACTCGGCAGGCTCTTCCGGGAATGAAAAGCTGATGTATTTCATCAGTGACTGCGTAAACTGTGGAAAATATCCACCCGTAAACAAAAGCTTTTCGTTTTAATGTAAATGAAAAAGCACAAAAGCTTACTGCGCCTAAAAGAGCAAATTCAGAAAAATGAGCTGCTTTTCTTAAAAACACATGGGAAATTTCAAAAGGAATTATGCTGAGAATACGTGAAAGAAGTCCTTCGCTGAGTTCCTGTGAACCTTCCGCTGACTGAGCCGAAAAAGCGAATATAATGTACATTACCGCTAAGGTTATGGACCAAAGTATAAAAAGCAGAACATTTCTTTTTTTACCGGTCAAAGCAAAGAGATTATCAGTCATAGTATTCACCGTTTTCAAACAGAGGGGCTCCCAAATATGAAGAGTAAGTTATTCCTGAACAGTCCGGGGAAAGCGCAAAAGCTCTGTTTCTTGAAACAACGGGATAAACATAATAGTTTTGTACAAGAAATTCTTCGCACTGCTTTGTAAGAGAAAGTTTTCCGCTGCTGTCAGCACTTAAGGCCTGCTCAGAAAGCTTGTTATAGTTTTCTGAATAAACTCCGTAACCGTTAATGAACATCTTTAAAATGTCGTCTGTACGGCTTGTTGAAGCTGCAATGGGGGCAAAGGCAATCTGGTAGCCTCCTGAATTTACAGTGCTCATAACGTCTTCAATTGGTACAACGTCAATTTTTGCAGAGAAAGATATTCCGAAAACTTCCTGCCATTGTCCTATAACACGTCTGACGTTTTCTTCATCCCTTTCGGTGCAGGTGACTGTTACCTCAAGGGTTTTCATACCAAGTCTTTTAAGTTCGCTGTCCCAAAGCTGTTTTGCATATGCTGTGTTAGTCTGAGGAAGTGAGATTTTACCGGCAGATTCTCTGTATGATTTGCCTCCCAAAAGACAGGCATCGGGAATAACTCCGCCGGCTTCTTTTTCGTCTTCCTTAAGTTCTACGGAAAGAGGACTCATGGCAAGCATAAATGCCTTTCTTAAATCCGTAGAGGAAAGAGCATATGAGTATCCGCCGTTAATAAGAAATCCCCATGTTTCAGCGGGATAGTATGCAACGCTTTGTTCCTCGCTGTTAAACTTGTCTGCATTAAGGCTGCTTACCCATGCTGCGGAAAGCTTTGAATCGTTTACCTCTTTGGCAATGTTCTCTTCTCCGGTCTGAATATAAAGAGTGACTGAAGCTGGTTTTACATATTCAAATTGTGTGTAACTTCCGTTTAATTCATCTTCCTTATTGTAGTTTTTTCTGAGAATAATAGAAGCGTCGTGATTCCATTTGGAAAGATAAAAAGCTCCGCAGGAAAGGTAATAATCTACATCCAAGCCGTATCTGCCTTTTGTTGCATTAAAGAAGTCCTCATTGCAGGGCATTGCAGCCGAGGTAGCCATAAGATATAAAAACTCATCACTTGGTTTTTCTAAGGTTATTTTTATAGTAAGACTGTCCGGAGTTTCAATTCCGAGCTTCTCCTTTGAAAGCTCGCCGGAGTTAACCTTTTCGCCGTTCTTTATTATATAAAAATCTTTTGCAAAAGGAGATTTGGTTTCGGGAAGAAGTGTTCGTGTAATACCGAAAGCATAGTCGTAAGCAGTTAAATCACCGCTGAAATTAGTGCCCATAATTTCGTTTGTTGTGTCGAGCACATGCCATTTCAGTCCGCTTTTAAGATGAAATGTATAAACGCATTTATCGGAAGAGATATCCCAGCTTGCGGCAGCTCCCGGAACTATGTTATTGGAACTATCTATTTTTACAAGACTGAGCATTGTATTGTAAACTGTAGTTAAAGCGGCATCACCGGTTGCTATCTGAGGGTCAAGACATGTAGGTTCGGCAGAAACAGGATAAGATAAAGCTTTGCCGGTTCCGTCCTTTTGACCGCAAGCACAGAAAGTCAAAATGATTACTGCTGTCGTTAAGACCAGTGATATGATTCTTTTTCTCATTTTCGCACCACCAAAGGAGATTTTAGCAAAATAATTTTATCATCAGTCAGCCGTTCTTTCAATAGCACAATGGTTACAAAAAAGTTAAAATACGCAATAACAAAGAAATATCCCCAAATAGTATTCATTTTATTGATGTGGTTATAACAGAAAAATAAAACGCATCGGTTTTTCCGATGCGTTTTGCCGTAATTAAAATCACAGATTCTTATTCTTTTGTTTCTTTTCTTGCCTTAGCTTTTAAAGCGTTTGTGCCTGAGCTTTCTTCAAACTCTTTAGTAAGTTTAACTACAACTCCGCTTAAAGCGAGAACGGCTATAAGGTTTGGTATAACCATAAGTCCGTTGAAGCAGTCTGCAAGAGCCCATACGAGATCGACTTTCAGAGAAGAGCCGATTACAATGAATATAAGAACAAAAACAGTATAGGGGATAACAGCTTTTTTACCGAACAGGAATTTAACGTTTGTCTGACCGAAGAAGTACCAGCCGATAATAGTTGAAAACGCAAAGAACAGCATGCAGATTGCAATAAAGATTGAGCCTGCGTTTCCGAAGATGGATTTAAAGCCTTCCTGTGCGAGTCCGGCAGCGTCAACCTTTCCGCTCATTCCGAGATCAAGTACGCCTGTTGTAAGGATTACGAGAGCTGTAAGGGTGAGGATTATAAATGTGTCAATGAAAACACCCATCATTGCCACAATACCTTGCTCAGACGGATGCTTAACTTTGGCAATAGCGTGAGCGTGAGGTGTTGAACCCATACCGGCTTCGTTGGAGAAAAGACCTCTTGCAACGCCGTAGCGCATAGCCTTCTGTACTGTGATACCGATAACACCGCCTAAAACAGAAGAGGGAGAAAAGGCTCCTACAAAAATCTGTCTGAATGCATCGGGAATATTTTTGAAATTGGCTATAATGATGATCATTGAACCGATTATATAGAACACTGCCATAATGGGAACCATTTTTTCAGTAACGGAAGCAATTCTCTTTACGCCTCCGAGGAAAATGATTCCGGCAAAAACAGCAACTGCAATACCTACATAAATAGGCTCTACACCAAAGGCGTTTTTAAAGGAATCGCCTATGGAGTTGGATTGAACCATATTTCCCATAAAACCTAAGGCGAAAATAATGAGAACAGAGAAAATAGCAGCAAGAACTTTTCCGAAAGTTCCCTTAAAAGCTGCCCTTATGTAAAATGAAGGACCACCTGTCACTTCTCCGTTTCGTACAGTTTTGAATTTCTGTGCAAGCACTGCTTCGGAATAAATTGTAGCCATTCCGAAGAAAGCACTCATCCACATCCAGAAAATTGCTCCGGGACCGCCGGCAATAAGAGCTGTGGCAGCGCCGACAATATTTCCTGTTCCGACCTGTGCGGCTATTGCGGTAGCCAAAGACTGGAAGGAAGACATACCGCTTCCGTCGGCAGCCTCGCCTTTAAACTTAATGGCTCCGAAAGTAGCCTTAAAAGATGCGCCGAATTTTCTTACCTGAATAAAACGCAGGCGCAGTGTGAAAAAAATACCTGTTCCGCAAAGAAGAAAGAGCAGAGCAAAATCCCATAAAAAGCCGTTGACTTTTCCAACAGCATCTGTAAGGACTAGCTGAAACTGCTGTATCCACTCCATGTGTGCAACACTCCTCAAGTTGATTTTTAAACGTGCCTTTAATTTTACTATACAATATATATAGGTGTCAATAAGAAAACAATGTGTATCGGCTTAATCTGCATTGTATATAAAAAGGAGCAATCATGAGCTCCGTTTTTCTGCTGTAAATTTCCGTTTTTGGTATGGACTTGAATAAAAGGCAGTGTCATAATATCCCATGAAAAAATTAATGGAGAGGTATTTCTATGTATTATTTATTGGCAGCTGCAATAATTGTTGCAGTGGTAATTTTAGTTATCTATTTTTATTGGTCAAAGCCATACTTGAAAGAGGAGCAGTCCTTTACAAAAGGTGATGGAAAAGGTATTCGTGTAGGAATTATAAGCGACTCTCAGCTCCCCGGTGAAGGTAAGCCTTCAAAATGGACGGACAGAGTCGAAAAAGCTCTGGAGCTTGTAAAGAAAAATAAAGCGGATGTTTTGATATATGCCGGAGATTTCACCGATGTAGGTACAAAAAAAGCCTGGAAATCTTTTGAGGAGAAATATGAAAAGGTTTTTGGCGATCAGGATATTGTTCCTGTTTTTGTTATGGGAAATCATGATCACTGGCTTCCGCCTTTAAACAAAGGTTTTGACATTCCTACTCCTGCAAAAATGCAGAAAAGATTTATGAAGTATACCGGAGAGCATCCATTCAGTCACAAGGTAGTTAACGGATATCATTTCATAGGCTGGAGTTCTGAAAACGGAAGTTATGATAAATCCTATACAAATACCGATTGGGCAAGAAAGGAAATAGAAAGCGCAATCAAGCAGTCACCTGATAAGCCTGTATTTGTAATAACTCACCTCAACCCGGAAAATTCCGTTTACGGCAGTGATGAATGGGGAAACAGTGATATATACAGTGTTCTTAAGGACTATCCCCAAGTTATTTCATTTTCAGGACATTCACATTATTCTCTTCTTGATGAAAGATCTATTTATCAGGGTGAGTTTACGGCAATCAATACACAGAGCATAGATTATATTGAACTTGAATCAGGCAAATTCAACGGCAGTGTTCCATGTGATGCATACGGTGAGAGTATAGCTGATGAAGTTCCTGCAATCATGATGATGTATGCTGATGAAGGCGGAGTTAAAATAGACAGACTCCATGCTGTAACAGGAGAGAAGATAAAGGACAGCTGGGTAATAAATGATCCCTGTGATAAAGCTTCATTCACATATACTGAAGAAAAACGCAGAGCAGAAAACAAAGCTCCTTGGTTTGAAACTGATGCACGGGGAGAAATATATGAAACGGTAAGCAGTAAAGGCAAACCCATAACGAATGTTGTCTTTACCGCAGCAAAGGATGACGATTTTGTTCATTCATATGCCATTGAATATTTTGACGCTGAGGGAAACAAACTGGAATTTGAGAAAGCTGATTATGACGGTCATGTGATCAAAAAGGATGGCAAAACTCAGTTTGCTGACAGAACCATTTATTTCTCATCATTTATGGTTGGACTCGATAAAATGCCTGAAAAGGAAGAATTACGTCTTACCGGACATATTCCGGAAAATGCAGCATATATAAAAATTTATGCTGTGGATTCATGGGGCGAAGAAAGCGAGCCAATAAAAATTAAATTACCATAAAAATACAAATAATATTTAATAAAATGTGTAATATATATAAGGGTAAAAATGTCGTAATTCAAATAATATAACAATTCGTATTTTTTAATATAAAAAAGATTACGAAAATAACAATAAATCATAAAATATAATTTATAATTTATTCCATGTTTTACCATTAAAATATTACAGTATTCGGTTGACATTTTTTCCTCTCGGTTCTATAATATGTGTACAATTTACATAAAACAAGTAAAATAGTTTAACATTGTTGTTAAAACAGAGATGAAGCTGAAAAAAGCAATTAATCTGCTTTGTGCCAATTATTAATTAATATATTTTATACATATTGTAATTTCAAGAAAGCACATGTTGTCAAAACAAGGGAGTTGAATCCCTGTTTATATAAAAAGGAGGAAGTAAACATGAAGACCACAAGCAAAAAGTGGACAAAGATTGTTTCCATCATTGTGTCAGTAGCTATTCTCTGCACAGTTATGGTAGCAGCTCTTGTTCCGTCTTTCGCAGCTGACGAAGTCAACTACGGAAAAGATTCCTACACTCTTGCTGACAAAGGATATTATGTTTCAATGGGTGTTAACGGAATCAACTACACATTTGTTCAGACAGAGGATAACCAGGAGTTTAGGTTCAGAACAACCTATGACATGATGGTTAACTTCGATCCTAACAATGTTATGTATGACAATATCAGCTTTACAAACGCTGATGGTATGAAGGATTGCACCATTAATTGGCTCAATGGTTCTCCCATGGATGACGGTATTATTGGCGGTAAAGCCGGTGCAGCTACAAAGAGCATGCATAGCTATGAGGCAGAAGTAACTTTCACCAGCGATAAGGCTGCTTCAAGAGAATCTCTTGTTATGAAGCCTGATTTTACTGTTGATTACCGTTCACTTTCTGTTGATGCTATAGCAGAAGATCCCAGATGGGATAAAGCTGAGAACATCCATCAGGAGAAGTTCCCCTTTACAATCACAATCATCGACGCACGCAGCCTTGCTAATACTGTTGCAGACGCTGAGAAGCTTGCAGCTGCTGATGATACCTACACAGCAGAGTCCCGTGAAGCTCTTTCAAAGGCAATCGAGACATACAAGACTCCCGGTGCAACACAGACTGAGGTTAACTTTGCAGAGGCACTTATTCTCCGTGCGGTTGAAAACCTTGAAACACTTCCCGGCGTAACAGTTGAACCTATTGATAGAGAAGCTATTAAGGCAGATCGTCAGGCAGCTATCAACGCAACAGGAACAGATTACTATGCTTTCAAGGATACAGGCAATTATGTATCCATGGGCGTAAGTGATGTAAATTATACTTTCATTCAGAAGAATGATACAGAGCGTTTCCAGTTTACAACAGACTTTAACTATCTTATCAACTACGTTGGCAACAGCCTTAGATTCAGAGATATTAAGTTTGTTGATACACAGGGTTCACTTGGCAACTACGAGCTTGTATGGCTTAACAATTCAAATCCTGTAGATGGAAAAGTTCTCCACGGTGTAGGCGGCGCAGCTATCAACAACCTTCACAGCTATACTGCACAGGTTTCCTTCACAAGTGATAAGGCAGCTTCAAGAGAGGCTGAGGTTATTAAGACAGATCTGAACGTTGACTATCAGTACAACGGTGCAGTTGTATCACAGTTTGGTCCTTGGGACGATGCAACTGAGA
Source organism: uncultured Oscillospiraceae bacterium (assembly GCA_958366985.1). Lineage (GTDB taxonomy): Bacteria > Bacillota > Clostridia > Oscillospirales > Acutalibacteraceae > UMGS263. Next base: position 115,330 of record CATXDC010000003.1, read on the forward strand.
AGTATGCTTACACAATAACAATTATTGATGAGCGTCTTCTTGACGAAACCGTTGAGGAAGCTGAGCAGAAGCTTGCACGTACAGACCTTTACACAGAGGAATCACTTGCACTTCTTCAGGAATCTGTTGACCTTTACGGTGACGGCGGAATCACTCAGACAGAAATCAACTATGCAGAGCTTCTTATAAGAGATGCTATTGCAAAGCTTGATCCTATCGATCCTGTTGATCCCACAGATCCTACTGAGCCTACAGATCCTACTGAGCCCACAGATCCTACTGAGCCTACAGATCCCACAGATCCCACTGATCCCACAGATCCTACAGCTCCCACAGACGATACAACACCTTCAGATGACAACGGTTCCGATAACGGAACAACAGTTCCCGCAGGTGACACTCTTCCCGTTGCACTTCTCGCTGCACTTGCAGCAGTAGCTGGCGGAGCAGTTATCGTTACAAAGAAAGCTCGCAAGGATAAATAAAACTTAAATAGTTTTAGCGGTATACGGTCAGACTGTTAAACGGTCTGACCGTTTTTGTATGTAAAGACGCTGTGTAATTTTCAATAAAATTTGCAGATAAGATTTTTCCGTTTATACTGTTGACAAGAAAGAAAAAGGTTTTTATAATAATACTGACAATTTAAAAATTCGCATATGGTTTACCCATAAAGACTGTGAAGGAAAAAAGACAGGTTGCGCGAGCATCAGAGAGCCGTCGGTTGGTGTGAGACGGCGCCGCAATATTTGTGTATAGCTCATTCCGGAGTTGCCTGCTTGAAATCATAGGGCAGGACGTATGACTGCGTTACAGGTCAGGACCTTGTTGGAGGTCCATGAGAGCCGCATAAAGCGGCTGAAGTAGGGTGGTACCGCGTGGAGTATATTATCCTCGCCCCTATACAGTTGTAGGGGGCGGGTTTTTTGTTTAGCATCGCCCCGTGAAAGGTGAACTAACTTTTTGCGTAGGAAAAGGAGAAATCAGCAATGAAAAAAGGTTTTGAAAAGTACATTCCCTTTACACCTGTTAAAATCGAAAACAGGCAATGGCCCTCAAAGGTTATAGACCATGCTCCTGTATGGTGCAGTGTTGACCTTCGTGACGGAAACCAGGCACTTATCGATCCCATGAATCTTCAGGAAAAGCTTGAAATGTTCAAACTCCTTGTGGATATCGGCTTTAAAGAGATTGAAGTAGGTTTCCCCTCTGCATCAGAGACAGAGTATGAAATTCTCAGAACACTTATTGACGGCGGACATATTCCGGACGATGTTACAATTCAGGTTCTTGTTCAGGCAAGAGAACATCTTATCCGCAAGACCTTTGATGCTATTGCAGGAGCTAAAAACGTAATAGTCCACTTCTATAATTCAACCTCAACTCTTCAGAGAAAGGTTGTCTTTAAAAAGGATATGGACGGCATTATAGATATTGCCGTTAAAGGCGCAAAGCTTATTAAAGAGCTTACAGACGAAATGAAAGCCAATGGCAGCGAAACCAATATCCGTTTTGAATATTCACCTGAGAGCTTTTCAGGAACTGAAATGGATAACGCTGTTCGTATCTGTGAAGCCGTTATGGAAGCTCTGGAAACAGACGCCGACAATAAGCTTATTCTGAACCTTCCTTCAACAGTTGAGGGCAGCACACCCAACGCATATGCTGATCAGATTGAATATTTCTGCACTCATCTTAAGAACAGAGAAAACGCTATAATCAGCCTTCATCCTCATAACGACAGAGGAACAGGCGTTGCTGCAGCAGAGCTTGGACTTCTTGCAGGAGCCGACAGAATTGAGGGAACTCTTTTCGGAAACGGTGAAAGAACAGGTAATGTTGATATAGTAACTCTTGCTCTTAATATGTACACACAGGCAGTTGACCCGAAGCTTGATTTCAGCAACATCAATAAAGTAAGAGAAGTTTACGAACGTACAACAAAGATGCAGGTAGGCTACCGTCAGCCCTATGCCGGCAAGCTTGTATTTACCGCTTTCTCCGGCTCTCACCAGGATGCTATCAATAAGGGCGAAGAGTACATGAAGACCAGCGGCACAGAGTACTGGGAGGTTCCCTATCTTCCCATTGACCCAGCAGATGTGGGCAGAGAGTATGAGCCTATTATCCGCATAAACAGCCAGTCCGGTAAGGGAGGCGCAGCGTTCATTATGAGCAATGTCTTTGGCTATCAGCTTCCCAAGGCAATGCATCCTGAGTTCGGCGCAGCTGTTAAAGCTGTATGCGATGCAGCAGGTACTGAAATCAGTCCTCAGAAGGTATTTGAGATTTTCAGCACACAGTATCTTGAAATAAACGGACCTTATCAGATTGTTTCCCATAAGCTTACAGAAGAAAATGCCGTTAATAACACTTCACCAAAGGTTCGCTTTGAGGGCGCACTCAAGCATAACGGCGATGAGCCTGTAAATATTCAGGGCAGCGGTAACGGACCTATTGACGCATTCTTCAATGCACTTTCCCATGTGGGAATTTACGGTTATCGCTTTGTTGACTATTCTGAGCACGCAGTATCAGTCGGTTCTGATGCAAAGGCTGTTTCCTACATTCAGCTTAAAGCTCCCGACGGAAGCGATGTTTTCGGCGTAGGTATGTCACACAATATCAACTACGCTTCAATCAGAGGTGTTCTCTGCGCAATTAACCGCTACGTTTCAAGACACTGATTATTACTGAAAGGATTTGAGTTAAATGAGAGAATATAATGTTGTTGTCCTTAAGGGCGACGGAATCGGACCCGAAATTGTAGACGAGGCTATAAAGGTACTTGATGCCGCAGGTGAAAAATACGGCTTTAAAATGAATTACGACTATCAGCTTATGGGAGGATGCGCTATTGACGCAACAGGCGAGCCTCTTCCGGCAGCGACAGTTGAAGCCTGCAAAAAGGCAGATTCAGTACTTTTAGGCGCAGTAGGCGGCTGGAAATGGGATAAACTTCCCGGAAACAAAAGACCCGAAGCCGGACTTCTCGGCATAAGAGGTGCACTGGGACTTTATGCAAACCTTCGTCCTGCACAGATTTTCGAGCCCCTTAAATCAGCTTCCCCTATTAAGGACAGCATCATAGGCGATAACCTTGATATCCTTGTTGTACGTGAGCTTACAGGCGGCATCTACTTCGGTGAGAGAGGAAGAAAAGAAGTAAACGGTTCTCCTGCCGCATATGATACAGAGATGTATACAGTTCCCGAAATTGAGCGTATTGCAAGAGTTGCTTTCCAGATGGCTCAGAAGAGAAATAAAAAGCTTACAAGTGTCGATAAGGCAAATGTTCTCGAATCCTCAAGACTCTGGAGAGAGACAGTTATCAGAATTTCCGAAGAGTATCCCGATGTTGAGCTCAGCCATATGTATGTTGACAACTGCGCAATGCAGCTTGTGAGAAATCCCGGTCAGTTTGATGTTATCGTAACTTCAAATATTTTCGGTGATATCCTTTCAGACGAAGCTTCAATGATAAGCGGTTCTATCGGTATGCTTGCCTCTGCAAGCCTTGCTGACGGAAAAATGGGACTCTATGAGCCTATCCACGGTTCAGCTCCCGACATTGCAGGTCAGGGTATAGCAAATCCCCTTGCTACAATCCTTTCAGCCGCAATGATGCTCCGCTATTCCTTTGATGAGAGCGAAGCTGCCGACGCAATCGAAAAGGCAGTAAATGAGGCTCTTGGCAAAGCGAGAACACCTGATATTTATGAAGAGGGCTTTGAGAAAGTTTCTACTTCACAAATGGGCGATATTGTTAAGGCTATTGTACTTGGCTGATAAAAGTGTATAATAAAATTAAAGCGGAGCCCCGAGCTCCGCTTTTTTATTAAAGGAAGTGAAAATATGGATAAACTTCGTATTGCCGTAGTGCAGAAAAATACAAAACCCAATAATTCTCAGTACAGTCTCAAAGCAGGACTCGAATGCTTTGAACATGGTGCAAAAATGGGCGCAGATATTGTGCTGTTTCCCGAAATGTGGTCAAACGGATATGCGCCTCCTTTTAAAGAGGCTTTCGATGAGCCCCTTAAAGAAGAATGTGAAAAAGAACGACAAGGCTGGCTTTCCGAAACATGGGAGCCTGAGGGGGAAGAGATAAAAGCGTTTTGCTGTAAAGCTAAAGAGCTTAACACAGGAGCTGTAATTACCTGTCTTTGTACAGGGGAGAGTGGAAAGACCAACACTGCCTTTTTTATAGATAAGCAGGGAGAAATTATTCTCCGATATGATAAGGTTCACACCTGTGATTTTTCCCTTGAGGGACTTTTGGAAAGCGGAAAGGAATTCAAAACCGTAGATTTCTGCGGAGTTAAAATTGGAATAATGATTTGCTATGACCGTGAATTCCCCGAAAGCGCCAGGGTGATGATGTTGCAGGGAGCTGAGATAATTCTCGTGCCCAATGCCTGCGATATGAACCCTGCAAGGCTCTCACAGCTCCGTACACGCTCTTTTGAGAATATGACGGGAATTATCATGGCTAATTATCCCGGCTCTAAATGGGGCTGCTCCTGCGCTTATACGCCTATGACCTTTGATGAAAAAGGCAATTATACCGATAATGAAATAATGATGCTGGGTGAAGAGGAAACAATCGCCGTAGCTGAATTTGATATGACCGAAATAAGAAAATGGAGAGAAGGAGAAACCTGGGGCAATGCTTACCGAAAGGTATATGCATACGGTGAAATTGTTAAAAACGAAGTGAAGCCGCCTTTTGTCAGGGAGAAAATCGGAAGAGCAGAAAAGGTAAAGGTATCTTTCGGGAAAGTTCCGCCCACCGAAAAGGGATATAAATACTCAGTGATAATTTCAAAATCCGGTGAAAAATATGTTTTCTGCCGTCATAAAGACCGCAGCACATGGGAGTTCCCCGGCGGACATATAGAAAAGGGAGAACACCCAGACGAAGCCGCCCGAAGAGAGCTTTGGGAGGAAACAGGAGCAAAGGATTTTGATCTTTATCAGATAAGCCCTTATTCTGTCACAATGGACGGGGAAGAAAATTTTGGTATGCTCTATTTTGCGGACATTTTCACTTTTGGAGAGCTGCCGGCACTGGAAATAGAAGAGGTAAAGCTTTTTGATGATCTGCCTGAAAACTGGACATATCCTCTTATTCAGCCGAAGCTATTAAAAGAGGCTCAGCGGGTTATGGAGATAATAAACAGAGATAACAGTGAAGAGTAAATATTAAAACCGAATCATAAATAAGGAGGCGTATTTATGAAATCAATCTGCGGACTTGACTGCTGTAATAAGTGTGAAAGAAAAGCTCAGTGCGGCGGATGCATTGAGACAGACGGCAGACCTTTCGGCGGAAAGTGTGTTGCTGCCCAGTGTATTAAAAAAGACGGAATGGAAGCTTTTAAAGAGCTTAAAAGAAAAGTAGTAGATGAATTTAATTCTCTTAAAATAAGTGGCTTGGAGGTTAGTGATCTTAATTTGCTCAACGGATTTTTTGTAAATCTCGAATATGAACTGCCCAGCGGACAGAAAGTAAAGCTTCTTAAAGATAACGATATATATTTAGGCAATCAGATAGAGATACCGGGAAGTGACAGATGCTACGGTATAGTGGCAGATGACAAATATCTTCTTGTGTGCCAATACGGATGTATGGGCGCCGACCCGGAGATTGTGGCATATGTAAGGAGATAAAGATTAGATTAAGGGGAGAATTAATATGTCAATTACAGTAAATATTTATTATAGCGGTGAAGGAGATAACGCCAGAAAATTCGCTGAGGAAATGGTTTCAAAGGGAGTAGTAAGAAGAATTCGGGAGGAGAAAGGTAATCTTAAATACGAGTACTTTTTTCCCATGGATGATGTAAAAACTGTTCTGCTCATTGACAGCTGGGAAAATCAGGCCGCCATTGATGCACATCATGCTTCTGAAATGATGAAAGATATTACAGTGCTCAGAGAAAAATACGACCTTAAAATGAAAGTGGAGCGTTATGTTTCTGATGACGGCGGAATCCCGGAAGAAGACAAAAAGTACATAAAAGAATAAAAAAATCCCCTCCTGCTATTAATGCAGGAGGGGATTAAGGTTTAACGGAGAGTGCATTTGTTTTGAATATATACTGCTTATCATTAGGTTTTCATTGAATTTTTTATGCTTGTGTTGTCAAGATAGTAGTATTTGTAATCAAATTTACTGAAGTCTTTATCGAAGCAAAACAGCAGATTACCTTCTTCGTCAGTTGAGATATAGTTTAGGCAGCGGTATTTATCGTCAAATTTTATTTCAGCTTTTGCCGTATTGCCGCTTGCAGTGTCAAAAACATATAGTATTCTGTTATCTTTTTTTGTGAGAGGACTGTAATCAGAATAGTAATAAAAATACGGCACACTTTCGGATGCATAGAAATTTTCCGCTCCCAAGGCAAATTTATAACCTTCGTTGGGATTTATGATGCAGGTGATTTTATCATCGTCAAGTCTGTAAAGGGAGGCTTTCAATTGACAGTCAGTTACTCCAAAATAATTGCCGCTTACCTGAAGACGAAGAGGAATAGTATCCTCTAAGGCTTCCGCCAGAGCGGGAGCATTTATTTTTTTCAGTAGGTTGCCTTCAGTGTCAAAAACATAAAAATAACATTCATATTGGTAGTTGTGCTTTTCCCTGCCTATGCCGTATATTTTATTATCCATTGCACAAATAGTTTCTAAAACTATGCCGCTGCTGTCTGGCTGATCTTCAAGATTACTGTATTTAAGGGTGAACAGTGGTCGCAGTTTCTCTTCCTGAACATTATATGCCTCTATTACAGTCGAATTGCTTTTCTCATCCATTATGCTGTAATTGGTGACAAATTCATTTTCGTTTAATTTATCAAGACGCAAAAGCTGATTGGAATACTTTTTCTCCGCTATGGCTTTCAGAGCTCTGTTTTTGCCGTCAGCCATAACCAGTTTATTTACCTCGTTTCCGCTGTCATCTGTAGTATTATACCAGAAGTACAAACAATCGTTTACAATTACATTTGCTCCCGAACTTGCTATTTCATTATATGTTTTACCGCTTTCATATAATGAATCTGCTTCAATGTCATATATAGCGTGAGAAACCGCGGGGCTGCGGTTGTCTCCCATACCGGAGCTGAAAGAGATGAAGAAAGAATCTTTGTTAAAATCTACAACGCCTATATTGTATTCAGTCGTATAGTCAAAAACTTTGTTTAAGATTGGTTTTGCTCGGGTTTTTAAATCGGTTATCTCAAAAGAATACTGTGTATTGTTTTGCTGTGAATCTGTTTGAGAAGAAATGCCCAATTCGCTGTTTTCATTACCGGAACAGGAACAAAGGATAAATGAAAATAAAATTATGCAAAGAATGAACAGGAAAGTGATTTTAACATAACGCATAATAAATCCTCCTTGTTTTTAAACATATGTTAAATAATATTTATCATTTAATATAGTTGTTGTCTGTTCCAAGCAGTATATAGGTTGATGTTTTATGATAAAATTTAATTGTTGAAAATTATTTAATGTCAAAAGCATAATAATATATAAAATTCATACTGTCAAACTTCTGAAAATGTAAATATTGCCGAAACGCAAATTGAAATAAAAAAGCAGAGCTTTTTTGCTCTGCTTTTCAGAAATATATATGGTTTTAACTGTTTAAAGAATAATTTTTATATTCTTGCAACGCCTGTTCTTCTTGCAGCTTCTGCAACTGCGGCTGCAACGGTTCTGCCGACTCTTTCATCAAATGCCTTGGGGATAATATAATCAGCTGAAAGCTCGCTGTCGGAAACAAGGGAAGCAATTGCTTTTGCTGCGGCAATCTTCATTTCCTCGTTGATGTCACTTGCTCTTACGTCAAGAGCGCCTCTGAAAATGCCGGGGAAAGCAAGCACGTTGTTAATCTGGTTGGGGAAGTCACTGCGTCCTGTGCAGACAACCTTCGCTCCGGCTTTGCGTGCAAGGTCGGGCATGATTTCCGGTACAGGGTTTGACATTGCCATTACTATTGCGTCGTCGTTCATGGAAGCTACCATTTCCTCAGTGACGATGCCGGGAGCTGAAACGCCGATGAAAAGGTCAGTTCCCTTCATAGCATCTGCAAGAGAGCCTGTTCTTCCCTCTTTATTTGTGAAAGCGGCGATTTCCTTTTTTGCAGGGGGGAGGCTTTCATCGTCAGCGCAGATAATGCCCTTTCTGTCACACATGAAAATATCTTTCATGCCCATATTTGTAAGGAGCTTTGCAATGGCAACTCCGGCTGCTCCTGCTCCGCTGAATGCTGCTGTGCAGTCCTCAATCTTTTTGCCTGTAAGCTTGAGAGCATTTATAAGTCCTGCGGCGCATACAACTGCTGTGCCGTGCTGGTCATCGTGGAAAATCGGAATATCAGTCTTTTCCTTGAGTTTTCTCTCGATTTCAAAGCATCTGGGAGCGGAGATGTCCTCAAGATTAATTCCGCCGAAAGAGCCTGAAATAAGGGCGATTGTGTTTACGATTTCGTCAACATCTTTTGACTTTACGCAAAGAGGGAAAGCGTCAACTCCGCCGAATTCCTTGAAAAGTACGCATTTGCCTTCCATAACGGGCATGCCGGCTTCTGGACCGATATCGCCAAGGCCTAAAACTGCTGTACCGTCGGTTACAACTGCAACCATGTTCCAGCGTCTTGTAAGCTCATAAGATTTATTGATATCCTTCTGAATTTCAAGGCAGGGCTGTGCAACACCGGGAGTGTATGCCAGTGAAAGCTCTTCTTTGTTATTTACAGTAGCACGGGCTTTGATCTCAAGCTTTCCCTGCCACTGGTAGTGAAGCTTTAACGATTCTTTTGCGTAATCCATTAAAAACAACCTCCAAAATTATGCTATAAAATTTATCTTTACCTGCAATAACCGCAGTTATCGTCAAAAAGACAACTGCGGTTATGTTTTTGTCGGAAAGAAAACAATTACTATAAATTTTACAGCAAAAGCCGTTAAATTTCAATATGGGAGCTGTTTTATTTTCCTACGCTGTTAACTTTTTATTCTTCGGCCCAGCCCTTTGATCTCTCAACAGCACGAAGCCAGTTGTGGTACAGATGATCTCTGACGGATTTTTCCATATCGGGAGAGAAGATTTTGTCAACTTCACGGATCTTTTCAATTTCCTCTGTGCTCTCCCAGAATCCTACTGCAAGACCTGCAAGATATGCGGCGCCGAGAGCAGTGGTTTCAACGGTCTTGGGTCTGTTGACCTCAGCCTGAATAAAGTTTGCCTGAATCTGCATCATGATGTTGCTGACGCTTGCACCGCCGTCAACACGAAGGTCGGTAATTGGTATTCCTGAATCCTTCTGCATAGCTTCGAGCAAATCGGTCATCTGGAAAGCTATGCTTTCCAGAACTGCTCTTGCGATATGAGCGTTATTTACTCCTCGTGTAAGACCGACTATTGTACCTCTTGCATACATATCCCAGTAAGGAGCTCCGAGACCTGTAAATGCCGGTACAAAGTATGCGCCGTTAGTGTCCGGAACGCTCTCTGCAAGTTCGTCGCAGCGGTGAGCTGTATCGATAAGATGAAGCTCATCACGAAGCCACTTTATAACAGAACCTGCATTGAATGCGCTTCCTTCGAGAGCGTATTCTACTTTATCTCCAATTCCCCATGCAACGCCGGAAAGAAGATTATTCTTTGAATGAACTCTTGTTTTGCCTGTGTTCATGAGCAGGAAGCAGCCTGTGCCGTATGTATTCTTTGCCTGACCTGCTTTAAAGCAGCCCTGACCGAAAAGTGCTGCCGGCTGGTCACCGATTGCACCGCATATCGGCACGCCTTCAATAGCTTCAAGACCTACAACGCCTTTTTTGACATATCCATAAATTTTGCTTGACGGAACAACTTCAGGAAGTATTCCCATGGGAATTGTGAGCTTTTTGCAAAGCTCTTCATCCCAGCAGAGTTTGTCAACATCAAAGAGCATGGTGCGTGATGCGTTTGAATAGTCGGTTACATGAACTGTTCCGCCCGTAAGGTTCCAGATAAGCCATGTCTCAACTGTTCCGAACATAAGCTGGCCTGCTTCTGCAAGAGCTCTTGCACCGGGGACATTATCGAGAATCCATTTGATTTTTGTTCCGGAGAAATAAGCGTCAATTAAAAGACCGGTCTTTTCTTTAATATAATCTCCGAGACCTTCTTTTTTCAGTTCTTCGCACATCTGAGCTGTACGGCGGCACTGCCATACAATTGCGTTATAAACCGGTTTTCCTGTTGCACGATCCCAGATGATTGTAGTTTCACGCTGATTTGTTATACCGATTGCGGCGATGTCCTTTGCTTCAAATTTGCCTGTGATCATAACTGATGCCACAGCTTGAAGCTGAGTGTAAAGGATCTCCATAGGATCATGCTCAACCCAGCCTCTCTGGGGATAGATCTGCTTAAATTCGTTCTGGCTTTTTGCAACAATATTGCCCTGTTTGTCAAATACTATTGCACGGGAGCTTGTTGTACCCTGATCAAGGGCGAGAACATACTTTGCCACTTTCACCACTCCATTCCGTTAAATTTAGGTTAAACTTTAAAAATTGAAACCGCCGGTTATAACAAAAAAAGAACAGAATTCACCCCCGGTTTTGAGGGTGCATTTTCTATTCTCTATTCTCACAAAAATACGCACTTTCAAACTATTAAATTTAAACCTTTTCACAACAAATAGTTTAACCGCAATGGAACGAATTGTCAATATAATTTAAATATCGGTATATGAAAAAATGTGTAAAATGTTTATTGTGACAAAAAAACAGTTTATAAAATGTTGTTTGTGACAATTGTTTGACTATTAATAAACAATTTATTGTTTTTTTTGCACGTTTATAGTATAATATTAGACAAATAAGGACAACATACGAGTTGTTCGCACAAGAGGATGTTTTAGTTTAGGAGGCTTTATTAAATGTCTGAGAGAATTTCAGTTCTTACAGGAGCTACCGGTCATATCGGATATGCTCTTTTGAAAAAACTTGTCGCAGAGAATGAGAAGGTCAGAATACTTATCCGTAAGGATTCTTCGGTGTTTGACGGAATAGACGCTGAGAAATGTTACGGTGACGTAACAGATCCTGAGAGCCTTGAAAAGGCTTTTGAGGGCGCTGATGTTGTTTATCATCTTGCCGGAATGATTGAAATAAATTCAGGTAACGAAAGCGCAGTTTGGAAAGTTAACGTTGACGGTACAAAGAATGTCGTAAAGGCATGCCGCAAGTGTGGAGTAAAGAAGCTCGTTTATGCTTCATCCGTTGATGCTATTCCGCCTCTTCCCGGAAATGAGCTTATGAAGGAAATCGACAGCTTTAATCCCGATATTCTTGAGGGTACATATGCAAAGACAAAGGCTGTTGCTACACAGTATGTTCTCGACAACAACAGCGAGGAGCTCCAGACTGTTGTAACACATCCCGGCGCATGCATCGGACCTTACGATTTCAAGACATCAAATGTCGGTGAAATGGTAAGAATGTACATGGGCGGTAAGTTCCCGGTTTCTCTTAACTTTGGAGCTTACAACTTTGTAGACGTACGAGATGTTGCAGACGGAATGTATGCCGCTGCTGATAAGGGCAAGGCAGGTTCCTGCTATATTCTTACAGGTGAAGTTGTCACTGTTGACCAGCTTCTTCACATTCTCGGAAAGAAGACAGGTATTCCCACATCCAAGATTAAGCTCAGCTACGGTTTCTCAAAGGCAGTTGCTCCCTTGGCAGAGATGTATTATAACCTTGCTAAGAAGACACCTTTGTTTACACCTTATTCAATCAGAAAGCTTATTTCAAACTGCAATTTCAGCATTGAAAAAGCACGCAATGAGCTCGGTTATAACCCCATGAGCGTTGAACAGTCAATCAGCGATATGGTAGATTGGATTATCGAGTTTGATAATGAGCATGCAGGAAAGAAATTCCGCAAAACAAACGCATAATAATCAATAATCTGCAAAGATAAAAGACCGGTTTTTGAACCGGTCTTTTTGTTATGTGTTTTAGGTTTATTTATGATATTTTCCGCCGGAGCTTATCTGAAAAGCTCTGTAAATCTGCTCCAAAAGCATCACTCTTGCAAGCTGATGGGGGAAGGTCATAGGTGACATGGAAAGCTTGTTGTCGGCAGCTGATTTTACTGTATCGGCGAGCCCGAAAGAACCGCCTATAATGAAGTTAACTGAACTTATACCCCTTACAGGCAGTGCAGCTATTTCACGGCTCAGTGATTCAGATGAACGCTCTTTGCCCTCAATACACATGGCATAGGTATAAGAAGATGAGGGAATCTTGCTCAAAATCTTTTTACTCTCCGCTGTAAGTGCATTTTCAATCTGACCCTCAGAAGGTCTGTCCGGCAGGGGAGAGGGATCTATTTCAATTATGTTGATTTTGCAAAAGGCTCCAAGACGTTTTGTATATTCGCCGCAGGCATCACGAAGATATTTTTCTTTAAGTTTTCCGACACATATAATATTTACATTGAGCATAACTTAACCTCTTTAAAATATCATAGCTTTTTCGCAGCATTCAGGAGAAGCTACCTTCAAAATACAGTCTTTTCCGATTTGTGCTCCCTTTTCTGCAAGGGCACAGGCTGTGGTCTGAAATGCAAGGTCAGGGAAGTTATTCTCTTTGCTCAGATGTCCGAGAATGAATCTTGTGGTTCCTTTTTCAATAAGCTTTGTAACCGTCTGTGAACACACATCGTTTGAAAGGTGACCTTTATCGGAAAGTATTCTTCTTTTCAGTATGTACGGATAAGGTCCGTTTTGCAGCATTGATACATCGTGATTTGATTCAATAACAACTAAATCGCTGCCGGTTATGCTTTTTTCTACTTCGTCAGTCATAACTCCAAGGTCGGTGCATACAGCGGCTTTTCGTCCGTCAGGAAGCTTTATAGTGTATCCGCAGCTTTCAGCACTGTCGTGAGAGGTTCGGAACATATTTACTTCCATTCCTGCGGCAAAAGCTCCCTTTTCATCTATAACATTTACAGGGAATTTACCATTTATTACTCCCGCATTTTCAAGGGCTGCGATGGTTCCGCATGTGCCGTAAACAGGGATGTTATTTCGTGAAGCGAAAACCCTAAGACCCTTAACATGGTCGCTGTGTTCATGGGTGACAAAAATACCTTTTATAAATTCCGGACTTACCTCTATTTTTTCAAGAGCTTCCGTAAGTCTTTTTGCGGTAACTCCGCAATCTATAAGTATTCCTCCCTGTCCGCAGCCGAAAAATATTGAGTTTCCGCTGCTGGAAGAGAAAAGGGGTGAAAACCTTGACAAATAAATGACCTCCCAATTGACAAAAAAGAAAAGGGTACGTGAGCACCCTTTTATATGTGATATAGAACAGATACAGCAGTTTTAAACTGTATCATTTATTATACTGCATTTGAAGCGCTGAACTGGTCGGGGATACGAACTTTTTTGATGTCTGCGCCAAGAGCTGTGAGCTTTTCAACGTAGTTTTCATATCCACGCTCAATGTGCTCAATATCCTCTATTTCAGTTGTGCCTTCAGCCACAAGTCCGGCAATAAGCATAGCGGCACCGGCACGAAGGTCAGTAGCTTTTATAGGTGCTCCCTTTAATTTTTCTACACCTTCTATAACAGCCATTTTACCGTCTACCTGAATCTGAGCGCCCATTCTTACAAGCTGCTCAGCGTAGCGGAAACGGTTATCCCAAACACTTTCGGAAATAATACTTGTGCCCTCAGCCAAAGCAAGAAGAGTAGCCATCTGGGGCTGCATATCTGTGGGGAAACCGGGATGAGGCATTGTTTTAATATTGCATTTTTTAGGTCTGCTGTCAGCTTTAACTCTGATAGCATCATCATATTCTGTAAGCTCTGCTCCGCATTCAATAAGCTTTGCTGAAATTGACTCAAGATGCTTTGGAATAACGTTTTTAATAAGCACATCGCCCTTTGTAGCTGCTGCTGCAACCATATAAGTGCCGGCTTCAATCTGATCTGGAATTATAGAATAAGTGCAGCCGTGAAGAGAGTCAACACCGTGAATTTTAATAACGTCGGTTCCAGCGCCTCTTACATCAGCACCCATTGAGTTAAGGAAGTTTGCAAGGTCAACTATATGAGGTTCCTTTGCAGCATTCTCGATTATTGTAAGACCTTTGGCTTTTACTGCTGCAAGCATGATGTTTACAGTTGCGCCTACAGTTACAACATCAAGATAAATAGAGCTGCCTATAAGTTTTTCCGCTCTTGCATCTACAATGGCATTGTCAACGGAAACTTCAGCTCCTAAGAATTTGAATCCCTTTATATGCTGGTCAATGGGACGTACACCGAAATTGCATCCGCCAGGCATGGCAACTCTTGCTCTGTTGTATCTTCCAAGCAGAGCTCCTATGAGATAATATGAAGCACGAAGATGCTTTGTCATCTCATGGGGAACAATAAAAGAGTTTACATGTCTTGTATCAATTTCGATTGTGCTTTTATTTATAACGTGAATATCGGCGCCCATCTGATGAAGAATTCTTATCATCATTGTAACGTCGCTGATATTGGGAATGTTTTCAATTCTGCAAACATCCTGTGCAAGAATGGTAGCCGGAATAATCGCAACCACGGCATTTTTGGCTCCGCTGATATTAACTTCGCCGCAAAGTCTCTTTCCACCGTTGATAACTATTTTCTCCAATACGGCACTCTCCTTAGTAAATTTCAATTTATGTAAAAAAAGAAAAAAGCAAATAATAAATGAAGAGGCAATTAAGCCTCACACCTTAGATATTATAACACAAAATCTGTAATATTCCATACTTTAGGAAAATTATTTTTGTAAAAGGGAATATGTATTGGTTTCATTGCGTTTAAAAAAGCAGAAAAATGTGATATAATCATAAAAAAATGAAGCGAGCAATCTGAAAATATGTTATAGGGGGCAAAAATATGGAAAATAAATTTCATGAAAGAATGGATAATTCACCGGTAATAGCAGCTGTAAAAAACATGGAGATGCTTGAAAATGCGGTAAAATCCCCCTGTGAGATCATATTTATGCTCAGCGGTGATATTTTCAATCTGGCTGATGCAGTAAAGCGAGCCCATGAAAACGGAAAGATGATCTTTATTCATATAGATCTTATAGAGGGCTTTTCACGGGATGCCGTAGCTTTAAGGTATATACATGAAAATATATCTCCTGATGGTATCATATCCACAAAAGCCGGTCTTATTAAAATTGCAAAGGAAATGGGAATGCTTACAGTGCGCAGATTTTTTATTATTGATTCTCTTTCCCTCGATAATGTAGTAAATGCCACTATTGCGGAAAAAAGTGATGCAATTGAGATTATGCCCGGAGTTATGCCTAAAATAATCAGTAAGCTTAAGAAAAAAATAAAAACACCAATGATAGCAGGCGGACTCATCAGTGAAAAGGAAGATGTTATCGGTGCACTTCAGGCAGGAGCAAACGGCGTTTCAACCACTGCTGAAAATGTGTGGAATTTATAATAAGAAAGATATATACTTTTTCTTTTTAAATTTTTAGATTGTTATCGTCTTAAAACCCACTGCAAAGGGACTTCAAAAATTACTAAAAATTAACATTAATAAATCGAAAATACTCCGAACATACTATGAAGGCAGACGCAAGAAAAAAGTAAGTAAGGAGTGAAACGAATAATGGCTAAGAACGGTAATTCAAGCCTTGTGCCCGAGGCACGTGAGGCTCTCAATAAGTTCAAGATGGAGGCTGCTAACGAAGTTGGCGTAAACCTCAAGCAGGGTTACAACGGTGACCTCACATCTAAGCAGGCCGGCTCTATCGGCGGTCAGATGGTCAAGAAGATGATCAAGGCTTACGAAGACGGTATGAAATAACCTCGTTTCCCGGTAAATTTATAAACAAAGCTGTGTATTAAGGCAGCGTTTGGGGCACTGTGAAAATTCACAGTGCCTTTTTCATTTTGAACTTTTCAAAAAGTTTTTATTCTTGCCTGTAAGATTCATTTATAATATAATAGAAAATAATATTGAGGAAAATGAATTTACATTCAAATTTGTGTATGTGGAATAATCAGGAGGCGAAACCGTGGCTGAGGAACAGGAAAGATATGAACATTTGGGAAAAGGAATATATGCTGTAATTTCGGCTTCACACGGTTTCGGTACGGATGCACTTTTGCTTGCCGATTTTGCTTCTCCGGGAAAGCGGGATAAAGTCTGCGATATGGGAACCGGCTGCGGAATAATCCCTCTTGCCATGATGCGCAATTCTTCTCCGGCGTTTGTATGCGGAATTGAAATTCAGGAGAAAGGCGCCGAGCAGTTCAAAAAGGGAATAGAAAAGAGCGGACTTTCTGAAAAGATGCAGGTAATTAACTGCGATATAAAGGATAAAAAAAGCTTACCTCCTGCGGGAAGTTTTGATATAGTTACCATGAATCCTCCTTATAAGGGAGCAGGAGCGGGTATAGAAAGTACGGCATCTGCGGAAAAAATAGCAAGGCATGAAACTCTTTGCACTGCCGATGATGTGTGCGCCGCCGCTTCATATCTCGTGAGATATGGAGGAAAGGTCTGTTTTTGCTATCGTCCCGAAAGGCTCTGCGAAATACTTTGCAAAATGAGCGCATTTAAAATTGAGCCGAAGCGTATAAGGTTTGTCAGCAAAAACAGCCAGTGTGAGCCTTGGCTTGTGCTTATTGAGGGCAGAAAGGGCGGAAAGCCCGGAATGCGGGTTGAAAAGAATTTGTTTATTCAAAATCCTGACGGCGGCGATTCGGAAGAGCTGCTCAGGATTTTAGGCGATTACAGGGAGAATGTTAAATGAGCGGAATACTTTATGTTGTGGGCACGCCCATAGGAAATTTAGGTGATATGTCTCCGAGAGCTGCAAAGGCTTTTGAGGAGTGCGACTTTATAGCTGCCGAGGATACAAGGGTAACAGTAAAACTTTTAAACCACTTAGGCATAAAAAAGCCCATGATGAGCTATTTTGAACATAACAAAAGAGAACGTGGAGGAGAAATTTTACAGCGTATTTTAAACGGTGAAAACTGCGTTCTTGTAAGCGATGCAGGTATGCCGGCTATTTCTGATCCCGGCGAAGAGCTTGTTTCAATCTGCCACGAAATGGGAGTAAAGGTCTGTGCTGTACCTGGACCTACGGCTTTCGCAACGGCAGTTGCCATGTCGGGGCTTCCTACGGGACGTTTTACCTTTGAGGGATTTTTAAGCGTCAATAAAAAAAGCAGAAGAGAACACCTTGAAGAAATAGTCAACGAAACAAGAACCATGGTATTTTATGAAGCTCCCCATAAGCTTTCTGCAACCCTTAAAGATATGGCAAATGTTTTAGGTGACAGACGTATTGCCATTGTAAGGGAGATAACAAAAATACATGAGGAAGTAATCAGGACAACCCTCAAAAAAGCCGCAGAGGATTACCCCAACGGCGAAATAAAAGGCGAGATAGTCCTGGTTATTGAGGGAGCCAAAAAGCAGAAGCTTCGATGGACACTGGCAGACGCCGTAAAAATAGCCAAGGAGTATATGGAAAACGGAGAAGCTGTCAGCGGCGCTGCAAGGCTTGCGGCAAGAGATACGGGAATTAAAAAAGGAGAAATATATAAAGCGCTTCAGGAGGAATAAAAATGGATAATTTCTACTTGTGGATCATACTCGCACTTGCTGTGGTACTTCTTATTTTCATGTGCCGAAAGGCATCAAAAACTTCAAAGGAGCATTACCGCCGTCAGGAGGAATTAAAGCAGCAGCTTATTCATCAGGCAGAGCTGAAACGTGACTTTGAAGAGCTTACAAAAGAGAAAATAGAAAACACTCCCGATGAAAAGCTTCTTGAGGGAGCAGCTGCAAGCATCCAGTTTCATCTTGAAAGGCATATTGATATGGAGGAAAGATTTGGTGAACTTCCTCTTTCCTGTAAATATGTCTACACTCTCCTGTATCTTATAGAGGATACAAAGGACGGTCTTTATGAGTTTTTCAAAAAGAACGGAGAGCCTTTGACGGGACTTGTATCACAGGCGGCAGATGAAGTTTTCCAAAATAAAAAACTTACCGAGATTATAAAACAAGAGTACAATATGTCCGATGATAATAACGAAGAGGTTTCTGTGGACACTGACGAGATTTCACGTCTTGACAAAGAGTTTGCAGAAATAATCAACGTAACAGATGTCAGCGGACTGTCAGCAAAATACATAAGAGAACATTCGGAAGATTTCCTTAATTTTAAGGACTGAAATATACAGAAAGGATAACGGGCATAACTTCTTACAGGCAAATTTGTTTTGCCTTTTGAATTTGTGCCCTATGGCATTTATTATGGTATTTCCTTACGGTAAAAGTATACTTATTACAGGAGGTTCTTCCGGAATAGGAAGAGCTGCGGCTCAGTTGTTCGCTGAGAAGGGATATACAGTCTGGGCAGCTTCAAGGCACTGTGAAGAAAAGACGGAAAAACTTGGCAGCGGAGAAATAATTTCCATAAAAATGGATGTGTGCGATGAAGAGTCGGTAAAAAGCGGCGTTGAGAAAATAGCAGGTGAAACCGGACTGGGAATCGTTCTTTGCTGTGCAGGTATGGGCATTGCGGGAGCTGCCGAGGATACATTTGAAGAGGATGCAAGAAGACAGTTTGAGGTAAACTACTTTGGAGTTTTAAGGGTAAACCGTCATGTGCTTCCGATTTTCAGAAATCAGGGAAAAGGCCTTGTGCTTATTATGAGTTCTGTTGCAGGGAGAGTGCCGCTGCCATATCAGAGCCATTACGCTTCCAGCAAATATGCTGTTGACGCTTATGCTCAGGCTCTCAGAGCAGAGACAAAGGATTTCGGAATAAGAGTCTGCATTATTGAACCGGGAGATACAAAAACAGGATTTACCAATGCACGTAAAATGTCGCTGCCCCCAAATTCTCCGTATCGAGAGCACTGTGAAAGCGCAGTTGCCAGAATGGCTCACGACGAAGAAAACGGAGCTTCACCTTTAAAGCCTGCCATGGCTGCGCTAAAGGCAAGCGAAAAGGAAAATCCGCCGGTACATATAACTGTTGGCGTAATGTATAAAGCTGTTATGGTGTTAAAGCGGATTTTACCTGACAGGCTGTTTTTAGGAGCAATAGGTAAAATCTATAAATAATCGGAACATTTCCGGAATTCAGATTCAGCTCTGGATTTCGGTATGGATATATGCAAGATGAATATCAGGGGTGTTTGAGTAGATGAATAAAATTTGCAAAATAGTGAGCATCAACTGGTGTCCCCAGTCGGAGCTTGAGTTTTGGGAAGCGGATTTAGGCGGACTTTGTGATGTTGAAAGCCTTAAATTCGGTTACAGCGGCAAAGGCTCAGTGAGAGTTTACGGCGGCATAGATCAGAGAAGCTTTAAGCTTATAGGGGATTTTGATTTAACAGAAGATGAAAAATCCCTCACTGTTCCTTACAGCGGAAAGATAAGGTTTGTAAGAATGCTTAATCTTACCGCTAAAACCTTTACACTGGAAACTTTTGACGGCGAATATGACAGCTTTGAAAACTGCGAAGATAAAGAGCAGAATTTCGGTGCAGAGGATTTTGACAAAACTTCCTGGGCAAGGGAGATAACCGACAGTGATACATATAAAGCGGTTGAGGGACTTGTAAGCCGTGTAATGGGCGAAAAATATGTAGATTGGTTTGAGTTTTCTCTTGCACAGGGCGATACCGATTTCTTTACTCTTTCCGTTGAAGGGGACAGAATCCTTGTAACAGGAAGAAATGGATTAAGCCTTGCGGCAGGCATAAACCATTATCTTAAGTATTACTGTAAATGTCATGTTTCACAAATGGGAAAGCAGATGAATCTTCCCGAAAATCCTCCTTTATTTGAAGGGGAAATTACAAGGTATTGCAGAGCGAAAAACAGATATGCCTATAACTATTGTACTCATTCCTATACTATGGCTTTCTGGGATGAAGAGCAGTGGCAGCAGGAGCTGGATTATCTTGCCCTTAACGGTATAAATCTTGTTCTTGATATTACAGCTCAGGAAGAAGTATGGCGCAGATTTATGATGAAAATCGGCTATACATATGAAGAGGTCAAAAAGTTTTTAACCGGTCCCGCATATTTTGCGTGGCTTTATATGTCAAATATGTCTGCTTTCGGCGGCCCTCTGCCGGACAGCTGGTTTAAAAAGCGCACAGAGCTTGCAAGAAAGAATCAGTTCTTTATGCGTGCAATGGGTATGGAGCCTGTTTTAGAGGGTTACAGCGGAATGATACCTGCTGATATAGAAAAGAAAGACCCCAAAGTAAAGGTGCTTCCCCAGGGATTATGGAATAAATACGAAAGGCCCTGGATGGTAAAGACAAATACAAAATCTTTCAAACGCTATGCAAAGCTTTTCTATGAATCTCAGGCGGAGGTTTACGGAAAATTTGCTCATGCCTATGCGACAGACCCGTTCCATGAAGGCGGGAATCGTAAGGGAGTATCCCTTTACAGTGTTGGCAAAAATATAATTGCAGCGATGAAAAGCTTTGATCCAAAAGGCGTGTGGGTAATTCAGTCATGGGATAAAAACCCCTCAAACGGCATACTTTTGGCAGCTCGCAAGGAAAAAGAAAGACTTCTCATTCTCGACTTGTTTGCGGAAAATAAACCTCACTGGAAAAACTTCAGAGGCAAGGAGTTCCACTTTACACCATGGATTTTCTGTATGCTCAATAACTTCGGCGGCAGAATGGGTCTTAACGGTCATCTTGCAACCCTTTGCAGCGATGTACCCGATGCCATGAATACAGCTAAAGCCATGGGCGGAGTCGGAATAACTCAGGAGGCATCACGCTCAAATCCCGTTATGTTTGACTTTTTCCTTGAAATGCCCT
Source organism: uncultured Oscillospiraceae bacterium (assembly GCA_958366985.1). Classification (GTDB taxonomy): domain Bacteria; phylum Bacillota; class Clostridia; order Oscillospirales; family Acutalibacteraceae; genus UMGS263. Next base: position 136,229 of record CATXDC010000003.1, read on the forward strand.
GGCAGAAAAATGAAAACGGCGCAGCTGAAAAGATCGATGTAAAACAGTGGCTTAAAGATTATGCCGAAAGACGTTACGGAGGAGAATCCGAAAACGCTTTTGAAGCATGGAAGCTGCTTCTCGAAACTGTTTATAATTCCACTGCCGGCGGCGGAGAAGGTGCACCTGAGTCAGCAATGTGTGCAAGACCTTCTGAAAATGTAAAATCCGCTTCCACATGGGGAACAGCATTTATTTACTATGATACGGAAAAGTTTGAAAATGCCGTAAAGCTGCTTCTCAAAGATTACGATAAGCTTTCCGAAAGCAGCGAATACCGCTATGATGTGGCCGATTGTCTGCGTCAGGTTATGTCAAACAGACTTCAGGCTAATCAAAAAGCCATGGGCGATGCTTATAAAGCAAAGAACCTTGAATTATTTAAATCAGAGTCAGAGAAATTCCTTGGAAAAATTCATACTACCTGCGACATAATCGGTACTAACCCTGAATGGCTTGTAGGAGGCTGGATTTCAATGGCACAGGATCTTTGCAAGGATGACGACGATTTCACAAAAGATCTGTTTATGCTCAATGCAAAAATGCTCATTACAACCTGGGGCGGACAGTATCAGAGCGATGTAGGAAAGCTTCATGACTATTCAAACCGTCAGTGGTCAGGTCTTGCTGAGGACTTATATCTTAAACGCTGGGAACGCTGGATTGAAGCTAAGATAAAGGAAATAGAAACCGGTGAGAAAACGGAGATAGACTGGTTCCAGCAGGAATGGCAGTGGGTCTGCTCAAGAAAGGAATACCCTGTTACACCGTCTTCAAAATCACTTAAAGAGGTTGGAGAAGAAATATTTGCATAAAGCTCAGATTAGCTTATTTAAAATTCTGATGATATAAAGAATATTAAGGAAAGAGGGATTATCCTTGAAAAAATCAAAAGTAATTATTGGCATTTTGGCAGCAGTTGTTGCTTGTGCCTGTATTGCCGGAGGTCTCTACTGGTATTTTACTAAGGATTCCGGTGAGGTCGTGCCTATACAGGAGGGCGACTTTTATGCCGATGTTCCGTTTTCACTGTATCTGATCGGAACAACTCCCGTAAAGGGAGAAACTTATGATATCCGTGACTACGGAGCAAGTACCGATGCGGAGCTTAATACCGACGCAATCAATAAAGCCATTGACGCTTGTTCAGCTAACGGAGGCGGAATCGTGCTTGTATCCGGCGGAGCATACCGTTCAGGTACTATAAACCTTAAGAGCAACGTAACTCTTTGTATTTCAAAGGATTCTTCACTTGTTGCAAGCCATAATTTCAGCGATTTTTCAGGCTCTTTTATAAAAGCTGAGAACGCTGAAAACATAAAGATTACAGGTCCCGGAAAAATCTGCGGTGAGGGAGAGTATTTTGTATCTGCACCTAAAAAGTCACCGCTGTTTGAGCCTCTTGAAGTTTCCGATGTAAGAACCATGAAAAGCGAATACCGTGCAAGAATACGTTTCGGCATTGATGGCAGACCCGATGCTATGGTATGGCTCAGAGGATGCAAAGATGTTGTAGTGGATAATATTGTTCTTGAAAATTCCATGTGCTGGACTTTGAAGCTTGACCAGTGCGACGATGTAAGTGTCAAGAATATGGTTATCAACAATAACCGTCATGTGGCTAATACAGACGGTATTGACATTGTAGGTTCAAACGATGTTAAAGTTGAGCACTGCTTTATTTCAACTGCCGATGACGGAGTTGTAATTAAAAACGGCAAGGATGAAAATCCCCGTGCAATGTCCAATATAAAAATCTCAGACTGTGAGGTTATCACCTGCACAAACGCCTTTAAGATAGGAACAGAAACATACAGCGATATCAGCGATGTTACAATAGAGGACTGTAAGGCAAGCCTTCCGGATATTTATCCCGGCTCTGTTTCAGGTGTTTCCATTGAGTCTGCCGACGGTTCCGTTGTAAGCGATATTACAGTGCGTAACCTTGAGACAGACAAAGTTACATGTCCCATATTTATCCGTCTTTGCAACCGCAACAAGTATGAGGATGATTCAAAGGATATGGCAGGTAAGGTAGAAAATATCGTTATTGAAAACGTAACTTCAAAGAATGCAGAACTGCCTATGATTATTTCCGGCGTAAAGCATCATGGCGATACAAATTATATTAAGAATGTTACCATGAAAAATATAAACGTCACTTACAGAGAAAGTGAAGAGAATATTGTTTGGCGTCCCTTTATACCGGAGTATCCTACAACATATCCAGAAAACTGGCGCTTTAAGGATGTTCCTGCATACGGACTTTGGGCAAGACACGTTGATACCCTTGTGCTTGAAAATGTCAATGTAACACCACGTACAGCCAATGAACGTGAAAAGTTTGTATATGATGATGTTCTGAATCTTTCAGAGAAATAAAAATTTTAAAGCAACATACAAAATTAAAATGCACCTTGTTGATAAAAAACAAGGTGCATTTTTTATATGTTGTTTTATTTTGTTATATAAAGTTAGTTTTTATCTTCCTCTTCTTCCTCGTCTTCAAGGTCAATTGCGAAAAACGAACCGGAAAAATCATCCTCATAATCCGAATAGTTTTCCTCTTCACTTTCAGGGAAGAACGGGAATTCGCCTATAACTTCAAATTTTCTGCCTCTCATCCAAACGGAGGGGGTTACTCTTATTGTAAATCCGCAGCCGTTGGGGGTCATCCACTGATGCATGGGCATTTCGGGCAGACCGTAAGCTGCTAAAAGAGTCATTATTACTCCGCCGTGGGTGAAAACTGCAGTGTTCTGTGTGCCTGTTTTCATTACGCCCTCAATTATCTTTTCAAAGCATCCGCATACTCTTGCGGCAAATTCACGGTTGCTCTCTCCGAAAGGAGGCTCAATATCCTCACCGGCAAGCCAGCGGGGGAAAAGAGGGCTGTTTTCAAGTTCCTGGGCGGTTTTTCCCTCGAATTCACCAAAATTGCATTCGATGAGATCACGTAAGATTATGGGCTTTTGGTCGGGATAGAGAATTTCTGCTGTCTTTGTGCAGCGTTTCATGGGACTCGAAAATACTGCTTCAACAGGAGGATAAACCATTTCCTCCTTAAGTCGTTTAAGCTGTTTTTCACCGTCCAGGCTCAGTTCGAGGTCAGTGTGACCTATGTATCTGCCTTGAGTGTTTCCTGTTGTCAAACCGTTTCGTACAAGATGAATAAGGTATGTTTTCATAGCTCCTCCAAAAAAAATATATAAAATTTGGTAAAAATCTGTATATACATAAATATACTCTTGGTATATAATTCTACATATCTAAATAAATTATAAAATCTAATTGGGGTGTTGTTATGAATAAGAGTTTTTCCGGCAGGCTCAGCGAGCTTCGGAAAGAAAGGGGATTAAGCCAGAAAGAAGCTGCTGCACAGCTTGGCGTTTCACAGGCTCTTCTTTCCCACTATGAAAAAGGGATAAGAGAATGCGGCCTTGATTTCGTTGTAAAGGTAAGCGAATTTTACGGCGTAACCTGTGACTATCTTCTTGGCAGAAGCGACAGCCGTATGGGCTTTAACGGCGGCCTTGAGCCGGACGATATTCCCGGTGATGATGTTATGGATTTCCAGACACTTATTCGTGCAGCCTCAAATGTTATTGAAGAAGCTAACAGGGACGGAGGCAAGGAATACAGCGAAATAGTATGCCGGATTTATGCCCTTGTTGTTTACAGGCTTTTGCTTTCCTGCCGCAACTGCGGACGAGTTCCAGATGAAATGTTTACCATACCCACTGAACCTGGTAAGTATGCAACTTCAATAATGATTTATAAACTGGAATCTGTTTTTTCTTCCCTTAAAAATGCAAAAGGTGAGGATACACAGGATGTACCCAAAAGCGTTGAAACGCTCATTAAATTTGCCGAAACCTACATAAGAGATAATATTAAAGATGTTATCGCTTTCTGATATTTTATCATATTATATATAACTGTCGCAAGAAGCAAAAGAAAACCCGCTGATTTTCAGCGGGTTATTTTACTATAAAGCGTATTTGCCTGTTGACGGGTCTAAAAACAGTCCGATTTTCGGGGGACTGAAGGTAAACACTGCAAAGGCGAGAATAAGAAGTATAAGTATGACTATGCCTGCAATGTTCATCTTTTTGGATGAAAGGACATCCGACTTCATGATTTTGTATCCTATAAAGTAGGCTCCAACAGTGCCTAAAATGAAGGTTCCGATATCAAGTGGCAAAAGATTTTTCCCCAGTATGCCGGTATAGGTGTAAAAGGATGATACAATGATAAACATTCCTGCGAGTATTGAAACTGCTCTTGCAGGTATAAAATTAGCTGTGTCTTTTCCGTAGGCAAAATATTCAAATATGGTATAAAACATCATGGGGAAGAAAAGCAGCTTTAAATGTTCCCAGGTGCTTTCGTTCACTGCGCCTACAATTCCCACTATGGGATTATTTCCGCTCCACTGAAAAACAAAGTGAAGCAGTGTGCCGAGAATAATGGTAAAAACAGCTCCGCCAATGGTTACTTTTTTAATATCACTCAATAAAACACACTCCTTTCCGAATTATTATATGTCCGTTAAGGGGTGTGCTATACCAGTGCAAAAAGAAAGGACGCAGTTTAACCTGCGTCCTTGAAGAAATTTTACCTAACAGCAAAAATATTTACAATTAAGCTTATGCTTCTTCCTCAGCCTTCATCTTTGCAAAGCACTCGCTGCAATAAACATCACGGTCCTCACGGGGCTGGAAGGGAACCTTTGCTACACCGCCGCACTTAGCGCATGTTGCCTCGTACATAACACGTTCAGGTCTGTTAGCGTTTTTGCGTGCGTCACGGCAGGGCTTGCAGCGCTGGGGCTCGTTAACGAATCCCTTTTCTGCATAGAACTCCTGCTCGCCTGCTGTGAAAACGAATTCCTTACCGCATTCCTTGCAAATGAGAGTCTTGTCTTCGTACATTGTTTTTAACCTCGCTTGAATGTAATTTTGCCCTTGGACGGAATCGCACCGACACCTTTGGATAAACAACGCTCTACTTTAAGCTATGGGGGCATATTAAAGCGGAAAACCGCTTATTTGTCCGTTTGAATAAACTAAAGGCATAAAACCTTTTTACATTAAGAATTTCAGCTTACGCCTTACTCGCTGCAATGCGTTGTCAACCGATTTTGCGGTGGAATCAAGCTGCACGGCTATTTCATCATAAGAATGACCGTTAAGATAAAGCATTAAAACCTTGTGCTCGAAAGGGGAAAGCAGTTTTAAAAGAGCGGCCTGAATAGTTTCAACCGCTTCATTGTCAAGCACAACCTCTTCCGGGTTAAGGTGAGGCTCTGACAAGGGCAACTCTTCATCTTCAAGTGAAACGAACTGATTTTCAGGTATGCGTTTTTTCCCGGCTGCACCTCTTATTGCAGAGGTTATTCTGTTGCCGATACATACGGAAGCATATGTTTTAAAGGAGGCTTCACGGGACGGATCAAAGGTTTTGGTTGCTGACAGTAAACCGAGCATACCTTCCTGAAAAAGGTCATCGTGACCCGGCCAGCAGTCTTTGTAAAGTGAAACCTTATTTTTAACAACCGGAATGAGTCTTGCAATTAATACAGAAACTGCATCAGCGTCGCCGTCTTTGGCTAAGCCTGCAAGAACTTCATCGGAATAAATTTCTTCGTTGGTGTAGTCGGGTGAATTTCTACCCAAAAACAACACCTCCGGTCCAATATTTCTGCACTTTTATATCATAACTGAAAACATTTGGTTTGTCAACAGATTTTTTTGTATAGTTTGAATAATTGGAACCTATACATTATTTTACAAAAGCTGATTTGTAATGACAGATTATTTTAGGGAACCCAGTCGCTTTTTATACTGTCAAACCTTTCAAAAGGAAACTTTTTAAATTTTGAAGCCTATTTATCAGCTGTTTTATTTGCAGATTTCCTGCACAGGTGTTCCGTTTTGACCGTCGTCCCTTGAAGAATAGGGCAGCTCCTCCAAAAGCACAGCACGTTTAAGCATATTGGTGCCGTATTTGCTGCGTATCATGAAAACGCTCTCTTCAAGATTATCACGTTTCTGAAGCTCCTCAGCTCCTGAATCAAATGAAAGCTGACAGATGCTTCCGGTTTCCGTAAGTGAAGCCGCATATACTCCCACAGCCCTTACAGGAGAAACGCCGTTCCAAAGCTCCTTTAAAAGAGTCTTCGCTTCACTATACATTGCAGATGGACTGTTTGTTGGCTGTATGATTTTTTTCTGCTTTTCGAGAACGGAAAGGTTGTCGTTTTTAATGCTTACCTTTATGCAGTCGGTAAATATACAGTCTCTCTGCATGGAGTAGCAGATTTTTTCACAAAGGGAAAAGGCAACCCGGCTGACGTCATCCCATGAGGTAAGGCTGTACCGACAGGTAACACTTCTGCCGATACTCTTCGCTTCTGGGGAATCTCTTTCATCTACAACGGGAGAATCGTCAAGCCCAAGTGCGGCAAGACGCAAAGCTTCGCCGTTTTTTCCCAAAAGCTCTTTAAGAAGCCCTTCCGGAGCAGTGCCAATGTCTCCAATAGTTTCAATACCTATATTGTTTAAAACCTTTATTGTTTTACGTCCTACTCCGATTATGGAGTCGGCAGGAAGATTCCATATTTTCTCTTTGTAGTTTTCATGGGATATAACCGTCACTGCATCGGGCTTTTTAAGGTCGCTGCCAAGCTTTGCAAATACCTTGTTGAAGCTTACTCCCACTGATGCCGTTATTCCAAGTTCGTGTTTTATTCTTCTTCTAATTTTGTGGGCTATCTCTTCTCCGCTTCCGAAAAGCCATTCGCAGCCTGTTACGTCCAGCCAGCACTCATCGATTCCGAAAGGCTCTATGCGGTCTGTATAGTCACGATATATGTTTTTTGCTCTTTCTGAAAACTCCACATATTTGTCGTAGTGGGGCGGAACAGTTACAAGATTGGGACATTTCTTTTTAGCCTGCCAAATGGCTTCCGCCGTTTTTACTCCGCATTTTTTTGCCAGCTCGTTTTTGGCAAGGACTATTCCGTGCCGTTCTTCCTTTGAGCCGCATACTGCAACAGGCACTTTTTTAAGCTCCGGTGCAAAGAAACATTCCACCGATGCGAAAAAGTTGTTAAGGTCGCAGTGGAGTATTGTGCGGTCTTTCATAAAATCACCTCGAACATTTGTTCGTAAAGATGATATCACATTTTTCATAAAAAGTAAACTGTAAATACAGAGGTAAATATAAGAAAAAAGTTTTTTTATTTTCAAAACAAAAAATTCACTGAAAAATTTGTTTATATTGACGCTCAATATGCAAGCTTTGTAACTGTTTGTTTTATTGACAGTAAATATTTTACTGTGCTAAAATCTATATATAGACTGCTGTAAATTTTATCAAGGTGCAAACTTTGATTTAATATGCCAAAGGAAAAGGGTAAGAGATTGCGGTTTATCCAGGCTGTTTCCGATGTCGCTGCGGAGAGTTTTGCAGCAGTTAAAACGGCGGCGGAACGGAGAGTAAATATGAAGAAAAAAGTTTTAGCGTTAATTTTGTCAGTGGCTTTAATTCTGCCCATGTTTGCCTTTTCGGCATCTGCAGGTTTAGCTGATTCCTATTGTTTTCAGCAGGACAGCTCGGTAGTTTGCGTTAAGGATACAAACTTCTGGGGTTCAGGCAAAATTATGTTTTATCCCGGTGATGTTGCAGAAAGCGATGAAAAATATCCGGTAATTGTTTGGGCAAACGGTACGGGCTGCATCACTCAGCTCTATTTTAATTTGCTTAAAAGCATTGCTGCGGCAGGATATATAGTTGCTGCTGATACATCTGTTATGACTGCCGACGGAACTGCTCAAAGTGATACTGTTGATTACATCCTCCAAAAGAACAGTGATCCGTCAAGTGATCTTTACGGCAAGGTGGATACAGAGAATATTGCAGCTGCGGGACATTCACAGGGCGGAAGAAGCGCTGTAAATGCGGGAGCAGCCGACAGCAGAATAAAATGTGTTCTTTCGGTTGCAGGTTCCAATTATAAATCAGAGGCCGAAAAGCTCAGTAAGCCTGTATTTTTCATGACAGGAACTGTGGATTTGATTGTTTTATCCTCAATGTGGGTAAAGCCTGCCTATAATGCAGTAACAGGTTCGGCTGTTTATGCCTCACTTAAGTGCGGAATACATACAACCTGTATTTTCACTCCCGATAAAATTTCGGCTTATGCAATAGCCTGGTTTGATGCAAACCTTAAGAACGACGCCGCAGCGAAAGCGGTGTTTGCTCCAGGCGGAGCACTTTCACAGGACAGCAGCTGGAAAGACTTTATGTGCAAATAAACTGAATAGACTATTGAAACCCGCAGCAGAGAAAATTTTCTGCGGCGGGTTTTCTATAATGAATAGTAAAATCTCCGCCATGCATTTAATTTGCACGGCGGAGATTTTTGCTGGGAGGAAAACACTATTTAGCGTATCCTCTGTGCTTTGCTTTGCGCTTTTGTTTTTTCAGCTCATAAATACGTTCTTTTTCTTCGTTTCGGAGCTGTTTGCTTCTCGTTTTTGCCTGCTGTTTTTTCTCATTGTGTAAAAGCGAAAGTGCCTGCTGCGATTTTGTACTTTTCTGAAAAGACTGCTGCTGACGGTTTATTTCCCGTCGGAGCCTTTTGGGATTAATACGTTTTTCGCAATGTTCTCCGGCTTTTATTGACGGACTGAATTCAAGGCTTGTAAAATTTCGCAGAACGAATTCATAAATCTGCGGGTCGGTAGGTTCGGCTCCGAACGTAACCTTGCAGGCACGATAGCGCCCGTTATAGGTTAACTCGAAGATTCCAACCCAGAAAGGCGGCTCAAACAGTACCGTAAGACTCGAATAAGATTTTTCCATCAATTTTTCCTCCTTAAAAATATCCTGACAGAGAACGGACAACCAAGGAGGCAGGTTACTGACAGTAAAATATGAGTTATTCTCTTAAACTCAGAAAATTACTGTGTCCGGACTACCAACCGGACAGTGTTTTTATCTCTGCAAAATCATTGTAACGCAATAAAATATAAGGTCAAGAAAATTTTTTATTTTTCTTTGCAACATCTATTGACAAAAGCATAACATGTAATATAATAGACTTGAACATATGAATAAGTGTTCATATATCGAAATGAAGCGGAGGTTTTACTTTTGGCAAGCGTTGAAAAGATAGAAAAAGAGATGCAGAATACCGATGGTAAAAAGACTATGCCTGATATAGAAGTGCTGTATGATTTATCCGAGCTTTTTAAAGTTTTCGGGGACAGCACAAGAATAAGCATTTTAAGTGCTCTTCTTGAAGATGAGATGTGTGTGCGTGATATAGCGGAGCTTCTGGGAATGGGTCAAAGCGCAATATCCCATCAGCTGAGGATACTTCGCTCTGCGGGACTTGTAAGGCCTCGCCGTCACGGAAAAATAGTTTGCTATTCTTTGGACGATGAACATGTAAGTTTGATTTTCAATGCGGGACTTGAACATATACGTCATAAGAGAGGTGAGAAACGGTGAAAAAATATAAATATAAAGTATCCGGTCTTGACTGTGCAGCCTGTGCGGCAGGTGTTGAAAGGAAAATATCCGAACTGGAAGGGCTTCATAATGTAAGCCTTAATTTTACCAGTGAAACTCTCACCTTTGAAGCTGATGATTCTTTGGAGAATCCTTTGGAAAAAGTGGAGGCTATTATAAAAAAATCAGGTCATGCCTGTGAAATTTCTCCTGCTGTTAAAGGCAGTGAAAAGAAGCATTCTTCCGAATGTTCACATGACCATGATCATGAACACAGCCATGAACACAGTCACGAGCATAGCCACGAACATGGTTCAGGTGATATAAAAAAATCTCTTATACTTATCTGTATTTCCGCTGTGTTTCTTGTACTTGGATTCATGCCGTTTTTTGAAGGTACAGTATCAAATGTCCTTCTTGTAATTTCTGCTGCTGTTTGCGGCTTTCCTGTGCTTATAGAGGCTTTCCACAGCCTTATGGCAAAGAGAGCCGATGAGAATCTTCTTGTGGCAATTGCGGTTATTGCAGCATTCATAATAGGCGAATATAAAGAAGCTGCATCGGTTATTATGTTTTTCAGCGTAGGCGAGCTTCTGGAAGATTATGCAGTTTCAAGGTCAAGAAGATCAATTGCGGCTCTTTCACAGATACGTCCCGATAAAGCCAATATCCTTTTACCCGGAGGAGAAATCAAAACCGTTTCAGCAGAGGAAATAAAAATTGGGGATACAATAAAGATTTTACCCTTTGAACGTTTTCCCGTTGACTGTGAAGTTATTGACGGAATTACTCAGGTTGACTGCTCACCTGTGACGGGAGAAAGTCTGCCTGTTGAAGTAACGGCAGGAAAAACAGTTCTCAGCGGATGCATAAATCAGACTGGTGAGGTTACAGCTAAAGCTGTTGCCACCAGCGAAAACTCTGCCGCTTCGAGAATAATAGATATGGTTGAATCTGCCGCAAGCAGAAAGGGCAAGGCTGAAAAGACCGTTACAAAGTTAGCTGTCTATTATACTCCTACCGTCATAGCACTTGCCGCCGCTCTGGCGCTTCTGCCGCCTCTTTTCGGTATGGGAAGTCTTTCAATGTGGGTTCAGCGCAGCCTTGTTTTCCTTGTAGCCTCATGTCCCTGTGCTCTTGTACTGTCAGTGCCCTTGGGATTCTTTGCAGGAATAGGCGGAGCTTCAAAAAGAGGTATACTTGTAAAGGGCGGAACCTTTGTAGAGCTTGTGTCAAAGGCAAAAGCTGTGGTTTTTGATAAAACAGGAACACTTACCTGTGAAGAAAACGAAATTGAAAGTGTTCGCTGTACAGAAGGTTTTACTCAGGAAGATGTACTTCGCTATGCTTCGTATGGAGAGCATTTTTCTGTGCATCCTTTGGCGGAATGTGTACGCAGAGCATACACTGAAATTGATGAAAAGAAGATTTCAGGATTTGAAGAAATCCCCGGAAACGGCACAAAGATAAATCTTGACGGAGAAGAGATAATCTGCGGTAGCAGACGCTTCCTCGAAAACAGCGGTATAGACACAAGTTCCTTGGGAGAAGCGGGAGCGCAGATTTTCGTCGGAGTTTCCGGAAAAGCCGCAGGAGCAATAAGCATTGAAAGTAAGCTCCGAGAGGATTCAGCAGAGGCTATAAGACAGCTTAAAGCTCTTGGAATAAAGCGTATAGCAATGCTAACAGGTGACCATGAGGATGCCGCTAAATCCGTTGCAGACAGACTTGGTATAGAGGAGTATTATGCGGGACTTCTGCCTGAGGATAAGCTTTCAATTCTCGAAAAGATTAAAAGCGAATCGGGTATTACCATATTTGCAGGTGACGGAATAAACGACGCTCCGGTTCTTGCCTGCGCTCATGCAGGAGCGGCAATGGGACTTGGCAGCGATGCAGCTATTGAAGCGGGAGATTTGGTACTCATGGGAAGTAAGCCTTCCTCAATTGCAACTGCTATATCTCTTTTCAGAAAGACAATGTCCATTGTTCATTTTAACATCTGGTTTGCATTGGGTGTTAAAGCCATAGTGCTCATTCTCGGTGCTTTCGGACTTGCGTCAATGTGGATGGCTGTGTTTGCAGATGTGGGAGTTGCCCTTATTGCTATTGCAAACTCTGCAAGGCTTATAAACGGAAAAACTCCTGAAATAAAGTAATTACAGGAAAGTAAAGGTCGCTAAAAGGCGGCCTTTATTTTTATCTCCTTCTATATTAAAAGCTTTTGTTTATCCTCTTGACTAAGGTCCAAGTCGGTAGTAAAATAAGGAAAAGTGTATCAAATGATACAAAATAAGCACAGGAAGTGGAAAAATGAAAACAGAAAAAGAAATTTTATCCATTGCCCGGCTTATGAAGCAGACACCTTTATTTTTTAAAACCGATGACAGCATTCTTGAAAGAGAAGCGGAAAAAGCAGAAAAGCTTTGCTTTTCAAAAGGAGATATTATCGCTTCTTCGGGAGAAAATTCCCGTAAGCTTGGTATTATCCTTAAAGGTAGGGCAGAGGTTACCAAGGATTCCGGAAGAGTGAAAATGAGCGTGCTTTCAAAAGGCGACATTTTCGGTGCGATTACCCTTTTCGGCAATAATCGGGGATTTCTCACTGATATATCCGCTGCCGAAAAATGCGAAGCTGTGTTTTTTTCTCCCGAGAGCATTGAAAGAATACTTTCAGAGGACGGAGAAACCGCACGGTGTTATATCGGATATCTTTCCGACAGAATAGGTTTTCTTAACGGAAAGATTGACAGCTACACAGGCACTTCTTCAAGTGCAAAGCTTGCCTGCTGGCTTTTAAAAAATACTCAGCAGGATGAGGAAATTATTCTCAGTATGACAAAGCTCTGTGGACTTTTAAATATAAGCAGAGCATCAGTCTATCGGGCTTTTGAGGAGCTCGAGAATGCTAAATGTGTAGTGAAAAACGGTAAGAATATAAAGGTTACAGACCGGGAAAAACTTAAAAGGTATTCTGACGGCACGTTATAATCTGCTTCAAGGAAAAAGGAGAGATAAAAATGAAAACAGCAAAAAAATTAACTGCGCTGATTCTGGCTTTGGCAATGATTTTTGCTTTAGCTGCCTGTGCAGGAAACGACGACCAGACACCCACAGGTGACGCACCTAAAACAACCGTAAATGTTGCAACACTTATGGGACCCACAGGTATCGGCATGACAAAGCTCATGGATGACGACAAAAACTCAAAGACATTTAATGACTATAATTTCACCGTTGCAACATCACCCGATCAGATTGTAGCTGCTATTACAAATGCAACAGAGCCTGTTGATATTGCAGCCTGTCCCATAAACCTTGCCTCAACTCTTTATAAAAAGACAAATGGCGCTGTACAGATTGCCGCAATCAACACTCTCGGAGTTCTCTATATTCTCGAAAACGGCAATACAATTAATTCTATTTCCGACCTCAAGGGAAAAACTCTTTATGCTACCGGTCAGGGCTCCACACCTGAATATATCCTTAACTATATTTTAGAGGCTAACGGACTTACTCCCGGTAAGGATGTCACAATAAATTATGTTGCAGAGCACGCAGAGCTTGCTACAATGATAGCAACAGGAAAAGTAGATCTTGCAATGCTTCCCGAGCCGAATGTAACTTCCGCAAGAGCTCAGAATTCCGATTTGAGAATCGCTCTCGATGTAACCGAAGAGTGGGGAAAAGCAACTGTCCTTAAAGGTGACGGCGAAAGTGAACTTGTTCAGGGATGCATAATTGTCCGCAAGGAATTTGCTGAAAATCACCCTGAGGCTCTTGAGGCTTTCCTTGAAGAATATAAGGCATCCGTTGAGTATGTAAACTCAAATGTTAAAGAGGCTTCCACTCTTTGCGAAACTTATGGTATAATACCTAAGGCTGCAGTAGCTGCTATGGCAATTCCCAATTGCAACATTACTTTTGTAAAAGGCAATGAAATGAAAGAACTGGCGCAGTCAAATCTTAAAATACTTTACGATGCAAATCCCGCTTCAATAGGCGGAGATATGCCGGCGGATGATTTCTATTATGGATGCTGAAAAATTCAGGAAAAAAGTTAAAAACGTTATAATTAAAGTCGGAGCGGTACTCTTCTGGGTACTGCTCTGGCAGATTTTATATTTAGCGGTAGGTCAGGAGATACTTATAGTTTCTCCCATTGCAACTGTGAAACGGCTTTTTGAGCTTTCCTTACAGGAGCAGTTTTGGATTACCGCTTTTTCTTCCCTTGTCAGAATTATGGGAGGATACGTGCTTGCTGTTATAATCGGATTTTTCCTTGCTTTTCTTACAAGCTTTGTACCGGTTTTGCGGGCACTTTTTCATCCTGTTATAATTGCGGCAAGGGCAACTCCCGTTGCTTCATTTATAATTCTTGCATTAGTGTGGCTCAGCGCCGGCAAGGTTCCTGCCTTTATAGCTTCCCTTGTTGCAGTTCCCATTGTGTGGGAAAATATAAGCGAGGGAATAAGGAGAACCGATGAAAAATACCTTCAAATGGCAAAGGTTTATAAGATTGGTAAGGTGAACACCTTTACAAAGATTTATTTTCCGTCAGTGTACCCATACCTTGCTTCCGGAGCAGTTTCAGCTTTGGGTCTTGCATGGAAAGCGGGTATTGCAGCGGAAGTTCTCAGCGTTCCGAAAAATTCCATAGGTCTCGAGCTTTATTATTCTAAAATTTATATTGAAACTCTTGATTTATTTGCATGGACTCTTGCAGTAATAATTTTAAGCGTAGCTCTCGAAAAACTTCTCAAATATCTTCTCAGGCGTATCAGTTCACGCTATAATATACGGAGGAAAGAAAATTGACCATAGAGCTTAAAAACATAAGCAAGTCATACGGCGAAAAAGAAGTTATAAAAAATTTTTCTCTTTCACTGCCTGAAAAAGGAATTGTCTGTTTTTTCGGAAAATCCGGCTGCGGTAAAACAACTCTTGCTTCTATTTTAGGCGGAATTATTGAGCCTGACAGCGGAGTGATTGCCGGAACCGAAAACAGACAAACAGCTGTTGTGTTTCAGGAGGACAGGCTCCTACCATGGCTTAACTGCCGTGACAATATAAACCTTGCCGCCGGGAGCAAGGATTCATTTACTGAGCTTAAATATTACGATGCCGATGATATTGCCAAAAGGTATCCTAAAGAGCTCAGCGGAGGCATGAAACGCCGTGCAGCTCTTGCAAGGGCTACTGCATACGGCGGGAATATATGTATCCTTGACGAGCCGTTTAAAGGGCTTGACGGTGAGCTTACAGAAAAGGCAATAAAGAGAATAAGCGAAGTATTTGACAAAGGGCTTATAATACTAATAACACATATTCCTGAGGAAGCGGCAAAAATGGCGGATAAAGTGATTTTCTTTAAGGGTATTCCCCTTGAGAAAGATGAGGAACTCAGCTTTGATATACCGCCAAAAAACAGGACTAGGGAAGATATAGCTCTATACAGTGAAAGAATATCTGAAATATTCAGAAGAGGGTAAGTTTAAAGGAGAGAGTATGGACAGAAAAAGTGAATTTCAAAAAAGCGATGAAACAACGGCTCTGATACTTAAAGCGGCGGCTCAGGTGTTTTCCGAAAACGGATACCGTGCCTCTACTATGCAGATGATAGCAGAGCGTGCCGGACTTGTGCCCAGCGGAATATATTACTACTATTCCGGTAAGAAGGAGCTTCTTGAAGCCGTTGCAGATTATCTAATTTCGTATCTTGAAGATTCTGTCTTTGAACGCTGGAGAGCACTTATTGAAAAAGATGGACTTGAAGGCTTTATTGATGATGCAATTGAAGCCGTGGAAGAAGAAAAGACATATGTGCGTCTTTTGAGCAATCTTATCGCCGGAGCAAATGAGCTTGATGACAGCTATCGTGAACGTCTCTCAGCGGTTTTTCTCAGGGTAAAAGAGGGTATAAGAAAGCATATTACCGATGAAGATACCGTAAGAGATGCTGAAGAACTGGCGGAGGATATGTCTGCGTACATATTTCTTTATGTGCTTTCCGGAAGCAAAAAAACCTTTGACCGTCAAATGCGTCAGATAAGAGAACGTTATAAAAAAATAATGGAAAAAAATCCGTCTGTGAACCGCTGAAAAGCGGTCGTAGGACGGATTTTTTATGATCTGATATAAGCTTATATATTAAAATTATTGGGCTTTTTGGATTTCTACATCTTTATAGTAGTGCTTAATAATTTCCTGCCATGAAGAGCCCTGTCTTGCCATATAATCTGCTCCGTATTGGCTCATTCCCGCTCCGTGACCGTATCCGGTAACTGAAAAAACAAAAGATCCGTTTTCGTGTTTTACAGTAAAGCATGGACTTCTGAGTCCCATAGCTTCCCTCACTTCCATTCCGGTGAATTCTTTTCCGCCAATGGCAATGGAAAGTACGGTTCCTGAGTCGGAGACGGTAGATTTTCCTATCCACTCATCTGACTTTTCTGAAAGACTTGCTCCTTTAAGGGCTGAAGCTTTTTCTTTAAACTGTGCGTCCGTTAAAGTTACTGTGCTTGCATAATCGGGAGAAAGCTTGTCTCCGGCACTCTGAACAGGCTGTAAATAGGGAAGGTCGCTGCCCCATAAATTTTTGCTGCTTTCCGTCTGACCGGAGGATATTGCGTGAAAGGCAGCTGTTATGAGTTCGCCTTTGTATGTCACTACATAAGCTCCTGCTTCTTTTACTGCATCGGAAAGCTTTTTTTCATATGTTTCAAACTGTTCTCCGAATTTTTTCTTTCTTTCCTCAACGGTCATGTATCCCTGATGCTTTGAGCTGTCATCAGTTATATCCGCTCCTTTGAGTTCCTCCGAGGGATTTTCCTTTTGCTGCTCTATCATTTTTTCTGCATATGTCCGGCAGACAGCCGCCTGTGCTTTCAAAGCTTCTGTGTGATATAAAGGGGTCATTTCGCTGGCAAGTGCGCCTATGAGATATTCATTCACTGAAACTGTAACGGTTTTGTTTTCCTCTGTAAGGAGTACTTTTATTTGGGAGGAATTGTGCGAATAATCTCCCGTTGCCGATACATCTCCATCCTCATCCGGCAGTATAAAAACTGAAAGGGGAAGTGCCGCCATAAAAAACAAAAGCATAAGTGCCAAAAGCAAATTCCGTTTCATAAAATCAGTCCTTTATTTTTTTCATAAGAATATACAATGTGTATAGGGGCGTTCTTGACTTTACTTTTGCAGTGTTGTAAAATTAATGATAAACAATTTTTAAGGAAGTGCCGCAATGGGATTATATGTTTCCCCAATATCCAATGAATCACTAAAAAATTTATGCGAACAGGTCGGAAAAAATGACCATATAAATCCGGAGGATTTCAGCCGTTTTCATGTTAAGAGAGGACTGAGAAATTCTGACGGAACCGGCGTCATGGCAGGTCTTACAAAGATATGCAGCGTTGAGGGATATTACATAAGCGACGGCGAAAGAATACCCAAAGAGGGACGTTTGGTATACAGAGGAATAGATATAAACGATATTATCGAAAACTGTGTAAAGGAAGATCGCTTCGGCTATGAGGAAGCTGCATGGCTGCTTATTTTCGGCAGTCTTCCGACTCCTGAGCAGCTTAAAAAGTTCAGAGATATTCTCGCACAGTGCCGTGAGCTTCCGGAGGATTTCAACGAGGATATGATAATGAAAGCCCCGTCTCCGGATATAATGAACAAGCTTGCAAGAAGCGTTATGGCGCTTTATTCATATGACGAGAATCCCGATGATATAAGCATTGAGAACGTTCTGCGTCAGTGCATACAGCTCATAGCTCAGATACCTACAATTATGACTTATGCATATCAGGTCAAACGCCGTCATTATCTTCATAAGAGTATGTATCTTCATCCCATAAATAAAGAACATTCCACCGCTGAGTTTATACTCAACTCTTTAAGAGCGGACAGAAAGTTTACCCATGAAGAGGCAATGCTTCTTGATACATGCCTTATTGCCCATATGGAGCACGGCGGCGGTAACAACTCCACTTTCTCCACAAGGGTACTTACTTCAAGCGGAACCGATACATATTCGGCAATTGCTGCGGGAATAGGTTCACTTAAAGGACCCAAGCACGGCGGAGCAAACAAAAAGGTTGCCCAGATGATTGCCTGCATGAAAGATGAGGTAAATGACCTTACAAACGAAGATGAAATTGCGGCTTTCATAGAGCGTGTAATCCGTAAGGAAACAGGCGACGGTTCAGGACTTATTTACGGTATGGGTCATGCTGTTTATACACTGTCCGACCCGAGAGCCAAGATACTCAGAGATCGAGCAGGTAAATTTTCAAAGGGTACAGACTTTGAGCAGGAGTTTATTGCTCTTTCATTAATTGAAAAGCTTACCCCTGAGGTCTTTGAGAAAATCAAGGGTACTAAAAAGAAAATGTGTGCAAATGTTGATTTGTATTCAGGACTTGTATATAAAATGCTCGGAATACCCGATGATTTGTTTACTCCTATGTTTACCGTTGCAAGAGTTGCTGGATGGTCTGCACATCGTCTCGAAGAGCTCACCTCAGGCAAGAGAATCATAAGACCGGCATATAAGAGCGTTTGCCTTCCCGGTACATACATTCCCCTTGCACAGAGAACCTGTGAAACCTGCAAGGGCGATATGGAATATATACCAACTGAGCAGAGGGATTGAGTTTTAATTTCCTACTTCGGAGGTTTTTTATGAACAGAAATATTATAGGACCTGACAAGGGCGTAAAAGGATTGTTCGGTGCTTTTGCCGCTGCGCTTGTTTTGGCGTTGCCTCTTAGAACATACCAGCTGTTTTTTCTCATTGATCCTGAAACAGGCTTTTTTGAAAAAACAAATTTTACTGTTCCGCTCCTGTATGTGCTGCTGATTTTAGCAGGTATTGTCTTTGTGTTCTTTTCATATTTTCCAAAAGATATGCCTTTTGAAAATATGCCCAAAGGCGGTAAAGCATTTGCTGTACTTTCATTTTTGATTGCTGTTTCGTTAATTATTGATGCAGGTGTACAGACAAGTGAAATATTTGCATCTCTTACCCTTACCGATACAACTGGATATGCATCATCACAGAGTACCAGTATGACATCTGCTTTTAACAGTGAGTCAGTAATGATATATGCGAGAATAATTTTTGCAATAGTTTCATGTATATATTTTGCAATACTCGGATTCAGCTATTGCGGAATTATATATGATGCTTCACAGTTCAAAGTTTTAGCCTTAGGCCCTCTTGCATGGGTTATAACACGTTTGGTTTCAGATTTTATGTGGAAAATCAATTACCGCAATATTTCTGATTTGCTCTTAGAGATGTTCATGCTTGCGGCGCTGATGTTCTTCTTCCTGTCTTTTGCAAGAATAAATTCCGATATAGGCCGCTCAAACGCATACAGAAAGCTTTATGCATTTGGTCTTATTGGCAGCTTACTTGCACTGACAATATCTGTTCCAAAACTTATTTTAACAATTATGGGACGTGCAGACGGCATGATAAGAGAATTTAGATTTTCCTTTGCAGATTGCATAATTGGAATTTTCATAATTTATTATCTTTTTATCAGCATCAAGTCTGAAAATTCAGCTAATACAGATGCACAAGCTTAAAAACGTATTAAGGCGGTCGGAAAAACGGCCGCTTTTGTTTTTTTATGTTCATGGAAAGTTTTCTTTTGGACTGGAGAAATGTATATGCAAATAAGCTACAATGAATTTGAAAAAATATTAAGGCCTTTTGCTGAAAGCTGCGGATGCACACAGTGGGGACTGTGTCCGCTTTCAGTTCTAGAGGATAGCCTTTTGGATTGCAGAAAAAAAGAAATGCTGCCGGCAGATTCAAAAACTGTAATATGTGTTCTTTTTCCGTATCTTTTGGAGTACTATGGGGAAAAGCGAAACATTTCAAGGTATGCTGTGGTACCGGATTATCATTTGGTTTTGCAAAATCTCCTGTCGGAAATGTGCAGTAAGCTTAAATCTCATTTTCATGACTGTGAGTTTGTTCCCTTTGCAGATAATTCTCCAATTCCGGAAGTAAAGGCTTCTGCCCTTAGCGGCATAGGTGTTGTGGGAAAAAACTCACTTCTTATAAATAAAAAGTACGGTTCGTGGGTGTTTATAGGTGAAATCGTTACAGATCTTGATGTAAAGTGCGATGGCTTTACACATGCGATCAAACATTGTATCGGCTGCAACAGATGCGTAGAGAGCTGTCCCGTCAATGCTATTTCCGAAAACGGCGGGATAGACGCTGAAAAATGTCTTTCTGCAGTGACGCAGAGAAAAGGAGAGCTTACCGAAGGTGAAATTTCAGCAATTTCTCAAAGCGGATGCATATGGGGGTGCGACATTTGCCAGGAAGTTTGTCCGATGAATATAAAGGCGGAGTTTTCACCGATTAAAGAGTTTTCCGAAAACTGTATTTTTACTTTGACTGAGGAAACTCCAATTAAAAAAAGGGCGTTCGGCTGGCGAGGAAGAGGCGTAATAAACAGAAATCTGGGAATTATTTCGGATAAAAATAATTGCAAATAAGTTGTAAAATACGATTGTTTCCACTATAATAGAACTAAGTAAAAGGATTGGAGGCTTTTTTATGAAACTTGTTATTTCCATTGTAAACAGTGACGACGGTCACATCCTTCTCAGCCGTTTGACAAAGGCGGGATTTTACGTTACAAAGCTTTCAACCTCAGGCGGATTTCTCAGAAGCGGAAATATTACGCTTATGACTGGTGTTGAGGAAGAAAGAGTTGACGAGCTTATCGAAATTATAGGTAAGTGCAGCAGTAAGCGTAAGCAGATGGTTCAGCCTAACCCCATGTATGGCAATGAGCTTTATGTTTCTGCACCTATGGAGATAACCGTCGGCGGAGCAACTGTTTTTGTTCTTGATGTAGATAAGTTCTATAAGCTTTGATAATATGGCGGAGCTTAACTATACATCAGAGATTTGTCAGAAGCTGTCAGCGCTTTTAAAGGCAAATCGATTTCCCCATGCAATACTTATTGAATGTGCAGATGAAGAGGCGGGCGCTTCGGCAGCCCGCTTCGCTTCAAAAATGCTGGTTTGCGAAAATAAAGATATGGCTCCGTGCGGAGTCTGTTCTGCCTGTAAAAAGGCTCAGGCGTTTTCTCATCCTGATATTGCCGAATATTCCGGCGGAAATGCGCCAAGATCCTTTAAGGTCGATTGGGTGAGAGAAGCTATAAGAAGCGCATATGTCATGCCAAATGAAGCCGATTCAAAGGTGTTTGTGTTTTTAAAGACACAGACTATGTCCGACAGTGCGCAGAATGCGGTGCTTAAAGTGCTCGAAGAGCCGCCGTCATATGTTAAATTCATACTGGTATGTAATTCCAAAACCAATATGCTCGAAACCATACTTTCACGGTGTGTAGTTTTTTCGCTGGATTCCGATGCACAGACGGATTTGTCCGAAAAGACACAGGCCGCAGTCAGAAGTATGGTAAACGGAATAACCGCTCCCGAAGAATATACTTTGATAAAGGAAGCGGGAGCTTTTGAAAAGGACAAGGATTTATTGCGTGAAGTGATTTCCGAGCTTATAAATGTTTTCAGAGATGCTGCTTTTATTAAAGGCGGTGGCAGGGCATCCCTCAGCCGTGTGCCGGACGCAGCCGAGAAAGCGGCAGCATCTCTTACCATGCCTTCGATTTTAAAGGTTATGGATGTACTTTATGAAGTGGAGTCAGCAATGGCACGCAATATTAATTATAATTTACTGCTTACTGCAATGTGCTCTCGATTGAGAGGCGCTTGCGTAAGATGATATAAAAGAGAGGAAACAAATATTTATGGCAGAAATAGTCGGAGTGAGATTTAAGGAGGTCGGCAAGGTTTATTACTTTGATCCCGACGGAGTAAATCTTAAAAAGGGCGACAGAGTTATAGTTGAAACTGCACGTGGAATCGAGTGCGGCGAAGTCGCCATGGATAACAGAATAGTAGACGATGAGGAAATCGTACATCCTCTTAAAATGATAATAAGAGAGGCTACTGAAGAGGATCTCAAGACTGTTGAGGAGAATAAGAAAAAAGAGAAAGAGGCATTTGATATCTGCCTTAAAAAAATAGCAAATCACGGTCTTGAAATGCATCTGGTAGATGTTGAATATACCTTTGATAACAGTAAGATTCTTTTCTATTTTACTGCTGACGGCAGAGTGGACTTCAGAGAGCTTGTAAAGGATTTGGCAAGCGTATTCCGCACAAGAATTGAGCTTAGACAGATCGGTGTACGAGATGAATCCAAAATGCTCGGAGGCCTCGGAATGTGCGGCAGACCTTTCTGCTGCGGTACATTCCTCGGTGAATTTCAGCCTGTATCCATTAAAATGGCTAAAGAGCAGGGCTTGTCCCTTAACCCCGTTAAGATAAGCGGAACATGCGGCAGACTTATGTGCTGTCTTAAGTATGAGCAGGATGCCTATGAGCATCTTCTCAAGATAACCCCAAAACAGGGAGCTACTGTTGAAACTGCCGAGGGCAGGGGAACGGTTGTAGACGTTAACCTTCTTACAGGAATTTTAAAGGTAAGACTTTTTGAGCGCCCCGATGCAGCTCCCGTAACTGTAAGCAGACGTGATGTAAAGCTTTTAAAGGATGCTCAGATAAGAGTTGACAAAGAAGAGCTTGAAAAGTTCAAAGGCATAGAATAATCAATATAATATAGATTTTACAAAAAGCGGCAGATGAATCATATCTGTCGCTTTTCTGCATTTTAAACGTAAATTTAGTATAATTTTATTCATTTTATATAGCCTTTACTCAGTGAAAAAAGGCCTTAATTTGTAAGTTCTTATTGCGAAAAAATGGGAAAATGAAAGAAAAAATATACTTGACAACCATTTCGAAAATAGCGTACTATGTATATACATATTGAATATTCAGAGGAAAATTCGGTGGGAAATGTGGAAAATCTTGTTAAGTAAAGTTAAAGTCTTTACCGTGAAAAGTGGAAAACAAGGTTTTTGCAACGTGAAAATCAGGATTTTTCACATTATCCACAAAGTTTTCCACACACTAAAGGTGCTGACCTTTACAAAAGTTTTCAACGTAATTTTGGGGAAAATTTGTGTTATATTCATGCTGTAACTTTTATATGCAGCTTGATTTATGAATACAAATTCAAAAATGCAATTTTAGATTTCAAAAAATTCATTTTGAAGGAGGAAATCACTTTGAACGGAAAAATTTTCGTATTTTCAGCAACAGGCAATTCAAAATATTTGGCTCTTAAAATAGGAGAAAAAACAGGGCTTGAAATTGTAAATTTAAATAAATGTCTTTTGGACAATGAAGAGGAATATAATTTTGAGGGCGAAACAATCGGCTTTGTCTTTCCGGTATATGCCTGGGGCTGTCCGGCTGTTGTGGAACGCTTTGTAACTCAGTTAAAGTTTACAGGAAATCCTGCTTATGTGTTCGCAGTTGCCAATTGCGGAGACTCAATGGGAAATACCCTCACGGATTTTGATAAGCTTCTTAAAACCAAAGGTCTTTCACTGGATTTCGGCGACTTTTTTGTTATGCCAAATAACTATCTGCCTTTAAGTGATGTGGATTCAAAGGAGCAGGAAAACGAGAAGCTTCAAAATGCCGAGCAAAAGCTTTCCGTAACTATTCAGAAAATCATGGATAATGAAAAAGGTATAAATCAGCCCAAGGGTATTTTTAATACCCTGCTTTCCGGAGCTGTCCATAAAGGGTTTAATAAAACCTCTTCAAAGGGATATAAAAAGCTGCACATCAATTCATCTTGTGTCGGCTGCGGACTTTGTGCAATTGTCTGCCCTCTTATGAATATCACTTTAAAGGACGGAAAACCTCAGTGGGGAGAAAACTGCATTTCCTGTATGGGATGTATAAACTGGTGTCCTCAAAAGGCAATAGATTACGGAAAGAAAACTGAAAACAGAGGAAGATACCACAATCCTAATATAAGTATAAATGAGCTTCTGGAATAAAAATCTGTATGATTGCTGAGAAGCAGGCAATGCTTTTTGGGAGTGAAGATATTGAATAATAATTTTAAAGTTATCAAACTCAGCAAAAGGTTTTTGATATTGGTTGTACTTTCATTTTTAATCTTGGGCACAGCCGTTATGGTGATACATTTATCTTCAAAGCCGACTAAAGAACGGCCGGAAACGGATAATGTAATGGGTGTGCCTGTTACATATGACTACATACCGGAGGAATCAGGAGGCAGACCCGGGATAAGGCGTAAAATCCGCTATGTTGTAATTCACGAAACAGCCAATCACCGTGAAGGAGCAAACGCCAAGGCTCATAGCCTTTATCTTCAGGACGGAGGAGACGGAAGTACTTCATGGCATTATACCGTAGATGACCATGAAATTTATCATCATGTTCCCGACAGCGAAGTAGCATGGCACGCAGGAGATAAGCTGAAAAATCCCGGCGGGAACCTCAACGGAATAGGCATTGAGCTTTGTGTAAACGATGACGGAGATTTTGAAAAGACCTTTGATAACGGAGCAAAACTGACAGCGTTTTTGCTCAATGAGTATTCTCTGGGAATTGAGGATGTAAAGCAACATTATGATTTTAACGGGAAAAACTGTCCTATGACCATAAGGGAAACAGATAGATGGCAGGAATTTTTAACTCTCACTGAAAAATATTTACATGAGCTTTAAAATGTCAACGAAACACAAAGTCAGTAAAAAGTAAAATTAAATAATAAGTAATAAATAAAAAAAGAACCTCCGGCCGTTATTACAGCCGGAGGTTCTTTTCAGGAGAGGTTAGCAGCAGCAGTCATTGTTGTTGCTGCATCCGCAGCCGCCGTTGTTGCCGCTGAAGAGTCCGCCGTTGCCGCCGCAGCAGCAGAGAATGAGGATAAGAAGGATTATCCATGTGCAGTTATTGCATCCCATTGTCGTGACCTCCTTTCGTTCTTACATCAACATACTATGGCGAAAGGTCAAAATCGGTTACAGAAAAAAATATAAATTTTCCTATGTCAAAAGTGAGCAAAAACGAGATAAACGAAGAAAAAACTTAAAACGGTTAGAAAAAATGAGCTAATTTAAAATTTTGGTGAACTATTTAAATCTAAAAACTGATTTTGACTATCTTTGACCTTTGACGAAAGGTCAAAATGCTTCTATAATAATGGTCGAAAGGTCAAAGATAGTCAAAGTTAAACAAAAGTCAAAAATACAGATTCACAAGGAGGTGCCGAAGATGAATCTCAGCAATATGATAGCGGACCTGATTTTGGATATGATGTCCGAAAGCGGTCAGACAGAAATTCAGCGCAACGAGCTTGCGGAAAAGGTGGGATGTGTACCGAGCCAGATAAACTATGTAATTTCTTCACGTTTTACTCCGGAACACGGCTACATAGTCGAAAGCCGAAGAGGCGGCGGAGGATATATTAAAATTACAAGGGCGAAAGCCGATAAAGGTATGGCAATAATGCATACGGTCAATAATATCGGCGACACTCTGGATGAAAAAACCTGCCGTGCCCATATCTATAATCTCTATTATCAGAATATGATTTCAGAGGGAGCGGCAAAGCTCATGACTGCGGCAACCTGCGGAAATGTTTTCAGGAACATACCGGCAGAGTATGAAGGGCAGGCAAGAGCGGCAATATTCAAGCAAATGCTTCTTACAACTTTAAAATAACAAATTAATTTCATTCGGGAGGTAATATATATGTTGTGTCAAAACTGTGGAAAAAATGAAGCTACTACTCATGTAAAAAGAATAATAAACGGCAGCACTTCTGAATATCATCTTTGTCAGAACTGCGCATCAAAGCTTGGCTACGGAGATTTCTTCGGAGGCTTCGATGATTTCGGATTCGGAGGACTTTTCGGAAATCTCTTCTCTCAGGGTCAGAGCTTAATGGGAGATACCTCATCTTCGGCTCTGCGCTGTGAAAAGTGCGGTTCCACATTCCGTGATATTGCAGAAAGCGGCAAGGTAGGATGCGCTGACTGTTACCGGATTTTCAAAGACAGGCTTATGCCGTCTCTTCAGAAAATTCACGGCAGAACAAAGCACATAGGAAAATCGCCTTCGGGAGTTGTTCCGGGACCTGAAAAACAGCTTGAAGATCTTAAAGGAAAACTCCAGAAAGCTATAGAAACACAGAATTTTGAAGAAGCTGCAAAGCTTCGTGACCAGATCAAATCAATGGAGCAGGAGGGATAAATTATGAAAAAGTGGTATACATCATCAGGAAACAACAGCGATGTTGTAATGAGTACAAGAATACGCCTTGCCAGAAACCTTCATGAATATCCTTTCCCGGCAAGACTTGATCAGAAGGGCGAAACCCAGGTTTGCGAAAAGGTCAGAGATGCACTTTTCGGCGGCAACAGTCATATGAAAGATGAATTTGCCTACATCAAAATGGATTCCCTCAGTGAGACGGAAGCTGTCGCCCTTGCAGAAAAGCATCTTATCAGCCCTGAGTTTGCAGCCGAAAGAGCAGGCAGAGCTCTTATTCTCAATAAGGACGAAAGCGTTTCCATAATGCTCTGTGAAGAGGATCATGTAAGGATTCAGGTTATGGCTCCTGGTCTTGATATGGAGGGAGCTTATGAAACTGCTGATAAAATAGATACGCTTCTCGATTCAGCCTTGGGATTTGCATTCGATGAGAATTTAGGTTATCTTACCCAGTGCCCCACAAATCTCGGAACAGGTATGAGAGCTTCCGTAATGCTTCATCTTCCCGCTCTTACAGCCTGCGGTCAAATAGGTAAACTTGCCTCAACTGTTTCAAAGCTTGGTCTTACAATCAGAGGCAGCTACGGCGAGGGCAGCGAAACCAAAGGCGATTTCTATCAGCTTAGCAATCAGGTAACTTTGGGAATTTCAGAAAAAGCCGCAATGGATAATCTTAAATCAATCACCATGCAGCTTGTAGAGCGTGAACGTAATCTCCGTAAGGAAATGATAGGATCCGCTCAGATACAGGATAAAATTTTCAGAGCTTACGGCGTACTTAAATATTCAAGAGTTCTCAGCAGCGCCGAATTTATGGAGCTTATTTCCCTTGTAAGGCTTGGCGCATGTGAAAAGCTTCTTGATATTTCACAGGAAAATATCAGCGAGGTTATTTCCGCCGCACAGCCTGCATCCCTTATTCTTGCAAAAGGAGAAAATGCTGAAACACAGCAAAGGGATATCAGCCGAGCAGAGCTTGTAAGAACAAAGCTCGGTTAAAAATCAGAATTTAAGTTTTAGATATATACAAATAAGGAGGAATGTATATGTACAAATTCACAGGTTTCACAGAGAAGGCCAATGCCGCCCTTAACGCAGCAATAACAGCGGCGGAAAATTTAGGTCATACCTATGTGGGCAGCGAACACCTTCTTATGGGTCTTTTACAGGATACCTCCGGAGTTGCAGGAGCAGCTCTTTCAGCACGAGGCGTAACAGCCGAAAAAATAGAGGAACTTATTAAAAAGACAATCGGTATCGGCAGTCCCACAAGTCTTACACCCGGTGATTTTACACCGAGAAGCAAGAATATTGTGGAAAGCTCAATTGCCGTAGCAAGAACAGCAGGGCTCAGCTATGTAGGTACGGAGCATCTTCTCTTTGCTTTGCTCCGTGAGGAAAACAGCTGTGCTGTAAGCTTCCTTAATCAGCTTGGAGTAAGAGCTTCTGAGCTTATGGAAGATATGAGCAAGTCCTATTCTGCAGGAGAAGCTCAGGGAAAAGGTGGAGCTTTCGGACGCAAAAACGAAAAGACCAATACTCCCACCCTTGAGCAGTTCGGCAGAGACCTTACCAAAATGGCTCAGCAGAACCTTATTGACCCCGTTATCGGCAGACAGAAAGAAATTGAAAGGGTTATTCAGATACTCAGCAGACGTACAAAGAATAATCCCTGTCTTATCGGTGAACCCGGCGTAGGTAAAACGGCTATTGCCGAGGGCCTTGCACTTAAAATAACAAAAGGCGAGGTTCCGGAGCTTCTTAAGGATAAAAGGGTTATTTCCCTTGACCTTACAGGCATGGTAGCTGGCACAAAGTACAGGGGCGATTTTGAAGAGAGAATCAAGACCGCACTTGACGAAGTTAAAAAAGCCGGAGATGTAATCCTTTTCATAGATGAAATCCATACTCTTATCGGAGCGGGTGCAGCCGACGGCGCAGTTGATGCCGCAAACATCCTTAAACCTTCTCTTGCAAGAGGTGAAATTCAGGTAATCGGTGCAACTACTCTTGATGAGTACCGCAAGCACATCGAAAAGGATGCAGCACTTGAAAGAAGATTCCAACCTGTAACAGTAGGCGAGCCTACTGAGGAAGAGGCAATCGAAATCCTTAAAGGACTTCGTGATAAATATGAGGCTCACCATAAGGTAAAGATTACAGATGACGCTATTTATGCGGCTGTTAAGATGTCCTCAAGATACATTGCCGACAGATACCTTCCCGATAAGGCTATCGACCTTATAGATGAGGCAGCTTCACGTGTAAGGCTCAGCGCCTTTACAGCTCCCCCTGACCTTAAAGCCATGGAGGATAAGATAAAAGCTATCGGCGAGGAAAAACAGTCCGCCGTAAACAATCAGGACTTTGAGCGTGCCGCAACTCTCAGAGATGAGGAAAAGGAGCTTAAAGAGAAGTATGAGGCTGAAAAGTCAAGCTGGCAGGAGAAGAACGCCCGTACAACCGGCGAAGTAGGCACTGCTGAAATAGCAGAAATTGTTTCCAGCTGGACGGGTATCCCCGTAGTACAGCTTACCCAGGAAGAGAGCCAGAGACTTCTGCATCTGGAAGAAGAGCTTCATAAGCGCATAGTCGGTCAGCATGAGGCAGTTGCCGCAGTTTCAAAGGCTATACGCAGAAGCAGGGTAGGTCTTAAAGATCCCAAGAGGCCAATTGGTTCCTTTATCTTCCTTGGACCTACAGGTGTAGGTAAAACCGAGCTTTGCAAAGCTCTTGCAGCTGCAATGTTCGGCGATGAAAACGCAATGATTCGTCTTGATATGTCCGAGTATATGGAGAAGCATACGGTTTCCCGACTTGTAGGTTCACCTCCCGGATATGTTGGATTTGAAGAGGGCGGACAGCTTACTGAAAAAGTTCGCCGTAAGCCCTATTCAGTAATCCTCTTTGATGAAATCGAAAAGGCTCATCCTGATGTATTCAACATGATGCTTCAGATTCTTGATGACGGTATCCTTACCGATTCACAGGGTAGACGTGTTGATTTCAAGAACTGCATTATCATCATGACCTCAAACGTAGGTGCAAAGCTTATTACGGAAACCAAGTCAGATCTCGGTTTCTCCTCAGGCAGTGCAGAGCGCAGCGACGATAAAATCCGTGAGACTGTTCTTGGCGAGCTTAAGAGAACATTTAGACCTGAGTTCCTCAACCGTGTTGACGATATAATCGTTTTCCATCAGCTTAAGAAAGAGGAAATCAAGGAAATTGCCGTAAGAATGCTTAACACTCTTTCAGAGAGAGTTAAAGGTATGGATATTACCGTTACTTTCGATGACGGTGCAGCGGAGAAGATTGCCGATGCAGGATTTGACCCGGTCTATGGTGCAAGACCTCTGAGAAGAGCTATTCAGACAGAAATTGAAGATAAGCTTTCTGAAGAGATGCTTGAAGGCAAGGTAAAAGCCGGTGAAAGCTACATCTGCAAGGCTGACGAAAACGGATTTGTATTCGAGAATACAAAATCCGATTCTTCCGAACAGCCTAAAGAGGAATAAAATATAATCCCTTAAACGGAACCCTACCGTGAAAGTAATTTCACGGTAGGGTTTAATACATTAACGCAAATGGCGTGTCGCAAAACTTAAGTTTTGCGACACGCCTCTAATTTTATAAGTGATTGTATCCGTATTTTCTCATAAACGCAGGATAGTCGAAAAGTGAAATATCAAGGTCAACGCTTCCTGAAATTCCCGTTACTTTTCCTGAGTCAGTGTATTGCCACATCTGATAAGTGTAGGGGAAGTTTGTCTGCTCAGTATAGTGTGCAAGCCAGATGTCAAACTTACCGTTTATTCTCGAAAACTCCATTTCGTCAAGGAGCCAGGACTTACTTGCGTAGATTGTGGGATAATATCCGTTGTTCTTGATTCTCTCACAAAACGCTATTGCAAAATCTGTACGCTGCTTGTCCGTAAGTCCGTGAGTACGTGCCGCTGGATCTGATACATATTCCGTATCAAAGGCAATGGGATATGTAAGCTTATATCCTTTAATGGCTTTAAGTACAAAGTCTGCCTCGAGAATGGCTTCTTCAACGGTTATTGCCTGGGAATAGAAGTAAACTCCGCAGTCAAGACCGGCCGCTGTTGCACCTTCTATGTTTTTGACAAAATCAGAGTCAAGGTAAAGTCCGCCCTGAGTGTAGCCTCTGTATCCGACTCTTATCATAACGTAATCAACGCCTGATGCTTTGACCTTATTCCAGTCAATGTTTCCCTGAGCATAGGATACGTCAATTCCCACCTTTGAGGAAAGTACACCCTTTGAATCGAAGTAATACTTTTTACCCTGAATAACCTGCCAGCCGGTGACGGGTTTTCCGTTTTGATAAAGATAGGTTTTTCCATCTATTATATGCCAGCCGTCAGTGTATACGGGAGGTTCTGTGGGTTTTTCAGTCGGCTTTTCTGTGGGCTTTTCTGTTCCATCTTCAGTAGGAGATTCCGTTGGCTTTTCGGTGGGTTTCTCTGTGGGCTTTTCAGTAGGCTCTTCCGGGTCTACAACGGGAGGAGGAGTGTCTACATCAACGGTATCATCTCCGACAGTATCTCCGGGACCATGGGGACGCTGATTTTCAGGGTCCTCTTTTATACCTTCTTCGTCCATTTCAAAGTCCGGGTTTCCGATAACTTCTTCGGCATCGAGATGTATGTTTTCATCGTCGAGCTTTTCGCCTTCTGCATAGCTTTCGCTTTCAAAAATATCTGATGGCAGCAAAAGATTTGAGCTTTCGTTTTCACCGAATATGGCGCTTTCTGCAAAAGCCTCGCTGTCATCAACAGGTATATGAGCGGCGCTCATAAAGAAAATCGAAAGAAAAATCAGAAATACCGAAACGACAATCTTAAGTTCTCTCGGCAATGTGTTTTCCTCCTCAGAAATAAAGTACTTTTTACATAATACCATAATTCATAATGCGGTACAATAAAGCCTGCAAGAAAAACACTGCCAAATAATGGAAGATAAAACCATGCGTTTTTTATCTCTTTATATTAATTAATTTTAAAATAAAATAATAAAAATAAATTTTTTATAAACAAACAGTAATTGATTAATTGCAAGAGATAGCAAGTTATGTTACAATAATTCTTAAAGGTAAATTCGATTCAGCAGTTAAAAAATTGCTGTTATTGTAAAAGAAACAGGATTTTACCGAAAAAATAAGGAGGACTCTAATGGAAAGCTTTATTGATTATATTGAAAACACATTAAAAGATGTTCCCGATGAAGAGAATTCTCTTTACCGCTATAAGCGTAAGCTTTTTGACAGCATGACAGAACGAGCAAATGAAGTTGCTCAGAGCGGTCTAAAAGATGAGAAGGTTATAAGTGATCTCATTATAAGTGAGCACCCCGATTTAAAAGATGAATACAGAAAATTCTATTTGTCAGACCGTGAAAAACGTAAAACCAAAAATTTCAGAAAATTTTTAGCTGTCGGTTCAGTTTGCTATATGCTTTTACTCATTGTTTTATATCTTGGAGTAAGCTTCCTTACTCATAATTGGGCTCAAAGCTGGCTTATTATCATTGGCGGAGTTACAGTTTTGGTTGATTTTCTTTTCAGTGTTGCGGTTAAGGATATCAGCCGTATGCGGAGAATTTTTCATCCTATTGCACGTGTGCTTATAGCATTTAATATTATGCTTACTGCAACGTTTATCTTCCTTTGCTGTGTTGTTATTTTCCACATACCCATGAGCTGGATTATTTATCTTGCAGCGGTGATTGTACTTTTTGCAGCAGATGCTCTTTTCCTTGCTGTTACAAAGAGAAAGCTTGCTGTTATAAATTATCTTCTTTATATACCTGCTGCAATGTCTATGCTTTATGTAATACTCGGTGTACTTGAAGTAATCGCATGGGATCCCGGCTGGCTGCTTATGATTCTTGCAGTAATAATTGACATCTTGATTGTTGTAGGTATTGCCGTAGAGAATTCCAAATATGTGTACAAACAGGAGGTTGAGGACGTATGGAACGAAAATTAAATGCTGAGCTTTGGGATAAAATGCATTATCTGTTCCGTGATTTCAACGACCGAATGGTTCACGTTGAGCTCCATTATGATTATGAAATCAATATAGAAGCCCTTAAAACAGTCCTTATCTGCTTTTTTGAAAAGGCTCCTGTACTTCATTCAAGCTTTACGGATAATCATATAAGTCCTTACTGGAGTGTAAAAAACTATAAAATAGAGGACGTACTGACAGTTTCAAGACCTGAGAATTTGGAAGAAGCCGTCAACGAATTTCTTACACAGTATATACCTCCCGAGAGCGATTTGCAGATGAAGGTCGCTGTATTTTTCTACGAGGGAAAATCAGTGCTGTGCATAGTTGAAAATCATATGTGCATGGACGGCGGAGATTTTAAGTATTTCCTTAAAGCCCTTTGCAAGAATTATAACGACTATGTGGAAAGGGGTATAAGTCCCATTGATTTAAGGCAGGGTACACGTTCTTATGATTCGGTGTATTCCGACTTTACTCCCACAGAAAAGCGTATGGCTCAGAATCTGTATAAGAATGTATGTGCCAAGGATAATCATAAATTTCCTCTTACTCCCGACAGTATAAGGGATAAGTCTTTTATAGCAAAGAGGAAAATTGACGCCGACCGCTTTTTGAAGATCAAACAGGTTGGTAAGAAACATGGTGCAACAATAAACGATATGCTTGTAGCAGCTTATTTCTACAGCCTTTATGAGCTTGCCGGATATGATAAAAGTGAAAGCGTTACAATTTCATGCGCCATTGATTTAAGACGTCATATACATGATGTTAGCGAACAGGGCATGACGAACCATACTGCATTTATGCAGTGCTCCATTCCCGAAAGAGGCAGAGATATTTTTGAGACTCTCCAATATGTTGTGCACAGCTCAAACAAATTCAAAAAGGATAAATTCATGGGTCTGTACGGACTTCCGCTGCTCAATGTCGGTTATAAAATGCTTCCTCATGCGGCGTCTGAAGAAATTATAAAAATCGGATATTCAAATCCGCTTCTTGCAATGAGCAATATCGGTATACTCGAAGCCGATAAGCTCTCCCTTGAGGGACATGAGCCTTTTGACGGATTTATGACGGGAGCTGTTAAGTATAAGCCCTACGTGCTTCTTTCAGCTACATCTCTTAAAAACGTACTTACACTTTCCATGTGTGTAAGGGGTAACGAAACCGATAAGGAAACAGTTGAACTTTTCTTCGACCTTATGGAGAAGAATATAGATACTCTTATTGCTCAGGCTGACTGATGCTTTTCAAAGTATCTGTGACATACTGCAAAAAATTAAGCCTTCGATTGGTTAATTCCAATCGAAGGCTTTTTTCAGTTTGTTTTATGGTTATTTTGAAATTGAATTAAGCAGTCCGCCTTTTTCGATGATGTTCTGAATAAAGGGCGGGAAAGGCTCAGCCTGATATGTTTTTCCGGTGGTGTTGTTTGTGATGATTCCTGTGTCGAAATCAACGCTTACATCGTCGCCGTTCTTTATATCCTTTGAAGCTTCTTCGCACTCGAGAATTGCAAGACCGATGTTGATTGCATTTCTGTAAAAAATACGTGCAAAGGTTGCAGCTATAACGCAGGAGATACCGGAGGCCTTAATGGCGATAGGTGCGTGCTCTCTGGAAGAACCGCAGCCGAAGTTACGGTCGGCAACCATGATGTCGCCTGCCTTTACGTTCTTGACAAACTCTGTGTCAATATCCTCCATGCAGTGAGCGGCAAGCTCTTTGGGGTCTGCTGTGTTAAGGTAACGTGCAGGAATAATAACGTCTGTGTCAACGTTGCTGCCGTACTTGTGAACTTTACCTTGTACTTTCATGGTTTAGCCTCCTTATATTTTGTCGGGGTCGGCGATGTAGCCTGCAACTGCGCTTGCTGCTGCAACGGCAGGGCTTGCAAGATATACTTCGCTTTCGGGGTGACCCATTCTGCCTACGAAGTTGCGATTTGTTGTTGCAACGGCACGTTCACCCTTTGCAAGTATGCCCATGTGTCCGCCAAGGCAGGGACCGCAGGTAGGTGTGCTTACAACTGCTCCGGCTTCTACAAATATTTCGGTAAGACCTTCTCTGATGCAGTCAAGATAAATCTTCTGTGTTGCAGGGATAACGATTGTTCTTACGTTTTTATTAACTTTTCTGCCCTTGAGAATGGCAGCAGCTGCACGCATATCTTCCATTCTTCCGTTGGTGCAGGAACCGATAACAACCTGATCGATCATAACCTCTTCGGGTTTAATCTCATCAATTGTCTTGGTGTTCTCGGGAAGGTGGGGGAATGCAACTGTGGGACGAAGAGCTGAAAGATCGATTTCAACAACCTCATCATACTGAGCGTCTTCATCAGCCTCAAATACTTTGTATTCTCTCTTTGCTCTTTCCTTAACATATTCAAGGGTTACGTCATCAACAGGGAAAATTCCGTTTTTGGCTCCGCCTTCAATTGCCATGTTTGCAATGCACAGACGGTCATCCATTGAAAGGTGCTGAACACCTTCACCGCAGAATTCCAGTGAACGGTAAAGTGCGCCGTCAACGCCGATTTTTCCGATAAGGTGAAGGATAACATCCTTACCGCTTACGTTTTTAGCAGGCTTGCCTTTAAGTACAACCTTTATTGCAGAGGGAACCTTGAACCAGGCTTTACCTGAAATCATTCCGGCAGCCATATCAGTTGAACCGACACCTGTTGAGAATGCTCCAAGTGCGCCGTAGGTGCAGGTGTGTGAGTCTGCGCCGATAACAGTATCGCCGGGAAGAACGATTCCTTTTTCGGGGAGAAGAGCGTGCTCGATGCCCATCTGACCAACGTCAAAATAGTTGTCAATATCATATTTGCCGGCAAATTCTCTTACCTGCTTGCAGTGCTGAGCGGATTTGATGTCCTTGTTGGGAGTAAAGTGGTCCATAACAAGGGCGATTCTGCTTTTATCGAAAACAGAAGTTGCGCCGCAGCGTTCAAACTCGTTAATTGCAACGGGAGAAGTAACGTCGTTTCCCAGAACAATATCGAGCTTTGCCTCGATGAGCTGGCCAGCCTTTACCTCAGGCAGACCGGCATGAGCGGCGAGAATTTTTTGCGTCATAGTCATTCCCATAAAAAATTCCTCCGTAAATTTAATGTGATGGAAACCGCTTTTGTGCGGATAAATTATTCAGGAAGAGAGTCCTCGTCATCGTTGATGCTTACATCTCCGCTTGCAAGAGCAGTGATACCGGAGCGTGAAAGCTCAACTATGTGATGCTGAGAAATAGCCTCGATAAATTCGTCGATTGTAGCTGATTCACCTGTAAGCTCAGCGGTGATTGTCTTGTGGCCGATGTCTCTGACTCTTGCGCCGAATTTAAGGAGAGTTTTAAGTACGGCGGGACGGTCTTTATTGAGAGCACGAACCTTTACGAAAAGGAGTTCGCTGGAAGTTGTCTTTCCGTCCTCAAGGCGGATAACTTTCTGAACGTCCTCGAGCTTTAAAAGCTGCATTTCAATCTGGCGGAAAGTGGCGGGATCAGCCTGAGAAACGATTGTCATTCTTGAAAATTCAGGATTTTCAGTCTGAGAAACCGTAAGGCTCTGAATATTGAATCCACGTCTTGCAAAAAGTCCGGCAACTCTCAGAAGCACACCGGAGTGGTTATTTACAAGAGCTGAAAGAGCTAATCTGTCTGTCATTTTTTATTCTCCTTTCCCGATATTAATAGCACATCTCGTCGATAGTATCCTGAACTGCTCCTCCGGGAGGAATCATGGGCAGAACGGATGCATCGTGAGCTATGCGGCAGTCGATGAGAACGGGACCGTGAAGGTCAAGAGCCTTTTTGATAACGGGCTCAATATCTTCAGGCTTTTCAATCTTCATACCGTTTATGCCGAAAGCTTCTGCAAGCTTTACGAAATCAGTCTTACGGTGAGGATCAGTCTGAGAATAGCGCTTGCCATAGAATACGGTCTGCCACTGACGAACCATTCCGAGAACCTCGTTGTTCATAAGAACGATTACAACGGGGATATTGTAAGAAGCGAGAGTGGTCATCTCGTTAAGGTTCATATGGAAGCTGCCGTCACCGGTAATAAGGACAACCTGCTTATCCTTCTGACCCATCTGAGCTCCGATTGCAGCGCCAAGGCCAAAGCCCATTGTGCCGAGACCGCCGGAGGTTACGAGAGTGCGGGGCAGACGGAAATTATAATACTGAGCTGCCCAAAGCTGATGCTGTCCGACATCGGTGGCGATAATTGTATCATCGGGAGTAAGTTTGTCAATAGTAGTAATAATATCCATGGGGTTTACGTAACCCTCGAAATCTACTCTCTTGTAAGGCTTCTTGATTTCGCTGAGCTCTTTAATCCACTGGTCGTGATTAGCTTCGGGGAGCATATCATAAAGTGCTCCAAGTACCTGCTTTAAGTCGCCTCTTACATGGCAGTGAGAGAAAACGTTTTTATCCATTTCAGCAGGATCAATATCAATGTGGATAATTTTAGCATTAGGTGCGAACATTGCACGGTTTCCGGCAACTCTGTCAGAGAAACGTGCACCAGCTGTAATAAGAACGTCGCAGTCATGAGCCGCTTTGTTTGCAACTACACGGCCATGCATTCCGATAAGTCCCATATAGAGGGGATTGTTATAGGGGAATCCGCCAAGACCCATCATTGAAGATGTAACGGGAATCTGAACCTTTTCTGCAAGCTTAAGCAGTTCAGGTGAAGCGTTTGAGGAAATAAGTCCGCCGCCTATGTAGAAAAGAGGCTTCTTAGCTTCTTTGATGATTTCTGCTGCACGCTCGAGAGCGCTCATCTTTGCGGGTTTTGTCTCAAGGGGCTTAACGGGAGGAGCGGGAGTGTATTCTGTCTCTGCTCCTGTAACGTCCTTTGTAACGTCAACGAGAACGGGACCCTTTCTGCCTGATGAAGCTATTTTGAAAGCTGCACGGAGAGTGGGAACCAGATCGTTGATATCCTTAACGATAAAGTTATGCTTTGTTATAGGCATTGTAACGCCTGTAATGTCGATTTCCTGGAAAGAGTCTCTTCCGAGAGAGGGAACGGGAACGTTGCCTGTAATTGCAACAAGGGGAATGGAGTCCATGTAAGCGTTGGCAATACCTGTAACTAGGTTTGTTGCGCCGGGGCCGGATGTCGCAATAACAACACCGGTTTTACCTGTAACTCTTGCGTATCCGTCTGCCGCATGAGCTGCTCCCTGTTCATGAGCGGTAAGAATGTGATTGATTTTTCCGCCGTACTGATACAGTGCGTCATATATGTTAAGAACCGAGCCGCCCGGATAACCGAAAACGGTGTCAACGCCCTGTTCGAGCAGAACTTCGATTATAGCTCTTGCACCTGTCATTTTCATTTTAATTCCTCCTGTAAAGTAGATAGAAATATTCCGAGCGGTGGGGCGAAAATGTTCAAAAAAATCTCCGTCTCACAAAAGAGACGAAGATAAAAAACTCCGTGGTACCACTCTTATTGTCTGAATAAATCAGACCGCTCAGCGCATCGGGCAAAATGCCGAATGCAGGCCCCCGTTAACGGAGGGAATCCGTCGCTCCTACTTGCCGAAGCTTTCAGATTGAAGCTGGTGGGGTGACATTCACATGATTTTTGCAGCCGCCTCGCACCAACCGGCGGTTCTCTGAATGCTCCAATCAGGTTACTATCCCCGTCATTGCCTTTAAAAATATTAAGTTAATGCTATCACTTTTATTTAGCTTTGTCAATAGAAAAAGCTATGCGCTTTAGTGCTTTGTCGCAATTGCGGTATAAAGCGGCTGAGGAGGAAAATTTTTTGTAGAAAAAAGTGATACAATATATAATAAGCAGAGAAATATGCCATATTCTTTATAAGAAAAAACGGGATTTTTAAGAATTTATATGTAAAAAAGTGATTTTTTTTTTAATAAATTTCAAAAAAAGTTCATCAATGTATATTTGAACATTGTATAATTGAAACGGAAAATAAAGTAGGAGGGTTTTATATGACTGCCGAAAAAATACTTGTTGTTGACGATGACGTTAACATTTGCGAACTTTTAAGATTATACCTTGAAAAAGACGGTTACAGTGTGATAATTGTAAACGACGGAATGGAGGCAATTTCCGCATTTCAGGACAGTAAGCCTGACCTCGTGCTTCTGGATATCATGCTTCCGAAGCTTGACGGATGGCAGGTTTGCCGTGAAATCAGAAAGACTTCCGATACTCCCATAATCATGCTTACCGCTAAGGGAGAAACTTTTGATAAGGTTCTCGGCCTTGAGCTTGGAGCCGATGACTACGTTGTAAAGCCTTTTGATGCAAAAGAGGTTTTAGCAAGAGTAAAGGCTGTGCTTCGCCGTACCGGAGGTAATCCCGCAGAGACAATTAAAGAAGTCCGTTATGATAAGCTTGTAATTAATCTTACAAATTACGAGCTGAGGGTAAACGGCGAACAGATAGATACACCGCCTAAAGAGCTTGAACTTATCTATCACCTTGCAAGCAATCCAAACCGTGTATTCACCCGTGATCAGCTTCTTGATGAGGTATGGGGATTTGATTACTACGGAGACTCAAGAACCGTTGACGTTCACGTTAAGCGCCTTAGAGAAAAGCTTGAGGGCGTTTCTGACAAATGGATGCTCAAAACTGTTTGGGGCGTAGGCTATAAATTTGAAACCCACGACTGATTGAGGTTCAGGAGGGTTACAGATGTCAGCCAAAACTAGTAAGAGAAAGAATATATTTACAAAATACTTTACCGTTATATCTTTTATAGTATTTATCTGTCTTGCGGTTGTAGGAACTTTTCTTCTCTTTTTTATCTCTGATTACTGGCAGAAAGAGAAGGCAGAGCTGCTAAGTGAAAATGCCAAAAGCATTTCCCAGAGCATGTCAAGCTTAATTGAGAGTGAGACCATAGAAACTGACAGAATGCAGACTTATCTTCTCATGTATCATTCCATGCGGCTTATTTCAACTGCAATTGATGCCGATATTTTTATATGTGATACCAGCGGAGATGTGGTTGTCTGCGGAGATTCTGCTGATTACACTCATCTTGTTCAGGATTGCCCGGTTCATGGGGATATGCAGATTTCCCAAAATGTTCTTGTATCTAACGTAACAAAAGGACAGGCAGAGATCACGACTCTCGGAGGCGTTTACAGCTCACCACGTCTTGTAGTCGGTGAAACCGTAATGTCTCACGGACGTCCTGCTGCTTATGTTTTTGCTGTTCAATCAAGCAATGCAAGTGTAAGGCCGTATATTTTGGACATACTTAAAATGTTTTTATTTTCGGCCCTGTTTTCACTTATAATCGCATTTATAGCAGTTTATGTTCTTACCTATAATATGGTAAAACCTCTGCGTGATATGTCAAAAGCGACAAAAGCATTTGCAAAGGGAGATTTCACATACAGAGTACCTGTCAGGGGAAATGATGAGCTAAGCGACCTTTCCGAAGCCTTTAACACTATGGCCAAATCTCTCGGAGTTCTGGAAGCTTCAAGGCGAAGTTTTGTAGCTAATGTATCACATGAGCTTAAAACGCCCATGACTACTATCGGAGGATTCATTGATGGAATACTTGACGGTACAATTCCGCCGGAAAAGGAAGAGTATTATCTGAAAAAAGTTTCTGATGAAGTAAGAAGACTTTCGAGACTCGTTATGACAATGCTCAATATGTCAAAAATTGAAGCAGGTGAGCTTAAAATTAAGCCGTCAAGGTTTGATATATCCAATCGTATATTCCAGGTGCTTATTGCTTTTGAGCAGAATATTGACAAAAAGCACATAGAGATTAAAGGCCTCGATTCTATGGAAAGCGTTTTTGTAGAAGCAGATGAGGATATGATACATCAGGTTATATATAACCTTGTGGATAACGCCGTTAAATTTACACCTGAAAACGGCTGCATAACAGTTTCCGCTATTACAGACGGTGACAGAGTCTTTGTAAGAATACGCAATTCTGGTGAAGGAATTCCTTCGGAAGAGGTAAGTCGTATATTTGAGCGCTTCTACAAAGTGGATAAATCAAGAAGCTTTGATGTCAAGGGTGCAGGTCTTGGTCTTTATATTGTAAAGAGCATAATAGATATGCACGGCGGTCAGATAACCGCAAGAAGCCAGCAGGGAGAATATACGGAATTTGTATTCTGGCTCCCTTCAAATTTTTCAGGTAATTAATGGCTTTATTAAAAATTTGTTTACCGTATCAATATAGTTATGTAAAAACCGTAGTTTATTATTAGACCATAAACTACAAGGAGGGATCCCCAAATGAACGAATGGGATAACAATTATAATAATAATTCATCCGGTTCGGATAACACCCCGCCGGAAGAGAACTATGAAAACAAAAATACAGCTGAAAATCAATCCAATGCTTCCCAGGAAAAGGAAGTTGTAATTGAAAATCCTTACGAGAAGAAAGAAAAAAGCTTTACTTCCGGCAGCAGCTACAATAGCTATCAGAGCGGATACTCAAATTCAGGATACCAGGGTTACAATAATCAGACCTATGGATATCCGGCACCTCCCGTACCTGATGAGCCGGAAAAGAAGAGTAAGGGGCCGAAGGTTGCAGTTGCCCTTGTTATCATACTTTCAATTGTTGCTGTTGTAGCGATGATTTTAGGTGTGATCGGCATTCAGAACAAGGAAGAAGGACAGTCGGATAATTCAAATAACAATTCTCCTACTCTCAACCTTGAGGAATCTCAGGGCGAAGGCGAAATCTCTGAAGACGGAGTTTCCTCAGTAAGTGTTGCGGAGGATGTAAGACAGTCTGTTGTTGGTGTCACTGTTTACCTCAATGATCAGATTGTAAGTGAAGGTTCCGGCATCATTATGGATTCTGACGATCCAAAGTATACCTACATCATCACCTGTGCCCATGTTATAAATATGGAGAACAGCGCAATTGAAGTTCAGCTTCTTGACGAGACAACCTACAGAGCTACCATTGTAGGATACAGTACAAGAGATGATATCGGTGTTCTCAAAATTGAAGCTCAGGGACTCCATGCTGCAAAGTTTGCCGATTCCGATGACCTTAAAGTAGGCGAAAGAGTTTATGCTGTAGGTAATCCCGGCGGTTCAGAGTTCTTTGGTTCATTTACAGGCGGATTTGTTTCTGCAATTGACCGTACTATTTCTACAAACTCCATTGGCTATACAATGCAGTGCATCCAGCACGATGCCGCTATTAATCCCGGTAACTCAGGCGGAGCTCTTGTTAACAGCAACGGATATGTTGTAGGTATCAACTCTTCAAAAATCGCCAGTGAGGAATATGAGGGCATGGCATTTGCAATCCCGATTACTTCTGCAAAGAAAGTAATTGATTCCATTATCGCAAACGGATATGTTCCCAATCAGCCAAAACTTGGTATTACCTATTCAGCTGCATCTCAGAACCAGACCTATTCAATGATTGTCCAGCTTCAGAAACTTCCAGCCGGTACAATTATTGTAAGAGAAATTCAGGAAGACAGCTCCCTTGTGAATACTGATCTTCAGGTAGGCGATATGATTACAGCTGTTAACGGCAAAGAGATGACTTCTTCAAATGTTCTTGCAGAGGTTATTGAAAACGGAAAAGTAGGAGATAAAATTACTCTTTCAGTATGCCGTGTAGACAGGAATTTTGATATTAAAGAATTTACTGTTGAAGCGACTCTTGTAGAAGACAAGAGCGACGCAAACGCAGTTCAGACATCAAATCAGGATCAGTAATAAAATAAATATCAAAACCGGCTCTGCTTTTAAGCGGTGCCGGTTTTCTTATTACAGATAATATAAAGCTGCAAAGGTATTACAGATTATTCGATGATGTTTTTATGATTTGATACCAAAGTTATTTCTATGCAATATTGATAACTGTTTTCTTTTGTCGAACAGCTTTATCTGCAAACTTAGCGGCACATCCCCATGAATGAGTTATATATGTTACTACATAGCTTGATTGATTTATCATCCAGATGTTGCGCCATGATATAGCATAACGTGGATGAACAGTCTCAATACCTTCAGGTATCAGAGTGTTTGAGTTGTCCACAGTATCAAATTTATTTTGACTGCTTGGCAATCGTTCTAAAACTGCAAAATAACGGATGTGTGGATACTTTTTTGCCATTTCTTGCAGAACAGTATGCACAATTTTATCAAAGTTTCCTTGCTGACCTACATAAAAGGTATCAACATTCTCGTTTACAATTAGCTGTGTTAGAACTGAGCATAAACTTGTCTTAATATCATTTGGACAATCACGGTGTCCAAAAAAAGTACATGCATACATAGTTAAACCTCCTAATGTGGGATATATCGTAATTATAGCACAATTCTTTTTAATTTACGATATATCCCATACGATTTATCGCAAATTTGGGTAAACTGAAAATACGATATATCGCAAGGAGGGATTGATGGTGAATACAAAGGAAGCCGTAGCGAAGCGTATTCTTGACCTTTGTGCTCAAAGAGATATGGCAGTCAATGGGCTTGCAAATTTATCCGGAGTTTCGCCATCAACAATTTACAGTATGCTAAATGAAAAAAGTCAAAATCCGGGAGTGGTATCTTTGAAGAAGATATGTGATGGACTCGGAATCAGCTTACGAGAGTTTTTTGACAGCGATTTATTTGATAATTTGGAACAGGAGATAAAGTGAATATATTACGTTTTAATGAAGCGATACATTATTTATGAGATGCTTCAGAAGCTTAATATCATTATCAGTATATTTTTAATTCGGATTCATTTAATGAAAGAGATTTTAAATGTAACTCCTCCGGCAATTACACCGAAGGAGTTTTTTATCTTAAAATGAATTTCAAGAAAAATAAAAAGGTCACCGTAAGGCGACCTTTTTGCTATTCAAATACTTATTTCTTTTTCTTGCTTATCATGGGAACTACAACGAGAGCAGCTATTACTATTACGGCAATAACAGCAGCTAACACAATCCATTTGACTGGTAAATCGTCGCCCACTGAGGGAACCATGAGCATATTAGCCGGCGCTGCAAAAGCCTGAATGGCTCCGAAGAGAACACCGCCGCACATTAAAACAGCCAGAATAGCTGCGACAATGCGTATAAAAACCTTATTTTGCATTTTTAAAACCTCCGTCAGTTTTCTATATGCATATATTTTTTCATATCGGCTTCCATAAGAGCAGCTTTTTCTTCAGCAAGCTCTTTTGAAGGAGCACATGAAGTTATATAAACCTTGATTTTTGGCTCTGTACCGGAGGGACGAACAATAACGCCTGAACCTGCGGGAAGCTTGTAGGAAAGTACATTTGATTTTGGAAGGTCGATTTCGGTGCATTTGCCGGTTTCAACATCCTTTGAAACTGATGTTTCATAGTCGGCAGTGACTATAACCTTTTCTCCGCCGATTACAGCAGGGGGATTATTTCTGAGTTCTGTCATCATTTCCTGCATCTTTGCCATTCCGCTTGCACCTTCAAAGGCAAAGTTGAGAAGATGGTGAAGATACATTCCGTGCTCTTTATAAAGTCCCTCAATAACATCAATGAGGGTTTTGCCGCAGGTTTTGTAGTAAGATGCCATTTCACAAATGAGCATGGAAGCTACAACGGCGTCCTTATCTCTTGCATGGGTTCCTGCAAGGTATCCATAGCTTTCTTCCATACCTACGATATATCTGTCAGCTTCACCCTTTGCTTCAAGCTTTGTGATGAGCTCGCCGATATACTTAAAGCCTGTAAGCAGATCAAAAATTTCGCAGTTATATTTTTTAGCGATTGCTGTTACAAGTTCGGAAGTTACGATGGTTTTAACTGCAATGGGATTTTCGGGAAG
The DNA here is from genome assembly GCA_958366985.1 of uncultured Oscillospiraceae bacterium. Lineage (GTDB taxonomy): Bacteria > Bacillota > Clostridia > Oscillospirales > Acutalibacteraceae > UMGS263. The sequence continues at coordinate 179,888 of CATXDC010000003.1, forward strand.
AGTGCCGAGTTCCTTGCGTCTTGAAAGGAGATATTCGAGCATTACTGCTCCAACCTCATTACCTGTCATAAGACGAAATTCACCGTTATGATGTACGGCAATACCCACTCTGTCGCAGTCAGGGTCAGTGGCAAGAAGAAGGTCGGCAGGCTGTGTTTCGCTGAGCTTTATAGCGCACTCAAAAGCCTGTTTGATTTCGGGATTCGGATAGGGACAGGTTGGGAAATTTCCATCAGGATATTCCTGCTCAGGAACAACAGTTACGTTTTCGATGCCGATTCTCTTGAGAATCTCTCTTACGGGCTTGTTTCCAGTACCGTTAAGGGGAGTGTAAATAACCTTAAGTCCGGCATTTTTGCAGGCATCGGGGCTTACGCAAACACTCTGAACGGCAGCATAGAACTCTTCATAAATATCCTGTCCGATAAACTCAATAAGACCACCTTCAACAGCCTTGTCAAAATCCATTGTCTTAACGCCTGTGAACATATCAACTTTCTGGATATACTCATAGGTTTTAAGAGCTGCTTCATCGGTCATCTGGTAGCCGTTGGGATCATAGCACTTATAGCCGTTGTATTTTGCAGGGTTGTGGCTTGCAGTGATAATGATACCTGACTGGCATTTAAGCCTTCTTACTGCAAAGGAAAGCATGGGTGTGGGAACGAGCTCCGGATAAAAATAAACTTTTACTCCGTTTGCTGCAAGAACTCCTGCTGCACCTTTTGCAAAAAGATCTGATTTTATTCTTGAATCGTATGCAATTGCAACGCTGGGATTTTCATATTTGCTGTTGAGGAAATCTGCAAGTCCCTGTGTTGCCTGATTTACGGTGTAAACGTTCATTCTGTTTGTACCGGCGCCTATAACACCTCTTAAACCGGCTGTACCGAACTCAAGACTTTTATAGAAACGATCAAAAATTTCATCCTCGTTGTCTTTGATGTTTTGAAGCTCACCTTTAAGGTCGGGGTCTGAAACCGCATTTTCGAGCCAGAGGGAATAAAGTTCTTTAACGTTATTCATAAGCATTTTCTCCCTTTTCGTTTATGTTTTTTCAAGGATATTTTACAACTAAAAAAAACGAGTGTCAACAACAGTGCAGGTGAAGCTGTTGTTTCGTACTTGCTTTAATATACGACGGAATATATAATATTAAACATACTATTATATTTTTCAGGAGGGGAGAACAGGTGTTTTCTAAGGTTCTGAGTATGGGTATTTTTGCTATGGATGCCTATATGGTAAGTGTAGAGGCTGATTTATCTCAGGGTCTGCCACAATTTGCCGTTGTAGGACTTCCGGGAGCATCTGTCAGTGAATCCCGTGACCGTGTGCGTTCCGCCATAAAAAACAGCGGATTTGAGTTTCCGGCGTCGAGAATCACCGTAAACCTTGCTCCAGCCGATATAAAAAAAGAGGGGTCGATTTATGACCTTCCGATCCTTGTATCTGTTCTGACTGCCGGAAGGCAGCTGACAGTTGAAAACTTAGAAGAAAAAGCTTTTATCGGAGAGCTTTCCCTGAGCGGAGAACTGCATCGGATAAACGGTGCTTTGTCTATGGCAATAAAAGCTGAAAAAAGCGGCATAAAGGAGCTCTATGTTCCCTTTGATAACGGTGCGGAATGTGCTGTGGTGGAAGGTATAAAAGTATTCCCCGTTAAGAACATAAAGGAACTTTCAGAGCATCTTGAGGGCAGAAGTTTAATAGAACCTGTAAAAAAGAGCAGTTTTGAAACTCTTGGGCGAGCTGAAACCCTTCCTGATTTTGCCGATGTAAAGGGACAGTTTGCCGCAAAACGTGCTTTGGAAATAGCAGCGGCAGGGGGACATAACGTAATGATGATAGGCCCTCCCGGTTCGGGAAAAAGTATGCTTGCAAAGCGCATTCCCTCAATACTTCCCGATATGACCTATGAGGAATCCCTCGAAACCACAATGCTTTATTCCATTGCAGGAAGACTTCCTGAAAACTGCTCCCTTATAACTGCAAGACCTTTCCGTTCTCCTCATCATACAATTTCTCCTGTAGGTCTTTCGGGTGGAGGAGTTATTCCACGTCCCGGTGAAATTTCCCTTGCCCATAACGGAGTTTTGTTTCTCGATGAGCTTCCCGAGTTCCCAAAAGCCACTACGGAGGTGCTCCGTCAGCCCATTGAAAATAACGAAATAACCATTGCAAGGGCATCCGGAGCTTATACATATCCCTGTTCGATAATGCTTGTATGTGCCATGAATCCGTGTCCATGCGGATATTACGGCCATCCGGAAAAGAAATGCACCTGTCCCAAGGGAACACCGGCAAAATATCTTTCAAAGGTTTCGGGGCCGCTTCTTGACAGGCTCGATATTCATATAGAAGTGCCTCCCGTTGATTTTCAGAATCTCAGCGATATTAAGCCGGCTGAGAGCTCAGAGGCAATAAGGGAAAGAGTCAATGCTGCAAGAAAAATTCAGCATGAGAGGTTTGCGGGGACAAGTGTTACCTGCAACGCCAAAATGGATCCAGCACAGACGAGAGAATATTGCAAGATGAAGCCGGAAGCCGTTGAGATTCTCAAAAAAGCTTTTGAAAAGCTCGACCTTTCAGCGAGGGCTTACGATAAAATATTGAGGGTTGCGAGAACTATAGCCGATCTGGACGGTGGAGGAGAGATAACCGCAGCCCATATTTCAGAAGCCGTACAGTACAGAAGTTTGGATAGAAAATTCTGGCGGTAAAGTATTCTTAATTTCTTAAATACAAAGATAAAAACGCACAGACTGATTGTTTATTGAAGAAATCAGTCTGTGCGTTTGTTTTATTTATGAACTGTTAATCTGCCAATCTTGTTTTAAAGTAAATCAGTTCTTTTTAAGTGTAAATACATATGCAATTTCTGTCTGATGATGTGTGCCTGTATTTACGGTGATTGAGTCATCATTCTGAGTAAATTCCAGTGAATTTCCGTTAAAGAAAACCTGGGAGATTTTCTCGGATACAGGTATTGTTACAGTGTCAGGAAGAGTGTTTGAGTTATCATTCTCATCAGGCAGATAAATCGCATACATTTCATCACCTTTTGAGGTGTATGCAAACATATCTTTTCTGTACGGAGAGCAGGGGCGTGTGCCGTAAATAGCGTATCCGTTTTTATTTAACCACTTTCCTATATCCTGCAAAATCGGATATACAGGTTCGGGCAGTCTTCCGTCAGGACGGGGACCGATATTAAGCGCAAGATTGCCGCCTTTGGCTACGATGTCGCAGAGCATATGTATAACTGTTTTTGCATCTTTGTAAGTGTCGTCAAATCTGTAAGAGAAGCTTGAACCCAGTGTAATGCAGCTTTCCCACGGAACTGTTATAGGATGATCAGGAATAGTTTGTTCGGGTGTGATGAAGTTTTCGTTTTTTCCTCCGACTGTACGGTCTGCTACCATTATCCAGGGCTGAATTTTACGCACTTCTTCCATGATTTTTGAAAGATGAATGTTTTGCATATTGGCGGGATTAACCTGTCCGCCGTCAAGCCAAAGACATTCAATTCTGCCGTAGTTTGAAACTAATTCCAGCATTTGGTTTTTGGTGTATTCACAGAATCTTTTCCATAACTTCGGATGAAAAACTGTTTTGTAGCTCGGATTGCGGGTCATGTATTCATTTTCAGAGAATCCCTTTGTCCAATAGTATTCGCAGTGCCAGTCAGGCTTTGAAAAGTAAGCGTGTACTTTTAGTCCCTCATTACGGAATGCGTCGAAAAGTTCTTTGCATATATCAGCACGAGGATTTCTGCTGTAAGGACATTCCGGTGAAGTTACTTTAAAATCAGTGTGTTTGGTATCCCACATACAAAATCCGTCGTGATGTTTTGTTGTAAACAGTACATACTTAAATCCGGCCTCCTTTGCGGTTTTGGCCCATTGCTCAGGCCTGAAACGTACAGGATTAAATGTCTTTTTCAGATCCCAGTATTGCTGTTTGAATTCGGCGCAGGTAAGATCGCTGTCAATGTCTCCCCATGCCCATTCTCTGTCTGCATCGGGCAGCGCCCAGGATTCCACAATACCCCACTGTGAGTAAAGTCCCCAGTGGAACATAATGCCGAATTTATTATCCTGAAATTGTTCAAGGGATTTGAGTACCTGCGGGTCTTTGGGTTTAACATAGCGCATTTCTGTATAGCTGTGATTATGAAGTTTGTTAAAAGCTGGAAGTTCCATTTTAATGTACCTCGAAATTATTTTTAAACTATTATAATTCAACACCTTAAAGTTTCATAGTATAAAATATAAAACTAAATGTTTATTTTATCACGGCTGCTTACTCGGATTGTGTGGAATCCTCAATATATTCTGCTATATCCTCAAGACGGCATCCGAGAACAGCGCAAAGCTTATTGAGAGTTTTGGTCTCAATATTTTCGTTTGCCTTAAGGCGTCTTATAGTTTTGCTGTCTATGCCGCATTTTTCTCTAAGGGTGTATGTGGATATATTTTTCTTTTCCATGGTTTTCCAAAGTCTGTCAAATTTAATCATATCAGTACTCCCAAAAATTATTGACAGTTAACATTATGGGGATTATAATCTTTGGCATTAAGGGGATATAATCCCCATGTTTGCTGTTGCCTATTCATAAAAATATAAAAAACGCCGAAATTTATTCGGCGAATTTTGTGTTTGATATATTTATTTTTTCTCTTTAAGTCTTTCAATAAACTGAATGATAAGGCGCATATCATCTTCATCAAGCGATTTCATTTCCTCAGCTGCCTTTTTTACGAGCTGGGGATTTGAGTTTTCCTCATCAAAAAACTCACTGGGAGTTATTCCGAAATAATTGCATATTGCAAAAAATTCAGACATAGGCGGCAGCGCTTTGCCGGATGATATATTATAAATATAACCTCTGCTGTGACCGAGGTCGTAGCTCATTTTATATTCCGAAACGCCTTTGCTTATACGAAGCTGTGAAATTCTGTGTCTTACGAAATCTTCATACATTCAAATCGCCTCCTGAATATTTATCTTATTCCACAAGACAATTTGAATATTCAAAAAATATTTGCTGTTTTGTGATTTAAGTCAAATTATATATGTTATAATAAATCAACAACTGTAAATGACTGAATGTATTATAGGTAGTTAGAAAACAAATACTGTCAGGGACGGTGCAAAATGTTTGCTGATAAAGGAACTGCTTTTATCAAAGTAAAAGCGTATGAATATATAGAAATATCAGGAGAAAAGCTTTGGTTTGGCTCTTTGAGGAATTCACTAGACAATGTGCTCGGCTGTGAGGGAGAGGATCTGTCGGAGGATTTTTGCGAAAATTTAGGTGATATACGTTTGGAGTTTTCACAGGGGAAGTTTTCTGCCGCAGTGATACCGGAGGGGTATAATGTGTTTATTGATGACTCCTTTTTAGGTTCTGAATTTAACGGAGCGGTAGAAAAGCTGGAAAAATATTTTTCTCCTGTAATAAAACTTAAAAATAAGGGCAGTGTCTGCTGTGAAAAGCTGGGACTTATATGTTTTAATCGCAGTGCAGGAGGAAGACTTTTTGTATGCAGTGAGGAGTATTATAATGAGTACAGCTCAATGCTTTTATTTATGGAGCAATGTGAACAAAAGACGCCTATGAATGATGTATAAAAAAGCAATTGAAAAAGAAAATTGAAATGCTATAATTATATCCCTGTTTGCTCGCCGTGGAGCACACAGGGATTTTCTGTTATGGGCAAATATAATCTCACGGGTATTTGGTCGTTTCAGCGAGAAAAATTTATGCAGGGAGGACTTATTATGATTGAACTCAGTGGCATAAACAAAACTTTTCGAGTTGCAAAGCGAAATGCCGGTTTTAAAGAGGCTGTAAAAACCTTTTTCAAAAGGGATTACACCGAAATTCAGGCCCTTAACAATGTAAGTTTCACTATCGGAGAGGGTGAAATTGTAGGGTACATAGGACCCAATGGAGCGGGAAAAAGCAGCACGGTCAAGGTGATGAGCGGAATACTCACACCTGACAGCGGCACGTGTGTCATTAACGGCCTTACGCCGTGGAAGAGCCGTAAAGAGCACGTGAAAAACATAGGCGTTGTTTTCGGACAGCGTTCCCAGCTTTGGTGGGATGTTCCCGTAATAGATTCCTTTGAGCTTATAAGGGATATTTACGGGGTAAGTGAAAATATGTACAAAAGGAATCTTGAAGAGCTGACAGGACTGCTGTCAATAGAGGAGATACTCAAAACTCCTGCGAGGCAGCTGAGTCTCGGTCAGCGTATGAGATGCGAAATAGCAGCATCCCTGATTCATGAGCCGAAAGTACTTTTCCTCGATGAACCTACAATAGGCCTTGATGCAGCTTCTAAGCTTGCGGTTAGAAGCTTTATCAGAAAGCTTAACAGTGAGAAAGGTACAACAGTAATTCTCACCACTCACGACACCCAGGATATTGAAGCTCTTGCAAACAGAATACTTTTGATAGGAAAGGGTCAAATACTTCTCGATGACACTCTTGACGGTCTTAAGAGACGTTATTCCACTGTTAAAACTCTCACTGTACGGTACGGTGAGGGGGAAATACAGGAAAAAGAGGGAATGGCGTTCAAAGAAAATAAAGAGGGACTTGCAGTTCTTGATGTCAATACCGACCTTCTTTCCGTTTCACAGGCGATTGAGAGTATTTCTCGCACAGCGGATATAAGAGATCTGTCCGTTACACAGACTTCCGCAGATGAGATAGTACTTTCTCTTTACAGGGAGTTCGGCATATGAAAAAGTATTTAAGCTATTTCAGAATACGATTCATAAACTCCCTTCAGTACAGAACGGCGGCTTACGCAGGTATCGCCACCCAGTTTGTATGGGGATTTATGGAGATACTTCTGTTTTCCGCTTTTTACAATGAAAATCCTGCATCTTTTCCCATGGATTTTTCCGCACTTTCCTCGTATGTATGGCTTCAGCAGGCTTTTTTGGCAATTTTTATGCTCTGGTTCTGGGACAAGGATATTTTTAATCTTATATCTAACGGAACTCTTGCCTATGAGCTTATACGACCTGCCGACGTTTATTGGATGTGGTTTACTAAAAATGCAGCCCTGAGAATTTCTGCTGCCCTTTTAAGGTGCATCCCTATTCTGATTATAGCATCATTACTGCCTTCACCTTATGGGCTCTCTCTTCCGGCTTCACCCATGGCATTTATCATGTTTTTAATAACAGGGATTTTAAGCTTTATGACAGTGTTATCACTTTGCATGATTGTCTATGCCGGATCTGTTTACACAATTTCTCCCAAAGGGCTGATGATTATAGTAACCGCAGCTTCGGAACTTTTAAGCGGTTCGCTTATACCTATTCCGTTTATGCCCGACTGGCTTGAGCAGATACTCTATTTTACCCCCTTTGCATCAATGCAGAATTTGCCCCTCAGAATTTATGGAGGCGATATTGCCGGAACTCAAATGGCGGGGAGCGTTCTGCTTCAGATTTTCTGGCTCTTTACGCTAATGCTTTTGGGCCGAGTGATGCTTTCAAAGGGACTTAAAAGTGCCGCTTTGCAGGGAGGGTAAAAAATGAAGCTTTACTTACATTATTTTTCCATACATATAAAGAGTATGCTGCAATATAAAACCTCTGCAATAATGATGTTTATAGGGCAGTTCATAACAAGTTTTACCGCTCTTTTAAGTGTTTATTTTATGATGTCCCGGTTTTATTCCGTTAAGAGCTTTACTTTGGAAGAAGTGTTTCTGTGTTTTGGATGTGTTCAGCTTGCATTCAGTTTAACTGAGTGTTTTGCAAGAGGCTTTGATGATTTTTCTTCCATGATAAGTAACGGCGAATTTGACCGTATAATGTTGCGTCCCAAAGGACTTGTGTTTCAGGTGCTTTCATCAAAAGTGGAATTCAGCAGATTGGGCAGAACTTTGCAGGCAGTGCTTGTGTTCATTTATGCCTTGATTGTGGCTGATATCAGCTGGAACCCTTATAAAGTTTTCACTTTGGTGTTTATGGTCATAGGCGGAATATCCGTGTTTTTCGGACTTTTTCTCATTAATGCTGCCCTTACCTTTTTTACCATTGAGGGACTTGAGGTAATGCACATTTTCACTGACGGCAGCAGAGAGTTTGCCCAGTATCCAGTTTCGATTTATGGTAAAGCGATATTAAGGTTTTTGACCTTTGTCGTACCTGTTGCACTTTTTCAGTATTACCCCTTACTGGTGCTCACAGGGAAAAGCGACAGCGTGCTTTATATGCTTGCTCCTGTTATTTCAGGTTTGTTTCTCATTCCGTCAGTGCTTATATGGCGGTTCGGAGTAAAACATTATAAATCCACCGGTTCTTAAATTTAAACCTAAACAAAAAGGACACACAGAAATTATTTTCTGTGTGTCCTTTAACTTTGCTCTTTATTTGCCTCTGAGCTGTTTTCCTGTAAGACAGTCGGCCACATGGGTGAAAATTGCCACGTGGTTTGAAGAAACATATTTATCTGTGTGAAGACTTCCGAAATACCACTTTGTAAAGGTGCAGGATTTATTAAGCTCTTCAAGGTATGCGTTTACGCCGCTTATACGCACTTCGCTGTCCTCGGAAGATTTAAGGAATCGCTTAATTGTTGCAGGGGGTTCGTGGGTGACAATAACATCCACCTTGCAGTCGAGTTTCTGGAGATTATCTGCTCCTTCGATAAGCTCGTCCTTTCTTGGGATCTCGTCTCTTGACCAGTTACCCGCTCCCATTCTCAGCTCAATGTCAGGGCTTTCGCCGCCGCCCATAGTGAATATTTTAATGCCGTCTATATCGAAAATCTGTCCACGCATAAGATGGTAAATATTTTTGCCTATTTTGTGAACCTTGCCGCCGTTCCACTGGGAAACTTCATATTCGTTGAGAAGTTTAAAGTTTTCGTGAGTACCGTCAACAAAGCAGATATTGAATTTTTTCTTTTGGAGCTTTTTAAGATTGTGGCGCTCCTTTCGGCTGCCGTCCCAGATGAAACCGAAATCGCCGCATATAATTAATGTGTCACCTGATTTAATATCTTTCATGGCAGGTGAAGAAAAACGAGAAATATCACCGTGTGTGTCTCCGGTAATATAAACCATAAAGCAAACCTCCCAATATGAAAAACCGGAAGAAATCTGTGATAAAAAATGTTTATTTTTTCCCCGGATGCTGTTATACTATAAGAGTCAGCATTGTCATAAAAATATAATACAACATTTTCAGGGAGATTACCATGAAAAAATTTTTAATTTTCGTTACTACTTTTCTTTTGCTTGTCGGAACAGTTTTGCCGGCAGCAGCTTCATATAATTCCGAAATTGAACTAAAGGCAGACGTAGCTCTTCTTATTAGCCTGAACAACGAAAAGGGAACTGTAATTTTTGATAAAAATGCAGACAGAAAAACAGCTCCTGCATCCCTTACAAAAATCGCCACAGCGGCAGTGGTTCTCAAAAACTGCTCCGATCTTGAAAATACAATGGTTACAGTTAAGCAGGAGTCAATTGATTCCCTTATAGGAACAGACAGTTCTCTTGCAAACATTAAGCCCGGCGAACAGCTTTCAATGCTTGAGCTTCTTTACTGTATGATGGTTGCCAGCGGTAATGATGCAGCTGTTGTAATCGCAGATTATATGGGAGGCGGAAATGTCAGCGCATTTGTTGAAATGATGAATGCTCTTGCAGCGGAGCTCGGCTGCACTAATACCCATTTCTCAAACCCCCACGGTCTTGATGCGGATGATCACTATACCACTGCAAACGACCTTGCAAAAATCACTCAGTATGCCCTTTCTTTCCCTGTTTTTGAAAAGATATGTTCTACTACCGAATATACTCTCAGAGCGACAAATGTTGTAAAAGAGGAGAGAACACTTCTCACAACAAACCTTATACTTAACGATCAGACCGGATATTATTATGAATATGCTTCCGGTGTAAAAACCGGACATACGGAAAATGCCGGACGCTGTGTTATCTCAAAGGCAAGCAAGGACGGATATGAATATTTAGGCATTATCATGCATGCACCCTTTCAGGATTATACCGGTGACGGACTCAAAGATAACGGAGCATTCCTTGAATGTGTAGAAATGTTCAAATGGGCTTTTGAAAATATCAGGTATAAGTCTGTGTGCGATACGGTTCAGCCGGTAACCGCTATAAATGTTGAGCACTCATGGTCAACAGATCATGTACGTCTTGTACCCAAGGAATCCAAAAAGCTTCTTATACCGGACTGGATGGATTCTTCCAATATAACCCTTGAACCTGTTGAAGGCACTGTTCCCGAAACTATGGAAGCGCCCATTGAAAAGGGACAGGTAATAGGCAAGGCAAAAATTATTTACACTCCCAGCGGAGAGAATGCGGAAAAAATTGAGCTTGGCGAGGTAGAGCTTGTAGCAGCCGAAGAGGTAAAGGGCAGCGTTATACTTTTCATCTTTGGAAAAATTGCGGATTTTACCCATACGACAACTTTCAAGGTTTTAGTTGTTATGGTGATTCTTATTGTCGCATTTTTCATAATCGCAACTGTACTATCCAATCACCGCAAAAAGAAGGATAGAATCAGAGTGGTAAAGGATTACAGAAGAATTAAATGAGAAAGGAGGTAAGAGAATGGAAGCTATTTTAAATTTTGATTTGTCAGTGTTCCGCTTTGTGGAAAATTATATCTGGAATCCGGTTCTTGATGTAATTATGCCTATTATTACTTATCTTGGTGAAGGCGGAGCTGTTTGGATAGCTATAGCTTTAGCTCTTATCATTAGCAAAAAGTACCGTAAATGCGGAGTTGCAATGGCTCTGGGACTTATTGGTTCCCTTGTTGTTGTTGACTGGATTATCAAACCTATTGTTGAAAGGCCGAGACCTTTTAATCTTGAGGCATGGGAGGGTATATTCAATTACCCTGAACTGGTCGGAAAGCCCTCAAGCTGGTCATTCCCCTCAGGTCACTCATCATCTTCACTGGCTGCATCCGTAGCTCTCTTATGTACTAACAAGAAGTTCGGAATTCCCGCAGTTATCCTCGGTTTACTTATCGCTTTTTCAAGAATTTATGTACACGTTCACTATCCCACCGATGTAATCGCAGGTATAATTGTAGGTGCTATTCTCGGAGTTATTGCGGCATATATCTCCAAGCGCTATTATCCGTCTCTTGAAAATAAGATCAGAATGAGAAAAGCGGCAAAGAACGAAAAATAAGCTTATATTCTTTATGCTTTAAATAAATCAATATAAGTTATATTAAAACTCATATAGGGGCGTCTTCATTACCGAAGACACCCCTTTTATATCAACACTCTGTTGCAGTTATTAATAAAAAAGATAATTTAAGTTAAAATTGGGAGGCTTTCTTATGGATAAAAAACCCGTTGTTCCAATTAATTGTTTTTTTCAGGGATGTTATAATCCGCAGTTTGAAAAGGAAATTGAAAAGTGCAAAGAGATATGCCACAGATACAATCAGCTTTCACCCTATGACAGACAGGCACAAAGAGAGATTTTGAAAGACTTGATCGGCAAAATGGGAAAGGATGTTATTATTACTCCGCCGTTCTGGTGTGATTACGGATATAATATAACATTGGGAGATAATTTCTATTCCAACCATAACATGATTATAACCGACGGAGCTAAGGTGACCTTTGGAGATAATGTTTTTATCGCACCTAACTGCTGTTTTACAACTGCTGAACATGCTATTGACCCGGAACAGAGAAAAGCGGGAATAGAAATTGCAAAGCCTATTACTATCGGCAATAATGTATGGATTGGCGCCGGATCAACGGTTTTGGCCGGTGTTACAATAGGGGATAATACGGTAATCGGTGCCGGAAGTGTTGTAAAAAAATCTATACCGGCAAATGTTATTGCTGTGGGTGTCCCATGTAAAGTTTTACGTGAGATCACCGAAGAGGATAAATACCGTTATCCGATGTTTGAAGGCGAGTATTAATTGTTTTGCACCATGGTATTATTTTGTTTTACAAAAATGGCAGGGACTTTAAGATATAGTCCCTGCCATTTTTCTTTTATTGTGCGCTTTCGTATATGAATCCCTCTATACCAGCTTCTCTGAGAGCTTTCAGATGCTCCTGAGCATAATTCTTATTGGTGAATGCTCCGGCTTGAACTCTGTAAATTGTGCCGTCACCTGTGGAATCCTCTTTGTAAAAAGCATCAAAACCACGTCTCTTTACATATTCCACATAGCTTTCGGCATTGGATTTGAGTTTGAATGCGCCTATTTGAATACGGTATAGTATGTCATTGTCAGGCAATGGCTTTTCAGGTTCAGGCGCAGTTTCCTTTAAGTTAAGGTATTCTTTTACTGCTTTACCTATTGCTTCTCCCTCCTTCTTTAAATCTTCATCACTGTCAACAAGCAGCCTATCCTGGGCATTATCAAGAAAAGCAAATTCCGATAATACGGCGGGAATTCCATCTTTTGAGGGTTCACGAACCATTCCGAAATTATATGCTGCCTCTGAACTTACTTTTACGCCTCTGCTTATTTGTCCTATTTCTTTAAATTTTTCTTCAATAAGCACGGCTAAACGCTTTGATGCTGTATCGTCTTTCCAATAAAAGATTTCACAGCCCTGACCGCCTCCGGCATTGTGAGCGATGGTTATTACTACATCCGCTTTCTTCTCTTTCAGATCGGCAATTCTTTGCGAGATGAGAAGATCTCCGGTATCAGATTCTCTCGATAAGAAAACCGTACAGTCATATTTTTTAAGATAGTCCCGGCAGTATTTTGCCGCTTTCAGATTCAAGTTTTTTTCTACAAGTCCTCCATAGGAGGCTCCGCCGTCACTTCCTCCGTGCTCCGGATTCAAATAAATTTTTACAGCCAAAATAAAGTCTCCTTTCAGTATTGTATGTGTCTTCTCTCGAATATATTATGAAAATTTTTCTAATTTGCACACAACATATTCACTATATGACTATAAAAAAGTAAAATTGACACAAAATGAATAAATGGTATAAAAACTTGCAAATAAAAGCAAAAAACTTGGTTTTATAACCTTTTTAAAAATAAAAATGAAAATTTATAAAAAAAACTTGCATTTTATGCATTTATGCCTTACAATATAACCTGTTCAAACTTTTAGGGGGTATGAAACATGAGTTATGTAGAAAGGGTGCTGGAAGACGTATGCAGACGCAACGCTGACCAGCCGGAATTTTGCCAGGCAGTAACCGAGGTTCTCAAGTCAATTAACCTTGCAGTTGAGAAGAATCCTATTTATCAGGATGTCGGTCTTCTTGAGAGAATAGTAGAGCCTGAAAGAGCTACTATTTTCCGTGTTCCGTGGGTTGATGACGAGGGCAGAACAAGAGTCAACAGAGGTTACCGTGTGCAGTTCAACAGCGCTATCGGACCTTATAAGGGCGGTCTGCGTTTCCATCCGTCTGTAAACATCAGTATCATCAAATTCCTTGGTTTTGAGCAGATTTTCAAAAATTCACTTACCGGTTTGCCAATCGGCGGAGCCAAGGGTGGTTCTGACTTTGATCCCAAAGGCAAGAGTGATGGAGAGGTCATGCGTTTCTGCCAGAGCTTCATGACTGGACTTTACCGTATTATCGGACCTAATGCTGACGTTCCCGCAGGAGACATCGGTGTCGGCGGCAGAGAGATCGGATATATGTTCGGTGAGTACAAGAGAATCACAGGACTTTATGAAGGTATCCTTACAGGTAAGGGACTTAGCTACGGCGGTTCACTTGCAAGAACTGAGGCTACCGGCTACGGTCTTATCTATATCATGGAAGAAATGCTCCGTGATCACGGCACATCTTTCGATGGCAAAACTGTTGTTGTTTCCGGTTCAGGTAACGTTGCAATTTATGCAATCGAGAAGGCTCAGAGCCTTGGCGCTAAAGTTGTAACCTGCAGCGACTCCAACGGATATATATATGACGAAAACGGAATTGATCTTTCAATTCTTAAGTATATTAAGGAAAAAATGCGTGGCAGAGTTAAGGATTATATAAAATATCATCCTGAAGCTGTCTACGTTGAGGGCAAGCGTCCCTGGTCAGTTCCCTGTAACATTGCTCTTCCCTGTGCAACTCAGAACGAAATCAGCGCAGAGGATGCAAAAGAGCTTGTTAAGAACGGCTGTAAAGCAGTAGGTGAGGGCGCAAACATGCCTTCTACCCTTGATGCAACAGAAGTATTCCTTGCAAACAAGGTTCTCTATGTTCCTGCAAAGGCAGCAAATGCCGGCGGTGTTGCAACATCAGCTCTTGAAATGAGCCAGAACAGTTCAAGAATGAGCTGGACTTTCGAAGATGTTGATACAAAGCTCAATCATATTATGAAAGATATCTATGCAAGCATGTCTCAGGCTGCAAGAGAGTACGGCCATGAGGATAACTTTGTAATCGGCGCAAACATCGCAGGTTTCACAAAGGTTGCAGATGCTATGCTTGCTCAGGGTATTGTCTGATTTATAAATACAGAGTTTATAACCGAATGTAATTGCCTGAAAGACGGCTGATAAAAACGGTGTTCGAAGGAACACCGTTTTTATTTTTTACTATAAATAAATTGTGTGGGTTTTATATTATTTAGTTGTAGTACAATATAGAGGGAAAATAGAAGTAACGGTAATTTGGGGGTGATGTTTTGAAAGACCATGAACTGGTGCAGATTATTGCATCAGGAGAAGAAAACGGAGCCAAAGAATTTATAAACAGCTACGGACCAATGATACGCTACATAATTGCTCCGATTCTTTTAGATAAGCGTGAGCAGGAGGAGTGTTTCAATGACATTGTAATGAGGGTGGTTGAAAAAATCGGCAGTTATTCTGAGGAAAAAGGCAGCTTTAGGAGCTGGGTGTCGGTGCTTACGAGAAACACTGCCCTTAATTTTGCCAAGAAGCTTCGCAGGGAGCCTGATACCCAGAGTCTCGATTCAGACATCGCTTCTTCAAAGGACAATCCCGAAGAAGAGTTTATAAAGAACGAAACTTTAAGAAAGCTTGAATTTATAGTACGGAATTTATCGGAAAGGGATAAGGTGCTCTTTTACCGAAAGTTTTACTATTGCCAGTCAGTTCCGCAGATAGCAGCTGAAATGGGCATGACACAGCGTTCCGCAGAGGGACGGATTTATCGGCTTAAGAAAAAGCTCAGAGAAGAACTGGGAGGTGAAAGCCATGAGTGAACGTGATTTTGACAAACTCAGTGATGAAGAATTTGAAAGATTTCTTCAGCAGAATGCTTCCGGAATTAATGTATCTGAAAGAATTGCAAAATCGGTGAACCCATGGAAAAAAAGCACCAATATGATTTTTGCGGGACTTGTTTTGCAGCTTTTCGGTATCGGGATTTTTTATCTTAACTATATATTGCCTTTTGTAGGCAGTTTGCTGATAACCCTTGGTTTTCGTATGCTTTCAAATGAAAACAAGTGGTTCAGGGCTGGCTTTACATTTTCCATGCTGCGTTCTACTACACAGGCGATATGCCTTGTTTTTGAAAGCGCTTTGATAATGAACCAATCTTTACAGACAATTTTCTCATGGTCGTGGTGGCTTATAAATGCCGTACTTACTTTATGTACCATAGGTTGTTTATGGGGCGGATTCAGCTATACTCAGAAAGAAGCCGGTATGCCGGTTCGCACAAAAAGTTTAGGAGTTCTTTTCTTTATACATTTAGTAACGCCTCTTTTTTCATTTATTCACATTTATCTGAATTTTCTTCTGATTCTGCTTCCTGTGATGCTTATCATAATAGTTGTGTGTTTTCGCCGTATAATAAATGACATTTCTGCTTCCGGATATGCTATTTATCCCAAAACTGTGAAAATTCCCAATTGGGTTATAGTGACAATATTTATGACGATTACGTTTGCAGGAGTACTCATAGGAAATTTCTTTTTTACTTCATATCCTATGGATTATCAAGAAGTTGAAGCTTGTGAGGAAGAGGAGAGTGTTTTGGTAAAAGAACAGCTTATGCAGATGAATTTTCCAGAACAGTTCATAAACGATTTAACGCAAGATGATCTTAAAGAATGCGCCAATCCCATCAGGATAGTTGTATCCGAACGGGAGAATAAAGCGTGGCTTGGCGGTTTTTATTTACAATATGTATTTGTGCAGACTGAAGCGGAAAAGGAGACGTGGAAAATTTTCTGTTTCTATAACTGGACACAACCTCCTGCAATTTATAGAACCGATTGCATATATATCGAACCGGTTTATAATACAAGCAACCACGTGAATTGGGAAAAAATAGGAGAGATATCGGGACGGGTACTATGTGAAAAAGCTGGAAAAACCTATGCTTCGCCATATTATTCACTTGAGGAGAATGTTATTGGACAGGAAGAAGAGAAAAATCCTATTTATTTAGTGCTTGACACCAGTGCAAGGCAGAGCGTTTTGGGGCGAATGTCCTTCTTAATGGGAAGTGAAAACTGCAGAGGATATATTTCCTATGAAGTTCAGCTAAACAGTGATTTAGAACCTACTAAAATGCATATATGTTATAGTTACTCTAACGGATTTGTATATCCTTATGATGAAACTTATAAGAGTTTATGGAAATACGGAGACCATAACGAAGTGACTTTTTCCGGCAGCAATCTTTCTTGGTATGATTTTCCTTATTTTACGGTAGTTGAACGCTAATAACATTTTAAAGGCAGGGGAAATTTTCTCCTGTCTTTTTTATATTGTCTTGTCAAAATGTAGGCATAATTGACAGCATTACACGAAATATAGTATAATATTCAAATAAAATTGTTAAAAACGGGAATGATAAATTACCGTATACTCTCTTTCGGAGGTGCTGTATGAAGTGTGGAAAATGCGGTGCGGAAAACAGGGATACGAACGCTTTTTGCGACAGCTGCGGAGCGTATCTTGAAGATACCGTAACCGGTGAGGATACAGTGGAGAAAAAAGAGGAGATTAAAAATAAATCTTCTAAAAAAACTAAGAAAAAGCTGCCTGTTGTTTTCGGTAAGAAAAATAAAAAGAAAAACCAGACAGCTCAAACAGCTAATACAAGAAACAGCAGACAAAAAGTAAACGGTAAGAAAAAGCTCATTGCCGGTTTAGTGCTTGCTTTAGCTGTGGTTATAGTTTCAGTTACAGCGGCGTTTGTTTTTTCCGGAGATAAGGAAAATTCCGCTCCGGTTGTATATGTTAAGGAAAATTCCGTAATGGCTCAGAAAGTGGGAGAAAACGCTCCATTTGTAATATCCGATAATTTCTCCGAGACCGATAATGCTGAGTTGGTAGCAGTGTTCAACGAAGATGGGGATAAGCTCCTTTATTCTGAAAGCTACACTACCGAAAACGGAACAAATACCTATAAGCTTTATTATAGGGACATAATGAATGAGACCTCTGAAATTTCTTCCGCTGACAGCAGCAAGGGACTTTTCCTTGCATCAAACGTTTATTCTCAGCCTAAAGCCTCTGAGAATTTTAAGAGGATTGCATATCTGAGAAGTCCCAGCGATAAGGGCGGAAAGCTCAAGGTGCACAATCTTAAAGAGGAAATTTCTATTGATACCGATGTAGTTGATTTCTATATTTCCGCTGACGGAAAAAATGTAATTTACCTTAAGAAAAACGGCAATGCCCTTGATCTGTATGAGTGTAAAGTAAAATCAAATGCAAAGCCTGTATTTATTGAAGGCGCAGTAGATGAAATTTATATACTTGACGGCGACTTTGATCTTTATGCCTATACTAAAACATCTGCGGACGGCAAAAAGGGATTGTTCTCAGTTAAGCGTGAAAAATCTGCTCTTATCAATGCAGATGTAAAGGAAGTTTATGCAGCAAATTCCGGCGCAGAAAATGACAGTATATATTTTGTATCCGAAAAAGAGCTTTCATATAAATGGAGTGAAATTGTAAGCGATGATTTATATGAGAGCGACGGGAATATTACCGAGCCTGTAAGAGAAAACTATGGCAGTGAGGACGAATACAATGAGGCAAAAGCTCTCTATGACGCAAAAACTGCCCGTGACAGTCTTCGTGCAGCAATAAGTGACGGTACATTAAAGGAAATTTCAAAAGAGCTTTATGTTTACAGTGATAAAGAGCCTGTTCTGGTAAGTGAATTTACAGGTAAAGTGTACAGAGTTTATGACGGAGCAATTGTATATTCCGCTTTCAGTATGCCGGAAAATATGAAAATTAAGATTTCCGATCTTTCCCGTTATGGAAGCAGCTTGCCTGTACCGGACGGAAACACTCCGGTACTTGCAAAAGGCGAGTATTTCTATGTTAAATCAGCGGATAAAGAACCCGTGCTCATAAACGAAGATGCGAAACATTCAAATTCACTGTTTTTATCTGAAAACAGCTTGTATATTGCCGAAAACTGTGATGAAAATTTCGAATCCGGCGATATAGTCAAATGGGACTTAAAAAAATCCACCGGAACAAGAATAGATGCAGGAGTTTTTATTAAAAATGTTTGCTTTACTCCGTCAGGCAGTGTATACTATGTAAAGGACATGAAGAGCACAACAGGTACGCTTTATTGCTATAACGGTAAAAAAAGCGAGGAGATTCAAAAAGGTGTATCCAAGCTTTATGCCGCCGGAAATGAAAGTGTGTTCTTTATGACCGATTACAATGAGTCTTCTGAAAGCGGAACCCTTAACGTTTGTGAGAAGTTCAGCCCAAGGCATGTTGATACAAACGTATATGACGGAGCTTTTACTTTCAGAGGTGACGGGGAAGTATTCTATATCAAGGGATATTCTCAGGAAAAGGGAAGCGGCAATTTGTACCGCAGCCTTGGCAAAAAGGATGTTTCTCTAGTCAGCGAATATGTAAGTCAAATTTTTTGACATATAAATTTAAGGAGGTACAAACCATGAACAAATATGTTTGCGATGTTTGCGGATATGTTTATGATCCGGAAGTTGGCGATCCCGATAACGGAATAGCTCCCGGAACAGCTTTTGAAGATCTTCCCGAGGATTGGGTATGCCCTCTTTGCGGTGTAGGTAAGGATCAGTTCTCAGCGGAATAATCGAAGGCGGCGGAGTGTAACCACTCCGCCTGAGTTTTGTTTGGAGGTATATTTATGAAAGCAATTGAAGTTAAAAAAGGAATTTACTGGGTAGGCGCTGTTGATTGGTCTCTGCGCAGCTTTCACGGCTATACAACGAAAAGAGGCTCAACCTATAACGCATACCTTATAATAGATGACAAAATCACATTGGTGGATACTGTAAAGGCTCCTTTTGCAGCTGAGATGATAAGCCGCATCAAGAGCGTTGTGGATCCTTCAAAGATTGATTATATTGTTTCAAACCATGTTGAAATGGATCATTCCGGCGCTATTACAGATGTGCTTGCTTTAGCACCTAATGCAAAGGTAGTTACATCTGCTCCTCAGGGCGTTAAGGGTCTTACAGCTCATTACGGTGAAATGGATTTCATGCCTGTAAAAAGCGGCGATACACTGAGCCTTGGCAGCCGTACACTTTCCTTTGTTCCCACACCTATGCTTCACTGGCCCGATAACATGGTAACATACTGCCCAGAGGAAAAGATTCTTTTCTCAAATGACGCTTTCGGTCAGCACTATGCATCAGGTGGAAGATTTGATGATGAAGAGCCTTTAGGTGATGTTCTTCATGAGGCAAGAACTTATTATGCCAACATAGTAATGCCTTACAGCGTACAGGCAGCCGGTGCGGTCAAAGCTGCTGAGGGACTTGATATAGAGCTTATCGCTCCCAGCCACGGCGTAATGTGGAGAAGCCATATTGCTGAGATTATTGAGGAATACAAAAAGTGGAGCAGCCTTAAGATGAATAAAGAGGCAGTAGTAGTTTTTGACAGCATGTGGCATTCAACTGAGAAAATGGCAAAGACTATTGTTGAAGCCTTTGCTTCAAAGGGATATAACGCAAAGCTCTGCGACCTTAAGGCTTGGGATAATTCCGAGGTAATAAACGAGATTTTGACAGCAGAATATATTGCTGTGGGCTCTCCCACACTTAACAATCAGATGTTGCCCACAGTTGCAAGCTTCCTTACCTATCTTAAAGGACTTGCACCTAAGAACAGCGGCAAAAAGGCTTTTGCTTTCGGTTCTTACGGCTGGGGCGGTCAGAGTATAGGACTTGTTGAAAAAGAGCTTGCAGACTGCGGATTTGAAATTGCTCTGGAAAAACAGCGCATTCAGTACATTCCTTCACAGGAAAGCCTTGATGAGCTTGAAAACAAGGTTCTTGAAATAATATAAAATTTATAGGATAAAATAAAATTCAAAAAAGGAGGCTTCAAAATTGGATAACACAGCATTGTTCAGACTTTCTTACGGACTTTATGTAGTAGGAGTTAAAAACGGAGAGAGCTATGGCGGAAGCGTTGTAGACGCATTTGCACAGGTAGGAAGCGGAAAAACACCTATGGTGGTCATATCCTGTATGAATACAAACAATACAAGCTCACTTATTGAGAAAAACGGTGAGTTTACAGTTTCTGTTTTGGCAACGGATGTTGACCCCTTTGTTATAGCAAATTTCGGTTTCCAGTCATCCCGTGATACAGAAAAGTGGAAGAACGTTCCTCATGTTATGGTAAACGGATTACCTGTTCTTACAGATGCCGCCGCATATTTAAGATGTAAGGTAGAGAGTGTTACAAAGCTTGATACCCATGATCTTTATCTTTGCTCAGTAGAGGACGCATGGCTGGGTGAGGGAGAACCTCTTCTCTATGCTGATTATCAGAAGCCTCAGCTTAAAAACGCCGTCAGGGAAGCTTTTGCAGCTTTCAAAGCCGGACAGCCTCATACAGAGAAGAAAGAGGATTTTGTAAAGGACGAAAACGGTGAATGGGTTTGCAGTATCTGCGGATACCGTTACAAGGGTGATATTCCCTTTGAGGAACTGCCCGATGATTTCACTTGTCCCGTCTGCGGCCAGCCCAAAAGCGTTTTTGAAAAGAGATAAATTTTATCAAGTAAATAAGCATTATAAAAAGGCTCTTCCAAAAGGAAGGGCCTTTTAAGTATCTGCCCAAAAACGGTTTTATAACTGTTTTTGATTTTTCTCTGAATTTTCACTTTCTTTTTCGATGTACTCTACAAGTTTATGCGGAGGAAGTTCAAAAGCATTTGCAATGCGCCAAATTGTTTCAAAATTAGGTTGTTTTGTTCCTGTTTCAATCATAGCAAGGTGACTTCTTGCAATACCTGCAAGACCGCTGAAAACTTCCTGAGATAAATTTTTTTCTTTTCGCAATCTGCGTATTACAATGCCCGCAGAGTTTTTATTGAACTTCATCATTGTAGACACATCCTCGATATTAAAAATATCAAAAAAACAATACATTTTTGTCTACGAAAGTAGACAA
This sequence comes from uncultured Oscillospiraceae bacterium, assembly GCA_958366985.1. Taxonomy (GTDB): domain Bacteria; phylum Bacillota; class Clostridia; order Oscillospirales; family Acutalibacteraceae; genus UMGS263. Next base: position 201,276 of record CATXDC010000003.1, read on the forward strand.
ATGATAAATTGTATGCTATGATAGACAAAACGGCATTATGAGGAGTGAAGAAAATGGAAAAAAGGCAAAATTTACTGTTTAAAATTGCAGGAGCAATGTTTGTACTTATTTTCTTGGATATAGGGTGGAGCTTTATATCGGCTATTAAGAATTGTTTAGTTTACTATTCTGAATATCTTGAATTTGCAGAGGTAGAATATGTTGACATTGCAGATGCGTTGGTAAAGAATATTATTGCATCTGCCTTACGGTATATACCGGTTTTGATTATTACTTTGGTGATTGTACTTTTATTGCTGAAGAGAAAAAAGGGTAAACTGCTGGGAGCGGCTTTTATCTTATATACAATTTTGCCCGTTATATTATCTTTTGCACTGCATTGTATATTTGATACCTCTTTCAGCTTTTTGAAAACTGTTACATTTAATAATTTTGTGTTGCTTTTATTTTCTCTAATTGTTATCTTTGAAGATAAGTTAGGAAGGCTGAAAGAAAAGGCAGTATATTTAGCAGTATCTTTATTTGTTTTTAAAGATATATATTATTTAATTAAGTGGATTGTCCAAATATACATAAATCCAGATAATTATTATGAAAGTGATTATACTGGACTACGTTTATATCCATTTGTTGTAAATGTAGAACTGTTAAATATTATGCCAAAGTTATTTTCAGGATTGATTTTGTCAATGGCATGTATAAGTATACTTGCAGTTATTTTAAATAAGTCTGCTGATGAAAAAAGTATTAGACTTAATAAAATAGGTTTAGCAGGAATTCCCGTTTTTGCAGTAATAACCGTATTGAGCATAATTGAATTTATAATTTATTCATTAATCCATAGAAGTGCTGGTCGAGAAATAGAACTTATCTTTACAGCTGCTTTTTATCTTGATATATTTATACTTTTAGTTGGCTTTATCCTTATTACTTTAGCTCTGCTGAATCCCGGTAATGGAATTGCGGCGGCAGCAAAGGATATACTTAATAACGGTAAAAGTGATTCTGCCAATATAATTACAGCCGAAAGCGGATATATAAATATAGGTGTTCACATTGTACTTTGTTTATTTACGTTCGGTATTTGGAAGCTTATTTGGGTATACCGTACAACAGCTTATCTGAACCGTACACCAAATTCCGAGCAGTATAGTCCGTTGTCAAAGCTGCTGCTGCTTATGTTTATACCGTTTTACTCAATTTACTGGTATTACAGACACGGTCAGCGTGCGGATATACTGTCACGCTCTAAGAATATTAACAGCTCAGACATTTCGTCTTTGTGTCTTGTTATGGCTATCTTTATTCCCGTTGTTGCATGTATTATTTTGCAGGACAGAATAAATAATATCAGCAGACCGAAAAGCGTTGCTGTGTCCGCCTCATATCCGACACCTGCTTCAGCGTTTTCTGCCGAACAGCCCAGCGATGAAAAAAATCTTGAGAATTTGAAGCTTTTAAAAGAACTTCTTGATGCAGGAGCGATTACTCAGGAAGAATATGACGCTAAGAAAAGCAAATTTTTAAATTTATGATGCATGATAGTATAAAATCATTCTGCAAAAAGGCTCTTCCATAAGGAAGGGCCTTTTAAGCTTAATTTTAAAACTTTGCCTCCGAAAGGCTTTTAAAGGTGTATCCTTCGGCTCTTGCCTTGTCTATAAATTCACCCATTGCAGCGGCGTTGTCGGGAGAAACAGAGTGCAGCAGTATTACCGCTCCGGGATGAATACGGCTCATAAGGGTGTCTATGGTGTAATCCTTGCCCCTTATTGTGTTGGGGTCCCAGTCAACATATGCCACCGACCAGAATATGCTGCGGTATCCTATGGTGTTTACAAGGTCAAGGGCATTTTCAGAATAGGCTCCCTCCGGGAATCGGAAGAACGGGGAAGAGTATCCGAATTTTGTTCTCAGGTAGTTGTCAACATCCTGTATTTCCTGTGCCATACGTTCTCTTGAAATATCAGCAAAACACGGATGCTTGTTTGAGTGATTGCCTACAATATGTCCCTCTTTAATCATTCTTGTAATAAGGTCGGGACAGCTTTCTATATAGGTTAGAGTTACGAAAAATGCCGCAGGTACACCTTTTTCTTTCAGTGCGTCCAAAACCTTTGAGGTGTAGCCGTTTTCATATCCGCAGTCAAAGGTAAGATACAGCACTTTTTCACTGCTTTTGGTATCGAGGGCAAGACCTCCGTATTTTTCCATTTCCTTTTGTGCATTTACTGAGTTCTGATGGGGTACTCCGTTTTTTGAAACGCCGTAGCTGTATCCAATTTTCTTTGTGCTTAAATTTTTGTTTCCGTCATTTGCCTTTGATACAAGATCTATTTCCGGCAGCGGATCATAACCTGTATAAGTTGATGTGTTTCCGGTGTCCTTGCCTGTTTCACATTCTGTTTTGATGCTTCCCTCCACGGAAGCGACGTTTTCATCAATATCCTGCATTATGGAGCTGTTGTTTTGCGATTCTCCGGAAACATTGGTGTTTTGAGGCATTTTTTCCTCTCCCGAACAGCCTGTAATTGATATTAAAATTGCTGCACAGGATAATAAGGCGATTGCTTTTTTCATAAAAAGCCTCCTTCCGTATAAAATTTAGGGGCGGAATTTTTCCCGCCCCCGAAACCTGTTTTTTATTTCATGGCGGAGTTAATGCCCCCGACAATGTTTTCAACGGCTTTAACGGCTTTGTTCATGCTCTTTTTCATTTTGCGGTTTGAAGAGTTCATCATAGTTCCGCCGATAAGAGCTGTTGCACTGCCAACTGCCATTGCTATGCCGACGCCTTTAGCGATGTTTGAGCTTTTTTTCGTCATTTTCAATCCCTCCATTACTTTTGGTTTCGCTTTTATTATGGCACGTCCTACAAGATGTATTTATGCTATTTTTTTGAATATATGCTTCCTTAAATTTGCAATGAGAGACAGGGTGTATTATAATAATCAGGTATATTGAAACCGAAACGGAGTAAACTTAAAATGGCAGAGCTTAATATTGTACTTGTAGAGCCGGAAATACCACAGAATACCGGAAATATTGCGAGAACCTGCGCTGCAACAGGTGCAAGGCTTCATATTGTGGAGCCCATGGGTTTTAAAATTGATGATAAAAAATTAAAAAGAGCAGGTCTTGATTACTGGTATCTCCTTGATATTACCTACTATTCAAATCTTGAGGATTTTTTTGAAAAAAACAAGGACGGAAATTTCTACTTTTTCTCAACGAAAGCACAGAACAGATATTCCGATATTTCCTATCCTGATAAATCCTATCTGTTTTTCGGAAAAGAGACCGCAGGACTGCCTGAGGAGCTCTTAAAGGCTAATCCTGACAGATGTGTGAGAATCCCCATGATTTCCGATGCAAGAAGTCTTAACCTTTCAAATTCCGTTGCAATCGGAGTGTATGAAGTTTTAAGACAGTGGGATTTTCCGAAGCTCCTCGAACATGGACAGCTTACAAAATATCAGTGGTAACATAAAAAAGAGAACTGCGTATAAGTGGTTCTTTTTTTATTTTATGTGAGAGAATCACCTGTTTTAATTGTTTAATAGATGACCGGTCAAAGAGGAAGGGGAGAGGTGAAAATATGGACAGCGGAGCAAAAAATTATCTGCGTTTTCTGGAAGGCGACGATGAGGGTATAGGCGAAATCATCAGGGAGTACAGAGACGGTTTAATGATGTTTTTAAACGGTTATGTAAAAAATATACATACAGCCGAGGAGCTGACGGAAGATACCTTTTTTAAGCTTGTAATAAAAAAGCCTAAATATAAGGGAAATTACTCCTTTAAAACGTGGCTTTATACAATCGGCAGAAATGAAGCGATAAATTATTTAAAACACAGAAAAAGATTTTCAGATAAGCCTGTTGAGGATTTTGAAAATCTGCTGCATGATGAAGAAAATCTCGAAAAACTATATTTTGCCGAGGAAAGGAAAATCGCTGTTCATAGTTCTCTCCCAAAATTAAACGGAGATTACAGGCAGGTTTTGTATCTGACAGTGTTTGAAGAACTGACCAATGATGAAGCTGCCAGGGTAATGAAAAAGAATAAACGTCAAATAGAAAATCTTGTTTACAGGGCTAAAAAAGCTCTCAAATCAGAACTTGAAAAGGAGGGTTTTGTATATGAAGAGTTATGAAGAGATGACCGAAAGCGTATTAAAGCGCAGAGATAACTATATAAGTAAAAAAAAGATAAAAATGAAAAAAGTTAAAAGAGCTGCTGTATCTGTTGTATGTGTTTCTCTTGTCTGTCTTTGTGCCTTGTTAGTAGTAGGAGAAATAAGAAACAAGCCCATTACAAGCGGAACTATGGGAAGCTTTTACAGCGGCGGAGAGGGACGCACAGAAACTGAGGAAAAAATTGCCATAAACGAAGTGAAGTATGAAAATTTTATTTTGGATGGCGTCTATTCTCCTAAAAGCTATGATATAACCGTACTTAATGAAAGGGAAGCTGCTGAGCATTTGGGCAAGGAACTTGATTTTTCTTTTTTACCTGATTATTTAAAGGCGTCTTACAGCAATTCTCAAAATGAAATTTATCGTGATAAAAATACCGGAAAAGTTGTTGACGGCGGAATAACCTTTACTTATTGGAACGAATATGGCGAGGATAAGCTGCCGATTTCCGTGGGATATGGTGGAAAGGGCATAAGTTTTACGGTTTGCCGTGAAGATGAAGCAATGCTCGACAGATACGAATGGCCGGAAAACGCAAAAGCTTCCTATTTTGGTGAAGAGCGGGTGCTTATAGCAAAATTGAAAATGGAAGCTCTCGGTGAGTATGATTTTGAAACAGGAGAAACAGAAATTGTTCCGTATAATGAGTACGCTGCCGAATTCAGCAGCGACGGCTTAAGATTTATTGTAACAGCCGTTAATTTCACCGATGATGAATTTATAGAAATCCTTACTGATTTTATAAACACAAATAAAGGTTAAAGAAAAAAGCCCGGCATTAAGCCGGGCTTAAACTTTGTCTTAAATTATTCGTAAAGGGGATATGCCTTGCAGATTTCGTTAACACCATTTCTGATTTCTTCCTTTTTGTTTTCAAAATCAGTTGCAGCAAGATAGATAAACTCTGCAATCTTATCCATTTCAGCAATGCCGAGACCTCTTGTTGTAACAGCAGCTGTACCAAGACGAATACCGCTTGTAACAAAGGGCTTCTCGGGGTCGTTGGGTATAGCGTTCTTGTTAGCTGTGATATAAACATCGTCAAGTCTGTGCTCAAGCTCTTTACCTGTGATGCCTACTGAACGAAGGTCAACAAGCATAAGGTGGTTGTCTGTACCGCCTGAAACAAGATTGATGCCTCTCTTCATAAGTCCGTCTGCAAGAGCTGCGGCATTCTTTACGATGTTCTGCTGATACTCTTTGAATTCAGGCTTAAGAGCCTCGCCGAAGCAAACTGCTTTACCAGCGATAACATGCATAAGAGGACCGCCCTGTGTGCCGGGGAATACAGCTTTATTGATAGCTGCACCAAGTTCCTCTTTGCAGAGAATCATACCGCCTCTGGGGCCTCTGAGAGTCTTGTGAGTTGTTGTTGTGACAACATCTGCATATGGAACGGGAGAGGGATGAACACCGGCTGCAACAAGACCAGCAATGTGAGCCATATCAACCATAAAGTAAGCGCCGACGCTCTTTGCGATTTCGCTTATACGCTTAAAGTCGATGATTCTGGGATAAGCAGAAGCGCCTGCAACGATAAGCTTGGGTTTAACCTCTTCAGCTTTCTTGGCAAACTCATCATAGTCGATAAATCCGTCATCGTTTACTCCGTAGGAGAAGAAGTTGTAGTATTTACCGGACATATTTACAGGTGAACCGTGGGTAAGATGTCCGCCGTGAGCAAGGTTCATACCCATAACTGTATCGCCGGGCTGAAGAAGAGCAAAGTAAACGGCAAAGTTAGCCTGTGCACCTGAGTGGCTCTGAACATTTGCAAACTCAGCGCCGAAAAGCTTCTTGGCTCTTTCAATAGCGATGTTTTCGACCACGTCAACACACTCGCATCCGCCGTAGTAACGCTTTGCGGGATAACCTTCAGCATACTTGTTTGTAAGCACGCTTCCCATAGCTGCCATAACAGCGGGAGAAACTATGTTTTCTGAAGCGATAAGCTCAAGGTTTCTTCTCTGACGGGCGAGCTCTTTTTTCATTGCTGCACCGACTTCAGGGTCATAGCCCTCTACAAAGCCGATGGTATCGAGTAAATCCTGAAACATTTCAAAAATCCCTCTCTTTAAAATTTGATAATATACTTTAAGATGATAACACATAAAATCGTTTTTTTCAATGATTATTGAGCAAAGGCTTTAAATTTTTAATAATTTAGAGTATAATTGACTGTAATTTATACTCTGAAAGGTGTGAAAGTGAAAAAATGACGAAAAAAGAGCGTGCAAAAGCGGCTGTTGAAGCTTTGAAAAAAGAATATCCCGATGCCATATGTTCTCTTACAGCTTCAAACCCTTTGGAACTTCTTATTGCTACAAGACTGTCAGCTCAGTGTACCGACGCAAGAGTAAACCTTGTAACCCCTGAGCTTTTTGCAACATATAAAACTTTAGATGATTACATAAACGCAGATGTCGCCGATATAGAAAGAATAATTCACTCCTGCGGATTTTTCCACGGAAAAGCCAGGGATATAATGGGCATTGCCAAAGGAATAAAAGAAAGATACGGCGGAAAAGATCCTGATACCATAGAGGAGCTTACCACACTGCCGGG
>CATXDC010000004.1 GCA_958366985.1 uncultured Oscillospiraceae bacterium
GCTCATGCTGCGGCGGAGCACCTACTTTTGTCCATAGCGACAAAAGTAGGCAAAAGCGCATTTGCGGCGGAGTTCCGCCGCCTTGCCAAAACAGAAAGCGTTAATCAACGCAAGGCAGGCTTTCTCCCATACGCCCTCCGACGGCAGTTTGAAAGTTTTATTTTATCACCTGCAAACAGCAAACGTTTTTCTACTTACGAATCCTTTTCTCTTGCCGTCGGTTTGTTTCTGCAAGCGTCCACCAATTCACGTCGGCAGTTTTTGAGGTTTTGTTTTATCACCGTCTAAGTGTAAACGCTTTACCTAATTCCATATCTTTTCCTTTGCCGACGTGTGCGACTGTCGTTAGGTTAGTTTGCCGTGGTTCTTTGGTTTGGTTAGAAAACATTTAAAATTTGCTGCTACAAAAACAAAACTTACTCCACGCTCACCCAGCAGAAATGAGAGTAAGCAGTGCGGAAGCCTTGCGATTTTTCGCATTACTGTTAGCTGTTCGGAGAGCGAGGGAACGGAAAAGTAAAGCTTTTCCGTAAATCGTCGGCACTGACCCTTGACGACGATTTACCGAGACACCTTTTAAAGGCAAATAAACTAAGAGCGAAAACCGACAAGGCTCATTAAATGCATTTTTGGTACTTTTGTTGCTATGGACAAAAGTACATAATATTTAAAACTTTCTGTTTGCTTCGAGTTTGATAAGGAGCTTATTTAAATTTTTTACTTCTTACCCGCTCTTTATTTATTAAACAAAATGCCTGCGAATAAGTTTTACCTTAAACGCAGGCTTAATCTTTTATGAGAAAACCAAATCAAATGGCTTGTTATGCCTTGGTGCAGGCTCAGCCTGCAATTGAAACTACTTCATAACCGGCATCGGTTACGGCTTTGGTGAGAACCTCATCGCTTACATCCTGTGTGAGAGTTACAAACGCTGTCTTCTTCTCAAGATCAACTTTTGCGCTTACTCCCTCGAGTTCATTAAGAGCCTTTTCCACTCTCATGCTGCAATGTCCACATGACATTCCTTCAATAAGCATTTTCTTTTCCATCTTTATTTTTCCTCCTTTAATCTTTATATCTATAGACGAAACTGCCGCTTTGGTTTTTTCGCCGCTGTTTTTATTGCCGCTGGGCAATATTTTACTGTTTTTAAAGAATTTAAGTCTCAATGCATTCATTACAACACAAACAGAACTTAAACTCATGGCTCCTGCTGCAATCATAGGATTCAGCTTTAATCCGAATACATTATAAAACAATCCTGCCGCTACGGGAATACATACAGCGTTGTAAATAAGCGCCCAGAAAAGGTTTTCCTTTATATTCCTGATAACCGCTTTGCTGAGCTTTACCGCTGCAACTGCTTCGTTGAGATCGCCTTTCATAAGCACTATATCCGCCGACTCTATGGCGATATCCGTACCCGCTCCGATTGCGATTCCCACATCTGCCGCAGCAAGTGCAGGTGCATCGTTGATTCCGTCGCCTATCATAGCGGTAACACCTTTTTCTTTAAGAGAGCTTACTACTCTTTCCTTATCCTGAGGAAGCACACCTGCGGAAAATTCAGTGACTCCCGCCTGTGAAGCTATTGCCTTTGCGGTAGTTTCATTGTCTCCCGTAAGCATCATGGTACTGATGCCCATTGACTTAAACTCCTCAATTGCTGCCGGACTTGTAGGCTTTATGGTATCGGATACTGCAATTATACCTATTATCGTGTTATCATCGGCAAAGAAAAGTGGTGTTTTTCCCATTTCGGCAAGGCTCTGGGCTTTGGCTTTTGAAACTTCCTCAAAAACACCAAGCTCCTCCATATAAGCTCCGTTGCCGCCGTAGATTCTTCTCTCCCTTACAAGAGCCGAAATTCCACGTCCGGCTTTTTGAGTGTACCCTTCTGCGTCGGGAATTACAATATTCCTTTCCTTAGCTTCCTCCAGCACTGCTCCCGCCAGAGGATGCTCCGAAAGCTTCTCCACTGCGGCGCAGATTCCGAGAAATTCATCGGCATCAGCTTTAAGGTTTGAATTGATTATAATATCCGTTACAACAGGTTTACCTTCTGTGATTGTGCCGGTTTTATCGAGAGCAATATTCTTTATGCTGTGAGCCGTTTCCAAAGCTTCGGCGCTCTTAATGAGAATACCCAGCTCTGCACCCTTTCCAGTACCTACCATAATTGCCGTAGGTGTTGCAAGTCCCAGAGCACAGGGACAGGAAATTACAAGTACCGATATACCTATGGACATTGCAAACTCAAATTCCGCTCCCGAAAGAAGCCAGATTATAACTGCTGCAACTGCAATGGTAATTACTGCCGGGACAAAAATCCTGCTGACTTTATCGGCAAGCTTCGCAATGGGCGCTTTCGAGGACGACGCCTCTTCCACAAGCTTTATTATCTGCGAAAGAGCTGTATCCTCGCCCACCTTTGAAGCTTTCATCTTAAAGTATCCGCTCTTATTTATAGTGGCTCCCGTGACTTTATCGCCTGGCTCCTTATCCGCCGGCATACTCTCGCCTGTTATGGCGGATTCATCCACTGAGCCGTTTCCGCTGATTATAACTCCGTCGGCGGGGATTGCCTCTCCCGAACGGACTATGAGTATATCTCCAACAGCTATTTCATCGGCGGAAATTATCTTTTCCTCACCGTCACGCTCGACACAAGCCGTCTTTGGTGCAAGGGAAATAAGTCTTGAAATTGCCTGACTGGTTTTGCCTTTGGCTCTCGCTTCGAGAAGCTTTCCCAGGGAAATAAGGGTCAGAATCATTGCAGCCGATTCAAAATACAAATCCATTGAATACTGCTCGATTATGCCGTAATCCGAAACGGAGAATCCATAGGAAATCTTATATATTGCGTAAATTCCGTAAAGCACAGAAGCGCCCGAACCTATTGCAATAAGTGAATCCATATTAGGTGCGCCTTTAAACAGTGAACGGAATCCGTTTTTAAAGTAATGGAAATTTACGAACACCACGGGAATACACAAAATAAACTGAGTAAAGGCAAAGGTCATAGCGTTATTGACTGAATGGAAAAATGACGGAAGCGGGAAGCCCATCATATGACCCATGGAAATATAAAAAAGCGGAACAGTAAATATTATGGAGATAATAAGCCGCTTTTTCATATCGGCAATATGCTTTTCGACCTCTGAAATTCCCTTTTCGGCAGAAACGCTTTTGCTATTTTCTCCGCTGCTCTGGGGACTGGCTCCATATCCGCCGCTCTCAACCGCTTTCACAATTTCACCGCTGCCTGTTTTGCTCTCATCATAAGTTACGGTCATTGAATTAGTAAGGAGATTTACCTCCGCCTTTTCTACTCCCTCAACACCGCACACGCTCTTTTCAACATGAGCGCTGCAAGCCGAACAGGTCATGCCAGTTACCGTATATTTTTCAGTTTTCATATTATCACCTGCCGTTATGTTTATTTATTTTTGGATTTTTAGGGGTAATATTCCCTAAAAATACCCTGTTTTTTTACTTATTGAGAAATCTCATTCCTATAAAACTTTCTATTATGTTTAATCTATTGGGGGCAAATTGTTTGGCAATGCTTTTCCATTTTCATCTCTGTTGATGGGAATTGCTTTTAAATGAAAAAGAATACTGTTGCACGGACATTTTAAATTAATTTCATACTTTTCTTTTTCGCCTCTATATGTAAAATCACCGCCGCACCTGATAACTTCACACCATGTAAACAAATCTATCATGACTCTTGGACATATACCTTCAGGACATCCATACGAAAAAACAAATTTATCGCCTTTTTCAAGACCAAGTCTGCAATGCTTTGCTTTTCCTTCAATGACGGTTAACTCAAACTTCCAATCCTCTGTTACCCATTTTTGCATATTTGCGTCCCCTTATATTTATTTTTTATTGATTGTATAAACAGAAATCGTCTTATAATTTCTTGAAAGTGTTTATTAAAGTAAAACGATTTTGTTTACCGGAAATTCCCAGACCTTTATGCAAATCCCACACCTTATTATTTCAGTTCTTTAACATACAATCGGTCTGTTCCATTTCCGTAATTGGTAATATCTTTTAAATATTGATATCCGAATTTCTCATATAAACCGACATGCTCCGACGGAATATAGGTTCTTGTAAATCCACACTCTTTTGCATATTCATTAGCAAAATCAATCAGCTTTTCACTAATTCTATAGCCACGATAATCTTCCGACACAAAGACACTTGATATCCATGGATATATTTCAGGTAACGGATAATAGTCCGTCTTCATAATAGAAGCCATTCCAACAATTTGACCATTTACTATTGCCGCAAACGGAGTTTCCCAATCAGTAAACGCCCATGCTTTCAGTATTTGGAGCATATGTTCTTTTACTTCTTCCCAAGAAAAATTTTCTACAAAATAAATCAGTTTGTCCGCCAAGTCCGTGTTTTTGTCAACTTTTTTAATCTCCAATGCATCCATGGTGAAATTCTTACAGGTCATATCCATTACCGTACATTTTTCAGTTTTCATATTATCACCTGCCGTACTGAATTTTATCAAACTTCTCTTATGGGGAAATACATATAGCCCTTTCCTGTTGCCGGGTCGGTATAATCGTGAACTGCTCCCACCAGAGAAATGCCCTCCTCATTCATTTGTTTGAGGGTGTCTTCAAATGCTCCATTATGATTTTCAACAACTATATATTCAAAACCGGGTATTACCCATTTTGTCCACCCGTCAGGTGCCTCGGCATCATCAACACATTCTACTCCTGCCAGATACAAACCTTTGCTGAAACCATCTTCCCAAGGTTTATACGAGTGAGAAATATCGGACATAGCACCCCATATTCCCACAATATTTCCATCTGTGTCCCTCTTTGCCAAATGTGATACTTCACTGAAATGACTGTTTGCATCATCCCATAATTTCTGAATAAAACCTTCACCATCTACAGTCGAGCCCATTTTTCCAATGACAACAAATGCGTTCTTTATTACTTTAACCATAGTTTAGCCTTCTCCATAATCACAAAGTCAAAGCGGCGCATTAATCTGCGCCGCCTCAAAACATCTTTTTCAGTTTAAGGGGACGCTCATGCCTTCTTTTCGTAAACCCTTACATAGTCCACGAGGAATTCATAGGAAGTGTTTTTATCGTTTCCTTCAAGGCTTCCGCTCCAGGCTGTGACAAGTTCGCCCTTATCATTGAATTCCTGACCGGGATAAACTTTGCCGTCCTTTGTTGTGCCGGATACTTCGCATGAAAGTATTATGTACTCTGCCACATGGGAAACGTTATTATACACCTTTGATGAATCTTCTTTATCCGGTGTCTGACTTACTCTCCATGTCTCGATTCCGTCAATGTAGAAAATATATTCATTTTCATTCCACTCTAAGCCGTAGGTGTGATATGTATCATATAAATCTTCCATTGAAAAATGCTTTGAACCAAGACTCTTGAGATTGTCGCCGTAACCGTCGATATGTATCGCATGGGTTACGCTGTTCTGATAATCGGGATCTTTCATGTACATATACATGGACTCGAAAATATCAATCTCGCTTCCGTCATCGCCGCTTCCGGGAACATCATCTTTAAAGTTGTTGACAGGCATCAGCCAGAATGCAGCCCATGCACCGTAGATTTTCGGCACCTTGCACCTTGCTTCGAAATATCCGTATTTCTGAGAAAATCCCGTGGCTCCGTTTTCCGATGCAGTGGATTCAACTGCTCCTGTATACCATCCACTTCCAAGCTCGCCGTCCTCACGGTACTCTACCGCTATTCTGAGATTTGAGTCCTTTACGCTTACGGCGTCGTCAATCCAGTATCCGCCTCGTCTTTGTCCGCCTTCATCACAATAAGTCCAAATCTTTGTGTCAAGAGCATCGCCGTCGAAATTATCCTCAAAGGTCAGCTCGTATCCAGAAAGGTCAATTTTATTGCTTTGCAAGTCCTTCATGTATACAAGGCTCTCATCTGCTCCGCAGCCGGAAAACAGCACCGAAACCGCACACACACATGCAGCGGCAGAAATTGCAATTTTTGCAGCTCTATTTTTTTTCATTGTACATCCTCCGATTTACAGCTTAACTGTTGTTTTGATTTTTCTTTCAATCAGCTTTTTTCTGATTTCAAACTTATTATATCATGGATTTGATTTTAAACAAGTTAGTCTTGACAAATTAATTATATTTTTTATGAATTTGAGCAGGATTTCCATAAAAGAGCAGAATTTGTTATTGAATGAATTGAAAAATGTGATAAAATTTACTTTGTAAGTTTATTTTGCTTTTTGTGGAGGTATATTTTATGGAACTTAAACTTCGTCCAAAAGAGGAATGTATGTTTGACGAGATTTCTCTCGGAGAAATTATGCTCAGACTTGATCCGGGCGATGCAAGAATTAAAACAGCCCGCAGCTTCAGAGTATGGGAAGGCGGCGGAGAATACAATGTTGCAAGAGGACTGAAAAGATGCTTCGGTCTTAAAACCGCAGTTGTAACAGCCCTTGCTGACAACGAAGTCGGCAGACTTATTGAGGACTTTGTATACCAGGGCGGCGTGGATGCCTCACTTATCAAGTGGTGCAAATACGACGGAATCGGCAGAACAGTAAGAAACGGTCTTAACTTTACTGAAAGAGGTTACGGCATCAGAGGCGCAGTAGGCGTTTCCGACAGAGGCAACACAGCTGCATCTCAGCTTAAGCCCGGCGACATCGACTGGGACTACATTTTCGGCACTCTCGGAGTAAGATGGCTTCACACAGGCGGAATTTTTGCAGCTCTTTCAGAGACCACAGCTCAGGTTGTAATCGAGGCTGTCAAGGCTGCAAAGAAATACGGCACAATCGTTTCCTACGACCTTAACTATCGTCCCTCTCTCTGGAACGATATCGGCGGAATCGAAAAGGCAAGAGAAGTCAATAAGGAAATTGCAAAATACATAGATGTTATGATCGGCAACGAAGAGGATTTCACAGCATGCCTGGGATTTGAAATTGAAGGCAACGATGAGAACCTCAAGGAGCTGAACATTGACGGATATTTCAAGATGATCGAAAAGGCCGTTAAGGTATATCCCAATTTCAAGGCAGTTGCAACAACACTCAGAACTGTTAAAACAGCAACAGTAAACGACTGGAGCGCAATATGCTGGGCTGATGGCAAGATTTACAGAGGACTTGAGCTTCCCGGACTTGAAATTTACGACAGAGTCGGCGGCGGCGATTCCTTTGCATCAGGTCTTATTTACGGACTTATGGAAACAGGAGATCCTCAGAAAGCAGTCAACTACGGCGTTGCACACGGCGCACTTGCAATGACAACTCCCGGCGATACCTCCATGGCAAGCCTTAAAGAGGTTGAGAGAATAGTCGGCGGCGCAGGCGCAAGAGTTCAGAGATAATTAAATCCAAACCCAACAGAAGGAGATAATATACAATGGATAAAGAAAAAGTAATTACCAGAATACTTGATGCAGGTATTGTTGCCGTTGTAAGAGCTGATTCAACAGACACTGCAAAGCGCATTACAGAGGCCTGCATCGAAGGCGGAGTTGCCGCAATCGAGCTTACATTCACAGTTCCCGGAGCTCAGAAGGTTATCGAGGAGCTTGCTGCTACATATTCACCTGAGGACATCATCCTCGGAGCCGGTACTGTTATGGACAGCGCAACAGCAAGAATCGCAATGCTTTCCGGCGCTGAGTACATCGTAAGCCCCTACCTTGATCTTGATACAGTTAAGATGTGCAACCGCTACCGTGTACCGATTATGCCCGGTGTTATGAGCGTAAGAGAATGCGTAACTGCTATGGAAGCAGGAGCAGACATCCTCAAGGTATTCCCCGGCGATCTCTTCGGACCGAAGATCATCAAGGCAATTCACGGACCTATCCCCTATGCAAAGATGATGCCCACAGGCGGCGTTGACGTTGACAACGTTGCACAGTGGATTAAGGCAGGAGCTGTTGCAGTAGGAGCAGGAAGCTCACTTACAGCAGGAGCAAAGGAAGGCAACTACAAGAAGATCACCGAAACAGGTAAGCTTTTTGTTGAGCGTATCAAGCTTGCAAGAGCTGAAATGGCAGGCAAATAATTAAATAAAAACAGATAAAACGAACCCCATGTGCTGTCACATGGGGTTTGTTATTGAGATACTATTTAAATTTCCGACGCTGAAATAACAGTATGAATTGTGTTTAATAAATTTCTGCTTCTTACCCGCACTCTGATAAACGAATAACTTTCGCCGCTCATGCTGCGGCGGTGCACCTACTTTTGTCCGTAGCGACAAAAGTAGGCAAAAGCGCATTTGCGGCGGAGTCCCGCCGCCTTGCCAAAACAGAAAGCAGTAATCAGCGCAAGGTAGGTTTTCTCCCATACGCCCTCCAACGGCAGTTTGGAGGGTTTCGTTTTATCGCCCTCATACAGTAAACGCTTTTCTGCTGTCGAATCCTTTTCTCTTGCCGTCGGTTAGGCACAGCAAGCGTTCACCAATTCACGTCGGCAGTTTTAAGGGCTTTGTTTTATCACCAGCAAAGTGTAAACGCTTTACTACTTTCCATGTTCTTTCCTTTGCCGACGTGTGCGACTGTCTGGGAGTTGGTTTTGTGGGGTTCTTGGGTTTTGTTAGAAAACATTTAAAATTTACTGTTACATAAACAAAACTAACTCCACGCTCACCCGGCAGAAATGAGAGTAAGCAGTGCGGGAGCCTTGCGGCTTTTCGCATTACTGTCAGCTGTTCGGAGAGCGAGGGAACGGAAAAGCTTTGCTTTTCCGTAAATTGCCGGCACTGACCCTTGCCGGCGATTTACCGAGATACCTTCTAAAGGCAAGTAAACTAAGG
Organism: uncultured Oscillospiraceae bacterium; assembly: GCA_958366985.1. Taxonomy (GTDB): domain Bacteria; phylum Bacillota; class Clostridia; order Oscillospirales; family Acutalibacteraceae; genus UMGS263. The sequence continues at coordinate 8,848 of CATXDC010000004.1, forward strand.
GCGAAAACCGTCAAGGCGCATACATGCGTTTTTGGTACTTTTGTCGCTATGGACAAAAGTACGAATAACATAAAAAGTTTTCTGCTTGTTCAGGGTTCAATAAGATGTTTTATTTAAAATTCTACTTCTTTCCGCTCCTTCTTTATTAAACAAAATGCCTGCAACAGAGTAGAATCCGTCGCAGGCATTCTTATTTTTTCTGTAAGTATTTATGCGTAACGGTAACCCCATCACACTGACAGGTTTAATCTACAAAGTCATCCAATTCGAAATCTTCCGCCCAGTTAGCATTGGCTCCGGGTGCTGTGCGGAATGCTTCAATCTGCTTTTTCGCTTCTTCAATGTTTTCAGCGGGAACTACCAAAAGGCACTCTACTCCCTTATCCTTTGGAATTTCCATCTGATTGTTTTCGTCAAGCTCCGCTTCAACAGGCGCTCCTTTTTCGGTATCATAACGGAACTTTATAATAAATGTACTGAAGTCTTTTTTCAGAGCGATGTCTGTACTTCCATGGACAACTGCATATTCGCAGTCCTCATTATCGCTGAAAATGACCAATACATCCGATACTCTTTTACCGTCAATAAAAAGTCCGTCCTCAAGCCGTCCGACAAACTGCTCCTTGTGCTCTTTCATCTGCTTTATGTATTTTCCTTTGAGCTCTACTGTGCATTTTTTAGGCTCGGTTCCGTCCTCAAAAAGCAGAAGTCCCCCATAGGTTTTGTCTATCGCCTCTTCATGGGGAGTTACAAGATACTGGATTCCGACTCCCGCCGCTACAATAACGCATACAGCTATAACAGCTATAAGAATTTTAGTGGTTTTCTTCATTTTACATTCCCCTTTCGGAATAATCTTCCTTTCGGTCATCCTTAAGGTTAACCGAATGTGTCAAGCTATTGCCACATTGGCATCTCCTCCAAAGGTTATAATCGTATGGGAAACTGTCAATAACCTATAAAATTCTCACTTTCAGCTGCATTATATCATAAACTTATTACAATCACAAGCTCAGAGATATTGCTGAATTAATCATATAATGGGTTAACAATAACATCATACCGTAAAGTCACGCCTTTTATAAAATACACCGCCCAAAGCCGTGAGCACTGCCGCTATGACAAAATAAATGAGAAGTTTTATTAATATATCCTCTCCTGCCAGCGCCTCGGTTGAAGAAAGGGTTTCAAAGGGGCTGAAATATTTAAGCCACTGAGCTTTGTCTCCCAGCAGTGTACTGAGATATCCGAGAACATAGCAAAGAAAAACCACCCCGCTGGATACTGCACCCGCACTGACTTTGGCAGTTAATCCGGCAATGAACAGAGAAACTCCGGTGAAGATAAAAGCCGAAAATCCGGTGATTTTGAATATCTGAACCGCATCTGTCAAAACAAAGGTTTCACCGCCGTTTATGAATCCGCAGATAAGAGATGAAATCGCCGCCATTAAAAGTACACCCATTACTCCCGCATAAGCGGCTATGGATTTACCCAGATAAATCTCATCACGGCTCACACTAAGGCCATAGAGAAATTCTATTGTCTTTTGTTTTTCCTCTTTATTGATAAGTCCCCCTGCATAAACGGATGCAAACACACTGATTACAAGAATAACTATTCCGAAAATCATACCAAGATAGCTTATAAAATTACCCATATCGGAAAATGAACTCATTCCCATAAATTCCAGCAGCTCTTTTGGCATACTTTCCATTTTCACCTTTGCCATATCCTGCACCGACGGGAAAAGAATCATATACAAAAACATTACCCCAAAGGAGCCAATCCCCCAGCCCATAAGCAGCTTCAGATTATTTTTAAGGGAAAGAGCAGCAACGGATAAAGCCGAATTCATGGTTATTTTTTTCATCTTACTTTTCCTCCCCGTCATCACTGTAATATTTTATAAATTCTTCCTCAACGGTTTTGGATCTGATTTCAACTGCCGTAAGCTTTTCCTTATGGAGCCTATCGATAAGCTCATTTACATCGCCCTTAAAATCAAATGTCATCTCTCTGCCGTCAGCGGTTTTATAGGCTACATATAAAGGACGGTTCTTTCTTTCGGTTTCGGGAGAAACTGTATCTATAATCTCTCCGTCCTTTATGATAATCACTCTGTCACAGTATTTTTCCACCTCTGACATGTTATGACTGGATAAAAATACGGCGCATCCCTGTTCTTTTTTCTCCTTTACAAGAGCGAAGAATTTCTCCTGCATGAGAGGATCAAGACCATTTGTGGGCTCATCGAAAATATACACTTTCGCATCCTTTAAAAAAGCCTGGATTATAGAAACTTTCTTTCTGTTGCCAAGGCTCAGACCGGAAATTTTCTTATCCATATCGAGCTCAAAATATTCCGAAAGCTCCTTAGCCTTCTCAAAACTTTCAGAGCTGAATTTTATACATACGGAGAAAATATCCCTTGCCGTAAAATGCTCATAAAAAGAGCTGTCCCCGGGCATATAGCTCAAAATTTTCTTGATTTCCTTTGACTGCTTTACACAGTCCATTCCAAATACATTTATCTCTCCGGAGGTCGGAAAAATCATATTGGTAATGGTTCTGAGAGTTGTGGTTTTGCCGGCTCCGTTTTTGCCTACAAAGCCAACTATTTCTCCCTCCTCAATAGTAAAGCTGATATTTTTTACAGCCAAAGTCGAACCGTAATTTTTTGAAAATCCCTTTACCTCAACAGCATTCATATTAGCCCTCCTTTTAAGAAAACCCGTCTGCAAATAAAACAGACGGGTTTGATTTTAGTTTATGAAAAACTGATATGATTACTTTATAACTCTTACTCTGAGAACACCGTCAACAGCGCTGATAGCTGAGATAACAGCATCGGTTACATCGCCGTCGGTATCAATTGCAGTGTAAGCATAAGCCTTTCTTGACTTATTTACCATGTTGTCGATGTTTACGTTTTCAGCAGTGATTGCAGCTGTAATCTGACTGATCATTGTGGGAACATTGCGGTGAATTACGCAAATTCTTGTTCCGTTTACTGCGCCAAGCTCAACAGCAGGCATATTGACTGAGTTTTTAATTTCGCCTCTCTCAAGATATGCCTTAACTTCATCGGCTGCCATTCTTGCGCAGTTATCCTCAGATTCGGGTGTTGATGCTCCAAGGTGAGGAATTGCGATAACTCCGTTTACTCCGATAAGGTCATCGGAGGGGAAGTCAACTACATAAGCGGCTACCTTACCTGTGCCGATTGCTTCAATAAGGTCTGCGTTATTTACAAGTCCGCCTCTTGCAAAGTTAAGAATTCTAACGCCGTCCTTCATCTTTTTGAGGGTATCGGCGCAGACAAGATTCTTTGTCTCATCTGTGAGAGGAACGTGTACTGTAATGTAATCACAATTTTCATATATTTCGTCAAGAGTTTTTGCATGATGGATTGAGCGTGAAAGATTCCATGCAGCGTCAACTGAAAGATAGGGGTCATAGCCGTAAACTTCCATGCCCAGACCCTTTGCTGCGTTAGCTACAAGGATACCGATAGCGCCAAGGCCGATAACGCCCAGCTTCTTGCCGCTGATTTCGGGACCTGCAAAAGCAGACTTTCCTTTTTCAACAAGCTTGCCTACTGCATCGCCCTCACCTTTAAGGGTCTTGCACCAGTCGATTGCAGGCACAACCTTTCTTGAAGAAAGGAGAAGTGCGCAGATTACAAGCTCTTTAACTGCGTTTGCATTTGCACCTGGTGTATTGAAAACAACAACGCCCTTTTCGCTGCATGCATCAATCGGAATATTGTTGACGCCGGCGCCTGCTCTTGCAATTGCAACAGTCTTTTCGGAAAGCTCCATTTCATGCATTGAAGCGGAACGAACCATAATTGCATCGGGGTTTTCCATTTCGTTTGCACAGGTGTAATCAGCGGGATCAAGACGTCCCAGACCTACCTGTGAAATTTTATTTAAAGTTAAAATATTGTACATTTCAATCACACTCTCTGTATTGTTTAAATTTTAATCAGGCGTTTTCTTCTTCAAACTTCTTCATGAAAGCTACAAGCTTTTCAACACCCTCAATGGGCATTGCGTTGTAGATAGAAGCTCTCATACCGCCGACTGTTCTGTGTCCCTTAAGGTTTACAAAGCCCTGTGCCTCAGCCTCTTTAATGAACTTTGCATTGAGCTCGTCGCTGTCTGTTACGAAAGGTACGTTCATAAGTGAACGATCCTCAGGAACAACTGTTCCTCTGAACATCTTGCTGGAATCAAGGAAATCATAGAGAATCTTTGCTTTCTTCTCGTTTCTCTCCTTCATCTTCTCAAGTCCGCCGAGAGATTTGATCCACTCGAGAACAAGCTTGCAGATGTAAATTGTATAGCAGGGAGGAGTATTGTAAAGTGAATCGTTATCAGCCTGAATCTTGTAGTTCATCATTGTGGGAGTGATGTCTCTCTGCTTTCCGAGCATATCCTCACGGATGATTGCAATTACAAGACCTGCGGGAGCAACGTTCTTCTGAGCTCCGCCGTAAACCATTGCGAACTTTGAAACGTCAATGGGCTCTGAAAGGAAGCAGGATGAAATATCTGCAATAAGCGGAACATCGCCTGTATCGGGAAGCTCATGATAAACAGTTCCGTAAATTGTGTTGTTCATGCATATGTATGCATAGTCTGCTTCGGGATCGAAATCCTCTCTCTTTGTCTTGGGGATATATGAGAAGGTCTTATCTTTTGAAGAAGCTACAACTCTTGCCTCGCCGTATTTGCATGCCTCCTGGTAAGCCTTGTTTGCCCACTGACCGGTGATGATGTAATCAGCTTTTCCGCTTCCATTCATGAAGTTAAGGGGAATTGCTGAGAACTGTGCGGATGCGCCGCCCTGAAGGAAGAGAACCTTATAGTTATCGGGGATATTCATAAGCTCTCTGAGAAGCGCCTCAGCGTCCTTGATTATCTTGTCGAAAACCTTTGAACGGTGGGACATCTCCATAACGGACTGACCGCTGCCCTCATAGTCGAGCATTTCGGAAGCTGCTTTTTTGAGCACCTCTTCGGGAAGCATTGAGGGGCCGGCAGAAAAATTGTAAACTCTTGACATAATGTAAAACCTCCGGTTTTAATAATTGTTTCGCAAAAATATAATATGCGCTTTAAAAGATAATGTTTTCACGCATTGAATTTATTATAGGCTTTTTAATTCGCTAAAGTCAATAGATTGTTAAAGAATTAACAGCAAAATTTGAGATTTTTTTGCATTTTTCTTATACTTGTTCATATTTTTAACAATCTTTCCGGTAGAATATGAGTTTATATTCTAAAAATGAAATTTATCTCTTTTACGATTTATTTCCGTAAAGCAAAATTTGTACATCTTTTTGTCAAAATCCTTTCAGAAGCAAATGTATTTCTGCATAAAAAGATTGTAAAATCAAGTTTTTTATTATACAATATATTCAAATGAATTTTATCCACTTTAAACTGCAGAGCGGAGGTAAATATATGACAGTTGAAAAAATAAAAGAACTTCTTTCGGCACAGGTTATCTGCGGTGAGGAAAGCCTCAGCCGTGATGTGCACACAGCCTGCGGCAGCGACATGATGAGTGACGTTCTGGCTTTCGTCAAAGATCAGGCAGTGCTCCTTACAGGTCTTGTAAATCCCCAGGTGGTGAGAACCGCCGAAATGATGGATATGTGCTGCATTGTGTTCGTAAGGGGCAAAAAGCCCGATGATTCAATAATCAACCTCGCCCGTGAAAGGGATATTGTACTTCTTTGCACAACCTATGAGATGTTTACCTCCTGCGGAATCCTCTACCAGAACGGTTTAAGAGGAGGCAGCGGAAAATAATGAATTCAGTAAAGCTTCACTATGATGTGCCCGGAGACGATTTTACCCGTGCGGGAGAAGCCTCCGGATGCGTAAAAAAGATGCTCAAGGAGATAGGTCTTGAGCCGGATATTATAAGAAATGTTTCAATAGCGATGTACGAAGCGGAAATAAACATGGTAATCCACGCCGGAGGAGGACGTGCCGACGTTGAAATAACCCCCGATTACATAGAGGTTATCCTCTCAGACGACGGCCCCGGAATCAAGGACGTTGAGCTTGCCATGCAGGAGGGCTATTCAACCGCTCCCGATAACGTCCGTTCTCTTGGCTTCGGCGCAGGCATGGGTCTGCCGAACATTAAAAAGTACAGCGACGAAATGAAAATAGATACCGAAATAAACGTAGGCACTACAATTACCCTTAAATTCTATCTTCATTAACTCCACGGAGGTACAAAATGGATAAATTTTTCCATTCAGTCCGCCTTGATGCTGATAAATGCAAAGGCTGCACCAACTGCATCAAGCGATGCCCCACGGAAGCTATAAGAGTTCGTGCCGGAAAGGCAAGTATCATTTCCGAAAGGTGCATCGACTGCGGAGAATGTATAAGAATCTGTCCCCATCACGCTAAGCGTGCCCAGACGGATCCCTTTAACAAAATCCTCGAATATAAATACAGAATAGCCCTTCCTGCCCCCACCCTTTACGGACAGTTCAACAACCTTGAGGATGTGGACTATGTGCTTACTGCCATGAAATCACTGGGCTTTGACGATGTTTTTGAGGTTTCCGCCGGTGCGGAGCTCATAAGCGAAGCCACAAGGATTATGATGAACAGCGGTGAGCTTAAGCGTCCTGTTATTTCCTCGGCGTGTCCTGCGGTGTGCAGACTTATAAGGGTGCGTTTTCCAAAGCTCATCCCCCATGTTCTGCCTCTGACATCCCCAATGGAGGAAGCCGGAAGAATTGCAAGGGAAGAAGCAGTTAAAAAGACGGGACTTAAACCCGAAGAAATAGGAGTTTTCTTCATAACTCCATGTCCGGCAAAGATAACCGCTGTAAAATCCCCTATTTGTCTTGACTATTCAAACATAAACGGAGCTTTTGCCATAAAAGACCTTTATCCGGTACTTTTCCAGATAATGGATAAAATCGAAGAGCCGGAGTCTATAAAAAAATCGGGACTTATAGGCGTAAGCTGGGCAGGCAGCGGCGGAGAATCCTCTGCCCTTATAAGAGAGCAGTACCTTGCCGCCGACGGAATTGAAAACGTCATAAAGGTTTTGGAGCAGGTTGAGGATGAAAAGCTTAACGAACTTGATTTTATAGAGCTTAACGCCTGTTCCGGAGGATGTGTAGGTGGCCCACTGACTGTTGAAAATCCATATGTGGCAAAGGCGAGAATACAAAAGCTGAGAAAATATCTGCCCGTTTCCTGCAATCATCTTGAAAAGAGCGAAGTGCCACAGGAGATGAAATGGAGTAAGCCTTTGGAGGGGCTTTCGGTTCTTCGCCTTGCCGATAACGTAATTGAAGCCATGACAAGGCTCAACGAACTCAACGAAATCCACTCTGCGCTGCCGGGACTTGACTGCGGAACCTGCGGAGCTCCCTCCTGCCGTGCACTGGCAGAGGATATAGTAAGAGGCACTGCAAGCATAAACGACTGTGTTTTCAGAATGGGTGAAAACATGGACGAGTCGGAGCGGGAAAGCTTTATGCCTGCGCCATTCAGACACAACACACAGGAGGAATGACCATGACCGTTAAAGAAATGGCTGAAAGCCTTGGTTTTACCGTGCTCACAGGCGGAAAGGGACTGGATAACGAAGTTACCGGCTGTTACTGCGGCGACCTTTTAAGCTGGGTAATGGCAAAAGCTCAGAGCGGAGACGCATGGCTTACGGTAATGGGCAACGTCAACAGCATAGCAGTTGCCACACTCACCGACTGCGCATGCATAGTCCTTACGGAGCTTGCTCCCCTTGACACCGACGCCAAACTTAAAGCCGAAAGCCACGGCATAGCGATTTTAACCACTCATAAAAACTCCTGTGAGGGAGCCGTGGAAATCTGCTCCCTACTGAAAAATAAATCATGAGTATTTTTTACGACTTTCACCTTCACTCCTGTCTTTCCCCCTGCGGCGATGACGAAATGACGCCATTTAATCTTGTTAATATGGCGGCTCTTTTAGGCTATGACGCCATAGCCCTTACCGACCACAATTCAGCCCTTAACTGTCCGTCAGCTTTAAAGGCGGGAGAAAAAGCGGGAATTACGGTTATACCGGGAATGGAACTATGCACCTGTGAGGAAATTCACACGGTCTGCCTTTTTGAAACACTTGAAGGCGCAATGGAGTTTTCCGATTACGTTCACACTACTCTTCCACCCATAGAAAACAGACCTGATATTTTCGGCAATCAGATTGTGACGGATTTTGAGGACAATCCCCTTTCCCGGGAAAATCTGCTTCTGACAACGGCTTCGTCAATATCCATTGGGGAGGTTTCGGATTCAGTAAAGGAATACGGCGGAATATGTTATCCCGCCCACATTGACAGGGCTTCTTACAGCATTATTTCCGCTTTGGGAGATTTTCCCCCTGAATACGGTTTTAAGTTTGCGGAGATAACCGAAAAGGGAGATAAAAATGAGTTTCGAGAAAAGTATTCCGCCCTTAAAAATGCGGAATTCATAGTTTCATCGGACTCCCATTATCTCGAGAATATGCCGGACCCCAAACATAAACTTCCCTGCGGAAATACCGTAAGGGAGATAATGGAGTATTTCAAAAACCAGTGATTAAAAACAGGAGGAAAGCAATATGAAGCGCATTTCGATAATTCTACTTACATGTTTATTCTTTATTTTCTGCGCCTGCGAAAACGCCGCCAACACTCCTGCCCCTTCCGATTCCGAAACGCACTCCTCCTCTAAAGCTCAGAGTTTTACAAAAGATTGCGACGGTGTGATGCTGACGGTTACTGTTGACAAAAGTGAATACACACTCGACTCCCTTATAACTGTTACGGCCACTGTAAAAAACAACACAGATAAAACTGTCGGACTTTTGATGCCCGTAATGGGTACCGACTCCCATACAGCTGTAACGACAATTATTGAAAACAAGGACGGACAGCGGCTCATAGATACAGATACCTTCGGAAAAAGCTTTGATACCGCACTCTCATCGGTTAAAATAGAACCCGACAAGGAATACGTTCAGGAAATGAAATTTGAAACATTTACAGGAGTTGACAAGTCAAGTAGAAAGCCCGCCGATAAAGGTAAGTATTCAGGTCTTTGCACAATAAAGCTTTTATCCGACCCCGAAAATACCGGAAGTCAAACATCGGAATACTCAGTTTCTTTTGATCTGACCATTAAATAAACTCAAAAAATAAAACCGATTTCGGTCTTAAGACTTAAATCGGTTTTTTGTTAGAAAAGAGCTGTCCAAAAGGACAGCTCTTTAACTTTGTTTTCCTTTTCTGTTTCAGAGAATCTGATTTAATAACCAAGACCATTTAACCATTCTTCTATTTCCGACTGGGATACTCCGGAAGAAAATCTTCTTCCTTCAAGCCAGTTACCGGTTCCGGCAGCTTCCGCCAGAAGTTCTCCGCTCTCACCTAACCCGGAACTTGCGGAAGTACAGAAAGGAATTACTGTTTTTCCGGTAAAATCGTTTGCCTCAATAAAACTGTTCACAGGCCATGCAGCAATTCCCCACCAAATGGGATATCCTATAAACACAGTATCATACTCGCTGAAGTTTTCCGGAACCGATGACACAAGGGGAACATCCCTTGCATCAGGATTTTCATGCTCATAAACCACTCGGCTGTTTTCATCGTTCCAGTTTAAATCTTCATCGGTGTAAGGATCAGAAGGCACAAGCTCAAATAAATCACCGCCGGTTGCAGCAGCAATCAGCTCCGCCGCTTCTTTTGTATTGCCCGTTGAGGAGTAATAAACTACCAGAACTTTACCATCAGAGTTTTTGTGGACAGCATTTTCGCTTTGGCTCTCCTCTTCTCCTGACTGCACATTATTTGAACTGCCGGAACCATTGACAGAGTTATCCGTTTTCTGATTACCGCAGGCAACCAAAGCCAACATTAGAAATAAACTTGTAATTATGCATAACGCTCTTTTCATATTAATTCACCCGCTTTTATTTATAATTTTCGGCTTTTAAACAGTCTTTATCTGTTTATCTTCCTTTTCTCTCCTCAACCATTTGGGCAAACCATTCTACCATATTGGGATCCGTATGGGAGAAAAATGAGCTTTCGTTTTTATCGAGGTCAGCAATGGCTGCCATATCCTCATCGCTCAGAGTAAAATCAAAAACATTAAAGTTTTCCTCCATCCGCTCTATATGCGTTGACTTCGGAATCACAATAACCCCACGCTGAATATTCCAGCGAAGCATTACCTGAGCTGGCTTTTTACCATATTTCTCACCTATTCGGGTAATGACAGGATTCTCAAAAGTTCCTCCTCGTCCTTCTCCAAAAGGCGCCCATGCTTCAAGCCTTATATCGTATTTGTCAGCCCACTCTTTCAAATTCTTCTGCTGATTGTAAATATGAGTCTCCATTTGATTTACCATGGGTTTGATTCGGTTGAAAATAGCGAAATCCACCATTCGGTCAACGTAGAAATTTGAAATACCTATTGCACGAATTTTGCCCTCATCGTACATTTCTTCCAAAGCTTTCCACGCTCCGTATGCATCAGAAAAAGGCTGATGAAGCAAAACAAGATCTATATAATCTGTCTTGAGTTTTTTGAGAGATTCCTCCACAGATGCCTTTGCATTTTCATATCCGTAGTGCTCCACCCACACTTTTGTGGTAAGAAAAATTTCATTTCTCGGTATACCCGATTTTTTAATGGCAGAGCCTACCGCTTCTTCATTAAAATACGATTGAGCTGTATCAATGTGTCTGTAGCCTACTTTCAGGGCATCAAGCACACAGCGCTCACACTCTGATTTTCCGATCTGATAAACGCCGTAACCTAAGACCGGCATTTTAACTCCGTTTGACAATACTGCGTATTCCATAACAAAAGCCTCCTTTGTTTATTTTATTGTACCTTTCAGCACATTCATTTTCACTTTGAAAAACTTTAAACCCATTTTTCAATTTCTTTCCTTGACTTTTCCACCCTGCTGCCATAAATACTGAGTCCTTTTTTTACTTCTGCTCCGGGGCAAAGCTTTTTTATATCATTTTCACTTACACCCATTCCACTGCCTTCATGAGTACAGAAAGGCTTGATTATCTTTCCGCTGAAATCAAAGTGTTCAAGAAAGGTGAAAACTGCCATTGGCATTGTACTCCAGTAGTTGGGATAGCCAAGGTAAATTACATCATATTCACTGATAGAATCAGGAAAACTTATAAGTTCAGGACGTGCATTTTTCCGCTGGTCATTGCGTGCCTGCTCAATGCACTCGTTATAACCCTTTGAGTACGGTATCTGCTGCTCGATTTTGAACAAATCGCCACCTGTTAACTCTTTGATTATACCTGCTGCAATTTCCGTATTACCGATTTCAAGATTTTTAAGTGTTCCGCTTACATAGTTTTCATCTGCTCTGGAATAAAAAGCAATTAATTTCTTTGACATATTAATTCCTCCGTTCTTTATTTCTGCTTAAAGTATAGCACAACTCTAATTGACGCAGAATATCCGATATGTTATCATAGTATAAACATAAAGTTTATACTATTCCTTGGAGGTGCACTATGTATAATCCGATGCTTAATACTTTCATAGCAGTTGCGGACTGTGGAAGTTTTACTAAAGCCGCAGAAAACCTTTACATTTCTCCCACTGCTGTTATGAAACAGATGAACACTCTTGAGAATCAGCTTGATTTAAAACTCATAGACCGCACTCCATCCGGAGTAAATCTGACCCCGGCAGGAAAGATAATTTACAAAGATGCAAAGTTCATGATAGATTACTCAAATAAATCTATCGCCTCAGCACATGCCGCAATGCATGCCCACGATACCACTTTCTGCATTGGCACTTCTATGCTCAATCCTGCAAAACCTTTTATGGATTTATGGTATCGTGTAAATCAGCAGTTTCCGGACTATAAACTCCACCTTGTTCCCTTCGAGGATAACCATGAAGGAATTTTATCGGAAATAGAAAAGCTCGGCGAAAAATTTGATTTTTTAATAGGCGTATGCAATTCAAAAGCCTGGCTTTCCCTCTGCAATTTTCTGCCACTGGGAAGATATAAAAAAATGGTGGCAGTATCAAGAAATCATCCCCTTGCTTCAAAAAAACAAATCGATATTGAAGATTTATACGGAGAAACCCTGATGATGGTAAGCCCGGGAGATTCCGGTATAAATGATTTCATACGCAACGATATCGAAAAAAATCATCCGCAGATTCATATTGAAGATACACCTGTATTTTATGATTTATCGGTGTTTAACCGCTGCGCCGAAACCAATAACGTTCTGCTTACAATAGAATGTTGGAAAGATGTGCATCCGGGACTGGTTTCCATTCCCGTCAACTGGAATTACAGTATCCCCTACGGACTGCTTTACAGTTTTGATGCGCCGGAAGATGTACTTAGGTTTGTTAAGGCTGCGGAAAAACTTACAAGAGAAAATAACAGCTAAAAAACATCGGCAGAAAACAAAAGTAAAAGAAAAAGCAAAGCAAAATCCTCCCTTATATTAAGGGAGGATTTTTAGTTAAATAATTGATAGTGTATTAATGAAAATTAATTTACCACATTTCTATGGCTTTACAGAAAATAAGGATCAGAAAACTTTACGAATATACAAAAACAGGGAAAAGCAAATGCTTTTCCCTGTCGCTTAATATTTAAAATTATTCAGCGTCTGTTGCCTCTTCTGCTGCTTCCTCAGCGGGAGCCATAGCCTCTTTCATTGAAAGGCTTACACGCTTCTTGTCAAAGTCGATGTTTGTGATCTTAACCTTAACAACATCGCCGCCCTTAACAACATCCTGGGGCTTCTCAACATGCTCTGTTGAAAGCTGAGAAATGTGGATAAGTCCGTCAATGCCGGGGATAACCTGTGCAAATGCGCCGAAAGCTGTGATGCCGACGATCTTAGCGTCAACAACTGTGCCTACGGGATAGTCACGGCGAAGGATCTCCCAGGGATTGTCCTCAACCTTCTTGTAACCAAGAGAAATCTTCTTGTTCTCTCTGTCAAGAGCCTTGATGTAAACTTCAACTGTATCGCCGACATTTACAACCTCTGAAGGATGCTTAATGCGGTTCCATGAAAGCTCGGAGATGTGAATCATACCGTCAACACCGCCGATGTCTACGAATGCACCGTAGGATGTAAGAGACTTAACAGTACCTGTGTATGTGCGTCCCTCTTCAGCGTCTGCCCAGAAAGCTTCCTCAGCAGCCTTGCGCTCTTCCTTAAGGACAGCTCTGATTGAACCGACAGCACGTCTGCGCTGCTTGTTTACTTCGATTACCTTGAAGCGTACCTTTGTCTTGAGAAGATTCTCAAGGGGCTCGCCTCTTGAAGCAGTTGCAAGTGATGCGGGAACAAATACACGAAGTGCGCCTGTTACAACAAGAACGCCGCCCTTGATAACGTCAGTTACTGTACCCTCAAGGATTGTGCCCTCTTCGCTTGCCTTTACAACATCGTCCCAAGCCTTGATAGCGTCATAACGGCGCTTTGAAAGCATAACGGTGCCTTCTGCATCGTTTGTCTTCATGATGATAAGGTCGATAACATCGCCAACCTTAACAACATCCTCAGGTGAAAGGCTGGGATCGTTTGTAAGCTCGCTGAGCGGAACATAGCCAGCATGCTTTCTGCCGATATCAACCTGTACCTCGTTGGGAGAGATTCCGACAACTTCACCCTTAACGGTCTGGTCGGTTGTAAGGTTCTTCAGGGACTCTTCAAGAGCCTCAGAGAAACTCATCTCATCCATTGATACGGCTTCCTCCTTTTTATTTTCAGCATCTGCTTCGATGACTTCTTTGTTTTCTAAGATTTCGGACATGGTTTGAAGTACCTCCTTTATAATGCACGCAGGTGTGGATGCACCCGCAGTAACGCCGATTTTTTCAAATCCTGCAAAGTCCAGCGACTTTAATTCATCAGCGGTTTCAACGTGATATGTCTTACAGTTTGCCGAACACACTTTTACAAGCTTTGCCGTATTTGAACTTGCTCTTCCGCCGACTACAACCATCAGATCGCACTCTTTGGAAAGCTGTGCAGCCTCAGCCTGTCTTTCTTCAGTCGCATTACATATTGTATCAAAAACAACGGCATTTGTATATACCAATTTTATTTTTTTTACGCATTTTTGCCATTCTTTAACACTAAAAGTGGTTTGAGATACCACAGAAACCGCTTTTTCGGCAAATTCCGGATGCTCTTCCATAATTTTATCAAGATGCTCACAGTCGCTGAACACAAATGCATCGGCAACACAGTGACCTTTTATGCCCTCGACTTCCGGATGTTTATCGTCGCCTGCAATTAAAATTATATTCCCTTTTTCGCTTTCACTTTTTACGATTTTGTGAATTTTCTGCACAAAAGGACAGGTAGCGTTAACGTATCCGCCGGAACACTTTTCGGCACGCTTTATTATATCCTCACCGACGCCGTGAGTTCTTATTACAAGTGTGCAGTCTTCCGGCACTTCCTCGGGACTTGAACAAATCACAGCGCCCTTGCTTTTAAGGTCGTTTACAACGCTGTCATTATGGATAATGGGTCCCAGAGTCGCAACCTTTTTGCCGTCTGCAAGCATTTTATATATCATATCAACCGCTCTGTTGACTCCGAAACAGAAGCCTGCGGTTTTTGCAACCTTTATTTGCAATCCTCTTCCTCCCAAAGCTCGGTTATCTTTGCCATAATCTTTCTTGTAGCTTCACGAAGCTCTGAGGATGTTCCCTTTGTAAGACCTAAATCCTCATACTTTATGACTTCGCCGAAACGTACAACAACTTTGGTTTTAAAGGGAGAAAGCTTCTTTCCGCCGCTGTAAATTGCAACGGGTATAATATCGGCTCCCGTTGCCTTTGAAATAAGTGCTACGCCTGCCTTGCCCTGACCGGGTTTATAATCCTTGGCTCTTGTTCCCTCAGGGAAGATTCCGATATTCTCCCCCTGCTTTACACAGTCAATTGCATACTCAACTGATGATTTATCGCTCTGTCCTCTTTTAACTGGGAATGCATTGAGATGCACAAGCAGCCAGCCGAGAACGGGCTTTTCAAAAAGCTCTGCCTTTCCCATACAGTGGACTCTTTTCATTCCGCTTGCTCCGATAATAACCGGATCAAAAAAGCTTACATGGTTGCTTGCAACTACATATCCGCCCTCTTTGGGAACGTTTTCAAGCCCTATGTACTCTACTCTGTACATGGCCTTTACCACTACCTTTGCCAAGGGCATAAGGAAGGGATAAAGCTTATAGTTTCTTACCTTTGAATAATCAAAATCTTTCATTACTGTTCCTGCCTTGCCTGTGTTTTTTCTTTGATAATATCTATAACTGCCTGTACTGAACCGTCAAAATCCAGATTATCCGTCACAACCAGCACGGCATCCTCCGCCTGTTTAAGGGGAGCTGTTTCACGGTGGGAATCATCGTAATCCCTTTTGATAATGTCGGATAAAATGTTTTCGTAAGGTTCATCTATCCCCTTTTCTTTAAGCTGCTTCTGTCTTCTCTCAGCTCTTACCTCAGGAGAAGCCGTAAGAAATATCTTTACATCGGCATCGGGAAGCACCACAGTGCCTATATCCCTGCCGTCCATAAGACAATTACTTTCCGCTGCGATATTTCGCTGCAAATCAAAAAGGAATGCCCTGACCGCCGGAATTGCGGAAACGCCGGAAGCTGCCATTGAAACTTCGGGAAGTCTTATATCCTCTGAGACATCCTCGCCGTTTAAAAAGACTCGCTGCTCCCCATCCACATAGCGAAGCTCCACCTTTATAAAATCAAGCATCGGCACAACTTTTTCGCTGTCCTTGGGATCAAAGCCGCTGCGTACTGCTGCAAGTCCCACTGTGCGGTACAAAGCTCCCGTATCAACATAAACATATCCGAGTTTTGATGCAATCTGCCTTGCTATGGAGCTTTTTCCCGCTCCGCTGGGGCCGTCTATTGCAACGTTTATCATTTTGATTCTCTCCGTTTCTTACACAGATTTTCCCGCCAGTGCCCCTGTTGAAAAGGCAATCTGCAGGTTGTAGCCGCCGGTATAGGCGTCCACATCTATTATTTCGCCGGCAAAGAAAAGTCCCGGCTGTATTTTCGATTCCATTGTCTTGGGATTTATCTCTTTAACGCTTACTCCTCCGGAAGTGACTATCGCTTCCCTTATGGGACGAAAGCCCGTGACGGTAAGCTTTAAATCTTTAATGAGGGACACAAGTTCCCCTCTCTGTTCCCTTGTAATCTGATTGATTTTAAGGGACGGCTTAATGCCGCTGAGCTTTACTATTACGGGAATAAGCTTTCTCGGAAGCAGCGCTCCCAGAGAATTTATAAAATCTCTGTTGAGGTTCTCCGAAAAATCACGGAGAATACGTGCATCCAGCTGTTCCGGAGTAAGACCCGGTTTTAAGTCAATATGGATTTCATATCTTCCCTTTTCCATTTCACGCATATGTGAACTTGCGCTTAAAATCAGCGGACCCGATACGCCGTAATGGGTAAAGAGCATTTCTCCGAGACCCGAAAAAATCTCACGGTATTTTTTATTGTCATAGACGGTGACTGATGAATTTCTCAGGGAAAGTCCCTGTAAATCGGAACACCAGCCCTCATGTACAACAAGAGGCACAAGGGAGGGTTTAGGCTCTATGATAGTATGACCGAAGGATTTTGCAATTTCGTATCCGTCCCCTGTTGAGCCGGTCTGAGGATAGGAAACTCCTCCGGTAGCTAAAATCACCTTAGCGGCGGTGAACTTTTCTCCTCTTTCAGAATAAAGGGAAAATTCTCCGTCATCGAAAGTAACTGTCAGAATTCGTTCATTAATAATCTTTACGCCTTTTGAAAGAACAAGGCTTCTTAAAGCGTCAACTATATCGCTGGCTTTATCGGAAACCGGAAAAACTCTGTTTCCCCTCTCTATTTTAAGTGGTACTCCCAGTTCTTCAAATATATCCATAACATCGTAGGGCATCAGCCTTGAAAGAGCGCCGAACATAAACCTGCCGTTTACAGGAATATTGGAAATTATCTCGCTTATCTCCCCGCAGGCATTGGTGACATTGCACCTGCCCTTACCGGTTATCATAAGCTTTCTGCCCACTTTTTCGTTTCGTTCAAATAAAAATACCTTTTCATGGCTGTCGGCGGCATAAGCTGCCGCAATCATTCCTGCTGGTCCTCCGCCGATTACAGCTGCAATATCATTCATTTACTGTGCTCTCCTCAGTTGTATCGTAAACCTTATACTGCTCCCAGATTTCCTCAAGCTCATCAAAGTTTTTTGCAACCTCTTCACGTCGACTCAGTGAAACCGCTACAATAAGCGCATTAATAAGGCTCAGTGGAGCTACAAGGGAATCCACTACAGATGCTATATTGCTCTTTGCAATAAGCAGATTTGAAGCATAGGGAGCCATGGGAGAATGGCTGCTGTCGGTTATGGCGATAACCTTGGCGCCTCTGTCTGAAATAAACTTAATGGCGTTTATAATCTGCCTCGAATACCTTGGGAAGCTGATTGCAATACATACATCCCCTTCACCTATACGGAAGGTCTGTTCAAAAATTTCGCTTTCGCTTGTGGTATCCACAATTACAACGTTATCAAAGATAAGATTAAAGTAATAAGCAAGAAAGCTTGCAAGCGGAGCGGAGCTTCTTACGCCGAAAATATAGATTTTCTTCGCCTTATTGATATTTTCAACGGCTTTGTTAAAATCCTCATGGGATGTCTGCTCGATTGTATCCCTTATCATTTCGGCATCGCTCAAAAGCTCATTGGTAAGTATATCGTCGCCTATTCTTATGGCAGTGACATCCATTCTCTGAACTGCAGTAAGCTTACTGCGTATCATCTCCTGAACCGCCTTTTGCAGCTCCGGATATCCGTTAAAACCCAGTTCCGTTGCAAAGCGAACTACGGTGGATTCACTTATACCCACCGTTTCGCCAAGCTTTGATGCTGTCATAAAAGCAGCTCTGTCATAATGCTCCGCAATATACTTTGCTACTCTCTTATGACCTTTTGAAAGCCCCTGATATTCCTCTTCTATTTTTCTCAAAAGTGAGTGTGACATTTATCATTCATCCTGCCTTTGGTTTATGGATTGCAGTCTTAAAATACTGTTTCTGTCCATTAATACGGAAACAAAGACATACACATGATATTTTATAGCATTAAAGCGGTTTAAGTCAAGGGTTATTCAGTTTTGAAAACCTTTTTGGCATACTCTACGCTTGCCATTGCATCTTTTCCGTAGAAATCTGCTCCGATAGACTGGGCATATTCCTCAGTGAGCACTGCTCCGCCAACCATCACCTTACACCACGGACATTTTTCATTAAGAAGCTTTATTGTCTCCTCCATATATGGCACAGTAGTGGTCATAAGTGCGCTGAGTCCTGCAAGCTCGATTTTGTTTTCACTTACGTAATCCGCAATAGTTTCGGGAGGTACGTTTTTGCCAAGATCTATAACTTCAAAGCCGTAGTTGTCAAGCATTACCCTGACTATGTTTTTGCCTATATCGTGATTGTCGCCCTTTACGGTGGCAATTACGATTTTTCCGTTTTTCTTTCTCTCTCCGCCCTTTTCCTTATAGTATTCGCTTATGGCGTCAAAGGCTTTTTCAGCCGCTCTTGCACATGCCATAAGCTGGGGAAGAAAGATTCTCAGTGTATCAAAACGCTTGCCTGCTTCATCGAGAGCCGGAGCAAGAAAGTCTTTTATAACATCCTCGGGAGCCTTTGTTTTAAGCTCCTCCTTTGCAGCTTCATAGGCTTTATCTTCAACGCCTCCTAAAATAAGCTCGTAAAGGCTCGCTTTCTTTTCCTCTTTCGGCTTATTTTCACTGCCTGTAAGGGCTGCAATATAATCGGCGCAGTTTTCATCGAAGCCGTTTAAAGCGCACCATGAGCGGTATGCGTTCATCATGGCATCGGATTTGGGATTTATAATACAGCAGTCAAGACCAGCTCCAAGAGCAAGAGTAAAGAATGCAGAGTTTATAACCTCTCTTCCGGGAAGTCCGAAAGATACGTTTGAAACGCCTAAAATTGTTGAAACTCCAAGTCTTTCCTTAATCATCTTAAGGGCTTCCAGTGTGATTTTCGCTGCATCCGCAGAAGAGCTTACTGTCATAGTAAGGGCATCCACAACTATATTTTTACGGCTTATGCCATACTTTTCAGCAGTGAGGACGATTTTTTCCGCAATCTTAAAACGCTCCTCGGGAGTGTTCGGTATACCCTTATCATCAAGGGTGAGGGCAACCAAAACGCCGCCGTATTTTTTCACCAGCGGAAAAACCGCTTCCATAATCTCCTCTTTGCCGTTTACGGAGTTTACCATGGGCTTACCGTTATAAAGACGCATGGCTTTTTCGAGAACCTGCGGATCGGCGGAATCTATCTGTAATGGAAGAGCTATTGAGGACTGGAGAGTTTCTATGGCTTTTGCCATCATTTCTTTTTCATCTATTCCCGGAAGTCCCACATTTACGTCCAGAACGTGGGAGCCTTTCTCAGTCTGCGTAAGTCCCTCGGAAAGAATGTATCCCATATCAGAATCAATAAGAGCCTGTTTAAAGAGCTTTTTGCCTGTGGGATTTATTCTTTCACCGATTATAACGGGCTTTTCGCCTATAATCTGAGCCTTTGCATAGGATGAAACAACGGTGATTCCCTTATCGGTCAAGGGTTTCGGTGTTATTTTGCCGCATAAAGCGGTGAGCTTTTCTATATGCTCCGGAGTTGTACCGCAGCATCCGCCCATTACCGCTGCTCCGTTTTCTGCAAAGAATCGGCAGCTTTCGGCAAAGTCTTCCGGCAAAACATTATAAACTGTATTTCCGTCAACCAAAACAGGAAGTCCTGCATTGGGATTTATGATAATGGGGAGTGATGCATATTTTGCGTACTGCAAAAATACTCCTCTCATTTCATCAGGGCCCATTGAGCAGTTTATGCCGAGGGCATCTACACCCAGTCCCTCAAGAAGAGCTATTGCAGCAAGGGGATCGGCTCCCGTGAGAAGCTTGCCCTTATCATCAAAAGAACAGGTCGCAAAAACCGGCAGGGATGTATTTTCCTTTGCAGCCAATACAGCCGCTTTAAGTTCATAGGTATCGGTAAAGGTTTCAAGAAGAATTAAATCTGCTCCCGCTTTTTCTCCCGCAATGGCAATTTCACTGAAAACCTCATAGGCTTCTTCAAAGGATGTATCGCCGTTGGGCTTTAAAAGCTTTCCCGTAGGACCTATATCGAGAGCGGCATACTTTTCCCTGTCGCCCCCAAATTCTTTTATGGCAGCTTTCGCACATTTTATTCCTGCTGCGGCAATTTCTCCCGCTTTGTATCCGAGAGGCTCCATTTTATAGCGGTTTCCGCCAAAGGTATTGGTGGTAAGTATATCGGCTCCTGCCTTTAAATATTCAAGATGAATTTCCTTTATTTCATCTGCTCTTTCTATGCACCATGGCTCAGGCTGTGCTCCGGCTGCAAGTCCTCTTTTCTGAAGCAGAGAACCCATTGCGCCGTCAAAAAATAGCAGCTCTTTGCCAAGCTTTTCAGTATTAAACATCTTTTTCCTCCGATTTCAAGGTCAGCGTTAAATTGCATACAGACAGATTTTATTTGAGTATCTCAGAAAGACTCTCCATTATCTGCCTTGCAACCTCCGGCTTATTCATTGTATAAATATGTATGCCTCTTACTCCGTTCGCCACAAGGTCTACTATCTGATCTATGGCATAGGCAATTCCTGCCTGCTTTAAAGCGGCGTCGTTATCGCCGAATTTATCGAGAATTGTTCTGAACTTAGGTGTAAGTGATGTGCCCGAAAGCTCTGTAATACGCTTAATCTGACGTGAATTTGTAACAGGCATAACTCCCGCAATTACAGGAACATCTATACCCTTTGCAAGAGCACGATAAAGGAAGCTATAAAGCACGCTGTTATCAAAAAACATCTGTGTTGTAAGATAGTCGCATCCGCAGTCAACCTTTGCTTTCAGATAATCAAGGTCACGGCTTTTGCTTTCGCATTCAATATGTCCCTCAGGATAACAAGCTGCTCCGATACTGAATCCGCCTCTCTCTTTGAGCTCCTCAACAAGCTGATATGCGTATTTATAATATCCGGCTTCCGGGAACATTCCATCCTGCGGAATGTCTCCTCTGAGTGCCAAAACGTTTTCTATTTTAGCCTCTTTCATTTCATCGATGAGATGTGAAATCTCCTCTCTCGAAGAAGATACGCAGCTAAGATGAGCCAATGCGCTTGTACCAAGCTCATTTTGTATGTAGGAAGCTATTTTAATGGTATTCTGTGAAGTTCCGCCTCCTGCGCCGTATGTGACACTTATAAAATCGGGAGAAAGTGCGGCAAGCTCTTTCATTGTCTCTTTGGCATTTTCAAGGGCTGCCGATTTCTTCGGGGGAAACACCTCGAAAGATACTGTAAATCCTTTATTTTTAAGCCTTTCCGTTATATTCATAAAGTTTCATCCCTATCTATTTATATTTTTATTTTTTCTATTATACAATTTAAGCTCTTTAATTACAACGAAATATGTGTTAAAATATATAAACAGAAATTAAAAAGCGCATATTCTCCAAAATTCGTATGGGATTTGTTAAAAAAATCCTTGCATTTTTTGTAAGAATATGATAGCATAGTTACGTTATTCTGTTAGTCACACCAAAAGGAGGTGCCTAAAAATGGCAAAATGTCAGTTCTGCGGTAAAGATGTTTCTTTCGGCATCAAGGTTTCCCACTCACACAGACGTTCAAACAGAACATGGAAGCCCAATATCAAGCGTGTTAAGGCTGTTGTAAACGGCTCACCCTGCCGTGTTTATGCGTGCACACGCTGCCTTCGTTCAGGTAAGGTTACACGTGCTGTCTAATCCTTCCTAACGGTTTGAAAGAAGATAATAAATAAGAGACTGCTGAAAAGCAGTCTCTTTTTATTTTGGCAGCGTGACGCTGCACCCAAGTCGCACACCAAGTGACAGTAAGGAACAGCTATAAGCACCTGCGAACAAGCTGAGGTTGCAGGCAAAGTCGCAGCAAACTGAGTTTGCATCAATAACGCACAGTAGGATGAGTTTTCCGCTCCTTACCCGAACTTTGATAAAGGAATAGGTTTTGCCGCTCATGCTGCGGCGGAGCACCTACTTTTGTCCATAGCGACAAAAGTAGGCAAAAGCGCATTTGCGGCGGAGTTCCGCCGCCTTGCCAAAACAGAAAGCGTTAATCAACGCAAGGCAGGCTTTCTCCCAT
The DNA here is from genome assembly GCA_958366985.1 of uncultured Oscillospiraceae bacterium. Taxonomy (GTDB): domain Bacteria; phylum Bacillota; class Clostridia; order Oscillospirales; family Acutalibacteraceae; genus UMGS263. The sequence continues at coordinate 31,182 of CATXDC010000004.1, forward strand.
ACGCCCTCCGACGGCAGTTTGAAAGTTTTATTTTATCACCTGCAAACAGCAAACGTTTTTCTACTTACGAATCCTTTTCTCTTGCCGTCGGTTTGTTTCTGCAAGCGTCCACCAATTCACGTCGGCAGTTTGGAAGGTTTTGCTTTATCACCGGCAATGCGTAAACGCTCTATTGCTTTCCATGTCTTTTCCCTTGCCGACGTGTGCGACTTTCGGGAAGTTAGTTCATGCGGTTCTTTGGTTTTCAGAGATAATGTGCACTTTTATTTACTTTTGTAAAATTGCAGGCAAACCACACACCAAATGACAACAAACATTAAAAATAAACGCCTGCGCCATGGTTAATTATTTGGCGCAGGCTAATTTATTAATTGTTTGCTATTGCTTTGTGTGCGAATTGAAAGCGGACGTGTCCGTCGCAGGCACTTATAGTTGTTTCTTACTGTCACTTAGTGTGCGACTTGGATGCAAACTCAGTTTGCTGCTAGTTTTTGCTTTTGTCTTCTCTTTCTCTTATGACAAAACGCACTGGTGTTCCCTCAAGTCCGAAAACCTCTCTGATCTGGTTTTCCAGATAACGCTGATAGCTGAAATGGAAAAGCTCCTTGCGATTTACAAAAGAAACAAACGTTGGCGGTCTTGTGGATGCCTGAGTCATGTAGTAAATCTTGAGTCGCTTGCCCTTATCCGTTGGAGGCTGAACTCTTGCAGTAGCCGCTGCAAGAATATCGTTGAGCTTACCTGTTGAAATTCTCATTGCGTTCTGGGAATCAACATACTTTATAAGCTCATAAAGACGCTCTATTCTCTGACCTGTCTTTGCGGAAATAAAGATAATCGGCGCATAGCTCATAAATGAAAAATCGTTCATAAGCTTTTTGCGGTATTTATCCATGGTGTTGCCGTCCTTTTCAACGGCATCCCACTTGTTAACAGCTATAATACACGCCTTGCCTAAATCATGGGCAATACCGGCAACCTTTGAATCCTGCTCTGTAAAGCCCTCAACAGCATCAATCATTATGACGCATACCTGGGCTCTTTCAACTGCCATACGTGCTCTTATAACACTGTATTTTTCGATAGCATCATCGACTTTGCTCTTTCTTCTAAGTCCCGCTGTATCAATAAATACAAACTTTCCGTGAGAATTTTCAACATAGGTATCGGTAGCATCTCTTGTTGTACCGGCAATGTTTGAAACAATGGCTCTCTCCTCACCGGAAATGGCATTTACAAGGGAGGATTTACCTACATTGGGCTTTCCGATAATTGCAACGGAAGTGGTGTCGTCCTCTTCCTCTTCGCTCTTTTCATCGGGAAGGTATTTGAGCACTTCATCAAGAAGATCGCCTGTTCCGTGACCGTGAACCGCTGAAACTGCTATGGGATCACCTAAACCGAGATTGTAAAACTCATAGAAATCCATAGGCAGATCGCCTATGCCGTCGCACTTATTGACGCACAAAACAATAGGCTTTCCGCTTTTCTGAAGCATTGCAGCTACATCGCTGTCGGTAGCAACAACTCCGCTTTTCACATCGGTTACAAGAATTATGACATCGGCGCTGTCTATTGCAAGCTGCGCCTGACGTCTCATCTGTGAAAGGATTATATCATCCGACTGAGGTTCAATACCGCCTGTATCAACAAGCAGAAAATGGTGGCCCAGCCACTCGCAGTCGCCGTAAATACGGTCACGGGTAACTCCGGGAGTATCGTCCACAATTGAAAGCCTTGAACCTACAAGCTTATTGAAAAGGGTCGATTTTCCCACATTGGGTCTTCCTACAACCGCCACAATGGGTCTTGCCATTTTTTCACTCTCCTATCATTGCCGAAAGCAGTGCGTATCCGTCGTTATCCACAGGTGTAACCTTTACTTTCAGCCTTTCTTCCAAATCTTTCGGAGACAAATCATCAAGGAAAATGTCTCCCTCGCTTCTGAGCATAACTGAGGGTATAAGCAGCTCCTCGCCTAAATCCTTACCGTTAAGCTGATCTATAAGATCCGTTCCCGTAAGAAGTCCGGCAACGTTTATAGTCTCTCCGAAAAATTTATTTTTTATGGGTGTAACTTCTATATGAAGATTTTTAAACTTCTCCTGAGCCTTCTGAGCTAAGGAATTTATAAGAGGATAAGCGGAAGTTCCCGTAGCCATGGAAATTTTTCTCTCCTCAGCGTCGGGGTGTTCTTGAGTTTCGGAAAGAGCCCTTGCAAAGGAATCACGAAGATCCGCCCAGAGTCCCACACCATTTTCAAGCTGTGCAAACTCCTCATAATACTCTCCGTCGGGAATGGGTCTGCCTGCTTTAAGATAAAATTCATCTGCCGCAAAAGCCAGACGTGTGCCATGCTCTTTTTTAAACTTGTTTCCGAACTGCTCTATAATATCAACGGTTTCGGCTGCCTGTTCCTTTGTATAAGGCTCAATATGACAAAGTCCCTCACGGAATTTTGTAATGCCCACCGGAACCGCCGCAATACTCTGAACACTGGGATAAAGAGCTGCAAGCTCTTTCAAGCTGTATTTAAGCTCTTCACCGTCATTGACTCCGGGACAGAGCACAAGCTGCGTATTGATCGAAATTCCTGCATCGGCAAGTCTCTTTACTATTTTCAAAGCCTCGCCTGCATGGGGATTCGCCATCATCTTCACTCTCAGTTCCGGATTCATCGTATGAACGGATATATTAACGGGGCTTATATGCATTTCCATAATGCGCTGTACCTCACGTTCCGTAAGGTTCGTAAGGGTAATATAGTTGCCGAAAAGGAATGAAAGTCTCGCATCGTCATCCTTGAAATAAAGGCTTTCTCTGAGACCTTTCGGAAGCTGATCGATAAAGCAGAACATACATTTATTTTTGCAGCTTCTCTTTTTATCCATAAGATAGGTTTCAAAAATAAGTCCTAAATCCTCGCCCTGCTCTTTTTCTACCCTGACTATCTGAAATGCTCCGCTTTCACGCTTAGTAACTACTTTAAGCTCACTGTCATCGGCATAAAAGCTGTAATCGAGAACATCGGCTATGTCATGTCCGTTTATGGAAACAAGTGTATCCCCCGGTTTGATTCTTTTTTTATCCGCAGGAGATCCTTTTGCAACATCGCTGATTATTACCGGCACGTAAAATGCACCTCCCCTGTTTTTGTACATAATAAGCAAAAAAGGCAGAGAAGACTACTTCCCTACCTTTGCCTGTGTGTAAAGGACTTATGCTTCCTTGCTTATAACTGTCTTGCCGTTGTAGGAACCGCAGTTGCCACAAACTCTGTGAGGTCTTTTGTACTCACCGCAATTGGGACACTTTACAAGGGTGGGAGCCTCCAACTTCCAAACGTTGGAACGTCTCTTATCGCGTCTTGCCTTTGAAACTCTTCTCTTTGGTACCGCCATGTCAGCACCTCCTTAGATTAGTGAAAATAAACTGAAAACTAAATTATTTATCCAAAAGCTGCTTAAGCACTTCCAAACGGGGATCCGTCGGCTTTTCACAGCTACAGGAGCCTTCATTAAGATTTTTGCCGCAGACTGCACAAAGTCCCTTGCAGTCCTCTTTGCACAGCAGCTTTGACGGGAATGACAAAATAACTTCGCTGCGCATGAGCTCTTCAAAATCGAGCTGCATATTTTCGGCAAGAATAAATTCGTCGTTATCGGAGTCGTTAAGCTCGTAAACAACAAGGGAGGAAAGAGTAACTGAATAATCCCTCTTAACATCCACTGCACATCTGTCACAGGGAGCACAGTAGGTATATTCGGCTTTTGCATTAAGTGTAACAACACCGGTTCTGTTGCGGATTTCACCTGTCACTTTAACCGGAGCAGTTACCGGATGAACACCGGATACCTCTACATCGGAAAAATCGTACTCAAAATTAAGGGGAAGAACCTCACCCTCATTTCGGAATATGTTCTCAAGATTAATAAGCATAGCTACACCCCTGATATTGTGCGGAAATTATTATACATTTTCCGCACCGCTTTGTCAACACATAGTGACATATTTTTTTAAACAGCACAACATTTTGACCGGAGAGAAACCCTCCGGTCAAAACATACTGTTCATTTCAGCGGTTTTCAGATTTTCTGGCAGTACTCGTAAATTCTTTCGGGAAGAACTGACTCGTCTGCGGAAATTGTAAATGTGAACTTTGCGTCCGTAAGCTGTGAAAGATTGTCAACCTTCTTGAGGAAGTCGGCAAGCTCTTCATAATCTCTTGAGCCGATTCTGAGTGTAGCGTCTACAAGAATATCTGTAATGTCATGGTCGCCTGCACAGATTCCGCTGAGGAAACCGTAAAATGCGTCATAACCGTGAACATCAAAGTAATCAGCTGCAACAAGCCTTGCACGGGAGTTAACGTCATAAGTGAGCTTTGTTTCCTTCTCAACGCACACAACGTGTCCGTTTGACTTTTCAACAGCTGCGTTAACCTCTGCGATTAAATGCTTTGTTTTTCCTGAACCTTTGCATCCGATAATAAGAGAAATCATTACTATCTCCTCCTGTATATTTAATATCCGCATAAAGCGGTTTCATCCGTTTTAGTTTTCGCCGAGTCTCTTTTCAAGAGCTTCTTTCTCGCTCTCATAGCCGGGCTTGCCGAGAAGAGCAAACATATTCTTCTTGTAGCTTTCAACGCCGGGCTGGTTAAAGGGATTTACTCCGAGAACATAGCCGGAAACAGCGCATGCCTTTTCAAAGAAGTAAATGAGATATCCGAGCTCATACTCGTTCATTTCGGGAACTGAAAGAACAAGGTTCGGAACTCCGCCGTCGTTGTGAGCAAGGATTGTGCCCTGGAATGCCTTCTTATTGACGTAATCCATTGTCTTGCCGGCAAGGAAATTAAGTCCGTCAACATTTTCGGGATCTGTGCCGAGAGTGATTTCATACTTGGGCTTCTCGAAGCTTACAACTGTCTCGAAGAGAAGTCTCTCACCCTGCTGAATATACTGACCAAGAGAATGGAGGTCTGTTGAGAAAACTGCTGAAACTGGGAAAAGACCCTTTCCGTCTTTACCTTCGCTCTCGCCGAAGAGCTGCTTGAACCACTCGTTCATCATTGTGAATGAAGGCTCATAGCTTACAAGCATTTCAGCGCTCTTGCCCTTACGGTAAAGGATATTTCTGATTGCTGCGTACTTGTAGCAGTCGTTTTCGTTAAGATCATCGCTTGTAAGAGCATCCTGAGCTGCTTTTGCGCCGCTCATAAGTGCATCGATATCAGCGCCGCTTACTGCGATGGGAAGAAGTCCTACTGCTGTAAGAACTGAATAACGTCCTCCGACATCATCGGGAACAACAAAGGTTTCATAGCCCTCACGGTCGGAAAGTGATTTAAGTGTACCCTTTTCCTTATCGGTTGTGACATAAATTCTTCCTGCTGCGCCCTCTTTGCCATACTTCTTTTCGAGAATCTCACGGAAAACTCTGAATGCTACTGCAGGCTCTGTTGTTGTACCGGATTTTGAAATGACGTTGATTGAAAAATCACGTCCCTCGCAGATATCAACAAGCTCTTTAAGAGCAGTTGAGCTGATGCTGTTGCCGGAAAAATAGATATCCGGAGTATCTTTCTTCATTACGTTATAGTTAGGTGATTTGATAAACTCAATAGCTGCTCTTGCTCCGAGATAAGAACCGCCGATGCCTATAACAATAAGAACCTCTGAGTCGGACTTGATTTTAGCTGCCGCCTTTTTGATTCTTGCGAACTCCTCTTTATCATAATCAGTGGGAAGAGTAAGCCAGCCGAGGAAATCGTTTCCCTCTCCTGTTTTGCTCTCGAGAACCTGTGCTGCCTTTTTAACCTCAGGTGCAATTGCTTCAATGTCGGCAGGTGTTACAAGCTCGCCCACATATCTGTCGATAAGTTTTACGCTCATGATTGTATTCCTCCATTTTTAAACCCCGTTTGTGCAAAATATCAGTTTTAAACGTCTTTTGCCCATTCGGTTGTATATATCTTACCTTAAAAACTGATTTTTTTCAATACAATATCACTATATTTAAAAATAATTTTCAGTATGTTCTTATTTCGTACAATGTCATGCCGCTCCCCTTAAAAGCATGGCAAGGGCATCGAGAAATCCGATTTTCTTTATTGCCTCTCCTGCCGTGAGATTGTATTCTCCTATTTTTTCATCGCCTAAAGTAAATGTAACCGTTCCTATTACCTGACCCTTTTCCACAGGAGCTTCTACATCGACGGGAATATTTATCTCCTGCTTTACATCACCCATCGCTCCCTTTTTGATTATTGTACCCGAAGTTTCAGGAATTTCAGGGGTGATGGAAGATTTTATTCCGTGCAGAACGTTTACGTCAGTTATGAGATCCTTACTGATTTCAGGCTTATAACTCACCCAGTTGGAAAATCCCCAGTTGAGCATGGCTTTTGCTCCGTTAAAGCGGTCATCGCTGCTTTCACAGCCCAAAACTACCGCTATAAGATGCAGTGAATCCCTTTGAGCAGAAGCTGCAAGACAATGTCCCGCTTTTTGAGTTGTGCCTGTTTTAAGTCCTGTGGTTCCCTTATAAAACCGCACAAGCTTATTTGTGTTTACAAGCTCTGTTTTGCCGTCACGAAGAGAATCCATCCATACTGTCGTATAGTTCTGTATAACGTCATGCTTTAAAAGTTCCCGTCCCATAATGGCTATATCATAGGCGCTGGTATAATGATTAGTTGTTGTATCATCAAGTCCCGTACAGTTTTCAAAATTGGTGTTCTTCATTCCCAGAGCCTTTGCCCTTTCGTTCATCATAGTGACAAAGCCCTCTTCACTGCCTGCAATCCGCTCTGCAAGGACTGCACAGGCATCGTTTGCGCTGGCAATGGCTGCCGCTTTCAAAAGCTCGTCAACAGTCATGGACTCACCCTCTTTGAGCCATATCTGTGAGCCGCCCTTTGATACTGCATCCTTCGAGGCTGTAAGCTTTTCTGTAAGGGACAGCTCTCCCGAATCTATCGCCTCGCACACCAGCAAAAGTGTCATTATCTTAGTGACAGATGCAGGGGGAAGCCTTTCGTTTTCGTTTTTAGCCATCAGCACTTTTCCCGTTGTGACATCCATTAAAACAGCCGCCTTTGCCTTTACCTCAACGGGCATTGTCTGAGCTGTTTCAGTCTGCGCCGTTTTGGCCTCTGCTTTATTTTCTTCTGCGGCTGAAACAGAACCGGTAAAACTGATACAGCTGAGCATAACCGCTCCTGCTGCAAGCATTGCGGTAATTCTTCTTATCTTTTTCATTTCAAGCACCTCCGATTTACTAAAATCTATGCCGAAAAATTTCAAAATACCACATACAGCGGCTGGTTATTGATTTTTTAATCCCTTTGGAATATAATTTCACCATAAATTAAAGAACGGAGAAAACAGATGAAAGCTGCTTTTTATACCCTCGGCTGCAAGGTGAATCAGTACGAATCCCAAGCAATGGGAGAATTCCTGAGAAAAAACGGATTTGAAACAGTCCCACACACTGAAAAAGCCGACATATATATAATCAACTCCTGCACCGTCACAGGCACAGGAGACAAAAAAAGCCGTCAGGCTGTAAGGCGTTTTAAAAGGATGTACCCTGACTGCATAACGGTTTTGACAGGCTGTATGCCTCAGGCTTATCCCGAAAAGGCAAAGGAGCTTACACAGGCGGATATCGTTATGGGAAACCGCAACAACACGGAACTTTTAAGGCTAATTGAAGAGTATATCCGTCAGGGAAAGCGTATTTTCAACGTCTGCACTCACGAAATCGGAGAAAAATTTTCCGGCGATACAATAACCTCTTTTGAAGAGCGTACAAGAGCTTTTCTTAAAATTCAGGACGGATGCAATCGCCGCTGTTCATACTGTATAATTCCCACATCGAGAGGATTTGTCCGTTCAAAGCCCCTTGATGAAATAAAGGAAGAGGCAAAGCATCTGGCAGAATCAGGATATAAGGAAATTGTACTTGTAGGTATAAACCTTTCTTCATACGGAAGAGATCTTGAAAAAATTACTTTCCCCATGGCGGTAGAGACAGTATGCGAAACCAAGGGAATAGAGCGGGTACGTTTAGGCTCCCTTGAGCCCGATCACATAACCGATAAAGTTATTGATGCTCTCGCTTCCCTTAAAAAATTCTGTCCTCAGTTCCACATTTCCCTTCAGAGCGGATGCGACAAGACCCTCAAAGCCATGAACCGTCACTACACCGCACAGGAATACTATGAACTTTGCGTAAAGCTTCGTGACAAATTTAGGAACGCCTCCCTCACCACCGACCTTATGGTAGGTTTTCCCGGGGAAACCGATGAAGATTTTGAGGAATCCCTCCGATTCTGCGAAAAGGTAGGCTTTGAAAAGGTTCACGTTTTCCCATATTCCAGACGTCCCGGCACAAAGGCGGACAAAATGGAAAATCAGATTGAGAAAAGCGAAAAGGAAAGAAGAGCCGCAAGAGCCATTGAAGTGTGCGAAAAAATAAGGGAAGAAAAAATCCGTGAAGCTCTGGGAACTTCAGAAGAGGTTCTTTTCGAGTCGAGAACCCATGACGGATTTTCAGAAGGCTACACGGAAAACTACACTCCCGTAAGAGTCAAAGCTGATGATTGCCTTATGGGAAAAATTGCAAAAGTAAAGCTCAGCGAATACCGTGACGGATATTGCTACGGAGAAATTGAGGAATAAAAATAAAGTATAAAAAGGGATGTTTTACTGTGTAAGTGAAACATCCCTTTTGTGTTTACAATATATATCTTTTTAATCGTTGGTACTTAAATTTTCATTCAGCACAGCATTCAAATAAAAACATTTCACACTGGTCATTAATTACGGAATCTTTTGAAAAAGAAGAATATACTTTTACATTTTTAAATCCGATTTCTTTTAAGTATTCCTCCATTTCTCCAGGCTTATATAAGTGGGTTTGAAAATCCATCTCTTCACTTTGAAGCAGTTTTATTCCGTCATACAGTTCGTAAACCGAAGGTGAAAATTGTGTTTGACTTTCTTCATTATAATAATTTTTGGTTTTCAGCAGCAAATCATAGCCCTTGTCGGTTTTTACTGAAACAGAAGTTTTATAATCACTGTCATCTGCGCATCTATCCGCTACTGTATCAACGGCAAACACAAGTTTTCCATCTGAAGCCAACAGTCCTTTTAATTTTAACAAAATCCTTTTGCACAGCTCTATATCTGTAAATAAGGACATTGACCCGGATGGTATAAAGATATAATTATATTTTTCATCTGATGAAAACTCTAAAATATTCTTCATAATTATTTTGGCATCAGGAGCTTTTTGCTTTAACTTATCCAGCATCTTGCACGACATATCAATTCCGCAAATATTAAATCCCATTTTCATAAATGGAACAAGAAAGCGTCCGCTGCCGCACATAGGTTCTAAAATCTTCTGATCTTTTCTGGCATAGGAAAGATAAAAATCAAGTTCATCCTGAGGTGCTGTTTCATGTAAAATCTCATACATTTCTGTGCATAAACTGTCATAATAATTTTGCTTATATCCGGACATCTGTTTTCCTCCATTCCTGTTTATTACTAGTTAAAACTCATATCATTCTTATTTTCAACACAGCGTCATAATAAAACAACTCAGTTAAAGCCTCTGATCTTTATGTTCAGCCTGATCAATATATCTTTCTCGGCTCGTTTATAAACACTCTGAACAGCGGCAGACACGCTGAGAAGAAACGCTTATAGCTTTCGCAGTAATCTCTGTCCAGCCGTGAGCGCTTGCATCCGCCTCCACGGCAAAGGGGATAAAATCTGCATTTTTTGCACTTTTCGGGAACTTCTATGCTCTCGGAAATAAAGGAACGCATTTTTTCTCCCTCTGTAAACTCCGTAAAGTTCATCTCGTTTATGTTGCCCAAAAGCCATTCATCGGTACAGTAAAAGTCACAGGGATATATATTTCCGTTGCCCTCGGCTACAAACTGGAATGTACAGTGACCCATCATTCCGCACTGTTCGGGACGGTTGCCCAGATACATCTGCACCCAGTTGTCAAACTGTCTGATGCTTATATAATTATTGCGGACATAATCTTTAACATAGAGATTAAAAACCCTGATGAGAAAATCACCATACTGCTTTTCGGTCATATAAAGCTCGCTTTCGCTTTTGTCTCCGAAAGGACGAAGACAGGGTATAAACTGTATATACCGAAAGCCCTTATTCCTGAAAAAGCGGTAAATTCTCTCGCCGTTTTCGGCGCAGTAGCCTGTTAAAACTGTTAAGATGTTAAAATCGACACCGTGATCTTTAAACATTTGAGCCGTTTGCAGCACCCTGTAAAAGGTGGAGTTTTTTTCCGCCGAAACTCTGAATTTGTTTCCCGCTTCGTCGCCGTCAAGACTCAGTCCCACAAGAAATTTATTGGCTTTGAAAAACTCTGCCCACTCTTCTGTAACAAGGGTTCCGTTAGTCTGTATGCCGTAATACACAGGGTTACCCTTTGTGTTTTTTTCTTTGACAAAATCGGTGAAATTCTTAAAATACTCAATTCCTGCAAGAAGAGGTTCTCCGCCCTGAAAGGCAAAGGAAACAGGTTCGCCTTTATCAGCAAAGGCAAAGGCTTTTTCTATGAGGTTTTCCGCTGTTTCACGGCTCATTACACCGAAATTGCGAATTTCTCTGAAATCCGTTACATCGGCATAAAAGCAGTATTGGCAGCGCATATTGCACATACTCGAAGCCGGTTTAATTAAAACTGAAATAGGCGGCATATAAAAAATCTCCTAACAAAATCAGCGGTTATAATATTCCTCATTGATTCCCCTGCGGTTTTCCTTAAACTTCTTTGTCCAGTTATCTATTTCGCCGTTCATCTCATCGGCAACGGTTGGGAAAACCTTGGAACGGTTGTAGTTCTCCCCTGCATCATCGGTGAGAATATGGAGCCAGTTTTTCCTGTTCTTATCGAAAAACGCCGGGTTATCGTTCTGCATTTTTCTGAAATATTTAAAGGTTACATAATCGTTATCGGTAAGCACCGGATATTTATAATCACTGTACTCCTCCTGAGATAAAATATCAGCAGTCGGAACAGTGTACTGAAGCGCCTTTATTTTTTCACGCTTCATATGGAGAATTGGATGTTCCTTTGTATGTACGGGTGTGTCATTTTCGAGAACAGGAACCATTGAAACTCCGTCGATTTCTCTGTCAAAGGGCATATAGTTATCGGTGGTTCCGCTGTTTCCCGTAAGGGAACACATTTCCACAAGAGTCGGGAAAAGGTCAACAAGAGTTGAAGTCTGACTCCTCTTTTCGCCTTTGGGAACAAGTCCGTCGCTGTTATCCCAGCGGATAAAGAACGGCACTTTCTGTCCTCCCTCATAGGCAAGATATTTTCCGCCTCTGAGCTCAGATGTCGAACCCTCAAGAGCGGGACCGTTATCGCTGGTAAAGATTATTATTGTATCGTCAAGGATTCCGAGATCTTCCATTGTATCGAAAAGCTGTCCCAGATAATAGTCAAATTCCGTCACACAGTCGGCATATGTGCCCATTCCGGTTTCACCTTTAAACTCATCGCCTACAAATACCGGAGCATGAGGCCACGGCGTAGCATAATAGGCAAAGAAAGGCTGATCGTCCGAGCTTTGTGCGACATCGGTAATCCAGCTGGTTATCTCCTGATGAATCCACTTTGTAGCATCTTTCTGATCATTTAACTGATCGGTTCCCTTTACGATTTCATATTCTCCGTTTTCCTCAGTGGCATGATAGAAAGGAACCATATCATTAACATGATGGCTGCCATAGAAATAATCGAAGCCCTGATTTGTAGGAAGATATTCGCCGTAATCTCCCAGATGCCATTTTCCGAAAGCTCCCGTTTTATATCCTGCACTCTGGAAAGCCTCGGCTATTGTAATTTCATCTCCAAGCATACCGTCGCAGTTATTGCCCATTTCAATGGAATTGAAAATTCTCGTCTGAGCAAAGGGACTGAAAGTTGAAATTGTGGGATACATGACATTATCTGCATATCCTCTGTAAGGATAGCGTCCTGTAAGAGCGGCAAAACGTGCCGGAGAACATACGGAGTAGCTCGAATAAAAGTTTTCAAAGTTAACGCCGTTTTCCGCAATGCTGTCAATATTGGGTGTTTCATAAATTGAACCGTTTGCGGAAACATCGCCATAGCCTAAATCATCCATTAAGATAAACAGGACATTGGGCTTACTTTCTCTTGTGGCGTTTTTATCCATGTTTTTAAGGTATTCATCCTGACCTTCCCACATACGCTGTGTTTTCGGCTCTGTACGAAGATTGGTTGTAAGGACAAAGAGCACTGTTGTACCCATAAGCACAACGCTCATAATTCCGGTTATAATTCTTTGAAAAGTAAACTTTTTTGTTATTTTGGCGGCAAAAACCACAAGGAGCACTATTGCCGTAATAACAGGAAGAGCTATAAGGAAATTTCCTAAAAGTCGTGTAAAAAAGTTTCCCTCACCTGTGAAAAGAGGATGATCGGCTGTTGAAAAGCCAGCAAGTCCTGTTGAAAAAGCTCCGAAGCCTGCATCCGCTCCCCTGAAAATCAGATATGTAATAATTCCGAAGAAAACCGCAGCGTATCCGCCCACAATCCACATATAGAGCTTTTTCATGAAAATTACCCCTATGGCTATTGCAAGGGACATCAAACAGCAGCAAACCAGTCCCACAACCATTGTGAGGTTAACTCCTGTTATCCACTGGGCAAGCATCATTATGATACCGACTGCAAAGAGAATAATCGGAAACACCTTTAAGGTGTAATCAGTTTTCACTTTCATTTAATTCTCCTCCTGAAAAATACATTTCTTGTTTTATTTGCCTGACAAATAAAACAGCGTGACAAAGCTTTTGCCAGGCCACGCTTTTGCGAAGAGGAGTTTATCATATTTTCATTATTTTGTAAAGTTAATTCATAATTATTTGATATATTTGACCAAATTTTAATGAGTCATATATTGCTGCACAAAAGCGGAACAAATCCCCCGTAATCGGCTAAAGGTTCACGGGTAAGAAAAACACTTTTGCAGTGATGTTTACTCAGAAACGCTTCTATCTCATTCCACTGAGGATGAAGTGAGCAGTCCCCGAAAAAAGCAACAGTATCTTTGGATATTTTACCGCCTGCTCCGCCGATAAATCCGCAGTCGTATCCCTCAAGGGTTACATAACCACGCTCTAATTTAAGCACGTCAATTCCCTTTTCGCTAAGAGCTTTAAAAAGGCTTTCATCCTCGGTAATCGCCGCCTTTTCACTTACAACAAGGACACTGCACCGTGCATAGCCCTGATTTACCTTTACCATCTCCTCCTTTTGCTCTGCGGCATTTTTTAAAACAAGAGGATCGACGAAATCAGTTCTGCCGAAAATATATCCCCCTAAAGATAAAAAGTTAAGAGCTATATCATGGGGATATTTTCTTTTAAGCTCATTTGAAAACTCGGCTTTAAATCCCATTTTTTCAAGGATAATCTTCTGCTCATACTGTGAGGGAGCTAAAATGATTTTTCCCTTTGTACACGGATAAAAAAGCATATCGGGGTGATATTTTACAGGCTCGTCGAGATTTTCATCCGACGACGTTTTTATTAACCGGACACCGTACTTTTTCAGAGCATCAGTTATTTTTTCGGGACAGTTTCCTGCAATGATTCCGCAAGTAACTTTTCCCTGAGGAAGAGCGGGAAAAGTTAGAAAACTATTATTCGCTGACAGCTTCAAAGGCTCCCCTCACCTCTCTGACACCGATAATTTCTATTTTATCCTTAACGGACTGTGAAAGTCCCCTTAAATTATGCTTTGGCACAACGCATCTTGTAAAGCCTAAACGTGCCGCTTCGAGTATTCTCTGTTCGCAGTTTGAAACGGCTCTGATTTCTCCTGCAAGTCCGATTTCTCCAAACGCAAGAACATCCTCACGGACTGCTTTATCCTTAAGGCTCGAAACCAGCGCCATGGCAACGGATAAATCCGTGGCAGGCTCGTCCAGACGCAGACCGCCTACAACGTTTATATATACGTCCATATTTCCGAAGAAGTAACCGGCTCTTTTTTCAAGAACGGCGATTATCATGGACATTCTGTTATAGTCAAAGCCCGTCGCCATTCTTCTGGGGTTTCCGAATCCGCTGGGGGCTACAAGTCCCTGAACCTCTGCAAGAATGGGTCTTGTACCCTCAATTGCACAGGCAACGCAGGTTCCGGAGGTATTCTTCGGTCTGCCGGAAAGAAGCATCATAGACGGGTTTTCAACCTCTCTCAGACCCTTATCCAGCATCTCGAAAACGCCGATTTCGTTAGTGGAGCCGTAACGGTTCTTTACAGCTCTCAAAATACGATAGGACATATTTCTGTCGCCCTCAAAATAGAGAACGGCATCTACAATATGTTCGAGAACCTTGGGTCCTGCTATATTTCCGTCCTTATTGACGTGGCCTACAACGATTATGGGTATATCCATTATCTTGGCTGTGCGGGTAAGACAGTTTGTGCACTCTCTTACCTGAGTGACGCTTCCCGGAGAAGAGGAAAGGTCGGAAATGGACATTGTCTGAATAGAGTCGATTATGGCGATATCGGGCTTTTCTGTGCGGATAAACTCAGCAATGCTCTGAACATCGGTTTCGCACATTATGTAGAGATTCTCCGTAGTGACACCTAATCGCACTGCACGGAGTTTTATCTGATGGGCTGATTCCTCACCGGAAACATAGAGAATTTTAAGCTCCTTACCGATATACTGGCAGATTTGCAGAAGGATAGTTGACTTACCTATTCCAGGATCACCGCTTAAAAGCACAAGGGAACCCTTTACTATACCGCCGCCTAAAACTCTGTCAAGCTCCGAAAGTCCCGTTTTATAGCGGTGCTCCATTGATTCGGAAATGCTGTTAATAGGCACAGCTGTGGGCATTCTCACAGCAGCGCCTGCCTGTTTTGAACCTGTTACAGGAGTTCTTACCTCTTCGTTCATTGTATTCCATTCGCCGCAGCCTGGACATTTTCCGTACCATTTTGCACTTTCATATCCGCACTGACTGCAAACATAAATTGCCTTTGATTTTACTGCCATTAAACTTCCTCCAAATTTTTAAGGTATTCAAAAACTCCGCAGATTATCCCGAATGAAAGCTCGCTCTGATAGCTTTCGTCCTTGAGTTTTTCGCATTCGCTGGGATTTGTCATAAATCCGCACTCAACCATCACCGCCGGTTTTGTGGCATGATAGAGCAGATATATACTGGTCCCCGCTTTTTTGATTTTTCTGTGGTTATCTGTCTGAATCATTGAAACAAGGCTGTTTTGTATAAATCCAGCCAAAACGCTGCTTTGTTCATTTCCGCCGGAATAAAAAACCTGACTGCCTTTACTTGTACTGCTGGGATAAGAATTCTGATGAATACTTATAAGTACGCCTTTTTCAGTGCTTTCAAGGAGCTTAAGCCGGTTTCTTATATCTGAAACCTTTTTCTCCCTGAGAGTTGAAAGCCCCTCATTGCAGGTCATAATATCCTCTGTGCGGGTAGTTTCCGTTTTAAAGCCCAAAGCATTCATCATGCTTCTGAGCTTCATGGCTGTGGAAAGGTTTATATCCTTTTCGACAGTTCCGTCCTTGGCAACAGCACCGCCATCCAGACCGCCGTGACCTGCATCAATTATAAAAACAGTCTCATTAATCGGCGACGAATTAATTGACATAACAGCTTTTTCATTAAGCCGATACGTACCAGAAACTGCCGCCGAAAATATCAATACACCGGAAATTATTCCTATAAACCATCTTTTTAAATTATTCAACTGCATCACCCGTTAATATATATGCACCGTTTAAAGAATATAAGCCGAATGACGGGTGTTCATCCGGCTTATAAATAAAATAAAGTATCAGTTGATTCTTACGAAATCCATTGAAGGAACATTAACGCCGTTAACTGTGTAATCGGCAGAGGTGTAGTTTACATAGATAATAGAGCCTGTACTGTATTCGGTACAATATACTCCCTCAGCTACCATGTAGTGGCTGTTTATACGCTTGTCACGAAGATCGCTTAAAGCATCGTTGGCTTCCTCATAGTACTTTGCAGCAGTATTCATCCATCGGCTGTAAACAACAGCGTCATCTGTTTCCCCTTCTTCATCCCTATAGATAAACTCAAATGAGGGACATGCTCCATATTCAATGCTTCTCAAAAATGCCGTTTTGTCATTTTCCGCATAATTGATAGGTGTACCGGAATAGTCAAAAATTCCGTGGAGAATCATAGGCACAAAGGGCACGGAAACATACGCCGATGTTTCAGGAGCATTTGCCGAAAGAGGCAAATCTGAAATATAGTTTGCGTTTTTAATCATATAGAAGTTTCCGCCGCTGACCATAAGACTGCGTCCTGATGCAATATTCTTTGTCTGCTCTGAAATTGCGTTTGCTGCTTCTGTAATAGAGGTATATCCGCCGGAGAAATCACCGTAAAGCACCTTGCCCATATCTCCGAGGGAAATACCTACTGAGCTTTCAGAGAACAAATCGATAACCTTTTCCGCAGCCTTGTCTATTTTATCGGCTGCCAGAAGATTTCTTGTGAAATATTCTCCGCCGTAAATTCCGGCAAGCTCGTTATCGAAATCGAGGGTAAGCCTATCTCCGCTTATTGAATAAGCTGAATTGCCTGAAGAGAAGCGGTTATATCTTGCACTGGAAAGCACGTTGGTTTCAATAAAGATACTGAAATTCTGACTGTTTGCATAACTATATAAATCGTCAAAAGAGCTTTGTGTGCCGAGAGTAAGCATCTTAGTTGCTCCGAAAATATCCGCCTGATTAAGTCCTCCGTCAAGAATTCCTTTATAGCGAAGGGCGATATTATCAATTCCCTTTGATTTAAGCTGAGTTAAAATATCAAGGGCTTCTGTATATGTGGTAAGAGTTTTTGTTGTAGAGAAAAGCGATGCCGGATTATCACTTGTAACTCCTTTTCCTATAAGGCTGAGAACAAGGGGCAAATCCTCTCCTGCCGAAACGGTTTTAGTTGAAAGAACAGAATCTCTTATAAGCTGTTCACGTGTGGCAACTGCCATTCCCTCATAGCTTGCATTATTGCCCAAAAGGAAACGATAGCAAATTTCGATTTCGCTTTTATATGATTCATTGCCCACATAAGTTCTTGTATCAGATACAGAATAGGGTGTTATATTGAAAGTTACTCCTGTACGGTTGTAAACTGCTCCGTCACTGCCTGCACGTTCTGCGGTAATGGTGGCAAGCTCAGCTCCGCCGCTGATAATGGCTGCATATGCGCTCTCACCCTGTTTTACACCGAAAGCCGGAACAATTGCGGAATATGTATCTTTATCCGCCTGCTGATAAACTCCGAAATTAAGTGTCTTATAAGTTTCATCGGCTACACCTGTTTTTATTACAGCTCCGCTGCCGTCAGGAACAAGCATATAATCCTCTGCTGCAGAAGCGGCTGATGCTCCGAAAAAGTCGAGAAGCGATATATCAAGAATTGTCATGCCGGGAGCACAGAGAACTTTTGACATATCAATATTTGCAAAAAGGCTTCCATCCTTCAAAGTATAGTTAACTGTAAGCTGAAGCCATACATTTCCCTCTACTACGGTTTTGCTTGTAAGAGCTGCCGTCTTAGAGTCAATTCCCATAGTATAAGTTACATAAAGACCGTTTTCATCGGACTTTGTAGTAACTGTTCCGAAAGCTACGGAATTATCCTGTGAATTAAGAGAATAAAGCTTTCCTCCCGAAAGAACTTTCACTGAAACCACACTGCTGTCGTTGGCTGCGCCGGTTTCGGAAGTCGGCAGAGCATACCAGTATTTATCCTTTGAGGTTTCCCTTACTACGCATGCTTTGGTAACGTTATCGAGATAAAGCTCAATAAGACCTGATGAGGCAACCTTTGTAAGATTGGTGTTATCCTTTATGAGGCGATAGCTTTCACCGGAGCTTACAGCCTCAGTTACCTTTAAAGTAGCATCGCTTTTTATTACGCTTACATTGCTTTTTACACCGCATCCTGCCGCAGAAAGAAGCAGTCCTGCTGCACAGAAAACGGCGCATGCTGATTTTATTATTCTTTTATTAAAAAAACCGCCTGAGCTATTCATAAATAATCACCCTTAAAAATAGATGAATTTATAATAACACAAAAGCGGTTTTTTTTCCATAGTTTATTGTGATTGTTAACAAATTATACTGCCAGCTTAGTCCTGAGAAGAGTTAAAATTTTCTTTTCACGGCGTGACACCTGCACCTGTGACATTCCCAGCTGCTTTGCCGTTACGCTTTGGGTGGCACACCGAAAATATCGCCATTCGATTATCTCCCTGTCCCTTTCGTTCAGAGATTCTATTACTCTCGACAAATCCAGCCTTTCAAACATCTCGTTTTCATTATCTACGGGAACGTCAATCTGACCGCCTCCGCTTTCATCGTCCTGAGTAAGTGAAACAGGAGGAAGCGCCGCATTTATCACCTGCGCCGTTTCTTCAACCTCCCAGCCGAGCCTTTCAGCCAGAGCGCTGATTGTAGGCTCAGTGCCTGTTTCCGACGCCATTTTTTCCTTTTCATGGAGAAGCACTCTTCCCTTTTCTTTAATGGAGCGGCTCACCTTCACTGCGCCTCCGTCACGGAAAATACGCTTTATCTCACCTAATATTACCGGTACGGCATAGGTTGAAAAGGCAAAGCCTCGTGACGGATCAAAGCCGTCGGCTGCCTTTATAAGACCGACGCATCCGGCCTGAAACAAATCGTCATACTCCGTACCTCTGCCACGGAATTTATTGGCACAGGCATGGACAAGACCAAGGTTTTCTTCAATAAGCTTTTCACGGTTTTCCATAAATCATCTTCCCGAAATATGTTTTTCGAGAGTTACGGTGGTACCCTTGCCGAAAGCGGAACGCACACGCAGTTTATCCGTAAAGCTTTCCATTACGGCAAAGCCAAGACCTGCCCTCTCTTCGCCAGCAGTTGTAAACAGCGGCTCCATAGCCTTTTTCACGTCGGATATTCCGCAGCCGCAGTCCCTTATTTTTGTGCGGAAAAGTCCGTTTTCGTAAATTTCACAGGTTATGTAAATCTTTCCGGGCATATCTCGGTAAGCGTGGACTATGCAGTTTGTAACCGCTTCGCTTACCGCCGTTTTTATGTCGCTTATTTCCTCAACGGTCGGGTCAAGCTGCGCCGCAAATGCGGAAACTGCCGCTCTGGCAAAGCTCTCGTTTACTGAACGGCTTTCTAAAATCAGCTTCATTGTATTTATTGGCTTCATCTTTTCTCCTCCTTTTTTTCAAGAGCCACAAGCTTGTCCAGCCCTGCAAGGCACATAACCTTATACATTCGGCTGTCAAGCCCCGTGACGCACACCTTTCCTCCCATGGCGCTCATAAACTTATATCTGCCTAAAACAAGGCCTATGCCTGAGCTGTCCGTAAATGTCACGCCTGAAAAATCAATTACCAGCATACCCGGATGCTGCTTTTCTATGGCAGAATCTATATCGGCTCTTATAATAGCGGCGGTGTGATGGTCAATTTCCCCCGTAAGATAAGCGGTAGCTGTATCGCTGCCGGTACTTATTGTTACGCTCATATTTTTACCTCCCTGGAATTTGTGCTGTTAATCTGAATTAAATAAAAAGAAAAACCTCTATCCAATAGGATAAAGGTTTAGGTTTAAAAAATTTGTTATATTATGGATGAAATGAATATTTTACTTTATCTGCTTTCGCCGTTAAGGGAAACTATCTCTCCTCTTACGTCCCCTGCAAGATAGAGAGAACCGCAGACAAGGATAATATCATCTTTCTGTGCTTTTTCATAAATCTTTCTGTAAGCCTCTGACGGGTTCTCACAGATAAACACATCAGAGCAGTTTTTCTTTGCTATTTCTGCAAGGACTTTAGGAGAAACAGCTCTCGGATTTGACGGAAGAGTTGCAGTAAAGTTTTTGGCAAGCTTCGAAATCTCCTGAGCTGCAAACTCATATTCCTTATCCTCCATCATGCCCATTATGACGGTGAGCTTTCTGCCTTTAAGGAATTTATTTAGATTTGAAAGAAGAGCTTCCACTCCCTCACGGTTATGGGCTCCGTCAAGGATTGTAAGGGGATTTTTTCCGAAAAGCTCCGTCCTTGCAGGGATTCTCGCTTTTGATATACCGTCAATTATATTTTCCGGGGAAATATTTAAATCTCTGTCATTAAGGGCAAGGGCTGCATCTACCGCCGTCTGTGCGTTATATACCTGATGTTCGCCAATAAGGGGAATTACAATCTCCATATCCTTATAGACTGCCTTTGTGCCGCTCAGGTCACAGCTGAGTACTTTAATATCCTCGGGGCTGCTCTTTATATACACATTGCCCTTTTCTTCGGCGGTTTTGCGTATTATCTTTTCCGCCTTTTCATCCTGACGGCTAAAGCATACCGTAACGCCGTTTTCTTTTATTATGCCGCTTTTTTCCGCCGCAATTTCCTCTACGGTATCACCCAGCACCGCCATATGGTCAAGGGAAATTGACATAATGGCGCTCAAAAGGGGCGTTTTTATGATATTGGTGGAATCGAGTCTGCCGCCGAGTCCTACTTCGAGAACCACTACATCGCAGTTTTTGTCAGCAAAGAATTTGAGAGCCGCCGCTGTTATGAACTCGAACTCCGTAGGCTGCAAATCCCTCACGGCAATTTTTTCTGCTGCTGCTTTCACCTCATCGGTAATTTCGCAAAGCTCCTCTTCCCTTATCATCTCACCGTTTATCTGTATTCTCTCACGGAAATCGAACACATAGGGTGAAGTGAAAAGTCCCGTTTTATATCCTGCGCTTTTAAGTATCTCCGACATCATGGTGCAGAAAGAGCCTTTTCCATTTGTGCCTGCAACGTGGACGAATTTAAGTTTATCCTGAGGTCTGCCCAGCTCATCCAGCAAAGCAGACACCCGCTCCAAACCGGGGCGGGTGCCGAATTTAAGAAGTGAATGAATATAGCTGAGTGACCTTGTGTATGGTGTTTCCATAATTGTCACTGCCTGTCTGTTGTTTTATTAATTAGCCGAGGCTTGCAATACTGTCTTTGAGCATTGCAATCTTATCCCTTAATTTCTCCGCAGCGTCACGCTGTCCCTGAACAACGTTTGCAGGAGCTTTATTTACAAAGTTCTCATTTGAAAGCTTTGCATCGATCTGACTGAGCTGCTTTTCAGCGGCTGCAAGCTCTTTATTGAGTCTTGCTCTCTCTGCCTCAAAGTCAATAAGCTCTGCCATGGGGATATAAATTCTTGCATCCTCGGTGATGATTGAAACAGCTGTTTCAAGGGAGAAATCCTTACCTACGGTAACTTCTGAAGCGGAAGCGAGCTTCTGCATAAATACAGCGCCTGTTCTGAAAGTATCCTCAGAAGCGGTTTCGATAAACAGCTGAGCCTTTCTTGAGGGAGGAACGTTCATCTCTGCTCTGCGGTTACGGATAGCCTTAATAGCAGCCATGATCTTTTCCATTTCGCTCTCTTCTGCGGGGAAGTTTCTGCTTTCATCGTACTTATCCCAGGGTGAAAGCATTATTGTTTCACCGTCGTGAGGAAGAGTCTGCCAGATTTCCTCAGTGATGAAGGGCATAAAGGGATGAAGAAGCTTAAGTGTGCCGCTCATTACATAGATGAGAACTGCCTTGACTGTTTCCTTTGCCTCTTTATCTTCACCGTTAAGACGGATTTTAGCAAGCTCAATATACCAGTCGCAGAAGATATCCCAAATGAAGTCATAGAGCTTCTGAACTGCAAGTCCCAGCTCAAACTTATCGAGGGATTCTGTAACGTCACGTACAAGCTTATTGTAAAGGCTGATAATCCATTTATCCTCAATTGCGAGGTTTTCGGGGATATAGGGAGCCTTCTCGTCGCCGGAAAGGTTCATGAGAATAAATCTTGCAGCGTTCCAGATTTTGTTTGCAAAGTTACGGCTTGCCTCAACTCTCTCATCGGAGAAACGCATATCGTTTCCGGGGCTGTTGCCTGTGGCAAGAGTGAATCTGAGAGCATCTGCGCCGTACTTGTCGATAATCTCAAGTGGATCAATACCGTTGCCGAGAGATTTTGACATCTTTCTGCCCTGTGAGTCACGTACAAGTCCGTGGATGAGAACAGTATCAAAGGGAGCCTTGCCTGTCTGCTCGATTCCTGAGAACATCATTCTCATAACCCAG
The DNA here is from genome assembly GCA_958366985.1 of uncultured Oscillospiraceae bacterium. GTDB lineage: Bacteria > Bacillota > Clostridia > Oscillospirales > Acutalibacteraceae > UMGS263. The sequence goes on from CATXDC010000004.1 coordinate 53,441, forward strand.
AAGGGAATAATATCATAACCTGTTACAAGGGTATTTGTGGGATAGTAATGCTTAAGTTCCTCAGTATTGTCTGGCCAGCCTAAAGTTGAGAAAGGCCAGAGAGCCGAAGAGAACCATGTATCAAGAGTATCAGGATCCTGATGAATATGCTCGCTGCCGCAATGAGCGCACTTTTCGGGGGCAGTTCTTGCAACAGTGATTTCGCCGCAGTCATCGCAGTACCATGCGGGAATACGGTGACCCCACCAGAGCTGACGGGAAATACACCAGTCACGGATATTCTCAAGCCAGTGGAAATATACCTTTTCAAATCTCTGAGGAATGAACTTTGTTTCGCCGTTCTTAACAGCGTCAATTGCGGGACCTGCAAGAGGCTTCATCTTTACAAACCACTGCTTTGAAACTCTTGGTTCAACAACTGTTGAGCAGCGGTAGCAGGTTCCGACATTATGGGAGTAATCCTCAATTCTTACAAGAGCACCCTCTGCCTCAAGAGCCTTGACGATTGCCTTACGTGCAGTCATTGTATCCATACCTGCAAACTCGGGATAATCATCAACGATTTTAGCGTCGGGAGTAAGAACATTGATAACTTCAAGGTTATGGCGAAGACCGACCTCGAAGTCGTTGGGGTCATGGGCAGGTGTGATTTTAACAACGCCTGTTCCGAAATCCATCTCAACGTATTCGTCGGCAACAACGGGAATTTCTCTGTGAACAATGGGAAGAATAAGAGTCTTACCCACAAGATCACGGTATCTTTCATCATTGGGGTTAACCGCTACGGCGGTATCGCCTAAAAGTGTTTCAGGTCTTGTAGTTGCAAGCTCAAGGTATCCGCTGCCATCCTTGAAGGGATAGCGAAGATGCCAGAAATGACCTGCTTTCTCCTCATACTCAACCTCAGCATCGGAGATTGAAGTAAGGCAATGAGGACACCAGTTGATGATTCTTTCGCCTCTGTATATAAGTCCCTTTTCATAAAGGTGAACGAAAACTTCATTGACAGCCTTGCTGCATCCTTCGTCCATTGTGAAGCGCTCTCTGTCCCAGTCACAGGAGGAACCCATCTTTTTAAGCTGCTCAATAATTCTTCCGCCGTACTGGGCTTTCCATTCCCATGCACGCTTTAAAAAGCCGTCTCTGCCGATATCGTCCTTTGTAATGCCCTCTTTGCGCATTGCCTCAACAATCTTTGCCTCTGTCGCAATTGAAGCATGGTCTGTACCCGGAAGCCAAAGAGTATCAAAGCCGGCCATTCTGTGATAGCGGATAAGAATATCCTGCAGGGTGTTGTCAAGAGCATGTCCCATATGAAGCTGACCTGTGATATTCGGTGGGGGCATAACTATTGTATAAGGTTTTTTATCCTTGTCCAAAGGTGCATGAAAATAACCGCCGTCAAGCCATGAACGGTAAAGTCTATCTTCAACCTCGGAGGGATTGTATTTTGTTGCAAGTTCCTTTGCCATTTACGGATTCCTCCCTAAAGCTTGTTTATACCGATTTTGTATCGTTTCAAACGTATAACTAATATATTATACAATAGAGCCTGCTTTTGTCAAGAATTGCAGAAGGTATACATAAAAGGGAAAATAAACACAAGTCTCTCTTAAATCATGTTCTTTTTGCCGCTTCCTCAAAATAAAATCATCTTTATTTCTCGCATTTATCCGGCGTAGTATAAGCACCTTATTCCATGCAACGAGTTCCCTTTGAGAAATATAGCACAAAAAAATGAATTTTTAAAAGCTCTTATAGGCAGTTTTCCCCATTATTCGACGAGAATCACGGCACTAAAAAGTAAAAAATGCAAGATTTGCAATTTGATATTGCAAAAATCTTTTCATTGTGATAGAATATGCAAGGTTTAGCAAAATTTTTGAATAATTTTCTGGGAGGATCAGCACAATGGCAGTGTATGAAAAAATGTCAGCGGCAGAGCTTGTCGCTCTCGAAAAAGAGCTTTCAAAGGAATATGAAAGCTTCAAAGCAAAAAATCTCAAACTTGATATGTCCAGAGGTAAGCCCGGCGCAGATCAGCTTGATATCACAAACGAGCTTTTAAACTCAGTTAATGAGCAGAGCGGTTACTGCGATGAAACCGGCTTCGACTGCCGCAACTACGGCGTTCTTGACGGTATCCCCGAGTGCAAAAGACTTTTTGCTGAAATTCTTGAAGTTGAGCCTAAAAACATCATCGTCGGCGGTAACTCCAGCCTTAACATGATGTTCGACTATATCGCTCAGTGCATGACTCACGGCGCAGGCGCAGAACCCTGGTGCAAACAGGGCAAAATCAAATTCCTCTGCCCCGCTCCCGGATATGACAGACATTTCGGCATTCTCGAATACTTCGGCATCGAAATGATCACCGTTCCCATGAAGGAGGACGGCCCCGACATGGATATCATTGAAGAAAACGTTAAAGATCCTTCCGTTAAAGGTATGTTCTGTGTACCGAAATACTCAAACCCCGAGGGAAAAACTTTCTCAGACGAGGTTGTAAAGAGAATCGCTGCTCTTAAACCCGCAGCAAAGGATTTCAGAATTATCTGGGATAACGCTTACTGCGTACACCATATTTCTGAAACTCACGACGAGCTTCTCAACATCTTCCCCCTTTGCAGAGAGAACAACAACTCAGACATGGTTATAGAGTTTACTTCAACTTCTAAAATCACATTCCCCGGCGCCGGCGTTGCAGCTCTTGCAGCTTCCGACAACAACATCGCAATGATTAAAAAGCGTATGGCAATGCAGACAATAGGCTACGATAAGCTCAATCAGCTTCGCCATGCAAGATACTTCAAGGATGCAAATGGTGTAAACGAGTACATGAAGCGCCATGCAGCAATTCTTGCTCCTAAATTCCAGGCTGTTCTCGACTGTCTTGAAAGTAATCTCGGTCCGGCAGGCGTTGCAAAGTGGACTAAGCCCAACGGCGGTTACTTCATTAGCCTTGATGTTATGGACGGCTGTGCAAAAGAAGTTGCAGCTCTTTGCTCACAGGCAGGAGTTAACCTCACTCCCGCAGGAGCTACCTACCCCTATGGCAACGATCCCAGAGACCGCAATATTAGAATTGCTCCCTCCTATCCTCCCGTTGATGAGCTTAAACTTGCAGCAGAGCTTCTCTGCCTTTGCGTAAAGCTTGTAAGCGTAAGAAAGCTTATTGAAGAAAACTAAAAATAACCCATAAAGAAAGGGACTGCTTCGGCAGTCCCTTTTGTTTTTCCATACAGTCAATTATTGATGATTTTAAGATAAAACATCTTCAATAAGTTTTATCATATCCCTATCCGCTTTATACATTAGGCCGCCGCATTCCAAAAGTTCAAAATTTTTAACGACAACTTCTTTTTCGCCGCTGCCAGATGAAAAAGTTATTTTATACTCATATCCAGCAGTGAAAATTCTAATGCCAGAAACACTGGTATCGGTTTCAGAAAGCTCTTTAAGAAAAGCAGCTTTCGCTTCTTCATCCAAAACGAATTCTTCCCCTGTGTTTCCATTTTGAATTTCGATTTTTTCCGCTTCTCCCGGAAACGGTGAACTTACTGCGATTACGGCTCCTGCCACAACTGCCGCTGCTAAAACTATTAAAATTATAACTTTTTTCTTCACCGCAAAGACTCCTTCCACTTAAATTGAAAGTTTTGCTCTTAAGATTCAAGAAAGCAGGAAAATGAAGATCAAATACTTTCTCCCTTTTTTACACTCAATGCCAGAATAAAAATAACGGCTAAAAGGGATGTGATTATTTTCCCTAAAAAAGAGTAGTTTTCGATTCCCAAAAGAATAGGACAAACTGAAATAACCGTCGCTAAAGCCGATAGAACAGCAATGTATGTGATAAGCATTTGACTTTTAGAAAAACAAAGTATCACACATAAAGTGAGAATTACACAGGAAAGCAATGCTGTAATAAGAGGAGAAAAATCAGCGTATCCATATGGAATTAAACTAAAATAAGAATATGTTCTTCTTATTTCTGTTCCGCCGTCATCCATAAAAATACATACAGCGCCATAGGGTAAAAGTTCAAGAATTACTGTGAGAACCGATAAAATTATCATAAAGATTTTTCGTTTGCTCATATTAATTAACCCTTTCCCTTGCAGGTATTTTGAGCGTCTGCGTTTATATGATTTCAGAAAGCAGAAAAGCTAAAACTAAATACTTTCCCTCTTTTTCACGCTCCGTGCCAAAATAAAAATAACGGCTAAAAGGGTTGTGATTGCAGCTGCACAGACACCATAAAATCTGAATCCCAATCCCATCAAAAACGGCACAATGGAAATAACTGCTGCCGAACCCGATACCGTTGCAAGTGCTTTATTGAGCTTCTTACTTTTTCGGAAGCAAAGCACTACACAAAAAACGAGAATCACACAGGAAAGCACTGCCGTAACAAGGGGAGAAAAATTAGCATAGCCAAAAGGTCTTAAATCAAAATAGGAATATGTCTCTCTGTACTCAGTTACACCATCAGAAAAAACGCACACTGCGCCATAAGGCAAGATTTCAAGAATTACAGTAAGAACCGATAAAACAGTCATGGCTATTTTTCTTTTGAACACGAAAAGCACTCCCTTCAGATGTCATTTAATGTATCAATAAACATTCACAATATTTTCTGTGTATTTGCACATAAAAATAAATATTACGATTATTTTTTTGTCATAATTATTATACATCAAATAATTAATAAAGCAATCCCGATACACTTTCATATATCAAATCCTACATTTTACAATTTATGTACTTTTAAATGATAAATCTGATTTTAAACATAAAAAAGGAACTGTTTAAAAACAGCTCCCTTTGTGATAAAATAATTTAAAACTATTATTTACTTTTTCATCCACTGGGCAAAAACAGCCGAAAATAAAAAGAGTCCGAAAGTTCTCTTTATACACTGCACAAGCTCATCACGGATTATTATTGTGCTGTGGTACTCGGTATAAATTCCAGCTATGCCAGAAAGAATAAATGCGGCTGAAAGCATAACAGTAACGGATATTATCCCCCATTTTAAAATAAACCTTGTAACGGGAGTAAGGGTATTAAAAGTATCCGCAAAAAAATCTTTGACTTTATGTAATATACACATTCTTATCACCGATTACATTTTATTATAAAATGAGAGCCGACGGCAACGGCAAATTTTTTCCATAGGAGGAAGCAGAATGAAAATCGGAGCATCATCCGCCTGTTTTTATCCCCTTGAAACCGAAAAATCAATAAAATCTTTAGGTGAACTGGGATTTGATCTTGCTGAAATTTTTGTCAATGCAGAATGTGAACTGAGCGGAAAAATATTTGAGGAAATAAAATCCACTGCCAATCACTACGGAATTTCTTTTACTTCAATGCATCCGTTTACCTCTTTTGCGGAATCAAATATGCTTTTCAGCGCATACAAAAGACGCTTTACTGACGGACTCGAGTTTTGCAAAAAATATTTTGACGCCTGTAATAAACTTAATATCGGTATTCTTGTAATTCACGGATGCAAAAAGAGATATCCAATATCAGATGAGGAATATTTTGAAAGATTCGGCATTCTGTGCGAAAATGCCGCTAAGTTCGGGATTATCACCGCACAAGAAAATGTCGTTGACTTTAAAAGTGAATCGCCGGAATTTCTCTCAAGAATGCGTTTAGCTTTGGGAGACAAATTCAAAATGGTATTCGATATAAAGCAATCAGTAAGAACCGGAGTTGATCCTATATCCTTTGCAAAGGAATTTTCAAAAGATATAATTCATCTGCATCTGAGCGATTATGCAGATGAACTCATATGCATCCCTCCCGGAAAGGGAAACTTCGATTTCGCCGCTCTTTCAGCAGTTATGAAAGAAGCCGGATACAAAGGAGCAGGAGTGATTGAGCTATACAATAACGGATACAAACATCCAGAGGAAATAGCCGAAAGCAAAAAATATCTTCAGAAAATAGGATTTTGATTACCTTGTGACTTTTATAAACTATATCTTGTGTTTTTTCTCTGCTTTTGTTATAATAATGCCGACATATAAGTAAATTTCAGAGGAGCGGATGTGATTAAATGAAATGTCCTTTTTGCGGATATGAGGAAAGTAAAGTTATAGATTCAAGACCTACCGATGAGGGTGAAAGAATACGCCGCCGCCGTGAATGCATCAAATGCGGCAAACGTTTCACCACTTATGAAATAATTGAGAGTGTACCTATAATCGTTGTTAAAAAAGATAAATCCCGTGAAGCTTTCGACAGAGACAAACTTCTCGGAGGAATGCTGCGTGCATGTGAAAAAAGACAGGTTTCTATTGACACCCTTGAAAGCGCAGTGACGGAGATTGAAGCTACTTTGCAGAACTCCCTGGACAGAGAAGTAACCTCAGTTCATATTGGTGAGCTTGCAATGGAAAAGCTGAAAGAAATAGATGAAGTTGCCTATGTGCGTTTTGCTTCAGTATACAGACAGTTCAAAGACATAAACACCTTTATGGAAGAACTTGCAAAGCTTCTCAACGAAAAATAAGCAAATCAAAAAGCCGTTTTAAAACGGCTTTTTCTTTTAAGTTAATTTCCAGTATTAAATTTAATTTTAAAACAAAAAACTCCGCAGTTTCAAAAACATAAAGAAACTACGGAGTTTTTCTGTTATGTACCTTCATCATACGATTACCTTGAAGACGAGCTTCAGGAAATGAAGAACTCTCATTGCAAGCCAAGAAGCCATTCTTTGCGCCTCCTTTATATAAAAATTTAATTTCTAATTCATTTTATGTTTATATTATATCACTAATTTTTAAAATTACAAGATATTTTTAATAAAAAATTAAATATTTTTTCATTTTTTAAGTTAAAAATGCCCATACGCTTAATTTTTACATATAAATACATATTATTTTAAAATCTTACAAAAAAAGCGCCGCATATAGCGGCGCTTTTTGTCTTATAACTGCCTGTGCATCGCCCTGTTTATTTCTTCAAGGCGTTTTGCATACATATCCTTAAGTGTTTGAGGAGCTTTAATTTTTATCTTTGCTCCGAACTGGAAAAGCCATGATACAAGTCCTTCGCTGATTCCTGCCTGTGCTTTCACCACAAATGTTCCGATATCATAGGGTCTATACTCACCGTCCGAACCGAACCGATCTGAGATGTCCTCTATAATGCTGTTGTCGCACACCAGCTGAATTTCTGCTATCTCTCCCGAAAACATGTTGAACACCTTTTCGGTATAATCGGCAACATCAAAAAATTCACGGTATTCGGATACTTCCGAAAAAGGTCTCGCCTCTTCTTCTGCAACTTTGGCACGCTGTATTCTATCCACTCTCAAATGCATCAGATTATCATATTTTCCGTTATTGGCAATTAAATAATAGTGCTCACCTGCCCATGTAAGAGCATAAGGTGTAACGGTGAATTCCTTAACCTGAGCTGACAGGGATTTTTCAACAATACATCGCCTTGCATATTTGATATTAAGCTGCTTTCCCGAATCAATAGCACTATGTATTGCATTAAGTACACCCATTGCGTCTGCCGCTCCCGATTTGGAATCCTTTACGGAAATTTTAGACAGGATTTTTTCCGATTCATATTCGCTTAAAGAAGACAAAACCTTTTTTATAAGGGTGCTCTTTTTATCCTCCGGCAAAAAATCCGCAGCCTGTACTGCATCCGTCAGAAGATGCGCTTCCGAAATCTCAAGCCGTCTCTTTCCCAGATAAAAACCATTTTTCGGCACTCGCATATGTACAATTTCAAATCCGTATTCACGCAAAGTTTCTATATCATTGTATATGGATTTTCTTTCCGCCTTGATTCCTCTTTTTTCAAGCTCTTCGCACATTTCCGACGTAGTAAGCATATGCTCGCTGTCGGTCTTTTCAGTGAGAACATCTATGAGACTGAGAATCTTCAGCTTATATTTGCTGTTGCCTGCCAAAATCTATTCTCCTTTTCGGGTACGCTTAATATTTCAGCTTTTCGTTAAGCTCCTTTATGGTATCCTCATCAATTTTTACTTTCTCACGGTCATAGGTAAGTATGCCGTTTACTTCAAGCTCAACATCGCTGAGCTGAGTATATACAAGTCCGCTCAGTCCTTTCGGAACAAGGGGCAAAATCTGATTTTCCATCAGCTTTCTGTATGCCGCTGTAAGCTCCGCCTTTCCCTTGTACATTTGATATCCAAAGCTTCGCTTCTTATCGAATACATGTCCGTCAATAACACTGCTGTATCCACCGTATTCACTGACAACATATACTCTCTCATCTTTTGGGTTAACTTTGGGAATTGGCAGAATATACTGATGAACGCTTCTTAAATCGCCGACTCCTCGGTCAAACCAACCGCTGGCATGGTCAATAACTCTTGTGGGATCTTCTTCCCTCACAAGCTGAGTAAGACGTACTGTATCAAACTGGCCCCAGCCCTCGTTGAAAATTACCCAGCAATAAATAGATGTGAAAAATCGGAGATCATCTATCATCTCAAACAATTCTTTCTCAAAATCCTTGCGGTTATAGTGATTTGTTCTGCCAAAGAAGAAATAATTTGTATCTTTTGGCTTTATGTGAATCTTTGAGCAAAATCCCGAAAGCATCATGCTTGTGTGTCCGCCGCTTACCATATCCTGCCATACAATCATGCCAAGCCTGTCGCAGTGATAATACCATCTTGCCGGCTCCACCTTAATATGTTTTCTAAGCATATTAAAGCCAAGAGATTTCATCTTCTCAATATCATATACCATACTCTCATCGGTTGGAGGAGTAAGCTGACTTTCACACCAGTATCCCTGGTCGAGAAGTCCCCTTTGGAAATATGGCTTATTGTTAAGGAAAAGACGACTGATGCCATCTTTATCTTTGCCAACTGAAAATTTTCTCATGCCAAAATATGTTTCAGCTGTATCAGTTTCGGCTCCGTCCTGCATAAGTGTTACCTTTACATCGTAAAGATTAGGTTCCTCCGGTGACCAAAGTTTTGGATCATCAAGGCTTATCCAGTCTCCGCTCTTTACAGTGACCTGAGCTTTGCTCTCTCCCTTAAAGGAAATATCAAGCTGAAATTCGCCTTGATCCAAAGAGGATTTACCGAAAAACTGAACTCGGTTATTATCTATATCCGGTACAAACCATAATTTTTCAATGTGGTTTTCCTTAACAGGCTCGAGCCACACAGTCTGCCATATTCCGGAAGTTGCTGTATACCATATGCTTCCCGGCTTTTGTGACTGCTTTCCCCTCTGCTGCTCTCCTTTATCCGACGGGTCATAGACCTTTACGGTAAGAGTATTATCCCCGTCTTTAAGAAGGTCAGTAATATCAAATGTAAAGTGAGAATATCCGCCTGTATGATAGCCTACTTCCTTTTCGTTTACCCAGATTCTGCACTTCCAGTCAACAGCTCCAAAATTAAGAAGCACTCGTTCCCCTTTCCAAGTCTCAGGAACAGTAAAGGTACGCTCATACCAAAGATTTTGATTCTCATTAAGAGTCTTGCCAACCCCCGAAAGATAACTTTCTACACCGAAGGGAACAAGTATTTCACCCTGAAATCTCTGTGGTCTTTTTATTGTACATGGCAAAATCGCATAATTATATTTTCCGTTAAGATTTTTCCACCGCTCTCTTCTCAGCTGCGGTCTCGGATATTCCGGCAAAGGACAGTTTTTATCCACTTTATCCGTCCATCTTGATTTAAGCTGTTCCATTGTTTTTCCTCCGTTATATTTTTTCCAAAGCTGCAATTGACTTTCCGTGCAGGTTTGGTATAATATATAAGTTGTCATGCGGATATGGCGGAACTGGCAGACGCACTAGACTTAGGATCTAGCGGAGCAATCCATGCAGGTTCGATTCCTGTTATCCGCACCAGGCTGAGCCTGGACGCATTTTGCGTTCCAGGTTTAGCCTTTTATTTTTGCTTCTCACTCGCATTAAAGCTGGTATTTCATTAATTAAAATTTCCACGTCGGAGCAAGCTTTGTATCGCTTGCTCCGATTTTTTTCAAAAATCAGAGCGCACTCATGACGCTGCTCCTCCTCTTCCGCAAAAGACTACGCTCTCTTCGCCTGTTCGTTTGTAAACGCACTCACTACGGCTCTCGGTCGCTATCACTCTTTTGCAGTTCGCCTCCCTGCGGTCGGCTTTTATATAAATATATTTCAATGACTGTTTTCAGGCGCATTTTGCGTTCAGACTCAGTTTTTTTATTTGTCTCTTGAAAGCAATATATGATGGAAAAAGGCTATATTTTTGAACTCTTCAATTTCACTTACACGACGCTCTGCTTCAAGCATATCCCTTTGCCACTCATCATTTTTCTGTATATCCTGATTTTGCTGCAAATCCCAAAAGGTTCTCATTCCATATATTTTCTTTATGGAAAACTTTTTGCAGCATTTTATAATATCTTCATCATCGTAATAATCTATGCTTCCGTATTTTTCAGCTTTACTGCTTTTACCGTCAAGAAGTTCTAATGCATAAAAAAAATTGTTGAGCAGTACAACCATCTGCATTATACGTCCCGGTTTATTATGTTTAAGTATAGATAATGTGCCACCTTTTTTAATGACTCTAGCAAACTCATTTATAATAGCTGTTCTTTCTTCTGACGCATATTCCAAAACATTATGACAGAGTATTACGTCAAAAGTTTCATCTTCAAATGTTTTTAGTTCATCAAGACTTCCGCAGATTTGCTCATAAATATTTTCAGTACATCTGTTCTTTACGGTTTCTTCATCCGGTTCAATAGCCGTGACCTGATTTTCGGCACCGTAATGGGATGCCGTTATACCATTACCGCTTCCGAAATCGAGCACTTTTTTACCCTTAAATTCACCAATCTGCTCCCATGTAAGCAGCTTTTGAAGCTTTTCCCAAACTGAAATATCGTTAATATTCATACCTCAAAACCCACTTTCGCCATTGAATATTTTACACAAAATTTTTGCATGTACAGTAATTATACCACAGCAAAAAGTATATGGCAATAAATGACCTTGACTGAAAATAATAAAACATTTTCGGTCAAGGTCATTAACTTTTGCTTATTTAAATTTCATTCCTCTAAATTCCACATTTCGTTTGCAAGATGCAGCCATTCTTTTATATCTTCCTGCTTTTCATTAAATTTCTCTTTCTCACGTTTTCCCAAATAACCGCTGTCATCCACCCAATTTCCATCTTTGTCAATCATTATAGGCACCAATACAGGAACCTCTTTACCGTTTTCCTTTTCAGTGCGAGCTTCAATTAGGGCTGCATATTTGTAACCTGACGGGAATTCAGGCCAAATAATAAGTCCTTCCGTTGTCTTTTCATCTGTCAAAGCAAGATTACCGGTAAAGCTTAGATAAGACGGTTTTGAAACAGAGTAACTTATATCATCTTTGGAGGTCAGATATACGCCGTAGGTTTTAGGGACATTTTCGGTAAAGGGAGAATACCTTATCTCTCTGTATGCAAACCATACGGCATTATAAACGGCGAAAAGTACTAACAGAACCGCAAGAACAATTGCCAATCCCCTTTTAAAAGTGTTTTTTTCTTCTTTGCTGTTCATAGTTCAATCACCCTTTTGCCTTTCTGTTTAAATGATTCGTCATGAGTTACCATTATAACTGTTTTTCCGCTTTCGTTTATTTTTTCAAGTATCGAAAATACAGCATCAGCATTTTTTCTGTCCAAAGAACCGGTTGGCTCATCAGCAAGAACGCAGTCGCATTTCTTTACAATAAGCCTCGCCAAAGCTGCTCTCTGCTGTTCTCCTCCGGACAAACTGTACACTTTCTGTTTGGCTTTATCCGAAAGTCCCACCATTTTAAGCGCCTCTTCTATTGAAACTCCACTGCGGCAATCGTTCTTTACGAGTCTAAGATTATCTTCAACGGTTTTGTTATCCACCAGTGCGAAGTTCTGAAAGAGGAATCCTACCTTTCTCTTAAGGTACTCACGCTGATTTTTCTTTTTCGTTATATCCATTGAGTCAACTGTTATCTCTCCGCTGTCGACCCTTTCCAGTGAACCTATCATATTGAGCAGGGTAGTTTTTCCGCATCCGCTCACGCCGGTGAAAATTACAAATTCTCCGTCATCTATTTGCAGGGAATAATTATCAAAGAGTTTTTTCTCTCCAAATGATTTTGAAAGATTTTTAATTTCTATCATAAGCTGCCTCCTTTCAAAATTTTTACAAGCTGTGCTTTTTCCGTCTTTATGATATTCCATACAATTATGATTATCTCTGCCGCTGAAAGAATCCCGCATCCTACGGCAACGGTAAACGGATTTGCAATTTTGTAAACCGAGCTTATTACAACTGACGTTATTATTCCGAGAGCCATTACTCCTATTGTAATTATAAAAATTTTCCTGTTTTTTTCAAACACAGAGTATCCAAGCACTTTTTTAATCGCCAGTTCCTTGGCATTAACACTGTAATCAAGTCTTATGACAGTGCTTATAAGAGCCGTTTCCAGGAAGAAAAGAACTAAAAATAAAACAAGGAAAATTCCCATCATTTTCTCAGCCCGCTCATGTTCTGCTTCAAAGTTTTCATAAACATTTACTTTACTGTAAGTGCCGCCGCTTAGTTCCAGATTATATTTATCCAAAAACTCCTGAATCTCTGAATCAGTAACCTTAAACATCAAAAACTGGTCATAATAAGGCGAATCTAAACCTCCGTCCCAGATTTCAACGCCCGTTTCTTCATCTATTCCTTTAAATGTTCCGGCATCGTTCGGTATACTCAGCTTGCTCTCATCAAGATTACTGAAAAGAATAACAGGATTTTTATAAACTTCACATCCTATCTTGTCTGCGCTGCCGTTTGTGGCCGTAAGATAAACATCCGATTCATAAGGAACCGTTTCCACTTCATAGTCATGGCGGAAGAAATAGCCCTGCGTACCAGTCAAATCCGGCTGTGCAAATTCGGTATCATTTTCATACCCCGGATAATTCGGCGTAATAATATACATTTTTTCTTCACTGATTTTTTCTTCCGTCAAACCGGAAATGGCTTTAAGGAGATTATCCTTTGCGTTTCGGTTGCATAAAATCAGTTCACGTTCTACTCCATCGCTGAGTCCCAAAAGATTTGTGTAATGAGTCTGCAAAAGTGTATTTTCAAAAAACTCTTTCTGCAAGCGATATTTCACAGTTGCAACAGGCTCTTTAGCGTTCAATGTTCCTTTTTTAGGCAGCATCTGAATATAGGAATAATCTTTATACTGTTCAAAAAAGTCTCCCTGCTTTTTAATCTTCATAACCTCGGAGACACTGCCTATTGTCATAGCCGCAACAAGAACAGTTAAAACACAGGTAATCAGTTTAAGAGTATAACTGGCGGAAAGCAGAGAAAGCGAACCTGCAACACCGCTGAAAGCCTTATCTATTTTCACACGCAAAATAGGCAAAAGCGCAAGAGCATTTACCAAAAGCAAAGCCCCAAAGAGAACCGCAGAAATGCCGAAAGCAAACAGCGAATTTGTAAAAACAGAAGAAAAGAGGAACGAGGCGAAAAACAGCAAAGTTAAAACAGCCGAATCTTTTATCACTTTTTTTAAATATATTTTAAAAGGATTTTCACCGAGAGAACAGCGCACTGCTGTTTCTTTCTGAACCATCATAGATTCATATAAAGCAAGAACAGCAATGACTGCACAGGCGATAACCCAAAGTACAATCTGAATTATAAAAGCTTCCGAAGAATAATATCCAGCTCTTTCCCCTTTCAAGGACTGCATACTGACGTCATACTTTTCACTCATTGAATCAACAAACGCCTGTGAGGAGTTTTTGCTTCCAATAAGCTCAATGTATACATCTCCGTCCTGGGAACACTTTGTAATTTCATCAAACACAATATTTGTGCCGTTTAAAAAGAGACTTTTAGAATATCCTTCTTTTATTTTAAGAGTACCCGCATATTCATCGGCAGAATTTAAATCTGAAAAATAATAAGTTATTTTTGACTGTAATCCGCTTCCTGCGGAATTTATGGTTTTGCAGACAGCTGATATTTTATTTTCCTCAGCAGTATTTTGAACACATTCGTAAAATTCCTTTAAATCAGCGTCTTCATCGAGAGAAAATACTGCAAAATCACCGCCGCCGGATTCAGAGACATGAATCTGGTAAAATTCACCTGTACATATCGCCACTGCAAGAAAGGTGATTAAAGCAATAAGGTATTTTATGTATTTCATAAGTTCTCCCCCTGTCAATGCAGCGTTGATAATTCGTTACTATATGTTACCGTTATTTTCTGTTAAATTTAATTTACTATATAAATAAAGCAAATTCAAATAACGTTCCAAAAAGTAATTGATTATTAATAATTTATAATAATTCGTTGAAAAAATTTAACTTTTGAACTATTAAAAACTAATTGGGGCATATTTTCACATAGGAAAAACCCCGGAGTCTGCACTCCGGGGTTAGCACAATTTTATGATATTTTTTGTTATATTATAAACAATATAACTTATTTCTTCATAGCGATTGCCTGCTTTGCCTTTGCGACAATGTGCTCAGCATCAAGGCCGTAAAGATGAAGAAGTTCTACTGCGGGGCCTGAACGTCCGAATGTATCCTCAACGCCAAGCTTTACAACGGGAACAGGATAGTTCTCGCAAATGACCTCAGAAACAGCTCCGCCGAGTCCGCCGATTACGTTGTGCTCCTCAGCTGTTACGATTGCGCCTGTCTCTTTAGCGGCTTTGATTACGATATCCTTATCAAGAGGCTTAATTGTAGCCATGTTGATAACCCTTGCATTGATCCCCTCTTTTTTGAGTTCTTCTGCTGCCATGAGAGCTTCGTTTACCATAAGGCCTGTTGCGATAATTGCAACATCGTTGCCCTCGGTAAGCTCAACGCCCTTACCGATCTGGAAATCATAGTCCTCGTCAAAGATTCTCGGCACTGCAAGTCTGCCAAATCTCAGGTAAACAGGTCCTTCGTACTCTGCAGCAGCGAAAACTGCCTTCTCTGCCTCAACATCATCGGCAGGATTCAGAATTACCATGCCGGGGATTGTACGCATAAGTGCGATATCCTCACAGCACTGATGGCTGGCTCCGTCCTCACCAACGGAAATACCTGCATGAGTTGCGCCGATTTTTACGTTAAGGTGAGTGTATCCGATTGAGTTTCTGACCTGCTCAAAAGCTCTGCCTGCTGCGAACATTGCAAAGGAACTTGCAAAAACAATGTGTCCTGTTGCTGCAAGTCCTGCTGCAATACCAATCATATTGCTCTCGGCAATACCTGCGTCATAGAACTTATCAGGAAATGCCTTTTTGAACATACCTGTCTTTGTAGCCGCTGCAAGGTCGGCGTCCATGACAATAAGATTATCATACTTTTCGCCCAGCTTTACAAGGGCTGCTCCGTATCCCTCACGGGTTGCCTTTTTAATTACATCTGCCATGATTTACGCCTCCAGTTCTGCCAAAGCGGCCTTTAATTCGCCCATTGCTGTTTCATACTGCTCTGCATTGGGAGCTGTTCCGTGCCATGAGCACTGATCCTCCATAAAGGAAACTCCCTTGCCTTTGATTGTCTTTGCAACAATCGCTGTGGGCTTGCCTTTACATTCTTTAGCTGCTTTGAAAGCTGCATCAATCTGATCAAAGTCGTGGCCGTCGATTTCGATTACATTCCAGCCGAAAGCCGCAAACTTCTCAGCTATGGGATATACGGAGTTAACTTCTTCAAGTGTTCCGTCAATCTGAAGATTGTTGTTATCTATAACAGCTACAAGATTATCAAGCTTCTTTGCTGCTGCGAACATTGCAGCCTCCCAAACCTGACCTTCACCAAGTTCACCGTCACCGAGAACTGTATAAACACGATAGCTGCTGCCGTCATGTTTTCCGCCCAGAGCCATACCAACGGCTGTTGAAATTCCCTGACCGAGAGAGCCTGTGCTCATATCAACGCCGGGAGTCATCTTCATGCTGGGATGTCCCTGAAGTCTTGAGTCGCTCTTACGAAGGGTCTTAATTTCCTCAAAGGGGAAAAAGCCCTTGAGCGCTAAAGCGGAATAAAGTGCGGGAGCTGTATGTCCCTTTGAAAGGACAAATCTGTCTCTCTCCGGAGAAGCGGGATCCTTAGGATCCACATGCATCTCGGCAAAGTACAGATAAGTCAGTATATCGGCTACTGAAAGAGAGCCGCCGGGATGTCCCGATTTGGCGTTAAAAGTACCCTCTATAACGCCCATTCTTACTTTGCACGCAGTAACCTGAAGTGATTTTTTAAGCTGTGCGTCCAATTTAATTCCTCCTTGCCTTTGCAAATTATCTTCAATGTATTCAAGGAAATCCCCGACTGCACCCTTATTACAGTGGCACGCCTGGTATTTCGCAATTGACTTTATATATTTCGGAGCCTGACCGCAGGCCGCCGGAAGCGCCACGGAACAGAGCATATCCTCATCATTATAGTAATCTCCGATTGCGGCGGTATTACACATATCAATGCCCATAATTTCTGCAAGTTTTCTCACTGCATGACCTTTACCTGAACCTCTTTCGATCATTTCAAAGGAAATCGGTGAGGTACGTGTAAAGTAAAGCTTTCTGCCACCCTCCTCACGGGAACGGTTAAGGAGCTTTCCGCAAAAAACAGGCAGCGTAAGAAAAATAACCTTGCCCCATTCACTATCAGGCACTTCTTCAATGCTTCTGCAATATTTATGAGGAAGCCTGTCGCCGTAAACCTGCAAAGATGAAAACAGCCCTTCACGGAGAATATAGACTACATCTTTTGTAAAAATCTCAATCTCCACGAAAGGAAAACGGTAATAAATACTCCTGACCAAATCCTTTCCGGTTTTGCCGATTTCGTTATACCAAAGCCATTCCTGCTTCTTAAAATCGTAAATACCCGAACCGGTCATTACAATGGCAGGTGTGGAGTTATCAGGCAGACGCTTGTAGTTTCTCTCCAGTGAAACTTTGGCACGGCTTGAAGCAAGAGCAAAATTTCCGCCTTTTTCGGTAAATGACTTGATTGCGTTATAATTGCGCCTTGGCATAAAACGGAACTTATTGTTAAGGGTTCCGTCAATATCCGACACAACAAGCCATTTTGAAAACACGTTGTCGTTATCTTTTTTCATTCTCAATTTTCCTTAAAAAGCTTGTGAAATATTCCGGCAGTTCACTGGTAATTTCCATGTATTCGCCGGTTTTAGGATGGACAAAGCCAATAAGTCCCGCATGGAGACACTGACCGCCCAATTCCTTAATAACTTTTTTAGGGCCGTAAACGGGATCCCCTGCAACGGGATGTCCCAAATAAGCCATATGAACCCTTATCTGATGGGTTCTGCCTGTTTCAAGGCGCAGACGCATATGACTGAAAGATGCATACTCCCGTATCACCTCATAGTGGGTAACAGCATGACGGGAATTTTTCATTGTGACAGCCATCTTTTTTCTGTCAGATGGATTTCGTCCGATAGGAGCATCCACAACTCCCTCGGGCTCCTTGAATCTTCCGTAAACCACCGCCTGATATTCACGGCGGAATGAATGTTCCTTTATCTGCTGGGCAAGGCTCCTGTGGGCAAAGTCGTTTTTGGCTACCATCAGAAGCCCGCTTGTATCCTTATCTATTCTGTGCACTATTCCCGGACGCATTACTCCGTTTATCCCCGAAAGGCTGTCGCCGCAGTGATAAAGCAGAGCATTTACCAATGTACCCGTATAATTTCCCGCTGCGGGATGAACTACCATATCCTTTGGCTTATTTACCACAAGCAAATATTCATCCTCATAGCGTATATCAAGGGGAATATTCTCGGGCACTGCCTCAATAGGCTCCGGGTCAGGCATATTTATGCAGATTCTGTCCCCTGCGTTTACCTTTAAGCTCTTTCCCGCAGGCTTACCGTTAACTGTTATATCTCCGCTTTCAATAAGCTGCTGAGCCCGTGAACGGGTTACATCAGCCACAAGCAGCGAAATGCATTTATCTATACGGCTTCCGCTAAGCTCTTCCGGTATACTGAAAATTGCGCCCTCAATCATTTTCCTTTTCCTTTGCGGCTTTTTCAGCCTTTTCCTTTTTCGCAGTTACAATAATATCGTATACAAGATATACAATAGCCACAGCGGCTCCGACAGTCACAAGACAATCGGCAAAATTGAAAACAGGAAATTTGAAAAAGGTAAACTCAAAATAATCTATGACATATCCTCTGAAAATACGGTCAATAAGATTGCCTATACCGCCGGCGGTTATAAGTACAATACTCCAGTGAAGAATTTTTGAATCAAAAAATTTTCTTCCCAAAGCTATAAGCAGAGCTACAAGCACCACTGCCGTTAAAACGGAAAGCAAAGTTGTATTTCCCGTAAGTGAGCCGAATGCTGCACCTGTATTTTCAAGATAATTAAGTCTTACACCGGGAATAAATCCTGCTGTTCCAATGGGCTTTAAATATAAATCAACCACATACTTAATTATCTGGTCAATAACGGTCAAAAGCGCTATAACTCCAAATGTAACTGCCTGCAACATAAGTAAACCTCTTTATTTTCTCTTGAAAAGATTTCTGAAAGAAATCGGCTCCTCGCCGTAATCATCTTTATCGGAACTGTCCTGAGAAATTGTCTCGTATCCCTCGTCGTCATCGTCGTCTTCTGCTTCATACTCATCGGATAAATCTCCGGAAGCATCGTCAACATCCACTACTGTGTCGAGATTAACGGCAAATTCTCCGCCTGCTATTCCGTTATCCTCCTCGTTGGAAGGTGTTTCAAAGCTTTCAGCTGTCTGTACTGTCTCTGCTATCTGTGCTGTTTCCTCGGCTTCAGCAGTATACTGAACTTCGGGAACCGGCTCTTCAGCTATAGTCTCGTTTTCACTGTCAGCTAAAGTAGCCTCAGCGCTTTCATCAGCATTGGAAGCTATGCTCTCATCTGCTGAAACAGGCTCGGGCTTCTGCTCGTTTGCCTGCTCAAAGACAGGAGCACTCTCCTCTTTATTTTCAGGTTCGCTTTCGCTCTCCACAATAAAGGGGATTTTATTAATAAGCTCAATGTGATTTTTATACATGGCAACAAGACTTGCACGGAACTCGCTGACTTCCCTCTTAGTCATTTCAAGAACAAGAGTTTCGTGTGTTACGCTGCGCTTAACTTCATTTATACGCTCATCAGCCTTACGCTGAGCCTCATCAATAATTGCCTGAGCATTTTTCTTGCTCTCGGAAAGCAGAAGCTCTGATGTAGACTGTGCGGAAGTAATTGTATCATCCGCTTTCTGCTGAGCTTCAGTTGTTATCTGCTCTGCCTTCTGTGATGCATCGGTAAGTCTCTTCTCAGCATCGGCTTTAGCGTCGCTGATAATTTTATTTGCCATTCTCTGAGCGGTGAGAAGCGCTTCTCTTATATTGTCCTCATCGCTTTTATATTCTTCAACCTTATCGGCAAGAAGTCCTATCTTTTTAAGAAGCTCACCGTTTTCACGGAACATCTGCTCATAGGATTCGCAGACCGATGCAAAAAAGTCATCTACCTCGGAAGCACGATATGTGCCTCTGCCTGAAGCGGAAAACTGGTGATTCCTGACCTGTGCAGGAGTTAACATAATTCACTACCCCCAATCAAAAATCAATCAAAAAACATTCCGTTGTTTTCAAGCTTGTCGAGAATATCTCCGCCTATAACATCAACATCATAAGGAGTTATCATAAATGTCTTTTTGGCGACTCTCTTTACCTGACCTCTGTTTGCATAGGCAACACCGCTGAGGAAGTCAACAATTCTTCTTGAAACCTCTTTGTCGGCAGACTCAAGGTTGAGAACAACTGTCTTTCTTGCGTTAAGGTGATCGGCAATTGACTGAGCATCCTCAAACTGCTCGGGCTGTACAAGAACAACCTGAACCTGTGCGGTTGTGTTGATGTTTACAACTTTATCTGTATTGGAAGCAACACGCTCTACTCTTCTGGGAGCAGGCTTTTCATACTCTTCGTATTCGTCTTCCATATCTTCTGTACCCTCAAACTCTTCATCATCATAATAATCTTCGTCTGATGAATTTACAATCCTCTTGATTTTATCAATAAACTCCATTTCAAAATCCTCCTTATCTGTTTTTGAAAAGTGTATTTTATCAGTATCTTCTGTTGCCGAAAATCGCCGAACCTACACGTACAAGAGTTGAACCCTCTTCAACAGCCTGGCAATAATCGCCGGACATTCCCATAGACAGAATATCCATACTGATATTATCTATTTTTTTGCTTCTCATGTCAATAAACAGTTTATACATATTTTTAAAAAATCCTCTTGCCTGCTCGCTGTCCTCTGAAAAGGGCGGAACAGTCATAAGACCCTTTACCTTTATGCCCGGCATTTCAGCAGCCGCATAAATAAGCTCCTCAAGCTTTGACATTTCGAGTCCCGTTTTGCAGTCCTCACCTCCGATATTGACCTCAATAAGAACGTCGGTTACTATTCCCAAAGCTTTTGATCGGTTTGAGATTTCCTCGGCAAGATGCAGACTGTCAAGAGACTGTATCATGCTCACTTCGCCCACTATCTTTTTCACCTTGTTTGTCTGAAGATGTCCGATAAGATGAGCTTCGCAGTTTTCAAGATTCAGAAATTCCTTTTTGGACATAAATTCCTGCACCTTGTTCTCGCCTATAAGATCAATGCCCTGGGAAATGGCATAATTAATATATTCAGGCTCAACGGTTTTTGTAACCGCCATAAGCTTTATTTCCTCCGGCTTTCTGCCGCTTCTTACAGCCGCCTCGGCGATGTTTTCCCTTACGGCTTTAAGATTTTCTCCGACTCTTTCAAAGCCTTTATCCAACAACTTTTCCGTCATACAAATCCTTCCCTTTTATAATTATTTCATCATATATTCTCAAATATCCCGGTTCTTCCTCGGGATTTACTTTCTCCACTACCGAATATTCCTCAGTGGAATAAAGTATCTTTATCTTACGGAATTTTATACGGTTTCCGCTGAGTACATAAACGCCCATTTCTCCGTCCACCTTGCGTATTGCCTCGTTTGAAACTCTGTATCCTTTATATTCATTTTTAATGATCTGTACATCTTCAAATCTAAGGTGGGTTATGTCTTCACTCATTTCATTGGCTCTGAGTATAACTGTGCTTGTACCCTCGCCGCCGTCATTAATGGTATCAATAACTGCGGAAACCTCTCCTACAGAAGAGTTCGGAAAATTGACTTTTATGGTTTCGTCAATTTCAAGTCCCACAGTGCTTTCCGTCGGCACGTTGCAGACTATGTACCAGTCAAATCTGCCGACGATTTTTCCCATTGCATCGGAAGGAATATTGGGCTTTGCGGCAATTATATTATCTACATCCTTAGGCATTAAAGAGGATACGCTGTCGTAATTAGCAGCAGTTTCATATCCGTCAATTACGCTTATATAATACCCTGAAACCGGTGCGGATATTGTATTATAATTGCTTTTTGCTCCCTTTAAAGCGGCAAGCTCATTGCTCAGCTCTGTGATTTTTGCATCGAAATCTATTGCCGTACCTATTGCAATCTGACGGCTTGTAATGCTTCCTGCAACATCTTTTGCACTTTGTGAAAAATCAGCAAAATCGCCTTTATCTATGATATCAAGACATTTGTCGAAATTCTTCTTTATCTCTTCATCAAGAAGTGTTGCATCGATGGTTCCTACATCGGATTTATTACTCATTATCTGGTAATACTCAATTTCTTCCTGAATCTTTAATATCTGATTGTAGTTTTCAGCTCCCGCTTCATCCGAAAAAATAAGGGCAACTGCATCGTCCTTTGCAACACGCTTTCCGTCAGCGGCAATTGAAACCACTGTTCCCGGTGTGCTGTTTTTTATATATGACTCATCACGGATTACTACCGCTTTGGCATCTATTGTATCACGTGTGTCATAAACATATGCCGTTTCAGTAACATAGGGATTAAATGATATTGCATATATCTGATAACCTATATATGCCAGCAGGCTGATTCCTGCAAAAACAGCAACAGCCCTTTTAACTTTTTCCATTGTCCTGCTGTTCATTGTAAAAACTCCTGTTTATTATATCAGAGGCTTTTTCTATAAGCTCTTCAGGTGTATTTTCGTCAATATATAGCCAGTGTATATCCTTGTTTCTTCTGAACCAGGTAAGCTGTCTTTTTGCATACCTTCTTGTGGACTGCTTTAATAGCTCCACACATTCTTCGAGGCTCTTTTCTGAGTCAAGGTAAGGCTTCAATTCCTTATATCCTATTGCCTGTACACTTGTCCCGCTGGGATTTCCTTGCCAGTACTCCTCCGCCTCTTCAAGGAGTCCCTTTTTCATCATAATGTCAACTCTCAAGTTTATACGGTCGTAAAGATAATTCCTGTCACGGGCATCCAAACCTATATAAACACTGTTATAGGGAGTTTCCTTAAGCCGTGAAAGTTCCTTTTGCCTTGTGGCGGTAACTCCCGTAAGCTTATATATCTCCAAAGCCCTTACTATTCGTGTAAGGTCATTTTCATGGAGAACTTCGGCGGATTTGGGGTCCACTGTCCGCAGCTCGTCCAAAAGGCTCTGCACTCCCTCTTTTTCCGCTTTGTCAAAAAGACTTTTTCTAAGCTCAAAATCAGTCTCTGCAGGGGTAAACTCGATATTTTGAAGGAGCGAATCAATATAAAGTCCCGTTCCGCCTGCAACAAAAGGAAGCTTCCCCTTTGCTGCTATTTCCGCAATACATTTGCCTGCCATATCCTTAAAGGATGCTACGCTGAATTTTTCGTCAGGCTCCGCAAATCCCAGAAGATGATGAGGTACTCCCAGCATTTCATCTTCATGGGGTTTTGCCGTTCCTATATCCATGCCTTTATATATCTGCATTGAATCGGCAGAAACTACCTCTCCGCCAAACTTTTTAGCAAGGGATGCCGCAAGAGCCGTCTTGCCCGACGCAGTAGGACCTACAACCGCTGCAATATTTATTTTTTCCGGCAAGGGGCATCCTCCTTTTTACTGTATTCTGCCAAAGCTCTTTTCGAGCTCGTTTCTGGTCATCTTTATCATTACCGGTCGTCCGTGAGGACAGTATTTTATATCGGGATTTTTTAAAAGCTCTCCAATGAACTTTTTCATCTCATAGTCCGTTGTAGCATCTCCCGCCTTTATTGCGCTGCGGCAGGCTACGGAATGGTAAAGCCAATCGGTTTTGCTGCTTCTTACATCTATCTTATTAGAGGCAAGAGCGGCGGCAAGCTCGCACACAATTTCCGTTATGCTTTCGCTGTCAAGCTCCATTGGAGTTTCACGGACAATTACAGTGCCGAAGCCGAAATCTTCAACGGAAAATCCCGCCTTTGAAAACTCCTCAAGGTTTTCCATAATAACCGAATATTCCTCTTTGCTGAGAGTTATTGTAACAGGCTTTAAAAGCACCTGACTGAAATGCTCAGCTTCCCTTTTAAGCTTTTCGTATATCATTCTCTCATGGGCAGCGTGCTTGTCAACTATAAGCAGTTCTCCCTCACACTCAACAAAAATATAGGTTTTGAAAGCTTCGCCTACTATTCTGAAAGTGGGAATGGCAGTTTCTTCCTTTTTGGAAGATACTTCCGTTTTTTCTTCGGAAACTGTCTTCAAGTTTTCAGATTCTGAGCTTTCCTGTTTTTTCTCGGCAAATTCAGATTTTACCTCTTCTTTTGCATTTGTCGGAACTGCCGCTGGGAACTTCTCTTTTTCCTCTTTTTTCTTATCCAGCTTTTTGTAATAATCTGAAAGAGTTGAAACGGGTTCGTTCTCAGAAATATCCTTTTTATATACAGGTTTTGTACTGTCAGAGATAAAAACGGATTTTTCGCTTCCCCTTACTTCTTCCTTTTTTACAGGTTCCGGTTTTGGGATTTCCTTTTTCTTTTCGGGAACAAAAGTGTTTTCACTTTTTATAGGCTTCTCATCAAAAAAAGTTCTCTCTTTTTTATTTTCAGCCTGGGGCGTAAATTTTTCTCTAAACTCAGCGGCGGTCATTCTTATCTGCTCACCTTTTTGCTCCTTTACAGGAGGCTTTAAAAGGTCGCTTTGACGGCTATTTTGAGAAAGGCGCACCTCCAGCTTTGAAAAATCCTTTGAAAGGCAGCTTTTTACGGCATAGTAAACCGCTTCATAAACCTGCTTTTCATTGGCAAAACGCACCTCGGTTTTAGCCGGATGCACATTTACGTCAACACATTCATTGGGCATTGTAAGGTGAAGAACACAGGCGGGAAATTTACCGATCATTATACTGTCACGGTAAGCGTTTTCCATTGCGCTCATAGCAGTTACAGACTTTACAAGTCTGCCGTTAATAAAGAAAAACTGCATGGCTCTGTTAGCTCTTGAGGCAACAGGCTTTGAGATATATCCCCTTACGCCGACTCCTGAAAGGTTATAGTCAACGGGCAGAAGTCCCATAGCAAACTCTCTGCCGAAAATTGCATAAATAGTATCGCCTAATCTTCCGTTTCCCGGAGTCAAAAGCTGCTGCTTTCCGTCACGGATAAAGCGTATGCTTACCTCCGGATGAGAAAGGGCGATTCTGTCAACTACCCCTGCCACGGAGTTTCCCTCAGTGACATCCTTTTTTAAGAATTTCATTCTCGCCGGGGTATTGTAGAAAATATCACGGATTATAAGGGTGGTTCCCGCAGGGCATCCTGCTTCGGAAAGCTCTTTTTCCTCTCCGCCCTCAATGGAATATCTTGTACCCATAACGTCGCCGTCGGGTCTTGTCATTACCTCAACCTTGGCAACGGCGGCAATGGAAGCAAGAGCCTCACCTCTGAAACCTAAAGTACCGATTCCGGCAAGATCCTCTTCGGTGGCGATTTTACTTGTGGCATGGCTTATGAATGCCTTGCGTACATCTTCAGCATCCATTCCACAGCCGTCGTCAGTTATGCGTATATATGTAATTCCACCGTGCTTTATTTCGATTGTTACGTTTTTTGAACCTGCGTCAATGGAGTTTTCCATTATCTCCTTAACAACTGAGGAAGGCCGCTCAACTACTTCTCCGGCGGCTATAAGCTCGGCTATATGTCGTGGCAAAACGTTTATTCTGCCCATTGCGGTTTTCCTCCTTTCAGGAACTAATAATACTGTCTAAAACAGTTTGAAGTAATAAGACAGCTTCATCTGACGCTTACTTACTGTTATATATAACTATTGACTTATTCCCTATTTATCCGCCAACTTTATAAGCTCATAGAGCTTTGACATGGCTTCAATAGGTGTAAGTGTGTTTATATCTATCTCTTTAAGTTTTTCCACAATCTCGTTTGAAGAATCGGGAATAAGTGAAAGCTGAAGATTTTCTTCCGGCTCTTCTTCCTCTACTGTGACCGCTGCGGGTATATGCTGAGTTTCGTGGCCGTTTTCTTCAAGGTCTTTAAGTATTATCCTTGCACGCTTGACAACAGTACCGGGTATTCCCGCAAGCTTTGCAACATCTATACCATAGCTGCCGTCGGCTCCGCCTCTTACTATTCTTCTCAGGAATGTAATATCGTCGCCACGCTTTTTGACAGCTATATTGTAATTCTTAACTCCTTCAATGGTGTTTTCCATTTCGGTAAGCTCATGGTAATGGGTTGCAAAAAGAGTCTTTGCTCCAAGCTTCCTTTTATCGCATACATACTCTAAAACAGCCTGTGCAATGCTCATCCCGTCAAAGGTGGAAGTTCCTCTGCCGATTTCGTCAAGGATAATAAGGCTCTTTGAAGTTGCCTGTGAAAGTATCGCAGCGACCTCGCTCATTTCAACCATAAACGTTGACTGTCCTGCCGCAAGGTCATCGGAAGCGCCTACACGGGTAAAGATACTGTCAGTTATACCTATTCTCGCCTTTGAAGCCGGTACGAAAGAGCCTATCTGCGCCATGAGGACAATAAGCGCTACCTGACGCATATATGTGGATTTACCCGCCATATTGGGTCCCGTGATAATTGCCGCACGGTTTTCGCCGCAATCAAGAAGCGTATCGTTGGGAACAAAAGGAGCGCCGTCCAGCATTTTTTCAACTACCGGATGTCGTCCGTCCTTTATTTCGATAACATCTCCGTCGTCAATATCGGGTCTTACAAAATTACCCGAAACCGCTGCCTCTGCAAATGAACACAGTACATCGAGCTTTGCAACTGCCTTTGCGGTTTTCTGTATTCTGTGAAGCTGTTCGGAAACTTTCTGCCTTACATCGCAGAAAATCTGATATTCAAGCTGCACTATTCTCTCCTGAGCTCCCAGAACCTTTGATTCCAGCTCCTTAAGCTCCTGAGTAATATATCTCTCACAGTTTGCAAGAGTCTGTTTTCTTATGTATTCAGGTGGTACAAGCTCTTTATATGAGTTTGTGACCTCGATATAATAGCCGAACACACGGTTATAGCCGATTTTAAGCTTTTTGATACCTGTGCGCTCCTGCTCTTTTTCCTCGATTTTAGCAAGGTACTCCTTGCCGCCGCCGACAATTTCTCTGAGTGAATCAAGCTCTTCGCTGAAACCGTCCTTTATAAGTCCACCTTCACGCACTGAAAATGGCGGATCTTCCGTTATTGCGGCATCGATAAGATCGTGGACATCTTCGAGGGTGTCAACATCCTTTCTGATTTCGCCTAAGAGCATTGAAAAGCATCCCTCAAGGCGCTCCTTTATGGGCGCTGTATGCTCCACTGTATAGGCAAGAGATCGAAGCTCCCTTGCATTTGCTGAGCCGTAAACAATTCTTGTAAGCAGACGCTCAATATCGTATACATCCGTTAAAAGAGAAATGATCTCGCTTCTTAAAACCATGTTCATTACAAGCTCTTCAACAGCGTTGTGACGCTTTATTATTGCAGCGCAGTTTACAAGGGGCTGCTCAATCCAGCTTCTTATAAGTCTTTTACCCATGGCGGTTTTTGTCTTATCGAGAACCCAAAGGAGTGAGCCTTTTTTCTCACGGTTTCGCATGGTTTCCGTAAGCTCAAGATTTCGCCTTGCGCTGGGGTCAAGCTGCATAAAGCCTGATTCGCTGTAAAAGCTGAAATCCGTTATGTTTTCGAGATTTGTCTTCTGGGTTTCATAAAGATAGCTGAGAGCGCATCCCAAAGCGCATACCGCCTGGTGTGCATTCTCAAGACAATCCAGTGAAAAGTCTTTGAAATGATTTTTGACAACCTCAAGACACTTTTCGTAATCCGTTTTTTCTCCGCTTAAAGGCTCCACCGTCGCTTCGATTTTCTTCGAAAAAAAGTTTCTCAGCTCCGGCATCACAGCCGCATGGGAGTTTACAAGTATCTCTTTCGGGGAATAGCGTCCGAACTCGCTGATAATTCTGCTCTGAGAATTTTCGCCGTCTATTTCAGTAAGCTGCACTTCACCTGTTGAAACGTCCACAAAGCAAAGTCCGGCGCAGGTTTCGTCGGAACAGATTACCCCTAAAAAGTTGTTTTTCGACTCGTCGAGCATATTGCTCTCAATTACCGTACCGGGAGTTATAACCCTGATAACCTCACGCTTTACAAGACCTTTTGCAAGAGCGGGATCCTCTGTCTGCTCACAGATTGCCACCTTATGGCCGTTTGCCACAAGACGTGCTATGTATCCGTCTGCACTGTGGAAAGGCACGCCGCACATTGGCGCACGCTCAGCCTGACCGCAGTCCCTGCCCGTAAGGGTCAGCTCCAATTCCTTGGAAACAGTCTTGGCGTCGTCAAAAAACATTTCGTAAAAGTCGCCTAAACGGAAAAGGAGAATGGTATCGGGATACTGCTCCTTTGTCTCAAAATATTGCTTCATCATCGGAGTGTACTCCGCCATTCTCTTTTTCCTCCTGTTTAAGTCAAATTAATTTTGATTGCCGCTTTTATGCGGACTTAAATTAGTGGCAACCGCCGCAGCTTCCGCATGAACCGCCGCAGGAATGCTCCTGAACAGGCTCGCATGTTGCGGGATCTTCACCGTTTACGCAAAGTGAAAGAAGCTGCATAACATAGTTCATCATGTCGTCTACTTCTTTTCTTGCTGCTTCATATGCAAGCATATTGGGGTTTGACATAATCTTCTCATAAAGCTCACGGAACTGCTTGTCATACTCGCTCATCTTGTCGGCATCTGCTTCGTCGCCTTTGCCGGCTTCCTGCTGATATGAAAGCTGAACAAGGTTAAGCTTGCCGATCATATCGTTAAGCTCTGTATCCTTATCGTTGTTCTCTCTTGCCTTGCTGAAATTGAGATAGCGCTCATCCTTCTGGATCTCTGCGCCGAGCTGTCTTGTAAGTTCAACTACGCTCATGTTTGTACTCCTTTTATTTTACATTTTCTTTTATAAAAAACTCTGCCCTATAGGCAAAATTAATTATCGCTTATAAGTTCGCCTTCGACAATCCATGTAAGGGCATTTGTTACCTTTACGTTTACAAAATTGCCTATTACCTTTTCAGGATTATCACATTTGAATCTGATTATTACATTTCCGCCTGTTCTGCCGGAAACATAGCCCTTTTCATCCTGCTCTTCGGCAAGAACCTTTGCAGTGGTTCCCACAAGCTTCGCTGTGCGCTCTCCTGCAATTTCTTCCTGGACTTTCAGCATCTCACGGAACCATTTACCCTTTTCCTCAGCAGAAACAGGGTCGTCCATCGAATAAGCGGGAGTTCCCTCTCTGGGTGAAAAGATGAATGTGAAAAGTGAGGTAAAGCCAACTTCACGGATAAGTGAAACCGTATCCTGAAACTCCTCATAGGTTTCGCCTGGGAAACCGACAATTACGTCGCTCGTAAGTGAGATATCGGGCATTTTCTCCTTTGCATACTCTACAAGCTCAAGATATTTTTCCCTTGTATAGCGGCGGTTCATTTCCTTTAATACCCTGTTGTTTCCCGACTGGAAAGGCAAATGAAGATGTCTTGCTGCCTTTTCACAGCTTGCCATTGTATCAAGAAGCTCATGAGTGCAATCCTTGGGGTGAGAGGTCATGAATCTTATTATAAAATCGCCCTCAATATCGTTGATACGCTTTAAAAGCTCAGAAAAGCTTATAGGATTCGGTAGATCTTTTCCGTAAGAGTTTACGTTCTGACCCAAAAGAGTTATTTCTTTATATCCCTGCTTTACAAGCTCCCTTGCCTCGCTGACAACGGTCTCGGGATCACGGCTTCGCTCTCTGCCCCTTACATAGGGAACTATACAGTAGCTGCAGAAATTATTGCAGCCGTACATAATGGGAAGCCACGCTTTAAATGAGCTGTCACGGGAAACAGGAAGTCCCTCAGCGATAACTCCGTTGCTTTGGGGAAGCTCAAAAACTCTGCTGCCTGTGCAGAGGACTTTATAAAGCATTTCCGGCAGTTTATGGACAACATGGGTGCCGAAAACAAGATCTACAAAACGGTAGCTGTTTTTAATTCTTTCAGCAACCTGTGACTGCTGCATCATGCATCCGCAAAGAGCGATAACACAGCCGGGATTTCTCTTCTTTTTGCTTTTAAGTGCGCCTACGTTGCCGAAAACTCTGTCCTCAGCGTGTTCTCTTATGGCGCAGGTATTGAAAAGAATAAGATCGGCTTCGTCTTCACTTTCAGTAAAGGTATAGCCCATTTCAGAAAGCATACCTTTTATTCTCTCGCTGTCCGCCACATTGCCCTGACAGCCGTATGTGTGTACAAAAGCCTTTGGCTCACCTGATATTCTCGCCGAAAGCACTGTGTGCACCATTTCGGCATAGTTTTTCTGGCGCTGAAGCTCCGCCTGAGCTACTGTTTTTTCTGACACCTTGAATCCTCCGCAAGAAGTTTATATTTCATAATATGATACCACTTAAGACGATTTTCTTCAATAGGAAACGGTAAAATTCGAGGGATTACTTAATAAAAATAGGTATTGCGTGGAGGGGGAATTTTCCACAAATCAGTTAAAGAAAACATAGTACAAAATTTCAGCCGCCGAAAATCTTCGGCGGCTGAAATTTTATTTTACTTTTGAATTTTACGGCAGAAAAGATAAAAGAAAACAGCGGAGAGAACAGTTATCACAAAACCACAGAAAAACCATATGGTAGTCATTTCAAAGCTTTCCGAAAGACTTATTCCCGGAAGATAGGGAAGCGTTATTCCGAAAAGTCCGAAAGATATTCCCGTAGTACTTCCGGCAGGGATAGTGAGAAAATAATATATTTCCGATAATATCACACCGGCAATTCCGATAAATCCCGCTGCCATACGTTTTTTAGAGGACTTAAAATCATAAAAAACTGCTGCAATAAAAGCGGCGATACCCAAAGCTCCGAAGGGCTGAGCCAAAACGCTGAAACCGTCTATATCATTTACTCCCTCATAACCGAACCACGGACGTGTCATAAAGAGAAACAGCAGCACAACTAAGGCAAAAATCAGAATCTGTTTTTTACGGTAATCGGTTATTTTCTTTGAAAAGGCTACAAAGGTTTTTATATCGTTTTCCGGCTCTTCCCCAGCGTCATCGCTTCTATATTCATCATAAAACTTTCTGCATCCGCTGCAAAGAGAAAGATGCTCATCTATACTCTCACGGCTTTTTTCGCTGAGAGCGTCATCCATATAAAGTGAGACAACGTCTTTTACAAGACTGCATTCATATTTCATATCCGTAATCCTCCTTTAATCTTTTGCGAAGTATTTCCTTGCCTCTGAAAAAAATCACCTTTGCGGAATTTTCTTTTATCGAAAGCAGTCTGCCTATCTGAGCATATGGCATATCCGAATAAATGCGGTAAATCATGACATCACGCATTTTAGGCTCCATTGAATCAATAACCTTACGTGCGTGAATAAGCACCTGCCTTTTTACCGTTTCATCCTGAGGCGAAAGAGTGTCTGTGTCGGCAGTATCTCCGCTTATTTCCTCAAAGGACAAAGTCGCTTTCTTTTTATCTCTGAGAAACATATAAAATCTGTTCTTGGCAATTGCAATAAGCCATGTTTCCGGCTTACAGCTGCCTTTAAAATCACCTATGGCAAGATATGCATTATAAAATGTATCCTGTGTCAGCTCTGCGGCAATGTCATCATGATAATTGGTCATTTTCAGAAGAAAACTATAAACCGTACCGTAGTAACATGAAAAAAGCTTTTCAAAATCCTCCACTTGACTCCTCCTTTCCGGCGCCTCATAAAGTTAGTTGCAGTTTTTTCGAAAAAGTTACATAAAAAATAAAACCGCTCATTTTTCATCAGAAAAGAGCGGTTACAAGAGCCTTGTATTCCTCATAGCTCATTGTGATATTGAGAATTTTTATAAGGGATGAAGTGGAAATCCTCTCGGGGAGCATTAGCTTATCAGTAAGCTTTCTGCGCTTTTCGGAACTGTCCTTTCCCCCTGAAAGTCCGTCCTCATAAAGGTCGTAGGCTGTTATCTGCCGCCCTTCGGGAGCTTTCGCCTCTGATTCCCCTGTCTTTATTCCGCTTCTTTCGAGAGCTTTGATGAGCACCTCGTTATCTATACCCTCAACGCCCAGCTTTCCCTCTTTGGACGGATGCTCCTTGCGACGTTCCTTGCCAAAAATATCGGGTGTATAGACATGGATTATCTTTTCCGGCTTTACCATTCCCGAAATAAATGAGCGGATTTTAAAGCCTGCGGAATCACTGTCAGTCATTACAACAAGCCCTCGTTTTTCAGCAAGAAGTCTTATAAGAGCCTGTTTTTCCTTATCCTTAAAAATAGAGAATCCGTTTGTCTCGATGATTATTGTATCTAAAATTGAGGAAAGACGGATTTTATCATACTTTCCCTCAACGATTACAGCCTGATCTATTTTTATCATACCTTTTCGCCTCCTGAAGCAAGGAGAAGCTTTACCACCGTCTCCTCAAGAGCAAGTCGGTTATCGGTACGGCTGCTTTTTAAAAGTGCGTCGCAGTCCCAGAGAATCTGAAGACATCTTCTCAGAGCTTCATCGGAAAGGGAAGCAGAATCCCTTGCAGCGTTGCGGAGTCTGAACTCCCTGCCCTTGTATCCATAATAATTTGCCACATCCGTCGGCTGCTGACCTGCGTTTTTAGCCGCTCTTACACGGTACATATCGCAGTAGCTGCCGATTATTGCGCCTAAAATCATAACAGGCTCGGTCTTTTGAGAAAAGAGGAGATTGAGAACCGAAAAGGCTTTTTCACTTTTGCCGGCAGCAATGGCTTTCACCAAATCGAACACAGATGCCTCAACGGATTTTACAGCGATTTCGTCGATTTTATCCCTTGTTATCTCTCCACCCTGAGCGTAAAAACACAGCTTTTCCGTTTCGCTGAAAAGGGTGTTCATATCTCCCCCTGTAAGCCCTGCAAGATATGCAGCGTCGGTATCAGAAATATCACAGCCCTGCTTTTTCGCCATTCGCTTAACAAGAGAAGCAAGCTGGGACTGACTCATTTTTGCAGCTTCAAAAACCTCTCCGCAATCGGTAAATTTCTTTATTACATTTTTCCATTTAGTGGACTTTTTATCGTCGTTATCTGCGCTGTACCAAAATATAAGCACACAGGTTTCAGGGACATCTTTTATTATCTCATAAATCTTATCAAGTTCCTTTTGCCCCAGTGCCCCAAGATCCATATCTTTGACGCTTACGCATATACGCTCTGCCATCATAGGCATTGTCTCCGTCTTTTCAAAAATCTCATCGGGTGTAGTTTTTTCTCCGT
The DNA here is from genome assembly GCA_958366985.1 of uncultured Oscillospiraceae bacterium. Classification (GTDB taxonomy): domain Bacteria; phylum Bacillota; class Clostridia; order Oscillospirales; family Acutalibacteraceae; genus UMGS263. The sequence continues at coordinate 86,158 of CATXDC010000004.1, forward strand.
CCAGAAGATGCAGATTAAAAGCTTCCATTCCTTTGGGAACTGCACCCTCAACTATTTTTGAAGCGTAATGCTTTACAAGATAGCTTTCCTCTCCGTATAGAAAATAAAGTGAGGAAAAGTCTTTATTCTTTATCTGTTCTTTAAGTTTCTGCTCGGTTATGCGTGCCATTTAAACGCTCCTCCTTATACGGAAGCTTCCGTCCTCCTGTGCGAAAACCGTAATGTTGCCCATCTCTCCGGTTACCGCCTTACTGCCGTTTATAGAATATATTTCACCTTTGTTTTCATCAAAGCAATCTTCATCGCAGGTTACTATTATATATGAAAATCCGAAATTTTCATAGTCCGCAGGAGGTTTTTCCGAACAGATAAGCAGATTATATCCCTTTTCGCTGCCGGGAATGGAAGAGATTTTTCCCTCGCTGTTATAAGCAATAAGAGCTCTGAAATCATTATAGGTTATTACTGTAAAATCGGAATAAAACTCCGCTTTTACTTTTTTGGAAAACTCAACGCTTTCGCCGTTTGTGCCAACATTAAGGACATCTGTTTCCCCACTCAAAAGCTCATTCATACTGCTGTTAATCACAATTGGAATATCGTATTCTGATGCGATATTTTCTACACTCACAATATTATCATACTTTGTGGCGGCAATTGCATTTATCTTCTCCGTTCCCGCTGAGGAAAGTGCTTTATCAATACTGGTTTCAGAGTTATAGCTGCTTCCGGTTCCCATTATAACGGCGCTTTTCCCGTCGGAAAGCACAACACAGGGACTTTCTCCGCTGTCGCAGACAATTATCTCAAGGGTATTTGCCTTTAAAAAGATTTCGGAAATTTCAGTGCAGACTGCAAACAGCAGACAAAGGGACAAAGTAAGCGGCAAAACTCTTTGGTAATTTTTAAACATAAAGGTAACTGCCAAAAGCACCATGATTCCCGCACATATTACAGCGGCGTTTTCACCGCTTATTCTGAAATGAGAAAATTCCACTCCACCTAACCACATGCAGAATTTGATTATAAAATTATTGATTATTCCGCACAAAAGGAAAAGCGGTTTTGTTATAAAGAAGAAAATTGGATTTGACGGAAATGCTGCCGCCAAACCTCCGCTTATCATGGAAACTGCACCTAAAGACGGTACAATTATATTTGCAAAAGGAGAAACTGCGGAGATTTCTCCGAAAGCTATTGAAGAAACAGGAAAGGTAAATATAGATGCGCTTATGGACACTGCGCCGACAGTGATAATCCATTTAATGATCTTACCCGGTATCTCTTTAAATCGGCACTGCACACTTTCGGCAAAATTTTCAATGGGTTTATAGCAAATGAGTATACCTAAAGTTGCGGAAAACGACAAAAGAAAGCTGAGCTCAAGACAGCTGTAAGGATTTATCAGACATAAAATCACCGCTGCAAGACCTAAGGAGTTTATGCCGTCGGCTTTTCTTCCGAAAGTTTGTCCTGCAAGAAAAACAAGAGTCATTACTCCCGCTCTGAAAACAGAAGAAGTAAATCCGGTTATGGACATAAAGAACAAAATGAAAAAGGACAAAACAATACGCATCAGAATTTTAAGTCTGCCATTTTTAAATTTTATGTAAGAAAACAGACCTACCCATATTGAAAGATGCAGACCTGAAACTGCAAAAAGATGTGAAAGTCCCACATGACGGAAGCTTTCGTTTATCTCTTGCGGCACACCTGTTTTATCGCCTAAAAGCATTCCTTTAAGGAGTTCGCCTTCATCACCGGGAAGAGCATAGGAAATATTTGAAAGGAGATAATTTCTGACTTTATATGTAATGCGGCTTAGTGAAAATTTATCGCCGCTTTCTATTTTTGCACCGTCTCTCATATATCCGCCGATGAAAATACCGTCCGCCTTGCTTTTGCCGCTGCTGTCTGTGAGAAGATATGGTTTAACGGTACAGGTTATTTTATCACCCGGTTCAATATTCTGTGAACTGTTTGAAGAAAGCCTTATTTTAACCTTTTGCTTTTCTCCGTCAACAGTCTTTGTTTTCACAACAGTGTAATACTGTCCGTAAGCTCTGTAAGGCTCAGCAATTATTTCGCCCTCAACAGTTACTTCATTTCCGCAAAGGCTTTCGGCAGGTTTATAAACTACCGTATCATATAAGGTAAGCCAAATAAATGAGCAAATTACTGTCACAAGACAGGCAGAAACTACGCTCCGGTTTTCACGGTTTTTGAGAAGCGGACATAAAACAAGACCGACAGCTGAAACAATTGCAGTGACTATTGCAATCCCCGTCCCCAGCAGCAAAAACGCCGCTAAGGAGAGGACTGCACAGGCACCTGTTACAGCCATCGGTCGTTTCATAAAATCAGCTCCGTTACGGTATTATTTGAAAAACAGGGGAAGCTTTTCAAGATAAATAATATCGTCACGATCGGCAGCATCGCCCTCTGCCAAAATTGCAGCCATACCTACAACATTTACATCGAATTTCTCTAAAAGTGTAAGAGCTGCCTTAAGGGATTCACCTGTACTTATAACGTCATCGAGAACAAGGACTCTCTTGCCTCTCATCTGCTCACCCTCTGCGCTGTCAAGGTAAGCTGTCTGAACAGCGGCAGTGGTGATTGAATTAACGTTAACGCTTACAGGTTCTTTCATATAGAGCTTTGCGCCCTTGCGGATTATGAAATATTTCTTTCCGCTCTGTCTTGCCATTTCGTAAGCAAGAGGAATTCCCTTTGCTTCGGGAGTTACTATGTAGTCAAACTCCGGGCACTTTTTGAGAAGCTCAGTAGCAGAAGCCACTGTTATTTCAACATCACCGAAAATAACAAATGCAGCTATATCAAGCTTATCGTTTACGGCACAAATGGGCAGTTCTCTTTCGAGTCCTGCTATTTTCATCTTATATACTTCAGACATTTTAACTCCTCCTCAGCCTGCGGGCCATGTAAATTCACGGCCTGCCATCATATGGAAATGAATGTGCATAACGGTCTGTCCGGCCTTTTCACCGCAGTTATTGACGATTCTGAAGCCGTCCTTTAAATCCATTTCCTTTGCGATTTTTGCCGCAGCTTCAAAAACCTTGGCAATAAGGAAGCTGTTTTCGGCGGTTATCTCTGCCGCCGATGCGATATGCTCCTTAGGTACAATGAGAACGTGTACGGGAGCTTGTGGCTCAAGGTCTTTAAAAGCCACTACCCATTCATCCTCATAGACCTTTGATGACGGAATATCGCCGCTGATGATTTTACAGAAAACGCAGTCCATTTTCTTCGCTCCTTTTATGAAAGTAATTTTTCGACAGTATTGAGAGCTTCATCTATCTTTGAGGGATCCTTGCCGCCTGCCATTGCGCTGTCGGACTTTCCGCCGCCTGAACCACCGCAGGCCTTTGCAGCTTCACGTACAATATTGCCTGCATGAGCACCTTTATTGACGGCAGCCTTTGAACATGCTGCAGCAAGACTTACTGTGCCCTTTGCCTTCTGCTCGCTTGCAAGGATTATTACAACTGCCTCATCGCTGTTCTTTGCGCTGTCGCACATTCTGCGAAGTGCATCGGGAGCAGCATCGGGGACATTTGCTGCAATGAGCTTATATTCGCCAACTGTTTTATAGTTTTCGAGAAGACGTTTTGTATTAAGCTCTGCCTTTTCGTTTTCGAGAGCTGCAACTTTCTTCTCAGCTGCCTTTACTTCTTCTGAAACCTGACGGCAGCGTCTTGCAAGATCTGCGGGATTGCCGAGCTTGAGAGCAGCACAGCTTTCGTTTATAAGATTAAGGTTCTTTTCAATGAACTCAAGTACACCTGTACCTGTAACAGCCTGTATTCTTCTGACTCCGGAAGCAACTGAGGATTCGGAAATAATCTTGAAAAGTCCAAGCTTTGAGGTGTTGTCAACATGAGTACCGCCGCAAAGCTCTACTGAGAAATCGCCTGCTTCAACAACTCTTACAACATCGCCGTACTTTTCACCGAACAGAGCCATTGCACCCTTTTTCTTTGCCTCGTCAATGGGCATCTCAGTTGTGGTAACTGTTAAAGCTGCAAGAATCTTTTCGTTTACAAGAGCTTCAACACTCTTTAATTCCTCAGGAGTAAGTGCTGAGAAGTGTGAGAAGTCAAAACGTACTTCGGCGCTGTTAACAAGCTGACCGGCCTGCTCAACGTGGCTTCCGAGAACCTTACGAAGAGCTGCCTGTAAAAGGTGAGCGGCAGTATGGTTTCTCATTGTGGCAAAACGTTTTTCTTTATCAACTTCGAAAGAAGCTGTATCGCCTGCCTTAACTGTACCGCTTACAAGACGGCAGGAGTGTACAAATACGCCGCCTGCATTCTTGGAAGTTGAAAGGACTTCGGCAGTAAAGCTGTCATTTTTAATAACGCCTGTATCGCCTGCCTGTCCGCCGCTTTCACCGTAGAAAGGTGTTTTATCTGCGATAAGGGCAAATTCATCCTCACCCTCATAGCTTTCGGTTCTTTCACCGTTTACAATAACGCCTAAAATCTTGCCTTCGCCCTCAACCGAGCCGTAACCTGTAAACTCAGTTGCCTCAAAATCGGCTCCTGCATCTCCGGAAGCTTTCCATGCGTCAGCTCCGGCATCCTTACGGGCGTTTCTTGCCTGAATTCTCTGCTGTGACATAAGCTGTGTAAAGCCTTCTTCATCAACATGAAGTCCCTTTTCCTCTGCAATTTCCTTTGTAAGGTCAAGGGGGAAACCATAGGTATCATAAAGTCTGAAAGCATCTTCACCGCTGATTGTCTTTGAATCGCCGCTCTTAACAATAACCTCTTCAAGAAGCTGAAGACCTGTATCAATTGTACGGCTGAAGTTTTCTTCCTCGTTGCTGATAACCTTTGTTATGAAGTCAACTTTCTCTGCAAGAGCAGGATATGCGTTTTTATTATTTTCGATAACTGTCTTTGCAACATCTGCAAGGAAGGGATGATCAATTCCGAGAAGTCTGCCGTGACGTGCAGCTCTTCTGAGAAGGCGGCGAAGAACATATCCTCTGCCTTCATTTGAAGGAAGCACACCGTCACCTACCATAAAGGTTGTGCTGCGGATATGGTCTGTGATAACACGAAGGGAAATGTCGTCCTTTTCGTTGTCGTGATATTTTTTATCTGCAATTCTTGCAATATGTGACATGATGTTCTGCATTGTGTCGATTTCAAAGATGTTATCAACATCCTGAACAATGCAGGCAAGTCTTTCAAGTCCCATACCTGTATCGATATTGGGATGGTCAAGGCGAGTGTAATTGCCGTTGCCGTCGTTATCAAACTGAGTGAAAACGAGGTTCCAGAACTCTGTGAAACGGTCGCATTCACAGCCTACCTTGCAATCGGGCTTTCCGCAGCCGTACTTTTCGCCTCTATCAAAGTGAAGCTCTGAGCAGGGACCGCAGGGGCCTGAACCGTGCTCCCAGAAGTTATCAGCCTTGCCCATTCTGACTATTCTGTCGGGAGAAACGCCGACTTCCTTTGTCCAGATATCGAAAGCCTCATCGTCATCCTCATAGATTGTTATCCAAAGTCTGTCAACGGGCATTTCGATAACCTTTGTGCAGAACTCCCATGCCCATTTTGTAGCTTCATGCTTAAAATAATCGCCGAATGAGAAGTTACCGAGCATCTCGAAATATGTTCCGTGACGTGCAGTTTTACCGACGTTTTCAATATCGGGAGTACGGATGCACTTCTGGCAGGTTGTAACTCTCTTTCTGGGAGGAGTAACCTCTCCTGTAAAATACTTTTTCATGGGAGCCATGCCTGAGTTAATCAGCAGCAGGCTCTTATCGCCCTGAGGTACAAGTGAAAAGCTGTCAAGGCGGAGATGTCCTTTACTTTCAAAGAAGCTCAGATATTTTTCTCTAAGCTCGTTAAGTCCCATCCACTTCATCTTTTATCAAATCCTTTACAAAAAAATATAATGCCTCCTGTACAATAAGGGACGGTTAAACCGCGGTACCACCCTAATTGTGCAAAAAGCACCACCTTTAATTTCTCTTTAACGCAGAAACTACGCCGTATTCTTCACACGGTGCTCAGGAACGGCTCACGAAGAAAGCCAGTAAAAGCTCTTACAGCCACGGAGCTCTCTCTCTGAAAAAGCTTTTTCTTCGATATTTTCCTTCAAAGCATTTAAAAATATCGTATTAATTATATCCTTTAGAAATTATTTTGTCAATCTCCGCCGCTTTCATAAGCCTCAATTTTTTCGGCTATATCTCTGAAAATGGGAGCACAGTCGGTGGAACCTCCGTCGCCCTCTTCTTTTAAGATCGCCATTACATATTTTGGATCATCCGTCGGGTAATATCCTGCAAACCATGCGTGATATACTTCAACTCCGTTTTTATACCATCCCGTCTGAGCAGTAGCGGTTTTTCCTCCCGCTGTTGAGCCTTTGGGCTTTGCAAGACTGCCTCCGCCATAGTCAACAGAGTATTTAAGAAAAGACTGAAGCTGTTTTACTATTTTTTCCTCAAACACAGGCGTTGGAGGTTTCTGCTCAGAGTGAGTAACGTTCATATTTTCATCTGCAAAGCCCTCTACTATCGTGGGATAACAGTAATTTCCTCCTGACGCAACAGTCAGAAAGGCTGCGGCTATCTGTACCGGTGACGCCATAAGCTTACCCTGTCCGAAAGAGAGGTTTGCAAGATCGCCCGATGTAGCTATCTCGTTAGAAGATGGCAGATATCCGGCATCGCAGCTAAGTGAATGAGCAATATCAACAGATGTTCCAAATCCCATTTTTTCGGCGGTTTCAAGTATTTTTTCCTTACCCACCTTTTGAGCAAGGCTTATAAAGTATGTGTTGCAGGAAAGTGCAAAGCCGTTTTTCATATCCAGTACACCGTGTCCGTCATGTTTGTGGCAGTGGAAAATAATTCCGTCAACCTCTGTCTGTCCTGTACAGTCATTTGTAAAATTCGGAGAAATTCCCGATTCCAGCGCTGCGGCACATACTACAAGCTTGAAAACTGAACCTACGGAATATTCCGTAAGAGAACGGTTTATAAGAGGTGAATTTTCATCGTTTAAATAATCCTCAATTTTATCGGGATTAAAATTAGGCCTGCTTACCATTGCTTTTATCTTACCGTTTTTGGCATCTAAAATTACAATGGAGCCACGTCCAAGCTCAGCCTCATCGGCACATTCCTCTGCAATACGCTGAATCTCTTTATCTATGGTCAGCACAAGTCCTGACTTATTATTGTACCCCTCATATAGCACATCGGGTTCTCCGCCTGACAAAATTCTGCCGAGAGCGTCAACGTAATAAGCAACACTCAAAGTGCCCGAATTTTCGGCAAAGTATTCATCATAGCTTTTCTCAAGTCCTGATACTCCCTGTCCCGTGCCTTTATCGAGATATCCTATTGTATGAGCCAAAAGCTGATTTTCACTGTAACGCAAATATGGATTCAAAGAAGTTACACCCTCTGAATCTTCAATTTCTTCTTTTGTCTTTACAAGTACCAATTCACCTTTTGAAAGACGTGAAATAAGGTCGGAATATTCCTCATCGCTTAAATAATTCCGCATCGCCGCAGCCGATTCCCCTACCGGAGCCACTGCGGCTGCATAATATTTTTCTTCGTTTACAAGAGGATTTAAATTACAGTCGTATATATATCCACGTTTTTCGGAAACCTCCAAAACACGGCGGCTGTTATTTTTTGAAGCCTCTGCCGCCGGAGAAGATATTATAGTTACAATATTCACGCACAAAAAACCCAAAACAAAAACCAGTACCGTATACATTACTGCAATTCTTCTATACATAAAAATCACCATTTATAGTATTGACCGCATAGAAGAATTTAAACGAAAAACCGCCCCTTTCGGAGCGGTTAAAAGTTTAACTTTTTTAATTTGACTTTTTCTCTTCTCTGCGTTTTACGAGCTCTTTCAAAATGCGCTCATGCTCTTTGTCGCTGAGAGCATATTTGAGTGTGGGAATAGCAGAGAGAAGCATTCCGATACCAATTGGTATTGAAATAAGGAAGAACATAGCAGCAGCATATTCTCCGCCGTTATATGTAATGAAGCTTTCGCCCTGAGTAAGACGCTCGTTCATGACCTCGATATTTGTACCGGAGAACTGTACTGCGCCGTAAACAACGGACTGAATGAGAATTGCAATACCGCCAGAAAGCTTAGTGATAAAGCTCTGGCCTGAGAAGAAAACGCCGTCGGGTCTGAGACCGCTGTTATATTCCTCATAGTCAACGCAGTCGGCAATCATGACGGACTGAAGTACGTTGATAGCTCCCATTGATGCACTTGCAAGGAGGAAGGAAAGTCCTGTGACAAGAGCCCATCCGATAGGTGTTACGTCGCCGCCGGAAAGCTTATAAATGATGAAAAGTGCAAAGAACGGAATAGCACCGCCGATTGAGAAGAAGTTATAAAGCTTTTTGTTTTCAAACTTCTTAATGAGCAAGGGAGTTATAGCCATTGCTACAAACTGACCTGCAAAAATGCCAACTGCAATTATGACAATGTTTATTGCCATTGTCCAGTTGATTTTGCCGTCAGCCATAATATTCATGATGTTGCCGTTTGCATAGTAATATGTAACAAATGACATTGCAACAAGCATGAGAATCTGAATGGGGCTTCTCAAAATGCCGGATACAAGAATCTGACGGAAAGGCTTGCACTGCCACATGAGCTTGAAGCTCTCTTTAATTGAGCGATGCTCTTCTGAGGGCTCAACTCTCTCTTTAGTTCCGAGTCCTGCAAACTCAAAGAGGATTGTGGAACCGACAGTAAAGATAATAACGACTATAATAAAGCCGTACTGATTTGCCTTTGAAACATCCATACCGGAATTGATGAATGAGCTGCTGAGTATCTGAGCAGCCTGTACAACGAGAACGCCCAATCCGCCGATACCTGCAAAAATTCTTGCAAGACCTAAAATCTTGGAACGATCGTTTTCGTCTTCAGTCATAAGGGAAGTAAGACCCCAAAGAGGAATATCACAAACAGTGAAAAGCATTCCCCAAAGGATGTAGGAAACAGCTGCCCATGCAATAATGAGGATTTTTCCTGTTTCCGATGCCTGAGAATAGTTGCCGTTTACAAAAGTAAGAATTGTGATTGCGCCGATAAGCACGGGAGCAAAGATAAGATAGGGTCTGCATTTACCCCATTTACTTTTTGTTCTGTCAACAATAACGCCCATCATGGGATCGTTGATTGCGTCCCATACTCTTGCAATTGCAACAATCCAGCCGATTGCAACTACGGGAAGATAGATAACATACTGTAGGTAATAACCTACAAGACCGGTAGTAACAACATTATAAATGATGTTCTGTCCCAGCATACCCGCAAGATAAGCATTGCGCTCTTTTGGGGTATAGGTTCTTGCTGTTTTCTGCATTTTTAATGCCTCCTTTATATAGCTTTAATTATATTAAAACGGAAAAATAAAGTCAACAAAATACAGCTCAAAAGTGCAAAAATTTCGACAAAATTAACAAATAGGTGTTCATATTTTGATATTCTCTACAAAAATATGAATTAAATGTTAAAACACAAAACGTATAAGTATCATATAAAGAGCAGTTGAAACACCGATACTCAGAAGAGTATTCCCTTTTTTCCAGTGAAGCAAAGCTGCCGCCGCTACGCAGATTATTTCGGGAAGTCCATATGGATATTTTAAAAAGGACACTCCTGAAAAACAGCTTACAACCAAAAGCCCCACAGCTGCAAAGGGAAGAATTTTTCCGAGATAAACTACAAAATCCGGAACCTTTTTACCTTTGGGAAAAATTATAAAAGGCAGAAATCGGGTTATAACCGTTGCCGCAGTTAAAGCCGCAACTATAAAAAATATTTCTTTATCAGTCATTATCTTTTTTCGCCTCCGATTTCGTTTTTTTGCCTTTTACAAAGTAAAGTACAATACAAACAGCTACAATAGCCGCCATGGAGAGAGGTATAAAAATCTCCGAACCGAAAATCAAAAGACATACAGCAGTTGCCAAAACGCCGAGAACCGCCCCTGTATGCTCCTTGGTACTTTTCCACTGATCGACAAAAATAACGGTAAACAAAGCTGTAAGGGCAAAATCTATTCCGGTTGTGTCAAATGGAATAAATTCACCTAAAAATGCACCGGCAGCGGTTCCTGCAATCCAGTAAAAATGGTTGGCAAGGGTAATTAAAAAATAGACCCGTGATGCACTCTGATTTTCCGGAACTTCCAGAGAACAGACCACCGAAAAGGTTTCATCGGTAAGCCCTGCAATAAGATATGGCTTTTCTTTGCCCGATTTGGAGTATTTATCGAGCATTGAAATTCCGTAAAAAATATGTCTTGCGTTTACCATAAGTCCCATTAAAAAAGCGGTAAAGGGTGAAGCTGCCGCAGTAAGGAGATTTACCCCCACATACTGAAGACTTCCCGCATAAACAAAAACGCTCATGACGATTGCCCACCAGGGTGAAAAACCAGACACACTCATAAGTACGCCGTAAGCGGCGCCTAAAAACAGATATCCTGTCATAACGGGAACTGTCTTATAAAATACAAACTTTAAAAGCTCTTTTTTCTCCTTTTTCATTTTCTTCCCCTTTTCAAAAATTAATCAAATACCGAAATGCTCATTTATAACTTTATTAAGACTGTAACCGAGAATTTTTTCTGATACCTCTTTCCACTTACAGGGAGAAGCGTCAGCATATTCCCTTTTCAGATAATTTTCGACAATTTTTTCCTTTGTATGTCCCTTTTCCAAAGTAAGAGGATAATCTTTAAGACTATCAAGACATAAAGAGGCAAGTTCATCATTTTTAAAACTGCCCTTTACTCCCTTACGGACTGTATTTACAACGGGAACAGTATCTTTTTCTTTAGTGCACAAAACTCCCCTTTGCTCAATAACATAGGCTTCCCCTAAATTTTCTTTTAAATATCTTAAAAGTGAAACCTGAGTGCAGAATTCTTTTTTCTCCCCTGCCCCTTCCTTTGACACAAGAGAATTTTTAATAAGGAAAGACAGACAATAATCTTTTCTTCTCGAAAGACAGATGTCAATTCCGCCGTATCCCATTTTATGTACATACAGTTTACCAAAACGGTCGGACTGTCCCAAACGGCATTTTTCGCTTTTAAAGCCATGGGTATTGGTATCCTCAAATTTTCCCGGGCAATAAAAATATGCCTCCACCAAAAGCGGCTCGATTATGAAATCTCCGACTTTTACTGCATATCCTGTCAGCAAAAGTTTATTTACAGACTGCAAAATTTTAATCTGCTTTTCTCTGTCGGTTTCTTTTTCAAGGTTTTTAATTGCAGTTTCAAGATTTTCCATTTGATTTTCCTCTTACATCAAAACTTTTGCAATACCGATTTACATATTTTATCATAAAAAATCACAAAGAGAAACAGACTGCCGCATTCTGAATCCATACCCATTGGAATTTAAATGCAGCAGTCTGTTTAAATTTCAGTTTTTGATTTTAATTACAGTTTTAAAACACTTGTAAGCTCATGGGCTTTTTCGCTGTCCTCACCCACAAAAATATTGTATTCGTTTTCGTAATACCAATCCCTATTTTCTTCACTGTAAAAACGCAGGTCTTCTTTTTCCACCTGTACCGTTACATCGGCAGTTTCTCCAGAACGTAAGAAAACCTTTTTAAAGCCTTTGAGCTGCTTTAATGGGTGATCTCCCGCTTTTGCTCCGGCATAAACCTGTATAACAGTTTTTCCGTCTTTGTCGCCGCTGTTCGTTACCTTTACAGTTACATCGATAAATTTATCGTTTTGCTCAAGCTTTAAATCCGAATACTCGAATGTGGTATAAGAAAGTCCGAATCCAAAGGGGAAAGCAGCCTTTTTGTTTTTCTTATCGAGAAGAGTATAGCCGTGATAATATCCATATGTAATATCGTCACGCTTATCTCCCGGGAAAAGGAAGTCAGGATAATCCTTCTCATCTTTAGCCATTGTAAATGGCAGATGTCCGGAGGGATTTACCTTACCTGTAAGAATATCGGCAAGAGCGTTTCCGCCCTCCATACCGCTGTAAAAGCTTTCAAGTATGGCGTTTGCCTCATCCTTCCACTCTTCGATTATATATGCGCTGCCTCCGATTATATTGACAACAGTTTTCTTTGCCATAGCAGAAACTTTATGTATAAGCTCCACTTCATCAGCGGGTATTCTGAGAGAATATCTGTCGCCGCCGAACATCATTTTTGCAGCGGTATCTTTATGGGAAAGATTAATGAGATTCTCTCCCTCCTGACGGAAATCACTGCCAACGCAGACAACAGCCACATCGCATTTTGCAATATCCGCTCTGTGTTTTTCTATATTTCTGCCGGTGAAGCACACTACATTTTCCTCACCAAGAGCATTTTTAAGTCCCTCATAGGGCGTTACGGTATAGGGGCTCGAAACACTGCTGCTGCCATGGTCGCCTACATTCTTCTTGTTTGCATATCTGCCGATTACGACAATTTTCGCTTTATTTTTAAGGGGAAGTATGCCGTCGTTTTTAAGAAGCACCATGCTTTCTCTTGCGGACTCATGGGCAAGATATGTATGCTCGTTGCAGGCGATAATTGTTTTCGGATATTTCTTCATTGCAGGAGTTACAGTAATAAGTCCCGCCAAAATATGCTCTACTGCATCATCTATATGTTTTTCATCTATGATGCCCTTTTTGAGAGCATTTTTAAGGCAAGCATATTTATTGGTAGAGGGCATTTCAATATCAAGGCCTGATTTTAAAGATTTCGGTCCGTCATAAACGCCCAAAAGGAAATCAGAAATCGTAAAACCTTTAAAGTTCCACTGCTTACGGAGCACATCAGTTAAAAGATATTTACTCTCGCAGCAGTGCTCTCCACGTACCTTATTATAAGCTCCCATTACCGACATTGCACCGGCTTCGATGCACTTTCTGAAATGGTAAAGGTAAATTTCCTGCATAGTTTTTTCATCTGCTGAAACATCCACCGAAAACCTCAGATTTTCAATGCTGTTGCAGGCAAAATGCTTTATACAGGCAATAACGCCCTTTTCCTGTACGGCTTTTGTAAGAGCAATACCCATTCTCGCCTGAAGATACTGGTCTTCTCCGTAGCTTTCCTGAGCTCTGCCCCACCGTGGATTTCTAAGCAGATTTATACATACTCCGCCGAAATAGTTTCCTCCGCCGGCAATTATCTCTTCAGCAATTGCCTGACCGATTTTATATTCCAGTTCATCGTTGAAGCTTGCCGCTCTTGCCATTGATACGGGAAAACAGGTGCTGTTTCCCATTACCACACCTCTGGGACCGTCGGAAAATGCGACGGCGGGAACTCCCAGTCTTTTAACTGGACGTGTGTTATAGGGCAGATAATTATATTTTTGTCCTTTTGTCAGCAGTCCGTATGCACTCACCAGAAGAAAAGTGCGGCTGCCTGAAAGCATACCGATTTTTTCATTTAAAGTCATTTCCCCTCTGAGCTTAGCACAGACATCGGAAAGAACATCATCGCAGGGATTCGCCTTGTAGAGCTCAACGGCTTTTTTGAAATTCATAGAATTATTCCCCTTTCAGTTCATTACATATTCAGCTGAAAATCGGTTATCCTCAAAAACTTTTCATATTTTTCGTTATACCTTGCAGCAAGCTCTTTGTCGGGATAAATAACCTTTTCATCCCTGTAAAGCTTTTCAGCAAGGCTTTCATAGTCATCTTCCGGCATAACGCTTTTTGCTCCTAAAAGTGCTCCTCCCAATGCGGCACAGTCACCTGTTACCGGAACATGAAGCTCCACTTCCAAAGCAGAAGCTATTATTTTAAGCCAAAGACTGTTTTTAGCTCCGCCGCCGGTTATCCTTGATGAATTTACGGTAATACCATGGCTGCGGATAATTTCAAGGTTCTGTTTAAGGGCAAAGGCAACGCCTTCCAAAACAGCAAGGGTCATATCTTCTCTTTTAGTATTAACGCTCATTCCGAAAAATACCGCTCTCATTGACGGATTATTATAGGGTGAACGCTCACCGGAAAGATAGGGCAGAAAATAAATTTCGTTTTCACCCGGCTTTACATTTTCCGGCAGGGAAAAATCATCGGATTTCATTATATCCTTAATCCACCAGTTCATGCAGGATGCCGCAGAAAGCATACACGCCATCTGATGATATGAACCGGAAGCCGAACAGAAAGAATGTATGGCGTTCTTTGTATCACAGGAAAATTTATCGCTTACTACAAAAATCGTTCCTGAAGTGCCAAGGGAAATATTGCAGTCACCGTCACTTACTACTCCCGCTCCCACAGCTGCTGCGGCGTTATCTCCTGCTCCGGCGGCAACGGTTACGTCGGCGGGAAGTCCCAGCTCTTTCGCCACCTCCTCCGATATACGGCTCACTGCCTCATAGCTCTCCCTGACTTCGGGAAGCATATCCTCGGAAACGGAAAGTATACTGAGCATCTCCTCAGACCACTTTCTGTTTTCAACATCAAAATAGAGCGTTCCGGAAGCGTCGGAAACATCTGTAAAGTACTTACCCGTAAGAGTAAATAAGATATAATCTTTCGGAAGCAGGATCTTATTTATACGGGCAAAATTCTCCGGCTCGTTTTCCTTGACCCACAAAACTTTAGGTGCGGTAAAACCTGCAAAGGCGATGTTTCCGCAAAGCTTTAAAAGCTTTTCCTTACCGATAACATTATTTAAATACTCGGTTTCCTTTTCGCTTCTTCCGTCGTTCCAGAGAATCGCAGGTCTTATTACATTGTTATCCTTATCGAGAAGTACAAGTCCGTGCATCTGACCGGAAAAGCTTATGGATTTTACAAGGGATTTATCAATATCCTCTGTAAGTTCTTTTATAGCTTCAAAGGTCTTTTCACGCCAATGGAGAGGATTCTGCTCACTCCATCCCTCTTTCGGAATACTTACGGGATAGTCAAATGAAACCGTTTTTTCAATGCCGTTTTCAGATAAAAGCAATGTTTTAACCGAAGATGTGCCTAAATCCACACCGATATAGTAAGGCATATTCATTCTCCTTATCCGAACAGAATATTGTTCATAACTGCCTCAAGGTACTCCTGACTGCCTGACTTGGGCTCAGGACATTTTCCGAGACTGCATGCATGAGCGGAAAGCTCTTCTAGAGAAGTGCTGCCCTCTCTTATCTTTTTGCCTATTCCGCAGTTGAAGCTCGCATATTTTTCTGAAATAAACTTATCAATTGTACCGTCCTCAATAATCTCAGCTGCCTTTATAAGGCCGAGAGCAAAGGTATCCATACCGAGAATAAATCCGTGTACCATATCTTCCCTTGTATTGCTGGGACGACGGTTTTTAGCGTCAAAGTTGAATCCGCCGTTTTTCATACCGCCTGCTTTAAGCACCTCGTACATTGCAAGAGTTGTATCATAGACATTAAAGGGGAATTCGTCTGTATCCCAGCCAAGAAGCATATCGCCCTGGTTAGCGTCAATTGAACCGAGCATTCCGTTCATGGCACTTATTCTAAGCTCATGCTGGAAGGTGTGTCCTGCAAGGGTTGCATGGTTTGCCTCGATGTTCATTTTGAAATCTTTATCGAGTCCGTACTCCTTTAAAAATCCGATTGCTGTTGCAGCATCGAAATCGTACTGATGCTTCATGGGCTCTTTGGGCTTGGGCTCAATGTAGAAATCGCCTGTAAAGCCGTTCTTTCTGCCGTACTCAACTGCCATACGCATAAGTGCTGCGATGTTTTCCTGCTCAAACTTTACGTCGGTATTGAGAAGAGTTTCATAACCCTCTCTGCCTCCCCAGAATACATAACCCTTACCACCGAATTTGATTGTAAGATCAAGGGCTTTTTTAATCTGAGCAGCCGCAAAGGAATAAACATCTGCGCTGGAAGTGCTTCCTGCACCGTTCATATAACGGGGATTTGAAAACATATTGGCTGTACCCCAAAGGCACTTGATACCTGTTTTCTGCATCTTTTCGAGAATGTAATCGGAAATCTCATCAAGTCTTTTGTTGGTTTCGTTGATATCCTCTGCCTCGGGAACAAGGTCAACGTCATGGAAGCAGAAATACTCAATGCCCAGCTTCTCCATAAACTCAAAGCCTGCATCAACCTTTGCCTTTGCATGAGCCATTGTTCCGACTTCTGCGCCGAAAGACTTATCTGCTGTGGCAGCGCCGAACATATCAGTTCCGCCTGCGCAGAGATTATGCCACCAAGCCATTGCAAAGGGCAGATGCTCCTTCATTTTTTTGCCCATTATTACTCTTTCAGGGTCGTAAAACTTAAAAGAAAAAGGATTTTTACTGTTTTTACCCTCAAATTTTACCTTATCAATGAAATCAAAATACAAAATAATCATTCCTTCCGTGATATTTTTATACAAATTTATTGTATTACCTTTTCAACGTAAATCCAATGACTGGTTTGCTTTAAAAAGACGACAATCTTGCGATTTATCCATTAATAAGATATAATTTATTCAGGTGATGCGAAATGGAAAAGGAATATGAAATTATTGAGCATAACAAAATAAAGCACATAAAGGTGCTGATAAACAAAATCACATATAGAGCTTATCACCTGCACAGCGACATGGAGCTTATATACACAGTTAAAGGAAGCGGAACCGTTAAGACAAAAAAGAATGAATACGCTTTATATCCCGGCAGCTTTACTCTTATTAACTCACGGGAAACACATGAGATAGATGCAGGAGGAAAAACAGTAACTGTTATAGTTTTGCAGATTTCCTCTCATTTTCTTAATACATATTATCCGCAGCTGAGAGAAACCGATTTTGAAGATAACTGCCTTGACCATATATCCGATGTCTGTTTTCCCTATATTTTGGAGCTCTCCAAGGCTTATTTTTCTGAAAAGCCTGCCTATGAGCTTACCTGCGTTTCATGCGGAGCAAAGCTTCTTTCCATAATTTTGCAAAACTCAAAATGGAAAACAAGCAGCGGCTCCGAATACAACTGGAACAAGCAGTTTCAGCAGAGAACCGGCAGGATTTTAAGCTATGTTGAAGAAAATTATCAGATGAACGTTAAGCTCTCTGACATTGCGGAAAATGAAGATCTTTCTGTTACATATCTTTCTCATCTTTTTACCGACACAATAGGCGTAAGCTTTCAGGAATACCTTGCGGATTTGCGGTTTGAGCACGCTGTCCGGCTTTTGCCTGACGAAAATTTATCGGTTTCCGAAATAGCAGCTCAAAGCGGTTTTTCGGAGCTAAAATACATGAATGCCGTTTTTATTAAAAAGCGTGGCATGAAGCCGAAAGACTTAAGAAAACTGCTGGCGGAGAAAATCGGACAGGCTAATGCTTCACCCCAATACACACCTGAATATGTTTTTTCACCAAAGGAAAGCGCAGAGTTTCTTAAAAGTATTTGAAAGTAAGAACAGCGCACTTGGTACATTTATACCAAGAATACTTATAAAAGCTACCGACATAAATTCCGACGAAAATTTGAGGAGTAATTAATAATGAAAGAAAAACAGCTTCTGAAACTGCATAAAAATGAATTTATAGTATACGGCTATGAGTCCGAAGGCAAGCACATAATTCCACCCCATTTTCAGCCTAAAAGATTTTATGGCGATACGCTGCTTTGGATTTTACCAAAAAAGGCAGATGAGGGCTTTTCGCAGAAAATAACCTGCAAAAACTACAAAATCGTAAAAACTGTAAACTTTATAAAAATCTATTTGTACGGAGAAAGCAGCACAGAAAAATATCCATCCAGACCGCTGTGCGATTTCTTCGGCATGAGATTTTCCTTTGAAATTGACAGCGGAGAGATGTTTCAAAAAACCTTTGCCAGATTTTACTGGGATAATCAGCTCAATCAGATAGCCGAAAGAACATTTATCAGGAAAAAGAAAGATATACGTGAAGGCTATGTTCTTTCAACGCTCAACGAAAAAGTTTATGCGGGAACGTATCCGGCTGTGGACCATGAGTTTCATATGAAAGGGCGCTTTGCCGTAGGCGGAAAGGCCGAGGCAGAACTTATAAAGAGGATGCTGGAGCTTCAGCTTAAAATAATGCGTGAGGATAAAAAAGGGCTTTCGAGAAATGTATGTGCAGTTCAGCCCAACAGAATAAGGGAGTATAACGTCTGGCGAAGCAGCAGAAACAGAAAAAAGCGAGCCCAAATGTTCAGAATTACGGCTAATATTGAATTTATTGAGGGACTGTATAACTATTACTCTCTTACAAAAGACATGGAGTTCATAAAAAGGAATATAACTGCTGCCGAAAAAAACTGTGATTATATTGAAAGTTTTATAACCCCGGAATATCTTCTAAACTCCCATGTCTATTATGAAGATCAGGTTATAAAGGACGGACCGGTTTTGCAGGCTCAGCTTTTCGCCGTAAACAGCTTTCGGCTTATGGCTGAAATTGAAAATTTGCTGGGCAGAGAAAAAAAGCGTATCCATTACATTAATCTTTCTGAAAAGCTCGGCGCCGCCGCTGTCAAAAGCTATCCCGATGGATTTTGGGACAATGATAAAAAACGGTTCATAGACTGGATAGACAAGGACGGCATTTCCCATGATCATATTCATCTGCTTGCCAATGAGCTGCCGGAGATGTTTAATCTTTGCACTCAGGATCAGGCGCTGCATTGCCGTAAAATTATAGAAGAGCACACAGAAGTTTTCGAAAAATTTCCAAGCTTTGTAGCTGCTAAAATCGAAGATTACACGGATTCAGAAATCGGCTCCGGAGGTCCTTATGATTTATGTGCAGCAGGCAGATACTGGTGCTGGGATGCCGAATACACCGCTTTCCGGAAAGATGGGGAAAAGCTCAGAAAGCAATTGAAGCAAATAGCTGTTCAGGCCGAAAAAGACGGATATTTCATGGGTGAAAGATACGACATGAACTACGTCTACTATAATACTGGAAAGGACTCACAGCACAACTGGCACGGAGCTTCGCTTTATTATGAGTATCCCAATGTTTTCCAGTATGTGCTTATATGCAAATACATAGGAGTCCGCAGAGGATTTAACTGTGACATTGAGATTGAACCCATGTTTTCAAAGGGCAAGGTAATACTGGAAACTTACGGAATAGAATTTGAAGCAGAAGACAAAAAATTAAAATCTGTTACGAACCTTACATCCGAACCCATTACTGTCGGATATAAAAATCAGATTATAACTCTGCCTGCGTCAGATAAAATCTTATTTTAAAATATGTTAAGCTAAATATATGATTAATTGCAAAAAGACCGCATCGTAACCGATGCGGTCTTAGATTTTTAACAAAGAAAGTTATTTTAAGTTAAACAGCATTAACTAGCCTTAAGAAAACTGAATTATCATGTTTATTATCTGCTTGCTGGTGTTTATTTACTGTTTGCTGTCACTTGGTGTTTTGCTCATTTTGTCTGCCAAACCCATGGCGATTTTTTCCGGAGTTATGGGAAGCTCCGTAAATCTTAATCCTGTGGCATTATAGACAGCATCACTTATGGCTCCTAAGGGTGTGTTTATTACAACTTCACCTATGGATTTTGCTCCGAAAGGTCCGCTTTCTTCATAGCTGCTTTCAAACTCCACACGGATTCTGCCTATATCCGTTCTCGCCGGAATCTTATACTGCATAAGGGAATTTTCCGCAAGTCTTCCCTTTGCATCATAAGTGATATTCTCAGTAAGAGTCATACCTATTCCCTGAAGTATTCCTCCCTCAGCCTGAACCCTCGCAAGGTTCGGATTTACGGGAGTACCGCAGTCAACGGCGGCGGCGTAATCAATTACCTTTACCTCACCTGTTTCGGTATCCACCTCTATTTCGGCAGCTCCTACCATAAACGGAGGCGGTGAATTGGGTGAAGTGTGGGTATAAGCCGCCTCAAGAGCTATATTATTGCCTGCCATTGAAGCTGTGGCTATATCGCCGATTGAAACACTCTTTTCACGGTTCTTTGTGAAAACTGCTTTTCCGTCAAATTCGGTATCATTTTCTGAACATCCCAGTATTTTTGCGCCGAGACGGCAGATTTTCTCTCTGAGCTCCAGCGCCGCTTTTTCTGTTGCCTTACCGGTAACATAAGTTGTACTTGAAGCGTATGAACCTGAATCATAGGGCGATGCGTCGGTATCGGCTCCTAAAACGGTTATATTATCTACACTGCATTCGAGTACCTCTGCCGCAATCTGGGCAAGAATGGTATCACAGCCTGTTCCCATATCGGCTGCGGCAATTCGCATTGTGTAGAATCCGTCGTCATTGAGCTTAAGAGAACAGGAACCTACATCCAGTCCCGAAATACCTGAACCCTGCATAGCCATTGCCATACCTACGGCTCTGACCTTGGTATCGCTCACTTTTCGGCAGGGATATTTTTCATCCCAGTCTATCATCTCTTTAACTCGCTTTAAACAGCGATCAAGGGCACAGCTTGTGTTCGGTTCATTATAATATGCGGGCATTATTTCGCCCTCTTTTACCATATTCTCTTCCCTGAGCGCAATGGGGTCTTTATCAATAATATGGGCAAGCTCATTTACGGCACTTTCAACGGCAAAAAGTCCCTGGGTTGCACCGTATCCTCTGTAAGCTCCCGCAGACATAACATTTGTATAAACAACATCGTAGGCAAAGCGGAAAGCCTCTGCCTTTGCGTAAAGAGGAATTGATTTGTGTCCCGTAAGTCCTACCGTTGTAGGTCCGTGCTCTCCGTATGCGCCGGTATTTGAAAGAGTGTACATATCAATGGCTCTTATTGTACCGTCTTTCATGGCTCCAAGACGTACTTTTATCTCCATTTCATGTCTCGGAGAAGATGCTATCATGGATTCTTCTCTTGTAAAGATTATCTTAGAGGGCTTTTTGGTTTTCCATGTAACGAAAGCCGGATATATTTCACTTACTGAGCTTTGCTTTGCGCCGAATCCTCCGCCTATTCTGGGCTTCGTAACCCTTATCATGGATTTCGGAATACCCAGTGCGTTTGAAATTATTCTGCGGCAGTGGAAGACGATCTGTGTTGAGCTTACAACATTAAGTCTTCCGTAAGCGTCAATGGTGCAGAAAGTTCTGAAAGTTTCCATCATCGCCTGCTGGTTTGCCTTTGTATGATATGTGCGTTCTACTACAACGTCACAGTCATCGAGAACTTTATCCACGTCGCCCATTTTGTTAACCTCATGGGCGCAGAGATTTCTTTTATTATCCGCTCCTACGGGACAAAGGGATTCCCAGTTTTCCTCCGGGTGCACAAGAATTTTGTTATCCTTTGCGTTTCTGAAATCAAGAAGTGGCTCTAAAACATTATATTTAACCTTGATAAGTTTAAGAGCTTTCGCTGCGCTTTTTTCATCCTTTGCGGCGACTATTGCGGCAACATCTCCAACAAAACGCATATGCCTGTCCAGTATAAGCCTGTCATAGGGGCTGGGCTCCGGATAGGTCTGACCTGCAAGGGTAAAACGTCTTGAGTTCTGGTCAACGTCCTTCCATGTATAAATCGCCTCAACTCCCGGCACTTTAAGGGCTATATCGGTATTTATATCTTCAATAACAGCATTGGCATAGGGAGAACGCAGAAGCTTTACAATAAGACAGTTTGACGGCGCAATATCATCCGTATAGACAGGCTGACCTGTTAAAAGCTGCATTGCATCCTTTTTTCTCACAGGACTGTTTACGCTTTTCATGACTTTTTCTCCCTCCATTTAAGATATTCCTTTATTCCTCTGAGCTGACCCTCATAGCCTGAACAGCGGCAGAGATTGCCTGCAAGATAGGCTTTTATCTCCTCGTCATCAGGATTGGGATTTTCACGCAGAAGGGCAATTGTATTCATTACAAAACCGGGATTGCAGAAACCGCACTGCTCGGCTCCCTGATCTGCTATAAAAGCGGCAAACTCCTCTGCCTCACTGCCTATTCCCTCAAGGGTAGTGACTTTTCTTCCGTTGGCTCTCGCAGCCAGAACGGAGCAGGAAAGCACCGGCTTATCGTCAAGGAATACAGTGCACAGTCCGCAGTTAGAGGTTTCACATCCTCTTTTCACACTGAAACAGTCATGACTGCGCACAAAATCTATAAGGAGCATATCTGGCTCAATATCCTCTGTTATCTTTTTATTGTTGAGAATAAGTGAAATTTTCATTTCTGCTCCTCCTTTTCCATAATTTCAAGACAGCATCTTTTTACAAGAACTTTCACAAGATGCTCCCTGTACTCTTTTCCGGCTCTTACGTTTGCTGAAACCGGAACCTTACTCTGAACATACTGAGCAAATTTCTCAGCGCTTTCCGAAGTCATATTGGCAAAAACATTTTCATCATCCGAAACAATTACAGCCCGCATGGGTCTTGCTCCGATTGCAGCTTTTACCTTTCCATCAATTCTGCTTACACAGCAGGTAAGTACCGGGAAATCCGTAGAGGAATTTCTCACGCTCTCATAAGCGAATACTCCCGGCGTTTTCTTTACTATAATTGAAACTATAATGTCCCTGTCATATTTTGATGCGGCAAATTCCGCAAGAGGCACAATGCCGCCTTTATAAAGCTCAACATAGGAATCCATCGCCATGAACATTGTCAGAACATCGGAAAAACCATATCGGCCGTAAATACTGCCGCCAAGTGTAGCGCTGTTTCGGAACTGTACGCCTACAATATGTTTAAGGCTCTCTTTCACGGCTCCACAGGTATATTGCTCAAGTCCCTCATGGTTTTCAAGGCTTCTGAGTGTAACCATTGAGCCGATTTTGAACTGGGTTTCGGTTTCCTCTATTTTATCAAGACCGAGGCCCGATAAATCTATAACGGTGTTATATCGCTTTTTGCTCATCTTCATCCACAGCATACCGCCTATAACGGCATTGTTCTTTTTTTGATTAAGCTGCCATGCTTCTTCCAAAGTTTCGGCCGCTTTATATTCCGAGAAAGTAATCATAATAACCTCCATATGAGACTTATAATACTGTATTTCCTTTTCATTATAGAGGAGATATTGTAAAAAGTCCAATATTATGATAAAATCAGCGTTGTAGTTTATGTAGTATAACGACTAAAATTCAAGGAGGAGACAAATATGAAAAAAATTATAGCACTTATTCTCGCCATAACACTGCTTTTCTCATTTGCAGCCTGCACAGGTTCAAATGACAACGGAGAATCAAACAATTTAGGCGCAAATCTGGCGGCTGAAATGTCGTTCCCTGTAGAGCTCACCGATCAGCTGGGCCGTGAAGTAACAATTGAGAAAAAGCCGGAAAAAATTGTAAGCGGATATTACATTTCCACAAGCCTGCTTATCGCTTTAGGTCTTGAGGATAACCTTGTGGGCATTGAGGCAAAAGCTGATTCACGTCCCATCTACAAGCTTGCCGCTCCCCAGCTTCTTGAGCTTCCCAGTGTAGGAACCGCAAAGAACTTTGATCTTGAGGGCTGTGCAGCTCTTAATCCTGATCTGGTTATTCTTCCCGCAAAATTAAAAGACAGTATTCCAGCTCTCGAAGAACTTGGAATAACAGTTATTGCAATTAATCCCGAAGACAACGATCTTCTCAGTGAAGCAATCGATCTTGTTGCAGTAGCTACCGGAACTTTTGATAAAGCCAAGGAACTCAAAGCCTTCAATGAGAAACTTCTCAGCGAAATTGGAACTGCAATCAAAGACAGCGAAACTCCCTCAGTATACCTTTCAAGCAATGGCACATTCACAGCAGCAGCAGGTGCCAACATGTACCAGAATTCAATTATCCTTAATGCCGGCGGAACAAATGCTGCCGCAGAAATCACAGATACTTCATGGGCAAAGGTTTCCTATGAACAGATTAATAAATGGAATCCTGACGTTATTGTAATCGCTTCAGATGCCGATTATACAGTAGAAGACGTACTCTCAGATTCCGCTGTTTCTCAGGTTACAGCCGTAAAGGAAAAGAGAGTTTACAAAATGCCCGATTCCTTTGAGTCATGGGATTCACCTGTTCCCAGCGGAGTTTTAGGTACCGCATGGCTTGCAAACAAGCTTCATCCCGACAAGTATTCCGATGAAGCCTATGAAAAAGCGGTAAAAGAATTCTACGAAACCTTCTATGGCTTTACCCCCGATCTCCAAGCTTAAGTCATGAAAAACTCAAGAACATTTTTAATTTTAGCGGTCGCCGTAATCTTTACTGCGGCCGCAGTAATTATATCAATATGTACGGGACGCTATCACCTTACAATCGGCTCGATTCTCAACGGAGACGAAATGGCGGTAAGGGTATTCCTCACTCTGCGTCTGCCAAGGGTAATAATGTCCGTTGTGGCAGGCTTTGCAATAGGCTGCGCCGGATGGGTTTATCAGACCATATTCAATAATCCGCTGGCTTCTCCCGATATTATAGGCGTTTCTTCAGGAGCCAGCGCCGGAGCCGCTTTTGCAATACTCTTTCTCTCCGGCGGAGCTTTTGCGGTAACCTCTTCCGCTTTTGTAGGCGGAATTATTGCGGTTATCCTCTCCCTCACACTATCGGCTGTATGCGGAAGAAATCAGATTGCATCAGTAGTTCTTTCAGGTATCGCCGTTAACGCCATTGCTCAGGCAATACTTATGACCCTCAAACTTGCAGCTGACCCAGAAAAACAGCTCGCTTCCATTGAATATTGGACTATGGGTTCTTTAAGCGCCGTTACAGCATCAAAAATTCCCGCTGCGGTCATTACCGCTTTGGCTTCAAGCTTTCTGCTTATCATTCTCCACCGTCAGATTCTTATTCTTTCTGCCGGAACCCATGAGGCAAAAATGCTCGGAGTAAATGTAAATTTCGTGCGTTTTACGGTGCTGATTCTGGCAACTCTGGCTGTTACCTCAGCAGTGAGTGTAACAGGACTTATCAGTTTTATCGGACTCCTCGCCCCACACTGCGCAAGACTTATAATGAAGCACAACAGAGCATCTTCAATGGTGCTGGGCGGAATTATGGGCGCACTTATTATGACTCTTGCAGACATTCTTGCACGCAGTATTACAAATACCGAGCTGCCCATAAGCATATTTACTTCACTTTTAGGAGCTCCATTTATGCTCTATCTTATTGCCAAAGGAGAGAAGAAATTTGGCTTCTGATTTTTTCAGCATTAAAAATCTTTCCGTCAGCTTTGACGGCAAAAGCATACTGGAAAATGTTTCCTTTACTTTGGAAAAAGGAAGGCTCACCGGACTTTTAGGTGTAAACGGAAGCGGAAAAAGTACCCTCCTTAAAGGCATTTGCTCAATTTGCGGAACTTATGAAAGCTGCACAGTAGCAGGAGAAGAGATTAAAAAGCTCTCCGCCAAAAAGACAGCTCAGCTTATAAGCTATATCCCACAAAAAAGCGGAATAGAGCTTTCGGTTTCCGTACTGGATACGGTACTTATGGGATATAATCCGGTACTGGGAATATTTGAAAATCCAAATGAAGAGCAGAAAAAAAGAGCAGTTAAGGCAATCTGTGAGGTTGGACTTTCCGAAAAGATAAATGACAATTATCTCACTTTAAGCGAGGGACAAAAACAGCTTTGCATCCTTGCCAGAACAATGGTTCAGAACACAAAAATTTTACTTCTTGATGAGCCGGAAAGCTCCCTTGACTTTACAAATAAGCGTATGCTTTTAAAGAAGGTAAAGGAAACTGTATACAACAAAGAAAAAGCTGCCCTTATATGTCTTCACGATCCCATGTGTGCCCTGGAATTCTGCGACAGGCTTTTGATTATCTCAGAGGGAAAAATATGCGACAGCATAAACCCCAAAGAAGACAGCGAAGGAAAAACAGCAAATGCACTCAGGACTATTTACGGAAATATAGAGGTTTTCCGCCATAAGGGAAAGCTTTTCATAACTGAGGAGGAAAGCGATGAAACCCGGAATTAAAGTGATGCTTTTCAGCGACACCGGAGAAAAGTTTTTCGGTGAAGGACCATACAGACTTCTTAAGGAAACAGAAAAAACAGGTTCTCTTCGCTGTGCCGCTTCAAATATGGGTATGGCTTATTCAAAAGCTATACGGATTATATCGGCAGCGGAAGAAAACTTAGGATTTAAACTCACTTACAGAAAAATCGGAGGAAAAGGCGGCGGCGGAAGTCTTCTGACCGAGGAAGCAAAAGAGCTTCTCCAGAAATACGAAAAATATAAAGCCGCCTGCAATGAGGCAGCAGAAAAGATATACTGTGAAATTTTTGAGGAATAAAATTTAATATATAATAAATAGAAATTTCCTTAAACATCAAAACCACTCATTTTTAAACAATGAGTGGTTTTATAGTTTTCTCTCTATTAGCTCAGGAAAAACAGTATCTGTGATAATTTTTCCGTCTTGTTTATCAATATCCATTTCGTAAGCTTTTCCTTCATCATATATTTCAACAATATACGCTGTCTCTCCTGTTTTTAAGAGAACCTGATCAAACATTTTGTATTTCACTTTTTCACCGTCAATTAATATAAATTCAACACTGTAAAAACCGCTCTCCCGAAACGGGAAAGCGGTTTAATTTTATCTGTTAAGTTTCAGCCAACAAGCTAAAATTAGCCCATCATGCTTGCAACTTCCTCAGCGAAGTTGTCTTCTCTCTTCTGGAGACCTTCACCCTTAGCATATCTTGTGAAGCCGAGAACCTTGATGTCAGCGCCGATTTCCTTGGCAACCTTATCAACGTACTTAGCAACAGTGTAGTCGCCGTCCTTAACGAACTGCTGATCCATGAGGCAGTTTTCCTTATAGAACTTGCCGATTCTGCCCATAACGATCTTCTCGATAACATTAGCGGGCTTATTCTTATTCTTCTCGTCCTCAGCAAGCTGAGCTGTAAGGATGCCCTTTTCATGCTCGATAACCTCTGCGGGTACGCTTGCCTCGTCAAGATACTCGGGGCTCATAGCTGCAACCTGCATTGCAACATCCTTACCCATAGCCTTGAAAGCGTCGTTGTCAGCAGCGTCTGTATCGAACTGAACCATAACACCAACGGATCCGCCGCCGTGGATGTAAGTTGCAACTGTTCCCTCAACTCTTACGAAACGGCGAACTTTCATGTTCTCACCGATTGAAAGGATCTTATCCTGAAGGTTTTCCTGAACAGTTCTGTCTGTGCCGTGGAGCTTGCTCTCAAGAAGAGCCTCAACGTCAGCAGGATTTACCTCAACGATTGTCTTTGCAATGTCAAGAACAAGTGCCTTGAACTCGTCGTTCTTAGCAACGAAGTCTGTCTCGGAGTTAACCTCAACGAGAACGCCGACTTTCTTCTCCTCATCGTTGTATGCGAGAACTACGCCTTCAGCAGCGATTCTGCTTGCCTTTTTAGTAGCAGCAGCAAGTCCCTTTTCTCTGAGAATATCAATTGCCTTGTCCATGTCGCCGTTTGCTTCAGTCAGAGCTGATTTGCAAGCCATCATGCCAACGCCTGTCTTCTCACGAAGTGCCTTTACGTCCTGAGCTGTAAATGCCATTTTTATTCCTCCAAACATTTTTTGTGAAAATGCCCGGGCTTTACACACGGGCATTTGAAAATTTTTATTATTGATTATTCCTCAACTGAAGCTTCCTCAGCAGCTGCCTCTTCCTCAGCGGGAGCGTCGTTGCCGCCTCTTCCCTCAATAACAGCGTCAGCCATTGCTGCAGAGATAAGCTTTACAGCACGGATAGCGTCATCGTTACCGGGAATTACATAGTCAACTTCGTCGGGATCGCAGTTTGTGTCAACAATAGCTACGATCGGAATATGAAGCTTCTTAGCCTCAGCAACAGCAATTCTCTCTTTGCGGGGGTCAACGATGAACATTGCAGCGGGCTGCTTCTTCATCTCTGTGATACCGCCGATGAACTTCTCAAGCTTTTCGATTTCGAGCTTAAGCTTTACAACTTCCTTCTTGGGAAGCATATCGAATGTGCCGTCTTCTTCCATGCCCTTAAGCTGAGCAAGTCTCTTGATTCTGTGCTGGATTGTCTTGAAGTTTGTAAGCATACCGCCGAGCCAACGTGCATTTACGTAAGGCATTCCGCAGCGTACAGCCTCTTCACGAACGGAATCCTGAGCCTGCTTCTTTGTGCCGACAAAAAGGATTTCCTCTCCGTTTGCAGCAAGATCGCGAACGAACATATAAGCGTCGTCAAGCTTCTTAACTGTCTTCTGGAGGTCGATAATGTAAATACCGTTACGCTCCGTGAAAATGTACTCTGCCATTTTGGGGTTCCATCTTCTTGTCTGATGGCCAAAATGTACGCCTGCTTCGAGCAGCTGCTTCATTGATACTACTGCCATGTTTTTATTCCTCCTTAGTTTAACCTCCGCAGGGCCTATAAAACTGCAACACATTTTATAATGTGCACCGGCAGAACAAAACCTCTGCGTGCGATTTGCCTTGAAATTATACCATAGTATGACATAGTTTGCAAGAGTAAATATAAAATTTTCACCCTTAAATTTGTTTAAAATTACTCTCAAAATATCCACGTTTTCTTGTCGGGCTTCTCTGCTCCTGATTCTTGCAGTCAACTATTATCGTATCGTCTCCTATGACCTTTATGCTCTTCCAGGGAATTACAATATCCTCTTCCCTGCCCAGAAGTCCCAGAGCCTTTTGACGTCCGTAAACTATTATGGAGACGAGCTCCCCGGTCTGTGTGTCAATTTCTATGTCGCATATTCCGCCCATTTTCATACCGTTTGCAATATTTATAATTTCCTTGTTTCTCAAATCGGTTATCTTACACTGCATAAAAATGCCTCCCTTAAATTCCATATACAATATATATCTATTTACAGAGAGGGAAATATACCACTTTCTTTTTGTCTTATTCCTCCGAAAGAAGCTTCTTATAGAAAATATCAATGAGGAATGCACCTAATGGAGCGGTAATGAATATCGACAGCACCGCAACGGTAAGTACTGCCATACCGCAGCTGAGTCCCATTGAAAGAGGCACAGCTCCGATTGCAGCCTGAACGGTGGCTTTCGGAATATAGGAAATCATGCAGAAAAGCTTTTCCTTTCCGTTTAGCTTTGTTCCCAGCATACATACAAATACGCCTGCCATACGGAACAAAAGAGCTACAAGCACTACAAGCACCGCAGAGACGCCGTATTTGAGAGCATAGGACGGATCTGCACAAGCTCCCACGAGCACAAACAGAAGTATTTCCGCCGCTACCCAAAGCTTATTATATTTATCTGAAAGTCTTTTTGCAAGTACATTATAGTCCCTGTATATCGCAAGACCCATTGCCATTACGGCGATAAGTCCGGAGAAAGGGAAAATTCCTTTAAGACTGTTCTCTGCCTGAATAAACAAAAATGAAAAGCTCAGAAGAATGAGTATTTTCAGAGAATCACGCATATGCACCTTTTTGAAAAAGCGGGACATGATTAGTCCGATACCTACTCCAAACAGTGCTCCGCAAACTATGGAAACGGGAACCTGTAAAAACACTGACGGAGAAAATGCTCCCTGCTGAGCAAGAGAGGTAAAAGATGTAAAGAGCACTATTACAAACACATCGTCGGCAGAAGCTCCCGCAAGAATAAGCTGGGGGATGCTTTTCTTTGTACCTCTGCCCTCTTCCATAATTTTAATCATTCTCGGCACTATTACTGCGGGGGAAACCGCTGCAATTACGCTGCCCATTATAAGGGCTTCCGTAAGAGTAATACCTAAAAGCTTGGGAGCTAAAATGGCTGTACCTGCAATTTCAAAGAGAGCCGGCACAAAGCACATCATTATTGCCGGTCTGCCCACCTTTTTGAGGTCGTCAATATCAAGCGAAAGTCCGGCTCTCATAAGAATTATAACCAGAGCCAGCTGCCTTAAATCGGCGGAAATTCCCAGGATTGATTCGTCCAGCAAATTTAGAACATATGGACCTAAAATAATTCCGGTGATTATCATACCCACCAGAGACGGCAGACGAAGCTTTTTAAAGATTTCACCTAAAATCATTCCCAAAAGGAAAATAAGAGCAAGACTTGTTAACATAAAACACCCTCCGTTAAATCGCAGAAAAAGAAAAAAGCTGACAATTTCTGCGTAAAATTCGCAGAAGTCATCAGCATTAAAAATCAGATTTAAATGCGGTTTCGGATTATATCCGTGGGAGAACCTCATTCCCGTTTACCGAAAAAGTGTATCACATCTGAGATATTTTTTCAAGCTTCTTCAGGCAGATATTTTTCACGTTTGATTCTATAAAGAACCATTCCGAAAATATCAGCAATCGCCCAGCCGATTGGTACGGAAATCCAGATGCCCATAATTCCAAACTCCGGTATTGCCGAAAGGATATAAGCCAGCGCAACACGCAGTCCAAGTGAAATCACTGTAAGCACAAGAGAGATTGAGGGCTTGCCTATGCTCCTGTACAGTCCGTAAAGCAGGAAAAGTATTCCGATTCCAACATAGCAGGCTCCCTCGGTTCTGAGATATCCGACGCCGATTGAGATAATCTCTGCCTCCTCTGCCTTTACAAAAAGCTGCATAAGGGGCGAAGCGAAAATGAACACACACGCTGATGAAACAGCGCAGAAAACAGACGATATTAAAATTGCTGTTTTATAGCCCTGATTAATTCTGTTTTTCTTTCCGGCGCCGTAATTCTGAGCAACAAAAGTTGAAAATGCATTGCCGAAATCCTGAGCAGGCATATAGGCAAAGGCATCTATTTTTACCACTGCCGCAAAAGCTGCACTCACTGCAAAGCCAAAGCTGTTTACGAGTCCCTGAACCATGAGTATACCGAGATTCATAACTGATTGCTGTATGGCAGTCAGAAGGGAGTTTGAAAGAATCATTTTAATATAACGTTTTCCAAGGTGCATATGTGTTTTAGCGGGACATATATCCCTGCCTTTAAGGAAGAAATAAATCGTAATCGCCACAGCCGAAACACCCTGAGCGATAACAGTAGCTAAAGCTGCGCCTTCAACTCCCATTGAAAAGCTGACAATAAAAACTATATCCAGCACAATATTCAGCACAGCGGAAACTGCAAGAAAAATAAGGGGTACAAGGGTATTTCCGACGCTTCTTAAAACTGAGGCAAAGAAATTATAGATATATACAAAGATAATACCTGTAAAAATTACACGAAGATATTCCCTTGTAAACTCCACCGCCTGAGCCGGGATATTGAGCCATACAATAAAGTTTTCAAGAAGCAAAAATGATAAGATATTTATGACAACTGTAACGGCAAAGATGAAAATCAATCCGTTAAAAATACAGGTTTTCATTTCATCCTTTCGTCCGGCTCCCCAAAGCTGGGAAAACACAACGCCGCTGCCCATACAAAGTCCCAATATAAGGGAAGTAAGAAGCACCATTAAAGCGTAAGACGAACCTACAGCAGAAAGCGCCGTAGCACCGATTGTTCTGCCGACTATCAAAGTATCCGCAACATTATAAAACTGCTGCAATATGTTGCCGCAAATCATAGGCAAGCTGAAACCTATAAGGGATTTAGCTATTTTCCCCTGAGTAAGATTATATGTCATAGTAAAGCAAATTCTCCCAAAGCAAAATCAGTTAAATTATTTTAACAGAAAAGAAATAGCGTTGCAAGCAATCAAATTAACGCTGTACCTATAACACACAAAACAGAGGTAAACATTGTATAAACGAAAAAAGAGTTCTCAAGGGAATTTCTGAATTTACAAACAGAACAGATGCTTAATTATGATATAATAGAATAAAAATATTTTATCTCAATCGTCCTATCAGCCTTTTAACTCAACACAAACTCCTATCAATGTTGTTCTGTTTTCGCCTTACTCTTGATAGAATAAAACCATCAAATCAAGGAGGTAAAAAACATGAACACAGATAAAATTTATGCAGAACAACTTGCAAACGAGTATGCCCCAAAGGATGACTCCAAGGTCATCGCACTTCGGAAACTGGATGCAAGAGCGAAACTGCCGGCAACGGTATTTACCTACACCTTTGGAATTCTCTGTTCCCTGATTGCCGGAATCGGTATGTGCTTGTCTATGGACGTTATCGGAAACGGCAGCACAGCTGCACTAGTACTTGGTATAATCATCGGAATCATTGGTTTATCGGGTATGGGAATCAACTATCCCATTTATAAAAAAATGCTTGCAAAAGGAAAGCAAAAGTATGCCTTTGAGATTATGGAATTAGCTAAAGAAATCAGCGGAGAATAAAAGCATGAAAAAAGCAAAGATGATTCTGGATAGATTTTTCCATCCGCCAAAGTTGGTCATATGCATCGTTCCGGCAATATCTTTTGCCGCACTTATTTTCGTCTTTGCTTTAAACAAGGAAGATACTGATATAGCATATCCGATTTTCTTCTTATCAGCGTACTCTCTTATTATCCTGCTTGCCGCCTTGCCAACATTGGCAGGGCGGTTAAAGCAACTAAAATCGATTTTATATAAGCGCAGCAGACTGATAAAGAAAATATCTTCTACCTCATTCGGTGCACAATATTTGAATGACCAATTGTTCAGAAGCAGCGTCAGTATTTATCAGGGAATGACGGTCAATTTTCTATATATGCTTTTTCGATTTATAACAGCTGTCCAATACGCTTCCATATGGTTCTTTTCTATGGCAGTTTACTATATGGTGTTGTGTATTATGAGGGCATATCTGGCATTTGGATACCGCCGCCGAGAAGAAAAAGGGTTATCCTATGAACTCCGATGTTATCGCCGGATAGCAGGTATGCTTTTTATATTAAACATCCCAATGGGCGGCATGATTATCCTTATGGTGAGAACAAATTCCGGATTTACTTATCCGGGATATTTGATTTATCTTTCTGCTCTATACACATTTTATATAATGACTTTATCCATAGTAAACCTTGTTAAGTTCCGAAAAATGGACAGTCCTATCCTATCGGCTGCCAAAGTATTGAATTTTGTATCCGCTATGATGTCCGTTCTCGGTTTGCAGACGGCAATGATAGCACGTTTTTCTTCTGAAGGAGAGGAATTTCGAATAATGATGAACGCCATTACCGGCGGAGCCGTATTCTTTATCGTTATGGTAACAGTTGCTGTAATGGTAGTTCAGTCATCAAAAATCAAAAAGAAGGTGGAACTCAATGAAAAAATCCGAAAGCAAATACTTTAACACTGCTATGCGAATGGATCAGGCTTTTCTGGAACTGCTGGAAAAGAAAGACATTGAATATATCACAGTAAAAGAAATCTGTGAAGCAGCAGGTGTCAATCGTTCCACCTTCTATCTGCACTATGAAACCATCGGAGATTTGCTTACAGAAAGCATACAGTACATGAATGAGCAATTTCTGGAACATATGAAACTGCGTGCTGAGGTTTTTGTTTCAAGAATCCGAGAATGCCCTTTAGATGAATTATATCTGGTTACACCGGAATATCTGACACCATACCTTGAGTATATTGCACGGAATAAACGTCTGTTCCGAACAGCATTAAAAAATTCCGGCTCTCTCGGACTGGATAAGACTTATAGTCGGATGATGAAACATGTTTTTATTCCGATTTTGGAACGCTTTCAAATTGCAGAACAGGATCGGCAATATATGGTGGCGTTTTATATTCACGGTCTTATGGCCATAATCTCGGAATGGCTGAAAAATGACTGTGCAGATTCTATCAGCCACGTTAGTGCCGTTATGGAACAATGTGTTATGGGTGGACGTGGAAAAAAGGAGGAAGCCAAATGAAGGCTGGAATTTATTTAGGAAAAGAAGCAGTTGAAATCAAGGAACTGGATTTACCCGAAGTGGGTGATGATGATGTTTTGATACAGAACATCTATTCAAGTATTTGCGGAACAGATATGGCAGTGTTTACCCACGGTCCCAATACAGGTCACAGGATCGATGTGGGCGGAGAATTTGGGCATGAAACAGTCTCACGTGTAGTCAAAGTAGGAAAAAATGTTACAGAATTTGTGCCGGGAGAACGTGTCTATCCCTATCCCCGCTATGCGAAAAACGACACCAGACGTGCAGGGACAATCGGCGGTTTTTCGGAATATATTCTGATCCCGCAAGCTAAACGAAATCACTCACTCTATGCCGTTGATGAAGCCATTTCGGATCGTCTTGCAAGTCTGATAGAACCTTTTACAGTCGGCTGCCGGGCAGCAAGACGAGGAATGATTCCGGCGGGAGAAAATAAATATATTTCCGGTCAAAATGCTGTGGTCTTTGGCTGTGGAACCATTGGAATTGCCGCTGCTGTTGCCTTTAAGCATTTTGGAATGGATAAAGTAATGATATGCGATCATTCTGATTTTCGATTAAATCTGGCGTCAGGTTTGGGGTTTAAAACCTGTAACACAGCAAAAGAAAGTTTTGAAGCTCATGCAAAATCTTACTTTGGGACTGCCTCATCCCTGAGCGGGAAAGTTCCCGATATCGACTGCTGGCTGGATGCCGCCGGTGCGGAAAACATTTTGAGTGATTTTTTACATTTGGGTAAAATTGAAAGCCGTTTTGTTTCTGTTGCAGTTAATAACGCACCACGAACCATCAATCTGCTGAACATGACTTATGCCCAACAGAGTATTATCGGTTCAGGGGGTTATTTGCCGGAGGATGTTCAAGATGTACAGAAAATCATGACCTGTGGAAAGTGGGATTTGGAATCCATCATCACACATGAGTTTTCTCTGTGTGAACTTGAAAAAGCAATCCGAACAGCCGCCGATGTTAACCATGCAGGAAATGTAGTTATCAAAATGGCAGAGAAATAACACATTTATGTGTCTTTGCTTACAAGTCACAAAACACGCACGTAAAATGAAAGTGACGAAAAAGCAGGCAATAAAAATAAGAATCATAATATGTAAATTCCCGTTCAGTTAAGCACTGAACGGGAATTTTTGTATAATAAAAACCGGCGCTGCCGTAATGACAACGCCGGTATGAATTTAAAGTGTATCCTTAATTATTTAAGGTTAGCCTTAAGAGTTTCAAGCTCTGCCTTGAGTGTCTCGGGAAGCTTGTCGCCAAACTTTGCGTAGAACTCTGCAATGCCGTCAGCCTCAGCTGCCCAGAGCTCCTTATCAACGTCGAGGATGCTCTCGAGAGACTCACGGGAAACCTCACCCTCAAGTCCGTCAATGTTGATGTCCTCAGCCTTGGGAACAAAGCCGATAGCTGTCTCAACAGCGTCAACCTTGCCGTCGCAGCGGTCAAGAATCCAGTCAAGAACACGAAGGTTGTCGCCGAATCCGGGCCACATGAAGTTGCCTTCGTCATCCTTACGGAACCAGTTAACGTTGAAGATCTTGGGAGCCTTATCGGGATCGAGTGTCTTACCGATATCGATCCAGTGCTGCCAGTAATCAGCCATGTTATATCCGCAGAAGGGAAGCATAGCCATGGGATCACGACGAACAACACCTACTGCACCTGCAGCTGCTGCTGTTGTCTCAGAAGCCATGATGGAACCGACAAATACGCCGTGGTTCCAGTCTCTTGACTGATAAACAAGGGGAGCAAGCTTTGCACGACGTCCGCCGAATACGAATGCTGAAATCGGCACACCGTTAAGGTTCTCGAACTCGGGGCTGATGCAGGGGCAGTTTACAGCGGGAGCTGTGAAACGGCTGTTGGGATGAGCACCCTTAACATCGGATGTCTTGCCGTTCCAGGGCTTGCCTGTCCAGTCCATAGCATTCTCGGGGGGATTCTTATCAAGGCCTTCCCACCATACTGTATTGTCATCAAGGTTGTGAACAACGTTTGTGAAGATTGTGCCCTTCTTAGTTGAAGCAAGAGCGTTGGGGTT
This sequence comes from uncultured Oscillospiraceae bacterium, assembly GCA_958366985.1. Taxonomy (GTDB): domain Bacteria; phylum Bacillota; class Clostridia; order Oscillospirales; family Acutalibacteraceae; genus UMGS263. The sequence continues at coordinate 121,956 of CATXDC010000004.1, forward strand.
TGACTTCTCGTTTGTTCCGGGAGCAACGCCGAAGAAGCCGTTTTCAGGGTTGATAGCGTAAAGTCTGCCGTCAACACCCTTTCTGATCCAGGAGATATCGTCGCCTACGCACCATACCTTGTAGCCCTTCTCCTTGTAAATCTCGGGGGGAATAAGCATAGCAAGGTTTGTCTTACCGCAAGCTGAGGGGAATGCTGCGCAGATGTACTTTGTCTCACCGTCGGGCTTCTCAACGCCGAGGATGAGCATATGCTCTGCCATCCAGCCCTCGTTCTTACCAAGGTAAGAAGCGATTCTAAGTGCGAAGCACTTTTTACCGAGAAGAACGTTTCCGCCGTAACCAGAGTTAACAGAGATGATTGTGTTATCCTGGGGGAACTGGCAGATGTATCTCTTCTCTTCATCTATCTGACATTTTGCGTGGAAACCACGAACCCAGTCATTGCTGTCGCCGAGAACATCGAGAACAGCCTTGCCAACTCTTGTCATGATAGCCATGTTGAGTACAACATATATAGAGTCTGTAAGCTCAACGCCGATCTTTGCAAGAGGTGAGCCGACAGGACCCATTGAATAGGGGATTACATACATTGTTCTGCCTACATAGCTGTCCTTTGCGATTTCGTCAAGCATCTTGTATGCCTCATCGGGAGCCATCCAGTTATTTGTGGGGCCGGCCTCCTCCTGTGTGGGAGTGCATATAAGAGTACGGTTCTCAACACGTGCAACGTCGTTAACCGCTGTACGGTGAAGATAACAATCGGGGAGCTTCTCCTGATTGAGTTTGATAAGCTCGCCTGTTGAGCAAGCCTCTGCACGAAGCTGCTCGATCTGCTCTTTGGAACCGTCGATCCAAACAACCTTTTCGGGCTTTACGAGAGCTTTTCTGTCTTCAATCCAGCTGAGGATGCTGGGATTTGTTGTAAGATTAGCCATAACCACTAATCCCCTTTCTTAAAAATCTATACTGACGTTTAAAAGAGCTTTGCTCAATTTAACGCATTTGTTGTTATTATACCCTCATATGGTAAAACAATCAATTGCTAAAATGTTAATTCTTTGTCAAAATTTTTGCATTATTCGGTCAAAATGAATAAATAGGAAGAAAAACTTGCAAAAATCATCCATTTTTCAGCAATTAAGGGTGTCAATTGCCATTGTTGCGAATGCATTAAGGTTTAAATCCGCAATATTACCCTTTTTAAATTCATAAAATCCCTGTGAACCTATCATTGCCGCATTGTCGCCGCAATATTTCTTATCGGGCAAATAAAGCTCAATATTATGTTCCTTGCAGGCTTTCTCCATTTTTTCACGGAGCATGGAGTTTGCGCTTACTCCTCCTGCAAGAGCTATCTTTTTATATCCGTATTCTTCGGCGGCTTTCATGGTGTGCTCACAGAGAAGTCCCGTAACGGCATTCATAAAGGATGCGCCGATATTTTTAACGTCGGGCTCCTCGCCTTTCTGCTTCATGTTGTGGAGAAGATTTATAACTGAGGTCTTAAGTCCCGAAAAGCTGAAATCATAGACACTGCCGTCAACTTTCGGCTTCGGAAAACGATAGGCGTTTACATCTCCGCCCTGACAGAGTTTATCGAGATTGAGTCCTCCCGGATAGGGAATACCCATTGATCTTGCGGCTTTATCGAGAGTTTCTCCTGCCGCATCGTCACGGGTTTTGCCTATTACGGAAAACTCGGTATAATCCCTCACTTCCACAATATGGCTGTGACCGCCTGAAACCACAAGGGAAAGAAAGGGCGGCTCGAGTTCCGGGAAAGTGAGATAGTTTGAAGCTATATGTCCCCTTAAATGGTGGACAGGCACAAGAGGAATACCGGAAGAAACCGAAAGTCCTTTTGCAAAATTAACGCCTACAAGAAGAGCTCCGATAAGTCCCGGCGCATATGTAACGGCTATGGCATCTATATCGGAAAGAGTACATTCTGCATCGCTGAGAGCTTTTGAAACTACTCCTGAAATCGCCTCGGTATGACGTCTTGAAGCTATTTCCGGCACAACGCCGCCGTATATTTTATGCTCCTCTACCTGGGAGGCAACTACATTTGAAAGAACCTTTCTGCCGTCCTCCACAACAGCTGCTGCTGTTTCGTCGCAGGAGCTTTCAATAGCAAGTATTTTCATATATTATCACCTGTTTTAAAATTTCTCGTCATTATAATAGCGTCCTCGCAGGGGTTTGTATAGAAGTTTTTCCGCTCACCCACAGGGACAAACAAAAATTTCTCATAAAGAGAAATAGCAGCTATATTGGATTTTCGCACCTCAAGGGAGATAAATTCCCACCTATTTTCTTCGCACAGGGAGATAAGCTTTTTTAAAAGCATGGATGCAGCGCCCATTCTGCGAAACTTCGGCATTACGGCAATATTTGCAATATAACATTCGCCGCACACCTCATGCATACCGCAGTATCCTGCAAACTCTCCGTCAAAACTCAGTGTAAAAAAATGCGCTGTGGGATTACTGAGCTCTGCCCTTATTCCCTCTTCGCTCCAGGGAGATGAAAAGCACGTCCTTTCACAAAGGGCTATATCCTTTACGCTCTGTTCAGTCATCGGCAGAATTTCAGTCATTTTCTTTCTCCATGGCTCTTATTTCATTTACAAGATCCTGAAATCCGTCGGTAATTTTATCGACGCACTTTCTGTAAGCCCATATATCCCCGCCGTAGGGGTCGCTTACTCCTCCGCTGAGTACTGTGGTCTTGGCATCGGGAATAGCTCTTTTTATTGCCTGTTCATGTTCAGGAGTCATGCATACAAATAAATCTGTAAGCTCCGCAAGAGGCATACTGAGCTGTCTTGAACAGTGAGAGGAAATGTCGGTTCCCATTTCCTTTGCAGCTCTTACTGCGTTTTCACTGGGAGCATCTCCCGGAAAAGCGGCAAGACCTGCGCTTTCGCATCTTATGCCTTCAATTTTCCATCTTCTTATTAAATCCGCAAACAGCCCCTCAGCCATTGGACTGCGGCATGTATTGCCCGTACAGACAAAAAGTACATTTATCATAATTCATCACCCTTTTGCATCATACCATGTTTTTCCTGTATTTACATCTGCCAAAAGCTTCACTTTCATTTTGCAGGCGTTTTCCATTTCCTCTCTAAGAATTTTCGCTGCTTTTTCTGCCTCGTTTTCGGGAGCTTCAACGATAAGTTCGTCGTGTACCTGCATTATAAGCTTGGATTCCATATTCTCAGCCTTTAATCGCTGACTTACTTTAATCATAGCTATTTTGATTATATCGGCGGCAGTTCCCTGAATTGGCATATTTCTTGCCACACGCTCACCGAAAGCACGAAGCATTCCGTTTGAAGCGGTGATTTCAGGCAGATAACGTCTTCTTCCGAAAAGGGTCTGGGAATATCCAAGCTCCTTAGCGGTTTTGATTACTTCATCCATATACTTTGCAACACCTGAATAATGATTGAGATATCCCTTTATATACCTGTCCGCTTCGGCTCTTGAAACTCCGATATCCTTACCGAGAGAAAAAGCTCCTATTCCGTAAACTATACCGAAATTAACAGCCTTTGCCCTGCTTCGCATTAAAGGCGTTACCATGTTAAGAGGCATATTGAAAACCTGAGAAGCCGTTATGGCGTGGATGTCATCGCCGTTATTGAAAGCCTCTATCATGTTTTCGTCATCCGCCATATGGGCAAGGACACGCAGTTCAATCTGTGAATAGTCAGCATCTACAAGGACACAGCCGTCCTTTGCACGGAAGAACTTCCTCAGCTCTCTGCCAAGCTCCTGACGGACGGGAATATTCTGAAGATTCGGCTCCGTGGATGAAATTCGTCCCGTTCTCGTCTCGGTCTGATTGAGGGTCGAATGTATTCTGCCGTCATCGCCGATGGCCTTTGCAAGTCCGTCACAATAGGTGGATTTAAGCTTTGCAAGAGTTCTGTATTCCAAAACGTCGGCAACTATGGGATAATCCGCTGCAAGTCCCTCAAGTACATCGGCGCTGGTCGAATACCCGCTCTTTGTTTTTTTCTTTGCTGGGATATGCATTTTCTCAAAAAGAGTGTCTCCAAGCTGCTTCGGTGAATTTATATTAAACTCAAATCCTGCCTGCGAATAGATTCTCGCTACAATATCCCCTATTCTGCCCTCAAGGGAAACTCCGAATTTTTTAAGTCCCTCGCCGTCAACCATAAAGCCTGTCCGCTCCATATCAGAAAGCACCAGGGCAAGGGGCAACTCGATTTTCTCCATAAGCTCTTCCTGACAGTTTTCGGAAAGCTTGCTTTTAAGAACCAGACAAAGAGGTTTTAAATAAAGTATATTCTTTACGGTGTCTGGTACATCTTCTTCCCCTGAAATCTCACAGGGAGAAACAGTATATTCTCCTGCCAGACGGACTATATCGTAATCGGAAGCCGAGGGATTGAGAAGATATCCCCCAAGGCTTGTATCGAAAAACTCTCCTTTAAGTTCTCCGCCGAGATCCGAACAGAGAGAGGCAAAGTTCTTTATATCACAGGTATATTTTCTGATTTTTTCGCTCTGTGAAATTCCCAGTATAAACGGATTAAAGCTTAAATCGAGAGGAGAGATTTTATAAACTTTTTCTCCGATTATAAAAGTGAAATCTTTAAAGCCGCTTTCGTCAAAATCAAAGGTGAAATATATCTCACCTGTTTTTTCTGCTTCTTCAAATGCTTCATCGGCTGAAAAACTCTTTTCATATTTTAAAGTTTCCTGCTTTATCTCCTCTGCCGCTTCTTCCTGTACATTTACTTCTACGCCGATTTTTTTGATAATGGAGAAAAGCTCAAGGGATGCAAGCATTGCTCCCGCTTTTGCCGTAGGCTCTTCTATAAGATATTTGCTCCAGTTTTTCTCCACAGGCGCTTCAAGATTTATAGTTCCTAAAGTGCGGCTCATGTAAGCTGAATCTTTACCTGCACTGAGCTTTTCACGCACACCTTTTTTAATATCAATTTCATCAAGGTGCTCATAGATGTAGTCGATATTCCCGAACCGCTGAACAAGATCCTCGGCGGTTTTCTTGCCTATTCCGGCAACACCGGGAATATTGTCGGAACTGTCGCCCATAAGAGCTTTTATTTCGATCATGCCCTCAGGATCGACGCCGTATTCCTCTTTAAGTTTTGCTTTATCGTAAAGATTGGTTTCGGCTCTGCCCATTTTTGTTGAAGCAAGAAGCACGTTTACGTTATCACTGACAAGCTGTAAGCTGTCTCTGTCACCTGTTGCAATATAGCAAAAATCGCCATCACCGCCGCTGCGTGAAAGAGTGCCCAGTATGTCGTCCGCCTCATATCCGGCACATTCAACGGTTTTATATCCAAGCTCTTTTAAAAGCTCCTTTAAAACAGGCATCTGTGAAGCAAGCTCCGGAGGCATCCCCTTTCTGCCGGCTTTATATTCTCCGTACATCTTATGTCTGAAGGTGGGCTCTTTAAGGTCAAAGGCAACTGCAACACTGTCGGGCTGACACTGTTCCCTGAGCTTTAAAAGTATATTTAAAAATCCGTAAATTCCGTTAGTAAATCTGCCGTCCTTTGTAGTGAGCAGCTTTATGCCGTAAAAGGCTCTGTTTACTATACTGTTTCCGTCTATTACAAGCAGTTTCATATGCTTTTCTCCTTTATCTTAAAATGAGGTCTGAATTTATGTTTATAATACTTAACATTCATTATTTGCATTTCGTTTTATTGTACCACATTTTTTTCCTCATGTCAGCCGAAACAAAGGTTTATAAAACCTTACCACAATAATTTTCCCGATAAATAATGCATTTCTCGTCCCTTTATGCTAAAATACTGTTGTTTTTTAAAAAAGGAGTGTTAAACCATGGGCAACACGTTCAAAGCAGAACTTACTAACATGGTAATGGTTTACGATAAAAATACAAACCGTGCAGTTGTACAGCAGAGGGTCAAATACTGGAAGGGCATAACCTTCCCCGGCGGTCATGTTGAAAAGGGAGAAAGCTTTATTGATTCCGCAAAAAGAGAAGTTTTAGAGGAAACAGGACTTAAAGTGGACAACCTGAAGCTTTGCGGTATTATAGACTGGTGCCACAGAAAAAGCGGCGAAAGGTACATGGTTATACTCTATAAAACCGATACTTACAGCGGTGAGCTTATAGGTGAAACTGAGGAAGGCAAAGTTTTCTGGGCTGATATAGACGAAATACCCAACATGGAGCTTCCGCCTTATTTTGATGATTACCTTAAAGTCTTTCTCAGCGATGACAAGCAAGAGTTTTTTGCCCCGTATGACAAGAAGAATACTGAAACAAAAATACTGTAAGTAATCCTCACTTTTTAATAAAACGCACTACCACATTAATAAAAAATTCATCTTATTTGAGGTGTGAAAATATGAGTAATACGTTCAAAGCAGAACTTACCAATATGGTTATGGTTTACGATAAAAATACAAACCGTGCCGTTGTGCAGAACAGAATAAAATACTGCACAGGAATCTCCTTCCCCGGCGGTCATGTTGAAAAGGGAGAAAGCTTTGTCGATTCCGCCAAAAGAGAAGTTTTTGAAGAGACGGGACTCAAAATTGATAATCTAAAACTTTGCGGCATTGCCCAGTGGTGTCACAAGAAAAAAGGCAACCGATATATCATAATGCTCTATAAAACCGATACTTACAGCGGTGAGCTTATAGAAGAAACAGAGGAAGGCAAAGTTTTCTGGGCAGATATAGATAAAATACAGAAAATGGAGCTTGCGCCGGATTTTGAGGATTTTCTCAAAATCTTTCTAAGCGAAAAAAATCAGGAATTTTTTGTCACGTATGACAAGAAGAATACTGAAACAAAAATACTGTAAGTAATCCTCACTTTTTAACAAAACACACTACCACATTAATAAAATTCATCTTATTTGAGGTGTGAAAGTATGAGCAATACATTCAAATCAGAATTTACCAACATGGTAATGGTTTACGATAAAAATACAAACCGTGCCGTTGTGCAGCAGAGGACAAAATACTGGAAAGGTATAAGTTTTCCCGGCGGACATGTTGAAAAAGGAGAAAGCTTTATTGATTCTGCAAAGAGAGAAGTTTTTGAAGAAACAGGACTTAAAATCGATAATCTAAAACTTTGTGGCATTGCCCAGTGGTGTCACAAGAAAAAAGGAAACAGATATATCGTAATGCTCTATAAAACCGATACTTACAGCGGTGAGCTTATAGAAGAAACTAGGGAAGGCAAAGTTTTCTGGGCAGATATAGATGAAATACCGAAAATGGAGCTTCCGCCTTATTTTGATGGTCACCTCGAAGTCTTTCTCGATGATGAAAAACAAGAATTTTTCGGCCTCCACGACAAAAAGAGCAAGGATATTTCAATTCTTTAATCAACATAAAATCAATTACCGAAAGGCGTTAAAATGAAAATAGGAAATCTTGAAATAACAAAATATGCAGCTCTTGCTCCCATGGCGGGAGTTGCGGATAGAGCTTTCCGTGAACTGTGTGCTTCTTACGGAGCAGCTTTCACAGTCAGTGAAATGGTGAGTTCAAAAGGCATAACAATGGGCGATAAAAAATCGGGAGAGCTTATGTTTCTCTCAGATATCGAGCGTCCTTCAGCTGTACAGCTTTTCGGCTGTGAGCCGGAAACAATGGCAAAAGCGGCAATTGAGGCTCTTAAATACAGTCCCGATTTTATAGATATAAACATGGGATGTCCCGCCCCGAAAGTTGCTTCAACAGGCTCAGGATCAGCACTTATGAAAAATCCCCGTCTTGCGGAAGATGTGGTAAGAGCAGTTGTAAACGCCGTTGAGATACCGGTAACAGTAAAAATACGTGCCGGTTGGGATAAGGAAAACATAAACGCCTGCGAGGTTGCAAAAAGATGCGAAAACGCCGGAGCTGCCGCTATAACCGTTCACGGCAGAACAAGGGAACAGATGTACTCCCCTCCAGTTGACATTGACATAATAAGGCAGGTAAAGGAAAGCGTATCGGTTCCCGTAATAGGAAACGGGGACATTGAAGACGGAATTTCCGCTGCAAAAATGCTTGAGGAGACCGGCTGCGATATGCTCATGGTCGGCAGAGGAGCTTTGGGAAGACCTTGGGTATTTTATCAGATAAACTCATATCTCAAAGACGGAGCAGTGCTCCCTGAGCCTCCTGTTTCGGAGAGAATGAGGGTAATGCTTAAACACGTTGAAACAATCTGCAAATACAAAGGCGACTATATCGGAATGAGAGAGGCGAGAAAGCACGCCGCATGGTATACAAAGGGACTCAGAGGAGCGGCGCAGAAACGCCGTGAAATCGGCGAGCTTTCATCTATGGAACAGCTTTATTCCCTTGCCATGGATATAGTCCGTGAAAATTCATAAAAAGCTCAATAACGGTAAAACCGGAGGATTTTTAGTTATCCTCCGGTTTTTTGTTTTCTATTTTCTTTTTCAGCATGGAGAGAAACTTTTCTTCCGCTTTTGAAAACTCACGGTATTTTTTCCAGACAATATCCAAATGGGCTTCCAGCTGCGGATAGAGCGGTTTGAAACACAAATTGCTGTCCCTGGACGTATTAACCAGCTTATCAAGGCACAGGGCATATCCGAAGCCCTCATCTACCATAAGTGATGCATTATAAACAAGATTATAAGTAGCTACTATATTAAGCTTATCAAAATCTCCGCCAATCCAGCCTGATATTTCATTGTGCACCAGTGTCTGACGTGAAGTAATAAGCGGAATCTCTTCTAAATCTTTCGGAGTAATCTTTTCCTTCTTCGCAAGAGGACTGTCCTTTCTCATAAGGAGCCCCCAGCGATCCGTTGCCGGAATCTGAATATAGTTATACTTCTTAATATCGGCAGGCTCAATGAGTATTCCGAAATCGATGAGACCGTTATCAAGTTTTTCCGTTACATCATCGGCATTTCCGCTGAACAGATGATAGCGTATACCAGGATAATCTCTTTTAAGCTCCTGCGCTGTTTTTGCAATAAGACGCATAGCGTCGGTTTCTCCTCCGCCGATATAAATCTCACCGCTTATTGAATCCGATGATGCAAACTCACTTTCCGTTTTATCTATAAGAGTTATAATTTCTTCCGCTCTCTTACGAAGAAGCATTCCGTCCTGAGTGAGAGTAATTTTATGGTTTCTTGTTCCACGGTTAAAAAGCCTGCATCCGAGCTGCTGCTCAAGGTCCATTATCTGACGGGAAAGGGTCGGCTGGGTAATATGCAGAATCTCAGCCGCTTTGGAAATACTCTCTTCCCTTGCAACGGCGAGAAAATATTTTAACACACGAACTTCCATATTTTTCCGCTCCTTTGTTTTTCACAATATAAAGTATAGTGTGAAATTATATGCTCGTCAAGCATATAATCGTATTTGATATAGGTATTTGATGCTTTCAGAAAACTATTTTATACTATAAGCAGAAGAGTAATAACCTTAAAAAAGGAGCTGATACAATGGATTTAAAAGAATTTTTAGAACACTTAAACAGCGGGAAAACTGTATTAAGCGGTTCCGAGGTTCATGAGTTTATGCATAAAGTGAGCAGTGAAGCAATGCGTATTACAGCAGAGCTTAACTGCGGATACCATGAACCGGAAGAAATAAACGAACTTTTCTCAAAGCTTATCGGAAAAGAAGTTGATCCTTCTTTCAGGATGTTCCCTCCTTTTTATTCTGACTGCGGCAAAAATATAAATGTCGGGAAAAACGTATTTATTAACTCCGGATGCCGTTTTCAGGATCAGGGCGGAATTACTATCGGTGACGGAGCACTCATAGGACACAATGTTGTACTTGCTACTTTAAACCATGATTTTGCGCCGGAAAACCGTGGCACAATGCATCCTGCCCCCATAACAATAGGTAAAAATGTCTGGATAGGAGCAAACGCTACTGTTGTCCCCGGAGTAACAATAGGCGACGGAGCCATTATTGCCGCCGGAGCAGTTGTGACAAAGGATGTGCCGAAAAACGTTATTGTAGGCGGTGTTCCTGCAAAAATTATAAAAGCACTGGATACAGACAGCGAAAACGCTGCAAAACAATAAGACAAGGAGGACTTTAAAATGGAAGAAAAATTAACTTTGACAAATGAATGGGATAAAACCTTTCCCAAAAGCCAAAAGGTAGACCACTGCAAAATAACATTTCACAACCGCTATGGAATTACACTTGCAGCAGATATGTACACTCCGAAAGACGTAAAGGGCAAGATGCCGGCAATTGCAGTGAGCGGACCTTTCGGAGCGGTAAAAGAACAGTCCTCTGGACTTTACGCACAGACAATGGCTGAAAGAGGATTTTTGACAATTGCATTTGACCCCTCCTTTACGGGAGAAAGCGGAGGAATGCCGAGATATGTAGCTTCACCTGACATCAATACTGAGGATTTTCAGGCAGCCGTTGATTTTCTTTCCGTTCAGGAAAATGTTGACCCTGAGAAAATAGGAATTATAGGAATATGCGGCTGGGGCGGAATGGCACTTAATACAGCGGCAATTGATACACGCATTAAAGCCACCGTAGCAGTTACCATGTACGACATGACGAGAGTAAATGCAAAGGGATATTTTGACAGTGAAGACAGCGAAGAAGCACGTCATGAAAAAAGAGTTGCATTAAATAACCAGAGAACAATAGACTACAAAAACGGCAGCTATGAAAGAGCCGGAGGAGTAATTGATCCACTTCCCGATGACGCACCGTTTTTCGTAAAAGATTATTATGATTACTACAAAACAAGCCGTGGATATCATAAGAGATCTTTAAATTCAAACGACGGCTGGAATATAACCTCTACCATTTCATTTTTAAATATGCCTATTTTAAGTTACAGCGATGAAATCCGCAGCGCTGTACTGCTTGTACACGGAGAAAAAGCTCATTCCTGCTATTTCAGCAAAGATGCTTTTGCAAAGCTTACAGGCGATAACAAAGAGCTGATGATTATCCCAGGAGCAGTTCACACTGATCTTTATGACAGAACCGACATTATCCCATTTGATAAAATAACAGAATTTTTAAGGAAATATCTATAATGAAAAAGATACTGTTTATTCTCACTGTCATAATCTTATTTATGACGGGCTGCACATCTAAGCCGGAGATAAAAGAAACTCAGGAGCCCCAGTCCCAGTATGAAATTTTATCAGATGAGGATATTTCAAATTATATGAATGAAAATAACGAAAACTTAAATCTTACTTTATCAGTTGACGGAACACCGTTAAGTGTAAAATGGGAAAATAACGAATCTGTATCTGCACTAAAAAAATTAGCCTCAGAAAAAGATTTAACCATTAAAGCTCATCAGTACGGCGGCTTTGAACAGGTCGGCAGTTTGCCTCAAAGAATAGAAAGCAATGATGTCCACATGACCGCCCAGCCCGGCGACATAATGCTTTATTCGAGTAATTCCGTTGTACTTTACTACGGAACAAACACATGGTCTTACACAAAACTCGGCCATATTGAAAATCTTTCCGAAGCTGAACTTAAAAAGCTCTTAAGCAGTGAAACAGTTACATTAACCTTTTCCCTTTCGTAAAACTGAGAAAAGCTGCCACAGAAATGCGGCAGCTTTTTTGTTTTCTAATTATATTTCGTATATGTGCAACCGTTACATAATACGATAATGTAACACAGCTATACGGCACAGCATAGAAACTTAAAATTTCTAAATAAGCATTTTGAATTTCTTTCTCTTTCTGAGATATATGATAATAAGCGGTATATCTGCAAGAACCCAAGCAAAAGGTCCGGCAAAACATAATGCGGTAAAACCGAAATAAGAAGTCAGAACATATGCAACAAACATTCTGCCAAACAGTTCTCCGATTCCCGCAATCATATTTGCGTAAGTAAAGCCGAGTCCCTGCAAGGTGTTTCTGAATACAAAAAGCAGTGACACAAAAACATAGCATCCGCCTATTGTATACAGATACTGATTAGCATATGAAAAAATCTGTGGGTCACTGTCTGTAATGAACCATCCAACCACAAGGGGGCCTGCAGCAACCAGAACGATGCTGCAAAATACCGACAAGATAACATCAAGAACAAAAATTTTATTAACTGAATCGAGTATCCTTTTATAGTTTCCGGCTCCGTAATTCTGAGAAACAAATGTTGCATTTGCAACGCCCAAGCTGCTCATAGGTACATTCATAATCTGCTCAACCCTGCCTGCGGCGGTAATGGCTGCAATAGCAGATGAACCGAAAGAGTTAATTGATGTCTGCAAAATCATGGAACCCACAGAAGTAATTGTAAACTGAAGTGAAACAGGTATACCTAATTTTAACTGCTCAGCGCTTATTTTCCAATTAGGCTTCAAACTTTTAAAGTTCAAATCAATTATATAGAAATTTCTCACAACATACCAAGCTGTAAAAGCACATGCAATACCATTTGCAAGAACAGTTGCTATAGCTGCTCCCTGAACACCCATTCCGAAAGTTTTTACAAAAAGTATATCCAAAACAAGATTGAAGAAAACACTGACAATAAGAAAATACAGCGGCCTTTTACTGTCCCCCAAAGCTCTTGCAATGCCTACAAAATTATTGAACAGCATCTGTATCGGAACACCTAAATAGAGGATATTTATGTATGACGAAGAAAGCTCAAATATATTGTCAGGAGTATTTATTAAACGGAGAATGGGATTGGAAATCAAGTGCGCAATAATAACTATTGCAACTCCTATTATAAAAGACAGCGATATGCTGTTGGCAACATAAGCATTCATCTTTTTAAAATCCTCAGCTCCGAATTTCTGAGCAACGGGAATCACAAAACCGCCTGTAAGACCAAGGGCTGTTCCCACAATGAAGCTGTTTATGGGTCCAACATTGCCGACTGCAGCAAGGGCTTCAGTACTGACAAATCTGCCTACTATGATATTATCAACAAAATTATATGAAAACTGCAAAAGAGAACTAATAGCAATGGGAAGTGCAAAATACACTACTGATTTGACAGTTTCTCCCGTCAGCAAATCATTTTTCACCGCACACCACCTCCGCTATTTTTAACAGTATACTGCCGCTGATAAAAAAATCAATAGTTATATTGAAATTTATGAACATTTATCCAAATAATAATTTTAGCTTTTACGCACCGGTCACAGATGGCTGTTGTTTCCCTTATATTTAGATAAATAAAAAACATCGGCGACAGCATTTTCTGCTGCCGCCATTTTTATATCTGCACCCTTAAAACTGTAAAACGAGTATTAGTTGTTCATATCTGAGTTGACAGCAAGGTAAAATTTTACACCGCAGCAACTGTATATTTTTCGCCGGTCTTGCAGGCAAAGGTTATTATGCCCGAAGCGTAATTTGAGATTTTCTCGGTAAACTTAATCTCTCTGTTTTCGCTGTCGGTAATTTTTACCTTTCCAATATTATTGACCAAAGAGATTTTATCCTGCTTTTCGCTTGTAATTTCAATTCTTGAAACTTTCTTATTCTCTCCGTCATACCATGCTGACACTACATAAGCGCCTCTTGCACGAAGATTTACAAAATTAGCAGTCTGCTTACTCAGCCAGTTTGGAAATACCTTTATTGTTTCAACATTGCTCTGAATAAGCATACTGTTTATAAATTCAATTCCACCGGATTTTTCAACTCCGTGTACATCTCCGTCATCGACCGTATAGTTATACCTGAAATCATGCCTATACAGATTTAAAAACTCCTGTAAAACCATTTCCGGATTACAGCCGCATCTGATAGCATGGACGAATATTTTAGGCAGATTATTAATCTGACGGAATATCTCCTTATTGTTAAGCTTATTTACCGTTATAAGATTTCTGCATGCTGACATAAGCTTTTTATCGCTGCTGAAATCAAGCTCATCGCAGGGCTGAATAAATTCGAGAGCTACCGTTGCTCCCGTACCCACATTCATTCCGATTTCACCCAAAGGCACAACATCATAAATCTGTTTTTTAAAGCCTTTTCTGTAAGTGTAGCGGCGTATAGGGTATTCAGCAATATTATCGAGAAAATCACGCCAGACATTTACTGTTTCGCTATCAACCTCTAAATATCCCCTATAAACTCCGTCCAGAACGCATTTGAGAATATTCTTTACACAGCCCAGTACCATGGGAGAATTCATTTCAAAAGTTTCCTCATGGGCTCCTGACCATAGGTTATAACGGTATTTTCCGTCACCTAACTCCTCTTTTTCCCTCCAGCCTATGTAAAAGTTTATATTAAGCCTTAAAAATTCATATATATCACGAAGAAAATCTCCGTCAAGGGTATAAAAATAATATGACGTCAGACACATTGCGGAAAATGCAGCGTCCATTATCTGACTTAGATAGCCGCCGTTTTCGCTCCACGCCGTAGTCCCGTATGGTCCTAAAGCAACCGGATAAAGTATTGCATCATCTATTCCATCTTCAAGATCTTTTCTGCCGGGGAAGTGCACTCCTTTTACCTTTCCACCTAAAATGTATTGCTTGCAGATCTTAGGCAAATCCTCTTTTGCTCTGCGTTTTCCCTCTTCAATGTAAGGGAGAAGCACATCTTTAACAGGCAGACTAAATTCACATCTGTTTGCTGAGTTCATTCCGTAAAAAGGCGCTATAAGATTATAATTCAGATGATAGTCTCCCTGCCATTTGGGGTTATCTGTTGTTATTAGATTTCCATAAAGACCAGTAGCAAGCTTGTTCTCTCTGCTTGATATGGCTGTTATATAAAGAGAACCGTAATAGTATTTTTCCAGTTCCTCTATTCCTAAATCCACATAGGATCTGAGCCAGTATTCTTTCCACCAACTGCGAGTATTTTCAATGTCGTTATCCAAAGACTGCACAGTAATATTGCAGGCCATTTCGGAAATTTCTCTGTACGGCAAATCTGAATTCCAGCCATTTTCATAAGTCAACGTCTTTCCGCCTCCGCCGATGCATACGGCAAGCTTTGTATGCTCACCTTTTTTAAGTTCAAGACGGTATTTTACGCTGCTGTCGGTGTTTTCAGAAAAGCTCATATCACCGTTTATACAGAAAATACCTATTGCCACTGCGGAAATCCACGATTTTTTATCTTCACGTGCAAAATTAGCACTCTGACGCTCAACGTACCAGCTTCCTGCCTTTTCATAGGTTTTAGTCCTGTACTCTGCTATATCTGACTTTACATAACTTTCAACTATGACAGATTTGTCGCATTCTGAAATAATATCAATAACAAGCATATTTTTTTCTGCTATTACGTCGGCTTTGAATGTAACAGAACCCTGAACACTGGTTAGCTCTCCAGTAGATAAATCGAGAGTTTCCGATTCGCACTGTGCACCAAGCTCTTTGATTTTCAAACCGCCTATAGTTATAATAGTCACCTTTTTAGGGTTAACTCCCATAGGATCATCCGTATGTAAATTGCCGCAGGACCAGAAGTCTCCCTTTGAAATCAGGTATTCCTTACTGTTTCCGTCACCGTTTGAAACTACACCCATGTCCCCGTTACCCAAAAGGAATGTTCGGGGCATAGCTGTGGTAATCGCTTTCTTATAATCGGGAGATAAAACCGTATTGCTGTACTTCTTCAGTTTCTCTGATAAAAATTTCCAACTGTCCATTATTAAATCCCTCCAACAGCGTTTTTTCAGCATAAAATTTTAAGTTTTACAGAAAAATCAGAGTCAAAACCGACTCTGATTTTTAGAAATGTAAAATTAACCGTTTGCTAAATCACTTGTTTTTACTCATTTTGATAGCATCCTTAAATTTGAGCTTCTTTCCGTAATGGAGAACGGAAGCTGAATAAATCTTCACTGAAAGAGCTCCCACTGCGATTACCGAAAGAGCAAGAATCAGAACGGAAATCACTACCTGATAAGGCTCAATGGAATTACTGAGCATACTCGACGGCACAATGAACGGCGAAGAAATAGGCAGATACATTGCGATTTTCTGAACTATTCCGCTGCCGGGAGAAAGAATATTTACAAAATATCCGAGATAGAAACCAACCATTGAAAGGAGCATTACAGGCATCATAGCTGAATTGAGATCCTCTATTTTGCTTACAAGAGCTCCGCTTACGGCATTCATTACGGCAAAAAGGCTGTATCCTAAAACAAAATATACAAACATTACTGCCACAGTTTCTGCACTGAGAACACTCAGTGAAAATTCCGAACCCTGAGTAAGCAGCTCAGAGGGAATTATAAATTTAAGGCAAAGTCCTCCCGTTAAAACAATCATTGCAAACTGGATAATTCCCAGAACACCCATACCGAAGCATTTGCCTAAAAGTATTCTTGAAGGTTTTGCGGAAACAATAAGGGTTTCCATAACCCTTGAGGTTTTTTCCGTAGCCACTGACATGGCAACGCCGTATCCGTAATAGTAAATTGCAAAGAACATAAGGAGAGTAAATACAATACCTATAACGTATGCGCTGGCATTCATCTCACCTGCAGACACAGTTTCATACTGTACAGGCTGTCTTGAAAGAATTACCAGATCCGGGTCAACTCCGGAATTTACAAGAACGTTCATTGAATGAACTTCGTTTATTATCTGGGATACAGACGAAATATTAGCTCCCACACCGCTCATAAAATCTTTGGAATAAACAGTTACAAGGGGCTGGGAATTTTTTGCGCTCACTTCTAAAAGTGAAATACTTTTATCCTCTTTAATCTGAGCTACAACGTCTTCCTTTTCTGCAGCCGTTATCTCCTTAACGTCATAGAGAACTGTGAGAGCTTCGGCTGCACCGGGAAGTATATCGTGCTCATCAAGATAGTAGCATATGTTTTTCTGAGGAGCTTCATCTGTTCCCTCATCGGTTTCATCTGAGCTTCCCATAAAAATAGCCAGCGCAGCAGAACCACCGATAATAAGCGCTAAAATTATCGCAGTAGAAATTATAAAAGCCTTTTTTCTTATGGCATCTTTAAGAGTAAAGGCGAAAACGGTAAAAATCTGCTTCATTTTACTCCACCTGCCTTTTCAATAAATATCTCGTTGAGACTGGGTTCCTTTATCTCATATTTTATTGGATAAATTCCCTCTTTTAAAAGGCGGGATAAAAAGCTCTGCGCCATTTCGTCACCTGTGATTTTGTATTCGGATTCACCTGCTCTGGTATCGGAAAGAATAAGTCCCTCCTCACTTGCAAGAGCAGAGATATCCTCTGCGCAGTTTACAATGAGATTTGTGTGGCCGTAGCCCTCTTTTATTTTGCGAAGACTTCCCTGAAGCAGAGTTTTTCCGCTGTGAAGGATAACGATATCCTTACAGAAATCCTCAACAACATCCATCTGATGACTGCTCATTACAATATATTTACCCTTAGCGGTAAGCTCCTCAATAAGCTCTTTTAAAACCTTGGCATTTACAGGGTCAAGACCGCTGAAAGGCTCATCTAAAAAGATAAGTGTCGGGTCATGGATAAGTGTCGCAATAAGCTGTATTTTCTGCTGGTTGCCCTTTGAAAGCTTTTCGGCGGTCATATCCTTATACTCTGAAACTCCAAGTCTGTCCATGAGTCTAAGGGCAGACTTTGCAGCGTCGGTTTTGTTCATGCCTCTGAGCATTCCGAAATATACAAGCTGCTCCAAAACCTTGTTTTTAGTGTATATTCCTCTCTCCTCAGGCATATATCCAAAAGAAAGAGTTTCTCTTGTTATGGGTTTTCCGTCCCACAGTGCGGTGCCGCTGTCAGCAGGCATTATTCCCAGAATCATTCTGATTGTGGTGGTTTTTCCTGCTCCGTTGGTTCCGATAAGTCCGAAAACTCCACGCTGTGAAATTTCGAAACTAAGATTGTCAACAGCAACCTTTTTCCCAAAGCTTTTTGTAAGCCCCTCAACTTTAAGCGCCATGTGTTTTCCTCCGTGTTATTTTACAAAAAGTTTTTTGAGAAGCTCGAAAGCATCCTCTTTTGTATATCCTCCGGGAACAATCTTGAAATTCTTCTGATTTTCCCAGCGGTTTGAAAACTCGAGTGCCTCTTCCTCAGTCATTGAAACATTTGAAATATCAACTGCCTTTTTAAGAAGATCGGTAAACTCCTTTAAGTCAGAAGATAACAGCTCAAAAAGCTCCTCGGCCTTTTCGGGAGCATATTTTTCTCCCCTCTCGGCAAGATACGGCAAAAATGCTCCGCATGCAAAGCCGTGTGGAAATCCGTAATCCTCCGTGAGAACATATCCCATGGGATGCGGAAAAGCTGTTCCGCAGGCGTTAAGCACCATTCCAGCATAAAGGGAACCGTAATAAAGCTTCTCTCTTTCCTCTTCATCGGGAAGCTCCTTTGTTTCAACAAGTTTTTTAAGAGCTGAATATATCATTGGCAGTCCTTTTACAGCAAACACCTTTACGCTGTCGCTGATTTTAGGAGAAAACCAGCCTTCAACTGCATGGGAAAGTGCATCAACTGCCGTTGAAACCGTTACGGAATAAGGCATTGTATTTGTGTATTCGGGACATCCGAAAGAGATATCGGCATAAATTCCGCCTATACTCTTTTTTCTGCCTGTTGCGCCGTTTGTAAGAACCGATACTCCCGAAACCTCGCTTCCTGTGCCGGATGTGGTTCCCACAAGAATTAAAGGCAGGTGCTCAGTTCCGGATGGAAACGCATATATATCCTCAGGAGAACAGCCTGCGTTAACGGCATAAATTGAAACCGCTTTTGCTGCATCCATGGGAGAGCCGCCGCCTATACCGATTATACAGTCTGCGTTCATCCCGATGGCAATCTGTGCTGCCTCATGGCAGTTTTCAATAAGAGGATTGGGGCCTATTTTATCATAGACTTTATACTCTGCTCCGATTTCCTTTAATACGCTGCAAACGTCATCAAGTGCTCCGCTTTTTGCCGCAGAGCTTCCGCCTGTAACTATCAAAAAGCTTTTGCCTTTTTTTCTGAACTCTTCGCCGCTTTTAAGCACTGCGCCTTTACCGCTTATAACCTTTACAGGCATGAAAAAATCAAATGTCATTTTCGTTTCTCCTTTGCTGAATTTATTGCTGAAATCCTTTACTGAAAAAACTTTTTCATCAGTCAGATGAAGGTAAAATTTTATCTCTCGTTTATTCAGGCGTATTATATCATTTTTGAGTTTTCATGTCATCTGTATATTAATCGGGATTTACAATCTTTTTTATTAATTTCGTGATGTTCTACCTAAAAATACTCAAATTTTTTATTAACAATCTGTAAAAACCATGTGGGTTTTCTCATAAGTTGTTGAATTTTTTAACAAAATCATTTAAAATGTATTGGTACTAAATTCAAAAGGAAAGTTTATTGTGAAAAATTCTAAGGCATCAAAAGCAGTGTCGGTAATTCTTGCCGCCGCAATCCTCGCTGCGGCAGTTTTAAGTATAGTATATTTCAGTAAAAGAAATTCCAGCCATGAAGAAAGCTTCATTGCAATGGGAACTGTATTTTCCGTAAAGCTTTACGGCGGAGAAAATGAAGAGGCAGCAAAACAGATTAAAGAAACCGTTGAAAACTCTGAAACACAGCTTCTTTCAAGACTTTCGGAAAGCTCGGTTATATACAATATAAATAAGAACGGAAAGGGAGAAATTTCCACAGAGCTTTATAATCTCATGACTCTTTCACAGCAGGTTTCAAGGGACAGCGGCGGAGCTTATGATATGACCGTAGGAGCTCTTACGGGACTTTGGAATATAGGCACCGAAAACGCCCGTGTTCCCTCGGAGGAAGAACTTTCAAAAGCTCTTAAAACTGTGGGATACGAAAAAGTAACGCTCACATCAGATTCAGTTACTCTTTCTGAGGGTCAGCAAATAGACCTCGGCGCAATCGGCAAAGGATATATGTGCGATAAAGCCGCAGAGATTTTAAAAGAAAATGATATCAAAAGCGCAGTTATATCTGCGGGAGGAAGCATATTAGTTTATGGTGAGAATCCATCCGGCGGCCAGTGGAAAGTAGGTATAAGAAATCCTGAGGGAAGCTCCTCGGATATTTTCGCCGTATTGTCACTTAATGAGGGATACATATCAACCTCCGGCGACTATGAGCGTACATTTACCGAAAACGGCAAGACCTATCACCATATTTTAAATCCGCAGACAGGATATCCCGCTGACAGCGGACTTTCAAGCGTTACGATAATTTCCGCTTCCGGCGCTTTAAGCGATGCCCTTTCAACAGCCTGCTTTGTACTGGGCTATGAAAACAGTCTGCCTCTTCTCGAAAAATACGGAGCTGAAGGCATATTTGTAACCCATGACAAAAAGGTTTATATGAGCGACGGAATTAAAAATTCACTTGAGATAACCGACGAAAGCTTTGTTCTCGGTTAAGGGCTTTGCAAAATAAAGAAAGCGATTAATCTTATGGAAAAAAGAAAACTCTTCGGCAGAGGAGATTTGATTTTAATACTCTCAATTGCAGTAATAGCGGCAATTTTGTTTTTCTTTATGCGTTTTGACTCCGGAGACAGCGTCAAGGGAGAAATCATAGTAGACGGCAGCCTTTACAAAACCGTCGAGCTTAAAGAAGGGCAAAGTGAGCATTTTATTATCGACAATACAAAAAGCGGTATAAATTGCGAAATACTTGCTGAAAACGGAGAGATAAAATTTATATCTTCACAGTGCCATGATAAAATCTGCGTTTCAGCAGGTGCTCTTTCACATAAAGGCGATACAGCCGCCTGTCTTCCCGCAGGCGTACTTATAAGAATAGTTTCCGGTGAGGATTCACCGGTGGACGTTATTGCCTATTAAGTATTCCGGGAGGCACTAATGAACGTAAACATAGACAAAAGAACAGCGAAAACCGCACTGATAGGTATTCTCACCGCTCAGGCTCTCGCATTTTCCTTTCTTGAAAGCATGATTCCCCCTATTCCGGGACTTCCTCCGGGAGCCAAACCGGGATTTTCAAATATAATCACAATGTTTGCAGCGGAGAGCATCAGCCTTCCCTGCGCTTTGGGTATTACGGCAGCAAAAGCTCTTTTCGCATTTATCACAAGAGGCTTTTCCGCTGCCGCTATGAGCTTTTGCGGAGGAATGCTCAGCACTATTACCATGTATTTTCTTCTCAGAAGCAAAAAATCGCCTTTCGGCTTTTCCGGCATAGGTATAATCTGCGCCTGTGCCCACAATCTCGGTCAGCTTATTGCTGCCGCATTTTTAATGGGCACCGCCGCAACTTTCGGCTATGCCCCGGTTATGCTTGTTTTTGCCGTTATAACGGGTCTTGTTACAGGAAGCATATTCAAAATATTGCTGCCTGTACTGAAAAAGCAAAAACGCTTTTTTCTCAAATGACCCTTCGGCATTGCATATATATGTACCATATTCGAGCGTAAAAGCTCAAAGGAGTTGAAAGAATGAAACACGACAATCTCAGCGGTGTTTTAAAGCCCGTTGTTCGTGGACGTGGAGGGATAAGTGTTGCTCACCATAAAAACACCTCTGCCCTCGAGAGCGTACGTATGCCTGCTCCTGCAAAAGTTATTCTGCCTATGCAGCAGCATATCGGCGCACCGTGCACTCCCACGGTAAAACCCGGAGACAAGGTGGAAATCGGTCAGGTGGTTGGTGACAGCGACAAGTTTGTCAGCGCTCCCATTCACGCTACGGTTTCAGGAACTGTAAAAGCTATTGCAGACATCAAACTCACAAACGGTGCTGCATCAAAGGCAGTTGTAATTGAATCTGACGGTGAGATGAAGGTTTGGGATGGCGTTAAGCCTCCCGTTGTTGAAACAAAAGAGGATTTCCTCAAAGCTGTACGTGCTTCCGGTCTTGTAGGCCTTGGCGGTGCAGGCTTTCCCACCCACGTAAAGCTTGCTTTTGACGAAAGCAAAAATATCGATACTCTCGTTGTAAACGCAGCAGAGTGCGAACCCTACATTACAGTAGACTTTCGTGAGTGCGTTGACAATTCATGGGATATTCTCAACGGTGTTTATCTGCTTAAAGAGATGTTCGGCTTCAAGCAGATTATCATAGCCGTAGAGGACAACAAGCCTGAGGCAATTAAGGTGCTCAAAAACATCGCCGACCATGAAATGGATATAGGCGACACCGTTAAGCTTATGACTCTTAAATCACGTTATCCTCAGGGCGCTGAAAAGGTTATGGTTCAGTCCGCAACAGGAAGAAAAGTTCCCCCCGGAAAGCTTCCGGCTGATGTAGGCTGCGTTGTTATGAACGTAGGTTCCGTCGCCTTTATTTCTCGTTACATGAAAACCGGAAAGCCCCTTGTAAGCCGCTCGATCACCGTTGATGGCTCTGCTATAAAGGAACCCAAAAACGTCAGAGTCGCAATCGGAACCCCCATTAATGAAATCATTGATTTCTGCGGCGGATATAAGGCTGAACCCTATAAGCTGCTAATGGGCGGTCCGATGATGGGAATCACTCTTCACGATGATACATACCCTGTTCTTAAAAACAACAACGCTATTCTGGCTTTTGCCGAAAAAGATGTTCATGTTAAAAAAGAACGTGACTGCATAAGATGCGGAAGATGTGTAAGCGTTTGCCCCATGGGTCTTATGCCTACTCTCATTGAAAGATACGCTAAAATCAAGGATGCCGATTCACTTAACAAAATCGGTGTTAACGTGTGCATGGAATGCGGCAGCTGTGCTTATTCCTGCCCCTCCGGCAGACCCCTTGTACAATACATGCGTCTTGCAAAATCCGTAGTAAGAGAAGCGGAGGGAAAGTAAAATGGAAATGCAGAAAAAAAGAAAATTTACCGTAAGCGCTTCTCCCCATGTACGCTCCGGAGAAACTACAACAGGCATAATGCTTGACGTTATAATCGCTCTTATGCCTGCGCTGATAGCTTCGGTTATCATCTTCGGCAGAAGAGCTCTCGCAGTTACCGCAGTTACTGTTGTAACCAGCGTACTTGCAGAATACATAAGCCGCAAAGTGATGAAAAGAAGCAACACTATCGGCGATTTAAGCGCAGTTGTCACAGGTATGCTTTTAGCTTTTAACCTGCCCGTTGATATTCCGCTGTGGATGGCTGCAATCGGCGCCGTTGTCGCCATAGTTGTTGTAAAGCAGTTCTTCGGCGGAATCGGTCAGAACTTTGTTAACCCTGCTCTTGTGGGAAGAATTGTCCTTATGTCATCTTTCCCCACCGCCATGTCAACATGGGCTCAGCCCTATGCATGGAAAGGCGTTGCAGCAGTAACAAGCGCTTCTCCCCTTGCTGAAATCTCAACTATGTTTAACAGCGGCGATGTTTCATCAGCTGCATTCAAAGCAAATCAAGTTCTTCCAAGTCTCGGTGAAATGTTCATCGGTCAGCGTCAGGGATGCCTCGGTGAGGTTTGCGCCGTCGCTCTTATTCTCGGCGGAATTTACCTTTTCGCAAGAAAGGTTATCTCTCCCCTCATTCCTGCTCTTTATATCGGAACCGTTGCCGTTATAATGTTTATCGCTGGCGGCGGAAGCTTCACTTTTATGATGTATGAAGTACTCGGCGGCGGTCTTATTTTAGGCGCAATCTTTATGGCAACCGATTACACAACATCTCCCATAAACACCAAGGGCAAAATCATTTACGCCATAGGCTGCGGTCTTATAACCTGTGTCATCAGACTTTTCGGCAGTCTCCCCGAAGGCGTTTCGTTCTCAATCATCCTTATGAACATACTCGTTCCCCATATCGAAAAGCTTACAACTCCTAAGCCCTTCGGATATGTCAAGGAAAAGAAAGGAGCGAAAAAGGCATGAAGAAATTCTCCTCTAAGGAAGTGCTCGTTCCTTCCGTTTCACTGTTTGTAATAAGCCTTGTAGTTACACTGCTCCTTGCCATTACAAACAATATTACAGCTCCCCTTATTGAAAAGCTGAGCGTAGAAACCGAAATTCAGACAAGAAAAACCGTTCTCGCAGATGCTTCCTATTTTGACGACAAAGATAAAACTGTAACCCTTGACGGTACTGAATACACCTACTGCGTAGGTCTTGACGCTGAAAACAACGTTGTCGGATACATATTCACAACCTCAACCAAAGGTTACGGCGGAGAAGTCAAAGTCATGACCGGTGTTTCCGCAGACGGCAAAGTCACCGGAGTTGAAGCTCTCTCACTTTCCGAAACAGCAGGTCTCGGTATGAACGCACAGAAGGAAAGCTTCAGAAACCAGTATATAGGTAAATCCGGTAAAATCGGCGTTGCCAAAAATTCACCTAAAGAAGACGAAATCCAGGCTCTTACAGGCGCAACAATTACATCTTCCGCTTTTACGGACGCTGTTAACATCGCCCTTGAGCTTTACAGCTTAGTTACAGGAGGTGTTAAATAATGGCTGAAAAAAAGAGTCTTGCCAAGGAATTTTCAAAAGGCATTATCATTGAAAACCCTGTTTTAAGGCTTGTGCTCGGTACCTGCCCCACCCTCGCCGTTACAACCTCCGTTGAAAGCGCACTGGGTATGGGTGCTGCCGCTGCCATTGTTCTTGTTTGTTCAAACATCGTTATTTCAGCACTGAGAAAGGTTATACCTCAGAAAGTGCGTATTCCCGCATTCATCGTGGTTATTGCCGGTTTCGTTTCAATTGTTCAGATGCTTGTCAAAGCATTCCTGCCTCAGATTGACGAACAGCTTGGCGTTTATCTTCCCCTTATAGTTGTTAACTGCATCATCCTCGGCAGAGCCGAAGCTTTCGCAAGCAAGAATCCCGTTCTCGCTTCCGCAGTTGACGGCCTCGGAATGGGCGTAGGATTTACAGCAGCTCTTCTTGCTATGGGTACAATCAGAGAGCTTCTCGGCGCCGGAACATTTTTCGGTGCACAGGTTATCCCCGCTTCCATTTCACCTATGATCATCTTCATCCTTCCTCCCGGAGGATTCTTTGTATTCGGTATGCTCATCGCTCTTTCAAACAAGCTTGCTGAAAGAAAAGGCAAGCCCAAAGCAGAGCTCAAAGGCTGTGAGGGATGCCCCATGGCTGCAACCTGCTCAATGAAAGGCGACGAAAATAAATGTGAGGGAGGAGAAAAGGCATGAAAGCATTTTTAGCTATCCTTTTAACCGGAATTCTTACAGAAAACTTTGTTCTTGCAAAATTCCTCGGTATCTGCCCCTTCCTCGGAGTTTCCAAAAAACTCTCAACTGCAACCGGCATGAGCGCCGCCGTTATTTTCGTCATGGTTCTCTCAACTGCCGTTACTTATCCCATTAACCTGCTCCTTGTTAAAAACGATATGGAATATCTTCAGACTATCGTTTTCATACTGGTTATTGCGGCTCTGGTTCAGCTTGTTGAAATCATACTTAAAAAGTATATGCCGCCTCTTTATAACTCTCTTGGCATATATCTTCCCCTTATCACAACTAACTGCGCAGTTTTGGGCGTTGTTCTTCTCAACATCGACAAGAGCTACAATTTCACTCAGTCAGTTGTCAACTCCCTTGGTGCAGGTCTCGGATTCATGCTGGCCATGGTCATGTTTGCCGGAGTCAGAGAAAGACTCGAATCCTGCGACATTCCGAAGTCACTTAAGGGTCTGCCCATAACACTTGTTGCCGCTTCTCTTGTTTCCGTTTCCTTCCTTGGATTTACGGGAATTGTAGACGGTATTTTTGGTTAAGGAGGCGGAGAAATAATGTCAATATTTTTAGCAGTAGTAATTGTTTCCGCCATCGGTCTTATAGCAGGTCTCGGACTTGCGGTAGCTTCAATTGTAATGGCTGTTCCAGTTGATGAAAAGGCAGAGGAGATCGAAGCCGTTCTTCCCGGAGCAAACTGCGGCGCCTGCGGATTTTCAGGCTGCTCAGGATATGCAAAAGCTCTTTCAGAGGGAAAGACAAAGGAAACAGCTCTTTGTGCTCCCGGCGGCAACGATGTAGCCGCAAAGGTTGCCGAAATAATGGGAGTTTCCGCAGGAAGCATCAAACCCCAGACTGCCGTCGTAATGTGCAACGGAACTTCAAAGAACACCGATACAAAGCTTATTTACAGCGGCGTTGAAAGCTGTAAAATGGCTTCTCAGCTTTTTGGAGGTCCCGGTGAGTGCACATACGGCTGCATCGGTTTCGGCGATTGTGCAAACGCCTGTCCTTACGGTGCAATTTCCATTTGCGACGGCGTTGCAAGGGTTAATCCCCTCTCCTGCCGTGCCTGCAAAATGTGCATAAACACCTGTCCGAAACATATTATCAAGCTTATGCCTCTCCACGAGGCGAAAGCCGTTGTTCTTTGCAGCAACGCAGATAAAGGCGCAGCTACAAGAAAGGCTTGCTCAGCAGGCTGCATAGGCTGCATGAAGTGCGTAAAAGCATGTCCTGAAGGCGCTGTCACAGTCACTGGAAACTGTGCAAAGGTTGACTTTGACAAATGTACCGGCTGCGGCAAATGCGCTGAAGGCTGCCCGACAAATGCAATTAAGGTTATTATTGCAGGCGGGAAATAAATATGATATTATAAAAGCTGCGGTATATACCGCAGCTTTTAATTTTTGCTTTATTAAACTTTTATCTAATAAGAAAGGAATTTTTTAAAATGGCAAAAAAGGTTTTTATTACCTCAGACAGCACCTGTGACATTTCTCCTGAAATGAGAGAGCAGCTGGGTATTGATGTTGCACCTCTTAAAATTCTTTTAGGTGATACCGAACACAAGGACGGCATTGATATTGTCCCCGATGATATTTTTAAGTTTTATAATGAAAGCAAAAAGACACCAAAAACCGCAGCAGTCACACCTGCTGAATATACGGAGCTTTTTGAAAAATACACATCTCAGGGTTATGCAATAGTACACGTTGCATTTACTTCCAAGCTTTCTTCCTCCTGTCAGAACGCCATGATAGCCGCTTCTGATTTTGAAGATGTATATGTTGTGGATTCTCTTCAGCTTTGCTCCGGTCAGGCTCTGCTTGTATTTGAGGCTTGCCGTCTTCGTGACAGCGGTATGGAAGCTTCTCAGATTGCAGCAGCTCTCGAAGAACAGAAAACAAAAGTAAGAACAAGCTTCGTAATACCGAGCCTTGAATTTCTCAGCAAGGGCGGACGCTGCTCTTCACTTACAGCTTTAGGTGCCAACGTACTTGGAATAAAGCCCTCAATTGAAATGGCTGACGGTTCCCTTTCAGTAGGCAAAAAGTACAGAGGCAAAGCTGACGTCGTTTATGAAAAATACATTGAGGATAAGCTCAGCGAAAGCGATAAAATCGACCTTTCTGCAAAAGTTGTATTTGCTAATTCCGGTATTCCCAAAGAGCTTTCTCAGAGGCTTGTCAAGCTTGTAAAGAGTAAGCTTCCGAAAGCTGACATAATCGAAATGATTGCCGGCTGCACAATTACCTCTCACTGCGGTCCCGGAACAGTTGCTGTCATCTTTATGGTAAAATAACAGCGCTGAACCTGTATACAAATTTACAAGCAAAAAATCGCCTGCGTTTAAAGTCAATGATGATTTTAAACGCAGGCTTTTAATATTATGCTTTTGTTATTAGTGATACAAAAAATCCTGCGGATTTACATCCACAGGATTTTTAATTTTAAAGGTATAATCTTGGGTTAACTTTACGTCCGTTTACATGAACTTCAAAGTGAAGATGTGCACCGAATGAGTAACCAGAGTTACCTACTCGACCAATAGCCTGGCCCTGATATACATACTGTCCGACAGAGACTCCAACAGAAGAACAGTGTGCATAAAGGGTTCTCAGACCGCCGCTGTGCTGGATTGTTATACAGTAGCCGTAGCTTCCGTTCCAGCCTGCCTGTACAACGGTTCCGGCATCGGCAGCTATAATAGTTCTGCCGTAAGCTCCACCGCCGGTAATATCAATACCGGTATGATAACCGCTGGCGTAAGAACTCGAAGCATAACCATAACCACGGGATATACTGTTAAGACCAATAACAGGCCATAAGAGTCTTCCGTTTGATGAAGAGACGGAGCCTCCGCCGCTTACAGCAAGAGATTTTGTACCCACAAGTATCTCCTGATCTACCGGCTCCTGTACTGTTACTCTCTCTATCTCTTCCGTAGAAACCCTTACTCCATCAACATATGAAACAAGCTCTGTTACACGGGCAACACCGTTTACACCCTGTGTCTTTATTCTCTGGGTACCTTTGTAAAGGCTTGAGGTTTCAGTCTTTACTACCTCATAAGGTATTTCCTCGGTACGTACTTCGGTCTTCATAACCTTTACACGTACATAATTAACTTCCATGGAAACAATTATCTTATCACCGAGATAAATATTCTCACCCATATTGGGGTTCATTGCATAAAGCTGTTCAATAGTTGTATCATATTTCAGAGCAATATCATAAAGTGTGTCGCCGTCCTGAACAATATGATAAACAGCTTCTGTTTTATTGGTTGCAAGCTTAGCTTTCAGCTTTGCAGCATCCCATATAGTTTCTTCATTATCAGGATACAGACCCTGTACATACTCTATATCTTCAACAAAACCTACAATTCCGTCGCCGTCAGCAGGCTTATTAGCCTCTAAAATCTCATCAAATACGCTGGTAGCATCAGTTTCGTTTTTGACAGCGCATAAGAATTCACCGTCAACATAAATTCCGCAGGCATTGGTAATATTGCTCTGTGAATTTTCAATCAAAGCGTCGCACAGCGCTGAGGAGTCTGTAAGCTCATTCTTTGATACAACCTTTATCTTGTATGTAGGCTTCTCAATAGAAACTTCCTGCTTCTTTTCAGAATCCGTACTGCTTTCTCCAAGATTAAGACGTTCATTGGCAAGTTTTTCTGCATCAAGATATACGTTTTCATCTGCAACATAACCAAGGCTTACATTTCCATATAAAAGTTCAAGAGCAAATGTGCGTTCATTCCAGTAATTAACAGTAAGCACCAAAACCACAAATGCAGCCACCGGCATAGCAAACCTTAATACCGAACGCATAAAAGCTCTGTGACGGTTAAAGCCCTTTTTAATGTAGTGATGAAGTACAGAACAAATGAGACCTACATTCTTTATTGAAAGGCCACGCATATTGTCATAGGCAGATTTTACTTCATCCTTTATAAAGTGAAGCTCGTTAATAGCGTTATGGAGCCACTTAAAGAATAAATGATCAACACCGATTGCAAAAATGCGCAGTAATGTATAAATTGCTCTTAACGGTTTTATGACTATGCGCCGCAGACCTTTAAATACTTTTTTACCCGCTCTTATGCAATAAGCTCCCAAAAGGTAAATAAAAGTATAAAGAGATAATTCGCCGTCAAAGTTTTCATTCTCTTCTTCGGCTGCGTTATTCTCCGGCTCAGTTTCAGATTCAGTTATATTTTCAAGGTTTTGTTTATCATCCTCTGGCTTGTCTTCTTCTCGATTGCGTTTTCTGAATTTAAGCAAAGGGTCAACCTCCTATTTCCACACACATTTATAAAAACAAAAACTTAATTCTTCTATAAACAAATATACTTTATTATACATTTTTTGACCGAAAAAGACAAGTATATTCATCCATTTTAATGTCATCGGAAATTAATGTTAAATGCATTTTATTGTGTAAATAAGCGAAAAAATCGGAAAATATAAACTGCAAATTTAATTTATTTAGTGGGATAAATGAGCTTTTCTTCGCTCCAGTCTGCCAAAACCTTTTTCATTTCCTGAGCTTCTTTTTTAGCTCCTTCAAGGCTGTGTTCAAGATAGTTTCCGCACTCGGGAGCCGTTGCTCCGGGGATCTCACCCTCAAAATCTGCAATGAAATCAAAAGCTTCCTTAGTCAATTTAATGGCATCACTGTGTGAAAGTCCTCTTGTAAGGAAATAAAATCCTGTGCGGCAGCCCATAGGTCCAAAATAGATTATATTATCCGAAAACTCGGAATTTCTCACAAAGGTTGCAAAAAGATGCTCCACAGTATGCATTGCAGCGTTTTCCATAAATGGCGGGATATTGGGACGTCTTGTTCTTATATCATATGTAATAACATCGCCGTCTTTACGGGAAATATACATTCCCCTTTGAAGAATGTCGTGGTCAATTGTAAAGCTTGCTATTTTTTCCATTTTCTTTTTCCTTTCTCAGCATACATCTATTCCCGTAAGGAATGAGCGGTGTCCGAAAACCTCGGAAGAGTCCGCCTTTCCCTCAAGGATATTCATAAATCCGGTAATCATCTGAGCTGCATCCTCTTTTGCCTCATCAAAAAGCTCATATACACTCTTATTCAGCTTAACAGATTTATCCGCCGGATAATACCATTCATTTTTTGCCCTGTTCATATAGTCATATTTGTCGTCAGCTCTTTCCTGAAGCATCATTGACGATACTCCCGGTCCGATAACAGGATAAAGAGGCATCTGTACGGCTCTTAGAAAATCGTTTCTCTTTTTGTTACCGCTGTTTATTATTCCCTGCATATAGCGAAAATCACGGAAAGCCTGTTCGAATTTCTTCTCATCGCACGGACGTTTGAGGGTCACAGAAAAAGCAAAGGAATCCGCTCTTGCCATATTCTCTATAAGCTCCGGATCATCGGACAAAAGAGCTTTTGTTGAAAACTTAAGTGTATTTTCAATATTCTTTTTCTCTTTAAGAAGAAGCATATCAATGTTGAATTCTATTCTGTTATGGAGCACAAAGGAATGATAAGTTATGTGCTCTCTTCTCTTTATGTCCTCCATAGCCCAGTAGACAAAAGGATGAACGCTTCTGTCAAGGGCATAATGACAGATAAAACCGCAAAAATATGAAATCACACAGTCACGGTCATAATTTTTGCCGTTTATGAGATACTCCGCCATTGCCGCAAAAAGCTTTGCAGGATCACTTCTATGTATCGCAGAACCTGTACCCATAAGACTTTTCCCGGGCATATTGGGAAGCAGTCTGTGGAAAAACAGGAAATCCGGTCCCTGAGTTCCGTAAATCACGGCACGCTCGTCTACTTTTACACCTTTTGCTCTCTGACGGATTGTATCCATCATTTCATCAGAAAAAATATAGTGAGTTGAAAATGCAGGCATGATTATTCCTCCTCCTGACTTTTTTCCTTTTCTCTCTCTTCCATAAGCTTATCAAGGTATTTTTTATCCGCTTTTGTAAGCTCCGCCTTTTTAAGAAGCTCGGGCCTCTTTTCAAGAGTACGCTTCAAAGACTGCTCTCTTCGCCACTTTTCAATATTTGCATGGTGGCCGGAAAGAAGCACTTCTGGAACCTCTCTTCCCCTCCACTCCACAGGTCTTGTATACTGTGGATGCTCAAGAAGAGATGAAAAATGGCTTTCGTTTGTAAAGGCTTCCTCTCCTGAAAGAACACCGGGAATCATCCTTGCAACACAGTCCGCAAGAACCAGCGCAGGAAGCTCTCCTCCAGTAAGAACATAGTCGCCTATTGAGATTTCCTCATCGACTATCTCTTCAATTACCCTTTCATCAACGCCCTCATAATGACCGCAAAGGAGTGCTATATGCTCCATTTGCGAAAGCTCAATTGCACGTTTCTGGGTAAGGGTCTTTCCCTGTGGTGACATATAGATAAGATAAGGGCGTCTGCCTGAATCCTCACAGAGAGACTCGAAACAATCGTATATGGGCTGGGTCTGCATGACCATTCCCATACCTCCCCCATAGGGAGTATCGTCTACACGGCGGTGCTTATCGGCAGTGTATTCCCTTATATCACGGCAGCTTATCTCTATAAGTCCCCTTTCCCTTGCTCTACCTATTATGCTCTCTTTAAGAACGTTTTCGCACATCTGGGGAAAAAGAGTGAGAATGTCAATGCGCATCGTCAAATATTCCTTTCATAGGTCTGATTTTGATTATTCCGTTTTCTACGTCCGTTTCGGCCACAACCTCTTTTATAGCCGGAATCAAATATTCCCTGCCGTTGTCATCGGTTATCTGCCAAACGTCATTGGCTCCTGTTTCCATAACATCGGTAAGCTTTCCGTAAATAATGCCTGTATCGGCATCGAAAACAGTGCAGTCAATTAAATCCTGTATAAAGTTTTCGCCTTCGCTTAAATTCGCCTCGGCTCTGTCCATATACAGCACTTTTCGCATGATTTTATTTACCGCTTCTATTGAATCTATTCCCTCAACCTTTAAAAGGGCTATATTTCCGTGAGGTCGGCATGAAATCACCTTTAAAGCCTCCGTGCCCTCTTTGTTCAAATAAAAATGTTTAAACTGCTTCATAAATTCAGGAGAATCACACCATGGATTTACACGCATTTCTCCCCTAACACCGTGGGTTCCTACAACCTGTCCCACTTCCAGATATTTTTTTACCATACAAAACGCCTCCTTTAACGGGACTTTATATTATATAATAACATTACGACGAATAAAAAACAACCGAAACAGAAGTTTAAGCATTTCGGTATCTGCAATAAAAGAAATTTTCGTTAAACCGCTGATATTGACGATTGTACACATATGTAGTATATTTTAATAGTATAACGTCATATATGTCATGGAGGTGTTAAACCTTGGATGATAAAAAACTATACATTCCATCAAAGCTTTATAAAGGTGATACATCAGTTGTATCTGCAAGGCTTCCTAACAGCATGATTAAAGAAATAGACGCAATAGCTGAAAATACAGGCCGCAGCAGAAATGAAATAATTTCCATTTGTCTTGAATTTGCAATTAGTAATCTTCAAACTGAAAGCGACGAAAAAGAGGGATAGCTTTATGAAAAAGTCAGCTTTGATTATTGGGTTGACATATGGTGCGGCTGCATTAATTTACGGAATAATATCATTAATGTTCTTTTTTGAAAAAACCACCGCTTTTTGGACAGGACTCTTAATAGTAGTTTTTTCCTGTGTCCTGAGCGCTGTAATTACTGTGTGTGTAAGCAAAAAACGTGATAATGCTTTTCCGCTTACAATATCAGTAAACCTTTTCTGCGGAATTTATGTATTTGCTGTAATTATAATCAATGTACTTATCGGCATAATCTTTAAGGCAGGCACAGCGCCTTTGATTACTGCTCAAATAATATGCTTTGCTGTTTTTGCGGTTATAACAGCAGTTTTGCTTAAAGTAAAAAAACATATTTCGGAGCACAGCATCATCGAAAATGATAAATCAAATGAGCTTAAAAAAATTATTTTTGAATGCGAAAAAATCAAGAATAAGCTTATAAAATTACCCGGTGAACAGCAGAAAAAAGCCTTGTCAGTAATTGACAGCATAATCGAGGAACTGCGGTTTTCAGATTTAAGTGTTTCCCCTGATATTTTGGAGATGGACGGCAAAATTTCATCTTTGATCGGTTTGCTCTCATCAGAAACCGATAATTTAATCGAAATACAGGCAGACGACATCACCGCTTTCGAAGAAATTGCAAATGATATTAAAGCGCTTATCAAAGAAAGAAATGCACGTATTAAATTATTAATGAACATAAACAGCAAAATTTGAGGAGGCAAAACCAAATGGCAATAGTCGATGTAGTTAAGTATAACGGAGGTCCGGATGTATTCGCCTGGAAATATCCAAACGAAGAGCTGAGCACCTGGACACAGTTAATAGTTAACGAATCACAGGAAGCAATTCTATTTAAGGGCGGAAAGGCCCTTGATGTATTTCAAAGCGGACGCCACACCCTTGAAACAGCAAATATACCGCTGCTGAATAATATCATAAATCTTCCCTTTGGCGGACGCTCACCGTTTACCGCTGAGGTATGGTACATAAATAAGATAAGTTCCCTTGATATAAAATGGGGGACTGCTTCACCTATTCAGCTTCAGGACCCCAAATATTCGATATTTGTGCCTGTAAGAGCTTTCGGCCAGTTTGGTATCAGTATTGAAAACTCAAAGCAGTTTCTGATTAAATTAGTCGGAACACTTACTGAATTCAATAAAGCCAACATTGTAAAATATTTCAGAGGCTTATATCTTACAAAAGTAAAAGATGCAATTTCTTCATATCTTGTCAGCAAACAGATAAGCATTCTGGAAATAAACGCATATCTTGAGGAAATTTCCGAGTACCTCAAGGAGAAAATGCAGCCGGTTCTTCAGGAGTACGGTATAAATCTTATTAATTTCTATGTAAACGACATAAGTGTTCCCGAAGACGATACTGCCGTTATGAAGCTTAAAGACGCTCTTGCAAGAAAAGCCGAAATGAACATAATCGGCTACAATTATCAGCAGGAACGCTCCTTCGACACTTTAGAGGAAGCTGCCAAAAATAACGGATCTGCAGGCGATATGATGGGTACAGGTCTCGGACTTGGTATGGGTATGGCAATGGGCGGAACAATGGGAAGCGAGTTTTCCTCTATTTCCAAAAACATCAACACCAAAGCTGAAGAAACCAAAACCTGCCCTTCATGCGGCGCATCAATGCCCAAGGATAAGCGTTTTTGCTCAGACTGCGGATGCGATACTGCTGCACAAAAAGATGAGAATGAGGAAAAGGATAGCGGCACTATCAAATGCAGCAACTGTGGATTTGAGTATCCAAACACCGTTAAATTCTGCCCCCAATGCGGCGACAAATATAATCCCTGTCCACGCTGCGGAGCAGACAGGGCTGAAGGCGCTGAAGTATGTTCAAACTGCGGATATACCGAGCCAAAACCTTGTCCTCACTGCGGAAGCCCTCTTCCTGAAGGCGGAGCACGTTTTTGTCCTGAATGCGGTCAGTCTCTGGCTAAAAACTGTCCCACATGCAATGCACCTATTACAGGCAATCCAAAATTCTGCACACAGTGCGGAACTAAATTAATTTAATTTTAATCTTAGGAGATATAATAATGGATAATATTTCAGCAAATAAAGCAGTAAAAAAAACAAAAATAATCGCATGGATAGAAATAATCATAGGTATATTTCTAACTGCTTTCAATGGTTTTTTTGTTATTGTGGGAATAACACAGGCAAAAGACTCCACTGATGTAACTCTGATTGCTATATTCGGATGTCTTACGGCAGCAGGTATTTTTCTTTTAAGATCAGCTCACCAGAGAAAAGATTTAATCAAGAAATTCAATGATTATTCAGCACGCCTGAAGAGTAATCCCTCAATGACACTACCAAATTTAGCTTCGGAGGTCAATGAACCTATCACTGATTTGGCAAAAGATATAAGCAAAATGATTGTTTACGGCTTTTTCCCAAATTCATACATAGACGCAAAAACAGGAAGGCTTATAACACCTGATTCAAACATGCAGACCACCTCTTTTACAAACCAGAATATACATACTGTTTCCGATAAACCCGAATACGTAACCGTACAGTGCCAAAACTGCGGAGCAACTAATAAAATTGTCAAAGGTTCAGTAGGAGAATGTGAGTTCTGCGGTTCTCAAATTTCACAGTAAAACTTACATATTAAAGCAAAACAGCGCATTTTTAGATGCGCTGTTTTTTGTTTATATTTTCTGTTATTTTATAAAAAATACCGGAAAGCTTTACGCTTTCCGGCTATGTCCTCTTTTTTGCTGTTAAAACGCAAACTTATTAAAGAATAATCAGTCAATCTCAACGGAGATTTTGTCACCTGTACGGCTTGCAGCTGCACGCATGACAACACGGATTGCCTTGGCAATTCTGCCCTGACGTCCGATAACTCTGCCCATTTCCTCCTGGGAAACGTGAAGATGATAAACTGTTACTCCCTCTTCGTTGGGTTCATCAACATCTACGCTGACAGCCTCGGGATTTTCCACAAGACCCTGCGCCACTTTTACAAGTAACTCTTTCATTGCAAACGGCTCCTTCAAACTTATTTAATGATGCCGTTCTTCTTGAAGAGATCCTTAACTGTATCTGTGGGCTGTGCGCCGTTAGCAATCCACTTTGCTGCCTTCTCAGCGTCAATCTTTACAACTGCGGGCTCCTCCATGGGATTGTAGTAACCGATTTCCTCGATGAAACGTCCATCACGGGGATATCTTGAATCTGCTACAACTACACGATAGAAAGGTGCCTTTTTTGCGCCCATGCGGCGAAGTCTGATTTTTACTGCCATGATTAAATTCCTCCAAAATATTATATATGTTTTTATTTTATCATCACGCTGTGGATGGATTTTTACCATTGCTTTGCGTGTTGAATGCTTAATTTAGAATCCCGGGAAACCGCCGGGCATTCCTCCGGGCATACCCATGCCCATTCTGCGCATTTTGCGCTTGCTTCCCTTGCCTGAGAACTGCTTGAACATCTTCTGCATCTGACGATGCTGAGCAAGGAGCTTGTTTACATCCTCAACCTGCATTCCGCAGCCTGCTGCAATTCTGCGCTTTCTTGAGGGATTGATGATTTCCGGCTTTTCCCTTTCAGCGGGAGTCATTGAAAGAATGATAGCTCTTGTTTTATCGAACTGTCTTTCATCGATATCCACATTGTCGAGCTTTTTGCCCACACCGGGGATCATGCCGAGAATATCTCTTATTGAACCCATCTTTTTAACCTGCTGAAGCTGGTCAAGAAGATCGTTCATATCGAACTTATTTTTTCTGAGCTTTTCTTCAAGCTCAGCAGCTTTTTTCTCGTCAAGTGACTGCTCCGCTTTCTCAATAAGTGAAAGCACATCGCCCATGCCGAGGATTCTCGAAGCCATACGCTCCGGGTGGAAAACATCGAGATCGCCGAGCTTTTCGCCCACACCCACAAATTTTATGGGCTTGCCTGTTACGGCTCTTGCTGAAAGTGCCGCACCGCCTCGTGTATCACCGTCAAGCTTTGTAAGAATAAGTCCGTCTATACCCAGAGCCTCGTCAAAGGATGCAGCAACATTGACCGCATCCTGACCGGTCATTGAGTCAACTACAAGAAGAATTTCGTGAGGCTTTACCTCGCTCTTTATGTTTTTAAGCTCGGTCATAAGCTCTTCATCAATGTGAAGACGTCCTGCCGTATCAAGAAAAACATAATCGTAGCCTTTATCTTTTGCAAGCTTTACAGCCTCTTTAGCGATTGTAACGGGATCAATCTGACCCATTTCAAAAACGGGAACTCCCGCTTTTTCACCTACAACCTGGAGCTGCTTGATAGCTGCCGGACGGTAAACGTCGCAGGCTACAAGAAGAGGTCTGTTGCCCTGATTTTTAAGCATAAGGGCAAGCTTTGCACTGTGGGTTG
Organism: uncultured Oscillospiraceae bacterium; assembly: GCA_958366985.1. GTDB lineage: Bacteria > Bacillota > Clostridia > Oscillospirales > Acutalibacteraceae > UMGS263. The sequence continues at coordinate 159,035 of CATXDC010000004.1, forward strand.
TTTTACCTGAACCCTGAAGACCGCACATCATAACGATTGTAGGCGGATGAGGAGCAGAAGCAAGCCTTGTGCGTGTTCCGCCCATAAGCTGTGTAAGCTCTTCATTAACTATTTTTATTACCATCTGCGCCGGAGTCAGGCTTTCCATAACCTGGGCGCCGATTGCTCTTTCTGTTACCTTGTTTGTAAAATCCTTTGCCACCTTATAGCTGACATCGGCCTCAAGAAGGGCAAGGCGCACCTCCCTCATGGCCTCTTTAACGTCGCTTTCGGTAAGCTTTCCCTTTGAACGCAGCTTTTTAAACGCCGCTTCAAGCTTGTCGGAAAGACCTTCAAATGCCAAATCTAATCAGTCCTTACTGCTTATTCGCACAGAGCCTGTGCTGTAGCTTTGATTTTTACCGTTGTATCGTTAATTTCTCTCGAAAGGCCGCAGCGCATATTGCACTCGCTTATTTCGTCCGCATATCGGATAATCTCATTAAGTCCTCTGCGCACATCTTCAAAACGCTTTGCAAAAGAAAGCTTTTCTTCCATTTCAAGAAGCTGCGCTTCGGCTCGTTTTATAGAATCACGAACACCTTGACGGGTTATTCCCTCGTTTTCGGCTATTTCTGAAAGCGAAAGGTCGTCATTATAGTAGTAACCGAGAAAATCACGCTGTTTTTCCGTGAGCATGTCCCCGTAAAAATCAAGGAGCATTATTATTTCAAGATTTTTAGCCACAGTTACCACTTCCTTTCCCCTCAAAGTGTGTAAAGAACAAATACTTTACAGTCGGTTATTATACTAAAAAAACAGGCGGGTGTCAAGGGCTTTTACGCACCTTTTTCGCCTGTTTTTTCAACACTTCAATGTGGAATGTGGAAAACTTCCGTCGGTGTTTCAACTACTTGTACAGCCACACCTATAAAAGCACAATATATCCGTGAAAAATGGATTATTTTATAAATTTACAGGTGGAAAACTTTTTTTGAAACTTTAAATCCGGCACATCCGAATATGTTCAATATTACCATAATACCGGCTTTAAACTGACGGCAGAATCTTATTTTAAAGTTACTATTGTAACTCCGTTTTCACCCTCACCGTAAACTCCCAGACGGAATGTTCTTATCTGAGGATGACTTCTAAGATGTGTCTGCACTGCGCTTCTAAGAGCACCTGTGCCTTTTCCGTGAATAACCGTAAACTCATTTATACCTGACATTACGGCGCTGTCAATAAACATATCGAGCTCCATTAAAGCCTCATCAACGGTTTTACCTCTTAAATCACAGCTTGTATTTACCTTTGCGGTAGCTCTGCTTTCAGTTCCCCTAATTGTTCTTGTAAGAGGAATTTTCGGCTTGCTACTTTCCTTCTTATTTGTAAGGCGCAAGGTCTCCTGCTTTACTCTTGTTTTAAGAAGTCCTGCCTGAATAAGCACATTGCCGTTTTTATCCGGCGGCTCTATAACCGTTGCGGCAGTTCCCATGCCGGCAATTATTACGCTGTCACCTGCTTTAAGAGGTCTTTCAGGTACATAGCTCTCATCCTCTTCAATATGAAGTGAAGAACCTGTGGTTTCCTGAAGCTTGCCAATGCCTCTTTTCATCTGCTGTTTTGCTCTTCTTGCAAGATCGTTTGCATCGGCAGTGTTTTTGCTCTCTTTTTTGAGCTTCTCTATTTCCAGCATCAGAGAAGCAGCTTCCCTCTTAGCCCTTTCGACTATTCTCAGAGCTTCGCCTCTGGCTTTTTCAAGCTCTTTTTCACGGAGAGTTTCAATCTCCTCTTTTTTCGCCTCGGCAGCCTGTTTTTCCCTGTCCGCCTGAGCCTTTAAGGTGCGTACATCTTCTCTTTCACGCTCAATGCCTCTGCGGCTTTCCTCAAGACTTGCAACAACATTTTCAAACCTTGAATTTTCCGTTGAAACAAGCTCCTTGGCACGCTCTATAACTTTTTCCTCCATGCCAATACGCAGAGAAATTGCAAAGGCGTTGGAGCGTCCTGGTACGCCTATCAAAAGCCTGTATGTGGGACGGAGAGTGGCAACATCAAATTCACATGATCCGTTTTCGACTCTCGGTGTCTGCAATGCATAAGCTTTAAGTTCTGCATAGTGAGTTGTAGCACCGATTTTAGCTCCCTTTTCGTTAAGGCGTTCAAGTATAGCCATAGCAAGAGCAGCGCCCTCTACTGGGTCTGTACCCGCTCCAAGCTCATCTATGAGCACAAGGCTTCTGTCATCGGCCTTTTTCATTATATCTATTATATTTGTCATATGAGCAGAGAATGTGGAAAGAGACTGCTCGATACTCTGCTCGTCTCCGATATCAGCAAGGACGTTATCGAAAACGGAAACTTCACTTTCATCGGCAGCAGGAATCATAAGTCCGCACATTGACATAAGAGTAAAAAGTCCTATGGTTTTAATAGATACGGTTTTACCGCCGGTATTGGGGCCTGTTATTACAAGGGTATCAAAATCTTTTCCCAGAAAAATATCTGTTGCCACTACCTTTGCGGGGTCAATAAGTGGATGTCTTGCTCTTCTGAGAGCTATTATACCCTTATCGTTAAGCAGAGGTTTTGATGCTTTCATCTTATAGGCAAGCTGAGCTTTTGCAAAAATAAGATCAAGCTCCACTGCATTTTCGTATCCCGATTTTATAGCCTCGGCAAAGCCTCCCGCCTCAACGGAAAGCTCATAGATTATTCTGTCGATTTCGTCCCGCTCTTTGCTCTGTAAAACTTTTATGACGTTATTGGCTTCAACTACTGCTATGGGCTCAACAAAAACTGTCGCTCCGCTGGAAGATGTATCGTGTACAAGTCCGGGAACTTCGCTTCTGTGCTCGTTCCTTACAGGAACAACAAATCTTCCGTTTCGCATAGTGACAATTGGATCCTGAAGATATTTCTGATACTGGGGTGAGCGTATCATTCTGTCAAGCTTTTCACGTACTGACGATGACGCTGCTCTTATCTTTCTCCTGATATTCGCAAGCTCCGTAGATGCATTATCGGACATCTCTTCCTCAGAGATAATAGCGGAGGTTATTTTATCTTCAAGATATCTGTTAGGTATAAGGGCATTAAAATAACCGTCAATTGAGGTTTTAAGTCCCTCGCCGTGTTCACGCCAGCGGACAAGTCCTCTTATTGTGCTGAGAACTCCTGCTATTTTAAGAAGTTCGCCCATAGTCAGTGTTCCCCCTGCCTCGGCACGGCTGAGAGAATTGTTTACGTTTACAAGTCCTCCGAACGATGGACCGCCGAACTTTGCAAGAAGCATATGAGCGTCAACGGTCTGATCTATGAGAGTCTGGGCTCCCTCAAGGTTTCCGCAGGGCATTATCTCCAGAGCTCTTTCCCCTGCGTCATCACTTGCCGTAAACTCTGAAAGCTTTTCTAAAATCTTATCAAGCTCCAAAGAGCGGTAATGTCTGTTTTCTTTTGCTGTCATGGTTTTCTCCTCATTATATGTACATATATAAACTAAATGTCTGAAGCTATGGTGTTATAAAACTCCAGTGTATAAAATCTTCTTCTGACACGGGTGAGAAGATATTCCTCAACCGTATCCGAAAGCACTTTAAGGCTTTCATCGGGCATGGAAAAATTGAAAATCTTTTCCGTTTCACTATAACAGATATGGCGCATTGCCGTTATAACTCCGAGACTCACACTTTTCCCTAAACCATATCCGCAGCTTTGGCAGTAAAGTACGGGCTTTCGGCAGTCAAAATACATTGTGGGAGTTTCAAAGGCTCCGCATTTTTCGCAGCAGATTAAATCCGGCATATATCCGGCTGCACACAATAGCCTTAACTCCGTTACGGCTTTTATCTGCTTTTGAGGCTTTGTTCCCTTACAGAGAAGATAAAGTGCATTTAGTACCGTTCGCAGAATTTCTTCCGCTTCGTCCTCTCTGGGAGCCAAAGCATCGCTGAGCTCTGCAAAATACTGCCCTAAAGTCAGAGCCTCAACACTTTTTCTCAAATCAAAAAACACGTTTATAGGCTCAGCTTCATCTATTACGTTTTTCTCTTTTCCCATATAGATGGAAAATCTCGAATAGCAAAGAAGCTGAGTTGCCCCCGCATAGGTGCTCTTAATACGCCTTGCCCCACGGACAAAAGCTCTGACGATTCCTTTCTGACGGGTCAGAAGAGTAATGAGCCTGTCCGATTCACCGATATTCTGTTCCCTGATAACCAGCCCGTCGGCTTCCAGACGCATTTTTCTCCCCCCTGCCGGAATGTACGCTATTTTCCGCCCTGAACGCTTTGCGGTATGTTATATAGTCCTGTGCCTTTCCGCTCTGAGCAAATTTTCTCCACGCATTATCCGCAGTGTTCATAAAACCATCCCTTAAATAAAATTTAAACGTTGGTTTTAAATTGCCACCGACGATATTTTTTATAACAGGTAAAAAATTGCTTTGCCGAAAAAGCAAGGAAAATCAAGACCCGGTAAATTCTGCCTTTTGTTTTTTTATGTTAATTTATCAATCAAGTCCGAAATTGTGGATAATGCCCTCACGGTTTCTCCAGTCCTCTTTGACCTTTACCCAGCACTGAAGATTGATTTTGCAATCAAAAAATCTTTCCATATCCTCTCTGGCATATGTGGAAATCTTTTTGAGCATTGCGCCCTTTTTACCGATTACAATACCTTTATGACTCTCTTTTTCACAGTAAATTGTCGCTTCAACGTCAAGGATTGTTTCGCCCTTTGCATTTTCACGTTCACGCATTTTTTCAATGCTTACGGCTATTCCATGGGGAATTTCCTTATCCAAAAGTCGGAGCATTTTCTCTCTTATAATCTCCGAAGCCAAAACTCTTTCCGGCTGATCTGTTAAAGTGTCATCGGGGAAAAAGTGCATTGACTCGAAAGAGAGCTTTTCGAGCTCATCTATAAGAGCTTCAACTCCGTCGCCCTTTACGGCAGAAACAGGCACAACTGCCTCAAAATCATACATTGAAGCAAGTGAAGCTATTTTTACCATAAGATCTGTTTTCTGCTTTACTGTATCAATTTTATTTACTGCCAGCACAACGGGCATTTTTTCCTTTTTAAACTTTTCAATAAGCTCTTTTTCACCGGGCTTAAGTTCACCCTCTGCCTCCACTACAAAAAGGCAGGCATCAACGCCGGAGATGCTGTCGCCTACAGCCTGTACCATTTTTTCACCCAGCTTATTTTTAGGACGGTGGAAACCGGGAGTATCGGTAAATACAAGCTGAACTTCGCCCCTTGTAAGCACGCCCATTATCTTTGTTCTTGTAGTCTGAGGTTTACTTGATACAATTGCGATTTTCTGACCGAGCATTACGTTTAAAAGAGATGACTTACCAACATTGGGACATCCGACAATTGCGATAAATGCTGTTTTTTCCATATATTTCACCTTAAAGGGATTAAGCTTAAAGCTTTCCCCAACCTTTCTTTTTTCATATTTTACATCTTTAACTTATATCATACAACACTGCAAAGGTGATATTTTGCCTTTTAAGGGTAAATTTTATTTACCGCACTAAAAAAGGGGGAACAGTGTTCCCCCTTAAACAGGCTTTGCAGTGAGCCTTTTTAACTTTAAAAAGAGAAACTATATTCCAATCATTTTGTCTTTTTTCTCTCAAAAAGAAAGATAAAACATCCTGACGGAATAAAGCTCAAAAGCAGCACAATAAGCATAAGGGGATTATTTATATAATAATTTAAAAGTTCCCGCATATACTCCGGCTTTCCTAAAACGGCAATGCCGACTAAAACAGCGAATATGGCACAGATAAGCACTGCACCTGCCGCCGCATCCTTGGCACGCTTTGCAAGAGGACGGTATTCCTTAGTTACAAGGTCCACACATCTTTCCAAAGCCGTATTGAAGCACTCGGCAGAAAGCACCAATGCGCTTGCCAAAAGGGTTATGGCGAGTTCCGCCCTTGTAAGGGGGAAAAAGTCATATATCCCTATGTAGCAATACATATAGATAAGGACAGTGATATGAATACGCATATTTCTGCCGGTTTTTACGGCATGCCAAATTCCTTTGAAAGCGTACCCGAAACTGTTAATCAGACTTTTCATTATTCCTCATCCATGTAATAGCTGCTGTTTCTTTTAAGTCCCAGCTGTGTGAGAACTGTCTCTTCCTTTTCTCTCATTCTTACAGACTCAATTCCGCCGCCCTCATGGTCATAGCCCAAAAGGTGGAGCATTGAATGAACTGTAAGGAATCCGATTTCTCTCTGGAGAGAATGACCGTAACGATCTGCCTGATCAACGGCGTGTTCCATTGAGATTACGATATCGCCCAGCATTTTAGCTCCTGTTGCGGGGTTAACGTCATAAACTCCGTTTTCACCAAGAGGGAAGGAAAGTACATCAGTACTGCGGTCAATATTTCTGAATGTCTTGTTAAGATTCTGGATTTCCTCATCATTTACAAATTTTACGCTTACCTCAGCAGAGCCCTGGAACTGCTCATAAGTGAGAACAGCTGTGCAGCAGCGACGGATAAGCATACGTATTCCTGTAGGCACCTTTACATTTTTCTGTGCATTTGTAATTATTACTTTCACCCTATTTTCTGTCATTTCTCTTTCTGACCTCCTCATATTTTTCATAGGCTTTGATAATATCCTGAACAAGCTTATGTCTTACAACGTCTCGCTCCGTAAAGCGGACGGTTTCAACGTCTTCAACGTGGCGAAGCACCTTCATTGCCTCTACAAGACCGGATCTTTTTCCGTCAGGCAAATCCATCTGCGTAATATCGCCGGTTACTACAATTTTTGAATTAAAGCCAAGGCGTGTTAAAAACATCTTCATCTGCTCGGGAGTTGTATTCTGAGCTTCATCGAGAATAATGAAGCTGTCATCAAGGGTTCGTCCTCTCATATAAGCAAGGGGAGCAACCTCGATGTTGCCACGCTCCTGATACTTCTGAAAGTTTTCGGCGCCGAGCATATCAAAAAGGGCATCGTAAAGGGGTCTCAAATAAGGATCAACCTTCTGCTGTAAATCGCCGGGAAGAAAGCCAAGCTTTTCTCCTGCCTCCACCGCAGGACGGGTGAGGATGATCCTGTTAATTTCCTTTGCACGGAATGCGCTTACAGCCATTGCAACGGCAAGATAAGTTTTTCCCGTACCGGCAGGACCGACACCCAGCACAACGGTGTTATCTTTAATTGATTCAATATATTTTTTCTGACCCAGGGTTTTAGCCTTTACTGGTTTTCCCTTGGCTGTTATGCATATGCAATCATCAGACATACTTCGGAGCTTATTCTCACTGCCCTCACGGACAAGTGAAATAACATAACGGACATTCTGCTCGCTTAAAGCTTCACCCTTATTAATAAGAGTAAGCAGACCGTTTACAGCTCTTGCGGCAGCGGATACATTTTCCGGCTCTCCGGTAATTTTAAGGTCTGAACCTCTGCTTACAACGGAAACTGAAAATTCCTTTTCAATAAGCTTTACGTTTTCATCAAAGCTCCCGAAAAGGCTCACCGCCTGCTCCATTCTGTCTATATTGATTATTTGCTCGAACATCACATCGCCTGACCTTTGATTTTCTTTTTATTTTGTTAGATTATAACATAATTTATTTTAAAAGTCATTAATATTGAATAAAAATCAAGGAAAATTTACAATATTTTCACACTCTCAAGTTGTGCAAAACAACAAAATACGAGCTTTTGTAAACTAATTTTAAAATTCTATGATTATTCGCTCTCCTGAGAAATTTCGAATTTTTCTTCTATGGCAATATTCTCTTCACAGATAAAGGTTCCCTTTATTCTCCATCCGGAATTATATTCACCGCTTTCTATGTTCTCGGATAAAATTTTAACGCTGCCTTTAAGATCTTCATACTGTTTTTGAAATTCCATTGCGGCAAGATTTCCCGCTTCAGCGGCAGTGATTGCTTCCTCAGCTTCACTTGTAACTGTAACCGTATTTCTTATTATGCCCAGCGGCAGCTTTGTTTTGCCGGCATATGCATATGTTTTTTTGATTTCTTCCTCATATTCTCCCTGGGGATATTCCGCTTTTTTTATGGGTATTTCAAAGCCGAAAAACAAAACCGTATATCCTGTGGATTTATATCCCGTATACTTTCTGCATTTAATTTTATTTGGTATTATCACTTCAATTTCTCTGACTGTTTTTGCAATCACCTCACCTTTTGCATGGTGAAATACAGGAGTTCCGTCTTCGTTTTCGGTTATACCGTTTATAAGCAAATCTCCCTTTGCAACGGCATCGCCTTGTTTCACTTCGCCCTTACCCTCATAAACTTTTATGGACAATATCTGACCTCCCTGAGAGGCTTTTATGTTGCATGGCGTTTTATCGTCGGCAATCTCAGGAACCGGAACTTTTTCTCTTACCTCAATTCTCGCCGTGCTTCCGTCCAGGTTTATAGCTATCCATGAAAAATCAGGGAGATCCGTATAGGCCTTAAGCTGAATCTGTGAGGTATCTATATCCTTTTTTCTTTTTCCTATGGAAACTCCCATTGAGTCGAAAATCTCAATTATGGAATCGGAAGAAAACCGCTCGTTTCCGCTTACTTCAACATACCAGATTCTCGTTGAAAGGAATGAGAGCATCATAACGAAAAACAAAGCTCCCGCAACCATTCCCCAGCGGTATTTGTATCTGTCAAGGAAAAATGGCAGTCCGTTTCTTGTTCTGATTTTAAGACGAACCCCTGAACGCCTTGCCGCACTTCTTATGTTTTTATAGCCTTTAATTGTAGTACAGGCGCAAAATCCACCTGAATCACTTTTAAGGTTCCAGAGCGGTATTCCGTCCCGTGAGCACAGATTTATAAATCTTTCTGTAAATCCTTCTCTGCCGTAAAAGGTTACATATCCCGTTAAAAATCGTATTAAAACTACAAAAAACATTTTCTCCGCTCCTCTTCTTTAAAAGTGAATTTATGAGGAAAACTCAACGGACGCTATACTGCCTGTTACAGTTGTCTGCTCCGCTGCCATTGACGGAATAGTAAGTCCCGCTCCCGTGATTTTTATAATCATATTACCGAGATTCAAACGCACTATACTTTCATCGTATTCCAAAATTCCACGGCATCCGTCAACGGAAATTTCACGGTTTCCCGTAAGCTCTATTTTAGCAAGACCTGCCCCTACAATCGCCGAAAGCTCTCCCGTATCCTCCGGAGAGCTTTTGAAAATTCTTTCCGCTAAGGTCTTGGCTCCTTTTTTCCCTTTAGACATAACCTATCACCCTTTCAAAAAAGAATATGCCGTTTTTGATTTAAAAATTACATTGCTGCATATACATTAAAGGCGGTATGAAAATTTACAGGAAACGGGGTGTGCTCCTTTGAAAATAATAAAATCAAAAACCGCACATATTTTAAAATACATACCTGCCGTCACCGGAAGCTGCCTTATGGCATTTCTTCTGCTGCTTATGCCGGAAAAAGCCGCCGAAGGGGTACGCAAAGGTCTCGATATATGCGCTGTATCAGTAATTCCATCCCTCTTCCCCTTTATGGCGCTTTCATCCTTTTTAATCAATTCACGCCTTTGCCTTTTCAGAGGGAAAATAGCTAATGCTATAGGGAAAAAGCTTTTCTCTCTCCCCGGAAGCGCTCTTTCGGCAGTTTTTATGAGCCTTATAGGTGGATTCCCCGTAGGCGCTTCCATGACATCAAAGCTTCTTGCAAACGGAGAAATAACAAAAAATCAGGCTCAGAGAATGATGCTTTTCTGTGTCAATGCAGGTCCCGCTTTTGTAATAGGCACTGTTGGAGTTTCCATGCTCGCAAACGCTGCCGCCGGAGGAATAATTCTTATCTCCCTTTTAATATCGTCATTATCAATGGGATTTTTTTCTTTTCTAATTTCCGACGGAGAATTTACAACACCCAAAGAATACAAAAACGAAGCAGCTCCTGAATTTTCGCAGGCATTTACACGAAGCGTTGCCGACGCTGCCGGAGCAATGTTTTCAATTTGCGCATGGGTTATACTTTTTTCCTGCGTAAACGCCTTTACGGATCTTCTGTCAATCAGTGAAAGCGGAAAAATTTTTATTAAATCCGTCTTAGAAGTTACAACAGGTTCCTTTGCCGCTGCCGGAAATGTTTCTCTTCCCATAATGTGCCTGATTATAGGCTTTGGAGGAATATGCGTACACTGTCAGGTAATGGGATTCGCTGCCGAAACAGGAATAAAACCTTCCCTTTTTATTGCGGCAAGAATTATAAACGGAGCTATCGCAGCAATGGTATGCGCTGTTATACTTAAGTTTTTCCCTATTTCCACCACTGTTATGTCAAATACGGTGCAGGGTGTCCCCCAGGCATACTCAGCCTCCATACCCGCAGCTGCCGGACTTCTTGTAATGGGAGGTCTGCTTATTTTGGAACTTGATAGCAAACGCAAAATATGCTAAAATTCCCTTAATGGGAGGCGGAATTATGAAGCTTTACGGAAAAAATATAGACAGCGCCTGCGAATATTGCAGGTACGGAAAACGTTCTTCTGAAAAGGACGTAGTATTGTGCGTAAAAAAGGGCATTGTTTCGGCAGGATTTTCATGCAGCAAATTCAAATATGACCCATTAAAAAGAATCCCAAAGCGCAGACCACCCATGCCAAAATATTCTCCTGAAGATTTTGAGCTGTAAAGGCATAAAAAAGAAAAGCCATGCCATCTAAAGAAATTGAGAAATATTTGAATTTGGTTGACGAAAGAGCACAGCTTAAAGTGCTGCCCATAATTGAGTATATTGAATCGCATTATCCTAAAGCTGTTTTTGACACTGAGCATTCAGAAAAAACCAAAATTCCCACCTATCGTTTTGAAGATAATTTTGTAGGTATCGGCTGCCGAAAGCACTATATAAGTCTATATTTCAGCAGCGAAAGACCTGTTAAAATTATAGGAAGTCTTACTGAAAGAGTAAGATGCAACAAGAACTCCGTAAACATAAGCTACTGCGGCGAAACGGATTATGAAGCCTTATTCAGAGGTATAAACACAGAGCTTAAAGGATGAATAAAATAAATATAAAAAGAACGACATAAAAAAATCCGATCTTACCGATCGGATTTTTGCTTTATTTCTAAGTTTATAAAAGTATTGGCTGAAGCTGCTGACCCTTTACAGCGGCTTCTATTGCGTTTGCGGTAAGTGAAAAATCTGCCACAATGGAATTGGGCTTTTTCACATAATCATCCTGACGCATTGGGACAAAAAATACATTCTTATAATTCATAAGCTGACCTATGTTTTTCGCTGCTGCGCCTAAGGCATCGTTTGTGGAAACTGCTATAAGCAGCGGTCTGCCGTTACGCAGATGAGCCTTTGCAGCAAGGGTTACGGTGGTATCAGTTATTCCGTTTGCAAGCTTTCCGAGAGTGTTGCCGGTACAGGGTTCAATGAGAAGTATATCAAGAAGTTTTTTGGGGCCTATGGGCTCCGCCTCGGTTATTCCGGTTATTATCTTTTTTCCGCATATGGTTTCTATTCTGCCACGAAAATCCTGAGCGTCACCAAACCTTGTATCTGTGGAATATGCATTTTCGCTCATTATAGGTATTACATCAAATCCTGATTTCACAAGATTTTCTATCTGTTCAATTGCCTTTGCAAAGGTGCAAAAAGATCCGCACAATGCAAAGCCAACTTTTAATTTCTCCATCAGCTATCCTCCTTTACTGTATTTACTATGGTTTTTGCTATTATTTCTCCTGCGCTTTCAGGGGCAATCTTTCCGGGAAGTCCCGAAGCGAGTATAACATTTACTCCCGCTGCACGTGCTTTTTCAAGGTCTGTACCGTAAGGAGCAGACGCCGCTTCCGCATAGAGACACCCTTTAAGCTGCTTAATATGCTTTTCACTTATAATCTCAGCAGGAACAGTATTTACTGCCATTCTGATTTTTTCGGGAATGTCAAAATCATCCGATATGTTAACTGTCTTGAAACCTCTTTTTTCAGCCTCAGCTAAAACAGACGCCCTGCGTGCACCTATTATCACATCTGCTCCCATGGCCTTGAATAGCTCTCCAATAGCTTTACCTGTTTTGCCGAAACCGAAAACGGCAACCGCCGCCCCGTCTACTGTAACTGGAAGCTCCCTCAAAGCTATTTCGGCAATACCCTCAGCTGTGGGAACTGCGTTTAAAAGCTGAAAATCTTCACGGGAGTAGCAGTCATAAATTTTATTTTCGGAGAAAAGCTTTTTGATATCATCAGACATTTTGCCGCCGAAAACGCTCTTTCCCTTTCCGATGAATTCCGAAAGGGATGTTATGCTTATTTTATTCTCCGAAAAAGGCGCATTTATATTTTCGCCGTCCCGTGTAAGGGGAAGCGGAAGCACAACGGCATCATAAAGATATGCATTTTCTGCACTTTCAGCTTTATACGGAACAGCTCCGCCATATTTTTCAAAGCCTGCCGCCGCTGTTTCATATCCCATTTTTTTCAGCTTGTCTGCTGCATAAAGCTGTCTTTCATCGCCGCCTGCAAAAAGAAAACTTCCGATTTTCTCCATAAAACAATTCCTCCATACAATCCCCAAAATTCCTTTGACAAAAACAGTTCCCATTAAACAGGGTCATTATCATAATATGGAAATCACCGTTCAGAGTGCATGATTTTAATTTTATTCATTCAATTCTCAAAAAGCTGTTTATTTATTTAGTGTTTTGCAATATAATGTATGTATTAAGAAGAAGAGGTGACAGCTTTGTACGATATAGATAATCTACTTAAATCTGTAAAAAGAGTTCATTTTATAGGTATAGGCGGTTCCGGAATGTGCCCCCTTGCTGAAATTCTTATTTCCGAGGGATACAAAATTTCCGGTTCGGACAACAACGAAAGCGACAATCTCGTAAAGCTGCGTTCATTGGGTGTTCCTGTACACATGGGACAAAAGGCAGAAAACATCAAAGGCGCTGAAATGATTGTATACACTGCGGCGCTTCTACCCGATAATCCTGAGCTTGTAGCGGCTAAGGAAAGCGGAATCCCCACATTTGAACGTTCAAAGCTTTTCGGAGCAATCAGCCGGCTTTATCCCGACTGCATAGGCGTTTGCGGCACTCACGGAAAAACCACCGTTACTTCAATGCTCACTCAGATTTACATCACCTGCGGAAAAGATCCGTCAGCGGTTATTGGCGGAACCCTTCCACTTATCGGCAGCCACGGAAGAGTTGGTAAAAGCGATACTCTTATCTGCGAAGCCTGTGAGTTTGTTGATACATTCCTCGACCTTTCCCCCGACACTGCGGTTATACTGAACATCGACGAGGATCATCTTGACTACTTCAAGACTCTTGATAATCTTATTCTTTCTTTCCACAAGTTTGCTTCCATGGCAACAAAAGCGGTCATATATAACGGCGATGATGCAAACACGCTCAAAGCTGTTAAAGACTGCGGAGAAAAGGATAAAATAACATTCGGTTTTGAAAAGACCAACGACTTCTATCCTGAGAATATCACAATGACAAGAGGGGCTTTCCCGAAGTTCACCGCAATGCATAAGGGTGAAGTTTTAGGCGAGGTTCAGCTTTCAGTTCCCGGCACACACAATGTTCTTAACGCTCTTGCTGCAATTGCCGTTTCCGTTTACGGCGGAATTGAGGCAAAGGAAGCTATAAAGGCAATTGAGCAGTTCAGAGGAGCCGGCAGAAGATTTGAATTCCTTGCAGAAGAAAAAGGCATTACAATTGCCGATGATTATGCGCATCATCCCGCAGAGCTTAAAGTAACCCTTGAAGCTGCAATGGCAATGGATTTCAATGAAGTCTGGGCAGTATTCCAGCCCTTCACCTATTCGAGAACCTATACTTTAATGGATGATTTTGCAGAGGTTCTTAAAATCCCCCAGCACACAGTTATGACGGAGATAATGGGTTCCCGTGAAAGGAACACATACAACGTATACACCTCTCAGCTGGCAGAAAAAATTCCCGGCAGCGTATGGTTCAACACCTTTGAAGAAGTTTCCGACTATGTTGTAAGCCATGCAAAACCCGGCGATCTTGTAATCACTCTCGGCTGCGGCGATATTTACAAAGCGGCAAAGATGATGATTAAAAAGCTCAGAGAAAACTAAATGACAAAAATCCGGATGGCATATAGCCTCCGGATTTTTTATTTATAAGTATATAAAATTTAAGCATGTGATCTCTCAGTTAAACCATCAATTTTCCAAGGCGCTAATCTAAAATTCAATTCATTATTAATAAGCAGCATTGAGTACACCGAATCCATATGTACAATTTTCTCTTTTGAATATTCTATATCTACCTCATTGTCACAAAAAACATACTCAAAGCCATAAGGCAAAATATTTTTAATTATTGCTTTTATTTTGCTCTCCAATATATCAATTCCATTGACGATATCAAAATTCTCTTCAGGAATCTCAAATAAAGCACCTTGATAACCGTCGCCTTTTTTAAGCTTAAATAATACCCCACTGACACATCTTTTTTCTATTAAATAATCAATATGCAGTTCACATAAATTATTTGAATAGCAATCAGACAATGCGGAATCTATTTCTTTAATGGACATCGTTTTTTCTTTCCAACTTATGCACTCACTGTCTAACGGATATTTTAAAGTCATTCTTTGAATATTCGCTCCGAACATATTAAAAGCTCTTTTGCATAATTCCAAAAACTCACTCGGTTCACATTTTCCTGCTACCAAACCTACACTTATGTAACTTCCCATATCTTATTTTCTCCTGTTTTAATTATTTAGGCGTATTATATTTCGACTTAAAACTTCAAATATGTTTTAATGAGTGCTGTACTTAGAATTATAACTTGCAAAACATCTTTACGCAACGGAACCTTTTAGTTTCTTATAATTTTCATTTCCGAATTAAATATGCCTATCAGCATTATATCCATTTTTACATTTTTATAACAAATTCGCATATATGTATAAAAAATCAATATGATATTGACTTTTGTATGGACTGATATTACAATTTTTGCGTGCACGTACACGTGTAATATATTTGAGGGAGAAACAAATATGAAACAGAAAATGAAAATTCTAATGCGCTGTTTTGCATTGACAATAGTTATATTATTGTTGCTTACAGGATGTATCGGTAATAAAACAGATTTGGCAGAAGAGAATAATGTGAATCCGATATCGCTTACGGCAGACGATACGGCATATGAAAAAATCTGTGACAGTAATAATAAAACATATGCTGAAATAGATCCCGGAGACTCATTTACCGTTAATCTGAAGTCCCCTGAAAAAATCAATACTATAACTTTGCGTGAAAAGGGATCTGACTGCGAACTCTTTAATATTTACTGTGTCGATTCAAAGGGAAACAAAAGTCTTATTTACACCGGCGACATAATAGATGATTACCTCTACTGTTCTTTTAAAGATACACAGGCAGTGCAAATAATTTTTGAAGTGGAAAAGGCAGATAAAACAGTTAAGCTCTGCGATATATCTGCATACTATAAAGAAAAAAACAATACAGATTTCAGAGTACATTCATATTTTGCGTTTTGGGGAAATGATGACACCTACTTTTCAGACCGAGTAAATGACAGTAACCTGAGTAAGACATTTGATATCACCACTGATGCAATCATAATTGGAAATGTATACTGGAATGAAGACGGTACACTAAAATATCCGCAAAGTCAATTTGAAAGGGAACTTTCCGCATTGCGTCAAATTATCGGCGAGCGTGATGTCCGCATTTGGGTTTGCATATTAAATCCCAGAAAAGAGGACGGAACTATAGACAATAACGCCTCGGTAAGATCAATCAATAAAAACCTTGATAAGCTCACCGACAACATAGCTGCATTCAGTGAAAAATACGCTCTTGACGGTATTGATTTTGACTGGGAATATCCAAGACTTCCACATGTATGGAGTGCATACAATAAGCTTTTAACAAATCTCAAACCAAAACTTGAGAAAAGCGGTACCCTTTTATCATCTGCACTTGGTCCCTGGGGAAATATGATGAACGATGAAGCAAAGGAAGCTCTCGATTTTGTAAATGTAATGTCATATGACTGGGCAAAAAACAAACGCAATAATCATGCAGAGTTCTATACCTGCCATTATTTCAGTGCAAAATATTTCCTGAACCACGGTTTCAAGAAAGAGCAGCTTGTTCTCGGTGTTCCCTTTTACGGAAGCACTACCGGTGATGAATACAGTCAAGCATCATATTCAAGTTTTGAAATAACCGACAAAGGACAAAACACAGGAACACTTGACGGAAAAGAGTATTATTTTAACGGATATAACACCATATATTCCAAAACAGCATTTACTGCTGACAGCGGATTTGCAGGCATGATGATATGGAACGGACAGCTTGACTGCCCATACGAAAGCGAATACAGTCTTTTCAAAGCAATGGAAGAAGCAATTAATAACAGAGTTAATTGACAGAGCATATACATTTTAAATTTAAGTAATACAGAAAACGGGACAGTAAAAACTGTCCCGTTTTGATATTTATAAGGTTTTATAAATTCTCCGTTCCGATATATGTTACTTCCGGCTGTTCTCGGAGCTTTAAAATATCCTTTTTCTGGGCTACTACAAAAAATCCGTAGATATTAAGTCCGTCCTTTTCGACACTTTCGATTATACTGTCAAAGTCAACATCACCGGTATTCATCATCTTTACAATATCGTCGTTATCCCTGAGATAGGAAAGCATGGAAATAAAATGAGTTTTCATAATTTCACCGTTTCCTGCATCCTCAACAACGCCGTCAAGATCAGTCAGTGACAAATACGGATATTTCTCCTTATCCCATCTGAAACATGTTCCTCCCGGTAAAACATTAAAGCCCATGTTTGGAGAAATAATCATTCCGGTTTCATCGCAAGCTCCCACAGCACACCACAGGTAATAATCAGGAATTCCAAATTTGACAAACCATTTGTAAAAATCTTCATATGCCATCATATCTTTAAGAGTTACATAAACTCTGTAATACTTTGATTCATCAAGCTCCTCAATAGCTTTGTCTGCCTCTTTTCTTGTTCCGTTCAATCCAATCCGTTCGCCGGTATCTCCGTCCGTGGCTACGCTACCCATTATTTCTCTTCCAGGAACAAAAATATTAAAATTCGGCAGTCTTAAAGAATCTGAATCATAAAGAATAAGCTTATTTCTTTCGATAATTCCATCCACATTTTCAAAATTTCCGTCAATAGACTGATGCTGCCAAATTTTTATCCTGTACTTACCATATCCTAAATCTTCTGCAATTACCGCATCTCTGTAATCCCCCGGCATAAACATATCCGTATACACTGCCATATCAAGGGACATCTGATTTATGCTGTATTCGTCCTCTATGATTTTTGCAGGTGAATAGTAAAACAGCGACACAAAATCAGGCAGTACAAATATTACAAACAAAATTATTGCAAGCACAACTGCTCCCGTAATAGTACCTGCTTTGATAAAAGCTTTGCGGATGGATTTCTGCACATAAGATATAAATTTTTCGTCAGCCTCAGTTTCTGTGGAAGATTCAGTTGTACTCAAATCGTCGAGCCCGGGAATTTTAGACTCATCAAAAAGATATTCGCTTATGGCGTCCTGCTTTTCGATATCGGCTTCTATTTCCTTTTTACGATTTTCATCGAGTTTTCCGCTTTTGTATAATTCAAGCAATTCACGGTATGTCATAATTTTTCGCCTCCAGATAAGATTTAAGTTCTCTCCTTGCCCTGTAAGAAAGCACCCGTACATTTTCGGGAGTGATGTGCAGAATTGCCGCAATCTCCTTTTGTGATAAATTTCCGAAATACTGCATCTGAAGCACTTCTCGCTTCTTCGGTTCAAGACTGTTAACAGCCTCATATAGAATCCTGCGGTTTTCGTCCTGCATTATTTCATCAAAAAGTGTGTTTTCGCCTTCATCGTCTTTCCGCTGCATCTCCTCAAGGGAAACTTTTCCCTTTTCTTTCTTAAAGGTATTAAAATAAAGATTCCTCGCCACCACATAAAGCCATGCACGGACATTTGTATGGCTGTCAGAAAGGGACAACAGCGCTTTAAGGAATGTTTCCTGAAGCAAATCTTCGGAAAGGGCAGCATCACTGCTCAGGGAATAAAGGTAAAGATAAATTTCCCTGCTGTATCTGTGATATAAAATATTAAGCAGTTCCTTATCCACATCCGGCTCCCTCCCCTCTTTATTAAATCCGCACTGATTTTACTTTTCACTATTATAACAACCAAACAGGCAAAATGTTACAGTATATCAAAAAATAAAAAACGCAGAGCATTTTTAAACACTCTGCGCTTTTGTTATTATTAAATTTAAATTATTCAGCCGCTGCGGTGCTCGTCTCGGATGAAGCAGCTGTATCAGAAGGCTCTGAGAAGGGCTCGGAATAAGTTTCAGAAGGCTCTTCTGCTTGTGTGGTATCGGGAGGAGTTGTTGTAGTTGGAGCTGATTCTGTTTCCGGCGCATTGGTAGATCTGATTGCGCTTACGTAATATCCGTCAGCACTTTCACGAAGTACGACGGTTACATATTTATCAGGCTCCGGTTCAACCATATCGCCGTTTTCTGCCTGTGCCCACTGGCTGCTGCCAAGGTAACCTACAAGCAGTTCAACTGTATTTCCTTTCTTTGAAATCTCAAATACTCGGGGAGTGTAAATAGGCTCAACACCGGTAATAGGCACAATATAAACCTGCTTTGCGCTGTCATAGCTGAATTCATAGCCAAGACCTGTTACGCTTCTGTGCTCCGGCTTTGCCTCAGGTCCGAAAAGCTTTGAGAAATACTTTTCAACGTCCGCCTGGGGAATGGAAAGATTTCCGTCATCGGTAGCGTAAACGGAAGTATCAAGATCACTTTTAAGAAGCGCCCAGATTGCAGCATTGATAAGCTGTTCCTGATTTCCCTTTGTAACGTCGTCAAAGGGATCAGGGTCAAACATTATAACAGGTGTTATAAAAGACTCATACTCAGACTTTTTAGCAGACTGATCTGTAAGCTTTCCTACACCGAAAATTATACCGGCTATAACCGCTGCAAGACCTATAACCGCAAATATTATAACGACAATTCCAACGGGCATTGCCGCTTTGTTTCGCCTGTGTTTTCTTGCTGAAACAGTTTTCTTTGCTTTTTCCATAAATAGCTCCTGTTCTGCCATAAAGGCTGTCAGCGAATTTGTCCGCTGCCGCTGATTATATATTTCTGGCTTGTAAGCTCGCTTAAACCGAGAGGTCCTCTGGCATGAAGCTTCTGAGTGGAAATTCCGATTTCCGCACCGAAGCCGAATTCTCCGCCGTCGGTAAATCTCGTTGAAGCATTTACATATACTGCCGCAGAATCAACCTGCTGCTGGAACTTCATAGCCGAAGCAAAGTCGCAGGTTATAATGCTTTCACTGTGACCTGTGGAATAGCAGTTGATATGCTCAATTGCCTCTTCCACGCTGTCAACGGTTTTCACTGAGATTATGTAGTCAAGGTATTCCTTGCCCCAATCCTCATCTGTTGCAGGGATAATACCCTCAACTGTAGCGGCTGCTCTTTCGTCGCCTCTTATTTCAACATTCTTTTCCCTGAGCTTTTCGCATACCAAGGGAAGCACTCTCTCGAGAGCGGCTGAATGTATAACAAGACTTTCGCAGGCATTGCACACAGAGGGACGTGATGTCTTTGCGTTAAAGACTATATCCGCCGCCATCTGAGCATCGGCTGTTTCATCAATATAGATGTGGCAGTTGCCAGCTCCTGTTTCAATTACAGGTACGCTGGAATTTTCAACAACGCTTTTAATGAGTCCGGCGCCGCCTCTTGGAATAAGCACATCTACATATCCGTTAAGCCTCATAAGCTCTTTTGCACTGTCTCTTGAGGTATCCTCTACAAAACAGATTACATCCTTGGGAAGTCCAGCTTTTTTTACTGCCTCACGCATTACGCCTGCAATGGCAAGGTTTGAGTTAATCGCCTCTTTGCCGCCTCGGAGAATAACCGCATTTCCGCTTTTAATGCACAGAGCGGCGGCATCTGCCGTAACATTGGGTCTTGCCTCATAAATAACCCCTATCACTCCAAGTGGAACGCTTATCTTTTCAATTCTTAGGCCGTTGGGTCTTGTAGTTCCTCCCACAGCTCTGCCGATAGGATCTGAAAGTGCGGCTATATCTTCCGCTCCCTTTGCCATTCCTTCTATTCTGCCGCTGTCAAGGCTAAGTCTGTCAATAAGTGAAGGGGTAAGTCCGTTTTCCTTTCCCTTTTCAACATCTATGCGATTTGCCTCTATTATTTTTTCTGAATTCTCTCTGAGAGCTTTGGCGATTTCATAAAGCGCTTTATTCCTTGTTTCTCCCGAGGAGCTTGCAAGAACGCTTTTAGCTTTCTTTGCTCTTTCGCCAAGTGCGGAAATATAGGACATTTTATTTCCTCCCTTTAAATATCGTTCCTGTCTGACGGCCCTCAATAAGTTTATATATATCCTGAGGGTGTGAACCGTTCATAACAACGGTATCTATACCGTGTTCGGCAGCTATCTGCGCAGCTTTAAGCTTTGTAACCATACCACCGGTTCCTCGCTTACTGCCTGCCCCTCCCGCAAGAGCTATTACCTTTTCGTCGATTTCATCAACAACGGGGATAAGTCTTGCATCCGGGTCGGTATGCGGGTCGCTGCTGAAAAGTCCGTCAATGTCGCTTAAAATTATCAGTGCATCAGCATCTACAAGAGCTGCAACTGTTGCAGAAAGACTGTCATTGTCTCCGTAAACAATCTCTTCTACTGCAACGCTGTCGTTCTCATTTACAATTGGCACAGCTCCGTATTCAAAAAGATGCTTGAATGTATTTGAAAGATTTTCTCTTCTTTCCTCGTCCTCAAAGTCGCTTCTCGTTACAAGAAGCTGAGCTATTGTGTGACCGTATTCACTGAAAAACTTATCGTACATGAACATCAGCTCACACTGTCCAACAGCCGCAGCAGCCTGTCTGCCGGGAGTATCATGTGGTCGCTCTTTAAGTCCCAGCTTACCGACTCCTACGCCGATAGCTCCGGAGGTTACAAGCACAACCTCTATTCCGGAATTTACAAGGTCTGAAAGAACGCTTGCAAGCTTTGCCATTCTTCTGATGTTGGTTTTTCCTGTTTCATATGTAAGGGTGGAAGTACCAACCTTTACTACAATTCGTTTTAAATTCTTTAATACAGCCATACTCTTCCTCATTATCCGGCGGAATCCTCCGCCTGATTTACCTTAAAATTATACCACAAAACATTCCACATTGTATAGCGGAAAAAATAAATTTAAATAAAAGAATACAGCCCGCTGCAATCAAAAACAGCGGGCATTATTCTTAAAAGTATTCTGTTAAAATAAATTACTCAGCAAAACCTGACTCAACAAGCTTTACAAGAGCGTCCACAGCCTCTTCCTCATCGGAACCGCCTGCGATAATGCGAATCTGTGTGCCGCCCATAATACCAAGTGAAAGCACACCGAGAAGACTCTTTGCGTTTACACGGCGCTCCTCTTTCTCAACCCAAATTGAAGACTTGAATTCATTTGCCTTCTGTATAAAAAAGGTAGCAGGACGAGCATGTAAACCAACCTTATTCTGAACAGTTACATCTTTTACGTACATAGTCACATTACTCCTACAAAATAAATTTACTTTTAGTTTTTTTCGCTGTTACATATTATAGCACAAAACTCTATCTCGTCAATCAAAATCCGCCGACTTATTCCCGTTTTTCCAATAATTCGGCCTGTCTGCTAAACAAAACTACTTTAAATACGTTTGGTTTGTACATTTTGTCCATGAATTTTTGTACACTTTGTTTATATAAATTTGCGAAATTGGATGTATATTGACGTTTTACGCCGTTTAATTAGCTATTTTGTGGTGAACAGGTGTAACCTTTTCAGTCAAAACACCGAAGGAGTAACCCTTTGATTTGAAATATTCTATAATCTGAGGCAACGCCTGCGGAGTTGTAGACTTATTTCCGGCATCATGCATAAGTACAACTACCCTTTTGCTTCCGGGATTACTTGACTTTATGTTCGCTACAAGCTTCGATACAGGAACATTGTTTCCCGCTGCATCTCCGCTGTCGCAGTTCCAGTCAAAATACTCATATCCCATATTATGCATTCTGCGAGCGGCTGTACTTATTATTCCTGTGCAATACTTTCGGCTTACTGTATTGCTGCTGCCGCCGGGGAAACGGATTATTTTACTTTCAACGCCTGTCTGATCCTTGACTATCTTTGATATTTTGGCAAGGTCATTGAAATATGCACTTTCAGATGAATAAATATTTTTATAGTCATGGGTAGCGGAATGAAGTCCGATTGCATGACCTCCATTTACAATATCTTTCATGTACTTATTGTAGCCTTTTCCGTCAATAACAAAAAATGTTGCCTTTACCCCATACTGCTTTAAAACTTCAAGTACCTTGGGGGTATTTTTTGACGGGCCGTCATCGAAGGTGAGATATACGGTTTTATCAGAGGAACCGCCGCTTTCCGGAACAATGGGCTGAGGGCTGGGAGTCGGCTTTGTTTCGTCACTTTTTTCGCCGCTTCCAGATGCACTCTCTTTTTTCTTTTTCATCTCTTTAAGGCTATGGTTTTCGCTTTCGAGCTCTTCCAGCTTCTTTTTATCTTCATTGTTTTCTTTTTCCAGCTCATTAAGTCTGCTCTCAAGCTCTTCTATTTCCTGTTGATATTTTGCCTTATCTCCGCTTTCTTTCTCTTCCAGCTCCGACGCAGATTTATGTATTTTATTAAGCTCCTCATTAAGATTCGATTTATCTATATAAAGCTTTACTCCAACTGCCGAAAGGACAAGTATTATAACAAGTCCTACTGCCGTCAGTCTGCGTAATTTTCTTGCGTAAATGGATTTCATACTGCATCACCCTCCTAAAGGTTTTCTTTGCAATATTCTACCACTTTCGACAGGAAATTTGGGTTACAATATTGATACAATTTATTACAACAAGTTACAGTATTTTGCTTTCACAGCACGGAAATTTCTCACAGTGAAAATAGCACAGAAAAAGTCATGACCACCCCTAAGAGGGGTGGCATGACGAGCGGCCTATAAGGCCTTA
>CATXDC010000005.1 GCA_958366985.1 uncultured Oscillospiraceae bacterium
TAAGGCCTTATAGGCCGCTCGTCATGCCACCCCTCTTAGGGGTGGTCATGACTAATAACGTGGGATTTTTGTTTTTTATGTGTATCATTAGATGACAGGGGATTTTTGGGGAAAGGAGCAGAAAGTATGAGAGAAGAAGAAATAGTAAATTTGATTCGGCAGAAAAATCAAGACGGTATAAAAGAACTCTTGAGCTCCTATGGTTCCCTTATACGGTATGTTGTTTCACCTATTCTGACTGACGAACAGGATAGGGAAGACTGCGTTTCTGAAATTACTATGCGTATATGGGAACGGATAGATTGCTATAATGAGGGGAAAGGGAGTCTTAAGGGCTGGATTACAGCAGTTTCCAGAAATGCGGCTTTAAACTTTACACGTAAGGCAAGATTCAGCGACTCCATTGAAGAGATGGAGGAACATGTTCCATCATATGAACCAACCCCTGAGGAATCGGTTATTTTACAGGAGCGAAAAGCGGCTTTACTAGCTGCTTTAAGTCAGCTTTCTGCCATGGAAAGAGAGCTTTTTTACAGAAAATATTATTACTTGCAGTCAACTGAACAGATAGCATCGGAGCTTAGTATGACTGTGCGTTCGGTAGAGGGCAAACTTTACCGAATAAAGAAAAAACTTCGCAGAAAACTTGGAGGTGAAGAAAATGAGTGATCAGAATATGTTTAATTCAAATGAGGAAAAAACAGAAAAAGAGTTTGAGAAAGATATACTTGATGCTTTGCCGGAAATCCCGCCGGCGGACATTCTCAAAAAAGTTATTCCGTGTAGGAGAGCCATGAATTTTATTATTGCGGGATTAGCTTTATCGACAATAAGAATTAATTTGCTTTGGTTACAGTTTATTTTACCGTCACTGGGATTTATATTTCTCATTATAGGATTTCGCACCCTTAGTTATGAAAATAGCTGGTTCAGATTATGTAAAATTTCCGCTGTTATTTTAAACATTTTTAATGTTTTCGATCTGGGAATAAATGCAACTATTTATCATGAAGCGTTTTCTGCCTCTGTTTACGGAAGATCCTTGATGGTTATTAACGCTTTTGTCATGATACTATTCCTGATATTTTTTGCCGAAGGGCTGCGAGAACTTCAGCAAAAGGCGGGTATCAAACCCCATACGGGTTTCCTGATAATGATGATGCTGTGGTATTTTATAGCTGCATTTTTGGGATTTGTAGAGGCTGAAGTTGGTCTGTTAGGTTTTATATTTGTGATTTTATATATCCTGTTTCTCGTAAGTCTCAACAAAGTCGCCAAAGATCTTTACGCATCAGGATATGCGATTAAGACAATGCCGGTAAAGATGTCTGATAAATGTATATACGCAATTGTATTATCTGCTGCGGTTGTTTCTATTTCCTGCGGACTCATTTTTTTCAACAGCTACCCTATGGACTGGACTCCTGTACCTGAGAATGAACACAGTGAAGTAGAAGACATAAAAGCGCATCTTTTAAAACTGGGCTTTCCGGAAAATGTTCTCAACGATTTGAGCGACGAGGATATTACGTCTTGCAAGGGAGCTCTTGATTTAACAAAGAAAGTTGAAGAGGTGCCAATGAATAGCGGACGTGAAGTGGTTGAAAAAAAGCCGGGTAGGATAAGTTACAGTACCGTTTATGATGTAAAAGAACTTGTTGTGACCCATATTCTCATAAAACTTCCCAGCGATAATGAAAATAAAATACGCTGGCGTGTGTTCCATTATTTTTATTGGAAGATAGATCCGGGATTCTGTGGAACAGATGTAATGGAAATCTGGACACCTAAAAATGATGTTGTCAATTCTTTCGAAATTACGTCTGATCTTACCGGAAGAGTTATGTATAACAAAGACGGTCAAAATTACAGTTCACCATATTATTCAGTTTCAAATAAGGTGATTGTCTCATCTTTTGGGTATGCACGCCGTTACGAGAATCCGTTTTTGGAGTTTTCGCTGCCCAAAGACGGCGATAGTAAACGCTTTTATGTTACCTATGAATTTGAGCAGGTAGGTTCTCCTGTGATTATCAGCTGCTGGGTAAATTACGTACACCAGAAAAATATGTTTATGTATCCAGTTGTTACTGCTTCTGAATTTCGTTCGGGAGGCAGCATATCAAACTTTAACTTCCGTGGAACACAAACTGCCATACAGGTTGACAGCGATAATATCCATGAGGATATGTGGGGTTCTCCCTTATGATTTAAACAGGAAAAATGCCGGAGCTTGTTCTCCGGCATTTTTCTTTGTTCTGAAAACAAAAAGCCTGACCGTTTCGGTCAGGCTTTTTAAAGTGCAATCAGTATTTATTATTTGTTCTGATACATTGTTGTGGGGTTGTTGTGCTTTTCGATATCTGTATCTGCCCAGATAGCGTCAGCAACAGGAGCCCACTTCATAGCAAAGGGCTTTGTCTTTGCTATAAGGTCATCAACGCTTTCGGGAGCAAGCATCTCTGTTGAATGTGCTCCGGAACGCTCAACTGCGCCCTTGATTGCCTCAGGATTGTCAAGAACAGGGCAGGGACGAAGGTGGTTGTTGTTCCAGGGCTGACCCTTATAGTACTCCATGAAGAGAGGTGACTGAAGAGCCTCAATGAGAGAGCAGTCCTTGATGTTGACGTTTGAGTAGTGAACGAATGCGCAGGGTTCAACGTCACCGTTAGCATTGATGTGGAGATAGTGACGTCCACCAGCTATGCAGCCCTGAACGTATTCACCATCATTCCAGAAGTCCATAAGGAAGATGGGCTTCTCATTTCTTGCTTTACGGATAAGCTCGTAAGCTCTCTTACGCTGGTCAGCTGTTGCAACAAGGTCAACAACTGCATCCTTACCAACGGGCATGTATGTGAAGTACCATGCGAAGAGGCATCCTTTGTCAATAAGGAAGTCGATGTACTCAGAAGAGCAAACCTCTTCAACGTTCTTTGAATGATAGCATGCAGAGTAACCGAAGGGGATTCCAGCCTCTTTAAGAAGAGACATAGCGTGGATAACCTTCTGGTATGTACCCTTACCACGGCGCATATCTGTAGCATCCTCATAGCCCTCGATGCTGAAAGCGAGAACGAAGTTGCCGACTCTCTTGAGCTCTTTTACGAAAGCCTCGTCAACAAGTGTTCCGTTTGTGAAAGCGAGGAATGCACAGTCGGGGTTAGCTTCGCAAAGCTTGATGATATCATCCTTACGAACAAGGGGCTCACCGCCGGAGAAGATGTACATGAATGTACCAAGCTGCTTACCTTCGCTGACTATTCTTGAAAGAACTTCATAGCTCAGGTTAGAGCCCTTACCGTATTCAGCTGCCCAGCATCCTGTGCACTGAAGGTTACATGCTGCGGTAGGATCCATAAGTACTGCCCATGGAATATTACACTTATATTTTTCGATTGCCGCAGTTCTCAGGTCGTAGCTGTTCATGGCAATGTTGAGAAGTACCGGAACAAGCTTTTCGATTATTTCAGGGTCGATGTCTCTGAGAATGTTTTTAAAGAAAACCGTCCAGTTGTTGTTGGGGTCGTTAAGGGTTTTGTGAAGGCTTGCATATGTAACACGATTGACCTTTCTTCTGTCAGCCGCTTCAACAAGCTCCAGAATTTTCATAAGATTTTTATCGGGGTCTTTTCGTGCGTACTTTAACGCCTGCTTAATTGCAAATGCCGATGCACTTTCCTTAAGGGATCTCATAATTTCTTAGCCTCCTACTAAAATAAACAGCGCCACCATATATTGGGGCACTTAACGAAAGTAAGTATACGCTATTTGTGGAAAACTGTCAATAAACGTGCAGTAAAATTTATCTGATATTAAAATTTGTAAATCTTTTGTAATCTTTTTAGTGGATTGTGCAACATGAAATCAGGACAAAAATCAGTTTAAAATGCAGCATTATGTATGAGAGTCCCATTAATGGGACTCTCACGAAAATTTTAATTAAAATCCATTGCAACCTCCGAAAAAAACGTGTATTGTATAAATTACTAACGAACATTTGTTCGAAAAGATACAGGAAGATTTCAAAGGAGGCAGAAATGACACTTGCTGAAATGGGTGAGGAATATCTGAGACAGGCTGCGGTTATCCGAGAGAGAGTAACCCAGCTTAGAAAGCAGGTATCGCGTATGAGCGGTTTGGAGCTTTACCGCACAAGAGGCGACATTCTGCGGCTTTACGCCATTGCCCGTGATCTCAAAGATACCGGAGAATATCTTTTACATTATTATGAAGAGGAGTAGTGCAATATGCGTACAAGTTTAGGCCTTGATGACTGTTGGCAGCAGAAGCCGGATTTTGCTGATTTGTTTTTTGAGGAAAGCAATTCGGCAATGCTCAGAAAAGCATCTTCTATGATTGGAAAAGTTATTGCAGCGGAGCTCACAGAACGACAAAGGCAGTGCTTGTCTCTGTATTACTTTAATGGGCTGACAATGCCCGAGATAGCGTCAGAGCTTGGAATCAATAAATCCAGTGTATCAAGAGCCATAGCGAGAGCCAAAATGAGAATTGAGCGGTCAATGAAATATGCAATGCAGATGAATGTTGAAAAACTTTAAATATTCCCCGCAGAAGGATAAAATTACCTCTTGCGGGGAAATTATTTTATATGCAGTTTTTAATGAAAATGTGTCAAAGCTATTATGGGATTGAAATTTTTTCCTTTATGGTTTAAAATGTTGCTGTGAATGTAAAAATAATATCTTTTAGATGAGAGGTAACTATAATGGACATAAGCGAGCTTAAACCTAATCAGAATAAAAAACTTGAAATTACCACCAAGGATTACGGTACCTATGCAAGATATCCTGTAAAGACCCATGTTGTAGTAAAAGGAGACAGCCTTACTGAGATTATGGATAAATATGTAAAGCCCTATCTCAGCGACGGCGATATGATATTTATCAGTGAAAAGATAGTTGCAATAAGCCAGGGCAGAGCTTTTGATATTGACGATATTCAGCCCTCAAAGCTTGCAAATTTCCTGTGTAAGTTCGTATATAAATCACCTTACGGAATCGGACTTGGCAGTCCCTGGACAATGGAACTTGCCCTTCGTGATGTAGGAGCTCCCAAAATCCTTTTTGCAGCCGCATGTTCAGCTCTTACAAAGCCCTTTGGCGTAAGAGGTGTTTTCTATAAAATTGTCGGCACAAAGGCAAGAGCTATTGACGGTCCCTGCGACTGCACACTTCCGCCCTATAACCACTATGCAAAGCTTGCTCCTCTGCATCCCGAAAAAGTGGCTCAGGAGCTTAGTGATTATACAGGCTGCGAAGTTGCCGTTATGGATGCCAACGACCTTGGCAGAGAGGTTCTCGGTGTTTCAAAGAATATCACAGTTGATATGTGCAAGCAGATCTTTGACGATAACCCTCTTGGTCAGTCCTCTGAGCAGACTCCCATCGCTATTGTAAGAAAAATTGCCGATTAATTTTAATTTAGATATAAAAAATCCTCTTCGTTTAGAAGAGGATTTTTTTGTATCTGTTTTACTGAGCTTTTTGAATTTTCTGAATTTTTTCCCAGGCTTCCATAAGGCATTCTATGTCTTTCGGTTCCTGCTTTCCGTATATGTTAGGTGCGACATTTACTACAAGAACATTGTCCTGAGAGGTTAAATGCAAATATTTTTCGCATATAAAGTCCGCTCCTACAAGCTTGTCGGATGTATATGCCGGATCCCAGAACCAGTTTTTCATATCTCTTACACAGATTGTCGCTTCAAAAGGAAGATAATACTTTTTAAATCCGTGACGGTAAATTTTAGGATCGTCTTTTTTGGTGAAAAACGGATCAAGAAGTCTGAAATCGCTGGGGAAATAGCGCATAGGCATATTTTCTTTGTACTTATCGGGACGATATTTTTTGCTGTTTGTGTTTTTGGAATTATATCTGCCGATTGTACAGTTTACACCGACTGCTATATCAGGCTGAAGGTTCTTTATATGCTCGTAAACTTCGGGAAGCATCCATCTGTCGCCTTTTTTATCCCATCCGCCGTCAAACCACAGTTCACAGATTTTGCCGTATCTGCCGTCTAAAAGCTCTGTAAGCTGAGTTTTCATGTAATCCGTATATGCTCTGTCGTCTTTGTAGCAGGGCTCATGTCTGTCCCAAAGGGAGTAATAAAGACCAAGCTGAATACCGTATTTTTCACAGGCTTCAGCGGCAGCAGCTACAACGTCGGTTTTGTTCGGTGAGTACTTTACGCTGTAAGAGGTTGTGTCAGTATCCCACAGACAGAAACCGTCGTGATGCTTTGTAATGAGAATTATGTACGTCATTCCGCATTTTTTTGCATTTGCAACCCATGAATCAACGTCTACTTCAGGGGGATTATAGCTCTCAACAGGTAATGTGCCGTCTGACCACTCAGTGTCATTAAAAGTGTTTATTCCGAAATGAATAAACATTCCGTATTTTCTTTCAATCATAAGTTTCTGAATACGGTTTGGTTCAGTTGAAGGTGATAAAAGCATATTTAGTCTCCTTTTTGATGCTTTGCATTGATGACTTAAAATTATGTAAAAACCGGAAATCAAAAGTGTTATGCAGAGGAAGAAACCCATAAGAAAGTATGCTTCTCCGCAGTTAATTGCTTTTATATTCAAAAAATCATTGAAAATATCCAGCTTATTTTTCCCAAAATCAATATTTCCCGATGCGGCTTGAGATGAAATAGCTGATACTCCGATTGCAGATAATACCAGACTCACCAAACCAGAAATTGAAAAGGCTATATTGAATTTACAAGATTTTTTTAGTAATGAAAAAATCAAAATAAGTGCTGTAAATATTATCGCAAGGCAAAGAGATATAAAGGCAAGGAGAAATTCAGGCTGGAAATTTGAATATTCGGAATTATTAAACAAGTTGTCCATAAATCTTCCGAAAGCACCGTCATTGAACAAATTAATTATATCATGGAGAGTATATCCGATAACAGTGGTGCTGTCTTCCATAGGAGAACTTATAACGATAAATATAGAAGATAAAAATACGGAGAGAAGTGCGGCAATTCCCGAAAATACGGAAATTGCCCTATATAAAGTTTTCATGAAAACACCTCTGAACATCGTAAGCGTCTTGGCTTATTTTTTCCAGGAGGAATTAAGTGCCACAGTGCGGTTGAATATGAGCTTTCCGGGAGCAGAATCTTTATCTACACAGTAATATCCCTGACGCATGAACTGGAAAGTATCTCCGGGCTTTGCATCTTTGAGTCCGCCCTCGATAAGGCAGTCTGAGAGAACTGTAAGGGAATCAGGATTGAGATTCTCGGTAAAGGAACCATTTGTCTCATCTGACGGATTCTCAGCATTGAAAAGTCTGTCATAAAGACGGACTTCTGCTTTTACGCTGTCTGCTGCGCTTACCCAGTGAAGAGTTCCCTTTACCTTTCTGCCGTCGGGGGATTCTCCGCCCTTTGAAAGGGGATCATATGTGCAGTGAAGGCAGGTGACGTTTCCGTTTTCATCTGTTTCATAGCTTTCGCACTTTACAAAGTATGCGCCTTTAAGTCTTACCTCGTTGCCGGGGAAGAGACGGAAATACTTCTTAACAGGCTCTGCCATGAAGTCTTCCTGCTCAACATAGATTTCACGGGAGAAAGTCATCTCTCTTGTGCCGAGTTCAGGCTTATCAGGATGAACTGCCACGGTGATTTTTTCAGTTTCATCTTCGGGATAATTGTCGATTATTACTTTAAGAGGTCTTAAAACAGCCATGGCTCTGGGAGCGTTTGCGTTAAGGTTATCTCTTACGCAGGCTTCAAGAAGACCGTAGTCAACAACACTGTAAGCCTTGCTTACGCCGATTCTGTCGCAGAAATCACGGATAGCGGCAGCGGGATAGCCTCTTCTTCTCATTCCGCAGAGAGTTGCCATTCTCGGGTCATCCCAGCCGGAAAGAATATTATCTGTAACAAGCTTTAAGCATTTGCGCTTGCTTGTAAGGCAGTAGTTGAGGTTAAGTCTTGCAAACTCAATCTGACGTGGAGGGGTGGGGATATTCAATTCTCTCAGGAACCAGTCGTAAAGGGGACGATGGTTCTCGAATTCAAGAGAGCAAAGTGAATGGGTTACGCCCTCTTTAGCGTCTGAAAGTGGATGTGCAAAGTCATACATGGGATATACGCACCATTTATCACCTGTTCTGTGGTGATGAACATGAGCTATGCGGTAAATAACCGGGTCACGCATATTGAGGTTTGGGGAAGCCATGTCGATTTTTGCACGAAGAACCATAGCTCCGTTGGGGAATTCGCCTGCTGTCATTCTCTTAAACAGGTCAAGGCTTTCCTCTTTGGGACGGTTTCTGTAAGGACTTTCCTTTCCGGGCTCTGTGAGAGTTCCTCTGTACTCTCTTATTTCATCGGCGGAAAGCTCATCCACATAGGCTTTGTCGAGCTCTATGAGCTTTATAGCGCATTCATGGATAAAATCAAAGTAATCAGATGCGAAATAGAGGTTGTCCCAGTTGAAACCGAGCCATTTGATATCCTCTTTTATGCTTTCAACATACTCTACATCCTCTTTTGTGGGGTTTGTGTCGTCAAGACGCAGGTTGCATGTTCCGCCGTATTTTGCGGCGGTTGCAAAGTTTATGCATATTGCCTTTGCGTGACCTATATGAAGATAGCCGTTTGGCTCAGGAGGAAAACGGGTCTGAACCTTTGTGTAAACTCCATTTTCAAGGTCTTCATCTATAAAGTCGTGTATAAAATTAGATGTATTTTCTTTTATAATCTCTTCCATTGCTCTTATTCCTCTCCGCCGCATGCTTTGATTGCTGCGGCAATTCTTTCTCTTACTTTTTCTTCGCCTAAAAGCTGCATTATTGCATAAAGGTCAGGTGTGTTTCTTCTTGATGTTACCGCAATTCTTATAACGGAAGAAACATCGCCTACATGGCCTTTATAAGCTTCGGGATTCTTTTTGTATTCCTTTACGTTCGGAGTATATCCCAAAGGTTCACAGATACTCTTGACAGTATCAAACCAGCCGTCCTTGTCCTGAGAGTGAGAATATACTTCGAGGTACTTTTTAAGTATTGCCGAGGCTTCCTCATTTGAAACATTTTCGGGCATTGTGTAATCGGGAGTGTAAAGCTCGTCAAAGAAATATTCGCAGTAGCTTTCAATTTCACTCCACTTTGCAATATCCTTTCTGGGCTTTGCGGTGTCTCTGTCAATTGAGAAAAGCTTTGTGGAAAATTCCGGGTCTCTTGTAAGAAGAGCATAAAGCTTTTCGTTATATTCCTTAGCCCAGTCAGTTACAAGAGTGTAAACCTCCTCGGCGGGCATAACTGAAATTACATTTTTACTTACGTCGTTGAGCTTTGCAAGGTCAAAAAGTGCGCCGCTTGCGCTCATCTTTTTAAGATTAAAGGGGAATGCGCTTTGAGGAGCTGTTTTATTTGTCTTACGCCAGTCCTCGAAGTTTGAGTTTGCAAGGGTAAGCAGATATTCTATAACGCTTGCCTTGGGATAACCTTCCTGTGAATAGTAGGTTACGGCAGCCTCGGGATCCTTGCGCTTTGAAAGCTTTCTCTTTCCGCCGTTTTCCTCTTTCATAATAGGAGCGATATGGGCGTACTTGGGAACTTTGAAACCGCAGCACTTGAAAAGCTGAATGTGCAGGGGAACAGATGCTATCCACTCGTCGCCTCTGATAACATGAGTTGTTCTCATAAGATGATCGTCCACTGCATGGGCAAAGTGATATGTGGGGATACCGTCGGTTTTGAGAAGCACAACGTCCATGATGTTTTCGGGCATTTCGATTTTGCCCTTTACAAGGTCGTCAAAAGAAATCTTGTGCTCCTCGTTTCCGGGAGAACGCAGGCGAAGTACATAGGGCTTGCCCTCTTTTATAAGCTTCTCCTGCTCCTCATAGGAAAGATTGCGGCAGTGTGCCCACTTTCCGTAATATCCTTTATTGACGTTCTCTGCTTCCTGTTTTTCTCTCAGGGCATTGAGCTCATCCTCTGAGCAGAAGCAGGGGTAAGCAAGTCCCTTCAAAACAAGATCCTTTGCAAAGCAGCGGTAGATTTCTCTGCGGTGGCTTTGCTGATAGGGTCCGTAATTGCCTTCCTCTTTCTCGAATCCCATAACGCCTTCATCGGGTGTTACGCCGAAAGCCTCAAGACCTTTTATGATTTCGGAAACACCGTCGGTGATTTCTCTCTTTTTATCGGTGTCTTCAATTCTCAAAAAGAAAACGCCGTTTGTGGTTGATGCATTGAGTTTTGCAACCATTGCGGCAAAAAGTCCGCCGATGTGAAGAAAACCTGTGGGGCTGGGCGCGAAACGTGAAACTCTTGCTCCTTCCGCAAGGGGGCGTTGGGGATAGAGCTCCTCATAGTACTCGGGTGTTTTATCTACGTCGCCGAAAAGCAGTTCGGCAAGTTTTTCAAAATCTGTCAAGTTCATTTCCTCCTTACGGAAAATATATTTACATTTTATTATCGCAG
The DNA here is from genome assembly GCA_958366985.1 of uncultured Oscillospiraceae bacterium. GTDB lineage: Bacteria > Bacillota > Clostridia > Oscillospirales > Acutalibacteraceae > UMGS263. The sequence goes on from CATXDC010000005.1 coordinate 10,480, forward strand.
AAAATCATCAATCAATCAATAGTAAAAAATAAAAACGGCAAATTAGGTCAATAAAACCTAATTGCCGCCTTTAAAATTCTGCTATTACATTATATAATATATTTTATACAAATAAAAAAACACCCACCCTATTGGGCAGATGCCTTTGTCAAGTGTCGGCGTCGACCTATTTTCCCGGGCGGCTGCCCGCCAAGTATCTTCGGCACGAATGAGCTTAACTACTGTGTTCGGAATGGGAACAGGTGGACCCTCATCGTCATTAACACCGACTGAAGAAACGTTGTTTTGTTGGCGTCTCTCTCAGCGACGAAATGAATTATATCACACCGATTTTCAAAATGCAACCCCTTTTTTCAAATTTTTTTAAATTTTTTTAAAAACAGTCAAAAAAACCTTAAAAAAGCTCACTTGCCAACTTTTTGCGTTAGGTATATAATATGAATACGGAAATTACCGATTAGTTTTTTACGGAAGTGGTTTTTATGTTGAAGCTTTTAGTACGTATAATTGTGTTGCTTGCTTCGGCAGCAGCTTCAGCACTGGCTGTTCTGTTTGCCGTTGCCAACAGACGCAAGGAAGTAAAAATAGACCTTAACTGAGTATTAAGGCAAATTCGGAAAGACGCAGAAAACTGCGTCTTTTCATTTTAATAATATAAATTTGACTCAAAGGAAGGGGCGGAAAAAATTATGGACTGCGAAAACTGCTGGTACAATGAATACGATGAGGAAAATGACGAATATTTTTGCTCCCTTGAGCTGGATGAGGATGAATATGCACGGTTTATATATTCCAGAGAGGAAAAGTGCCGTTATTTCAGACCCTACGGTGGTGAATATGAAATTGTAAAAAAGCAAAACTGATATAAATACTATGTGCGTACTGCAAAAAGGCAGTCCTTTTTTCTTGTAAAACAAGGATTTTTCGGAAAAATCTATCATTAATATGCTGAATTTTTTTAACTGTGATGTGTCGAAAAATAAGGAGAAGTTTTTAAGAATTTTACAAATGTGTTAACAAAGTTTCTCTGATTGTGCAAAATAAACAAAAATTACAGATAGCTTTTTACGCTTGTGGTAATCAGTGATGCTGTGATTTCCACAGACTTATTCGTCATTTTGCACAAACAGACAGGTGGACCGTTGTGCAAAAAGTCTTGACGATTTGCATAATATGTGGTAGTATAAGCACAACAAAGAACGAAAGGAGTGAAGAAGAATATGACATTCAAGAATTACGAGCTTGAGAGAGAGCTTCTCGACGAATTCCTCAGCGAGAAAAAGCTTAGCTGGAAATCTTTCATCACAGCTATCGCACTTAATGGCGTAGTTGGAAAATAAGAGCTGATTCGGCTTAGCCGGTCACCGATTTGCCAGTGCGGCAAAAGCTGCAAGGGCGTATCAAGAAGTAAAAATCGGGGGAGCCTTGAATAAAGGCTCTTATTTTTTTATAAAAATAACCTGATGTTGATATAGATTAAAAAAATCCGCAGAGTTAAATCTCTGCGGATTTTTTGCTTTTATTCTCAAATTAAAAGAGTTTTGCTTTCGGACGGATATCACCGCCGGGATTATAGAACTTTCTGTTATCGAGAGCCCATTGACGCTGACTGAAATCCTTTTCGGGAGCAAGAGAAACAGCTTGAGCCATTTCAAACATTTTAGCGTCGAGGGTATCTATCATGGAAAGCAGCTCCGCTTCAATAAACATTGGTCGAACTGCTGCGCCGAATTCCGGTTCGCCGTGGTGGGAGAGAACCATGTGTTCGAGCATCATGGCCTTTTCCATATCAAGCTGAAGCCTTTCGGCTGTCTTTTCAATAAGCATTGCGCCTCTTACAAGATGACCTATAAGTGTTCCGTCAACGGTATAGCCTGATGCAAGACCTGTTTCGGGTACTTCAAATTCGCCGATTTTTCCGATGTCGTGGAGAATTGCGCCTGCGAGAAGCAGATCGCTGTTAACATAATCATATATTTTGCAGGCTTCCTGTGCAAGACGTACCATTGAAAGGGTATGCATCAAAAGGCCGCTTCTTATGGCGTGATGAAGCTTAAAGGCGGCAGGCCAGTAAAGAAGCTTCTCTTTATTCTGGGAAAGGATTTCCAAAGTGATTTTTCTGTATGTTTCGTCATAGAAGGAGGAGGCAATGCTGCTAAGTTCCTCAAACATTATTTCGGGCGCATAGTCTGCGCTGGGTACAAAATCCTCAATGCGAATGTTGTCAGCAGGAGTGCATTTGCGGATTCTTTCAATTCTGAGCTGATCCGCTCCGTTGAAAGGGGAAATAGTTCCTCTTATTTTTATAAGCTCGTTTGAATTATATGAGCCCTGAAGCTCAGGGTTGTAATCCCAGTATTTTGCTGAAATTTCACCATCGGAATCCGCTACAACAAGGTCGAGGTAGGGCAGTCCCTTTGCTGTTTTCTTAACGTCACAGGACTTTATAAGGCAAAATCCCTCAACGGTTCCGGTTCTTTCGTTTTTCAAAAAATTCATCAGCTCAGCCGCCTTTCAAAATTATCCGGGGGATATTATATCACAAAATTATATTCAGTGTCAGCGGTTAAAAGAAATAGAGCAAAAAATACTTTCTCTGTCCTAAAGGGATTTTTCCTTAAATTATGGGAAATATAGGAATATCTGATTTTTAGGGAGCGGGAAACATGAGTGAAAAATTAAGTCTCTTAAAGCCGAGAAAGATTGAAAAAAAGGTTAAAAAGGCTTTAAAGGATATTAGAAAAAACTGTATTGAGAATATTAAAAATAAAAACTATGGACTGCTTACGGATAACTATTATATTCTTGCAACTCTCGGAAGAGAATGTATTAAAAACTTAAAAAATGCCCCGAAGCTTCCAAGTGAAAATGATATTCCTGTTATTTATACAGTTATTAAGGAAAGCGCAGAAAAATACGGCTGCCTTACTGAGGAGATTTTTATTTCGGTGCTTTCCGATAAGGGCTTTTCATCTGATGAATGCGCACTGATACGTCTTATGGCGGAATGTGCATATGTCAATCTTTTCTCAGATTGTCAGGATTTGCAGAAAGCGTCGGATTATATAAACGGTATAAGAAATCTTGAGGAGATTGACTTTGAAAATATAATGTGCAAGGTCTGTGAAACGGAGAAAATTCTGCTCCGTGATCCGGCAGGAGTTTATTCGCAGTGTACAGGTGAAACAAAAACACTGTATCGCAAATGGATTGGTGAGCAGAGCAAAGAATTAGGAGTTTCCGAAACGGAATTTGCAGTTAAAGCCCTCAGTGAAGCTAAAAAGCACTCAGATCATATAGGCAGATACATTAAGCCGGATAGCGATAATATGGGTTCTCTGTGGGGGACTGCCGCAATTGTATTCCCACCGGTCTTTGCCCTCATTTTATGTGTTTTGGCAGGCTTCTTTTCAAAAAGCATATTAATTGGCATTTGTCTCTATTTTCCATTATGGGAAATTGTTAAAAATATAGCGTGGAATATCTGCGGAAGATTTTCAGGAAAAAGAACTCTTCCTGCTCTCGAAATAGATGCTGTTCCCGAGGACGGCAAAACAGTTGCGGCGGTTTCCGTTCTTCTGCCATCTGACGAAAAGGGGAGAAGAGAGCTTTATAAAAACCTCAGAGAGATGAAAATAAGCAATGGAAAAGGCGATATCAGCTTTTGTGTTCTCGGAGATTACCGGAGCAGCGACCATGAGGAAATGCCGGAGGATGCCGCAATTTTAAAGGGATGCAAAAAAGTCATAGAAGCCCTTAACAAAAAATATGGCGGAGGATTTTTTCTTGCAGTACGCCGCAGGGAATATTCTGTCAGCGAGGACTGCTTTTGCGGAAAAGAGCGAAAAAGGGGAGCTGTTGAAGCTCTGATAAAAGCCATGAGGGACGAAAAGCCTGATGAACTGGAGCTTTTCGGCGATATAAAGAATCTTCAAAATACAAAATACCTCATGATGCTCGATGCGGACACTAAAATGCCAATGAACACTGTTTCAAGACTTGTGGAAGCGGCAATGCATCCACTGAATAAATGTGAGATTTCCGGTGGAAAAGTGGAAAACGGATACGGTATTTTTGTGCCAAGTGCAGCGGCGGAGCTTTTGTCGGCTGAAAAAAGCCGTTTTTCTCTTGTTATGGCAGGAGCGGCGGGAGTTTCCTCCTATGATGCAGGAACTTGGGAATTTTATATGAATATGTTCGGAGAGGGTATTTTTTCAGGTAAAGGACTTATTGACGTTGACGCTTTTTACACTCTCATGCCAAATGCGTTTCCAAAAGAACAGGTTCTTAGTCACGATATTTTGGAGGGCGGATTTCTCCGTGCCGCTCTTGTACCGGGTGCATGGGTAACGGATTCCTTCCCGGCAACGGTTCAGTCATATCTCAGTCGCAGTCACAGGTGGATAAGAGGCGACTGGCAGAATATTATCTGGATTTTTAAAAACACTTTCCTTAAAGGGGAAAGGTATAAAAATCCCCTTAATACTCTTTCAAAATATAAGCTTTTTGATAATCTCAGAAGAAGTCTTATTCCCGTTTTTGCCGCTGTTCTGATTTTTGCGGCGGGCTTTTTTTATCCCATGGTGGGGATTTTGCTTCTTGCCGCTGCTTTTCTTTCTGTATGCTCCGGAGAAATTTTTTCTGCAATTCAGGCAGTTTGGAAAAAAGGATTTTCTGTGTTCACCCATAAAAGATGCTCTGTAGGTTCTTCGGAAATCCGTATGGGACTTATGCGTGCGCTGATATCCTGTATTCTCATTCCTCAAAATGCGTTTGTCGCTGTCGATGGAGCTATAAAAGCTCTATGGAGAACCTTTGTATCAAGACGTCATCTTTTGCAGTGGATAACTGCGGCGGACAGCGAAAAAAGCAGCGTAAAAAATATAAAAAGATATTTGCCGTCCATTGCTTTTGCGGTGATACTTCTTTTTACTCCGGAAATTATCGGTAAAACAGCAGGACTCTTTTTCTTTTTTGCTCCTATTATTTATGAGCCAATTTCCGAAAGAAAAGTTAAAACCTCTAAAAAAGAACTCACTCCCCGTGAAAGAGAGAAGATTATTTCCTACTGTGCGGCAATGTGGAAATATTATGAAAAATATGCCGGGGAAAGTGAGCACTTTCTTCCTCCCGATAACGTGCAGCAGTCACCGGTGTTTGCCGTTGCAAGAAGAACCTCTCCAACCAATATCGGCATGATGATGCTAAGTATCCTTGCAGCAAAGGATATGGGCTTTATTGACAGTGAGGGGCTTTACAAAAGGCTTAAAAATGTCCTTGACAGTGTGGAAAAGCTTCCGAAATACAGTGGAAATCTATTTAACTGGTACAGCACCCAGACCTTAGAGCCTATTGAGCCGGTGTATGTTTCAAGTGTAGACAGCGGAAATTTTCTCTGCTGTATCACTGCCCTTAAATCAGGACTTTTAAAGCTCAAAGGAGAGTTTCAGCCCCTCGGAGAAATTGCCGAGCGGATTCAAAGAATAATAGACGAAACAGATTTGTCCTTTTTATATAATGAAAAGAAAAATCTCTTTCATATAGGCTTCAGTATTGAGGATAATGCTTTAACACCGTCCTGTTATGATTTGCTTATGAGCGAAGCGAGAATGACAAGTTATTTTGCCGTAGCCACAAGACAGGCTCCCGAAAAGCACTGGGGAGCTTTAAACAGAACGGCATTAAGGTGCGGCAGATATTCCGGCCCTGTTTCGTGGACAGGCACAATGTTTGAATACTATATGCCCCATATACTTTTGCCTGTGTACCGTAATTCTCTTATTGAAGAGGCCTTGGGCTTCTGTCTTAAAATGCAGAAAAAACAGGCTGAAAAGGCGGGAGTCCCCTTTGGAATGAGTGAAAGCGGATATTACGCCTTTGATAGCGGACTAAACTACCAGTACAAAGCCCACGGAGCGGAAAGCCTTGCCCTTAAGCGCAGCGCCGATAAGGAAACGGTTATATCGCCTTATTCAACGTTTCTGATTCTTCCCTTTGATGCACAGGGAGCTATGGAAAACCTCAGAAAGCTGGAGAAATTGGGGCTTTGCGGAAGCTGCGGATTTTATGAAGCGGTGGATTTTACTCCCTCAAGAACCGATTCAAGAGGCATGGCGGTAGTACGAAGCTTTATGGCGCATCATGTGGGAATGAGTATTTTAAGCTGTGCCAACGCTCTTTTTGACGGCATAATGCAGAAAAGATTTATGGAGGATGAAAAAATGGCAAGTGCAAAATCACTCCTTGAAGAAAAGATTTCAGATGCATCTACTGTTTTTGAGGATGTCCAGAAGGATAATCCACCTGTAAAGCCCGACACTGTTCATGAAGCGACGGGATTTTTCTCCCAGCCGAATCCCGACAGTCCCGACGTATCTCTTTATACAAACGGTGACTGGACAAGCGTAGTCACTTCCTGCGGAAACGGATTTTCAATATATACGGGTGCAGATATCACAATGAGAAGCGAAGACCTCAGAAATTCTCCATCAGGAGTGTTTGCCTTTTTCTGTCAGGGAGACAGTGCTCAAAGTTTTACCTATGCTCCCGGATATGAAAATCCTGAAAAGTTTTCCGGCGAATTCAGCAGTACCTATGCGAAATTTATCTGTACTGAGGATGAAACTGAGCTCACCCAGGAAGTGTTTGTTCATAAGTCAGTGCCGGGAGAAATAAGAAGCTATACTGTTAAAAATTCCGGTAAGCACAGACTTAAAGGAGAAATTGTAATTTATTTTGAGCCTGTGCTTGCTCCTTTCGGTGAGGTGCGTTCCCATCCAGCCTTTGCAAAGCTTTTTACTACGGCTCATTACCGTGAAGATTCAGGTATGCTTGTTTTCAGAAAACGCAGCCGTGAAAGCGGACGGCCTTTGTACCTTGCCGCAGGACTTTTGGGACAGGAGAAATTTACCTTTGAAACTTCAAGGGAAAAGGTTCTCAAAAGACCCCTTGGCAATAAATCGCTTCCTCCTGATCCCGAAAAATTCACCTCTTCCTGCGCTGTGGGCGATGTGTGCTGTGCAATAAGTGTCCCTGTGGAAGTTCCTTCACACGGAAAGGTTACCGTCAAAGCAGCAATGTGCGCTGCTGAAGAGGAACAGGAGGCAAAAAAGTTTTTTACAGCGCTGAGAAAAGAAAATGTATCCCATGAAAAAGGAGCGGCTTCTCCCTTTGTTTCAGGCAGTATTGAGGGAGTGCTGGCTTTGCAGGCATTGCCGCATCTTTTTTGGAATACAGGCTATTCAAAGGAATATGAAAAGGCGGCTCAGGAAAACACCTTAAAGCGCAGTGAAATGTGGCAGACCGGTATTTCAGGAGATTATCCTATTATATATATTGAGCTTTTCGGCTCTGATGAAGATAGGCTTCTTCCCTACCTTAAAATCTGCAAAAGACTTTACACCTGTTCACTGTTTGTAGAAATAGTCGCCGTATGTATAGGCAGAAAAGGCGAAACTCTTAAATTTACGGAAAAATTTATCCGTGACGCAGGGTTCGGGAATATCCTCTCCTGCCGTGGCGGAGTGCGGCTTATTGACGGAGAAAAAACTCCCGCTGAGGTTTTAAGTCTCCTTAAAGGGGCGGCAAAGTTTATTGTTCCGAAGCGAAGCGCAGAGCGTATCGGCAGACCTCAAAAGCCTTTTGCTTCATCTCTTCTTTCTCCTCTTGAGCCTGTTTCCTTTGAAGATGAAAAAGAACTTGAGGTCAAAAACGGATATTTTTCCGAAAATTCATTTACCGTAACGGGAAAGCCGGTTGTCCCATGGAGTCTTTGTCTTGCAAATCCCTCTTTCGGAACTCTCGTTACAAATACCTCTCTCGGCTTTACCTGGGCAGTCAACGCCGGGGAAAATAAGCTTACCTCATGGTGCAATAATCCTTTGGGGGATTTTGGCGGAGAAAGGCTTTTCCTTAAAGCCGACGGAAAAATGTATGATATTATCAGGGAATCCAGTGTGCGTTATACTCCGAAAAAGGCAGTGTATATGTCAAAATATAAAAACGTCAAATTTGCCGTGGAAGTGTCGGTGGCACCTAGAGGCTTTGCAAAATACGTTAAAGTATTCTGTGAAAATACAGGCAGTGATGAATTCAGCGGAGAAATATACTATTATATTGAGCCTTCCATGGGCAGAACTGCAGACTTTAAAAGCGCTGTAAAATTCGAGAAAGGAAAAGACGGACTTTTTTTTAGAAATCCTTTAAACGAATGTATCAGAACTACGGCATATCTTACCGCCGGAGAAGACAGCATCACTCTTGCAGGAAACAGAAATGAATTCTTTGATTTAAGCTTAACTGACGTGCAAAAAGTTTCCACAGATCCCTGCGGAGCAGTGGGAAAGAAGCTCATTTTACCGCCGGGAAGAGAGGATAAAGTGAAGTTTATTTTGTCCTGTGGAGCAGAGGAGGAAAGTGCCGAAAAAATAACTACTGCCGATATTTCGGGCGAAAGCGGAGAGGGCTTTCTCTCTGTTGGCACAGGGGATAAAGCTTTTGACGTCATGGTAAACACATGGCTTCCCATGCAGATTTCAAACTGCCGATTAATGGGCAGAACGGGCTTTTATCAGTGCTCAGGCGCATGGGGCTTCCGTGACCAGCTTCAGGATTCCCTTGCCCTGCTTTTAACCAAACCTCAAATAACTCTCAGGCAGATATACCGCTGCTGTGCCGTTCAGTTTCAGGAGGGAGATGTGCTTCACTGGTGGCACAGACTGCCCCAAAATTCAGGAGGCACAAGGGGAGTTCGTACACGGTGCTCCGATGATTTGCTTTGGCTTCCCTATGCTGCGGCAAAATACTTTGAGGCAACGGGGGACACTTCCTTTTTAGAAAAGCAGATTGCCTTTCTCCATAGTGATGAGCTTAAAGAGGGAGAAAACGAAAGGTATATAAGAGCTGAAATTTCAAATGAAAAGGGTACAGTTTACGGTCACTGCCTCAGAGCCATTGCAAGGGCTTTGAAGCTCGGCTCTCATAATCTTATTTTAATAGGAAACGGAGACTGGAACGACGGATATAACCGTGTAGGAACAGGCGGCAAAGGCGAAAGCGTGTGGCTTTCCATGTTTGCGGCAATGGTAATGGAAAAGTTTATACCCGTCGCCTTTGAACTGGGTGATGAAAAGGTATGCAGGATTCTTTCGGAAGAAGCGGAAAAGCTTAAAAAAGCCGTGGATGAGCACTGCTGGAACGGAAAGTGGTATCTTCGTGCTTTTTATGACAGCGGAGAACCAATGGGTGCAGGTTCAGGAGAATGCATGATAGATTCTCTTCCCCAGTCCTTTGCGGTATTTTCGGGTATGCCCAGTGAAGAACGGGTCAAATCCGCTGTCAAAAATGCCACAGAAATTCTCGTTGACAGTGAAAACGAAATAATAAAGCTTTTTGAAAATCCCTTTACAGGCAGCGGACAGCAGCCGGGATATGTGGCGGCTTATCCTGAGGGCATAAGAGAAAACGGCGGACAGTATACCCACGGTGCAGTCTGGCTGTGTATGGCGCTTTTAAGACTTGGGGATATAAGAGGAGCTTACCGCCTTTTTGAGATGATTAATCCTGCCGCACGATGCCGCAGAAGTGAAATCGCCGAAGCTTACCGTCTTGAGCCGTATTTCCTTGCAGGAGATATTTCATCGAATTCTGCGGCAAAGGGCAGAGGCGGCTGGAGCCTTTATACAGGTTCAGCAGGATGGCTTTATACTGCCGCACTGGAATTTTTGGGAATAAAACGAGTAAAGAATAAAATCGTCGTAAAACCGAATCCCTTCGGAAACGGTGACGGATATAAAATAAGAATGGTGTGCGAAACCACTCAGATTGAAATTGAAGCCGTAAAAGAAGCGGGAAATCCCTGTGAAGCGGTAATTCCCCTTGACGGAAAACGCCATGAAATAAAGCTTTCAATAGGCGGAGGAGTTTGATGGTAATTAAATATAGTGATATTAAACGAAAAATCAAAGTGGTTTTTAACAGGGTCTACAATACTTTATAATAGTGTAGAAAAAGCTTTATTTAAGTGATAAAATAATATAATAAATTTCTGCGTCCGTTTTTGCGTTCGGCAGAAAAAGTGCGAATTTTACCGAAAGGAACGATACTGCACAGGGGTTTTTACACGGGCTTTTGTGCATAAAGGTATCGCAGGGTAATGATAATGGAAAATATAATAAGTATGCGTCAGGTAGCGCCGGGAGTAAGGCTCTGCGCCGCACCTACTCAGAGATTTAAAACAGCCAAAATATCCGTGAATATGGCTCTTCCCCTTAAAAAGGAAACAGCCAGCGTATATGCAGTGCTTGTCTATTTCCTTCACCGTTCATGCAGGAAATATCCCGATATGACAAAGCTCAGCAGCCGTCTTGCCTATCTTTACGGAGCTACTATTTCCGCAAGCGTTACAAAGATAGGTGAAGCACAGGTTTTAAGACTGAGCCTTACAGCTATTGACGACCGCTTTTCACTTACTGATGAAAGCATTACAGAAAACTGTATGGACTTGCTCCTTGATATGATTTTCGAGCCCAATATAGTTGACGGTTCATTCCTTCCCCATGATGTGGGACAGGAAAAGCGTCTTATGCTCGAAAAGATTGAAAGCGAGCTTAATGATAAACGCAGCTATGCAAAGCAGCGCTGTGAAGAGATTATGTGCGAAAATGAAGCTTACGGTATCAACCGCCTTGGAACTGCCGAGGATGTAGCTTCAATAACACCTGATTCTCTTTATGAAGCATGGCAGAACCTTCTCAAAAAAGCCGTTGTACAGATTAACGTTGTAGGTACAGCCGATGCAGATAAAATTGCCGCAGGAATAAGCCGCCGTCTTGAGGGCGTTGACCGCTCCGAGGCAGTGCTTCCTCCAACGGAGATTGTCAGAAGCGCAGAAAAGGTTCGTGAGGTTACAGAGCAGATGCCCATAAATCAGGGCAAGCTCGTAATGGGTATGAGAGTGGACTATGATCCGCAGAAACGTGCAGCATTTTCTATTATGTGCGATGTTTTCGGCGGCGGACCTTATTCGAGACTGTTTACCAATGTCCGTGAAAAGATGAGCCTTTGCTATTACTGCTCCGCAAGACTCAACAGCGATAAGGGCATTATTCTTATACAGAGCGGTATTGAAACCGAAAATAAAGAAAAAGCTCTTTCTGCTATAAAAGAGCAGTTTGAGATTGTAAAGAACAATCAGTTTGAAGATGATGAGCTGGAAGCTTCCAAAAAGGCGTGTGCCGATGCCCTTGACGGTTTCGGAGATACTCCTGAGGACTACGATTACTGGTGCATGAACCAGATGCTCAGAGAAAAAATTCTCACTCCCGGTGATCTTGCCGCTCAGATAAGGGAAGTAACCCGTGAGGATGTAGTAAGCTGTGCAAATAAAGTTACCCTTGACACAGTGTATATGCTTGAAGGAACAGGGGAGGCGGAAGAATGAATATTGAGAAAATAACATCGGAAAAACTGGGTGAAACCTATTATTCAATAAAGCACCCCACAGGACTTCAGATTTATGTAATGCCCAAGGAGAACTATTCTTCGGCATACGCTGTTTTCGGAACACGTTACGGATCTACGGATACGGGTTTTAAGAGAAGCGACGAAAAGGATTTCGTAGAGATTCCCGAGGGAACAGCGCACTTTTTGGAGCACAAGCTTTTTGAAAGCGAGGAGCTGGACGCTTTTGCAAGATATGCAAAGACCGGAGCCAGCGCAAATGCATATACATCCTTTGACCAGACCTGCTATCTTTTCTCCTGTTCGGGAGATTTTGACGCATCCCTTGAAATTCTTCTGGACTTTGTGCAGTCGCCGTATTTCACAAAGGAAACTGTCGATAAAGAACAGGGCATAATAGGTCAGGAAATAAGAATGTATCAGGATGAGCCCGGCTGGCAGGTTGAGTTTAACTGTCTTAGAGCAATGTATAAAAATCATCCCGTAAGAATCGACATTGCGGGAACTCAGGAGTCAATTGCTCAGATTGATGCAGATATGCTCTACCGCTGCTATAATACCTTTTATAATCTTAAAAACATGGTTCTTGCAGTGGTGGGAAATATCACCCCTGAGCAGGTTCTTAAAACTGCTGATAAGATGCTCAAAAAGAGCGAGGATGTAACAGTTGAGAAAATGCCTCACGATGAACCCTATGAGGTGGCATCTGATTATATTGAGCAGAAGCTTGCAGTTTCCGTTCCGCTGTTTATGCTTGGCAGCAAGGAAAATTATCCCGAAATGCAGCGTCCTCTTGACCACAGACTTAAAATGTCGGTGCTTCTTCAGATAATCGCAGGCAAGACCTCTCCTTTATATAAGCGTCTTTTTGATAAGGGACTTATTAACTCCTCCTTCGGAACTGAATATTTTGCAGGTTACGGATATTCAGCATGCCTTTTCTCAGGAGAGTCAGCAAATCCCAAAGAGGTGGCAGAGGAGATCAAAGCCGAAATCGCCGCTTTTAAAGAAAACGGAATCAGCGACGAGGATTTTGAAACTGTAAGACGCAAAATGTACGGCAGAGAGATAATGGGCTTTAACGATATTGATGAACTCGCAAACTCCTTTGTGGCATCACATTTTCTCGGCAGCTCTATTTTTGACACTGTGCGTATACTTCGTGATATGAAAAAAGAGGATGTGGAAAAAGTCCTTTCAGAGAGCTTTGATCCGTCCCTTTACTCCCTTTCGGTCATTCTTCCCAATAATTGACCGGGGGTACATAAATTAAAAAGCAGGGAGATAATTTATGAGTGATTTTACAACGGTGTACTTTCCGGGTCTCGGCTGGAGCTTTGATATTCCGTCAGTTGCGGCGGAGTTTACGCTTCCCTTTGTAGGCACTGAGATATCAATTAAATTTTACGGCGTAATAATCGCCTTCGGTTTTGCCCTTGCGGTGCTTTTCGGCGGACGCATGGCATTCAAATGGAAGATGAGCATTGATAAAATGCTGGACGTGCTTATTTTCGGAACTTTCGGAGGAATAATCGGCGCAAGACTTTATTACGTCATTTTTGAGTGGGACTATTATGCTGCACATCCCTCGGAGATATTTAAAATCTGGCACGGCGGCCTTGCAATTTACGGCGGACTTATAGGAGCTATAATTGTAGCCTTTGTGGTTTGCAGATTCAATAAGCTTAATTTCCTCAATCTTGCCGATATGGCTGCAATGAGTTTCCTTATCGGACAGGGTATAGGACGCTGGGGTAACTTTATGAACCAGGAAGCTTTTGGTACAAATACCACTCTTCCCTGGGGAATGACCAGTCAAAAAGTTGTTGATTATATTAACAGTCATCAGGCTGAGTTCGCAGCAAACGGCATTACAATGGATCCCGATTTACCTGTGCATCCGACTTTCCTTTATGAATCAATTTGGTGTATCCTCGGTTTCTTTGTGCTCTACTACATATGTGAGCACCACCGCAAATTCAGCGGTCAGATTATGCTCGCATACGGAGTATGGTACGGACTTGAAAGAATGGTAGTTGAGGGCATGAGAACCGACAGCCTTTATATTGCCGGAACTACCCTTAGAGTTTCACAGGTGCTTTCAGGTGTTCTTGCTTTAGTTTGTGCAATAGCTCTTATTGTGCTTCTGAGAAAATATAAGAAGAGTCCAAAACCTATTGAAGGCGTTGATTACTACTTTGATAAAGACGGCAAAAGGGTGGAGATGGTTAAAAAAGGAGAAACCGCTCCATATACACCTAATGCCGGTACAGCTGTATTGAACGATAAGAAAGTATCCGCAGAAAAGGAGGAGAAAGACAATGGCACAGATAATTGACGGAAAAAAAGTTTCCGCTGAGGTAAAGGCGAGAGTTGCTTCTGAAGTTGCCTCTCTTAAAGAAAAGGGAGTTACTCCCGGACTGGCAGTTATAATTGTCGGCGACGATTCAGCTTCACAGGTTTATGTAAGAAATAAGGAAAAAGCCTGTGCCGAAACGGGAATGTATTCTGAAAAATATGCTCTTCCCGCTGAGACAACACAGGAAGAACTTTTAAACCTTGTAAAAGAGCTTAACGGCAAAAAGGAGATAAGCGGAATACTCTGTCAGCTTCCTCTGCCGTCACATCTTAACTCCGATATCGTTATTAATGCAATTGACCCCATAAAGGATGTTGACGCTTTCCATCCGGTAAATGTGGGTAAGATTATGATTGGCGATTACGCTTTTCTTCCCTGCACACCGGCAGGTGTTATGGAGCTTATTAAGTCAGCGGGAGTTGATCCCGAGGGCAAAAACTGCGTTGTAGTAGGCAGAAGCAATATTGTAGGTAAGCCCATGGCTATGCTTCTTCTCCATAAAAATGCCACTGTTACAATCTGCCATTCAAAAACCGTAAACCTTGCTGAAATTACCAAGCAGGCTGATATCCTTGTAGCCGCTGTGGGACGTGCAAAGTTTATTACAGGTGATATGATAAAGCCCGGCGCAGTTGTAATAGATGTAGGAATGAACCGTGATGAAAACGGCAAGCTCTGCGGAGATGTTGATTTTGAATCCGCTGAAAAAATAGCCGGAGCAATTACTCCCGTTCCCGGCGGAGTAGGTCCCATGACAATAGCGATGCTTATGGAAAATACTCTTACAGCCGCTAAAATCCAAAATGCAGATAAACTTAAATAATACATAAATTAAGGAGTCAAAAATGAACACAGATAAAAAGCTTTACAGATCCCGTGATGCAAAAATGCTTGCAGGTGTCTGCGGAGGCCTTGGCAAGTTTTTAGGAATTGACCCCACTATTATAAGAATAATCTATATTGTCCTTTCACTTTTCACCACTGCTTTTCCCGGAATTATCCTATATGTAATTCTTATGCTTGTAATTCCCGAAGAGCCTCTGGTAGATAATTCTGGATATCATCCCGGCGCCGATAATAACAATCAATTTAACGGTTGACATAAGCTCAATACAATGGTATAATCAGCTTTGCCGCATATCCCGGGCTGTGTTTTTATGCACAAAAAGCGGTTATCCCGCCCGGAGGTAGCGAGTCTATAATAAGGCAGGTTAGTCAAATGTACGCAATTATCGAAACCGGCGGCAAGCAGTACAAGGTTGAAGCTGGCAACACAGTTTTCATCGAGAAGCTTGACGTTGAAGCAGGCTCCGAGATCACCTTTGACAAGGTTATCGCAGTGGGCGCCGAGGACGGCATCAAGGTTGGCGCACCCTATGTTGAGGGCGCAACTGTTACCGCTAAGGCAGTGAAGAACGGTAAGGGTAAGAAGATTACTGTTTTCACTTACAAGTCAAAGAAGAACGAAAAGCGCAAGATGGGTCACAGACAGCCCTACACTAAGGTTGAAATTTCAGCCATCAATGCGTAACCTATGATAATCGTCGAGTTTTTTAAAGGTTCCGATAAGGTTACGGCAGGTTTTTGTGTTAAAGGTCATTCAGGGATGAGTGAGGCTGGCACTGATATAGTCTGTGCGGCTGTTTCTTCCGCAGTGTATCTTACAGCTAATACAATAACCGATGTCTTGAATCTCGACCCAATTGTCGAAGTGAAAGACGGCTTTTTGAGGCTGGTTTTCAAAACGAAAGCTGAGGCTTTAAAAGCGAAAACTTTAACCGACGGACTGGAACTTCATTTAAAAGGTCTCGAAGAAGATTATCCGAAAAATGTCAAAGTCAAATACGGAGGTGTACAAAATGCTTAAAATAAACATTCAGCTTTTTGCTCATAAAAAGGGAATGGGTTCAACCCGTAACGGCCGTGATTCAGAGTCTAAGCGCCTTGGCGTTAAGCGTGCTGACGGTCAGTTTGTTCTTGCTGGTAACATCCTTGTAAAGCAGCGTGGAACACACATCCATCCCGGCAACAACGTGGGCAGAGGTTCAGACGATTCTCTTTTCGCACTTATTGACGGAAAGGTAAAGTTTGAGCGTATGGGCAAAGACCGTAAAAAGGTCAGCGTTTATGCTGTTGAGCAGTAATTTCTGCTTTTAAGCTAATTTAAATACGTATTATTAAAGACCGGCTTTTTTAGCCGGTCTTTTTTCTGTGCTTTTTCAGTTTGAAGAAATAGACTGATTTCGATTTTACTGTACGGACACAGTTTCTGCTTCGTTTTCGGTATTTTCTTCGTTTTCCTCGTCATCTTCATCTTCTGCGGGACGAATAATAGTAAGCGCCTGTTTTTTGTTTTCGATAATAACAGTTTCGCTTCCCTTTTGGTATTCTCCGTCAAGAGCCCAGTCCATATCGGCAGGGCCTGTTATTTTTATTCTTGAAGCATGGGTGAAGATAATATTTTCGTTGCTTAAATCTCCACGCAGAGCTCTTATAGCAAGACTTAAAAATTCTGCGGTTGATTTAGGCTTCCTTATGAGAAAAACTTCAAAAAGGCCGTCATCAAGTTTTACGAGACTTGGGTCAAGCTTTAAAACACCTCCGACGGATGTAGAGCTTACAATATTACCAAATAAGAATTTTCCTTCAAAAACCTGATCGTCGGCTTCGATTTTCAGTTCATATGGACGCATTTTGGTAAAGCTTTTTACACCGAACAGAAGGTATACCGAATGACCTAAAATGTTTTTTGCAGACTGCTTCGGAGAATATGATGCGTCTGAAAATACGCCGAAAGCCGCTACATAGTTGAATACTCTTCCGTTAAAAAGACCTGAATCTATTTTACATGGCTTACCAGTAGCTGCAATTTTAACATTTTCTTCAATTGTTGAAGCAAGACCAAGAGTTTCTGCAAGGTCGTTTGTAGTTCCGGTGGGGATGTATCCAACGGGTGGTGGATTGTCGAGCGCCATAATTCCCGCAGTGACTTCATTAAGAGTGCCGTCGCCGCCGCAGCAGACAAGCAAATCAAAATTTTCACCAAGATTTTTTACAATTTCCGTTGCATCTCCGGGTTTGGTGGTAGGCTGAAGAGTTACCTGATATCCTAAAGAGCAAAATTCATTTGCTATCTGAAAAAGTTTGTGTTTTGATTTCATTCTTCCTGCTTTCGGATTAATGATGAGCAGGAGTTTTTTTAATGCTTCTGATGTATTCATTAAATGCCCCTCGTTTATGTATATATTATGTATATCCTTTTTATTATATCAGTTCTTAATGTAAAATGCGATAATATTTTGAATAAAAATTCAAAAGTTTTTTTGGTTTGTGTTAAATATTCTCCTATGGTAAAATAAAAAGAAAGATGAATTTTCAGGAGGTATACTATGGCTAATCGGGAAAATGGGAACACAAAAGAAAAAGTAAAGCTTACTCCCAAACAGACTGCCGTACAGGTAGTAAAATTTGTTTTCTTTTCAGCCGGTGCAGGAATAATACAGTTTGTCACATTTACTCTTTTAAATGAAGTTTTTAAACTTGAGTATATGTTCTGTTATCTTACTGCCCTTATTTTATCGGTGCTGTATAATTTTACATTCAACAGAAAATTTACTTTTAAATCCGCTGCCAATATACCTATTGCCATGCTTAAAGTGGCGCTGTTTTACTGTGTATTCACACCTCTTTCAACCTGGTGGGGAACTGCCCTTACTGATGCCGGAGTGCAGGAATACATTGTTTTGGCTGGTACAATGATAATAAACCTTGTTTCCGAATATCTTTACTGTCGTTTTGTGGTATACAGAAAATCCATGAATACAAATGCAAGCGCATTAAAACAGGCTCAGGAAGAGGAAAAGAAAAATTCTGCACAGACTGGGGCAGAAAACGACAATAAATAATCGGCGGAGGAAATGCTAATGTATATTGCACATCAGTCAAGATATGACAATATGAAATATAATCGCTGCGGAAAAAGCGGATTGAAGCTTCCCGCAGTGTCCCTGGGACTTTGGCATAATTTCGGCTCCAACGGAAATTTTGACAACATGAAGCAGATGTGTTTTACTGCTTTTGATTTAGGTATAACCCATTTTGATCTTGCCAATAACTACGGACCTTATCCGGGAGCGGCAGAGGAGAATTTCGGAAGAATACTTAAAAGTGACCTTATGCCTTACCGTGACGAAATGATAATCAGCACAAAGGCTGGATATCTCATGTGGCCGGGACCCTACGGAGATTTCGGCAGCCGTAAGTATATGCTTGCAAGCCTTGATCAGAGCCTTAAAAGAATGGGTCTTGAATATGTGGATATTTTCTATCATCACAGAATGGATCCGGATACTCCTCTTGAAGAGAGTATGTCTGCATTAGCTCAGGCTGTACACAGCGGAAAGGCTCTTTATGCGGGAATTTCAAATTATAACGGTGAAACGGCGCTTAAGGCCATGAAAATTTTAGAGGAATATAAGTGCCCTTATATTATCAATCAGAACAGATATTCAATTTTCGATAGAACCATTGAGCAAAACGGACTTCTGAACTTTGCAGAAGAACAGCATAAAGGCATAATTGCTTTTAGTCCTCTTGCTCAGGGACTTCTCACTGACAGATATATAAATGGTATCCCAGAGGACAGCCGTATTAAAACTGACGGACGCTTTTTGAAAGCAGAGAATCTGACCGATGAAAAGCTCGGTAAAATCAAAGCTCTCAATGAGCTGGCAAAGGAAAGGGGAGAATCCCTTGCTGCAATGGCTCTTAAGTGGGTTCTCAGAAAAGACGCAGTTTGCAGTGTTCTTGTAGGAAGCTCAAAGCCCGAACAGATAAGAGAAAATTTAAAGTCAATTGAGGGAACGGGACTTTCTGAAGATGAGCTTAAAATGATTGATGATATTTGCCGCTGATTTAAGAGAATAAAAGTATAGATTTTTAAGGACGCTCTTTTGGAGCGTCCTTAACTTTTGGAAATGACATCTCACACAGCTTTTCGTAAATAAATTCGTTAAAATTTTCAGAAATGGAAAGTTCACTTGACATTTGCGGAGGACATGCATATAATAAGAAATGTAAAGCAAACTTTCCATAAGAAAGGAGGCTCATATGAAAAACAGATTAGAAGAGCTGCGAAAGCAAAGAGGCATTAAGCAGGAAGATTTAGCAGCCGCATTAGAGGTATCACGTCAAACAATAGGCTCTTTAGAAAACGGACGCTATAATCCATCAATTCTATTGGCTTTTAAAATTGCGAGATTTTTTGATATGAGCATTGAAGAGATATTCATTTACGAGGAGGAAGACGAATGAAAAACAAAAATTTGATTTGGTATTTCGGCTATGTTGTTTCTATTATATTGGTGCTGATAATTTTTTTAACTGACTTTTCAAAAATGGTGGATATCGGGCTGGCTGTAATGTTTGCCGCAATCTTTTCTGTTTCGCACACACAGATTTTGCACAACAAAATGATGAAAAAAGATTCCGATTACAAAATTGATGTTATGGATGAGCGCAATATTGCAATAAAAGAAAAAGCCGGAAATATCACAAATATGATTACAATTGTTTTGCTTGGTTTAGCCACAGTTGTGTTTATTTGTCTTGATTATATTGTTCCGGCGATTGTCTGCGGTGCTATCATCGCTTTTCAGCCAATTGTTTTAATCGTGGTCAGTAATATGATCGAAAAAAAGATGTAAGTTAAAATAATTTCATCGGAACACTCAGGACGCTTCTTTGGAAGCGTCCTTTTTAATGCCCAAAAACAGAAAAATAATTTAAAATGGAAAATTTTACAAACTTAATATTATTTGTGAACAACAGGGCAAAAAGGTTTTACAAAGTGTTCACAATTGAAATATTGACTAAATCGGAAAGGAGTTGTATAGTATATTACAGAATTAGCACTCAGGTGTTAAGAGTGCTAATTCCCCAAAACGTTCAAATCTCTCATGGAAAGCAGGTGATGTTATGGCAGATTTGAGCGAAAGAAAGCAAAAGATACTTTCCGCTATTGTGGAACAGTATATTGCCACAGGCGAGCCGGTTGGTTCAAAGGCTCTTGCCGGACATCCGGAGCTTTCGGTTTCGTCAGCTACGGTTCGCAATGAAATGGCTGAGCTTGCGTCTATGGGATATCTTGATCAGCCCCATACGTCGGCAGGCAGGGTGCCCACTGAAAAAGCTTACCGTTATTACATTGATAACTTAATGGAAAGACGGCAGCCTGACGAAGAGGACAAAAGACTTATGGATGCAACCCTTAAAAACAGATGGGTTGATCCGGAGACGGTTCTCGAACAGGCAGGAGAGCTTCTTGCGGAGATGACAAACTATGCAGCGGTTTCCACCACCCCGGCAGATGAGCAGGCGACAATCAGCAGAGTTGAGCTTGTTCCAATGGGAAGCCGAAAGGCGATGCTTGTTCTCCTTACTTCAACGGGAGTTCTTAAAAGCAGGCTTTGCAGAACGGAAACAGCCCTTACTCCGGCAATGGTAGAAAGCTTTTACCACATTGTAGGTTCAGCTTTTCTCTCTGTTCCAGTTTGCGAAATAAGCATGGTCACAATTCAGACTCTGGCAGCCTCCTTAGGAGAAAATGCTCTCGCAATGACACCGCTTCTTATAACCCTTGCGGAACTTGCCCGTGATGCCTCACAGAGCGATATAATCCTTGAAGGCGAAACAAATCTTTTAAATCACAGGGAACTGGATATGGACGCCGCACAGCTTCTCGGATTTCTCCAGAAAGCACATCCCATTGCAAATGTGGCAATCCCGGAAGATGGTTTAAGGGTGATTATAGGCAGAGAAAATCCCTATAAGGAACTTGAAAATTCAAGCTTTGTAGTAGCAAGGTACAATATAGGCGAAAACACCGGAGGATCTCTGGGAATTATAGGACCTGTAAGAATGAATTATGAGAGGGTAATATCAAACCTTGAATATATTACGGCGCTTGTGGGCAAATTTTTGTCAGAGGCGCTTGAAGACTGAGAAAGGAAAAGGGCGATGAGTAAAAATAAAAAAGACAATATCCCCGAAAACGAAGCCGCAGAAGAGAAAGTAACCGAAACAGCAGCAGAAACTGCCGAAGAAGTTAAAGATCCCTGCAAGGAACTTAAAGAAGAGCTTGACAGAACAAAGGATCAGCTTCTCAGAACAATGGCTGAATATGACAACTACCGCAAGCGTTCACAGCGTGAAAAGGAAGCTGCTTATTCAGATTCAAAGGCAGATGTTATTTCGGAAATTCTTCCCGTACTCGACAATTTCGAGAGAGCGGCAATGAATGAGGATGCTCCCGATGAGGACTACAAAAAGGGAATAAAAATGATATTCCAGCAGTTTGACAATGTCCTTAAGAAGCTGGGAGTTGAACCTTTCGGAGAAAAGGGAGATGAATTTGATCCCAATATGCACAATGCTGTTATGCATATAGAGGATGAAGAGCTTCCCGAAAACACAGTGGCTCAGGTTTTTGCAAAGGGCTACAAAATCGGCGATAAGGTAGTTCGCCACGCAACCGTACAGGTAGCAAACTAAAACGACAACCACCAAATTAAAATAAATTCAAACATTCACAGGAGGATGGTTTATTATGGCAAAAGTTATAGGTATTGACCTTGGTACAACAAATTCATGTGTAGCAGTTATTGAAGGCGGCGAGCCTGTTGTTATCGCAAACGCAGAGGGCGCAAGAACAACTCCCTCAGTTGTTGCTTTCGGTAAAACCGGTGAGAGAATGGTAGGTCAGGTTGCAAAGCGTCAGGCTATTACAAACCCTGAGCGTACAATCTCTTCAATTAAGCGCCATATGGGTTCAAACTACACTGTTACAATCGACGACAAGAAGTTCACACCCCAGGAAATTTCCGCTATGATTCTTCAGAAGCTTAAGAGAGATGCTGAGGAATATCTCGGCGAAACAGTTACAGAGGCTGTTATCACAGTTCCCGCATACTTTACCGACTCACAGCGTCAGGCTACAAAGGATGCCGGTAAGATTGCAGGTCTTGATGTAAAGAGAATCATCAACGAGCCCACAGCAGCTGCTCTTGCTTACGGTATTGATAAGGAAAACGACCAGAAGGTTATGGTATATGACCTTGGCGGCGGTACATTCGATGTTTCCATTATCGAAATGGGCGACGGTGTTCAGGAGGTTCTTGCAACAGCAGGTAACAACCGTCTCGGCGGTGATGACTTCGACCAGCGTATTATCGACTGGCTTGCAGATGAGTTCAAGAAAGAGCAGGGCATCGATCTTCGCAGCGATAAAATGGCTATGCAGCGTCTCAAAGAGGCAGCAGAAAAGGCAAAGATCGAGCTTTCAGGCGTAACAACCTCTACAATCAGCCTTCCCTTCATCACAGCTGATGCAACAGGCCCCAAGCACCTTGAAACAACTCTTACAAGAGCAAAGTTCAATGAGATGACAGCAGACCTTGTTGAAGCTACAATGGGACCGGTACGTCAGGCAATGAGCGACTCAGGACTCAGCGCAGGCGAAATTGATAAAGTTCTTATGGTTGGTGGTTCTTCAAGAATCCCCGCTGTTCAGGAAGCTATCAAGAAGTTTATCGGCAAAGAGCCCTTCAAGGGAATCAACCCCGATGAGTGCGTTGCAGTAGGTGCAGCAATCCAGGGCGGCGTTCTCGGCGGAGAGGTTAAAGGCCTTCTTCTCCTTGACGTTACTCCCCTTTCACTCGGTATTGAAACCATGGGCGGAATCAATACAAAGATCATTGAGAGAAACACCACAATCCCCACAAAGAAGAGCCAGGTTTTCTCAACTGCAGAAGATAATCAGACATCTGTTGATGTTCGTGTTCTCCAGGGTGAGCGTGAGTTTGCAAGAGATAATAAGCTCCTCGGCGACTTCCGTCTTGAGGGTATCCTTCCCGCAAGAAGAGGTGTTCCGCAGATCGAAGTTACATTCGATATAGATGCCAACGGTATCGTTCATGTTTCCGCTAAGGATCTTGGCACAGGTAAGGAGCAGTCAATCTCCATCACATCCTCCAGCAACATGTCCAAGGAGGACATCGATAAGGCTGTTAAGGATGCAGAGAAATTTGCTCAGGAAGATAAGCAGCGCCGTGAAGAGGTTGACACCCGCAACAACGCAGATCAGATGATCTACCAGTGCGAGAAGATTCTCTCCGAAGAGGGCGACAAGTTCGATGCAGCTGATAAGTCAGAGCTTCAGACAAAGGTAGACGCTCTTAAAGAGGCTCTTAAGGGCAGCGACATTGAAAAAATTAAGTCCACTCAGGAAGACCTTACAAAGAAATTCTATGAGATTTCAGAGAAGCTTTATAAGGCAAATGCCGCAGCAGCAGGCGCTCAGGGTGCACAGGGCGCAGCCGGAGCACAGCAGGCAGGCACACAGAACGACGACGGTTCAATCAACGTTGACTACACCGACGTTACAAACGAGTAATTGATCTTTACCATAGAAAGCGGGACTTGACTGCCCCGCTTTCGGGTCTGTAATATACTTATTCCTGCTTCCCGAAAGGAGCGTATAAATTGTCCGATAAGCGAGATTATTATGAGGTCCTTGGAGTTTCCAAGGGAGCCTCAGACGATGAAATTAAAAAAGCCTACCGTCAAATGGCGAAAAAATACCACCCCGACCTGAACCCCGGCGATAAAGAAGCCGAGGCAAAGTTCAAAGAGGCAAACGAAGCCTATGAGGTGCTTTCCGATAAGGATAAGCGTCAGCGCTATGACCAGTTTGGCCATGCAGGTGTTGACCCCAATTACGGCGCAGGCGGTGCCGGCGGAGCGGGCGGTTTCGATTTTGACATAGGCGATATATTCAGCAGCTTCTTCGGCGGCGGTTTCGGGGGAGGCAGACAGCAGAACCCCAACGCACCCCAGAGAGGCGGCGACATAAACGCAAACGTAACCCTTTCTTTTGAAGAGGCAGCAAAGGGCTGTTCAAAGGTTATTGAGGTTTCAAGAATAGAGGTCTGCCCCGACTGTTCGGGAAGCGGAGCCGAAAAGGGCAGTTCACCTCAGACCTGTCCTCAGTGTAACGGTCGTGGTCAGGTTACAACCCAGCAGCGTACACCTTTTGGTGTGTTCTCCTCTTCACGTCCGTGCCCCAAGTGCGGCGGTAAGGGAACTGTTATAAACAATCCCTGTCATAAGTGCCATGGTGTCGGCAGAGTGCAGAAGCCCTACAAGGTTAATGTAAATATCCCCGCAGGTATTGATGACAGGCAGATAGTAACTCTCAGAGGCGAGGGCAACAGAGGTATAAACGGCGGCCCCGCAGGTGATCTGAGAATTGGCATAAACGTAAGACCTCACCCGTTCTTTGAGCGTGACGGATATGACGTTATCTGCAATGTAACCCTTTCCTTTGCACAGGTTGCATTAGGCGCAGAAATCAAAGTTCCCACCCTTGACGGACAGGTTAAATACACCGTCAATGCAGGAACTCAGCCGGGAGATGTTTTCCGTCTTAAAGGTAAGGGTATCCAATATATTAACGGCAGAGGCAGAGGCGATCAGCTTGTGCATATTACCGTTGAAGTTCCGAAACATCTTACTGAGGAGCAAAAGGAGCTGCTTCGTAAATTTGATTCAAATGCAGCTGCAACAGAAGCTCACGGCAAGGATAAAAAGGGGATTTTCGATAAGCTTAAAGACGGCTTCAAAGGCTAAAATTCAATAGAGAATACAGAAACACAGTCCTTTGGGACTGTGTTTTTCTTTATTTCGTCTTAAGTATGTGGTAAAATGACCATAGTTTGAGTTAAAGGAGGTCACAGCATGGCACGGCTTTTGGTAGTTGAGGACGACAGCAGTATAGGGGAAAATTTATGCCTTTTTCTTAAAAATGAGGGGTTTGACATGGACTTTGCTCCTGACTGCACTAAAGCTCTTCAAAAAATAGAAACTCAGAAATATGACCTTATTCTTGCTGATATTTCACTGCCCGATGGCAGCGGATATTCTGTCTGTTCTGCTGCTAAGAAGCTCAGTTCAGCAGCTGTGATATTTTTAACTGCCTGGGATGACGAATATTCCGTTGTAACGGGGCTCGATATGGGTGCGGACGACTACATTTCAAAGCCTTTCAGACCCCGTGAGCTGGTTTCGAGAATAAAAAGCGTTTTAAGACGAAGCGGCAATGAAAATAAATTTATAGAATATGAGGGCGTAAGGCTTGATTCAGCCAAGGCAAACGTCGTAAAAAACGGAGAAGAAATTTTTCTCTCAGCACTCGAGTATAAACTCCTCCTTGTGCTGTTTTCAAATATGGGAGTAGTTTTGACCCGTGAGAAATTAATGGATGAAATTTGGAGTCTTTCCGGAGAATACGTCACCGATAACACCCTTACTGTTTATATAAAACGCCTTCGTGAAAAAATAGAGGACGACCCCCAGAATCCTAAAGTTATAAAGACAGTGCGAGGACTTGGGTATAAGGCAGGTGACTGAAAATGAAAATTCTCAGAGATGCGAGAGTCAGAAAAGCCTTTATTTTATGCCTGTGCCTCACTCTGATTGCAGGAGCAGTTGGTTTTATCGGCGGGCTGGTGTCAGCTGTTATTTCCTTTTGTACAGCTCTGATTATAAGCAGCGTATATTTTACACTGACAGTAAGACGTATAAAAGAAATTGAAAGACTCAGCGAAAAAATCGACGGCATACTTTTCCATAATGAAAAAATGGAAATGGATGAATACTGTGAGGGGGAGCTTTCGGTTTTAGCTTCGGAAATATATAAAATGACAGTGAGACTCCGTGAACAGGCAGATGCTCTCAAAAAGGATAAGGAAGATTTATCTGAGCTTATTGCTGATATATCACATCAGCTTAAAACGCCCCTTACTTCCATGGGGCTTATAGCTTCTCTTGCCTCTTCCGATAATACAAGCCCTCAAAAGCGCAGAGAGCTTCTAAACAGTCAGACACTGCTTATTGAGCGTATGCAGTGGCTTATTTCATCGCTTTTAAAGCTTTCTGCCATAGATGCCGGAACAGTTGCATTTTCAAAGGAGAAAATCTCCGCAAGGGAGCTTATAAATAAATCCTGTGAGCCTTTTTTAATTTCAATGGATATAAAGGGGCAGTCTCTTGAGGTTGTGTGCTCTGATGAAACCCTTGAGGCCGATTTAAAATGGACGGCGGAAGCTGTGGGAAATGTAATTAAAAACTGTACGGAGCATACTCCCGACGGCGGAAAAGTGACTGTTAAAGTGACTGAAAACCCTCTTTACACTGAGATTTCTGTTTCCGATACAGGCAGCGGAATTTCACAGAAAGATTTACCTCATATTTTCGAGAGATTTTATAAAGGAGAAAACGCTTCATCTCAGAGCGCAGGTATAGGTCTTGCCCTTGCAAGGACAATCACCGTTTCTCAGGACGGAACTCTTACCGCCTCAAACGGAAAAAATGGCGGAGCGGAATTTGTGTTCCGATTTTACCGCAGTGTTGTATGATTAAGTTTAAATATTCCCTGTTTTTCATATTGCAGATGTTGTCTGTTTTGAAGAAACAGGGATTTTCTTATTTTGCAGCTAAAGTGACTAAACAGTCACTTTAAAGTCACTTTAGTGTCACCTTAAAGGGATATTATAAGATCATCAAAACAGGAGGTGTATTATGGAAATTTTAAAAGTAGAAAATCTGTGTAAAGTTTATGGTAAGGGCGAAAACGAAGTCCGAGCCCTTGATAATGTATCTTTCAGTGTTTCAAAGGGAGAGTTTGTGGCTATAATCGGACCTTCAGGTTCAGGTAAATCAACTCTTCTTCATATTATCGGCGGAGTTGATAAACCTACATCTGGAAAGGTGTATATGGACGGCTGCGACGTGTATAGTCAGAACGACGAGCAGCTTGCGGTATTTCGCCGTAGACAGGTTGGACTTATCTATCAGTTTTATAACCTTATTCCCGTTTTAAATGTAAGAGAGAATATAACCCTGCCTGTTCTTATGGACGGCAGAAAGGTGGACGAAAAGCGTTTAAGGGAGCTTGTTGACACCCTTGACTTAAAGGGCAGGGAAAGGCATCTGCCCAATGAGCTTTCCGGCGGACAGCAGCAGAGAGTATCAATAGGCAGAGCTCTGATGACTGCTCCGGCAGTGGTTCTTGCCGACGAGCCAACGGGAAACCTCGATTCAAAAAACAGCCGTGAAATAGTAGAGCTTTTAAAGCTCTCCAACAAAAAATATAATCAGACTCTTATTGTAATAACCCATGACGAAAGCATTGCACTTCAGGCGGATAGAATTATCTCCATTGAAGACGGTAGAATCGCAAGGGACGAGGTGATAAGGGCATGAATATCTTTTCAAAGCTTACCCTTAAAACCTTAAAGGAGAATAGGACAAGGACTCTTGTAACCATTGCGGGAATTATTATTTCTGCTGCTATGTTTACGGCTATTACAACCCTCATAGTCAGTTTACAGACTTATATGTATAATTCTACCGGTGCCACTGAGGGCTTTTTTCACGGCAAGATTATGTCTATAACCCAGGAAGAGGTAAATGAGTACAAGAAAAACGAACATCTTGAAAGCTATTTTACCAGCCGCAGTATAGGTTATGCTGAACTTGAAGGAATAGAAAATGAGGCGAAACCTTATTTATTCCTTTTGGAGCCTGACAATAACTTTCTTAAAAATATGCCGGTGAATGTAACCTCCGGACATCTTCCTCAAAATGACAGTGAAATTCTCATACCTGACCATTTAAACTCAAACGGCGGAGTGAAGCTCGAAATTGGTCAGGAAATAAAATTGCAGGTGGGGAAGAGAGTTTCGGACGGATATTATTTTTGGCAGGATACTCCTTATCACTTGTATGAGGACGGAGAAGAGGCCGAATATATAGAAAAGAATTTTACCAAAACCTATACTGTTTGCGGATTCTATGAACGTACAAGCCAAAGCAGCTGGAGCTTTGAGCCTTACAGTGCTCCGGGATATACCGCTATTGTAAAAAATCAGAACGTGCAAAATGCTCCTATTGATTTTTATTACAATATGGATACTGGAAGGCACGCCATTGATTTTTACTTGCAGATGGTTGACAATAATATGCATGTATATGAAAATACCGATCTGCTTCTGGCTGAAGGAACATATATCAATGAAAATTTTAATACTGTTCTTTATTCTCTTGCGGCTATTTTGATAGCAATAATAGTTTTTGCATCGGTGGCTCTTATATATAATGCGTTTGCAATTTCCGTAAGTTCAAGAACAAAACAGTTTGGTCTGCTCTCTTCAATCGGAGCTACAAAAAGACAGATGAAATCCATGGTCTTCCGTGAAGCTGTGTTTTTGAGTATTATCGGAATCCCCATAGGTATTCTCTGCGGACTCGGCGGAATAGGTATTACCCTTAATTTAATCGGTGACAAATTCAGCTTTATGGGTATAGGCAATGAAAACGTCAAAATGGCAATAGACTTTTCACCGCTGTCAGTTATAATTGCCGCTGTTATAGCCTTTGTAACCGTCCTTATTTCCGCATATATTCCGTCAAAACGCTGTGCGAAAGTTACGGCAATAGAAGCTATAAGGCAAAATAAGGATATAAAAACAGAAAAGCACAAAGAAATAAAGACATCAAAATTTTTCGGCAAGCTTTTTGGATTTAACGGTATGTTGGCTCAAAAGTATATGGGCAGGGATAAGAAAAAGTACAGGACTGTTACAGCTTCCCTTGCCATGAGCGTTATTCTGATTATTTCTTCGGGAGCCTTTTCTGTCAATCTCATTTCTTCGGCAACCGGAATGCTTACTGACGGAAACGCAGATTTACTATACAGCATAAATTCTGACGGAAATCCTGATACCTATAAGGATATCACTGCGGGATTTGAACTGGCTAAGGAAACAGCCGAAGAAGCAGTAAAGCTTGGCTATGCAGAAGAATATATTATACGGAGCACTTTGTCTTATTACGGTGAACCCCAGGGAGGCAAAGCAACAAATTCTTCAGACGTTACTTCAGTAGAAATATGTTTTATTGATGATGAGGCTTTTGACAGCTACGCCAGGAAAATCGGAGCAGATCCCGCTGATTTTAAAGATCCCGAAAATCCCAAAGGTATCCTGTACGCAAAGGCGAAGAAGCAATACGATCAAACTACAAAGAAATATAAAAGCTATGATATTTTTGAAGATACTCCTGATAGTTTCACAGGAACTTACTCTGTTGTAGATGATTTAATAGATAAGGAGGAAAAAAATAAACCACTTACTTGCTATGTAGGCGCTGAGGCGGATGTCCAGACGGATATTTATTATAATATGGATACAACAGTTCGCGAGATTATTTATCCTATATCTGTATATGAAAGCTTTGAACTTGATAATCCGTTTCATTATGGTGTAATTACACTGTTTATTTCAGAAAAACCGGACACACTGCAAAGTTATATTCTTTCCAACGGTAAAGGCACAGGTGACGGAATGTCTGTAACCAATATATACAGCAATACCAAGAATGGCCGTGACATGGCAACTGTTATAACGGTTTTCGCTTACGGATTCATAACTCTTATTGCACTTATTGCAGTTGCAAATATATTCAATACCGTCTCGACGGGAATAATTCTCCGCAGGAAAGAGTTTGCGATGCTCAAATCTGTCGGCATGACCGATAAAGGTGTTGTAAAGATACTTTCACTGGAAAGCCTAATGAGTGGCTTCAAGTCACTGGTTATAGGACTTCCTGTTTCGGCGGTTGTGTGCGTGTTAATTAATCTTGCAATTAAGCAGGGAGTTGAGACATCATTCCTGATACCCTGGGCTTCGGTTATCGGTGCAGTAGCGGGAGTATTTGCGGTAATGTTTATATCCATGCTGTATGCTGCAAACCGACTCAAAAAAGAAAATATTCTCGACTCAATAAGAGACGAGAACATCTAAGTAAATCAATTAAAGCAGCTCTTTGCTTTTTGGCAGGGAGCTGTTTTTTTCTTTTTGGAATTATGAGTTCATAAAAACAAATACAGCAACTATTACAAATTAATTGTATATCTATTACGCAAAACGCTAAAATTTATGACCGTCAGCCAGTTTTTTTGAAAAAATATTCAAAATTATTTTTTGTTGTGCTAATATTGATATATGTATTTTTGAGGGAGGGATTTTTACGAAAAGATTTACAAAAATAATATCAGCAGGACTTGCTTTAGCTCTTACGGCGCTGACACTTTCATCCTGCAAAAGCGATATTCCAGAGAATACCGCAAAGCTGACTATTGACACTTCCGTAAAGCATCAGACTTTTGAGGGCTTTGGCGCAAGCAGCGCATGGTGGAGCCAGGATGTAGGCGGCTGGACAGAGAAGGACGAAGACGGTGTACCTGTAAGAGAGGCCATAATGGAGCTTCTGTATAGTCAGGATAACGGTATAGGAATGCAGATATATCGTTATAATCTGGGAGCGGGTACAGGCACAGGCGAAAAAAACGGTACATTCGAAAACTACTGGCGTTCCGGTCAGAGCTTTATTGACGATAACGGAAATATTGACTACACACTGGATGCAAATGCCCTTTGGTGCCTTAACAGAGCCATTGAGCTTGGAGTTAAAGATGTTGTATTTTTCTCTAACAGTGCACCTGATACAATGACCTTAAACGGTAAGCCGCATGGTGATGTGTCAAAGAAGAAGACAACTAACCTTTCACCGGATAAATATCAGGAATTTGCAGATTATGTTCTTGATGCAGTGGAATATTTCCTTTCAAAGGGCGTGCCCATAACTGAGATTTCACCTATCAATGAACCTCAGTGGAAGTGGCAGGGCGGACAGGAAGGCTGTCACTTTGAACCTGATGAAATGGTTGCTCTCTATAAGGTTTTCTATAACGAAATGGAAAAACGTGGACTTCTTGATAAAGTAAGCCTTGGCATGTTTGAATCAGGCCAGTGGGGCGGCAGTGACTTTAAAAAGTGGTTCAAAGCCATTATGGAGGATGAAACTCTCAGCCAGTACATAACCACAGTACAGTCACATTCATATAACAGCTCAGAAGAGGATAAAGCCAAAACCGCTCAGTGGCTGGATAAGAATTATCCCGACCTTAAGAGAAGCTGTACCGAATGGACTGAAATGGAAAATCTCGGCAAGGATATCGGTATGGATTCAGCCCTTGATATGGCGAATATGATCTGCACCGACCTTACAACTCTTGATGCGGTATCATGGAGCTACTGGATCGCCGTTTCCTGCTATGACTGGCGTGACGGACTTATTTATGTTGATACCGATTCCCATGAATACACCGTTACAAAGCGTCTTTATGAATACGGCAATTTTACAAAATTTATAAAGCCCGGATATGTAAGAGTGGAATCCACTCTTGAGGGTGACGATGTAAAAGCCGTTACATTTGAAAACGGCGATGAGCTTGTAACAGTAGTTGTAAACTCATCTCTTTCCTATAAGGATATGGCAATAAACGCAGAAGGATACACTGTTTCCGAGCTTCACCTTACAGATGAAACAAATAACCTTAAAAAGCTCAATACAGAAAAATATCTCACTGAGTCAGGAGTCAATCTTCCTCCGAGAAGCGTTATGACAATAGTGATGAGCAAATAAGTTTTAAACAAAATCAATCCGCCCTGTGGAAAATCACAGGGCGGATTTTTTACGGTATGAAGTTTTATTATTTCTTTTTTGTTTTAGCTGTGGTTTTGGCGGTCTTGGAAGCTGTTTTTGCGGCGGGAGCCTTTACAGCTTCTGCTTTTTTGGTTTCAGCTTTAGGGGCAGCCTTTACAGGCTCTTCCTTCTTATCGGAAGCTTTGGGAGTTGCTGTCTTTTTTGTCTGAGCTTTGGGAGCTTCTGTTTTTGCAGCTGCGGGCTTTTTAGGCTCAGCTTTTACAGCCGCTTTTCTTGAAACGGGAACAGCTGTAATTTTCCACATCTGATTGTCGCCGTTCAGGTCGTCCCATATCTGGAGAGGAGTTCCGTCCTCGTCGGAAATGTCTACAACGTCTATGCATTTTCCGGATGCTGCACTTTTCAGTTTATAAATTCCTGCTTTAACTTTTTCGGCGTTCCAAAGCTGATTGTCCTCACCGGTCTTTTCCCACATATGGATTCTTGCGCCGTTTACGGTTCCTGCAAGAACAACGTCGGCAACCTTACCGCTCAGGACTGAAACAAGTATGTAAGAGTCTTTTTCTTTCACAATTTTCCATTTCTGGCTGTCATCTTTTCTTGCGGATGCGATAAACAGTTCTCCCTCTTCATCTGCGGTCAAAAATTTTCCGCTGAGAACATTTGAAATTTTATAGAGCTTTTCTTCATTAAACAAGGTTTTCTCGCTTTTTACACTTTTCGGCATAATAATTCTCCTTATTTGAACTTATTTTACATACCGCAATACTAAGTATATCACAAAACCAAAAAATGTCAACTTGCACAAATGAGACCGACAAAATTCTACAAAATGCACATTTGGTATGTTTGTATATTTGTTTAATAAAATGTTAGCTCTATGGTAAAACATTCCTATATATGTTAAAATAAATAAAATATCCATATCGCAATAAAATTATTGCGGCTAAACAACGCAACAGGAGGAAAAAATAATGTCAGTTAAATACGACTGGGAAAATCCTGCCGTAATCAAAAAGGGCAAAGAGGATGGACATGTTATCGCTATGCCATATGATGCTCCAGAAAAGGTTCTTGAAAGAGGCGATTCTCCCTATAAGCTCAGCCTCAACGGAAAATGGAAATTCCACTGGCAGATGGGACTTGAAAATATCCCCGAAAACTTTTACGGAAAGGACTTTGCAGACAGCGACTGGGATGAAATAACCGTTCCGTCAGTATGGCAGATGCAGGGTTACAGTAAGCCTTTCTATTATGCAAGTACATTCAGCCGTGCCTTCTCAATGAAGAAGAGCAAAATTCCATATATCAAGCATGACCTTCAGGAAATTGGTATTTACCGCAGAACCTTTACTGTTCCCGCTGACTGGGACGGCAGAGAGATCTTTCTCCATTTCGGCGCTGCAAAATCAGCACTTGTCGTATATGTAAACGGAGAGTTTGTCGGCTATTCACAGGGCTCAATGACACCCCATGAATTTGATATTACAAAATATCTTGTAAGCGGTGAAAATCAGGTTACAGCTCAAATTTTCCGTTACAGCGACGGCTCATATCTTGAGGATCAGGATATGTGGTCACTTTGTGGAATTTACAGAGAGGTATATCTTTTTGCTGAGCCGAAAGCAGCTTTGAGAGATTTCTTTGTAAAGCCTGTTTTGGATGCAGAGTATAAAAATGCAGATGTCTTTACACAGATGACCGTTGTAAACTATGGCGGTGAAAGCAAAGATGTAAAGGTAAAGGCAGTGCTTTTAGATGAGGGCAAGGAGCTGCTTCTCGGTGAAGAAGAGGCAAAACTCGGCGCCGGTGAAAAAAAGGAATTTAACTTTACCGCCCTTATGGAGTCACCCAAGAAGTGGTCAAGCGAGCACCCGAATCTTTACAATGTCCTTCTGAGCGTTGAAAGCGACGGCAAAACAACATATAAGTGCATCAGAACCGGATTTAAGAAGGTTGAGATAGTAGGAGAAAAAATCCTTGTAAACGGTCAGCCTCTTATGATAAGAGGTACAAACCGTCACGATTTTGACCCGGATAACGGCTGGGCAGTTCCGAGAGAGCGTTTTGTACAGGACCTTTCACTTATGAAGAGATGCAACATCAACGCTATCAGAACAAGCCACTATCCTGATGATCCCTATTTCTATGATCTGTGCGATGAGTACGGCTTTTGGGTAATGGATGAATGCGATCTCGAATCCCACGGTGTACGCAGAAAGGGCGTTCCCGGCAGCAATCCCGTATGGACTGACGCCTGCATTGACAGAATGGAGAGAATGGTTCTGCGTGACAGAAACCATCCCTGTATCTTTATGTGGAGCCTTGGCAACGAGGCAGGCGACGGCAGCAACTTTATGGAGATGAGAAAAGCTGCTCTCCGCCTTGACGATACAAGAAAAATCCACTATGAGGGCGACTTTGACCTTACAAAGAGCGATGTTATCAGCCGTATGTATCCCGTTGAGGATCAGATGTATAAATTAGGCCATAAAGAGCCCCTTACAATAGGCTGGTTTGATAATATCGCCAATCAGCTTGCAGCTGATAATAAGCCTATTTCTGCCGATAAGTATGAGGGTAAGCCCGTTCTTATGTGCGAGTACGCTCATGCAATGGAAAACAGCCTTGGTAACTTCCAGGAATACATGGATGATTTCGAGAAGTACGACAATATGTGCGGCGGATTCATCTGGGACTTTGTTGACCAGGCGATTAGAGTTAAGGCTGAGGACGGCGACCACTGGCTTTACGGAACCGATTACAGTGAAAACGACAACAAGTGGTGGACTCTTCCCATAAATACAACGGCTCTTACAGGCAGCAATACATATTTCTGCGCCAACGGTATTGTGGCAGCAGACAGAAAGCCTCATCCGTCATATTACGAGGTAAAGAAAGTTTATGCTGAGGTAAAGGTTCTCGATAAGGATTCATCAAACGGCGTTGTAACTTTCCGCAATAAGCAGCTTTTCTCCGATCTTTCCGATTTTGCAGTTACATGGAAGATAACAGCAGACGGCGAAGAAGTTGAGAGCGGAGTTCTTGACGAAAAGGCATATGCAGATATAGCTCCTCTTTCCGACAGAGATGTAACTATTCCCTTAGATAAGGCAAAGTTCCCGGCAGAGGGCGAAATAGTTCTCACTGTTTCATTCCTTACAAAGAGCGATAAGCCCTGGGCAAAGGCAGGCTATGAGCAGGCATGGGATCAGTTTGTTCTCAGAGAGAGCAAAGCTCCCGCTGCTTGTGAGGAAACAGAAAAGGTAACTGTAAGCAAAACAGGCAGCGATGTTTCCGTAAGCGGAGACAACTGGCAGGCTGAGATTAAAGACGGAGCACTTGCTTCCCTTGTCTACGGCGGAAAAGAGCTTCTTAAAACTCCCATGCGTCCCAGCTATTACAGAGCCCTTACCGATAACGATATAGACTACCTTAACTTTACAGTTCCGCTTATTCCTTTCCATCCTCTTTACCGCTGGAAGAGAACAGCAAAGAAGATCTGCGCAAAGAATGTGGAAGTTGTAAATAAGGCTAACGGAGCAGTTGCAGTTAATGTTATCTGGAATGCTCCCCTTATGAAGGATGTTAAGACTGAGTATGTTTTCCATGAAAACGGAAAAATAGATATAACTCACAGCGGTACACCTTCAGCTCTCGATATGCTTAAATTCGGTACACAGATGGGTCTTAAAAAGGAATACTGCAACGCCAAATGGTACGGCAGAGGACCTCACGAGACATACTGCGACAGAAAGACAGGCGGTAAGATTGCAATCCATGAGCTCAGTGTCGCTGACCTTGAGCATCACTATATGAGACCGCAGGAGAACGCAAACCGTACTGATGTAAGAACTCTTTCACTTACAAACGATAAGGGCGAGGGAATAAAGGTAACAGGCATCAGCGCACCTTTCTATTTCAGCGCATGGCACTACACAGTAGAGGAACTTGATAATGCAGAGCATATCCATGAGCTTCCCCATAAGGATATCACAACCCTTAATATCGACCATTTACAGAGAGGTGTCGGCGGAGATATGCCCGGTTCAGCATGTCTGCGTGAGCCCTATATCATGCATAAGGGTACACCGTACAGCTATTCATTCTCAGTTGAGCCTGTAAAATAATGGTCACTGATTAAAAGCTGAAAGATAAACCTAAAAATACAAAAAGCACATTTACAGTTTAGGCTGTAAATGTGCTTTTACTTTTCACTTAATTTCCGGTAAAGAAATTTAAATATATTCTTCTAAAAGTTTTCTGTTTTCCTCACTGAGATTAAGATAATCATCTGGAGCTGAAAGAGTTTCTCTTATTATAAACGAAAGGGACCATCTGTCTGAGTAATCCTTTGCGCTGTCGTCACGGTACGGGTTTTCCGAAAGCAGGTCAAGAACCTCTTTTATAATATCGGTGTTTCCAGTTTTTACAAGCCTTTTGAGAATAAATACAATACTGTATTTATAAGTGTTAAGCTCACCGAAAACTGTTTTTCTTAAATCGGGATTATTTAAAATTACTGGTATAAGAAAATCCTTTGATTTTTTGTGGAGTAAAAATCTCGTAACGCATCTTGCGGTGCTGGCGCTTTTTCCACGCACGGCAAAATCTTCACGGTGACTTTTTAAAAACTCCTTTACGAACTCCAAGGCCTCTTCAGGTGAAGAATAGGTAAGGGAATCTATGTAATCCCCTACGGCTCTTTCGTTTTGGGGCAGGGTTAGGGTAAGAAATGAGTTTTCCATTATTTCTCTCCCAGCTTTTTAATAAGGCTCTTATAGTGTTCGCCTTTTTCTTCAAAGTTTTTATATCTGTTATAACTTGAAGCGGCAGGGGACAGGAGACATATTTTTCCGCTTTCTGTAAATTCATAAGCTGCTTTTACAGCTTCTTCCATATCCTTTGCAATTACAATATTCTTATCGCTGCCCATTTCTTTAAGGCTGTTTCCTATGGCGTGGCCTGTTTCGGGAAGGCAGATGATGTTATCCACATTACAGCCTGAAAGATCTTTTATAAAGTCGCTGTAATCAAGTCCTCTGTCGTTGCCGCCGATTATAAGGCTGCCGACCTTTTTAAGAGCTTCAACAGCGCACATAACAGCTTCGGGAATTGTGGCAATTGAGTCATTGTAAAAAGTTATGCCCTTGTATGTTCCCACATTTTCCATGCGGTGAGGGATTCCGTCAAAGGATTCAATGCCTGCACGGATGAATTTATCCTCAATTCCCAGAGCTCTTGCGGCAGTTGCTGCAAGGAGAATGTCAAAGCGGTTGTGACGGCCTAAAAGTCGTGGATTGCAGGACACAAGCTCTTTAAGGAACTGATCTTTTTCCGCATCCTCTGCGCTTATGCCGATTTTCTTAGACTTGATTTCACTTTCGTCAATAAACTCTGAAATTCCCTGATCAGCGTTATAGATGAAAATATCATTTTCTTTTTGGTTTTTGACTATATTAAGCTTTGCGTTTACATATCCCTTAAAGCCGTTATAGTGGTCAAGGTGTTCGGGATATACGTTTGTGAGAACCCCGATGTGAGGGGATGTTCTTGTAAACTCGAGCTGATGAGATGAAAGCTCGATTACGGGAATCATCTTTTCTGCATTGCCGAGGCTTTCAAAAACAGGCACACCGATGTTACCGATAAGAGCAGTGTTTATGCCGGCAGCTTTGAGGATAAGATAAGTGAGGGTGGAAGTGGTTGTTTTGCCCTTTGTGCCGGTAATTCCTATGCACTTGCATCCGGCAAATTTCAAAAACAGATCTGTCTGGCAGGTAACTGTTACATTTTCCTTTATTTCAACATCTCTTACAGAAATTCCGGGGCTTTTTATGACCACTTCAAAGTCGTTGATAACGGACATATATCCGTCGCCGCAGAAAAGGTTAACGTTTTTATCCTCAATGGTTACAGGGAATTTATCTGCAATTGAAATTTCCTTTTCGGGTAAAAACTCTCTTATAAGGCGATAGGTTGAGCGTCCCTCTCTGCCGAAGCCGAGAATGAGCACAGACCTTTCTCTTAAATAATCAATTAGAGGCTGAAACATAGTTATACATCTCCGTAATATATTTTTTAAACTTTTCCGGTACTGCATGTTCGCTGTTGAGTTCGCTGAGCATTGATTCTCCCCCTGCTATTTCAGAGGTTTTGAAGTTCTCAGAAAAATACTTTAAGAGAACCGGGAATTTAAGTCCCTCTTTTTTGTACTTTTCGGCAGTAAGGGAAAGGGCATATACAATTTCCGAAACAGTGCCTACACACTCAAAGGGCTTTACAGGACTTAAACCTACAAGACCCTTGAAAGTTTCTGTCATATCCTCAGCGTCAAGCATATCCCTGCCGAAAATTCCGGCAAGCCTTTTGGGTTCAATAAAAGGAGAAAGAATAGAATAGACAAAAAGACATTTCGGACAGTCAGCACACCAAACGTCTGTCTTGCTCCCTAAATTACAGCTTTGGAACACATCAAAATATTTTTCGCTCTTTGTAAACATCTTGGCAATCTGAAGCTCGCTGAAAGGTCTTAAAAGACTGAAATAATATATTTTGTCTGTAATGTTCCGCTTTACGTAGTCTCTGAAATCCTGCTCAAATTCATAGGATTTTGAGTACTGGTGATTTATTTCAGTGCCGCTTATATTTGCCTCATTGGCGCTTGATTCGTTTGAGAGAATTATATATTCTCCGCCGGAAAGATAAGCACAGTAAAGAGATGAAAAAGCTACAACTGCCGAAAATGGAGTGTGCCCGTTTAAAAAGCCCTGACGGTTAAGCTCCAAAAGTTCTCTGTCAATTGTACGCTTTACGAAAAATATTTCGTCCTCGCCGTATCCGGCACAGGTAGCAGAGCGGGATCTCGCTCCGCCGGGATTAATCATATAGCAGCGGTTCTGCTTCTTTAAATCTGAAAGAAGTTCTAAGGTGACATTTGAATCCTTTCCTCCGCCTACGGGGATAAGATTAAGTCCCGCTGTTTTTATGCCGAAAGGTGTATTTGCTTTTCTCTCTGCGCACTCTATTTCCATAAAGGAATCGAAATCCGTTTCGATGGAGTTGCGGTAGAAAAACTCTCCTAATCCGTTAAAGTAAAGCTTTTTCCACCAGAGCCTATCCTCTTCGCTCAAAGCGCCGCACTCAATTTTGACTTTAGGACAGCATGCGCTTTTCCAGTAGCTGACAAGCTCCACAAGTCCCATGGAAAAAATGATTTCGTATCCTGCTCCCTCATTCCACGGATTTATGATGTCCATGTTCGCCGTGTTGACTTTAAGTGTGGGATGAAATTCGCAGAGGTTTTCTATTTTAAAATTATAGGTAATGTTTATGGCGTTATCTTCTTTTTGAGCAGTAAAGCCCTCATAAATGAAAGTTTTGTATTTGCTGCGCAGCTCATTGAAGGTATGGTTTCCCATAGCTGCACACCGCCTTTCCTTTAAAGTTAAAAATATTTATTCTTTAAAATTTTATCAGAGGATAGCCGCTGAGTCAAGGGAAAGAGGCGGTGCTTATAAAGGCGAAAGGTGCGATTTTAAGGCGATTTAAACAAAATAAGGGCATAGCTTAAATTTACTTGACGTATTTTGTGACGTATTTTATTTATATTCCTATTATCTCGTTGCGGAAAAAATAAGATGATGCTATAATAATCAGTTGTGTAATAAAAGAGTATTAAGTGAAGGTGAAAATTTTGGAGAAAGCAAGAGAAAATCTTAGAAACATTGCTATTATCGCCCACGTTGACCACGGTAAGACAACCTTAGTAGATCAGATGCTCAAACAGAGCGGTATTTTCCGTTCAAATGAGCAGGTTGCAGAGCGTGTTATGGACTCTAACGACCTTGAGCGTGAAAGAGGAATTACAATTCTTTCCAAGAATACAGCAATTCATTACAAGGATACTAAAATCAATATAGTTGACACTCCCGGCCATGCCGATTTCGGTGGCGAGGTTGAGCGAATACTGATGATGGTTGATGGTGTTCTGCTTCTTGTTGACGCTTTTGAGGGATGTATGCCTCAGACAAGATTTGTTCTTAAGAAGGCATTGGGACTTCATAAAAAGGCAATTGTAGTTGTAAATAAAATTGACCGTCCCGGCGCAAGACCTGCAGAGGTTATAGACGAAGTTCTTGACCTTTTCATTGAGCTTGGCGCAGATGACGATCAGCTTGAATTCCCCGTTGTATACGCTTCGGGCAGAGAGGGATATTCTTCCCTTGACCCAGAAGCCAGAGAAGGCGATATGCGTCCCCTTCTTGACGCTATTCTTGAAAATATCGATCCTCCCGTAGGCGATTCAGATGCTCCTTTGCAGATTCGTTTTTCGAGCCTCGACTACGACGACTATGTGGGCAGAATAGGTGTCGGCAGAGTTGAAAGAGGTAATGTCAAAGAGGGACAGAGCGCCGTACTTTGCCACAGTGACGGAACAAACGAGAATGTCAGAATTTCAAAGCTCTATCAGTTTGAAGGACTTAAAAGAGTTGAGGTTAAGAGCGCAGATATAGGTGATCTTATCTGTGTTTCCGGTCTTGCTGATATCAATATCGGCGAAACTGTTTGTGATCCCGACTGCATTGAGCCCCTTCCTTTCATTAAAATAGATGAGCCCACTCTTTCAATGAACTTTATTGTCAATAATAGCCCCTTTGCAGGACAGGACGGCAAATACGTCACCTCCCGTAATCTTAGAGACAGACTCTTCAAAGAGGTTGAAACTAACGTCAGCATGAAGGTTGAGGAAACCGAGTCAACGGATACCTTTAAGGTATCAGGCAGAGGTGAGCTTCATCTTTCAATACTTATTGAAACCATGCGCCGTGAGGGATATGAATTCCAGGTATCAAGACCCAAGGTTATTATGAAGGAAGAAAACGGAGTTCTCCTTGAGCCTATGGAGCTTCTCATAATCGAAGTTCCCGAGCAGTATGTTGGTGCCGTTATGGAAAAGCTCGGCTCACGTAAAGCTGAAATTGAGAACATGGGCACAAGAGATTCTGGCACATGTCACCTTGAGTTCAAAATCCCCGCAAGAGGACTTATCGGTTACCGCTCAGAGTTCATGACCGACACAAACGGAAACGGTATTATAAATCAGCTCTTCAGCGGATATGAGCCCTATAAGGGAGACATCAAGACAAGGGAAAGAGGTTCCATTGTCGTTCACGAAACAGGTGAGTCCACAGGCTACGGACTTTTCAATACTCAGGACAGAGGCCGTCTGTTTATCGGACCCGGCGTACCTGTTTATGAGGGAATGATAGTCGGCGAATGTGCAAAGAACGAGGATGTTGTATGTAACGTCTGCAAGAAAAAGCAGATGACAAATACACGTGCGGCAGGCTCTGACGACGCTCTTCGTCTTGTTCCTCCCACAACACTCAGTCTTGAGCAGTCCATGGAGTTTATCGGCGACGATGAGCTTCTTGAGATTACTCCCCATAATATTAGACTTCGCAAGAAGATTCTTTCAAAAGAACAGCGCATGAAGCAGCAGTTCAGAAAGAACTGATTATATAAAGAAAGGCGGCAATTGTTTTGATTATTGATTTTCATACCCATGCATTCCCCGATAAGCTTGCGGTTAAAGCGTTGCCGATTTTATCAAAAGCCGCAGGCGGGGTAAAGCCCAGTCACGAGGGAAGCGTTTCCTCACTTAAGGAAAAAATAAAAGAACAGGGCTGCGAGATGGCAGTAGTGCTCAATATCGCTACAAACCCTCATCAGGAAAAGGACGTAAACCGTTTTGCGGTGGAAATAAACAGGGATAATATTATTTCTTTCGGTTCAGTTCATCCTGACAGTCCCAATGCCTTTGAGGAGCTCAGTTTCCTTAAAGAGAACGGAATCAAGGGAATAAAGCTGCATCCTGATTATCAGGACTTTTTTGTAGATGAGGAAAGACTTTTTCCTCTCTATGAAAAAATAGCCTCCATGGGATTTATAACAGTATTCCATGCAGGAATCGACATTGGATATCCTGATCCGGTTCACTGCACCCCTGAAAGACTTAAAAGAGCTCTTCCGGTTTTCGGCGGTGCTCCCGTTATAGCTGCTCACATGGGCGGATGGCTTATGTGGAAGGATGTTTTAAAATATCTTTGCGGAGAAAATGTGTATTTTGATACAGCGTTTTCCTGTTCGAGAATGCCTCCTGCTTACGCTTCTGAGATTATAAAAGCTCACGGCAGCGATAGAGTGCTTTTTGGCAGCGATATGCCATGGGGAAAGACAGAGGACGAAATAAACTTCGTTCGCTCTCTCAAAATCTCCGATGAGGATAAGGAAAAAATCCTTTCAGAGAATGCAGTAAAGCTGCTTGGGCTTTAATTTGGTGAGCTTTTATGAACGGCAGAGAAAAAGATAAAAAGATTGTATCTGTAAATTCTGCGGTTGTTCCGGAAGGAATGGACGAAGAGGATAACCTTACCGAAGTTCTTGACGATGCAGCAGAGTGCGGCGATGATGTATCGGTTCATTTTTTTAAAGACTGTACTGTTGCCGACAGGGAAATTGACCGTATATCCTTTGAAAAAATCCTTTTTGACCATTGTAGCTTTGAAAATGTTAACTTTGACGGCTGCTCATACGATAATGTAATTTTTAAAAATTGCTCCTTTGTAAAGTGCAGTTTTTCAGGCGGTATTTTTTCACGCTGTGAGTTTTCAGGGTCAAGATGTATCGGCGGAGATTTTACTTCAGCAAGCTTTATTGACCTGACTATTAAAAACAGCAGTTTCCGCTATGCCAATTTTACGTCTTCACGGTTTGACAGAGTGTGCATAAAGTCCTGCGATATGCGTGGAGCTTTTCTTGCAAGATGTTCTCTTAAAAACACTCTGTTTTCTGAAACGGATTTTACAGAGGGCGAATTTTTCCAAACCTCACTTTCAGGTATGGATCTTACTTCATGCAAAATATTCGGTGTGCGGTTTTCAGACGGAGCACCGGAGATTAAAGGCGCAACGGTGGATATGTATCAGGCAGCGGACCTTGCAAGACTCCTGGGAGTTAAAATTAAAGAGTAATTTGCAGATAAATGCATAATTTTTAGAAAGCCTCGCTTTAAAGCGGG
Organism: uncultured Oscillospiraceae bacterium; assembly: GCA_958366985.1. Lineage (GTDB taxonomy): Bacteria > Bacillota > Clostridia > Oscillospirales > Acutalibacteraceae > UMGS263. The sequence goes on from CATXDC010000005.1 coordinate 53,007, forward strand.
GCTTTTAAACATTTTACATCATTTGTATTGATTTTTCTGTAATAAAACTATAATATATTGCCATAAAATTTTACTGAATTATTCCATAAGATAATGAAATGGTGTATAATACAAAGTATGTATTTGGTGTCTTTATTTGACAGCGGTTTTATAGAATAAGGTTAATTTTAAGATTTTGGATGATAATTTAATCAAAGTCTGCAAAACATATATGAGGGAGTGAACAAATTTGGCAGAAAAAAAGCAAAAGAAAAATAAAAAGAATTCGTTTCCATATACAGACAGGGAACTGAGCTGGCTGAGCTTTAACGAAAGAGTTCTGGAAGAGGCATATGAAAAGGAAAATCCTGTTTTGGAGCGTGCAAAATTCCTTTCAATAACCGCATCCAATCTTGATGAATTTTTCATGGTTCGTGTGGCAGGACTTAAAGAGCAGGTGCGTTCAGGCTATAAAAAGCTTTCTTTAGCGGATCAGACTCCGGCTCAGCAGCTCAAAGCCATTGAAATAAGAGCCCATGAATTTTGCACAAAGCAGTATAATTGCCTTACCCATTCAATTATTCCCATGCTAAGGCGCAACGGAATCTGGATTCTAAAATATGACGACCTTAACGAGGAACAGAAGGAATATTTACACAGATATTATGAGAGTACACTTTTTCCGGTTCTAACGCCTCTTGCAATCGACCAGAGCAGGCCTTTTCCCCTTCTTTCGAATAAATCCCTTAACCTTTGTGTAAGGCTTAAAAAGGACGGAGAGAGCCATTTTGCAGTGGTACAGGTTCCTTCAATTCTTCCGAGATTCTTAAAGCTGCCTGATGCGGAAAACGACAGCTTTATTATGCTTGAGGATGTTATAACCGCAAAGCTGCAAACTCTTTTTGAAATGCATCAGGTAAAGAGTGTTGCACAGTTCAGAATAACCAGAAACTCCGACCTTACTATCGACGAAGAGGCAGACGATCTGCTTATTGAAATACAGAATTCCATAAAAAAGAGAAAAAGAGGCAGACCTGTACGTCTTGAGATAAACTCCGGCTGCGATGAGGCAGTAAAGGAATTTTTGACAGATATGCTTGACGTCAAGGAGGGAGAGGTTTACCGCTGTCACGGTCCTCTCGATCTTACTGCATGGATGAAGTTAAGCTCCATTTCAGGCTATGACCATTTGAGAGTTCAGCCATTTACTCCGGCAGTTCCTGCAGATTTCCTCGGCTGCGATGATATTTTCGAAGCCATACGTCAGCGTGACAGATTTGTTCATCACCCATATGAGAGCTTTAACTGTGTAATAGATTTCTTAAGGCGTGCCGCCGATGATCCCAATGTTTTGGCTATAAAGCAGACCCTTTACCGAGTAAGCGGAGATTCACCGGTTATCAAAGCTTTGATGAGAGCTGCTGAAAACGGAAAACAGGTTACGGTTCTTGTTGAGCTTAAAGCAAGGTTTGATGAGGAAAACAATATCAACTGGGCGAAGAAGCTTGAACATTCAGGCTGTCATGTTATCTATGGCTTGTCGGGACTTAAAACCCACTGTAAGATACTTCTTATTGTCCGAAAGGACCCTGACGGCATAAGGCGTTATCTGCATATGGGAACAGGTAACTATAACGATAATACCGCAAAGCTCTATACTGATATGGGACTTTTCACCTGCCGTGAGGAGTTCGGTGCAGATGCATCTCTGCTCTTTAACCTTCTTACGGGCTATTCAAGACCGCCTAAGTATTCGGCTTTTGTAACAGCTCCTGACAATATGCGTGATTTCTTCTATCGCTGTATTGACCGTGAAATAGAAAACGCCGAAAACGGCAAGCCATCGGGAATCACCATAAAAATCAATTCTCTTCTTGACGGCGAGATAATAAAGAAGCTCTATGAGGCTTCCTGTGCGGGAGTTAAAATAGATCTGCTTGTAAGGGGTATATGCTCCCTTATTCCGGGCGTTAAGGATGTAAGTGAAAATATCACTGTCCATTCGATTGTGGGCAGATTCCTCGAGCACAGCCGTATTTTCAGGTTTGAAAACGGCGGAGAGAGGGAGATATATCTCGGTTCGGCGGATCTCATGCCGAGAAACCTTGACAGACGTGTTGAACTGGTGTTCCCTGTATACGATGAGGGAATACAGGCAAGACTTAACAGGATACTTGAAGTAATGTTTGCCGATACAGTAAATACAAGAATCCAGAAGAGCGATGCCTCCTATGAGCTTATGGACAGAAGGGGCAGAGGCTCAATAAACAGTCAGAATTTGTTCCTTGAATATGCAAAAAAGCGTGAGCTTGACTACGAAGAGGAATAATAAAAATAAAAGGAGCGGATGTTGAAATGAAAAAGATTGGTGTGCTTACAAGCGGCGGAGACTGTCAGGGACTTAACCCTGCACTTAGAGGTCTTGCCAAAGCTCTTTACACAGCATTCGATGACGATGTTGAAATCTACGGTTTCGCAGACGGTTACAGAGGTCTTATTGAAAATGACTGGAAGCTTATGGAAAAAGATGACTTTTCGGGAATACTTACAAGAGGCGGCACAATTTTGGGTACTTCACGCCGTCCCTTCAAGCTCATGAGGGTTATTGATGAAAGCGGCGTAGATAAGGTTGCCGAAATGAAGAAAAACTATAAGAAGCTGGGTCTTGATGCGCTGGTTGTCCTTGGCGGCAACGGAACCCACAAGACGGCAAATCTTCTTTCCGAAGAGGGACTTAATGTTGTCACAATGCCAAAGACCATTGATAACGACATCTGGGGCACTGACGAAACATTCGGTTTCCAGAGCGCCGTTGCCGTTGCAACAAATGTAATCGACTGTATTCATACAACCGCCACTTCTCACGGAAGAGTGTTTATTGTAGAGATAATGGGTCATAAGGTAGGCTGGCTCACTCTTTATGCCGGTATTGCCGGAGGAGCTGATATTATACTTCTTCCTGAAATTCCTTATAATATAAAATCAGTTGTAAAAGCTCTCAAGGCAAGGGAGAAGGCAGGCAAAAACTTCTCAATTATAGCTGTTGCTGAGGGAGCAATCTCCAAAGAGGATGCCGCACTTTCAAAGAAGGAGCGCAAGGCAAAGCAGGCTGCAAGTCCGTTTTCTTCAAAGGGATATGAGCTTGCCGCTGAAATTGAAAAGGAAATGGGCAGAGAGATAAGAGTCTGTGTTCCCGGTCATATTCAGCGTGGCGGAGATCCCAATGCCTATGACAGAGTTCTTTCCACAAGACTCGGTACAGCTGCCGCTGAACTTATAAAGAAAAAGCAGTTTGGCTATATGGTGGCCGTCAAGGGCGAAAGCATTGTACCGGTTCCTCTTTCAGAGGTTGCAGGCAAGCTTAAATATGTTCCCGTTGACAGCGAGGTCGTAAAGTCAGCCCGTGATCTTGGTATAAGCTTCGGCGATTAATTTTAAAATAATATCATTACAGTAATAAAAGCGGACAGCATATGCTGTCCGCTTTGTGCTTTTTGTTTTGCTGATTAAGTGTTTTATTTATCCTTGTGTGAAGCGAAAATAGATATTACTGCCGGATATAATACCGCTGCTACGGGCCAGATAATCCAGCTGAAATGCCACTGTGAGCTTATGAAGCTATATGCCAGATATCCGGCTGTTACAACTGACCAGTATATTGTATTGACTTTCGAAGAGGCAATTTTCTCCTTTTTCTTTTTTCTGGAATATTCGCCCTCCTGTAAGAGCTTGTCAAAGCTTTCCCAGATGATGCAGGTTTTGACAATGAAATTTACACCTATGCCGATAAGTGCCAGCATTACTGCAACCATTGAAACCATAAACAGATCGTCTTCACTTATAATAATTGCCGCAAAAAGGGGAACCAGTGACAGTACGCAGAAGCATACGCCTATTGCTATATTTTTTGTGTAGGACTCTCGGTACTCCTCTTTGCGCTCTTTTACCATACCTGTTACACCGTATGAGGTTTCAAAAATTTCGTTTTCAAGAAACTCGAAAGCCGAAGTTTTGCTTGAGCTCAGTATGAATAAGGTAACGGCATTTGCGATTAATATAAGCAAAGTGATCATTCCGATGCCGGCAGCCACATTTTCGGATATGTTGTAAATGGTCTTTTCACTCATAACGCTTAAAATCATCAAGCATATGGGGGAAATGATACATAAAAATGTTCCACATGCTATGGTTTTAGCTGTTTGAGTTTTTGCTGCGAGAAATTTATTTGCTTCCTCCATTGATACACGGCGGACATTGAGTTTTTCCTCTGTCTTTAAAGATGCAGATTCGTTTTCGTTTGGCTCTATCTCATCTTTAAGTAAATAGTCGGTGCTTACACCGAAAAGCTTTGAAAGCTGAATAATCTTTTCAAGGTCGGGCACTGACTGTGCGCCTTCCCACTTTGATACCGATTGTCTTGTAACGTTCATCTGCTCTGCAAGTTCTTCCTGTGACCAGCCGCTTTTCTTGCGAAGCTCAATTAACTTATCTGCAAATATCATAAACACAGCTCCTTTAATTTGGATTTTCTTTTGTCTGTGATGCAAGTATACACAAAGCAGAGGCTCAATTCTACCAATCGGCACTATGCAATTTGTCAACCGGCAGTTGCAACTGTCAGTTTACATGAATTATAACCTATAAACAGACCTGCCGCAATGCGTTTTATAAATAAAAAACATCGGGATAGCTTCAATTAAAGGCTGTCCCGATGACTCTTTAAAAAATCTTTATGCCGGTACAAATTCAACTGAGAAGCAGTGGGAACGTATATCGTAATCCATTACATATGTACGGAACTGATTTCCGCTGAGGATTTTTCCGCCCATGGAGATCTGAGAAACATATCCTACACCCATTCCCGTGGAATTATCATGACTTTTTATGGTGAGCCATGTGGAGGGATCGCCTGTAAGGTTCACACCGTAGGAGTCATAGGCTCTCTTTTTCATATCTGCGGCGGAAATACGTACAACGCTTTTGCAGTTGCTTAGCTTTAAGTCAGGAGAACTGTCAACGGGGACAAGGTAGGGATAATTTACCGAAGAGCCCCAAACGGATGCGGATGAAACAGTTTTGCCTCCCGAATAGGCGAAAAACACCGCATTTATGTATGATCCGTTATATGAAACATACTTGCCTTTAACGGCATTTACTGCGTCTATTACCGCCTGAGATGGAGTGGAGACCGTATACATTCCGTCGCAGGTGCCGCCGCTTCTCATAGCGTATGTATATGCTGCAACCGCCTGAGCTTTAAGGGCTTCCGGATGAAAACTGGAACCCATTTCACCCTGAACAGCCATTGCTACTGCGAGGGATGTTTCCACATCTTTTCCCTTGACCTTTAATGTCTTCGGTATGTTGGGATCGTCAACTACCTTGGTACCCGTATAGTAATGAGTCAGTATTTTATCATAACTCCAGCCCTGTTTTGCATAGGCGTTGGCTCCGTACTGGCTCATTCCTACGCCGTGGCCGTATCCATATACTGTAAATACAAACGTGCCGTCTGCAACAGGCTTTGACGTGGTTGTTTCTTTGGCTGTGGTTTCAGGTGCCTTGGTCGTCTGTGTTTCCGTTGGCTTTGTTGCCTTTTCCGTCTGAGTTTCAGTAGCTTCTTCAGTTTCCTCAGAAGAGGATTCTTCCTCGGTTGATTCTTCACTGGGATTATCGGGTATCAAAGCTACTTCGCCGTGATGGTTATCTTCAAAATCATCATAATTTTCTGTATTGTCAGAGGGCAAATCAGCATTGGCCTGAGTTACGGCTTTGCCTATGCCGAAAGCAGTCAATATAACGGCTATGGCTACTATTAAGCATATTGCGGCAATCCAAATCTTTTTATTTTCGTGAGTGATAAGTTTTTTAGGGGAGGCGCTTTCACTTTTTTTCGAAACAATTTCTTCTGATGAGACAAATCTCTTTATCATTCCGAAAACATACTGCATTGCTAAAGCCGTGAGAGAAGATGCCGTATCATTTTCTCCGGCATATATTTTTTTGACCTTTACATATTCGCTGTTAGCAACAGCTGCAATGATAAATAACTGATTTTTATCCTCGCCTGCTATTTTGAAAGCGTGAGTGATAACAGCGCCTATATGGGACGGGGATTTTTCCACCGCCTCCTTAGCTAAAAGCGCTGCATATGTTTTGGGAGAATTGCCGTCTCGCTTAATATCGGAGGTGAAGAAAGTTATTTTTTCATTTTCGGGGAATTTGCGGCAGATTTTTGCACCGGTAGGAGAAACTGAGAGAGAAACTTTCAGTTTCTTATCTGTAAGAAATGAGTTTAAATCGGAGAAAGACTGTGTAAGGGGATCAGCCGTCTGTCTGTTCGGAGCTTCCACAGAAGGATTATCCGTTTGAGTGTGCATGATTTCCGGAATGTATTTTTTAAATGCGGCTGCGGCACAGCGTTCTGTTCTCTCTGAATCAAGTGGGAGAAACAATATATTGAGCTTGTCCGCTTTAAAAGCAAATCCGGAAAAATCTCCGTCATGAGACGGAAAAACAGCACAATCCTCAGGCATCAGTATATGTACGTCACGGTTTTCTATATCATCTCTGCAAAGCTCAGCAATAGCTTCACATTCCGTACACTTAACTGAAAGTACGGAACATACCATGCGCTTTACGTTGGCAAAAAAGTCATTGTCTATTGCCATGATAACGAGAGCTTCTTCTTCCGTAAGCTTTGAAAGGGACATGAAAAATTCACGTGCGCTATGAAAAGAAAGACAGTTTTCCTTTTCAAGACCAAAGGGAGCGGCTGCCCTGAATATAATATTCTCTTCCTTTAAAGTATCGGAATCCTTTTTTCGCAGACAGAGAAAATATGACTTCATAAATTTTCTTTCTCCTTAAAAGCATTGTGCCTGAAATGCCGTCGGTTGCGGCTTTACAGGCACTTTGCTATCTATTGCATTTTAAATATGTTTCAGCCGGTTTTCATTGGGTAGCAGGCTGGTTTTCAGCAGCTGCTGTGGAATTTTCTGGAACAGTGGGTTCAGTAGGCTCAGTGGGCTGTGTTTCGGTTGGAGTATCTGTAGACGGCTCCTGAGTCGGTTCACTTGTATCCCCAGTGCCTGGCTCAGTAGGTTTAGTTTCATCTGTCGGTTTTTCCGTAGGCTGCTGTGTGGGCTTGCTTTCGTTGGCAGTCCCGGATTCCGAAGGATTTGTATTTTGCTCAGGTCTGGATGGTGCCGTATTTCCTCCTCCGGATGAATCTCCTGTATGGATATCATCATTAGCAGGTTCATCTATAACTGGACTGTCATCCGTTGATTCCTCATCGGAGTCGTTGTTAAAGATTGATTCCCAGAAACTTTTATAGTCGAAATTGGATTGATCGTTTGTGCCGCTATCAGTTTTAGATGTTCCTGTATTTGAGGATGTCGGTACAGTATCGGGTTTTACTATTAGTGCTCCTATTCCGATGGAAATGCAGAGAACCAGTGCAGCGGTTCCGGCATAAGCCGTATATTTTAACAGCTTTTTGCGGTTTATGCCTTCAATTGATGGAGTGGAAGGTACAAAAGTTCTTTTGATAGTTCCCTCATATGCGGATGCTTGTTCTTGTATCATTTCCAAAACGACATCCAAAGCACAGGCAGTTAAAATCAATGCAGTTTCACCGGGCTGTGCATATATTTTTCTGACTTTTGCCCCTGTGTTGTCAGCAACGGCGATATATACGAAAATCTGGGTTTCGCCTTCATTCTGCACCTTAAAGACATTGGTTATGCTTGCGCCTATATTTGTTCCGGTACGTTCGGCAGCTTCACGAGCAAGTACAGCTGCATAATTTTTCGGAGATGTATTTCTTCTCTGACGTGAAGAAGAAATAAACCTCAGCTGTGGCATATCAGGCAAAACACGGCAAAGCTTATTACCTGCATTTGAAAGGGATAAAGCTGCCGTTAATCTTTTATCTGAAAGAATATTGCATACATCAGCGGCTTTTTCCGAAATTAATGCCATAGTATAATTTAAACCGTTATCGGAATTTTCAGAAAGGGTTTTAGTTACACCGTTTGTTTTTGACATAAAGCTGAAGAAAGAATCTCCTAAACATTGCGATGTTCTTTCATCGTCAAGAGGAAGAAGAATTACGCAATTCTTGTCATTTTTCAATGCAAAACCTGAGAAAGTTCCATCCGAAGTCGGTAAAAGTACTGCTCCTTCTGGAATGGCATCGTCAGCATTTATATCACCAGATGTATCGCTCAGCGGACAATTCAAAAACAGTGCTGAGCAAAGCATACGCTTTGTATCTGTAAACAGTTCTGTATCCGCTGCAAGAATTATAAGTGATTCCTCATCAAAAATTTCGGACAGTCGGCGGAAAAACTCACGCACATTACAGAAGCTTTTGCAGTTTTCTCTTGTGAGACCAAAATTACAGGCTGCGCTGAAAATAGCATTTTCTGCCTGTAAACCCCTCGATTCGTCTTTTCTAAGACAGAGAAGATATGTTTTCATAAAATTCTCTTTCCCTCCAAAAGCGGATTAACCCTTAATCAAGATACCAGTTTTCATAGTCCTTAAAAGGATTTTCAATGCCCTTTTTATCGTAGTAAGCCTGAGGCCAAAGGGGATTTGAATTAATCTGTACCTTTGATGTATCCACTGAAGTATCTTCGCCCTCACGGACAAGTCTGCCTATAACAACAAGTCGTGCCTCTGTAAACTCATAAGCGCAGGTGTTAAGTGTGATGATTTTATCAGTGGGTTTAATATCAACGCCTGTTGTGTAGAGCTTTCTCATATCTACCTGCTCAATGTATTCCATGAAATTGTCGTTGGAACCGAAGGAGGTATGCATGAAATTAAATACATATCCGTTATTCTGTTCGGGATAAGCGTTTGTAAAGAATACACCGTAAATTTTAAATGTGTAATCGTCATAAAGTGTGCTAAGTTCAATTATAGGTGATTTCTGGAATGTGGAAGTGCTCTTATAATTTTTGAGAGGAGCAAAAATCATATTGTCACGCATATGGTGACCGTAAATGATTGTATTTTTGTCAAGATCCTGAATATCATTTCGGTAGTCCATAAAGGGATTTCCGTAGTTGGTGTTTTGACGGTTAAAGTCAAGATAAAGATACTCATCGTTATCCTTTCCCTGAACAAGGGGATAGGAGATGCTTGTGCCGGGAATGTTTATCCAGCCGACAAAATCCTGATTGGCGGCATAAAGCTTTGCCCATTTGATGTTCATGCCCTCAGGGAAGTCAACATCCGGATACTGTGCTTTGATTTTATCCCAGTTTTCTTCTGTGTCCTCCAAGTTTTCCATTTCGGTTTTCCACTCATTAAGTTCACTGTAAGTTCCGTCGCTTTGCTGACGTTCTATAAATCTTCCGCCAAGGATAACGCCGCAGACGATGAGTACTATTAGGGCAACGAAGAAAATAATTTTTCTTATAATTTCCTTTGTACTGTCGCCTTTCCAGGGGAAGAGATATTTAAGGAATCTGATAAATGCAGATTCTTTTTTAACTTTTTCTTCCGGAATCAGCCATGAAGTATCAGCAGAATTTTCTGAATCAGGTTCCAATTCTTCCGCTTCATAATTGTTTGCTAAATTCTCATAGTTTTCATCTTTATCGGGAAGGTTGTTTTTGTTTTCAAAATCGTTGTTCATAGGAATTTACCTCCTTAATCAAAATCGTGTTCTGCTTCTTCCGGGGTAAGTTTGCCGATTAGATATAATCTTGCAAGGTTAAGTGCATTTGAAGCCGTTACATAGCGGTTGTATTCTCTGTTATCGCCTGAACGTCCCGTTTCAAATTTAATGCACCAAACGTTATTTTTATCTGCAAGAGCTATAAAGCTCAATCCTGCCGGCTTGCCGCTTTCGCTGGGATCAGGACCTGCAATGCCGGTAACGGAAAGGGCAATATCTGCGCCGCTGACTTTCAGTGCGCCTTTTGCCATATGGCAGGCAACCTCACGGCTGACAACGCCGTTTTTCTCTATGGCATCGTGAGGAACACCGAGAATCTGTTCTTTGATGTGGTTTGCATAGGATACTATGCCGCAGTCGAAAACCTCCGAAGAACCGGGAATTTCCGTTATCCTTTTTGCAATATAGCCTGCTGTACAGGATTCCGCAAGACCGATTTTCATCTTCTTTTCTTTAAGAAGCTCTACAACCTTTTCCTGAATACTGGAAACGTCAATGCCGTATATAAATTTGCCAAGTCTACTTTCGATTTCCTCTATAACGGGCTTTATAAGCTCTTCCGCTTTCTCCTCATTTTCTGCTCTGGCGGTGACTCTCAGAAGTGCTTCACCATCTTTGGCATAGGGAGCCACTGTGGGGTTTTGCATATCGAGGAGCTCGCCGGCTGTTTCAGCCATCAAGGATTCTCCTATGCCGAAAGTGCGGACATTGTGTGAGATAATAACCATGCCGGATTTTTCGGAAAGATAGGGCTTTACGAAATTATTGAACATGGGATAAAGCTCACGGGGAGGACCGGGGAGACAGATTATACACTTGCCGTCACGCTCCATAGCGCATCCGGGAGCAGTGCCGTGATCGTTTCTGAAAACTACTCCGCCATCTGGCAGATATGCCTGTTTGCGGTTTGTTTCGGGCATTCCGCTTTTTCTGTGGCTGAAAAAGTCAAGCATACGCTGAAGACTTTCCTCATGAAGCACAAGGGGGATTCCCATAACTTCGGCGCAAATCTCCTTTGTTATGTCGTCGGCTGTGGGGCCGAGACCTCCAGAAGTTATTATTATATCGCTTCTTGAAAGGGCATGTTCTACGGCTTCACGCAGACGTTCGGGGTTATCTCCGACAGTAGCCTGATGCTGCATTGTAAAGCCCATTGCCGCAAGCTCTCTTGCAAGAAACTGTGCGTCGGTATTTAGAATATCTCCTAAAAGCAGCTCCGTTCCAACGGACAATATTTCGCATTTCATTTTATCGCTCTCCTTGGGAAATAAAGGATAAATCAGGCGGTTACGGTTCTGATCTGAGCTCCGTTTACAGCTTTTTCCACAAGTTCTTCAAGAGGGATAAGCTGTTCCGCCTTTTCAATATCCCCTAAATTGGGACGTGTTTTCGGATGTTTAGGTGTAAACACTGTACAGCAGTCCTCATAGGGGAGAATTGAGGTTTCAAAGGTGTCGATTTTACGGGAAATTTCAATTATCTCATCTTTATCCATTCCTATAAGGGGACGGAATACAGGCATATTTGCCGCAGCGTCTGTACATGCAAGGGCATATATAGTCTGGCTTGCAACCTGTCCGACGCTTTCGCCTGTAATAAGAGCTTGGCAGTTTTCTTTTCTTGCAATTTTTTCCGCAGCTTTCATCATTGCACGGCGCATAATAAGTGTGAAAAGCTCTTCGGGACAGTTGTCCTTAATCTGCTCTTGAATTTCGGTGAAAGGTACGGTGAACATTGTCATTCTGCCGCTGTACTTTGCAACCTTTTCGAGAAGGGTTACAACTTTCATCTCAGCTCTTTTGCTTGTGTATGGGGGAGAGGCAAAATGGATTGCAGTAAGCTCTATGCCTCTCTTTGCCATCATCCATGCAGCGACGGGACTGTCGATTCCGCCGGAGATGAGTATTCCCGCTTTTCCTCCTGTTCCCACGGGCATGCCGCCGGCGCCTTTTATCTGAGTGCCGTGGAGGAAAATGTATTTATCTCTTACCTCTACCATTACGGTAACTTCCGGGTTGTGCACATCTACTTTAAGGTGGGGATACACTGAGAGCAGATGTCCGCCCATTTCCCTGCTGATTTCGGGAGAAGTAAGGGGAAATTTTTTATCTGATCTTTTAGCCTCTACCTTAAAGGTTTTGGCGTTTTTAAGTGCTCCTTCAAGATAAGCTCCGCTGATTTCGATTACCGTGTCAAAATCCTTTTCCACTGCTGCAGCACGGGAAAATCCAGCAATGCCGAAAATTCTGCTCACTGCTTCCTGAGCAGCTTCAAAATCGCAGTTTTCGTCCTTAGGTTCGATTATAATTGTGGACTGGGATTTTATGTAATCAAAATCTCCTGCTGATTTAAGTCTTCTGCGAATGTTCTTAACAAGAATGTCTTCAAATGTGGAACGGTTAAGCCCTTTTAAAGCAAGCTCGCCGTTTTTAATAAGTATTACTTCTTTCATCTTTTGCTCCTGCGTAAAAATTTTCTGCATTTATCTATGCCGTCAACAAGCATATCAATGTGTTCTTCTGTGGTAAATCTTGAAAGACTTACTCTCAATGCGCTGTCTATTCTGTCGGGGCTTATGCCCAGAGCCGTGAGGGCTTCGCTGCGATGCCCCTTTGAACAGGCAGAACCTGCGGAAACATAGATTTCCATATCTGAGAGAAAGTTTATCATAGGTTCTGAGCGTATACCGAGAACCGAAAGATTGATTACATAGGGGAGTGCATTATCAGGAGAATTAATAACCACGTCGTCAAATTGTGAAAGCTTTGAAACAAGTCTTTCTTTGAGCTGTGACACTTTTTCGAGAGTTTTCTCAGGGTTTGGCAGAGCTGCCGCTGCTGCTCCAAAGCCTGCAATTGCCGGCATGGGTTCTGTTCCCGGACGTATATCGTGTTCCTGTCCTCCGCCGAAAATGAGAGGAGAAAGACGTATTCCTTTTTTAATGTATAATGCTCCGACACCTTTAGGACCGTGGATTTTATGGGAGCTTATGCTCATAGTGTCAACAAATGGGGTGATTGTTCGCATATTCACTTTTCCGAAAGCCTGAACACAGTCGCAGTGGAAAAGAGCGGGAGAATGTTTTTCTTCGATAATACTGCGGATTTCTTTTATGGGCTGTATGCTTCCCGTTTCGTTATTTACTGCCATGACTGCAACAAGAATTGTGTTTTCGTCGATAGCCTCTCTGAAAGCTTCTGTGGGAATATTGCCTGAACCATCCGGCGCAATGCGGGTGATATTAAATCCGTCGTTCTCCAGTGCGTCTATGCACTTTGCAACACTGGGATGCTCAAAAGCCGTTGTCACTATTTTATTGCCGCTTCTTTTCATGGAGCGTGCAGTGCCGAAAAGGGCAAGATTGTTGGCTTCTGTTCCTCCGGCTGTGAAAAAGAGCCTGTCCGTTTCGCAGCAGAGAACCTTTGCCACCTTGGTTCTGGAATCCTTTAGCAGCTTTTCAGCTTCAAATCCCTTTTCGTGTAAGGATGAGGGATTACCGTATAGAGAGGTAACTGCCTCCATTATTTTATCGGCTGCCTCACGGCAAACCGGAGTAGTTGCACTGTTATCAAGATAAGCTTCCAAAAAAATGCCTCCGTTATTTATATACAGATATACATATTAAGTATACAACAAACTGGACTTCGTTTCAATGAACAAACCTTTAAAATTATACAATTAAATAATGCATAAGAAAGGATTTTAATTTTACAAAATTTACACATAAGGTATATTTTTATAATTTTTGGCAGATTATAAAGAAGAAGCTTTCTTGTATAACAACTACTTAATTTTTCGGGAGTGATTTTATGGTAATAAAATCGAAGAGAAGCATTATAAAAGTTGTAAGCTTTATATGTGCTGCATTTGTTGCACTCAGTGCGGCGGCGATTTCCGGCTATGTAAGAGCGGAAAATCTTGAAAGAATAAACACTAATTCACAGCAGCGAGCGCTTACGGAGCTTACGACCTGTATGTCAAATATTCAGCAGGGTCTGAGTAAGGAATTTTATACAGCTACTGCTCCAATGGCCGAAAAACTGTCCTCCGAAATATGGCGTGAAGCGGCACAGGCCAAAAGTTGTCTGAGTGTTTTGCCGGTTTCGGATATACTCCTTGAAAACACCTTCAAGTTTTTGTCACAAGTAGGTGCTTTTTGCAGCAGCTTAAGTGAAAAAGCAGCCAGCGGTGAGAAAATCAGTGAAGAGGAATACAAAAGTTTAGAGGAGCTCATTAAATATTCAAAGGAACTCACTTCAAGACTTGAAAATATGTGTGCATATCTTGAAAACGGTGCACTTACATTTGAAAACACCGATGAAGCAGTTGCAGCGATGGGCAAAGAAATGGACAGTATGAATTTTGAAACTGCTATAAGCGATGCAGAGCAGGCTCTTGTAGATTACCCAACTTTAATATATGACGGACCTTTTTCTGACCATATACTTCAGAAAGAGCCTGAAATGCTCAAAGGAAAAGAAGAGGTATCAGAAGCTGCTGCCGCTGAGGCTGCTGCAAACTATTCGGGAATACCTGTTGAAAAGCTTAAGCGTGGAGAAGATGAAAACGGCTCACTGGCTTCCTACACTTTCAGCAGTGAGGAAGACGGAGTGGTTATAAGCATAACCAAAAAGGGCGGATATCTTTCTTATATTCTGGGAAGCAGCTATGCCGGAGTATCAAAGCTTTCAGCGGAAGAAGCCGTTGAAAGAGGTCTTAAATATCTTGAAAGTCATGGCATCAGCAATATGAAAGAAAGCTATTATTCAATAAACGATGGAATATGCACAGTAAACTTCGCTTATGTGCAGGATGGAGTTATCTGCTATCCGGATCTTATAAAGGTCAGCGTTGCAATGGATACGGGAAAAATCATCTCCTTTGACGCAAGAGGATATCTTGTAAATCACTTTGCAAGAAGTGACGTTAACCCTCTTCTGACAGCGGAAAATGCAAAAAAATCTTTGAGCCCCTATCTTACCGTTAAAGATATAAAAACTGCGGTTATTCCCACTGATTCAGGCAGTGAGGTGCTTTGCTATGAATTCTGGTGTGAGGGAACAGGCAATGAGGAATTGCTTGTGTATATAAATGCAGTCACAGGCGAAGAGGAGAATATCTTTTTCCTGCTGTACAGCGATAACGGTATACTTGTAAGATAAAGTAAAAGGAAAACTAAAGAAAAAACAAAAAACCTGCGCACACAGATTCCCGCCTAAAAAGCCGGAAACCTGTGTGCGCAGGCACTTTTCTGATTTCAGGAAAACCAGTCTTCAGCCACTTCGCCGAAATTACTTGGAAGAACGTTGTTTCGTGCCGCAGCTTCAAGAAAATCTACTGCCGCTTTTCGGCTGCTTGTCAGGCCGAAACAAAATGCCTTATTTTCCCCAGCTGTGCTTTGACTTATAACTCCTACGCCAAAACGCAGCTGTGATACACCGGAAATCAAAAGGCAATAAGATAAATTCCAGTTTTGAAAAGAAGCTGTCTGATGCCACTCGAGCTTCAATCAAATTTTCCTCCTCATCCTGACGGACGATATCCCTGTATCAATTGGATAAAAACAACATTACGAACCTAATTATACCATTTTGGTAATTTTTGTCAATAAAAACAATCAAAAAAACTTACTTTGCTGTAATATGAGTATTGACAAAAATGCATGATAAACATTAAAATAATTTTGGATAGGGCAAAACTTTTTCATCCGAACTGGTTTTTGCTCTTTTTTCGTTAAGCTGCTGCGTAGTTCTTTGCAGATGATTCGCAGTAACTTTACATAATGGATATTATGATCTTTATCAGGGGGAATTGAAATTGGGAAGGTATACTAAGGAAGATATACTCAGATTGGCTAAAGAAAACGACGTTGCTTTTGTAAGGCTTCAGTTTACTGATATTCTCGGTACACTTAAAAATGTCGCTATAACCGTAAGTCAACTTGAGAGAGCACTGGACAATAAATGTATGGTTGACGGTTCTTCAATCGAAGGATTTGTGCGCATTGAGGAGTCAGATATGTACCTTTATCCTGATTATGATTCCTTTGAAATTTTCCCGTGGGAGTCAAGACACGGTAAAATTGCAAGACTTATCTGTGATGTACATCTTTCTGACGGCACACCTTTCAGCGGAGATCCAAGAAACGTTCTTAAGAGAGCTATTGAAAAGGCTGAAAAAATGGGATACACCTTTAAAGTTGGTCCCGAATGTGAATTTTTCCTTTTCCAGACTGATGAAGAGGGCAATCCTACAACTATTGCCAACGACAAGGGCGGTTACTTCGATTTAGGACCCATTGACCTTGGTGAAAGCTGCCGCAGAGATATCTGCCTTGCATTGGAGGAGATGGGCTTTGAAATTGAGGCATCTCACCACGAGGTAGCTGAAGGACAGCATGAAATTGACTTTAAGTATGACGATGCTCTTAAAACTGCCGATAACGTTATGACATTTAAATATGTTGTAAAGATCATGGCACAGCAGCATGGGCTTCATGCAACATTTATGCCAAAGCCTATTTACGGTATTGCCGGTTCCGGTATGCATACCAATATGTCACTTTTCAAAGACGGAAAGAATGTATTCTGCGATGAAAACGGACCTTATGGTCTTAGCAAAACTGCTCTTCACTTTATCGCCGGAATAATGGAGCATATCAAGAGTATTACTGCTATTGCAAACCCCATTGTCAACTCATATAAAAGACTTGTTCCCGGCTATGAGGCTCCGGTTTATATAGCCTGGTCTGCTTCAAACAGAAGCTCACTTATCCGTGTTCCCACAGCGAGAGGCGCCGGAACAAGAGTTGAGCTCAGAAGCGCAGACCCTGCATGCAACCCCTATCTTGAAATGGCTATTTGCCTTTTTGCAGGTCTTGATGGTATTGAGAGAGAGCTTATGCCCCCTGAGTCAACAAGCCGCAACATTTATGATATGACTGCTGAAGAGAGAGCAGCTGACGGAATCGAAACTCTTCCTGCATCTCTTGAGGAAGCACTTCGTCACTTTAAGAAGAGTAAGTTCTCAAGAAACGCTCTTGGCGATCATGTTTATGAAAAGTATGCCGAAGCAAAGAGCGCTGAGTGGGAGCAGTACAGAACAAAGATTTCCCAGTGGGAGCTTGACAATTACCTTGTAAAATATTAATAGTATTATCAAAGAACTCTGTGCATTAACTTTAATGTGCAGAGTTTTTTATTTAGCATGAATTTAGCAAAACCAACAAAAGATGTCTGTATTTGTAATGCTATATTTTAGCATAAAAAGTGTTGACTATTAAGAAATGTGGGTGTAAACTGTAATGGTTAACTGATTAACTATTAACATGTTAACTATTAGAGGATAAGGGGACAAAAAAGTGAGTAATTATAAAATGGAAGTGGTTGGAAGACTAAATCAGCTTACTCTGCTTCACAGGATGAAAATCTACAAAGTGGCTAATGAGAGTGGAATCCATGCGGGACAAAAATTTATTCTCGATTATATTATCAGGAATGACCGCTGTACTCAAAAGGAAATTGCTGAAAAAATGCATGTTTCTCAGCCGTCAATTGCAATGAGCGTAAAGCGCATGGAAAAAGCTCAGCTGATTACAAGAACGGTAGATGAAAAGGATTCAAGGACTAACAGGCTTTCAGCAACCGAAAAGGGAGTAGAGCTTATGAATAAGTGCCGGAAAATCTTTGATTCGGTAGATGACGACTTGTTTGCGGGATTTACAAGCGAAGAGCTCCGAATATTAAAAGAGTATCTTGACCGCATGATAGTCAACATTTCAGGCAAGCAGTTCAGTCACGAAGATTTTTGCCGTCTTATTGCAGAGGAAAAACAGATTTTATCAAATGATAAAAAGGAGGAAAAACAATGATAAGAAAATTGACGCCTTTCCTTTCAAAATATAAGCTGGCAGCAATTTTAGCTCCGCTTATGATGGTAGGCGAGGTTTTTGCAGAGGTAAGAATACCTATGCTTATGGCAACTATCGTTGATGAGTATATCCCAGTGGGCGATACTCAAAAGGTTATGGAAACAGGCCTCTTGATGATTGGAATGGCTCTTATGTCCCTTTGTTTCGGAGCAATGGGTTCTTACTTTTCATCAAAAGCGGCCATGGGATTCGGTGCAGAACTTCGAAGCGCAATGTTTTCGAAAATACAGGGATTTTCTTTTGCCAATGTTGATAAATTCAGCACAGCTTCCCTTGTAACCAGAATGACAACAGACGTTACAAGAATACAGACAGCTGTTGTTATGATTCTTCGTGTTTGTGTAAGAGCTCCCGTAATGTTTGTAAGTGCACTTACCATGGCATATGCTGTAAACAAGAGCCTTATAACTGTGCTTGTTTTTGCTATACCGGTGCTGGCAATAGGCATTGCAATTTTCATGTCAATGGCATATCCTCGTTTTATTGTTATGTTTAAAAAATACGATAAACTTAACGCCGTTGTACAGGAAAACCTTATTGCCATAAGAGCGGTCAAGGCATATGTCCGTGAAAAGTTTGAGAAGAGCAAGTTTGCAAAAGTTAATGATGAACTTATGGAGTTCTCAATCAAAGCGGAAAAGGTAATGATTTTCGGCGATCCCCTTATGATGATCGTTATGTTCTCCTGCATTATTTCCGTACTGTGGCTTGGTGGCAGACAGATCGTCTTCGGTCAGATGGAAGTCGGCGCACTTACAAGCTTTTTAACATATATCACTCAGATACTTATGTCACTGCTTATGGTTTCAATGGTCTTTGTCATGCTTGTAATGTCAAAGGCATCTGCGGCACGTATTGTTGAAGTTCTCGAAGAAGAAAGCAGCCTTAAAGACGGCGAAAAAATGCTCAGCGAGGTAAAGGACGGCTCCATTGAGTTTAAGAATGTAAGCTTCCGTTATAATGCCGATTCTGAAAGAGATGTACTTGAAAATATCAATCTGGAAATTAAATCCGGTGAAACCATAGGAATTATCGGTGGAACCGGCTCTTCAAAATCAACACTTGTTCAGCTTATACCACGTCTTTATGACGTCACAGCCGGTCAAGTGCTTGTAGGCGGCGAGGATGTAAAGGATTATTCCCTTCAAGCTCTCAGAAACAGTGTTGCTATGGTTCTTCAGAAGAACGTTCTTTTCTCAGGAACAATCAAAGATAATCTTCGCTGGGGCGATGAAAATGCCACCGATGAAGAAATTGAAGCAGCCTGTAAAGCGGCTCAGGCCCATGAGTTTATCACTTCATTCCCGGACGGTTATGATACTGACCTAGGTCAGGGCGGAGTCAATGTATCCGGCGGACAGAAGCAGCGTCTTTGCATAGCGAGAGCTCTGCTTAAAAAGCCTAAGATAATAATCCTTGACGACAGTACAAGCGCCGTAGATACTGCTACTGATGCTAAAATCCGTCAAGCATTCCGTGAAAACTTCGGTCATATCACAGCAATCATAATTGCTCAGCGAGTTACTTCAATAATGGATGCAGACCGCATAATCGTTCTTGAAGACGGAAAGATAAACGGTTTCGGAACTCATGAGGAGCTTCTGAAAAACAATGAGATATACAGTCAGATTTACTATTCACAGCAGAAGGGAGTTGAAGAATAATGGCAGGACCTATGAGAGGCGGCCCCGGCGGAAGACCGGGCGGATTTCAGAAACCCAAAAATCTTAAAAATACCATAAAGCGACTTGCAAAGTATCTTGAAAAACACAAGCTCCTGCTGATTCTTGTAATGTTCTTCGTGCTTTTGAGCAGTCTTGGCAATGTTGCAGGTACCTATATGCTTGAGCCTATAATCGACGATTATATTACGCCTCTTATCGGCACTAATCCGTCAGGAGCAGATTTCCTTCCTCTTATAAAAATGCTTGCATTTATGGCTTGCATTTATGCTGTGGCTTCTCTTTCATCTTTTGCTTACAGAAGAATAATGCTTTATGTTTCGCAGAAAACCCTGAATGAAATAAGGGGCGATCTGTTTAACCACATGGAAGATCTTTCACTTAAATATTTTGATACACACACTCACGGCGAACTTATGAGCCGCTATACAAACGATGCGGACACACTTCGTGAAGCTCTTTCAAACGGCGTTGTACAGCTCTTTTCTTCAACAGTAAGCGTAGTAAGTACATTTATTATGATGCTTGTTATCAGCCCCATTCTCACAATCTTTATCGTGCTCATGCTTATTGTCATGCTTTTCTGCGTAAAGAAGATAGGTGGAAAGAGTGCTAAATACTTTAAAAAGCAGCAGAATGCATTGGGCGCTGCAAACGGATATATCGAAGAGCTCATAGAAGGACAAAAAGTAGTTAAGGTTTTCTGTCATGAAAAAGAGGCGGAAGCGGAGTTTGCCGGACTTAATGAAGAACTCCGTCATGTGGCTACAAAGGCGAACACCTATGCGAGCGTTATTATGCCTATTATGGGTAACCTTTCTTATGTAAACTATGCTATAACTACAACAGCGGGTGCATTTCTTGTAATCGGCGGAATGCTCAAAGTAGGTTCCGTTGCAGCATTTCTTCAGTATACAAGAAGCTTTTCACAGCCGATAACTCAGATTTCGCAGCAGTTTAATACTCTTATTTCAGCTATTGCAGGTGCTGAGCGTATATTTGATGTTCTCGACGAAAAGCCTGAAGTAGATGACGGATATGTAACTCTTGTAAACTGCAATGTGGATGAAAACGGAAATATTACCGAAAGCGAAAAACGTACAGGCACATGGGCATGGAAGCATCCCCATTCTGACGGAACACTCACTTATACTCTTCTTAGAGGCGATGTGCGTTTCCATAACGTTGTTTTCAGCTATGACGGCAAGAAGACAGTTCTTAACGACATTTCCCTTTATGCAAGACCCGGCGAAAAGATTGCCTTTGTTGGTTCAACGGGAGCGGGTAAAACTACAATTACAAACCTTATTAACCGTTTCTATGATGTTGAAGAGGGTAAAATTACTTACGACGGAATTAACGTCAAGAAGATTAAAAAGAGTGATTTGAGAAGAAGCCTTGCAATGGTTCTTCAGGATACCCACCTGTTTACAGGAACTGTTCGTGAAAATATTGCTTACGGTAACTTTGATGCAAGCGAAGAAGAAATCGAAAATGCAGCAAAGCTTGCCAATGCAGATTCCTTTATCAAGCGTCTGCCTCACGGATATGACACAATGCTCACCTCCGACGGTGCAAACCTTAGTCAGGGACAGCGTCAGCTGCTTGCTATCGCCAGAGCCGCCGTTGCAGATCCGCCGGTACTTATTCTCGATGAAGCTACCAGCTCCATTGATACACGTACTGAGGAGCTTATCGAAAAGGGTATGGATAAGCTTATGCATGGCAGAACGGTATTTGTAATTGCCCACAGACTTTCAACAGTCCGCAATTCCGACGCCATTATGGTTCTGGAACACGGTGAGATAATCGAAAGAGGAAGCCATGATGAGCTTCTCCAGCAGAAGGGTAAATATTATCAGCTTTATACAGGTCAGTTTGAACTGGATTAAAACAAAAGATACTGAAAAAGGACGGCTTTAATTGGCAAGTCCCATAAGAAAGTAATTTCTATATAAAAAAACGATGACAAGTGATATTTTCACAAGTCATCGTTTTTTACTTTTATCAATGATAGTTAACATATATCAAATTAAATTAAAATTTTTAAGTTTTATAAACTGGGAGTCAGCGTTCTGATTTTAACAATGCGTAATAGCAAGCGTCACAAATGCCCTGATTATTCCAATCAGCGCTACGTAAAGTTCCCTCATATTTCATTCCACATTTTTTCATTACCTTGCCGGAATTAGGATTTTTAGGATCATGTCTTGATTCAATTCTATTTACATTTACTACATCAAACAAAAAATCCATAACTGCCTTGAGAGCTTCTGATGTAATTCCTTGATGCCACCACGCTTTTCCGATGCAATAGCCAATGTGTACCATTGAAATTTCTTCATTCATATTTACTACAGCAATATCGCCGATTGGTTCATCTCCGTTGTCTTTAAGCACAATGGCCCAATGATAACAACTTTCATCAGAATATTGTTTTACCCAATCTTCTGTTATTTTTTGACTTATATCTTGACTCGAATGAGCTGGCCACATCAAAAATTTGGTGACTTCTTTGTCGGATGCCCAATTTTTGTACATTGCTGCTGCATCTTCATTTACATATCTTCTTAAAACCAATCTATCTGTCTCTAGCCTTTGTGTTCCGCAATGTTTCATGAGTTTATCCTTCTTTCGCAGCACCTTAGTTATTCGCACTATTATATACGACTATATAAAACGATTGTATCAAAAAGTCCCTGTTTTTTCAATCTTTCATTTAGTCTGTATATGTATCAGGAAAATTTGTATTGCTTTTCGGATTTGTGTAAATACACAAGATTTTAAAATGCAATCTTTGCAGACTAAAGTATAAAATTCAGCAAAAATGCGTACCTCTTGACAAAACAGGATGGGTTTATTAGAATATTTTCGGCCTGCTTAAAGCGGGCTGTTTGTTTGAGTGAATTTTGAGAAGTTTGCGTTAAAGAGGGGTAAGAATGAAAAAGGAGAACGATCTCGGACGTGATAAAATCAGCAGCCTTGTTTTCCGCATAGCGCTGCCCAGTATGCTTGCACAGTTTGTCAGTGTTCTTTACAGTATAGTTGACAGAATATATATCGGAAATATTCCCGGAACAGGCGATATAGCTTTAGCGGGAGTTGGTGTGTGCGGTCCCGTTGTGACGATGGTAGGTTCTGCGGCTTTCCTCATCGGAATAGGCGGTTCGCCCCTTATGAGCATACGTCTTGGCGAAAAGAATGTTAAAGCGGCGGAAAAGATTCTCGCCAACAGCTTTTTATCTCTGTGTGTTATTTCCGTTATTTTAATGGCGGTTGTCATGCCTTTGGCAACGCCCATGCTTCGTGTGTTCGGCGCAAGCTCAGTGACTCTTCCTTACTCCACTGAATATTTTCTTACATATATGATGGGAACGCCTTTTGCCCTTTTGTCAGTGGGAATGAATCAGTTTGTAATCTGTCAGGGATACGCCAAAAAAGGCATGAAGTCTGTGATGATCGGCGCTGTTTCAAATATTATACTGGACCCCATTTTTATTTTCATTTTTGATATGGGAGTAAAGGGTGCAGCAATTGCTACCGTCATTTCACAGATTGCGAGCTGTATTTATGTACTAAGTTTCCTCTTTGGCAAAAAGGTTCCCGTAAAAATAACCTTTTCAGGATACAGCTTTAAAATAATAAGAAAAATACTTGTTTTAGGCTTTTCTCCCTTTGCCATAATAGCTCTCGATAATGTAATGATTATTGCAATGAACAGTGTTTTGCAGCACTACGGAGGACCTGAGCAGGGCGATATGCTTGTTACCTGTGCTACAATAGTGCAGAGCTTGATGCTGGTTGTAACAATGCCTTTGGGTGGTATTACAGGAGGAACTCAGACAATTTTGGGCTATAATTACGGCGCAAGGGATACTGGACGTGTAAAGAAAGCGCAAAGATACATTTTTTTACTGTGTGTTGCCTTTACAGGAATTATGTTTGTGCTTTCCTGGACTTGCGGTATCTACTTTGTAAGACTTTTCACATCAGATCCGGAGCTTTTGGAAGAAACCATGAAAGCCGTAAGAATCTGTACTCTGGCAATAATACCTCTTGGTATTCAGTACGAGATAGTGGACGGCTTTACGGCAATGGGACAGGTTAAGTTTTCTCTGCCCCTTTCCTTCTGGAGAAAGGGAATATATTTTGCAGCAATTTTTCTGCTTCCCATGTTTTTCGGAGCAAAAGCGGTATTTTATGCGGAACCTCTTTCCGACATAATAGGACCTGCCGTTTCGGTGATAATCTATCTTATATTCATGAAAAGAATATTGAAGAAGCGTGAAAGCGCATCCCTCATTGAAACAGAGCCTCCGGCGCTGCAAAGGGTATAAAATGAACATTAAATCAATAAAAGCGGGCTGATTTATTCAGTCCGCTTGTTTTGTTTTTAAAATGCCTAAAATTTTAAGTTCACAAAGGAGTATACATATACAGCTCTGATTACAATTGTAAACGTTTGTATATTTTATGTAAATTACAATTGTATACATTAGTAAAAATGTCAATTGATTTAAATTGGCGGTCATGATATCCTTTAAATCAAGGAGGTATTAGAACAATGGAAGAGAATAATGTAGTAAATGTATCAGCAAAGCCCAAAAAGAAGTTTTATAAAAAATGGTGGTTTTGGGTAATTATAGTTGCGGTAGTAATTATTATAGGAAGCAGCGCAGCAGGCGGAGATGACACTCCTAAAACAGATGCTGGTTCCGGATCGCAGAGCGGACAGATTCAGACTGAAAAGCAAACTCAGAAAGAGGATCTGGAAGTCACCGACTTGAATATGACAACAGATGAGATTTCCACAAAGATAACAGGTAAGATTATCAACAACACTGATAAAACATATTCTTATGTTCAGGTAACTTTTTCTCTTTATGACTCAGAAGGTGCTCTTTTGGGCACGGCTCTTGCAAATGTAAATAACCTTGAGGGCGGCGGAGTCTGGAAATTTGAAGCAGTCAGCTTTGAAAAGGATGTTGCGTCCTATAAACTTACAGAGGTTACAAAGTTCTAATTAAAGTAAAAAGGGAGGATTTTAAATCCTCCCTTAAGATAATGAATGTTATTTGTCATTTTGACCGTTTTCCTGCATCTCTGCCAAGGCTTGAGCTCTTTCAATTATACGTACCTTGTTAATTGAAGAAAGATTGTAAAAAAGTTTAAGGAGTTTTACTTCTCCTAATCCTAATGTTGCCTGATTTTTATCGTAATATGGATTTTCAGATAATCCTAAAAGAAAATCCGTAGTGGTATTAAGTTCCTTTGCCAAGCGCACAATTATGCTTACCTTAGGTTCTCTCAAATCATTTTCATATCTTGACAGAGTTGCCTCAGTGATATTTACATTTGCAGCAAGCTCTTTTTGACTTAAATCTAAATCTTCACGCAAAGCTTTAATTCGTTGTCCAATTGTATTCATGTACAAGCACCTCTTACCGATAGTATAATTCCATAAATAAAAGGTTAAACACAAATATATACATTTGGAAAAAATATCAATTGACATTACCAAACGTATATGATAATATTCAATCAAGGAGGTATGAAAATGGAAGAGAATAATGTAGCAAACGTATCAGCAAAGCCCAAAAAGAAGTTTTATAAAAAATGGTGGTTTTGGGTAATTATAGTTGCAGTAGTAATTATTATAGGAAGTAGCGCAGCAGGCGGAGATGACACTCCTAAAACAGATGCTGGTTCCGGATCACAGAGCGGACAGGTTCAGACTGAAAAGCAAACTCAGAAAGAGGATCTGGAAGTCACCGATTTGAATATGACAACAGATGAGATTTCCACAAAGATAACAGGTAAGGTTATCAACAATACTGATAAAACATATTCTTATGTTCAGGTAACTTTTTCTCTTTATGACTCTGAGGGTGCTCTTTTGGGCACGGCTCTTGCAAATGTAAATAACCTTGAGGGCGGCGGAGTCTGGAAATTTGAAGCAGTCAGCTTTGAAAAGGATGTAGCGTCCTATAAACTTACAGAGGTTTCAAAGTTTTAATTAAAATAAAAAGGGAGGATTTTAAATCCTCCCTTTTTACTTTGAATATTTAATCTTAAGCTTTTGATGGTGTGAATATTTTTTCAAAGGTAAGCTTAAGTTTTTCACGGAGCGTATAATCATCAGCGCAGTAACATGAAAAATCAGTTATTTCAGGCTGTCCAACGCACTCATTTATAATAAGTTTTACACTTTCCACAGCTGTTTTGGAAAACCTGAAAATGCGGTTATTGCCTATTGCTTTAGCTGAAATTTTTCTGACTGGTTTGCCTGAACGTATAAGTTCAACGGAAAAATCCCTTACGCAGTGGCCGTTTTCAATGTTTTCGCAAATTACAATGTGGTCGATATATGTCTTTTTTTCAAAAGATATTGTAATGCTGCGGTCTTTTCCTTTAGCTGAAGCAAGGGGATTGGCAAAACGATGTTTTATGCGTTCTCCCAATAGATGCATTTGTTCTGCATCCTTTTCCGGTACAAGGCCACGGTCATCAATAACCATTCCCAAAAGAAGATTGCAGTTTCTTCCTACAGATTGATAATAAATATCCGTGAGTTTATCAGCGGAGATAACTTTATATTCCTCTTCCTTTTTCCAGAACCATTCCTTTGTTCTGTTGGGAGTATCACACTCTGCTGGAGCCCACATCCTACCATCAGGATTTCCTGTTCCTGTAGATTCATCCTCAACAGTTCCGTCAAACTGTCCTTCAGTGCCTGTTGAAGACCAGCAGTCATAAGGCGCTATGCCTCTTTCATTTCCTACCCAGCGGGTATTGTTTTCGCCGTCAATTGAAAATCCCTGAAATCTTACGGCGTTGTGCTGAAATCTATCATATATGGGTTTAAGATTAGGACCGCCGTCTTTAACACTGAGTATTCCGCCGTCAAACCATATTTCAAACATTTCACCGTAGCGGCTCCACAGCTCAGTAAGCTGTCTTTCCACGAGGGCGATATATTCACTCTGTTCATGAGGGTCTCCGCTGAGCACACGGCCGGGATTATCAACTTTCATATAGCCGTTACAGCTGCAGCTGTAATAAAGACCGGGACGGAGCCCATATTTTTTGCATGAACGCACGAACTCTTCAACAATATCGCCTTTGTAGGAGGAGTGCTTTACGCTGTAAGGCTCTGTGGGCCAAAGACAGAAACCGGTACAGTGTTTTGCTACAAGAACAGCATATTTTGCACCTGCATCTTTTGCGGTTTTTATCCACTGATCGGTGTTTAGAGAAACAGGATTAAAAACTTTGGGGTCAGGATGGTAGCCCCATTGTTTTCTGAACTGATAAGAAGGTTCAAAAACCGTTATATCGTAATGTATTATTACTCCGAATTCTTTTTTAGCCCATTCAATTTGATTTATCGTAGGTTTTGCCATTTTTATTCTCCCATAACGGTATATTTTATTGCTGAATAAAATAAAGCTGATGAAAGTTCGGGGAATTAATTCAAATTATTTTGTGAGAGTAGTTTCTTGCTTATAAGTTTTTGCATAGTCTTCGTTATTTTCTTTTACTATGTAAATCGGTCTTTTCTTTACCTCAAGATACATTTTTGAAAGGTATTGTCCTAAAATACCCATACAGAAAAGCTGCACTCCACCTATAAACAGAATAAGGCAGGCAAGAGATGGCCAACCGTCTACAGGGTCTCCGTAGATAATGGTTTTGAAAAATACTATTAAAAGCATGACAAATGCTAAAAAGCAGAATATTAAACCTGCAATTGAGGATATCATCAAAGGAGCGGTGGAAAAAGCCACTATTCCCTCAAGGGAATAAAGCAGAAGCTTTCCAAAGTGCCATTTTGTTTCTCCGGCAACACGTTCCACATTTTCGTAGGGGATCCACTTTGTTCTGAATCCTACCCAGCCGAAAATGCCCTTTGAAAAACGATTGTATTCGCTCATAGAAATAACCGAATCTACCATTTTTCTCGTCATGAGTCTGAAATCCCTTGCTCCGTCCATGATTTCAAAGTCAAGGGTCTTGTTTATTATTTTATAGAACATTCTCGCAAAGAAAGAGCGAACAGGAGGTTCACCTTTTCTTGTAACTCTTCTTGTGGCGGCACAGTCGTATTCTCCGCTTATAAGGTAGCCGTACATCTCTTCAAGAAGCTCAGGGGGATCCTGTAAATCTGCATCCATAACAGCAACATAATCACCGGTAGCCATTTCAAGACCTGAATACATTGCAGCTTCCTTGCCAAAATTTCTTGAAAATGAAGAGTATCTTACTCTTTCGTCCTGTAAAGAGAATCTTCTCAGTACGTCCAAGGTTTTATCTGATGAGCCATCGTCTACAAAATTGAATTCCCAGTTAAGATAATCCATCTTATCTGCAATTTTGCATATTGCGGGATAAAAAAATTCCAGAGCCTCTTCCTCGTTATAGCATGGTACTACAATTGAAATTTTCTGTTTTCCGTTTTCCATTTTTACACTCCCTTCAAAGGTTCAACAATTTTTATATAAAAAGATAGCAGAAAATTATTATATATAAGATGAAAAAACTTAAAGGCGTTGATATTATATTAAGTCAAGGGGTATAATTTGTCAACAACGTGTATTTGCCTTAAAATACAGACTTTAACATTTTGAAATGCGTATTTTGACAGTTTTACAGGTCTTGACAGGTTTCGCAAATATAAAAATTAAATTTAAGTAACAACTTCTTAATAAATAAAGGACGCAGCAAATAACTGCGTCCTTTTGGTATTTTTATTGATTATGAATTTTTGAAATATTCCTCAATAGGAGTGTCGTTAATCATTATTCCTTTAATAATAACCTTACCTTTGTAGACTGTAATGCGGGCGGTGATAATGTCTGAATATCTTCTGCGCATGTCGTCCGGGTTATCATAGTCAAAAAATGATTTATGGAATCTGTTTTCTTCAATATACTGTGCCATTGCCTGAGCAGTGTCATCATCAAGAGAATAGTAGTTTATCGGGAAAAATTTGAAAGCCTCTTCTTTATTTTTTATATAGTTGCTGGATTTGGGCGGATTATATGAAACATCGTGTAAATACGCAAGTCCTTCGGAATTTGTGTCAATCTGAACGTACATGCTGACGTCTTCGCCCATTTGATTATTTTCTGTATTTCTTCGCAGACTCACTTCTTCGTATACGTTGAAGTATACTTTATTGTCTTTTCCGACAGTATGCGGGTCTATTTCTATATAATATACTCCTCCATTTTTTTCAATATTCTTTTCAATGGAAAGGGAATAACCTATCATGTAGGCAGGAATGAGAAGTTGAATTATAAAAATGCCGATAAGCACATAAAAAAGCTTTTTACGCATTGTCTTCGCCTCCCTTTTGTGCCACTGAAAGTCCTTTTACATTTTTAGCAAGTGCAAAATTCACTGTAAGGAGTATGGCTCCCAAAATGATTAATACAAGTCCGCTTAAGAGCATTCCGAGGCTTGCAGAA
This sequence comes from uncultured Oscillospiraceae bacterium, assembly GCA_958366985.1. Taxonomy (GTDB): domain Bacteria; phylum Bacillota; class Clostridia; order Oscillospirales; family Acutalibacteraceae; genus UMGS263. Next base: position 81,765 of record CATXDC010000005.1, read on the forward strand.
AGGATGAGATAACCTATATAGAGCAGAATAAGCAGCAGACCGCTGTTCATCTCTATAAAATCACTGTGACGAACTCCGCCAAGAATAAGGTTGATACTTATTGTAACGGCGAAAATCCAGTATGTTATCAAAAATGTTTTTCTTAACCAATTTTCGTTGCCAAGATTAATAAATGGAATTATGCCTTGAATGATCGACCACAGGAAAAGAATTGACACCGATATTTTGCGATGAATGTTTTCCTTTATATTTTTTCTTCCTGCAAATATTGCGATAGCTACAATAATCGCCATAAATGCAATTAAAAAATAATCTTTTGCTTCCATAGTATCCGTACCTATCCAGTAATATTTTGAATAGAGAGGGAGAGATACGGAAAATCCAACTCCTACTATACCAAGGAGACTTCCGATTTTAAATGGAACTGAGTAGTCACGATCATTTTTATCAAGTGCCATAAATGCAGTGGTGCATATAAGCAAAGGTAACATTGGATAGATTGCAGAATTTGCAGTAGATGCTAAATAAATTAAAGTTACGGCTCCTGCGGCGCTTACCCAAAGAGAAAATTTGAACATAGGCTCTTCTTTTTCTTTTTTGTGAATGTACAGATAAATCAGTCCAACAAAGAATAAAGCGACAGTTAAAAGCAGATATAAAAGATTTTCTGTCAATGCAAACCTGTATATACCCCAGTGTATTATGGCGTAGTAATATGCTGCCAGAGGAACCGCTGCACCAAAAAAGAATATGGCAGGCAGGAAAAGCAGTCCGTCAATCATAAGACAGTTTTCGTAGCCGAAGTGGATGTCATAAATGCTGTTTATCATGGCAATTGTTGCAACAATTCCGGCGCACCAGAGAACAGAGGCTCCCTCACGCCATGGGATGAGATTTATCTTCTTTTTATAAACAAAAGCTGCACAGAATTGTCCTGCAAGAATGGGAACAAAGGCGAAAATTGTTTTAACTGGTATGGGGAAATTTTTCCATCCTGTCACGAATATAAAAATCAGACCAATTGCCACGAAGAGTGAACCGAGTACTGCGAGAATTATTGTTGCTGTATTTATCGGCTTTTTCTTATCAGGCTCAAGGGTGGTCTGTCTTTTTTCACCATAAATAATTTCTTCTATGGGAGCATCAAAAACTTTAGAGAGCTTTTCGAGCATATCAATGTCGGGCTGAGTCCTGTCATTTTCCCAGTGCGAAACCGCCTGTCTTGAAATATGCAGTTCGGCGGCAAGCTGTTCCTGAGAAAGACCTTTTGCGTTTCTGAGCCGTTTTATGTTTTTCGCAACTTTTGCCATATTATCACCTCAGTATAATTAAATCATATTTTACATATAATGTCACGCTATTGTTTGTAGCGTAACGTAAATACGTTGTTTTGGCTTTAAAAATTTAAATCCCGCCCTGTTAAATTAAAACAGAGCGGGATTTTTTCTTGCAGTACGAAAAAGAAAAGTTATAATAATTTAGAGAGGTGTTTTGGTTTTTATCCTGCAAGCTCGTTAACTGTGTTGTGCATTACGTCGGCAAATTTCTGACGGGAATATTTTTTAAGCATAAGAGTTTTTGCAAATTCACGGTGGGCTTTGGTATAATTCTTTTCATAGATTTCAAAAAATGCTTTTTTGAATCCGTCTTCGTCCTCAGGGTCAACGGAAATTCCAAGACCGCTGTGGTCAAGTATATTCTTTGCATCTCCTTTGGCTCCGAGAAGTACAGGGCATCCGCTTGCAAGAACCTCATAGAGCTTTATGGGTACTGTGTCAAGCATTTCTCCGCTTCTGAGAGGGATTATGCTTAAATCTGCACTCGAAAGCAGTGTGAATACCTCGTGCTGTGGTACGGGATCCTGGAAGGTGATGTTGGAAAGCTCCATTTTTCTTGCCTTTTCTATAAGCTCATTTTTAGCGGCTCCATTTCCGAAGAACATGAAGCGTACAGGCATATCTCTCACTTCATGAGCGATATTCAGCACATGGTCAAAGTTATACGCTTTTCCGATATTTCCTGCGTACACACAGGTGAAACGGTGGTCGAATCCGTATTTTTCCTTTACGTTTTCGTCAATTGAATGGAGAACAAACTCACCGTCAAGACCGTTGCCAACATACTTTATTTTATCAGCATATTTTTCGCCAAGCTTTTCTTTTAGCTTTTCAACTTTTCCGGGGCTGACAGTTGTAATGGCATCTGATTTTCTATACATAAAGTCTGCGATTTTTTTAAATGCACGATAGATAAAGCTTTTTTCCGAAAGTTCACCTATTTCGCAGGCGACGTCGGGCCATATATCCCTTATGTCAAAAATTAGTTTGCATTTTTTTACCTTTGAAATTAAATATCCTGAAATGCTAAGAAGCAGAGGAGGAGATGTTGTTACAATAACATCTGCTTTACCTGCTGTAAGGGAAGCGAAAAAGCTTGTGGCCGCAAAGCTGAGGTTATTAAGAAGTCTGAAAACGGTATTCTTTTTAACCATTGGGATTGACGGCGCATATTTGACCCTTACCCCCTCAGGCGGTTTATATTCGCCGTATTTTTTATTTAAGCTGCTTGTAAGAACAGTGATTTTGTGTCCCTCTTTCGCCAAATGGGAGGCGATTACACCCATTCTTTTGGCGCATGGTGCGTTTGAGGGCATAAACTCATCACAGTGAAATAATATTTTCATGTAAAATCCTCCAAAAGTGAAAATTTTTTCAAAAAGACATCAAAATCGTGAAATCATCGTCTTTTGGAGTGATTATATCATAAAGAATTTTGCTGTTCCATGTATAAATATTTCCGGAGGTATATCATGAATTTTTCCTATTCCGATAAAGAAATGCAATTCCTTTCAGAACGAGACAAGGTGCTCGGAGAATACATAAGAAAAAAGGGCAGAATCGAGAGAAGCGTAAACGGCGATATATTTTATAATGTTATAGACAGTATCGCCGGACAGCAGATTTCTTCCGCAGCCCTCGAGACTGTGCGGAAAAAACTTTCAGAAATAACCGGAGGGGTTACCCCTGAAAAGCTGAATGCACTTACTGCTGAGGAAATAAAGCAGTGCGGAATTTCTCTTAAAAAAGCTGAAAACATAAAAGCATTTGCCGAAAGCGTCTGCAGCGGAAAAACAGATCTGGAATCTTTTAAAAATAAAGAGGACGAAGAAATAATAGAAGAGCTGACAGCATTTCGTGGAATCGGACGATGGACAGCGGAAATGACACTTATATTCGCATTACAGAGAAAAAACGTTTTAAGTTTCGGTGATTTCGGAATAAGAAAAGGGCTTAGTGTCCTTTATGGGTATGAAAAAATAGATAAAAAGCTTTTTGAGCAGTTCAGGGAAAGATTCTCTCCTTATGGTACAATTGCATCATTTTATCTGTGGGAAGCGGCAAGGGAAAATATTGATTTAAACAAAGAGGATTTTGCAGTAATAAAAACCCCTGTCGGAAGCCTCGAAATAAAAGGCGACAACAGGGGGATAAAAAGTATATTGTGGACTGAGGAAGAAGAAAGAAAAGCCGAAAATATAATAGTCAAAGAAGCAGTAAAGCAGCTTAAAGAATATTTTGACGGAAGGAGAAAAATTTTTGATGTCCCCCTCAATACACAGGGAACTGAGTTTCAAAAGAAAGTATGGCAGGAAACCGCAAAAATTCCTTTCGGAGAAACACGCACTTACGGAGAAATAGCGGCTGCTGTGGGAAACCCAAAGGGCTCACGTGCTGTGGGTGGAGCAGTCAACAAAAATCCCGTCAATATAATTGTGCCCTGTCACAGGGTAATAGGAGCTGATTCATCCCTTACAGGGTACAGGGGAGGATTAGAAAGAAAAAGGTATCTGCTGGAGCTTGAGGGAATATTATAGGCATCCTGCTGAATAGCAGAGCAGTCCTAATAAAGCGAAGGTTTTAGGCCCGGCAATTCCATCGGCAGTAAGTCCGAAAAGCTCCTGTATCTTTTTTACTGCTCCCTGAGTTTTCGCACCATATATGCCGTCTGCTGTAACTGAAGGTATGTTCTCATAAACCTTGCTCAGGTTGTTTATAAGCTCCTGAAGCTTTTTGACATCGTCACCCTCATCGCCGGGCTTAAGAACTATCTGTGGCACAAGAGGACTTTCGGGAAGCTTTTGATCGGGAGAGAGAAACTTCTCAATGCCAAGATAGGCAACTAAAAGTTTCTGCCATGTTTTAGGTCCTACTACACCGTCGGGAGTAAGTGCCTGACGCCGCTGAAATTCCTTTACAATCTCCTGGGTTTTCGGTCCGTAAACTCCGTCTATTTTAATTCGTGGAATATAGGAATAGTAATCGGAAAGAAGATTTAGTATATACTGAAGAAGTCTTACGTTGTTGCCCTTTTCGCCGGGTTTTACGGTGTCAGGATAACGTCCTGCAAGTTCTTCAAAGGTAATTCCCTCGGAGGAGAGTTCCGAAAGCTGTTTTACCGCAGCATAAATGTAGCTTATTTTGTACCAGACAGAGCTGTTTACAATTCCTGTCTGCGGCATATTGAAAATCTTCTGAAATGCCAGAACAGCTTTTCGTGTTTCTGGGCCGAAATATCCGTCGGGGTTAACATAAGGTATCATGGGATAATTTCTGCCTATACGATTGAGCTTTACCTGTATGGCTCTTACTGCGCTGCTTCTGTCACCCTCTTTTAAGGGTGTGCCGGGATAAGAGGTCTGAAAGTTTCTTACGGGGGCATCCGCAACTATGTCTATATCATCGCCGTAGTAAAATTGCAATATTTCATAAGGGGTATATCCCTGCTCGGCAAGATCCACAGTTCCCCACTGGGAAAGTCCGTCGCAAGTGACGGTAGTTCCGTTACAGAATTTTGCCGCAAGGGGAGAAATATCGCCACGGCGCTTTATATAGTCGTTGAAAAGCTCATCAACAATATCATCGACGTTCTGGAATGTGTCTCTTCCGTAGATGTATTTCTGGTCAAAGGCAGTGGAAGAGGTTATGTCAAAATTATAGCCTTTGCTCCTGTACCATTCATTGTAAATTCTGTTAAGGGCAAAGCTTACCTGAGCGTAAACATTGGCTCTTATAGCATTTTCAGGCCATGTGGGATATATTTCACTGGAAGCTACATTTTTTATGTAGTCGGGAAAGGGAACTGTAACGTTTCGTGCGTCAGAGTCCGGCGGCCCTAAGTGGACGGTTATATATTCGGGAATATAAGGTGCGCCTTCAAGCATAATAAAGCCTCCTTTAAAGGTCGGGTTCGTTTTCAATGTATTCTATGGGATCACCTGGAAGAGGATTAAGCTGTACATTTTGTACAGAGGTTATGCCCTCAAAAATCGGTACACCACGATTGATGACGGTGCGGTAACCAGGAGCATCGGTTCTGATGTCATAGACCGCATATACATTTTTCCCTTTAGGAGCTTCTGAGTTTTCCACAGGCGGAGCGGGTAGAGGAATTACTGGAGTTTCTCCGCTTTTGTCGGTAAATCCGAAATACTGCAAAATCTGCTTTCCGTTATAGTTTTCCGTAACGAGAACAGAGGCGCCCTCTATGGGCATGGCTTTATTTCCCACGTTCACCATGACTTTAAGGTATCCAGTCTGTGTGTTTGCCGAAGGCACAGACTGATCTTCACCATTGTCACTGCCCAGCTTCAGCTGATCGGGTGAAGCCTGTAAGGACACCGTTGGTACACTCTTTTCTTCCTGAGTGGGTTTTGATTTATATTTCATCAAGTCTTTTTTATATCTGTCCACCATTTCCTCAAAGGATTCATTTTGATTATTCATGTCTGTTCCCCCTTATAGCATCTGTCTTAATCAGTTTATGCAGAAGGCTTTGAAAGGGTCACTGGGAAGAAATTCGCTCAAATTTAAAGATATTCTTCCAACCTGCGGAAATTATTCTGCGGGATTTTTTGCTTTTATAGTATATATAGCGGTGATACAAAATGTAGCATTGGGCAAATAATGAATAGTTTTAAATTATTAATATTGATTTTTTTATTTAAAATGATACACTGGTGTTGATGAATGGTGATAAAAGAGATTATTTATATATCGGTATTTGTTTTTTAAAAGGAGGCGGCTGAAATGATATGATTTTATATAACGTCTGATAATGCAATCGAGATTTATCATAGATTTATAAGAAACAGGGTGATTTTATGAAAGAAAGTAAATTTTACAAAATTTCAGATAAAATCTTTACAGTTGCAACGTGGGCTATGGTCATAATGTTTGTGCCGACCCTGCTTATTGATAGTTGGATTTGTTACGGTACACCTCCCGAATCGATATTTAAGTTTAACCGTATATTTTTCAGTGAGCAGGTAATATGGGCTTTTGTTGGAATAACCATTCTGGCTCAGTTGCTGTTTATTGTTTCCCATATAAGGAGGTATAAGGGAAATCTGGGCGGTAAATTTTTAATTATAGTTTTACTTTTAAATCTTATTCTTGAAGTTCCGGTGGTCTGGTTTTTGTCTCTCCACAATCTTGAGCCTATGCTCTTTTTGTGGGTTCCGCCTGTTTTTATTTTGGCAGAGTTTACGCAAAAGGATTTCAGAAAAGGGACAGATAAAATTTTCACCGCAGTAACCTGTATAATGGCGGCAGGTTTTGTTTTGTGTGTGATTGCAATTATAGCGCAGGCGATAGCTCGTATTATAAAAGCACAACATTTCCCCTCTGTATTGGATGGCTTTTTTGAGACAAACACCTTTGTTGTGTGTATTTTAAGTGTAGTAGTTGCTCTATCACAAATATTATTCATGTTAGTCCACAAGAAAGAGCTTGAATGTGAAGAGAGCAGAAAGATTCTTTATGCTCTTATTCTGAATACATGTATTGCAGTTTTACCGCTTTTCGTTTTGTATGTCTATTCTCCGATTATTATATTTTATCTCTGTGCTGCACCCCTTTTGATTTATGCTAAAACGGCAGGCAAAAAGTTTTTTAAAACAGCATAACTGATGACAGGTAAATCAAAAAGGCAGAGCCGCTAAAGCGGTTCTGCCTTTTGTGTTGTAATGATATTAACTTTTTTATGCTTTAGCCTTTTCGAGAGCCTGCTGAATGTCTTCGATAATATCTTCAACATCTTCAATGCCAACAGAAAGGCGGATAAGGTCTGAGCTTACGCCTGCTGCCTCAAGCTGCTCGTCATTAAGCTGACGGTGAGTTGTGCTGGCAGGGTGAAGAACACAGGTTCTTGCATCTGCAACATGGGTTACAATAGCTGCAAGCTTTAATGAATCCATGAACTTTGTAGCTGCTTCTCTGCCGCCCTTGACGCCGAAGGAGATAACTCCGCAGGTGCCGTTAGGCATATATTTCTTTGCAAGGTCATAGTACTTGTTTCCGGGAAGTCCGGGATAGTTGACCCATGAAACCATATCGTTTTTCTCGAGGAATTCAGCTACTTTCTGAGCGTTGCTGCAATGACGTTCAACACGCAGGAAGAGGGTTTCAAGGCCGAGGTTCAGAAGAAATGCGTTCTGAGGAGCGGCGATTGAGCCAAGGTCACGCATAAGCTGAGTTGTAGCCTTTGTAATGTAAGCGGCATTACCGAAAGATTCGGTGTATGTGATGCCGTGATATGATTCATCGGGAGTTGTAAGTCCGGGGAACTTGTCGTTCTGTGTCCAGTCAAACTTTCCGCCGTCAACAATAACTCCGCCTACGCTTGTGGCGTGTCCGTCCATGTACTTTGTGGTGGAGTGAGTTACTATATCAGCACCGAACTCGAAGGGACGGCAGTTGATAGGTGTGGGGAAAGTGTTGTCAACAATAAGGGGCACGCCGTTATCGTGAGCAGCCTTTGCAAATTTTTCAATATCCAGTACATCCAGTGATGGGTTGGATATTGTCTCTGCAAAGAAACACTTTGTGTTGTCCTTAACTGCTGCGCAGAGCTCCTCATAAGTTGAATCAGGGCTCAGGAATGTGCAGTCAATGCCGAGTTTCTTAAGAGTGACGGCAATAAGGTTGAAGGTTCCGCCGTAGATTGCTGCAGAGCTTACAATGTGATCACCTGCGGAGCAGATGTTGAAAAGAGCAAAGAAGTTTGCAGCCTGACCGGAAGAAGTGAGCATTGCACCTACGCCACCCTCAAGAGCTGCGATTTTAGCTGCAACAGCATCGTTTGTGGGGTTCTGAAGACGGGTATAGAAATATCCGCTTTCTTCCAGGTCGAAAAGTCTGCCCATCTGTTCGCTGGACTCGTATTTATAAGTAGTGCTCTGGATAATGGGGAGCACTCTCGGTTCGCCGTTTTTGGGGGTGTATCCCGCCTGAACGCACTTTGTGTTTATTTTCATGGGTATCACGTCCTTGTGCTAAATTTATTTTGAAAGAAATCTGCTCATAAGAGAGGGACCTTCTTCAATGAAGATGCCTGTCTTTGAGGCAGATTCTTCGTTAATTGAGTCAACGCCGCTGTCCTTTTCGTCCTTCTTATGATAAATCATAAAGGGAACAGGGTCGGAGGCGTGTGTGCCGGTTACAATAGGTGTAGGATGGTCGGGGAGAATCATCACTTTGTAGTCGTCGTATTTTTCGAGAGCCTTAAGAACAATGGGAAGCACACGAGAGTCAATAAGCTCGATTGCCTTAACCTTGTTTTCGGGCTCGTTTCTGTGTCCGCACTCGTCGGGAGCTTCAATGTGAATGTATACAAAATCGCTTCCGTTTTCGAGTTCTTCAACAGCCTTCTGAGCCTTGCCCTCAAAGTTTGTGTCAATATATCCTGTTGCACCCTCAACATCGGGAGTATTCATTCCGGCGCAGATGCCAATACCTTTAAGGAGGTCAACGGCTGAAATAACGCTTCCCTTTACTCCATAGAGCTTTTCAAACAGTGGAAGTGAGGGGCGGCTGCCCTGACCCCAAAGCCAAATAGCATTTGCGGGACGTTTGCCCTCGCTTATGCGCTTAAGGTTTACGGGATGATCCTTGAGGATTTCGCAGCTTTTTTTCATAAGCTCCAAAAGACCTGCGGCATCGGGATTTTTGTTGAGATATCCGCCGATTTTTCTGCCTGAAATATCATGGGGAGGTGTAAGCTTGCCGATCTCAGTCTTGCCGCCGTGCCATACAAGGCAGTGACGGTAACTGACTCCGCTGTAAAAAGCGAAGATGTCATTTCCGAGCTTTTCCTCAACTGTTTTGATAATCTCAGCAGCTTCTTCGCTGGAAATATCTCCTGCACAGTAGTCAACCATTGTCTTTTCGCTGTAATCTTCCTCGTCTGAGAGAGTTACAAGGTTGCATCTTAAAGCAACGTCTGTATCGGAAAGGTCAATGCCCATGCTTACAGCCTCAAGGGGAGAACGTCCCGTATAGTAAAGACATGGATCGTAACCCATAACGCTGAGGTTTGCAACGTCGCTGCCGGGGGTAAGACCGGGAGCGACTGTTCTTACAAGACCTACTGTGCCGTGTTTTGCCATGCGGTCAAAATTGGGCTTGTTAGCCACCATCATCGGCGTTTTGCCGCCGAGAGCCGGCACGGGATAATCTGCCATGCCGTCATATAAAACAACTACATATTTCATCTTTCTCTACACCTGCATTTTACCGGATTATTTTATTATTTAAAGTATTCTACGCCGGCTTCGAAAATCTGGGGATCCTTGCAGCCGGGTACATTGAAGTAAAGGTTGTCACCCTTTCTTTCGGTGTGTCCCATTTTACCGAATACACGTCCGTCGGGGCTTGTGATACCCTCGATAGCGCATACTGAACCGTTGGGGTTAAAGGGAATATCTGCGGCGGGTTTACCATCAAGATCAACGTACTGAGTGGCAACCTGTCCGTTTGCAATAAGTCTTGAAAGAGTTTCGTCATCGGCAACAAAACGTCCCTCACCGTGGGAAACGGGAACTGCAAATACATCGCCTGCGTTTACCTTTGAAAGCCAGGGAGATTTAACAGAGGCTATTCTTGTGTAAACCATTGTGGAAACGTGGCGGCCGATTGTGTTGAAAGTAAGGGTGGGATCATTTTCCTGTGTATCCACAATCTTACCGTAGGGGACAAGACCTGTCTTTATAAGAGCCTGGAAGCCGTTGCAGATACCGAGCATAAGTCCGTCACGGTTTTCGAGAAGATCTGTAACTGCATCCTTTACCTTTGCGTTTCTGAGAGTTGTAGCGATAAATTTACCTGATCCGTCAGGCTCGTCACCGCCGCTGAATCCGCCGGGAAGCATGATTATCTGAGAAGTCTTTATAGCTTTTACAAATCTTTCAACGCTCTCATCAATTCCCTGTGAAGTAAGGTTGTTAAGAACGATGATTTCAGTTTCTGCTCCTGCCTTTTCAAAAGCTCTTGCAGAATCGAACTCACAGTTTGTGCCGGGGAATACAGGGATTACAACTTTGGGCTTTGCAACCTTGATTGCAGGAGCCTTGTTGCTTCTCTCAGTATAGAGGGCAACTTCGTGCTTCATTTCGGGAAGCTTTGTAACCTTTGTGGGGAATACGTTTTCGAGTTTTGCGCCCCATACTTCGGCAAGGTCAAGTGTCTTTGCGCTTTCGCCGCCGATGGTGATTGTCTCGCTGTCATCTGTAACGCCGAGGATTACGCTGTCAAACTCTGAAAGGATGCTCTCATCTGCAATTTCAGCAACAACGCTGCCCACCATGGGAGAGAAGAGATCTGTTTCTGAAAGAGAATCACTGAACTTGAAGCCCTGAGCGTTACCGAATGCCATACGGCATACGCTTGCTGCTGCGCCGCCTTCACGTACTGCGTCTGCGGCAAGGATTTTGCCGTCTCTTACCATTGTATAAACATCACTGAGGAACTTGTTTGCCTTATCCCAATCGGGGAGAAGAGTATCGGCGCATACGGGGAAGCGAAGAAGTGCTACCTTGCTGCCGCTGTTTTTGAATGCTGCGGAAACAGTCTTGCTTGCCTTTGTTGCAGAAATTGCAAAGCATACAAGGGTGGGAGGTACATCGAGGTCGTTAAATGAACCTGACATACTGTCCTTACCGCCGATTGCGGGAGTTTCATAGTGAAGCTGTGCTGTAAGTCCGCCTAAAAGTGCCGCTGCGGGCTTGCCCCAGCGTTCAGGCTTATCGTAAAGTCTTTCAAAATATTCCTGCATTGTAAGACGGCTCTTGTGAGGATCTGCGCCGATAACTGCAAGCTTTACAAGGCTTTCTGTAACTGCGTAAACAGAACCGTGGAAGGGACTGAAACGGCTGATTCCGGGAATGAAGCCGAAGCTCATTGCTGTTGCGGTATCTGTCTTTCCGTCCGGTACGGGAACTTTAGCGCACATTGCATTTTCGGGTGTGAGCTGATATTTACCGGCATAGGGCATGAGAACTGTTGCAGCTCCAATAGAGGAGTCGAAACGCTCTACAAGGCCTTTCTGTGAGCAGACTTCAAGTCTTGAAAGGTTTGCCTTAAGTGCGTCAATTCCCTTTTTGCCTTTAACTGCTGCGGGAACAGCTGTTCTGTAATCATCTTTAGCTTCAGCAGCTGTAATAAGAGCCTTTGCGTGCTGAGTGACACCGTTTGTATTGAGGAATTCACGGCTGAGATCGACAATCTTGTCGCCTCTCCATGTCATTGTAAGTCTGGGATCTTCCTTAACCTTTGCAACAATTGTTGTCTCAAGGTTTTCGTCATATGCGAGCTTTGCGAAAGCCTCTGCATCCTTTTCGTCAAGAACAACAGCCATTCTCTCCTGAGATTCGCTTATTGCAAGCTCTGTTCCGTCAAGTCCGTCGTACTTTTTGGGAACAAGATCAAGGCTTATGTCAAGACCGTCTGCAAGTTCACCGATTGCAACGCATACGCCGCCTGCACCGAAGTCGTTGCAGCGTTTGATCATTCTTGCAGCGTCACCGTTTCTGAAAAGACGCTGAATCTTTCTCTCTGTGGGAGGATTACCCTTCTGAACCTCTGCGCCGCAGGTTTCGATAGATGATGTATCGTGAGCCTTTGATGAACCTGTTGCACCACCGCAGCCGTCACGGCCTGTACGTCCGCCGAGAAGTACGATAACGTCTCCGGGAGCAGGAACTTCTCTTATTACGTTGGCTTTAGGTGATGCGCCTACAACTGCGCCGATTTCCATGCGCTTTGCTGTGTAGCCGCTGTCATATATTTCGCAAACCTGACCGGTTGCAAGGCCGATCTGGTTACCGTATGATGAATAACCCTGAGCTGCACCGACGGTAATCTTCTTCTGGGGAAGCTTACCGGCAAGAGTTTCCTCAAAGGGAGTTGTGGGGTCGCCGCTTCCTGTTACACGCATAGCCTGATATACATAAGCTCTGCCTGAAAGGGGATCACGGATTGCGCCGCCGAGGCAGGTAGCAGCTCCGCCGAAAGGCTCAATTTCAGTGGGATGGTTATGGGTCTCGTTCTTAAACTGAACAAGCCATGTTTCAGTGCCGTGAGAGGTCTCAACGGGAACTTCAATGCTGCAAGCATTTATCTCGTCGCTGACGTCAAGGTCGTCAAGCTTTCCTCTTTTTCTGAGTACCTTGCCGCCGATAGTAGCCATATCCATAAGGGTCATGTTCTTTTTGCGCTCACCGTAAACTTCGGTTCTTGCTACAACATATTCGAGCCATGCGTCCTCAATTGCCTTTGATACTGCGCTCTTTTCAATGTCAACGCTGTCAAGCTGTGTGAGGAATGTTGTATGACGGCAGTGGTCTGACCAGTATGTATCAATAACTTTAAGCTCTGTAATTGTGGGATCTCTGTGCTCTGTGTTTGCAAAGTAATCACGGCAGAAGCACAAATCTGCAACGCTCATTGCAAATCCCATTTCCTTGTGGTACTGAGCTATTTCATCATCTGAGCGGGAAATGAAGCCCTCTACTCTTGCAACATCTGCGGGAACATCAGCTTTGATGTTGAGGCTTTCAGGCTTGTCCATAGATGCAAGTCTTGATTCAACAGGGTTAATTATATATCCCTTGATTTTATCAAAATCGCTTTCGGAAATATCGCCTTTGAGAGCGATTACCTTTGCCGATGCAACAACGGGACGTTCACCCATTGTAAGGAGTGCGATACACTGAGCAGCGGAGTCTGCACGCTGGTCGTACTGACCGGGCAGGTATTCTGTTGCAAAAACACGCCATGCGGGATCAATGTTAAGTTCCGTTGAAATGTTGTCGCCGTTAGGCTCTGAAAGGATTGTAACAGATGCTCTCTCAAAATCAGCGTCGCTAATTCCCTCAAGGTCATATCTGTTAATAAGACGTAATGCTTCGAGGTTTTTGATGCCGAGGTTATCTTTTAAATCTGCAAGCATATGTCCTGCTTCAATATCAAACCCGGGCTTTTTTTCGACGAAAAGTCTTTTCACATTTGACATATAATCAGCTCCCTGCACTGTAATTCAATATAGATAAAAATATAATATCATATTACAGATTAATATAAAAGGGCAAAACTAAGGAAGATTGTTTAAACCTCTCTTATTTTTTTGTTAAAATTTTGAACAGAGAAAAAATAACTGAAAAAATCTATTGACAAAGGATGCCAAAAAAGTTATAATCAAATCACAATATTGATAATCATTATCGATAACGAGTGAAAAACAACATATTGAGCTTTAAAATAATTGAGGAGGATAAAATGGGCACAGTAAGAAGGTCAAAACAAAAAGAGATTATTTATAATGCTCTTATGGAAGAGCCTTGTCATCCTACCGCTGATACATTATATAATAAATTAAAGCCTGAGCATCCTAATTTGAGCCTTGCCACAGTGTACAGGAATTTGAATCAGTTTGCCGCTCAGGGAAAGATACTGAAAATTCAGGTTCCGGACGGAAGCGACCGTTTTGACGGAAGCATACACAAGCATTTTCACGGATTCTGCACACATTGCGGTGAGGTTTTCGACATAGAAGAAAATGAACTTGAGGGAATTGAGGAAAAAATAATGAATGTTTCCACCCTTAAAGTGACACAATATAATTTAGTAATTTACGGTATTTGTAACAAATGCCGTGAGGATATACACTAAAAAATAAAAAAAGAAAAGGAGAAACAACTATGGAACTTAAAGGATCAAGAACAGAAGCTAATCTTATGGCAGCATTCGCAGGAGAATCCCAGGCAAGAAATAAATACACTTACTATGCATCAAAGGCAAAGAAAGAGGGCTATGAGCAGATAGCAAATCTTTTCACAGAGACAGCAAACAATGAGAAAGAGCATGCAAAGATCTGGTTCAAGCTTCTCCATGACGGCATTCAGGATACACACACAAATCTTGAGGACGCAGCAGCAGGCGAGAACTATGAGTGGACAGATATGTACGCAAAGTTTGCTGAGGAAGCAAGAGAAGAGGGATTTGACAAGATAGCATTCCTCTTTGAAGCAGTTGCAAAGATCGAGAAAGAGCACGAAGAGAGATACAGAAAGCTCATCGAGAATCTTGACAACAACTCCGTATTCGAGAAGGAAGAGGAAGTGGGCTGGATCTGCCTTAACTGCGGATATTTCTGCTATTCAAAGGAAGCTCCCGAGAAGTGCCCCGTATGTGATCATCCGAAAGCATACTTCCAGCTTCGTGCAAAGAACTATTAATTTAAAAGTCATCTGACAGATAATATACCCGCAGTGATTTGTTCACTGCGGGTTTTCTTTATAATCCATAATATTTTGACATGTACGTATAAACTTGTTATTATATAAAATAAGGAAAAATAGAAATACGGGGCTGAAAACAGGTGAGCTTATGGAGAAATATAAAAAATATTACGGTGCGGTAATTGCAGCGGTAGTAGCAGTGATAATTATTTCGGCAGTATGCGTTAATTTTTTTGTTGATAAGGATAAAACAGACCCTGACAGTATAGGCTATTCGGACTCTACAAAAGAGAATGAGCCTGATGATAAAAAAGAAAATGAGGGCGGAAACACTGTACAGACAGAAAGCGGAAAATCTGTTTCAGCTACTCTGACCGATAAAAACGGTGAGGGAGAGATAACCCTCGATATGTCTTATGATAAAGTCAAGGCGGCTTTGGATAAGGCGAATGTCACTTATAAGGCTGAGGATATGTATATAGATGCAACAGACGGCACAACGTATCTCTTCTGGACAAACGGCAGCGAAAAGTGTGTTGATACAATAATTTTCACTTCCACCAAAGAGGGACTTAAGGTTGGAGATACCGAAAGTAAAATGGAAGAAATCTACGGAGCGGGCACTTCGGGCGAAAATGACGGTGAAGAATATCGCTGTTATGTTTCGGGAAAGGTTCAGCTAACGGTTAGTTTTACAAATGAAAAGGTTTCGGGAATATCTCTCAGTAGTATAAAGCTAAGTGGTTCATCGGATTCGGAATATGAAACTGACAATCTGTTTTCGGGAGAATATACAGTAGAAATTGCTTCTGACAATCTTCATCAGCGTGCAGTAAAGTATACCGCAGAAACAGGAACGAGAGATTGTTTTGTACAGATTGCGGAAAGCCAGGTAGGCTATGTAAACGGATATATTAACGGTGAAAACATAGCTTTCCCATATGCACAGAATAACGGATGGTCGAAATACGGCAGCAGTGCCGGATCTCCTATAAGCCCCTGGTGTGCATCGTTTATTTCATGGTGTGCTGACAGAGCGGGAATAGATGAAAACCTCTTTGAACGCAGCACCACAGCTGATATAAACTGGCAGGATTTCACTAATAATGAGTCGTATATTCCTAAAATCGGAGATCTGGTATATTTTAAATACAACGTCCCTGAAAACTCTGTAAAATACGCAAACCATGTGGGTATAATCGTTGACTATGACGCTTCAACAAAGACTATTATCACAGTTGAGGGCGATGTAAAGGGCGGACAGTGTGTTAAAAAGGCATATCGCCTTAACGATTCCAGCAATGAGATAACAGGATTCAGTTCCATAAGGTTTTAACTTGAATAAAAATATAAAGCTCTGTTCTGATCAAGGAACAGAGCTTTTCTGTATTAGTGTTATTTTCTGAATGTCTTTCCGACAGTATACATTCCTGTGAGAATAATGCCTACCGAAAGTCCCATCATTACTCCCGATAAAAAATCCTTGAAATCGGAGCCTGTTGTGAGCTGAGAGAGAGCCGAAAGAACCATACCCATAATTATAAGCACAAGTCCTGAAAGAAGTGTTTTTTCCTTTTCAAGCTTCTGAATCCGTTCAAGGGCTTCCAGCAGCTGAGTGTCGCTTTTATCTTCGCTTTCTTTTCCCGAAATCAGCTCTCCGGCGGATATATTCAGTTCCTCACACAATGAGGGTACAACAGAGTAATCGGGCATACATTTGCCCGTCTCCCATTTTGAAACCGTCTTATTTGTAACACCTATTTTTTCGGCTAATTTTTCCTGAGTAAGACCTGCTTCCTTTCGCTTTGCTGCAATTAGCTGTCCTGTTTTTGCTGTGTTCATAGTATCTCCTCTCTTTCTGATACAATAATACACAAGCCCTTTATAAAATGATATCCCCTGAAAGTAGAATTCAGGGGGAATAGAAGATTTTCTTTAAAAATAGTCGCTTATGTTGCCGGAAACCTTTTTGAGACTTTCAACAAATACCATTCTTTCTATTTCAGTCATATCCTTTGTTATGTATTTAATCCACTCTTCACCTATTTCTACGAGATAAGGGTAAATATCCATTGCCTTTTTTGTGGGATATACGTTTATGCATCTTCCGTCTTCGAGATTTTCCTCTCTTGTGACATAGCCCTGCTCTTCGAGTTTTGCAAGGCTTTTGGCAACGGTTCCTTTGCTTATATCAAGAATTTCGCAGAATCTGTTCTGTGCCATGCATCCGTTTTCACAGATTATCATTATAAAAGGCAGAGTACCGCTGGTTATTCCGAAATCAGCTGTTTTGTTGCCCATATAAATCTGCATTTTGCGGTAAATAAGAGAAATCATTTTTAGGATATTTGTTTCCTGATAATTGTCCAATTTTTTATCACTCCGCAGCACAGGATAATTATATTTAGTTTCCTACGCAACTTAATTTTATATTTAATTTTATCATATGTCAAGTAAATATATGCTTTTGTATGTTGAAAAGTGCACAATTGACACTTTAAAATTGTAGGTTTATAATATTAAATGTGTAAATAGAAGTTTTATTACAATAAAATAGTTTCCATAGAAACTATTAGAAGGAGTGAATTTAATGAAGTATCCGGTTATTACAATCGGCAGGGAGCACGGCTCCGGGGGAAGAATAGTGGCCGAAAAGGTTGCTCAAAAGCTGAAT
This sequence comes from uncultured Oscillospiraceae bacterium, assembly GCA_958366985.1. Classification (GTDB taxonomy): domain Bacteria; phylum Bacillota; class Clostridia; order Oscillospirales; family Acutalibacteraceae; genus UMGS263. The sequence continues at coordinate 99,011 of CATXDC010000005.1, forward strand.
ATACCCCTTTATGACAAAAAGCTTATCCGCATGATAGCTCAGGACAGCGGTCTTTCTGAAAACTATATTGAAAGCGCCGAAACCAAAAGAACCTCAAGTTTTCTGTTCAATATTTACTTTGACAGCAACAATCTTCCTGTGGATGATCAGATTTTTATTACTCAGTCCAATATTATAAAGCAGGTTGCAGAGAAAGGCCCCTGTGTTATAGTGGGACGATGTGGAGATTATGTTCTGCGTGAGATGGAAGAATGTCTTAAAGTTTTCATCTATGCTCCTCTTGAAGAGAGAATTAAACGTGTGACAGAAGTTTACAATGAAAAGACAAATGATCCGAAAAAGTATCTTGAAAAGTACGATAAACAGCGCAGCGCCTATTATAACCGATTTACAGAAGAAAAATGGGGAGCTCCCCACAATTATCATCTGATGCTCAACAGCACAATCGGACTTGACACAATTGCCGATTATATCGTAAGTCTTGTTTTGGGGGAGGATAAAAATTAATGTCAGAAATAGCAAAAAAAGAAAATAAAATGGGAGTAATGCCTGTAAACAAGCTTCTTGTTTCAATGTCAGTGCCCATGATGATATCAATGCTTGTGCAGGCTCTTTATAACATAGTAGACAGTATGTTCGTAGCGCAGATAAGTGAGAATGCCCTTACAGCGGTTTCACTTGCATTTCCTGCGCAGAATCTTATGATTGCCGTTGCAACAGGTACAGGCGTCGGTATCAATGCGGTTTTATCCAAAAGCCTTGGTGAGAAAAACTTTGAAAAGGTAAACCATGTAGCCAATAACGCCATTTTCCTGACAGTATGCAATTTCATAGTTTTTGCTCTTTTGGGAGGATTTTTCTCAAGGCTTTTCTTCACGCTGCAGACTGATATTACTGAGATTGTTGATTATGGTGAAGATTATCTTCTTGTATGCACTCTGTTTTCATTTGGCATTTTCGGTCAGGTGACTTTTGAAAGACTTCTTCAGTCAACGGGAAAAACTTTCTATACCATGATTACACAGGGCGTCGGAGCTATTATAAATATCATCTTTGACCCCATTATGATTTTCGGACTTTTAGGTTTCCCGAAAATGGGAGTTGCCGGAGCTGCTGCTGCAACTGTTCTCGGACAGATAGTCGCATGTATTTTGGCAATAATCCTCAATCACTTTAAAAACCATGAAGTGAGGCTCAACTTTAAAGGATTTCGTCCCAGCGGAAAGATTATCAAAACCATTTATGCTGTCGGCGTGCCGTCCATAATAATGGCTTCAATAAGCAGCGTTATGACCTTTGGCATGAATAAAATTCTTATTGCCTTTACTTCTACTGCTACTGCTGTTTTCGGAGTTTACTTTAAACTCCAGAGCTTTGTATTTATGCCGGTTTTCGGTCTTAATAACGGAATGGTTCCCATTGTTGCATATAATTTCGGAGCTAAAAAAGCCGACAGAATTACAAAGACTGTCAAACTCAGTATAATTTATGCTGTTGCAATAATGCTTATAGGCTTTGCGCTGTTCATGCTTATTCCTGATAGCCTGCTGAAAATTTTCAACGCTTCAGATAACATGCTTTCAATCGGCGTTCCGGCTTTGAGAATAATCAGCTTTAACTTCATTTTTGCAGGATTTGCAGTTATCTGTTCTTCACTTTTCCAGGCTTTGGGTCACGGTATACTCAGCCTTTTGATTTCGGTATTAAGACAGCTTGTTGTGCTTCTGCCTTGCGCTTATATATTTGCACAGTTCGGCGAACTCAATGATGTATGGCTTGCTTTCCCCATTGCGGAAATATTTTCCTTTGTCATATGCATAATTTTCCTTCGTTATGCATACCGCAAGGAGATAAAACCATTAAAAATCAGTCAGTAATTTTAATTTAAAATCAAAAAGCGAAATGCGCAGAGCAAACAAGGCTCTGCGCATTTCTTATATATAAAAACCGCTATTATCAATATGCAACAGGAACATCTATTTCCATATCGCTTACAGGATAGGTGACGCAGGGATGAATGAAACCGAATTTGCGGTCGGCTTCTCTTCTTCCGTCACGGCCGTCGGCAATGATGAAATCGCCTTTTATGAGCTTGCTGTGGCAGAATCCACAGCCGCCTGCTCTGCACTTGTTAGGTGCGTTGAGTCCTGCTCTCTCCATAGAGGTGAGAAGAGTTTCGTTCTCTTTTGCGTCGATATTGTAAACAAGATCACGCATATGGACTGTAAGGCGGAATGTCTTTGGATTTTCCACATTGCGGTCGCCGCAGTAAAGTGCATCTTTATGGATGGCTTTTATGGGCAGCGAATAAGGCTCAAGCTCTTTGAGTACAAAATCATACATGGCTTTCGGTCCGCACATAAAGAATGTAACGTCCTTGATATCCACATATTTTTCCATGACTGCTGCGGAAATAAATCCGTGCTCGTATCCCTCAGCCTCTTCGTCGCTGAGAACATATACCACTTTAAGTCCCTTTGCGGCTAACTGATCAAGCTCATCTTTGTATGCGATGTGCTGTGTATCGCGTGCACCGTAGAAAAGGGTCATATTGTAGTCTTCATCGCCCTCAACCATGCTCTTTGCCATGGAGATAAAGGGAGTGATACCACTTCCACCGGCTATGCAGGCGATGTTCTTTTTATCTCTCAAATTCTCATAGTGGAACTCTCCGGAAGGTTCGGTCATAGTGAACTGATCTCCGACCTTAGCCTGAGTGTCCAGATAGTTTGAGAAAAATCCTGCATTTTCAATTCCGAGAACAAGCTTGTTTGCAAGAGCTTCTCTGGGGCTTGAAGCGATAGAATAAGGACGGCTTACAAGGCTGTCGCCAACCTTGCTCTGAAGTGAAACATACTCACCGGCTCTGAAAAACGGAAAAGCGTCACTGTCAAGGCGTTTGAAAGTATATTCTTTCATCCGGTCAGTGAGAGAACGTATTTCAGTAAGTTCAACAGTCATATATCCGGGATGAAGTTTGTGAGCTAATATATTTGTACGGTATTCTTTGGGCAGGGGAGTATTTGCTCCGGAAGCGAGAGCTTCTCTGCGGTTGGGAACCAGCTTTTTAAAGCGGAGCATATCCATAAATCCGAAAATCTGCTTTTTGAATTTCATATTATTTTCCCTCCCTTTTCAGATCGCCGACAGTCTGTCTTCCGGAAAGATCGCCGGAAACATATGAGCTTGAATATCCGCTGGAACGCATTGCATAGCCTCCTGCAAATCTAAGGCCGGGGAACAGTTCAGCGTCTTCTTTCATCATCATCATTCTGGGCATAAGGCTGTCCCAGTCGCAGGTTTCGTAGCCGTAGATTACGCCTTCGGGATGTCCGCAGTAGCGTGCATAGGTTGTAGGTGATGCAAGGCAGATTTCCTCAATGGAATCTCTGATTTTGCATCCTGTTTCACGCTCGAATACGTTTATCATATCGTCTGCCACACGGTCTTTTGCCTTAAAGTAATCTTCCTCTGTTACGTTGCCCCAGTCATCGGACATGAACATGGTTGTAAAATACATCATACATGTGCCTTCGGGGGAGCATTCGGGATAAGCGTTATTAAGGCATACAGTTGCCTGAACGTGGTTTGTGTCGATTTTCTTCATCAAATCGTACTGCTTAACGGTATCCGCTGTGTCGTAGATGAAGTAGTTGTGGCTCTTTATGCCAAGCTCTTCAGCAGATTTATTAAGACCCAGGAAAAGAGTAAGACCTCTTCCTGCAAAGGTATGTGCATTTGTAGCTCTGACCATTTTTTCGGTGACGGATTTTTCCTCAAGCATCTTTCCGAAAACAAGGTGGGGTGAGCAGTTTGCAATAACGTGCTTTGTATTGATGATTGTTCCGTCAGAGAGTCTGACAGCTTTGATCTTGTTATCGTCGTCAGTGAGGATTTTCTCAGCCTCTGACTGATACCAGATGTCACCGCCGAGCTCACGGATTCTTGTATCCATAGCAAGGCTGATTTCATGGGAACGCATTTTGGGCATCCATGCATCACGGGTGATATAGCGTATAACCATGGAGCCGTAGTGAAGGAAGCTCATGCGGTCACAGTCAACACCTAAATAACACCAGTAAGCGTTGAGGATATCCTGAGCCTTTTTAGGCATTTTAAGTGCATCGAGAACCTCGTTTACGCTGTAGCTTCCCGCTTTGATGAAGTTGGGGAAGTTTGCCTTCATATAGTTTGAATCGGTGTTTCCGTTTACGGAGTTTGAATAGGTCTGAGCGTCACGCACTTCGTTGCAAAGCTCAAAGAACTCTGTCATTGATTTGCGTGAACCGGGACAGTACTCTTCCATTTTGTCAATGAAAGCATCTATTCCGAAGGGCATTTCACAGTCATATTTTTTATCTGTGGTAATAAGGTGGTATGCTTCGGGGATTCTTATCCAGTCAATTTTGTCCTCTACCCCAAGGCTGCGGAACAAAGTGCGGATATCTCCCGGCTCCTCAGGGGAACCAAAGTCGTTGAGCTCGTGAAGACTTGCCTCAAACTCAAAACGTCCACGCTTAAAGCTTGTGGCAAAACCTCCCGGCAGGTTGTGTTTTTCAAGGAGCAAGCATGAAAATCCTCCCTGAAGAACACGGATTGCTGCTGTAAGTCCGCCGTTGCCGGCGCCTATGACTACTACGTCATAGTTTTTTGCTGCTACTCTTTCCATGTTTTTCCTCCTTATATGATAAGGTTGCGGGATTTGTTCAGCCAATACTGAAGTTCTTCCTCGCTTTTTACCTCTTTGTAGTGGCGCAGCATAATGCTGTAAAGCTCGGTAAGCTCACGGTTCATTTCTTCCGCCGTCAAATCACGGTAATCCGTGGCTATCATTACGCCCATTGTATAGCAATAATACTGCATCCAGTGGTGCATATCTTTTGCACGCTGGGGATCCATGTCGAGGTTTTTGGATAAAAGCTCCACTGTGACTGTATAGTTTATATCGTCGGGGAGCTTTTCCCCGGAATCCCTTCGGCGAAGATAAAGGAACTTGAAAAGCTCCTTTTCTTTTTTTGCAAAGCTCAGAAACGCAATTGCAAGTTCCTTGTAGTTGGTGAAACTGAATCGCAGATATTTTTCTGAAGCGTATTTATATAATTCCTTTTTAAGGCAGTCGAGATTTTGGAACTCGGAATATATAGGCTGGGTGGAGCTCTGAAGCTCAGCAGCTATATTTCTCACTGTAAGCGCCGATGCGCTTTGCTTTCTTATTACATCAATAGAGGCTTCTAAAATATCCTCTTTGAAAATACGTTTTTTAGGCGGCATAGCTCCTCCTGTGGCTGAACGCAAAAGCTTTGCTTATGCGTTAACGGATATGATTTATTTTCTGTGAATCAAAAGATAATATGCATATATTCTTTCTCTGAATACAGACGGTGTGTCCATGTAAAAGATTAAATAACAAGTGTTATATTATCTTAATTTTAACGCTCTTATAGAAAAAGTTCAATAGAAAATTGAGGAAAAGCTCAGATAATAATAAACAAAAAATTTGTTATTTTTTTGACACTCAAAAAAGGGCGGCTGTGTTCAGCGCCCTTTTCAAAAAATTACCTGTTTATTTTAATCAATGATGCGTCCGTCGGCAGAAATTGTAATTACATTCCAGGGAATGAATTTACCGCTGTTCATAAGTGCATTTTTAACGGCGTTTTCAAGTCCTCCGCAGCATGGAACCTCCATGCGTGTAACAGTTACACTTTTGATGTTGTTGTTTTTAATAATCTGTGTGAGCTTTTCTGTATAATCAACTGCGTCAAGTTTTGGACAGCCTATTAATACAGTATGACCTTTGATAAAGTCGTTGTGAAAATTGCCGTATGCGTAGGCGGAGCAGTCAGCGGCAATAAGAAGCTTGGAACCGTTAAAATACGGTGCATTGACAGGAACCAGCTTTATCTGAACCGGCCAGTGAGTAAGCTGACTTAAGTTTTCGTTATGGGTATTAGCTGATACAGCGCTGCTTTCTCTTGTAAAAGATTTTAAAGCCGAACCGGGACATCCGCAGGGAAGGGGAGAATTTGCTTTTTCTGCTTTTGCAGCAAGAACTGCCTTTTCGTCATAGGCAGGAGCTTCCCTTTCTTCAAATGTAATTGCTCCTGTTGGACAGGCTGGCAGACAGTCGCCTAAACCGTCACAGTAATCTTCTCTTGTGAGTTTGGCTTTGCCGTTTATCATCTGTATTGCTCCTTCATGGCAGGCGCTGGCACAGGCTCCGCAGCCGTTGCATTTTTCTTCGTCTATTTTTATTATTTTTCTTATCATATCTATTTGCTCCCTTCAAAAACTATTTTTAATTGACTTTGCATCTGAATTTTACTATAATCTCTTGAATTAAATATGTTGAAAATTCAACAAACGGAGTATTTTTATGGAGCAATATTTTGAAATTTTGGAAAAATGTCCTTTGTTTAAAGGTGTTCAAAGAGATGATATTTCAGGGATTTTAAAATGTCTTGAAGTTAAGATAAAAGAGTACAGGAAAGGTGAAACAGTATTTTTGCAGGGGGATACAGTTTGCTTTTTCGGAGTTGTCCTTGAGGGAAGTATTCAGATTATCAGAAATGACTATTACGGTAATCGCAGTATAGTAACTACGGCTATGCCGTCTCAGCTTTTTGCTGAAACCTTTGCTTTTGCTAAAGCTTCAGCAGTGCCTTTAAGTGCATGGGCTTCCGGTGACTGCACTGTTATGTTTATAAATCCGGAAAAAATTATAGGTCAGTGCAGCAAAGCGTGCAGTTTTCACAGCAGGATTATATCAAATCTCATTAAGGTAATGGCTTCCAAAAATCTTGAAATAAACAAGAAGCTGGAAATCGTTTCAAAGCGAACTACACGTGATAAGCTTATGACATATCTGTTTTTAACATCGCAGGAACTGGGAACAAAAAGTTTTACAGTGCCCTTTAATCGTCAGGAACTGGCGGATTATCTGGAGGTTGACAGAAGCGGTCTGTCGGCAGAGATAGGTAAGCTTAAAAAAGAGGGGAAGCTTCTCTGCCGCCGCAGTGAGTTTACCGTTCTTTGATTTTTATTTTGCAAAAAATAAGTGTAAAAGAAACCGTCATAATCAGAAGTACTTCTGATTATGACGGTTTTTATTTGCTTTGTAATAATTTTATGCTTCGAGAATTTCCATAAACTCTTCTCCGGTGATTGTCTCTTTCTCGTAGAGGAACTGTGCAAGTTTATCGAGCTTGCTGCGGTTTTCGATCAAAATATTCTTTGCCTTTTCGTACTCTTTTTTAATGAGCTCCACTACCTGTTTGTCGATGAGAGTCTGTGTTTCTGCTGAGCAGGCAAGAGAAGCGTCGCCTCCCAGATACTGATTGTTTACAGTTTCCAGAGCTACCATTCCGAAATCATCGCTCATTCCGTAACGGGTGATCATGGCACGGGCAAGCTTTGTTGCTTGCTCTATATCGTTGGAAGCGCCCGTTGTCACTGAGCCGAATATAACTTCTTCCGCAGCTCTGCCTCCCGTATAGGTAGCAATTTTGTTTTCAATTTCCTCTTTGCTCATCAGATAGTGGTTTCCATCGTCTACCTGCATAGTATATCCCAGTGCACCTGAGGTTCTCGGCACAATGGTTATCTTCTGAACCGGTGCGGAGTGAGATTGTTTTGCGGCAACTAAGGCGTGACCTATTTCATGGTATGAAACAATCATTTTTTCTTTGTCCGTTAAAATTGCGTTTTTCTTTTGGTATCCTGCAATGACAACCTCTATGCTCTCTTCAAGGTCTTCCTGTGTTACTGTTTTGCGTCCATTTCTGACAGCACGAAGAGCAGCTTCATTTACGATGTTGGCAAGCTCTGCGCCAGAAGCTCCCGATGCCATACGTGCAATTTTGCCGAAGTCTATGTTTTGAGATGCTTTTACCTTTTTGGCGTGAACTCTGAGGATTTCTTCACGGCCTTTGAGGTCGGGAAGCTCTACGGGAACACGACGGTCAAATCTGCCGGGACGTGTCAGAGCCGGGTCGAGGGATTCGGGACGGTTGGTAGCTGCCAAAATTATAACTCCGCTGTTTTCCTCAAATCCGTCCATTTCAGTAAGTAGCTGATTTAGGGTCTGTTCTCTCTCGTCGTTTCCGCCGATGTTGCCCTCACGTTTTTTGCCTATTGCATCTATTTCGTCTATGAACACTATGCAGGGTGCTTTTTCTTTCGCCTGTTTAAACAGGTCACGTACCTTTGCTGCACCCATACCTACAAACATTTCAACAAACTCTGAGCCTGACATTGAGAAGAAAGATACATTGGCTTCTCCTGCGACGGCCTTTGCCAGCATTGTTTTACCTGTTCCGGGAGGGCCTACAAGCAAAATGCCCTTTGGCATTGAAGCGCCTACTTCCTTGTATTTACTGGGATCGTGAAGATAATCAACGATTTCTGCAAGGCTTTCCTTAGCCTCATCTTCTCCGGCAACGTCGGAAAACTTAATGCCCTCTGAGGATTTTACATAAACCTTTGCATTGCTTTTTCCCATACCGAAAGCCATTGAGTTGGGACCTCCGGCTTTCTCCATGAGCTTTTTATACATGAACTGTCCGATTGCTACGAAAATCAAAATTGGCAAAATCCATGTCAGGAAAATGTTTAGAAGGGGAGACATCTGCTCTATAATCTCTCCTGAAAACTGTGCTCCTGAATCATAAAGACGCTGTGTAAGATCGGGGTCATCAACCATTCCTGTTTTGTAAATCTGTTTTTCGTCTTTGTCTGTGAAAACTATTTGGTTTTCCTGAGCCTGAATCTCAACTTTTCCCACTTCTTTATTTTGGGTCATAGTTATAAAGGTTCCGTAATCGACCTCTTTGACTCTTGCTCCGGATATGAGCGGCATAGCCAAAAAGTTAAAAAGGATAATGGCAATAAGAACAATGGTGTAATAATAAATTAGTGGTTTGCGAGGTTTTTTGACTTCGTTCATTTTGAATCCTCTCTTTCGTTGGAAAGTTCATTTTGAGCATCTATTGCTTTCATTGCGGCTATCAGTGCATATCGCATTGACTGTACCGCAAAATCAATGGCATATTCTGCGTAAAGTGCGTAAGCCTCTGCGCTTGTTTCGGCATCGTCACCGATTTCGCTGTGCAGGTATTTGGGAATATCATCTTTCATAACAGTTTCTGCATTCTTAAAAAATTCAACCTGTCTTTCCGAAAGTGCTGCAACAGCAGGTGAACGGCTGCTTTGGGCGTTTTGTTCCAGGAGATAATTCTTTTCATCGTATTCGTCTTTCAGCTCCTGCAATTCCCGCCGAAGTTTCTCCGGCTCTGCTTCCTGACATAGCCTTAAACGACTCTGCATCTGTCCGTAGGATTTTTCAAGCTCATAGAGCTTAATAGTTAAAATTCCGTTGCTCATAAAATCAGCTTCCTTCAAGGTGATTTATTGTTCATTTATGTTATAACAGGAATCGATTTATTCAGCCACTTGCAGTTTTATTTATCTGTACAGACAAAAAAGCCAAAGTGTAAGTCTTTTTTACACTTTGGCTTTTTTGTAAGTTAAAATTAAATTGATATGTTGAAAATCAAGTGCTGATTATTGCTTTCTTATCATCTGTTCCGAAAGAAGTCTGTAAATCTGATCGGCAAGCTGGCTTACATTAAGATTCTTATCAGAACAGTATTTAAATAATAAACCTGTAATGCCGCATGCCCAGAAATCCAGAAGTACATTTAAATCAGAATAGCTCAATGTGGATTCCGGTACTTTTCTTTTAAGCATTTCCTGCAAATATGCTCTTGTAGCGTTAACAAAAGTTTTTTCCATTTCCTCACGTCTGTGGGAGTTGAGGAGCTTTGAAATCAATGTCTGATTTTCAGCGGCGGATGTGATGAAAACCTCCAATGCCTTTTCGGGGCTTTCAGCTTCAAGACTGCGTGAAAGCATATTCTGAGCTGATTTCCCTACTGACCATTCTACAACGTCCATAATGTCCTGAAAGTGATAATAAAAGGTCTGACGTGAAATGTTGCAGGCTTCTATCAAGGCTTTGACAGTGATTTTATCAAGGCCTTTTTGACGTACCATACTTATAAAAGTTTCGGAAATTATATTTTTCATGTCTATTGGCATTATCGCACACCCTCTGATATGAGAATAAATGAAATCCATACAGAGATTTTACCATAATGACGGATTGTATGAAAGACAAAAGACAAGAATTTATTTTCTGCTGCCGTTTTTATCGAAGTTCTTTTTAAGAGCGGCTTCGGTGGAAAAAATTAAACCCATTGCAGCAATAAGCTGAACTGCGCAGATTATTCCTCCCACAGTCCCTGTGAAATCAGTGCTTTTGCCCAGAGTGCACAGCATGGCTGCTGTTGACAGGGGAAGCAAAACAAGGCCGCCAATGTACCATAATTTGCCGCAGTACTTATGAGCAAAATTCCATGTGTCCTTGTTCTTCATGGACATCTTGGTACGGTATCCGAAAACGGCATTGATGTCTTTCGGAGGACGCTTGAGAAAGAGTTTGCCGAATCCAATCATTGAACACGGTATAAGCAGAACCATAATAAGCATGTAAATCCAAAATCCCATAATTTTATCCTCCTGGGAGTGAATTTCAGATTTTCTCGTAAGATTCAGAGCGATTGTATCTTTCCATGAGCAAAAAGCGGGAGGCAAAGCAAAAGAGAGATGAGCTTTAGTCTTTCATAACCCGGAATGCTCCATCTGAATTTATTTTTAATGATTATATCACGATGTATTGTTCTGTACAATAATTCCGAAAAAATGTAATCACCTTCTTGCTGAAATTTAATTATTGTAATAATTAAAGATCTGCAAGAAAGGAGCATGATGCTATCAGGCAGACTGATTTATCTTTACCGTTGCTTCCATTATTTTTTTATTGCTTTTAAGCCTCTCGTCCGACGGCGAAAACTCCACAGCTTTGTTCACTGCCTCCAAAGCTTTTTCATAAGCTCCAGTGTAATAATATCCCAGTGACAGAAGATCATAAGGCGCACTTCCCCAAGCTCCCGCTTCACAGATATACGTGCGTGGACGCTCTTTTATTTTTAGGGCACTTTGTGCAAAATATAAAACTCCGTACCAGTCTTTTTCCTCATACAGCAAATTGGCCAAATCTATGTAAGGCTCCCGCAGATAAGGTGCTTCCGCTATGCTCTTGTAATACCATGCTTTGGCTTCTTCACGGTTTCCTTTTTGCAGATATGATTTTGCAATATATCGCATGGAAGCGCATCTCTCATCTTTCCACTGAGCTTTAGGCATGGAGAGATGATGCTTTAAAGTGTCTATGCATTTATCCCAATCCCCACGGAACATATATTCTCTTCCTAAGTAGTGCATATTTCGGTCATCGTCGGGAGCTTCCTTTACAGACAACTCTAAAAGGGGCAAATACTGTGCACGGGATTTTGTAATATCGGCATAGTGGTTAAGCTGGATTCCTTCTGCATAAACTGTATTGCACGGTTCGGTTCCCGTATATGCCAGCACCTCGTGGACAGGATGTTCCCAGTGGAATCCATGACGTGCATGTATTTTATCAATCCAAAAAACCACTCCCTCTGAACCGTCAGGATTAAAATTCCATGTGTAGCGGTACTGAGCTCTTTTTGTGTCCATTTTCCATGTCCTTTCAAGAATCTCTCTCCAGCCTGGTTCAAATCTCTCATCCAAATCGACGCAAACGCATATGTCAATGTCTTCTGGTACAAGTTCCAATGAACGGTTTCTAGCTGTATCAAATCGCCATGGAGTAATCTTTTCTTCGTAAACATCTACTCCTGCACTTTCTAATTTTGAAACGGTTTTATCGGTGGAACCTGTATCCAGTACGATGATTTTATCTGCTTCGCTCATAGATTTAACCCATTTTTCTACAAACTGTTCTTCGTTTTTGCAAATTGCATATACACAGATTTTGTATTTGTTCATGACATCCAACCTTTCTGTAAACTTAATATTATGTATGCACAATTAAAAGTATGGGGGTATTTCCCTATGAGAAATACCCCGAAAAATATTAGGCGTCTCCTATTTTATTAACTGTAATTGAAATGGTGTCGTACAAAATGGAGCCTCCGCTGTTATTGACAGTTAATGTGGTGGGCGCTGATGTGACATTAATTATTTGCGAAAAAGCCATGTTGGCTGTTTGGTTGGCTGCTTGGAAATTGCTTCGTGATACAGCACCCGGAACGGATGAACCATTCTGTTGTAGCGACAGTGAAATAGATAATGGAAATTTGCCGCCGCTTGGAGTTGTTACCGTTCCGCTGAAGGCGACGTTGTAAAAGCCGGGCTCTTGTATAACGATATTAGCCGAATTTGTTGCATGGGTTATCGCTGTACCGTTTGATGCACCGTTTCTGTCGAATATAAGTGGATTTTCAGAAGTGCCGGGCTGTGAAGGGGTAGAATAAGCGTTTAAAAATTGCGCCTCAGGCATTTGACCAGGTTCGCCCTGAGGAATCACAAAATCAAATGTGGCGGCTTGATCTGTACCGCTGTTGGTGACGGATGCCTGTGTTCCCGGATCGCCTGTGGTAACGGTTCCAACTTTGACGGTGGCGGCAGTACCTGCTTCACCTGTATCCCCGGAGGGACCTCTGGGCCCAGTGGGGCCCGTTGCACCAGTAGGACCAGTAGCGCCAGTAGGGCCAGTTGCGCCGGTAGGACCGGTTGCACCAGTAGGACCGGTAGGTCCAGTTTCACCTATACGACCGGCAGGACCGATGGGACCAGTAGGGCCGGTAGCACCAGTAGGACCGGTTGCACCGGCGGGGCCAGTTGCACCAGTGAGACCAGTAGCACCAGTAGGACCAGTTGCACCAGTAGGACCCGTTGCGCCAGTGGGACCAGTAGCGCCAGTAGGGCCAGTAGCACCAGTGGGACCGGTAGCACCGGTTGGACCAGTTGTACCAGTGGGACCAGTTACACCAGTGGGACCAGTAGGGCCGGTTGGGCCAGTAGCGCCAGTAGGACCGGTAGCACCAGTAGGTCCAGTAGCACCAGTAGGGCCAGTAGTGCCAGTGGGACCGGTAGCACCGGTGGGACCAGGAGCACCAGTGGGACCAGTAGCACCAGTGGGACCGGTAGGACCAGTTTCACCTATACGACCGGCAGGACCGATGGGACCAGTGGGGCCGGTTGCACCAGTAGGACCGGTTGCACCGGCGGGGCCAGTAGGACCACCAGCGGGGCCAGCAGGGCCAGTAGGACCGGTTGCGCCAGTTGCACCTGTTGCTCCAGTGGAACCGGAAGGACCGGTGGGTCCTGTTGGTCCGGTAGGACCTATACAGCAGCAGTTAGATGAACAGCACGAACATGAAGAGTTGTCCGGTGAACAATCAATGATATTCATGTTGCAGAAAAGATCTCTACTCGTATTATCATCTTCTCTCTTGTAAGATTTAAAAATTGCGGGTATGGCACAAATTTACTGTGCCTTTACATACTATGATTTTTTAAAATGATAGGTTACTAAAAACTTATGTTTTTTTAAATTTAAAAGCAGATTCCAAAGGCAAAGAGGAATTAAGAGTAGAAAGATTTGTATAGACAGGAAAAAATAAAAAGCACACTGTTTTCAGTGTGCTTTTCTATAATATCGCAACAATATATAGGCCATATGCTAAAAAGGTTAATACCTCCATAGACAGTTGCTGTTTTTCTTTTATCAGAAGAGATTATTTTTCCTGTTTTATTTTGGCAGTATATCTTCGATTCAGGACTATAGCATAGATGAATCCGGGAACGGTACAGACAAGTAGGAGAGGCAACATAATGAAAAATCCCAGCTCTTTATTCGTGGTTACCAAAGCAAGTACAATCCAAGGAATTCCAAGGAGTATCCATGCAATACCCTGATAGCGAATGTAGCGTTTCGTCCATGTTTTTTCTTTGAATTTTGTAGGTATTTTCTGCAATCCAAATAATCCTGCAATGCCGTACAATGTCCAGATGATACCGATTACCAGGATGGTGTTCATTACCAACTCTCCTTTTGCTCCATTTTATTTTTCGCACAGTATATCATGGCTGTTTGTTTGAGTCAAGAAAGCACATAACATAAATTGATGCAAAAGAAAAACACACTGCAAACAGTGTGTTAAAGGTAAGCTGATATTAGTACAAGATAAAAGTGCGTGCATTAAAGGTAAAATAAAAAACTGAGTCCGAACGCAAATGCGTCCAAACTCAGTCAGCGGAGAAGGGGAGACACGGCAGCTTATGCTGCCAGATTTGCTTCGCAAATGTCCGATTATAGCATTGTATATAAGCAGAACGCTGCACGAGCAAGGAGTTCTCGTCTCCCAGTAACCGTAAAACATAAAATCGGTGCAAAAGAAAAAACACACTGCGAACAGTGTGTTTTTTCTGGCGGAGAAGGGGAGACTCGAACTCCCGCGCCGGTTACCCGACCTACGCCCTTAGCAGGGGCGCCTCGTCACCAACTTGAGTACTTCTCCATGATGGTAACATATTATATAAATTTATATTGTTTTTAAAATGGCGGAGAGAGTGGGATTCGAACCCACGGTACGTTGCCGTACGACGGTTTTCAAGACCGTTCCGTTATAACCACTTCGGTATCTCTCCATAAGCGACGGAATAAATCTTATCACATCATTTAATTTTTGTCAAGATAATAAAGTGATATTTTTATATAAAAGTAAAAATCCCTCTCTTTTTGGGAGAGGGATGAATCTTAGCCAACTCTGCAGCCGTTTTTAACTTTGATTTTGCCAAGGAACGGCACCTTTAAAGAACCGTCAAAATGATCATCATCTGTAAATGTCATTGTAGCGACAAGCTCTTTTCCGGGAAGCACCGGAGTTGTTCCTGTGCCCACAAGGGTGTTTCCGTTTTCCTCATGTACTTCGATGACGTTAATTTCGGGGATTGGAGTACCCTCTGCGCCGAATACAAAAGCGTATTCTCCGTTATTGTCGGAAATTTCAATGGTGATTGTGCCTTTGTAGAACATAGTATCTACTTTGCATTCCCATTTGCCTAAACCTATCATGAAAATACCTCCTCTAATATTTTTCATCTGCCCATAATTCTATCATATTTTTTTCCTCGATAAAATAGGACTAAATGACAATATTAAAGTCTGATATTCGGCATTATGACAATGATTTTATTTGTGATTTTCTGCAAAAGTGTTTTCAAGAGAGGCTTTAATTTCGGGGCCAAGTGTTTTGAAATCTGCTTTGGTGAGTTCTGTAGTGTCAATGGGCGGCAAAATAGTTACATTAACAGTTCCGGGAACCATCCAATTTTTGTTGGCTTCCATTATTTTGTATGTGCCGTCAAGGAGCACCGGTACAATTGGAACTCTTGTCTTTTCGGCGATTTTAAAAGCACCGCCTTTGAACTGACCCATGTTATCGCTTTTGCTTCTTGTTCCCTCTGGGAAGATTATTATTGAGTATCCGGATTTGATTTTTTCGGCTGCTTCATGGAGAGCTTTTACAGCCTCTCTGGGATTTTCACGGTCAATGAATACACAGCCGAGATAATCCATCCAGGTGGGAACAAAGGGGATTTTCTTTGCTTCCTTTTTTGCTATAAAGCCGTTGGGCTTATCGAGACTTGTGAGCAGCACCGGGATGTCATAAAGTCCCTGATGATTGCTTACGAAAAGGGCTGGCCCATCGGGAAGGTTCTCTTTACCAGTGACGTTTACTTTTACTCCTGCAAGACGCATAAGGCGTGTTGCCCATTTGTAAACGGTTTTTCTCAGGTAAGCGTCTCTCTCTTCGATTTTACCCTGCTCAGTAAGCTTTTTAAGCTTTGATGTCTTGGGCAGAACAAATATCAGATAGAGAAAAAAGTAAATAAACCATATTGTTGTGCGTATGTATCGCATAGCTTTCTCCTTTTGTCGCAAGGACGATTATTTATAACTGACTTATTTTAACACTTTAAAACCTGAAACACAACTCTATGAGTAAATTAAAGGATTTTAAAATAATATGCTGTATGCACAGATTTATATTTATAGTATTATATTTACGATTTATAATTATGATGGATTTGAGGAGAAAGAAAATGGGACCCATAATAGATTTAACGCCATTGTTTCCGTATAGGATAATTTTACATCTGGCTGAAGGATTTGCTATTTTTAATATATGTCACGGCGTTTTAAGGGACAAGTATAATTCAGTAATTACTTTTATGGCTGCGCTTGCTGCAAGGGTCATAGTAGCTCAGTTATTATTTGATACACAAGTTTCCATTGTGAGCTATTTGGTTCTAGGAATAGTTTTACTTTTGATTTTTAAAGTTTTAACAAAGGGTGAAGTATCAAAAATTGTCATATCAGTTTTGTTTATTATTATTTCAAAATTTTTCACTGCTGTTATAATGACAATGCTGTCCGGCGTTGTTTATCAAGGAAAAAGTTACGAAGATGTATTCGGAACTGAAAATCTGAATTTAGATTATTTATATATGTTTTTCTGCCAATGCATATTGACTATAGCTGTAAGTTATCTGTTTGCGGGGATACTTAAATTTTTTTACAGGAAGAAAAGTGCTTCGGGAAATAATAATAAGCTCTTGCTTCTTTTTTCGTTTTTTCCAGTATCACACATCATAATTATTGTTTGTGCGCTTTTTGCAGTTACTGCTGATTACAGTGAAGTATCAGATTTAAGTTTGACAACTAATTTTATAGTTGCTGCATTTATGCTTATTGTTATGCTCTTCGACTGTCTGTTCCCCTTCGCCATGGACTATTTTGAAGCCATTGAGGAAAGAAATATCCTGAACGAAAGAGCTTTGACAAAAAGCAAAATGGAATATCAGCAGGTGCTTATGCGAAAGGAAGATCAGCAGGAGTTCCGAAAAGTAAAGCATGATTACGCAAACCTCATATCCGCCGCAAAGGGATTTATAGAAATCGGCAAGCCTGAAAAGGCTTTGGAAATTCTTCAGCGTACAAATGATGACATAACGGGACTTTCACGATTTTCACTTTGCTCCAATGAAACTGTTAATACTATTATATATATGAAAAAGCAAGAGGCGGAAAAGAACGGCATTAAAGTAAAGGCGGAAGTGGAGGAGCATTATCCCCTTAATGTGGATGATTACGATTTCTGCCGTGTACTCGGAAATATAATTGACAATGCTGTGAATGCTCTCATGAAGTTTGAAGGTGAAAAGCTTTTCAGACTCAGTATAGAGATAGATGATGACTTTGTCCGTATAAAAGGTGAAAATCCCTTTGATGCAGCGAAAGAGAAAAGAAAACGCAGGTTAAAGAATCACGGACATGGTACGGTTATTATAAAGGATATTGCATCGAAGTATGACGGAAGTTATAATGTAAGACAGGAAAACGGAATCTGGTATACGGATACCGTTCTTAAGAACATAAAATAAAATAATCTCTTTAAAATTTTTGCGTCCGGGTTTGTATTATACCGGCTTTTTTGAGGCTGTTTAGCCGTTTTTATGCCATAATTGAGGCTAAAAATCTTATGGATAAAATGACGAAATTTTTTTCAAAAAGTTGTTGCAATTGCAGATGATGCATGGTATAATACTTGAGCATGCGAATGTGCATGATGATATGCGATGATGCAGGAGGTAGCCGCTCTGAGAAGCGGGAAATTTCTGCGGAGTATGTCCGATTTTCAAACCGGGCGCAATTTATATGGTTAAACCGACTGGGGCACACCTGTTCCTTGTGTGTCTTGAGGTGCGACCGAATGCTAGAAGAGCCAAACACCCGGGTTGATTGAAAAATCTACTCGGTTTTTAAAAAGGAACGGGCGGAACGCCCGGAACAGTGTGAGGAATTTCAGCAATGCCCGCCAAATTTAAGGAGGCGCAACCATGGCAACCACAGAGAAAGTCAGAATCAGACTTAAGGGCTATGACCACAATCTTGTTGACAAAGCTGCTGAGAAGATTGTAGAAACAGCAAAGCGCACAAACGCTCAGGTTTCAGGTCCTGTCCCGCTGCCCACAGAGAAGGAAGTAGTTACAATCCTTCGTGCTGTACACAAGTACAAGGATTCCCGTGAGCAGTTCGAGCAGCGCACACACAAAAGGCTTATCGACATTCTCAGACCCTCAAACAAAACAATTGAGGCTCTGACAGGTCTTGAGCTTCCCGCCGGCGTAGAAATCGAAATCAAGCTTTAATTCAAGGCTTGCACGAAAAACGCCGAAAGGTCAAGTTGGCAAAAGTCAACCAATAACCGAAGGAGGAAAGTAAATTATGCAAAAAGGTCTTATCGGAAAGAAGATTGGCATGACTCAGCTTTTCTTAGACAACGGTAACGTAGTTCCCGTAACAGTCGTTGAAGCTGGTCCCTGCGTAATCGTCCAGAAGAAGACAGTCGAAAATGACGGCTATGAAGCTGTTCAGTTCGGCTACGGCGATGTTAAGGCATCAAGGGTTAACAAGCCCATGAAAGGCCACTTCGCAAAGAACGATGTCGCTCCCAAGAAGGTTCTCAGAGAGTTCAGATTCGCTGATATCAGCGCTCTCAACGTAGGCGACATCATCAAGGCAGACACATTTGCTGTTGGCGACAAAGTAGACGTTGTCGGAACAAGCAAAGGTAAAGGAACTGCCGGCGCCATCAAGAGATGGAACTTCGGCCGCCTTAAGGAATCACACGGTACAGGTCCCGTTGCAAGACATGCAGGTTCACTGGGTGCTTGCTCCGATCCTTCCAGAGTTTTCAAAGGCAAGAAGCTTGCAGGACATCTCGGTAATGAGCGTGTAACAATCCAGAATTTAGACGTTGTTAAAGTTGATGTTGAAAACAACCTTATCGCTATCAAGGGCGCCATCCCCGGACCCAAGGGCGGTATCGTAGTTATCTCCGACAGCGTCAAAGCGTAAGGGAAGGAGTGTAACGAATGCCTAACGTAACAGTATTTGACATGACCGGCAAGAAGGTCTCTGAGCTTGCTCTTGCAGACAGCGTTTTTGCAATCGAGCCCAGCGTTTCGGCTATGCATCTTTGCGTAGTTAACTATCTTGCAAACCAGCGTCAGGGCACACAGTCGACCCTTACACGCGCTGAGGTAAGCGGCGGCGGCAAAAAGCCGTGGCGTCAGAAGGGTACAGGCCGTGCAAGACAGGGTTCAACCCGTGCTCCCCAGTGGACACACGGTGGAATCGCACACGGACCCAAGCCCCGTGAGTATGGTTTCTCCATCAACAAGAAGGTCAGAAGACTTGCAATGAAGTCAGCTCTTTCAGTTAAGGCTGCTGCAAGCGAGATTGTTGTTCTCGACAAGCTTGAGCTTGAGGCAATCAAGACAAAAGAGATGGTAAAGGTTCTCGGCGCTCTTGAGACAGGAAAGAAAGTACTTATCGTACTTCCTGAGAAGAACGACATCGTTTACAGAAGCGCAAGAAACATTGCAGGTGTACAGACAACTCTTGTAAATACACTCAATGTTTACGATATCCTCAACTGCGATACAATGGTAGTTGTTAAGGATGCCGTTGCAAAAATCGAGGAGGTATACGCATGAAAACAGCACAGGACATTATCCTCCGTCCGGTAATCACCGAGGAGAGCATGCAGGGTACCGCTTTTAAAAAGTATACTTTCAAGGTAGCAAAGACCGCTAACAAGATTGAGATTGCTAAGGCAGTCGAGAAGATCTTCGGAGTTAAGGTTGCTAAGGTTAACACCCTTAACGTACGTGGTCAGCTCAGAAGACAGGGCCGTTTCGAGGGATACACTCCTTCATGGAAGAAAGCTGTCGTAACACTTACAGAGGATTCCAAGACTATCGACTTCTTCGATGGCATGATGTAATCCCAACCCACAATAATCCGGCGGTAACGTATGGAGAATGACATTACTCCGCAAAGCCGCTCAGAGGAGAGTGAAACAAATGTCGATAAAGGTCTATAAACCGACTACAAACTCAAGACGTAATATGTCGGTTACAGATTATTCCGAGCTTTCAAAGTGCGGCCCCGAAAGAAGCCTTCTTGCTCCCCTTAACAAGAAGTCAGGCCGTAACAGCTACGGTAGAATAACAGTCCGTCACAGAGGCGGCGGAAACAGAAAGAAATATCGTATCATCGACTTTAAGCGTGATAAGTTCGATATGCCCGCAACAGTACTCACCGTTGAGTATGACCCCAACCGTTCAGCACACATTGCTCTTGTTCAGTACGAGGACGGAGAGAAGAGATACATTCTCGCTCCCGCAGGACTTAAGGTTGGCGATAAAGTTGAGGCTGGCGCAAATGCCGATATCAAACCCGGCAATGCACTTCCCCTCGTAAATATCCCCACCGGTACATTCCTCCACAACATCGAGCTCAACCCCGGCAGAGGCGGCCAGCTTGCTCGTGCAGCAGGTAACTCCGCTCAGCTCATGGCTAAGGAGAACGGCTACGCTCTTCTTCGTCTTCCCTCCGGTGAGCTTCGCAATGTTTCAGTTAACTGCATGGCAACTGTTGGTCAGGTAGGCAATGTTGACCACGAGAACGTTAAAATCGGTAAGGCAGGACGTAAACGTCACATGGGCTGGAGACCTACAGTTCGTGGTTCAGTCATGAACCCCTGCGATCACCCCCACGGTGGTGGTGAAGGTAAAGCTCCCATCGGTCGTCCCGGACCTGTTACACCTTGGGGCAAGCCTGCTCTTGGTTACAAGACTCGTGCCAAGAAGAATCGCTCCGATAAGTTTATCGTGAGACGCCGTAACGGCAAGTAATCGGTGAAAGGAGCTAAGAAATATGGGCAGAAGCGTTAAAAAAGGACCTTTTGTGCAGGAAAAGCTGCTCAAGAGAGTTCAGGATATGAACGATAAGGGCGAGAAAATCGTTCTTAAAACATGGAGCCGCAGCTCCACAATTTTCCCGGATTTCGTAGGCCACACCTTCGCTGTTCATGACGGACGCAAGCACGTTCCGGTTTATGTAACAGAGGATATGGTAGGTCATAAGCTGGGTGAATTTGCACCGACCAGAACATTCAAAGGTCATGCAGGTTCAAAAACTTCAAATAACGGCAAATAAACCAGTCGAAAGGAGTGTGTAAAAACTATGGAAGCTAAGGCTAAAGTGACAAATGTCAGAATTGCACCCCGTAAGGTTCAGATAGTTCTCGACCTTATCCGCAATCAGCCTGCAGATAAAGCCATGGCAATACTCAAGCACACGCCCAAGGCTGCTTGTGAAGTGCTTGAGAAACTTTTAAAATCTGCAATGTCAAATGCGGAAACAAACCATAACATGGATCCCAACAGACTTTATGTTGCAGAGTGCTACGCTTGTCCCGGACCCATCCTCAAGCGTATCAGACCCAGAGCACAGGGACGTGCTTTCCGCATCAATAAGAGAACATCGCACATCACCCTTGTACTCAAGGAAATGGAATAAGCGAAGAGGAGGTTAAATAATGGGCCAGAAAATTAATCCCACCGGTTTAAGAATCGGCGTTATTAAGGATTGGGAATCTCGCTGGTATTCAAAGGCTGAAACCTTTGGCGATACCCTCGTTGAGGACTATAACCTCCGTGAGTTCCTCCTTAAAACATTGGCGCCTGCCGGTGTTCCGAAAATTGAGATTGAGCGTGACGCAAAGCGTGTACGCATCAACATCTTCTGTGCAAAGCCCGGCATGGTAATCGGCCGTGGCGGTGCTGAGATCGATAAGCTCAAGGCAACTTGTGAAAAGATGCTCGGCAAAGAGGTTGCTCTCAACATCGTTGAGATTAAGCAGCCCGACCTTAATGCACAGCTTGTTGCTGAGAACATTGCAGCACAGCTCGAAAGACGTGTATCTTTCCGCCGTGCCCTTAAGCAGTCCATCGGACGTGCAATGAAGCTTGGCGCAAGAGGTATTAAAACTCAGGTTTCCGGCCGTCTCGGCGGTGCTGAAATCGCAAGAACAGAAACTTACCATGAGGGAACAATTCCGCTTCAGACAATCAGAGCCGACATCGACTACGGCTTTGCAGAGGCTAAGACAACCTACGGCCGCATCGGCGTTAAGGTTTGGCTTTACAGAGGCGAGGTTCTCCGTGACAGCCGCAAGGCATCATCCCGCAGGGAAGGAGGAGCTAAATAATGTTATTGCCGAAGCGTGTTAAACACCGCAGAGTGCAGAGAGGCCGTCTTACAGGTACTGCAACTCGTGGTAACAAAGTAAATTACGGTGATTTCGGACTTGTAGCTCTTGAGCCCGCATGGATCACTTCAAACCAGATTGAGGCAGCTCGTATCGCTATGACACGTTACATTAAGCGTGGTGGTAAGGTTTGGATCAAAATCTTCCCCGACAAGCCGATTACAGAGAAGCCTGCAGAAACACGAATGGGTTCCGGTAAAGGATCTCCCGAATATTGGGTAGCCGTAGTTAAGCCCGGCAGAGTAATGTTTGAAATCGCCGGTGTTGACGAGGCTCTTGCCCGCGAGGCTATGCGTCTTGCGGCTAACAAATTGCCGATTAAGTGCAAATTTGTAACTAAGGAAGAAACGGGTGGTGAGCAGTAATGAAAGCCAGTGAAATCAGAAAACTGTCCGCCGCAGAGCTTGACGCCAAGCTCCTTGAGTTGAAGGACGAGCTTTTTAATCTGCGCTTCCAGCAAGCCATAAACCAGCTCGATAACCCAATGCGTATAAGCGCCGTAAAGAAGGACATCGCACGTATTAAAACAGTACAGCGCGAAGCCGAGATCGGCGCTAAGGCGTAAGGGAAGGGAGGCTTAAGCAATGAGCGAAAGAAACCTCAGAAAAACTCAGGTAGGCATTGTTACCAGCGACAAGATGGATAAGACCGTTGTTGTCTCTGTTAAAGACAGGGTAAAGCATCCGCTTTACAAAAAAATCATCAATCGTACCGTTAAGCTTAAAGCACATGACGAAAACAATGAGTGCGGAATCGGCGACAGAGTTCTCGTTATGGAAACACGTCCCATGTCCAAGGACAAGAGATGGCGTGTAGCGGAAATCATAGAGAAAGCCAAATAATTTTGGCGTAAGCGCAAGGAGGAAAACACTGTGATACAGCAGCAGAGTTACCTCAAGGTTGCCGACAACACAGGCGCAAAGGAAATCATGTGTATCCGTGTGCTTGGCGGTTCCGGCAGGAGGTATGCCAATATCGGCGACGTCATCGTTGCTTCTGTTAAAAAAGCAGCACCCGGCGGCGTTGTTAAAAAAGGCGACGTTGTAAAAGCAGTCGTAGTTCGTACTGCAAGCGGCGTTCGCCGTGAAGACGGCACATACATTCGTTTCGACGAGAATGCAGCCGTTATCATAAAGGATGATAAAAATCCCAGAGGCACCCGTATTTTTGGACCGGTAGCAAGAGAACTTCGTGAGAAGAGCTATCTCAAGATTCTCTCACTGGCTCCTGAAGTGCTTTAATCGGGAGGTGTAGGATAATGAACAAACTTCATGTTAAAACTGGTGACGTCGTAATGGTAATCAGCGGTAAGGATAAGGGCAAGACAGGTAAAGTTATGCAGGTCAGCCCCTCCGAAGGCAAGGTTATCGTAGAAGGCGTTATGAACGTTACAAAACACGTCAAGCCCCGCAAGATGGGTGAGCCCGGCGGCCTTATCAAGGCTGAAAGTGCTCTCTATGCCTGCAAGGTGCTTCCTGTTTGCCCCAAGTGCGGCAAGGCTACAAGAGTAGGCTACACCGTTAAGGATGGCAAAAAGGTTCGTGTCTGCAAACATTCCGATTGCAAAGCAACATTTTAATTAAGGGAGGAACATGACAATGGCAAGGTTACAGGAAACCTATGTTAAAGAGGTTGCACCTGCACTGATGAAGAAGTTCGGCTACAAAAGTGTCATGCAAATCCCGAAGCTTGACAAGGTAGTAATCAACGTAGCTTGCGGCGAAGCCCGTGACAACGCTAAGGTTATCGATTCTGTTATGAGCGATCTTGCTCAGATCACAGGTCAGAAACCCACAGTCTGCAAGGCTAAGAAGTCAGTTGCTAACTTCAAGCTCCGTGAGGGCATGACAATCGGTGCAAAGGTTACACTCCGTGGCGCAAGAATGTATGAATTCATCGACAGATTCTTCAATCTTGCACTGCCCAGAGTTAGAGACTTCAGAGGAATTAACCCCAACTCTTTCGACGGACGTGGAAACTACTCCATGGGCGTTAAGGAGCAGCTTATTTTCCCTGAAATCGAATACGATAAGATAGATAAAGTTCGTGGTATGGACATCTGCTTTGTTACAACTGCGAACACAGACGAAGAAGCTCGTGAGCTGCTCACACTTATGGGCGCTCCGTTTTCGAAGTAAGGAGGAGCAGTTGTGGCTAAGAAATCAATGAAAGTAAAGCAGGCAAGACCTGCTAAGTATTCCACAAGGGCATACAACAGATGTAAGATCTGTGGTAGACCCCACGCTTATCTTCGTAAGTACGGAGTTTGCCGTATCTGCTTCAGGGAGCTTGCACATGCAGGACAGATCCCCGGAGTTAAGAAGGCCAGCTGGTAATTTCGAGCAATTGCAAAGGAGGTTGACGGCATGCAAATAACCGATTCTATCGCCGATATGCTTACGAGAATCCGCAATGCGAACTCGGCAAAGCATGACTCGGTGGACGTTCCCGCATCCAACATGAAGAAGGCAATTGCTCAGATTCTTGTTGATGAGGGCTATGTAAAGAGCTTTCAGGTCATCGACGACGGAAAGCAGGGCGTAATCCGTATTACTCTTAAGTACGGACCCAACAAGGCACAGGTTCTTACAGGACTTCGCCGTGTTTCAAAGCCCGGTCTTCGTATTTATACAAACTGTGAGGATATGCCCAAGGTCATGAAAGGTCTTGGAATTGCAATCCTCTCCACATCAAAAGGCATTATGACTGATAAGGATGCACGCAAAGCCAATGTTGGCGGCGAAGTCCTTGCATTCGTTTGGTAAGAGGAGGTACAGAGAATGTCACGTATAGGCAAGAAGCCAATCGTCATTCCCGCAGGCGTTGAAGTAAAGCTTGACGGAAGCACTGTAACCGTAAAAGGCCCTCTCGGCACACTTACCAGAACAGTGCACAAAAACATGAATGTTGCGGTTGACAACGGTGAAATCCAGGTCACTCGTCCCAATGACAACAGCGAAAACCGCTCCCTTCACGGTCTTACACGTACACTTATCGCCAACATGGTTGAGGGTGTACACACAGGCTTCAAAAAGGAGCTTGAGGTTAACGGTGTAGGTTACCGTGTAGCCATGCAGGGTAAAGATCTGGTCATGAACATCGGTTATTCCCACCAGGTTATCTATCCTGAGGTAGAGGGAATCAAGATTGAGACACCCGCCCCCAACAAGATCATCATCTCAGGAGCTGACAAGCAGCTCGTTGGTCAGGTAGCGGCAGAGATTCGTGAGAAGCGTCCCCCCGAGCCTTATAAGGGCAAAGGTATCAAGTACGTTGACGAGTATATCCGCCGCAAGGAAGGTAAAGCCGGTAAGGGCGGCAAGTAATCTTAATCGAAGGAGTGAAAATAAATGGTTAACAGACCAGACAGCAATAAGGCAAGACTTGCCCGTCACAAGAGAGTCCGTGGCAAGATTTCAGGCACAGCTGAGTGTCCTCGCCTTAATGTATTCCGCTCCCATAGTCATATCTATGCACAGTTGATCGACGACGTTGCAGGTGTAACACTTGTATCAGCTTCAACTGTTGAGAAGGATTTTAAGGAATACGGCGGAAATAAAACCGCTGCTCACGAAGTGGGCAAATTACTCGCAGAGCGCGCCGCAGCTAAAGAGATAACAGAAGTTGTCTTTGACCGTGGCGGCTACATCTATCACGGCCGTGTACAAGCGTTGGCCGAAGGCGCCCGTGAGGGTGGCCTCAAGTTCTAAGAAGGAGGAATACTTTTGGCTAAGATTGACACATCGGCTGTTGAGCTTCAGGAGCGTGTAGTTACTATCAACCGTGTTTCCAAGACAGTTAAGGGCGGTAGAATCTTCAAGTTTGCCGCACTTGTAGTTGTCGGTGACGGAAACGGCACAGTAGGCTTCGGTCTTGGTAAATCAGGCGAAGTTCCGGATGCAATCCGCAAGGGAATCGAAGATGCCAAGAAGAACCTTATCAAGGTTTCTCTCAAGGGTACAACAATTCCTCACGAGATCATCGGTAAATTCGGCGCTGGCGTTGTTCTTCTCAAGCCCGCTGCACCCGGTACCGGCGTTATCGCCGGCGGCCCCGTACGTGCGGTTGTTGAGACAGTCGGCATTAAAGATATCCGTACCAAGGCACTTCGTTCCAATAACCCCTGCAACGTTGTAAGAGCCACAATTGACGGCCTTTCAAAGCTGCGTTCTGCTGACGAAGTTGCTGCTATCCGCGGCAAGTCAGCTAAGGAAATTTTAGGTTAAGGAGGGTGGATAACAATGGCTGATATTCAGGTAAAGCTCGTTAAGAGCCTCATCGGAAGCAAAAAAGATCAGATTGCCACCGCCCATGCACTTGGTCTTCACAAAATAGGAGATGTTGCGGTACAGCCCAACAATCCCCAGACACTGGGTAAGGTAAGAAAAATTAACCACCTTATCGAGGTAACCGAAGCGTAAGCAAGGAGGTGCGAGTATAATGAAATTGCACGAACTTACACCGGCAGCAGGCTCCAAGAAGGATGTCAAGCGTATCGGTAGAGGTGCAGGTTCCGGACAGGGTAAAACAGCCGGTAAAGGACATAAGGGCCAGAAGGCTCGTGCCGGCAGAGGAATGCGTCCGGGCTTTGAAGGCGGTCAGATGCCCCTTCAGAGAAGAATCCCCAAGAGGGGCTTCAATAATATCTTTGCAAAAGAAATTGCAATTGTTAACGTTGCAGCACTTGATCAGCGTTTCAACGACGGTGATGTAGTAGATGTTGCAGCTCTTGTAAAGTCAGGCCTTGTTAAGAAAGAGCTTGACGGAGTTAAAGTTTTAGGCAACGGTGAAATCACCAAGAAGCTCACTGTTCAGGCAAATGCTTTCTCTGATTCCGCAAAGGAGAAGATCGAAGCAGCCGGCGGAAAGGCCGAGGTGATCTGAGGTGTTTCGCACATTTATTAACGCTTGGAAGATCCCAGATATAAGAAAGAAGATTCTTTTCACTGCATTTATTCTTCTTCTTTTCAGAATAGGCGCTAATATCCCGGTACCCTTCGTTGATATCACAGACGGTATCATCACAGATCCCACAGCTCAGAACTTTATGACTTATCTGAGCATGATGACAGGTGAAGCGTTCAACTACGGTACGATTTTCGCAATGTCAATCACCCCGTACATCAACTCTTCAATCATCATGCAGCTCCTTACTGTTGCTATTCCTGCTTTGGAAAAGCTTCAGAAGGAGGGCGAAGAAGGACGTAAGAAGATAGCTTCCATAACTCGTTATGTTGCTGTTGTTCTCGGACTTATCCAGAGTATCGCTTACTACTTCTATCTTCGCAACACCGGCCACCTTATGGTCGATGCAAATGGTTCACTTCTCACAGGCTTTGCAGGAGTTTTCCAGGCTCTTGTTATTGTTCTTGTTCTTACAGCCGGTACAGCCCTTATTATGTGGCTCGGTGAGCAGATCAATGCTCAGGGTATCGGCAACGGTATTTCACTCATCCTCTTTGCAGGTATCGTTTCAAGAATCCCCTCAATGCTCATTCAGCTCTATGAGGGATACTTCGTATCAAAGGGCGGCGTTTACTACGCACTTGTTCCCCTCGTACTTGTACTCTATCTCCTCATGATAGCTTACATCGTATGGATGGACGGTTCAGAGCGCAGAATCCCCGTTCAGTATGCAAAGAGAGTTGTGGGCCGCAAGATGTATGGCGGACAGAGCACTCATATTCCGATCAAGGTTAATATGTCAGGTGTTATGCCCATCATCTTCGCATCTTCAATTCTTTCACTTCCGCCCACAATCAAGATGTTTATCACAATCCCTGAGGATTCAAACTGGAACAAGTACTTCTTCAACCTGTTTGATAATACGCACTGGTTCTATGGTTTGATCTACTTCCTGCTCATTATCTTCTTTGCTTATTTCTATGCTCAGATTCAGTACAATCCCATCGAAATGGCAAACAATATCCGCAGGCAGAGCGGTGCTATCCCCGGCATTCGTCCCGGACAGCCCACATCAAACTATATCGCCAAAATTCTTTCAAGAATCACCCTTATGGGCGCACTTCTTCTCAGCGTTGTTGCGTTGTTCCCCATCGTGTTCTCACAGGTTACAACACTCGCTGGTTCTCCCATGAATATCGCTCTCGGCGGTACTTCAATCATCATCCTTGTCGGTGTTGCTCTTGAAACTGTAAAGCAGCTCGAATCTCAGATGATGATGCGTCACTACAAGGGATTCCTTGACTGATAATGTCAGAGAAGGAGAGATAAATATGAAACTCATACTTCTTGGCGCACCCGGTGCGGGGAAGGGCACACAGGCTGAAAAGATCTGTGAAAAGCTCTCAATCCCCGCCATCTCGACGGGTAATATAATCCGTGAAGCCCTTAAAAACGGCACAGAGATGGGTCTCAAGGCAAAATCCTTTATCGATGCCGGTCAGCTCGTCCCCGATGAGGTAGTAATCGGTATAATTAAGGACAGACTTGCCCAGAATGATTGTGCAAACGGCTTCATTTTAGACGGTTTCCCCCGCACAATTCCCCAGGCTGAAGCTCTGGATGAAATGGGCGTAGAAATTGATAAGGTCATCGACATTGAAGTTCCCGATGAGAAAATCACGGAGAGAATGTCTGGCCGTCGTGTCTGCAAGGAATGCGGCGCTTCCTATCATCTGGTTTACAAAAAGCCGGAGAAGGAAGGAGTTTGCAACCTTTGCAGCGGCGAGCTTGTTCAGCGTAAGGATGACCATCCTGACACGGTGCTTGACAGACTCAAGGTTTACCATGAGCAGACAGAGCCCCTGAAGGATTTTTATGCGAAGAAAGGTAAGCTTCGCATAGTGGAAGGACAGGAAAAGGTGGAAGATACCACCGCAGCAACTTTCCACGCACTGGAGGATTAAGCATGATAGTGCTGAAAACAAAGCGTGAACTGGCTTTAATGCGAGAAGCATGCCGGATTTCCGCAGGAGCATTAAAGGCAGCCGGCGAGGCAGTCGAACCGGGTGTAACAACCTATGAAATCGACCGTATAGCCTACAATTATATAAAGAAATGCGGCGCTGAGCCGAATTTCCTTAACTTGTACGGTTTCCCGGCTACCGCATGCATTTCCATAAATAATGAGGTTATTCATGGAATACCGAGCAAAAAGCGAGTGCTTAAGGCAGGCGACATAGTGAGCATTGACCTTGGCGCAAAGATTGACGGCTTCAATGGCGACAACGCCGCCACATTTGCAGTAGGTGATATTTCACCGGAAGCAAAGCGGCTGTGCGACACAACGAGAGAGAGCCTTTACGAAGGCATCAAAGCTGCTGTCGCTGGCGGACGAATCGGTGACATCGGAGCAGCAGTTTCAAGCTATTGCGAGGCAAGAGGCTACGGCGTAGTAAGACAGTTTGTCGGACACGGCGTAGGCGCAAAGCTCCATGAAGACCCAAGTGTACCGAATTTCGGCACACCGGGCAGAGGCGTAAGACTTCTGCCGGGCATGACTATAGCTATCGAGCCCATGATTAATCAGGGCACGGAGAGGGTTGAAACCCTGGCGGACGGCTGGACAGTCGTAACCCTTGACGGTAAGCTTTCAGCCCATTTTGAGCACACAATCGCCATCACGGCGGACGGTCCCCAGATACTCACAGTATTATAAGGAGGCTGTCATGGAGATTAAAGTCGGCAGCGTTGTTTATTCAAAGTCCGGCAGAGATGCAGGAAGTTTTCTTGCAGTGGTAGGTTTTCAGGAAGAGAGAGTTCTTCTCTGTGACGGAAAGCAAAGACCCCTTGCAAGGCCGAAGGCGAAAAACCTGAGGCATATAAGTGCTGCGAAAACGGTTTTAACCGAGCAGGAGATGGCTACTGATTGCAGCTTAAGAAAAGCTTTGGCGAGATTCGCCGAAAAAGAAAGTAAACTGTAAGGAGGGTTAGTTGTGTCAAAACAGGAAATGATCGAGATTGAGGGTACAGTGGTTGAATCCCTGCCCAACGCAACATTCAAGGTTGAGCTGGAAAACGGCCACAGAATTTTAGCCCATATTTCCGGTAAGCTTCGTATGAACTATATACGCATACTTCCGGGAGATAAAGTGACAGTTGAGATGTCGCCATACGACTTCACCCGTGGGCGTATAACATGGCGTTCTAAATAGCTTTCAGCTAAGGAGGTATTCTATAATGAAAGTCAGACCTTCTGTCAAGAAAATTTGCGAAAAGTGTAAGATAATTAAACGCAAGGGAAAAGTCATGGTTATCTGTGAAAATCCCAAGCACAAGCAGCGTCAGGGCTAATCCCGACGCAAACCAGTAAATGGAGGTGCAACTGACAAATGGCGCGTATATCAGGTGTTGACCTGCCCAGAGATAAGAAAGTTGAGATTGCTCTTACTTACATCTTCGGCATTGGTCGTAAAACAGCCGGCGACATTATTGCAGCAACAGGCGTAAATCCTGAAACAAGAGTTAAGGATTTAAGCGAGGACGATGTTTCAAAGCTTCGTGAATATATAGATCACAACGTTAAGGTAGAGGGTGACCTTCGCCGTGAAACAGCGTTTGATATCAAAAGGCTTATCGAAATCGGTTGCTATCGTGGTGTGCGTCACCGCAAGGGCCTGCCCGTAAGAGGACAGCGTTCAAAGACAAACGCACGTACACGCAAGGGTCCGAAGAAGACGATAGCTAACAAGAAGAAATAAGCTAGGAGGGATACGAATGGCTACTAAGGGTTCCGCAAAGAAGACGGCTTCAACACGCCGTCGTCGTGAACGCAAAAACATTGAGCGTGGTGCTGCACATATCCAGTCCACATTCAACAACACAATTGTTACCATTACGGATACTCAGGGTAATGCCGTTTCTTGGGCAAGCGCCGGCGAAATGGGCTTCAGAGGTTCAAGAAAGTCAACTCCCTACGCTGCACAGACAGCCGCTGAAACAGCAGCTAAGGCAGCTATGGAGCATGGCATGAAGACAGTTGAAGTTTATGTTAAAGGTCCCGGAGCAGGACGTGAAGCAGCTATCAGAGCTCTTCAGACAGCGGGTCTTGAGGTTAACATGATTAAGGATGTTACTCCCATCCCCCACAACGGATGCCGTCCGCCCAAAAGAAGACGCGTATAACCTAATTTTTGGAGGTGTAACCACATGGCAAGATATACCGACGCGGTATGCAAACTTTGCCGCCGTGAGGGCAAAAAGCTTTTCCTTAAAGGCTCAAGATGCTATACAGACAAGTGTGCTCTTGCACGCCGTGCTTATGCTCCCGGACAGCATGGTCAGGGCCGCAAAAAGTCTTCCGAATACGGACTTCAGCTTCGTGCAAAGCAGCAGGCTAGACGTTACTACGGTATTCAGGAAGGCCAGTTCCATAAATATTTCCTTATGGCAGAGCGCAAACAGGGCGTTACCGGTGACAACCTGCTCCAGATTTGCGAAAGCCGTATAGACAACGTTGTCTATCTCCTCGGCTGGGCAAGCTCCAGAATTGAGGCAAGACAGCTTGTAAACCACGGTCACTATGAGGTTAACGGCAAGAGAGTTGATATTCCCTCTTACCTTCTCAAGGCTGGCGATGTTGTAACAATCCGTCAGAAGAGCCGTGACAGCGAAAAGATCAAGTCAGTTATTGAGACAAACGGCGCACGTCCCGTTCCCCAGTGGCTTGACCTTGACAGAGAAGCTTTCTCAGCAAAAGTTCTCAATCTTCCCACTCGTGATCAGATTGAGGCTCCCGTTGAAGAGCATCTTATCGTTGAGTTCTACTCTAAATAATAGTGTCGCCTGACAGTATTGTGAAGGACTACTCATATGCAGCTTAGAGCTGCTAAAAATAAGGAGGGTTTTGAAATGATTGAAATCGAAAAGCCCATAATCGAAGCTACCGATTTAGCACTTGACGGAACCTACGGCAAGTTCACTCTTGAACCCCTTGAGAGAGGTTACGGTACAACTCTGGGCAACAGCCTTAGAAGAGTTATCCTTTCCTCACTTCCGGGATACGCCATCACATCCGTTAAGATTGACGGCGCACTTCACGAATTCTCCACTCTTCCGGGAGTTAAGGAGGACGTAACCGAGATAGTTCTGAACCTTAAAGGAGTAATCCTCAAGATTCACGGCGACGGTCCCAAGACCGTTTACATCGAGGCAAGCGGTGAAGGCGAGATTACTGCCGGCAGCATTAAGGCAGATTCCGAGGTTGAGATTCTCAATCCGGATCATCATATCGCTTCCCTTGACAGCGACGCTCATGTAAGCATGGAGCTTACTGTTGACAAGGGCAGGGGTTATGTACCTGCTGAGCGCAACAAGCAGCTTATGCAGCCTGCAATCGGAGTAATTGCGATTGATTCAATTTACACACCTGTACTCAAGGTGAACTATACAGTTGAAAACACACGTGTCGGTCAGATAACTGACTATGACAAGCTTACGCTTGAAGTGTGGACCAACGGAACAATCTCCGCTAAGGAAGCCGTTTCGTTGGGAGCCAAGATCCTCAACGAGCACCTCAACCTGTTTGTTGACCTCTCTGAGGAGGCTTATGACACTGAGATTATGGTTGTCAAAGATGACAACGGTAAGGAAAAAGTGTTAGAGATGACCATTGAGGAACTTGACCTGTCTGTCCGCTCCTACAATTGCCTTAAGAGAGCGGGCATCAACACGGTTGAAGACCTTATCGGCAAAACCGAAGACGACATGATGAAGGTTCGAAACCTTGGCCGCAAATCTCTTGATGAGGTTGTAGCTAAGCTCGATACCCTTGGCTTCGGTCTTCGCAGGGAAGAGGAATAAAACCGATTTCATACCAATAACGGTAAAGGAGTGATTTTAATGCCCGGTACCAGAAAGCTTGGCCGTACAACCGACCACAGAAGAGCAATGCTCAGAGCTATGGTAACCTATCTCTTAGAGAATGGCAGAATAGAAACCACCGTTACTAGGGCAAAGGAAGTACGTTCCATGGCAGAGAAAATGATCACTGTTGCCAAGGACGACAGCCTTCAGGCAAAGCGTACAGCTCTTGCTTACATCACAAAGGAAGATGTTGTTAAGAAGCTGTTCACAGAGATTGCCCCCAAGTATAAAGAAAAGAACGGCGGTTATTGCCGTATTATCAAAACAGGCCCCCGCCGTGGCGACGCAGCGGAGATGTGCATCATCGAGCTTGTCTGATTAATTGATAATATAAATGGTAACCTTTGCGGCATCCGTATTTCGGATGCCGCATTTTGTATTATGGAGTTTATTTTCCTTTAAAGAGTTGATAAAATGAAGCGGAAACTTGAATTTACCGTCCCGGAAGAAATGGACGGAGCAAAGCTTATACATTTTCTCAGAAGTTATGTTAAAATGTCATACCGTCTTGCAATGAGTTTAAAACAGTATCCTGACGGTATGATGAGAAACGGTGAAAAAATAAGAACTATCGACAAAGTAAAAGTCGGAGAAGTTATTGAGATAAATATACCGCAGGAGGAATCCTCTGTTGAGCCTATGAATATTCCCATAGATGTTATCTATGCTGACGAGGATATCCTGCTTATAAATAAACAGGCGGGCCTTGCAATGCATCCTACCCATAATCATCAGGGAGACACCCTTGCCAATGCAGTTGCTTTCTATTTGAAAGAAAAAGGGGATACAGGAGCATTCCGCTCTATCGGACGACTGGATAAAAACACTTCCGGAGTGGTGCTCTGTGCTCTCAATCCCTTTGCGGCTTCGAGATTGTCAGATGAGCTTTGGGCAGGTGAAATAAAAAAGACCTATTATGCAATAGCTGAGGGTGAATATTCAGGGGAGGGCACTATAGATGTACCTATATACCGTCCGGATCCAATGAAAACGCTACGTGCTGCCGGAGAAGAAGGTGACAGAGCCGTAACGCACTGGAAATGCATAAAAAGCGGAAATGGATTGTCACTTTTAAAAATCAACCTTGAAACCGGCAGAACCCATCAGATAAGGGTACATTTTTCACATATGGGAACTCCACTTGCAGGGGACGATATGTATGGCGGAAAGAGCGAGCTCATAAAAAGACATGCACTTCACTGCGGTGAACTTGAATTTATTCATCCCGTAACAGGTAAAATGATGCAAATATACGCTGATTTACCTATGGATATGCAAAAACTGGTGGATTTTATTGGCTGAATTGAATATTTATACATAAAATTCAAAAAATATGCAAAAAAGACTTGATTTATTCAAAAAGGGTGCTATAATAGGTTCATGATAAATTTCAGGGAGGAAAAGGTAATGAAAAAATCAGTTAAAATTCTTTCAGTATTAATGGCAATCGTACTTATGGTTGCAGCATTTGCAGCCTGCGGCGAAAGCACTGCTAAAGTTAAGGTTATCGATATAAAGCTCACTAATGAAGAGTATGCTTTCGGTGTTGACAAAAACCAGCCTGAGCTTCTTGAGCAGGTAAACGCATTCATCAAAGAGATCAAAGAAGACGGTACATTTAAAGAGATCTGCGACAAATACTTTGCAGGCGGTACACCTACACCTGTCGAGTCCGCTCAAGAGGATCCCACAAAGGATCAGCTTGTTGTTGCAACAAACGCAGCTTTCGAGCCTTTCGAGTACATGGACGGCGATAAGTACCTCGGAATTGATATGGAAATTGCAGCAGCTCTTGCTGAAAAGCTTGGTAAAGAGCTTGTAATCAAGAACATGGACTTTGACGCTGTTTGTCTTTCAGTTGGTCAGCACAAATGCGATATTGCAATGGCTGGTCTTACAGTAAGTGAGAAGCGTGAAGAATATGTTACATTCTCAGATTCTTACTATGAGGCATCTCAGAAAGTAATCGTCAAGGGAGACGATACAACTTTTGATGAGTGCAAGACAAAGGAAGATGTAGAGAAGATCCTTAACGGATTTGATTCAACTGTTAAAATTGGCGGTCAGCAGGGTACAACCGGTCAGTCATATGTTGAAGGTAATGCAGATTTAGATTTTGCAGGTCTTGCAGCAACATTCACTCCTTATAAGAGCGCATCTCTTGCTGTTCAGGATCTCATTAACGGAAACCTTGACTATGTTATCGTTGACGAAGCTCCTGCAGATGCAATTGTAAACGCTATCAACGCAATGGCATAAGTTTCAGACTGAACATATAAATTACAGCAAACCTCACCCGAATAAGGTGAGGCTTGTTGCGTGAATAAGGAAAAGTGATATGGGAAATTTTGATATGAAAATTCAGGCTTTTCTGGAGACGTTTATAGAAGGCGGCGGATACAGAAATGTACTTACCGGTCTACAGAATACAATGATAATTGCCGTTTGCGGCTTACTCATAGGTATAGTAATCGGTACTCTTATAGCAACTATAAGAGTTTTGCCTAAATATAAAACTCTTCCGAAAGTCCTCAACAGCATTTGCAGTTTTTATGTTGCTCTTTTCAGAGGTACCCCGGTTGTTGTACAGCTTCTGGTTTTCTACTATGTTATGCTTCCCCTTATGGGATTAAAGCTCAGCTCGGTTGCAGTTTCTGTAGTTGTTTTTGGTATGAACAGCGGCGCTTACATTTCAGAAATCATGCGAAGCGGTATTCAGTCAGTTGATCCCGGCCAGATGGAGGGCGGACGCTCATTAGGTCTCAGTTATTCCACAACCATGATGCGCATAGTTATCCCTCAGGCTGTAAAGAACATCCTGCCCACACTTGGTAATGAGTTTATAGCTCTTATTAAAGAGACATCCGTTGTAAGTTTCGTTGGTGCAACTGACTTATATGTTGCCTTTAACTATATTGGTACTAACAACTATGAGTTTATGGTACCCTACCTTGTAATGGCACTTATTTATATTGCAATTGTTCTTATAATCAGTTTGCTTATAAAGATTATGGAAAGGAGTTTGAGGAAGAGTGATAGAAGTCATTAATCTTAACAAAAGCTTCGGCAAGCTCCATGTTCTTAAAGATATAAATATAAATATCGAAAAGGGCGAAAAGGTTGTTGTAGTTGGTCCGTCAGGTTCAGGTAAGAGCACATTCCTCAGATGCCTTAACTGTATGGAAGATCCGACTTCAGGTCAGATTATTTTTAACGGTGTTGATATTGCCGATATGAAAGTTGATATCAACATTCACCGTCAGAAGATGGGAATGGTTTTCCAGCATTTCAACCTTTTTAATAATAAGACAGTTCTTGAAAACATAATGCTTGCTCCTGTATATGTTGGCAACAAAAACCGCAAAAAGACAGGAAAGAGCAAGGCTGAGATAAAGGAAGAGGCCAGAAAGACTGCTATGGATCTTCTTAAGAGAATTGGTCTTGAGGATAAGGCGAATGTCTATCCCTCACAGCTCTCCGGCGGTCAGAAGCAGCGTGTAGCTATTATACGCTCCATGGCTATGAATCCTGATGTAATTCTTTTCGATGAACCTACATCGGCTCTTGACCCTGAAATGGTAGGAGAAGTACTTTCACTTATGAAAACTCTTGCCGACAGCGGTATGACAATGGTTGTTGTAACCCACGAGATGGGCTTTGCCCGTGAGGTAGGAACTAGAGTTATATTTATGGATGAGGGAAGAATTGTTGAAGAGAACAATCCCAAGGATTTCTTTGAAAATCCCCAGAATCCAAGGCTTAAAGAGTTCCTTTCAAAGGTGCTTTAATAAATGAGATTAATAAAACGGGACAGTTTAACTGTCCCGTTTTTTGTGTATCAATTAGATTTTATATAAGTATCAGCCGTTTACGTTGTAGTTAGCTGCAAGAAGATTTATAGCCTTTATAAACTTGTACATGTAGATAAACGGACCTACAATAATAAGTGAACCTAATACATTCCAAAGCCAGAAATCAGCTGCTCCGAAATCAAAGGCTATACCACGTCGCCTGAGTTCATTACCCATTCTTGCAGAAATCTTATGGGACCATACGATGGCGCCGATTCCGAGTGTTAGAGGTGCTACTATAAAGAGGAGCAAGCAGTAATGCATGGTTTTCTTTCCGTCATAACGGCTTGCAATGGTATTAAGATCGTTTGCAACTGAGGTATAAAATACGATTGAGTAAATGCCAAATGTAATAAATGAAAGAAGTAAAAATATTACGATGTGGCGGTTAGTTTTGAGCTGTCTTGCAGGGGGCATGTTGGAAGCCTGAGAATAATTTTGCTGCTGATTGTCATAATTATATTGTTCGTTCACGAAGAACACCTCCTTATGGGATATATTATCACATAATATAAGCAAATACAACAATAATTTGAATATTTAAAGATTGATTTAGTGAAATATTATGTAAAATCTTAATATGTTAAAAGAAAAAGGGCCTCCAATAGGAAGCCCTTTTGAGCAGTATTTTTAATTTACATGGGATTAAAATTCCTTATTCTTTTCAACCTCATCAAAGAGTTGAAGCATTTTCTCTGAAGGTTTGGCAGTGAAGAGACTTACTACAACTATAAGAATAAGACCGATTGCAAAACCGGGAGCCAGTGAATAAAGTCCTGTCATATCGGCAATTGTTTTTCCGCCGAATGGGATGTAGTCCCAAAGTATAACGGTCAAACCGCCGCCGATCATACCGGCAGCAGCACCCGTTCTTGTGGTCTTGCGCCAGAATATTGCCATAAGAACAACGGGACCAAATGCTGAACCGAAACCGGACCATGCGTTTGAAACGAGATCCATGATTCCGTTGTCGGGATTAAGAGCGATGATAAAGGCTATAACTGAAACAACAAGAACAACTATACGGCTTACACGGAGCATGCTCTTGTCGCTTGCGTTTTTATTGATAACGCCTTTATAAAGGTCTTCGGATATAGCAGAAGCGGTAACGAGAAGCTGAGAATCAGCAGTGGACATAATAGCAGCAAGAATACCGCAAAGAATAAGTCCACCAATAAAGGGAATACCGAGACGGTTGGAGAATATTTCTGTAATCATGTTGATGAATACATTTTCGGTTTCGTTACCTGTGAGGGGAGAATCAGCAAAGAAAGCTTTGCCGACAATTCCGAGAAAGCATGCAATTGAAAGAGAAATGATAACCCATACAATAGCTATGATTCTAGATTTTCTTATTTCCTTGCTGTCCTTGATAGCCATAAAGCGAACCAGAATATGAGGCATACCGAAGTAGCCGAGAGCCCAGGCTATCTGTGAAATTATATCTATAAATCCGAGCTTTTCACCGCCGCTGTATGCGGGACTGAGAAAGCTTGAGTCCAAAGCGTTAATGATTTCTGTGGTTTCGCCCATACCGCCCATCATCTTGATAGCAATGAAGGGAACAACCATAAGGGAGATAATCATCATGAAGCCCTGAACGAAGTCAGTCCAGCATACTGCAAGAAATCCGCCGAGGAAAGTGTAAATAAGAATTACGGCGGCACCGATGAGAAGAGCTATGGTATAATCAATTCCGAAAACAGAAGAGAAAAGGGAAGCTCCTGCTGAGAAACCGGATGCTGTGTATACGAGGAAGAAAATCATGATGAAAACGGATGATGCAACACGAAGTACTCTTGATTTGTCTTCAAAACGGTTTTCAAAAAATTCAGGAAGAGTAAGTGAGTTTCCGCATCTTTCAGTATATCTGCGAAGACGGGAAGAAACGATTGTCCAGTTAAGTATTGTACCAACTGCAAGACCTACTGCAATCCAAATCTGACCTGTACCTAATGCATAGATAGCGCCTGGTAATCCCATAAGCAGCCAGCCGCTCATATCTGAAGCCTGTGCGCTCATTGCTGCAACCCAACCGGAAAGGCTTCTGCCGCCGAGGAAATAGTCCTCAGAGGTTTTTGACCTTTTCATTGAGTAGACGCCGATTGCCATCATAAGCGCAAGATAAGCGCCGAAGGCAAGTAAAATCCAAAGATTGTTACTCAAATAAAACACTCCTCAAAGTAAAATGTGATAACCAATATTATACTATTTTTCGTGCTTTAACGCAACATCGAAGGAAAGAGAATGCAGCAATAATTACCATTTTTCAAAATTTTTATCCTGTGAATGCATTAAATTTATAAGATTTTGGTTTCTGTTAAACGCAGCGGAAAGAGTAGTTACAAAAGGATAAAAAGCAAAAACATTTTGTTATTGATTTGTTGCCAAAAGTTAAAGGAATGTTCACATGAAAGTAACAAAACAAAAATAAACATCGGGTATTATATACACGTACTCAAGGAGAAAGGAGCCGCACCGAGTATCCTGTAAAATGAGTACAGCTCTTACCCCTCCTCAAAGCAACCCCTCAATTTAAGAAAGAACGACTGAAGAAATTCAGTCGTTTTTTCTTTTATGTGGTATTTGACAGAGAAAGTGCGCATATTATTTTTTAGCAGTATAGTTTAAGGATGCAAAAACAGGAGGCAAGAGATGAAAACATATAAGCCGGAGGGGTGGCTTATGAACACCCCGGAAAACAAAAATGCGCTCTCCAGTCTTACGGCCATAAAAGAGAGTTTCAGAACAGGAAGACCGGTAGAAGCCCGGGCAGTGCTCTGTGACAGGGAGCACAATCTTCACGTTGATTTAGGCCTGATGAAAGGTGTAATACCAAGAGAAGAAGGCGCAATAGGTATAGCAGAGGGTTCGGTGAGGGATATAGCCATTATATCCCGTGTGAATAAACCTGTTGTTTTTGTAATAACAGGTTTTGAAAATGATGACCTTGGCAGAACATATGCGGTATTAAGCCGAAAACAGGTTCAGGAAAGATGCATGGAAGAAATCAAAACACTTCGTCCCGGAGACGTTATTGATGCCAAAGTAACACATATGGAAAGCTTCGGAGCTTTTGTGGATATCGGTGCGGGAATAAGTGCACTTCTGCCTGTTGACAGTATATCGGTTTCAAGAATACCTCATCCGTCCCAGCGTTTTTCACCGGGAGATGACATAAAGGCGGTTGTAAAGGGAATCGATGAAAATTACAGAATAACTTTAAGTCACAAGGAACTTCTCGGTACGTGGGAACAGAATGCGAGTTTGTTTTCTCCGGGAGAAACAGTTCCCGGAATAGTACGCAGCGTAGAAAAATATGGAGTCTTTGTGGAGCTTGCGCCGAACCTTGCAGGACTGGCGGAATATTCTTCTGATATTGAGCCGGGACAGTGTGCAGGAGTCTATATCAAAAGCATGATACCGGAAAAAATGAAAATAAAGCTCATAATAGTGGATGCCTTTGACGGCGAAATGCCAAAAAGGGAAACACCGTATTTTACCACGGCGGAGCATATAGACAGATGGGTTTATTCTCCGGAATGCTGTTCAAAGATTGTTGAAACAGTATTTGACGGTGAAAACGAAGAAGTCGATCAGGATATTGATCTTCACTGAGCAGACATAAAATGAACATGAAAAAAGCTGTGCTTAATTTTAGGCGCAGCTTTTCTTTTAATGACGATTGTTGCCGGAAAAGAAAAATGATATAATAAAACAGCAAAATTCAAATAGAGATAAGGAGAAAGAAAATGTCAGAATATAAATATGATACTCAGTTATTAATTGATGGAG
Organism: uncultured Oscillospiraceae bacterium; assembly: GCA_958366985.1. Taxonomy (GTDB): domain Bacteria; phylum Bacillota; class Clostridia; order Oscillospirales; family Acutalibacteraceae; genus UMGS263. The sequence continues at coordinate 139,623 of CATXDC010000005.1, forward strand.
AAAATCTTGATGAGGACGCAATAAACGATTATTTTGTTTCAAATTTCAAAGGGGATTGTCTGCTGGCAGTAGGCGATGAAAATTTAATAAAAATACATTTTCATACTAATGAACCCTGGAAAGTTTTAGAATACTGTGCCTCTTTGGGAGAAATATATGACATTGTAGTTGAAGATATGGATAGACAGGCACGAGGATTAAAGGGATAAAATTGCAGATTTAAGATTAAAATTAAAAGCCTCAAATCTTAACGATTTGAGGTTTTCATTTATTTACTGTGTTTTGCTTTAAAGTATGCAATAATACTTCCTATGACGAATCCGCCGCAGATTAAAGCTGCAATCAAATCCATTGTAACGCTTCTGCCGACCTTGTCCAGCATATCCTGAGCCGCCTCTGAATAGGAGGAAACATCAAGATACAATTTTAAAAAGGAAGCTGCAAGACCAAACAGCGCCATACCTAAAATGCCGTTTATCTGTCTTTTCTTGTCTCTTAAAATATCCTCGGCGTTTCTTTCACTGTTAAATACAGACGGGTCAACAGCTTCAGGAGTTTCTGTGCAGAAATAGTGGTATCCATTGCTGCCCCAAACATATTCCCAGCCGGCGTTTTTGAATTTCTCAAGATATTCCTTGGGGTTTTCCACATTGGGAGCATAATCGGCTTTAAACTGCACTGTGCTCTTTTCGCACATAAAGAAAGTGTATTCGGGTCTTTGGCATCTCAAAAGGAAATAACCTTCCGCAGCCTGATCGCTGAGCCATTTTTCCTCATCCTCTGTGCTGTTTGCCCCAAAGCTCTTTTTTACGGATTCAAGACTTTCGGGGCTTTCCTCCTCACGTCTGTAAAGAATAAGTCCGCTGTCTTCGAGGACTTTTTCAAAGCCGGAATTTTCATCGTAAACCGCAAGGTTTTCACATATTCCGTTTACGGAGAACTCATAGCAGTAATTTTTAGGTTCCCATTTTTTGTATGTAAATTTACCCTGTGATACGTCAATTTCGCTGATATGCCAGCCTTCGCAGGATTTTTCCCGCAGTAATTCTGCTGTTCCTTTAAGGTCGCTGAACCACATACGGTATTTTTCGATTTTCATTGATTTATCTTTCACAGTTTCACCTTTTTCTTTAAATCATAGCACTGTTATGATACAATATTTCACAGTTAAAGTAAAGGAGAAAACCCGTGAAAAACTCAGGACTTTATATACATGTTCCCTTTTGTGCAGGCAAATGTCCGTATTGTGACTTCTACTCGGCAAGAGCAGACGAAGAGTATATGGATAAATATGTTTCAGCTCTCTGTCTGGAAATAGAAAGAAAAAGCGAGGAGTATTCTTTTTCTGCCGATACAATGTATTTTGGCGGGGGAACTCCGTCACTTTTGGGAGCTAAGAGACTGAGCAGAATACTTGATGAAATCTGCAAATATTTTGCGCCAACGGAGAATTCGGAAATAACTGCTGAATGTAATCCGTCGTCAGCAGACCAAAACTTTTTTGATGATATTGCCCGCAGCGGCTTTAATCGTATTTCCATGGGTATGCAGTCTTTTGTGGACAGTGAACGTAAAGTCCTCGGAAGAAAAGGCAGCGGCAAAGATGTTCTAAAAAGAGTAGAGGAAGCGAGAAAAGCGGGTATTGAGAATATTTCCCTCGATTTGATGCTTGGTATTCCTAATCAGACAAGGGAGAGCTTTTCTCAAAGTCTTAATGCGTGTATAGAATCAGGAGTACCACATATAAGCGGATATATGCTGAAAATAGAAGAGGGTACGCCATTTTTTAAGATGCAGGATAAGCTTTCACTGCCCGAAGAAGATACTGTATGTGATATGTACATTCAGATGTGCGAGACTTTTGAAAGAGCGGGTATACATCAGTATGAGGTTTCAAATTTTGCCGTAAAGGGCAAAGAGAGCAAACACAATCTTAAATACTGGCGATGTGAAGAATATCTCGGCATAGGTCCCTCAGCTCACTCCTTTATGAACGGAAAGAGGTTTTACTACCCGAGAAGTACAGAAAAATTTATAATGTCTCCTGAAACCATTTCGGACGGAAACGGCGGAGATTTTGAGGAATACGCAATGCTTGCCCTGCGGCTTAAAGAGGGACTTAAAGAGAAAGAAACCCTCAGACGTTTCGGATTTGGAATACCGAAAGAAGTATATAAAGCTGCTGAAATATTTGAGAAAATGGAGCTTCTGGGTATTACCGAGGAGGGAATAAACCTTACTCCAAAAGGATTTTTGCTTTCAAATACTGTTATAAGTGAACTGATTTTGTAAAGAAAAGAGGAGCGGGAAAATGCCTGAAATTTATGTTTTGCCCGGTGAAAGCATAAAAGACGCCGTAAAAAAAGCCGAAAACGGAAAAGTTGTATTAAAGAGAGGTATTCATTTTTTAAGTGAGCCTGTTGAATTAGGAGCCGAAAATAACGGTATTACAATATGCTGTGAAGAGGGCGCCAAAATCTGCGGCTGTGTAGAATTAGAAAATCCCCTTTGGGAGAAAACTCAAAAGGGCATATACCGTACGGCGACCATTAAAGGATTAAATCCTGATATGCTCTTTTTAAACGGTGAAGCTATGATTCTTGCAAGGTATCCAAATTACCGTGAAGATGTTTTGCCTCTGGGCGGTACTGCCTCGGCAAAGGAAATCAAGGAGCGGGTAAAAAATTATAAAAATCCCGTCGGAGGCTTTGTAAGAGCCATGCACGAAGCAGGCTGGGGAGGAAATTCCTATTTTATTGAAGGGAAAGACCAGGCATCACCTTTAGGACTTAAACTTAAGTGGATAGGCGATAACAACAGGGGCAGCGGATTCGGAAATGAACTTGTTGTGGAAAATGTGTTTGAAGAGCTGGACGATGCAAAAGAATGGTATTACTCTTCGCAGGACGGATATCTTTACTTTAAGCCTGCAAGTGAGGATGAGTTAAACGGCGTTTTTCACTTAGGCATTTTAAGCGAGCTTTTCAAAATAAAGGGAGCTTCTGATATAAAATTTCAGAACGTAACATTCTGCGAAACAAAAAGGAGCATGTTTGAAAAGGATAAACAGTATCGTCCTCTTTTGAGAGGTGACTGGTGCATTATGCCTGCGGGTGCGGTGTCCGTTGTCGATAGTGAAAACATAACCTTCGAAAACTGTGTTTTTGAAAATATCGGCTCAAACGGAATATACATAGGCGATTACGGCAAAGGACATAAAATTACAGGATGCCGTTTTTCAAATATCGGTTCTACGGCAGTTCAGATTGTAGGCTCACCGTCAGCAGTTTATGAGCCGTCTTTTTGGAAAAATGATATGTATTCAGATCTTCCCGTACACAGAACAAAAGTGGAGCATCCCGAAAAAACAGGCCCTGCCTCAGAGGAATATCCGAGGGATATTCTTATAGAAAATAACTTTATTGAAAATGTGGGAATATATGAAAAACAGTCGTCAGGAATAAATCTGTCCGTGTGCTGTAATGTTAAAATCTTGCACAATACTATCTGCAAAAGCGCACGTTCAAATATAAACGTAAACGACGGAACTTTCGGCGGACATGAAATCGCATATAACGATATATTCGATTCACAGCGTGAAACTCAGGATCACGGTCCCTTTAATTCATGGGGACGTGACCGCTTCTGGAGTGTGCCGAAATATAACGCCGGTGGTAAATACGGAGATAAAATCCGCAGATACAAAAAGGACGGGAAAATTTACGACCTTACAAAAATTGATTCTTTAGGCGAAACGGTTATTCATCATAACAGATTCAGCCACAGTGCAAATGCACCCCATAGCTGGGGAATAGACCTTGATGACGGTTCATCTAATTATGCCATATACAATAACCTTTGTATCGGTATCGGCATAAAACTTCGTGAGGGTTTTAACCGCCGTGTATGGGGTAACGTATTAATCGGTGGCCCTCTTAATATTCATGTACCCTATAAGATGAGCAGGGATGAAGTTCACGATAATTTTATAGTTTGCCAAAATCCCGTGATGTTTGCGGGAGCGGACAGGAAAAGATTTTTAAAATCAGAGTCGAAAATCCATGATAATATATTCCTTACTCCCGACGGAGCAGGAGTACAGAGCTTCCTGTCGTCACAAAACAAAACTGAAAAATTTTCAGAAAGTAAAACAGCCTCGGAGATACTGGAAATTTTAAAGAATAAATATGATTTAAAGGACGTCGATGAAAGCTTTTACGGAAAAAAGAACAGCAAAAAGCCGGAGGAGTATGTATATATTCCCGACAAATCAGAGGATAAAAATAAGTGTATAATTTTAGGCGCACAGATTTCTGATATTACTGAGGAGATAAAGTCATCCACGGCATTTTCCTCACTTTCCGGCGCATATGTGGGAAAAGCAGGTCTGCTTTTTTTGGCAGGATTTCAAAAGCGTGACATAATTTTGCGTGTTGGGGATAGAGAAATAACCAGCGGGGCAGATTTAAAAAATATTCCATCAGCTGATTTATTCTTTAAACTAGTCTACATATACCGTGCAAACGCTGAAACAGTTTTGCATAAAAAGTGATAAAGAATTAATCCGGGATTCGGCAGATGTTATCTGTAAGTCTCGGATTTTTGTTTTTTGTTATTTTGCATAAAGCTCTTCAAATATGTTTATTTGTTTATCCGGTGTCAAAGTGCAAAAAACGAACCCTCTATTCTCGTCATTGTGAACAGTGAAAAATAAATTTCCTTATGCTAAAATAAAGGCAATCGGTAAAATGATTTAAATGACATAATATTTTGTTGTTTTTGTTTTCATTGCCGTTGTCTTTATTTTTCTTATGGAATGAGACATAAAAGTTTTAATGAGGAGCAGTTGTGTTTATGGAGAGCGTTTTTGAGAAAAAGTTTTCTTTTAAGTCACACGGGGCTGCAAACAGCTACTGTGTAAGACAGTACGGAAATGTAAGGCTCAGTGTGCTGGCGGGAAGAATTTTGCGTGCTGAATTCAGTCCCACAATGAATTTTGAAGATAAACCTACTCAAAAGGTATGGTACAGGGATTTTGAAAAAACAAAGTGTACATTTGAGAAAAAGGGCGGCAAGGTAATTGTAAAAACTCCCCACTGTGAGTTTTGCTATGACCTTATGCTTAAAAAGATGTCATATGTTATTCTCTCGGACGGCAGAAAGGTTACTAATTTTAATTCAGGCAATTTAAAGGGTACTTACAGAACCCTTGATGCCACCGTTGGAGCTATTCCTTTAGGAGACGGACTTATTTCAAGAAGCGGAGTAACCGCCTTTGATGACAGCGATTCCCTTGTTTTGGAAGAGGACGGAACAATTGCAAGAAGAGCTCACTGGGAGCGGGATATATATTATTTTGCCTATGGCAACGATTACCGTGGCTGTATTTATGATTTCTATCGTCTTACAGGCAAGACTCCTCTTGTACCACGCTGGTGTTTAGGCAACTGGTGGAGCCGCTACAAGGCTTATACTCAGCAGGAATACCTCGATCTTATGCAGCGATTTGTAGATGAAGAAATTCCTATAACAGTTGCAACTGTGGATATGGATTGGCACTGGGTTGATGTTGTAGGAAAATTCGGTGAGAGCGCAAAAAATAAAGTTCCGCCGAAAACCATTCAGGAATTGTATGTAAGCGATGGCTGGACGGGATACAGCTGGAATACCGATCTTTTCCCCGATTACAAAAAATTCCTCAGTCAGCTTAAGGATATGAACTTTAAAATAACCCTTAATATTCATCCTTCCACAGGCGTCAGGTGGTTTGAGGATGCCTATGATGAAATGGCAGACGAACTGGGTTATGATAAGAGCAAAAAAGAGCAGATTCCCTTTGATATAACCGATAAGAAGTTTGTGGAAGCTTATTTTAAATATCTTCATCATCCTTACGAAAAGGACGGTGTGGATTTCTGGTGGATCGACTGGCAGCAGGGCAAGAACACACGCCTTAAAGGCCTTGATCCTCTTTGGGCTCTCAACCACTACCATTATCTTGACAATACCGATAAAAATAAACGTGGACTTATTCTTTCAAGATATGCCGAAGAGGGCAGCCACCGTTATCCTCTTGGATTTTCTGGCGATACAAACGTTTCATGGGACTGCTTGAGATTCCAGCCATATTTCACCGCAACTGCGGCAAATGTAGGATACAGCTGGTGGAGTCACGATATAGGCGGGCACCATAGATGTAAAAAGGACGACGAGCTTTACATAAGATGGGTTCAGTTCGGCGTTTTCAGTCCCATAATGAGACTTCATTCCACAAGCAACGAGTTTATGGGCAAGGAGCCTTGGAAATACCGCTATGATGCAAGAGTAATAGCAACTGAAAATCTTCGTCTGCGCCACAGGCTCATTCCCTATATTTATACTATGAATTACAGAACCTACTCAAAGGGAACAGCCCTTTGTGAGCCTATGTATTATTCATACCCTGAGCGTGAAGAGGCCTATTCCGTAAGAAACGAATATTTCTTCGGAAGCGAGCTTATAGCTGCACCTATAACAAATCCCGTTTCACCGGTGACAAATCTTTCCTGTGCAAAAGTATGGCTGCCTGAGGGTCGCTTTACGGATATTTTCACAGGCAGAATTTATAAAGGTGGCAGATATTACGATATGTACAGGGGACTCGAAAGCATACCTGTCCTTGCAAAAGAGGGAGCAATCATCCCCATGGGAACTGAGGACAGAGTAAACAACTGGAAGAATCCTGAAAAGCTTGATATCCTTGTTTACAGAGGAAACGGAAGTTTTAATCTTTATGAGGATGACGGTGAAACAAGAGAGTTTGAAAATGGCGGCTTTGCTCAGACTAAGCTCACCGTTCAGGAAATGGAAGGCGAAACAGTCTTTAACTGGAACGCAGCCGACGGAGATGTTTCCTCACTTCCTGGAAACAGACAGGTTAAAGTTAATTTCCGAGATATTGCCGATGCTGAGAAAGTTACTGTAAACGGAGCAGAAGTTTCCTTTACTTATGAAAAAAATAATATGGGTATTTCTGTCACGGTTTATGACGTTACTCCCGAAAGCAGCTTTGAAATAAAGGTTATGGGAGCAAAGGCTCTCGAAAACCGCAATATAACAGAAGAGCTTATTGAGCTTATTACAAAGTTCCAGGCTCCTGTTGCGTGGAAAGCCGATAAATTCACCGAGTTTGTCAAAAATCCCGGAAAAAATATTCCCTGTTCCGGAGATTACAAAGGACCTATCGAAGAAATACTTAAAATTCACGGTATATTATAACCGCATAAAACTAACAATTAAATTTGAAGCAGATAAAGGGGGACGGCTCTATGAAGAACATCAAAAAGCTGCCTTTACCGGGCATGAGAAATATTAAAACCGCAGTATCGGTGCTTTTGTGCCTTGTTGTCTATGTGCTGTTCCCTCTTCTTGCGGAAATCACCAATGAATTTGACGGAAAGTTTTTCGAGCTTCTGACTTTTATTGTGAACCGTCAGGACCCGATGTTCGCCTGTATTGCTGCAGTGGTTGTAATGCAGTCAACGGTTGCTGACTCAGTAAGCAGCGGAAAAAGCCGAATTTATGGTACCGCACTGGGAGCGGCGGCAGGACTTCTTTTCCTGCTGATAAATTTAAGTGTTCCTGTACATCTTCTTAATATACTGCTTATCGCAATAGGCGTTGTATTTTTAATCTATGTATGCAATTTATTAAAGCTCCAAAATGCGGTATCAATTTCCGTCATCACTTTTCTCGTCATACTCATAAGTATAGGTCAGAAGTCCCCTATTCTGTATGCGGTGAACAGGCTTCTTGATACAGGCATAGGTATAGTGATTTCTATTTTTGTAAACCGGTATCTTAACTTTCCTTTTAAAAAAGAAAAAGCACCGGAAGAAAAGAAAGACGAAACAGAAAAAGAAGAAAATAAATGAAAAAATCCCTTGCAGATTTAGTCTGCAAGGGATTTTACTGTTTAAACTTTAATTACATTTCTGTTTTTTCAAAGCAGGTGATGCTCTTTAATTTAAGCTCTGCAACACCACGTTCCATTTCATGCTCGAAGTAAATAGGACGGTGCTTGCCAATAGGTGAAACCTTTATTATAATCGGCAGACCCTTTTTAATTTCTTCGCTGAAACGTCTTGTGCAGATTGTAAGTATGCCGTCATAGTTAAATAAATCAGCCATGAGCAGTCCGCCGCAGTAGCACTGAGCAACACTTCCCTTTATGCTGAGGTCAATTTTACAGTCGTAATAATCGGTAACTGCTTCTGCGGGAATTTTAAGCTCATACATCTTCTTTCTGCCGTGAGAGAAAAGATAGTGCTCATATTTAACACGTTTTGTGGGAATTTTGTTTAAAGATACATTGAGCTTCTGATTAGGGATCTCTTTTATAGCAAAAAGCTTTCCGTTGTCGCTGATTATTGTATCAGAAGAGAAAAGTACCTTTGAGTCAATGTACCAAAGGTTCCAAGCCTCTTTTTCGCTCAGAATGTAAACATCGGCATTTTCAGTTTTGATTGCAGGAGTTTTAGCTGAGAACTCACTGAGAACATACTCTTCTCCGATTTTTTCGGCGGATGTTTCTATATTGCCCTTTGTTTTGAAAGTGCACTTAACCGAATCGGGAACAAAGAAATAATATTTTTCTCTTCCGTCTTCGTTTGTCTTGCAGATAGGCTCGGCTGTGATGTAATCGAAATTAACTGAACCGATGTCGAAATTAAAGGGATAGAAAAATGAAACGCCGGATTTTACATTAATTGCGGGAAGCTTGATTTCACCGTTTGGTAAGTTAAGCTTCATTGAAAGATTTGTAATATCCTTGTATGGCTCAAATCTCTGGTAATTGTTTATGAATACAAATCCCTTTGAGTCGGGAGAAATGCGTACCGCTGTTTTCCAGTCGGTTTCATCGTTGTCTTTTTCAGCAAAGACGCTTTGAGTAAGGGCGAACTTTTCACCGAAACAGTTGAGGAAATAATGTACAAGTTTAAGACGATGATAGGATTCACGGAGCAGTCCGTATTCTGAGAGCGGTGACTGGAAATCGTAGCTTATAATGGGGCAATTGTTTGGATAAAGTGTCCTGCGGCTCTCCTGATAAAGTCCGCCGTAAGAGTTCCTTCCTCCGTGGAACATGTAGTATCCGGGAAAATTGAGTCCCTTTGCAAGGGTTACTATAAGCATACCCAGTGCGTCGGAAGAGGAGATAATAGGTCTGCGGTGTTCCGTTACCTGATTGCCGCAGCCAAGTTCACAGGTGGCATAGGGAAAATCGAAATATGTAACTTCTCCTGTTGTTGAGGGCTTAAGGATATCACAGCCTATTCCGTCATCTGTTTTGCTGTCGGTGATTCTGAAACGATCGTCGGTTTTAAGGGGTTTTGTGCTCTGTACCCACGGCCTTTCGGGATATCCTCCGAACATGGGAAGAAGATTGTCTTTGGCGCCTGTAATTATAGGCCATGCGGTGAAGGTGTTGATAGGAAGTCTGAATCCCACTTTAAGGGCAAGAGCTCTTAAAACCTGTATATGATCTTTATCTCTTCCGCCATACTCATTTTCAAGCTGAATTCCGATTACACATCCCTTGGGATAAAAATAATCACGGCTCTGAAGATAATACTGAGTATATATCTTTTCTACCTTTTCAAGGTATTTGGGGGAGTTGCTTCTCTTGTCTGTACGTTTCTGGATGAATTTTGGGAATCCTCCGTAAACAACTTCTCCGTGACACCAGGGGCCTATTCTCATAAGTACATACATGTTATGCTTATCGCAAAGGGAAAGGAATTTTTTAATATCTCTGTCACCGGAAAAATTAAATTCTCCCTCTTTTTCTTCATGATAAATCCAGAAGAGATATGTGCTTATTATGTTTATTCCGCCGGCTTTCATCTTGAGTATTTCCGTTTCCCAGTCTTCGCTCGGATAACGTGAAAAATGAAATTCACCCATAACCGGAGTCCAGGGCTTTCCGCCCTTTGTGAGATAACGGTTCGTAAATCCGATGTCACACTGGGCTTCTGAAATTTTCAGCAGTCCATCTTTTATTTTCACGAGACTGTCGCAGTTGAATATTTTCTCCATGAGAAACTCCTTTTAGAAATATATTTTTTTATTTCACCGCCCCGTAAGACCTTGATCTTACGGGGCGTAAATTTACACATATAAAAAATCAGAAATTCAGTTTTCTGAACTTACCGGGAGAAATTCCGGTATTTGAAGTAAAGAAAAAGATGAAATTTGATTCGCTGTTAAAACCGGTTTTGTAGGCTATTTCGGAAATGCTCATATTTGTTTCCCTAAGGCAGTTTTTGGCAACGTTAAGACGTGTGACCAAAACGTAATCATAGGGTGAATATCCGGTTTGCTGTTTAAAAATCCTTGAAAAATGAGAAACACTCATGTGAACCTGTTTGGCAATAGAAGCGACAGTTAAATGAGCTCCCAGATTTTCGTTAATATATTTCTGCGCTTCCAGAACACTTTTTTCATAGGTGCTGTTTTTTCTTATTTTTGCGTGCATAACGTTTAAAAGTTCGCACATCAAAGAATAAATTTCCACAGACATTGCGCTTTCAGAAAGAGTCTTCTTGCTGCTCAGTGACTGGAAGAGATTTTTAAGTGATTTCTTAACTGATTTCGGATTTGCACAGTTGATTATATTTCCGGCATTAGAGGTTATGAATTCATATAACTCTGCAGCGCCGGGGCCGTCAAAATGAAGCCAAATTGATTCAAAGTAGGAATCAGTGTCATATTCATGGGGCTGATAACAGTCAAGTATAACCGTTGAACCGGCTTCTGCCGGAACTTTTTCGCCGTTTATATATACGTTAAAAGTGCCTTCAATGATGTAGCTTATAAGAAAACTGTCGTAGCGTTCTCTTATGAGGTGATATCCGTCAACGCAGAAAAAGTGACCCATTGAAAGAGGATAGAAGAGGTGTTTTCTTGCGTTAGGGGAAGGGGAAAAGAAATAAACGTCAGATTTGTTTAATACGCCTTCTTCACTGCATTTCAAGTAAATCAACTCTCTTTCCTGATAGGATTTCTAAAAATCTTGGAAGATTTTCAAAACTATTTTTAACGCAATGATTATATAATATGGATAAAATATTGTCAAACAAGGTTTATATTTTGTCAGCGATTAGGAGAAGTAAAATGAGCAAAAATTATTCAAAAGTTAAGGTATGGTCGGAAAAAGTTTCAATACCGACTTACGGTGTAGGAAAGCCGGATAAAAACCCGATGTTTCTTGAAAAGAGAGTATATCAGGGCAGTTCCGGCAGAGTGTATCCTCATCCGGTAACTGATAAAATTTTCGACAAAAAAACAAACAAGGAATATACAGCAGTGTGGCTCGAAAATGATTTTATCAAAGTCATGGTGCTTCCCGAAATAGGCGGAAGAATACAGAGAGCTACCGATAAAACAAACGGCTATGATTTTGTTTATTATAACCACGTAATAAAGCCTGCTCTTGTCGGATTGGCAGGTCCGTGGATTTCAGGCGGAATCGAGTTTAACTGGCCTCAGCATCACCGTCCCAGCACTTTTGATCCGGTTGATTATACATACCGTGAAAATGAAGACGGAAGCGCAACTATTGTTGTAGGCGAAATCGAAAACATGTTCCGCACAAAGGGTATGGCAAGCTTTACTCTTTATCCGGACAGCACATATATCGAGATAAAAGCCCAGCTTTTCAACAGAACCGATGTGCCACAGACATTTTTGTGGTGGGCAAACCCTGCAGTTCCGGTAAACGATAACACACGTTCAATTTTCCCACCGGATGTAACAGCTGTTATGGACCACGGTAAGAGAGCTGTTTCAACTTTCCCCATAGCAACCGGAACATATTATAAAGTTGACTATTCAGCAGGCGTAGATATTTCACGCTATAAAAATCTTCCCGTTCCCACATCATATATGGCAGCTAAATCCGATTACGATTTTGTAGGCGGATATGATGACGGAATTGAGGCTGGTATTCTTCACGTTGCAGATCATCATATTTCTCCCGGTAAAAAGCAGTGGACATGGGGCTGCGGAGATTTCGGAAAGGCATGGGACAGAAACCTTACCGATGAGGACGGCCCTTATGTTGAGCTTATGACAGGCTGCTTTACAGATAATCAGCCTGACTTCTCATGGCTTGCACCTATGGAAGAAAAGCGTTTTACACAGTATTTCATGCCCTACAAAAAGCTTGGCGCTGTTCATAATGCAACAAAAGATCTTGCAATGAATGTCACTGTACAGAACGGCAAAACTGTTGCGGCACTTTTTGCAACAGGAAATGTCGGCGAAATAACAGCCGAGATCGTTGCAGGCGGAAAAGTGGTAAAGAGTGAAAAGCTTACTATGGAGCCCACAGACTATAAAGTCCTTGAAGCTGAAACAGGCAAATTTGATGCTACCGGTGTTAAAGTTGTCATTTACCGCAATGACTGCGAGTATTTAAGCTATCAGGAAAAGAAGGAGAAAAACGAAATACCTTCTCCTGCTGTATGTCCTCCCGAACCGGAGCTTTGCCATACAAACGAAGACCTCTATCTTTACGGACTTCACATTGAACAGTATCGTCACGCTACATATGAAGCTGATAAATACTATCTTGAGGGACTGAGAAGAGATCCCACCGATATCAGAATAAACAATGCATATGGACTTCTGCTTTTAAAGCGTGGTTATTTCACAGAAAGCCGCAAATATTTTGAGGCAGCTATTAAGAAGGTTACACGTTCAAACCCAAATCCTTATGACAGCGAGCCCTATTTCAATTTGGGACTTAGCCTGTTCTATTCAGGAGATATGAACGGAGCATATGATGCTTTTTATAAATCCGCATGGACTTCCTCATGCTGCGAAAGCGCATTTTACTATCTTGCCGCAATAAGCGCACGCAGAAAAGATTATGAGCTTGCCCTTGAGCACGCTGAGAATGCCATTATCAAAAACGGCAGAAACTATAAAGCTCTTGGACTTAAAACATATCTTCTTCGTACTTTGGGTAGAAAGAATGAGGCAGCTGAAAATGCAAAAGCTGTTCTCAAACTTGATCCCCTCGATCTTATCAGCAGAAGAGAGCTGGAAATTCTCACAGGCGAAAGCTTTGAACTTTCAAAGCATATTATCAATGATAATACAGCAATCGAGCTTGCAGCAGAGTATGCAGTTTTCGGAGCATACAGCGACAGTATAGAGGTCCTTGATTCAGTTAACAGTGAGTATCCCCTTGTCTGGTATTACAAAGCATACTATCTTAAAAAGCTCGGAAAGGGAGAAGAAAGCCTTCAGGCGATTAAGAAAGCAGAGGTTCTTCTGCCCGATTACTGTTTCCCACACAGACTTGAGGATATTGTGGTTCTTAAGAGTGCAATTGCAGCAAATCCCACAGGAAGCGCAGCTTATTATTATCTCGGAAATCTCTATTACGATAAAAAGCGCAGCGACGATGCAATGGATTGCTTCAAGCGTTCTGCGGAGCTTAATCCCAAATTCCCCACAGTTCACCGTAACTTGTCCCTTGCTTATTACAATAAGCTTGGTAAAGCAGGAGATGCAGTAAGGGAGATGGAAAAAGCTCATGAGCTTGACAGAAGCGATGCAAGAGTTCTCATGGAGCTCGATAAGCTTCTTGAAAAGACAGGAGTTTCACCTAAAGAAAGACTCCAAAGACTTGAAGCAGAGCTTGAAACTGTCAAAGAACGTGATGACCTTTATCTTGAGTATATAACTCTTCTCAATCTTGCAGGAAGAAACGAAGAGGCATATAAGCTTATCACAGAAAGAAAGTTCCATCCGTGGGAAGGCGGAGAGGGAAAAGTTCCCGCTCAGTATGTCTACTCTCTTGTAGCAATGGCAAAAAAAGCTCTTGATGCAGGTAAGTATGCAAAGGCCGCAGGAATTCTTGCAAAGGCATATAAATATCCTGAAAATCTTGGTGAAGGCAAGCTGTTCGGAGCTCAGGAAAACCAGATAGATTACTTTATGGGAATTGCCTGTGCAGGTATGGGACAGGACGACAAGGCTAAAGCATATTTTGAAAAAGCCTCAACTGGACTTAGTGAACCTGCAAGCGCTATGTATTATAACGATCAGCCGCCGGAGACAATTTTCTATCAGGGAATGGCTCTTCTTGAACTGGGAAGAGATAAAGAAGCAAATTCACGTTTTGCAAAACTTGTTTCCTATGCCGACAGACATTTTGACGACGAAGTGAAAATTGATTATTTTGCTGTTTCTCTTCCTGATTTTCTTGTTTTTGACGAAGATCTTGAAGTCAAGAACAAGGCTCACTGCCTGTTTATGAGAGGACTTGGAAGCCTTGGAAAGGGAGAAGTGAAAAAGGCAAATATGAATTTCTCAGCAGCAAAGAGACTTGCTGGAAGTCATTTCGGAGTCAACAGTCATATAAATTTATTTTTAAAAAAATAATCCGAATAAAAGGAGTGCGTAAAACATGAAAAAGTTATTTGCATCAAACGGATTTAAGATCTTTGTAGCTTTAGTTGCTATTTTTGCTGTTATTGTCGTAAGCTGCAATATAGTTTTCTATGCAGTTGCTGCCAATGAACAGAAAGGTGAAGCAACAGGATATGCCTGGAGCGAAGATATGGCTTTTGATGAAAGCCTTGTAGAGAAGCTCGAGATGAAAGGCGACAATTTTAAGGTGCTTGTCATAACAGACGTACATCTTCGCAATCACGGTACATTCGCTGCTGCTCTCGGAGTGAACTATATTCTTGACGGAATAAGCAGACCACGTCTTTCACATATGATAAAGCGTGAAAATCCTGATCTGATCATTGTTACAGGCGACCAGGTTCTTACAAAGTGGAATGACATTGCTACACAGCAGTTTGCAGATTTTATGGACTCCTTTGAAATTCCGTGGGCTCCGGTTTTCGGAAATCACGATATGGAGGGCAGAGCAGATAAAGCAAAGCTTTGCGATATCTATCTTGCAAGTGAATATTGTCTTTTCCAGTATGGTCCTGCTGATCTTAACGGAGCAGGAAACTACATAGTAAATGTTGAAAAGGATGGCAAGGCAGTTTACTCATTCTTCCTTTTCGATGACGGCGAGCCTACCGATGAGGGTTATGGCACAATAAACGAAAAGCAGGTTGACTGGTACAAGTGGGCAGTTAAAGGTATTGCGGAAAATGAAGGCGGCACAGTTAAGAATATGGCTTTCATGCATATAGCTGTTCCGGAATTTAAAGAGCTTACAGAATCTGACTATCAGTTTGGAGAAAAGAAAGAGGAGCCTGCAATAGCTGAGACCAACTACGGATTCTTTGATGCTTTCAAAGCAAACGGCGGAACCCATATGTTTGCGGGACATGACCATATAAACAATTTCTATGGCGAATATGAGGGAGTAGGTCTTTGCTATGTTACAAAGAGCTCATATAACTGCTATATAGATCTCGGTATGCTTGGCGGAACTGTTATAAACATCAACTCTGCCGGTGAAGCACAGGTTCAGCACGTGGAATTTTAAGAGGACGCAATGAAAAAATTCAACTACGATTACAGCCGCACAATGATGATGAAAATCCTTGTGGCAAACCCCGATAATAAGGGTGGTTCTAAGGTCTTTCTCACATTTGACGAGGTTCTGGAAATTATTAAAAAGGCAGATGAGCTTACTGCCGGCGCACCAAAAATAATCTATCTTGTGGGCTGGCAGTATTTAGGTCACGATGACCGATATCCCGAATTTTTCGAGGTTAACCGTTTTGCTGCCAGAACCGAAACTACCGAAGAAGCAAGAGAAAAACTTCTTTGGCTTATAAAAGAAGCTAAAAAGTATCACACAGTTTTATCTCTTCATATAAACTTTTCAGATGCTTATGAAGAGAGCGGACTCTGGGACGAATACCTTAAAAATGATCTGATTGTAAAAAACTCAAAGGGTCAGCCGAGAGTTACAGGTGAATGGAATTCGAGAAAAGCGTATCAGGTACTTTTCAGTAAGGAATATGAAAGCGGATATTTTCAGAAAAGAGCCGATAAGCTTTTGTCACTTATTCCATTTGATGAAATTAAAACTCTTCACGCTGATGCATTTTTCGTAAATCCCGGTAAGGGAGTTTCCATAAAAAAGGAAAAAGAGTACAGACGAAAGATGATCGAATATTTTTCGGACAGAGGCGTCGATATTACATCAGAGTTTATTTACCGTGAAAGGGCATTCGGATTCCGTTCACAGTGGGGCAAAAGCGATATTATAGGCTATATCCCTGCTATATGGAATCTCAGAATGACCCAGAGAGATTTTCTCAAATATCCGCCGTCACTTCTTGCGGGAGGCAGACTTACAAAGGGGCTCCAGTGGGATATGGCACTTGAAAAGCTTTTTTACGGCAATATCCAAGGTGAGGATCTTTTCGGAAAAGAGGACTGGGAAAATAAATTCTTAAAAGAATTTGCCCTTATAAATGTCCCTTACCTGTATCTTAATACATTTGAGAGAAAGAAAATCACAGGTCTATTTTCAAACAGGGTTGCACATTTTTCTGGCGGAGTAAAGTCTTATATAAAGGACGAAAAGATTACGAAGAATGGCGAAGTTTTAAAGGAAAACGGAACATTGTGCATTCCTGCCGTGTGGCTTAAGGATACATATTTTGCCTATTCCGATAAAAAGTGCAGCGGCACTTACAACATCGGATGGGATGAAGCGGAAATTATCCCAATAGGCAGCGGTACTTTCAGCGGCAAGGTTAAAACCAATAACGGCAGTCTTACCATTCCCTTTGAGGGCGGCTGCGGTTATCTTATTAAAAAAATTTGAGGGGCGAATATATATAAATGAAAACACTGGGTACATATTTTCAAAACAGTGAAACCGAGCCTTTAAAGTATGGGGAGGTTAATCTTATTAACCCTCCCCGTCAGAGACTAAGAGGCGAGGAAAAACTGACAGGTATTGAAGCCTTTCCCGTATTCAACGGCTTTTGCGGTACTGATTTTGAGCTTATGAAAATGGGCAGAGCAGGCAATCTCAATGCAAAATTCCCTGAGGGAGAAAAAAGACTTATCAACGGTCATGAGGGCGTTGTGTGGGTTCCCTCTGAGAACAGATTTGCCATTGTCCTCATAAGAGGCGGCGATAGCTGTGACCCCACACGCTACACTGAGGATGAAACATATTTTGAGTACGGCTGCGACGGAGCAGACGGACTTTTCTGCGACAAGAACTATTTCAATCCTCAGATGCTCCTGCATCTTCCCGAAAAATATGAGGGACTTGAAAAGCTTCCTCTTTCACTTGCTAAAAAGCTTGTGTTCTCTGATCCTTATGCCTGCGCCGTATTCCAGCACGAGCGTATGGAAGATATCGGAATGGCTCAGAATTTCCGTGTTGAAAAGGCAAAGAGAAAGTGCTCCGACGCCGAGGCTATGGAGTACGCAAGAGAGAGCACCTTTGACAGGGTTGTAATTTTCGGTCTTGGCACAACAGGACTTTTTATAGGCGATCAGATAAGACGAAATCATGAAAATGCAAAAATTCTCTTTGTGGGCAGAAGCTCCGAAGAAACAGCAAAGGTTAAATTTGCAAAGGAAGTTGTAAAAGCCGATTATCTGTGCACCGATTCAATGAGCGAAGCGGAAACAGCAGAAAATATAGTTAAGAAAATCGGAGGAAGAGCTACTGTTTTCGTAGGTGTAAGCGGTACGAATGTAGAGCATCGTGTGGCTTTCGAGCATAAAGTTCTCGGATGCAACGGAATATACAACAGCTTTTCCTTAGGACCGAAAATCACTTTTGATACAATGCCCTTTGGCTTTGAAAATCATGTGATTTTCGCATCAATTAACTTTACTCAGGCACATATGGAAAAGGCAATAGAAATCCTCAGTGAGAGCCGCTTTGACGAAATAGTGGAGCTCATTGACAAGGAAGAGTTTATTGCCGATCCCATTTATGCATATGAAAACAAAATCTATTCAAAGGCAGCTCCCCTTAAAACGGCCGTTGTCTGGAACAAAAATTACATGGAGATGGAAAAATAATGAAAACAGTTCAAATCATCGAACCGGGTAAAATTGAAATCAGAGAGGCCGAAATGCCCCAGCTTAAAGAAGGCGAAGCACTTCTTAAAATTCTTTACTGCGGAATCTGCGGCGCAGACGTTGCAAGCTTTACTGGCAATCAGCCTTTCACAACCTACCCCAGAATACCCGGCCATGAGTTCAGCGCCGAAATCGCACAGATCGGCGAAAATGACAGAGGACTTAAAGTAGGCGATATCGTAACAGCTAATCCCTATTTTAACTGCGGAGACTGCTATTCATGCAGAAGAGGCCTTGTAAATGCCTGCACCGATAACCGTACAATGGGTGTTCAGAGAGACGGCAGCTTTGCTGAGTATGTTGCAATGCCCATTGAGAGAATCTATCCCGGCAAGGGACTTTCAGCAAAAGAACTTGCACTTATTGAGCCTTTCTCAATCGGATACCATGCTCTTTCAAGAGCTGAGGTAAAAGAAGGCGACAATGTTCTCATTATGGGTTCAGGTCCTATCGGTCTTTTCGCTCTTATTTCAGCAAAGCAGAAGGGCGCAAAAGTTGCAATTGCGGACCTTCTCGATAACCGTCTTGCTCTTGCTAAGGAATACGGCGCAGATATGGTTATAAATACAGGTAAAGAAGACCTTTCCGCAAAGTCAGCTGAATTTACAGACGGCAACGGCTTCGATGTATGTGTTGAGGCCTGCGGACTTCCTGTAACCTTCCTTTCCTGCATTGAGCAGGCTGCTTTCGGAGCAAATATTATCCTTATCGGCAACGGCAAAAAGGATACAACTTTCTGCCATTCCATTCTTTTAAAGAAAGAGCTCAACGTTTTCGGCAGCCGTAACTCCTACGGCAAGGACTTCCTTGCACTTATCGATATGGTTGCAGAGGGCAAAGTTGACGTTCTCAAAATGGTAAGCGGCGTTTACGAAATGGATAATGCAATTGAAGCTTTCAAGGCTCTTGCAAATAATAAGGGTGACCTTGCAAAACTTCTTGTAAAAATCGGCTGAGGTGATATTATTATGACAGAGAGAATAATTCAGTTCGGCGAGGGAAATTTCCTCAGAGGTTTTGCCGATTACTTTATACATAAACTTAATGAAAAAGGACTCTTTGACGGCAGCGTAGTTATCGTTCAGCCTATTGCAAAGGGACTTACAGATACAATCAATGCTCAGAAGGGCGAGTATAACCTGTATCTTCGTGGAATTCAGGACGGAAAAGAAGTCTGCGAGCACACAAAAATTCAGAGCGTATCAAGGGCAATAAATCCCTATGAGGATTTTGATGCATACCTCTCTCTTGCAGGCGATCCCAATTTCCGTTTCATTATTTCAAACACAACAGAAGCAGGTATTGCCTATGATGATTCCTGTGAGATAACAGATGCTCCACCTTCATCATTCCCTGCAAAGCTTACAGTTTTGCTTAACGAGCGTTTCAAGAAAGGACTCAAAGGTTTTATTATCCTTTCCTGCGAGCTCATCGACCACAACGGCGACGAACTTAAAAAGTGTGTTCTCAAATATGCCGATAAGTGGAATTTAGGCGAGGACTTCAAAAAATGGCTTGTGGAGGAAAACAGTTTCTGCAATACACTTGTTGACAGAATCGTAACAGGTTATCCGAGAGAAGAGGCGGAGAAACTCTGCGAAGAGCTCGGATATGAAGATAAGCTTCTTGACACAGCAGAGATCTTCCACCTTTGGGTAATTGAGGGACATTTTGAAGACGAGCTTCCTCTTCAGAAAGCAGGCTTCAACGTTGTCTGGACAGATGATGTAACACCCTACAAAAAGCGTAAGGTAAGAATCCTCAACGGCGGACATACCTCAATGGTAACAGGTGCGCTTCTTTCAGGTCTTGAAACAGTCGGTCAGTGCGTAAACGACGAGGTAGTGGGCAATTTCCTTAAAAAGTGCCTGTTTACTGAAATCGTACCTACACTTGGCGGCAGCGCAGAGGACGAAAATTTTGCAAACGCCGTACTTGAGCGTTTTGCAAATCCCTATATAAAGCATATGCTTCGTTCAATCGCTCTTAACAGCGTAAGTAAGTTCTCTGTTCGTGTACTTCCCACAATTTTAGAGTACAAAGAGCAGCAGGGCGAATATCCTCTTTCTCTTACAATGGCTCTTGC
The DNA here is from genome assembly GCA_958366985.1 of uncultured Oscillospiraceae bacterium. Taxonomy (GTDB): domain Bacteria; phylum Bacillota; class Clostridia; order Oscillospirales; family Acutalibacteraceae; genus UMGS263. Next base: position 159,796 of record CATXDC010000005.1, read on the forward strand.
AGCGCTTATTGAGTTTTACAAAACAGATAAGCCTCAGGATCTTCCCGAAGTTGAGGAGTTCATGAAAAACGCTTCAGTTGAAGAGATTCTTAAAAACAAGGAGCTTTGGGGCAGCGATATTTCCGATATTAAAAAGGATGTAGAAATCTGCCTTAATAAAATTCACACTCTCGGCATGAAGAGGGCTATGGAATGGACAATTTAAAGGGATTCATTAAAATACATGAAAACGATAATGTTGCGGTAAATATTGAAACCGGACATAAAAAAGCCCTTTGTAATATAAACAAGGGCGAAAAGGTTATGAAGTACGGCTTTCCCATCGGTGTTGCCACAGAGGATATAAACGAGGGTGACCATGTACATTCACATAATCTTAAAACCGGTCTCAGCGACATTTTGGATTATCAGTACACTCCCGAAATTCCGGAAGTAAAGCCTTTGGAAGCTCCGGAAATAATGGCTTTTGAGCGTGAAAACGGGGAAATCGGTATAAGAAACGATATATGGATAATAAACACTGTCGGCTGCGTAAATAAAACTGCGGCAATTCTCAGTGAGAAGACAGGCGCCTTTACCTTTCCCCACCCTTATGGGTGCAGCCAGCTTGGCAATGACCATAAGACCACTCAGAAAATTCTCTGTGGTCTTATAAAGCATCCCAATGCAGGCGGCGTGCTCGTTCTCGGCCTCGGCTGTGAAAACAATAATATCCCCGAGCTTAAAAAAGTTTTAGGGGAATACGATGAAAAAAGAGTACGCTTTCTTTCCGTTCAGGATTGCAGTGATGAAATTGCTGAGGGCGTAAAGATAATTGAAGAACTGAAAGCTCAGGCTGCAAAGGATAAAAGAGTGCCTGTAAGCGCTTCAAGACTTAAAGTGGGACTTAAATGCGGCGGCAGTGACGGATTTTCCGGAATTACTGCAAATCCCCTTGCAGGTCAGTTTACAGATATGTTTACCGCAATGGGCGGATGTGCAGTGCTGTCAGAGGTTCCCGAAATGTTCGGAGCCGAAACAATACTCATGAACCGCTGCGTTTCCCGTGAGGTGTTTGATAAAACCGTAAATCTTATAAATGATTATAAGAGATACTTTATGGCTCACGGTCAGCCTGTTTATGAAAATCCGTCTCCCGGAAACAAGGCGGGTGGAATCACAACCCTTGAGGAAAAATCTCTGGGCTGTGTTCAGAAAGGCGGCAGGGCTCCTGTTGTGGATGTCCTTGATATCGGCGAAAAGTGCGTTAAAAACGGACTCAGCCTTCTTAAAGGCCCCGGCAACGATATTGTAGCGGTTACAAATCTCACCGCTTCCGGATGCCACATTATCCTCTTTACAACAGGCAGAGGAACCCCTCTGGGCGCTCCTGTTCCCACAATAAAGATAGCTACAAATAATTCCATAAAGGAGAAAAAGCCTCACTGGATTGATTTCGGAGCGGGAGATATGCTTGAGGGAGCAAATCTTTCGGAAAAACTCAAAGACTATGTCTTTTCAGTGGCTCAGGGAGAGCTTACCAACAACGAAAAGAACGGATACAGAGAAATCGCTATTTTTAAGGACGGTGTTACACTTTGATTATCGACGCACATCTTCATCTTTGGAAAAAGCAGGACGGACTTGTTGACGGAAGAAAAGTTATCCCCCTTAAAAATGGACAAAGTGATTTCGGCGGAGAAATAAGGCAGATGATGCCTCCTTATATGACCGACGGAGTGAACAGCGCAGAGATACTCCTTGCCAATATGGATTACGCAGGAGTATCCGCCTGTGCCGTAACTCAGGAGGAAATTGACGGAAATCAGGATGATTATCTTTTGGAGGTAAAGAAAACTTATCCCGAAAGATTCCGTGTATGTTCCCTTTACCGTGAGGGTATGCCCTATACCCTTGAGGGCTTTGACGGTATAAAGCTCTGCGCAGGAAGATTAAAGACCCAGGATCTCACAAAGCACTTTGAGGTATTTGAAAATGCCTGCAAAAAGGGAAAGTATGTTTCTATCGACCTTGCTGACGGAGATGCTCAGACAGGGGCTATGCAGGAAATCATCTCCCAGCTTCCCGATCTCAAAATAGCCATAGGACATTTCGGAATGGTTACCCGTGAGGGCTGGAAAGAGCAGATTCGTCTTGCAAGAAACAAGAACGTGTTTATAGAAAGCGGCGGAATAACCTGGCTTTTCAACAGCGAGTTTTATCCGTTCCCGTCTGCTGTGAAAGCTATAAAAGAGGCGGCTGAAATTTGCGGTATGGAAAAGCTCATGTGGGGCAGCGATTACCCCAGAACCATGACCGCTATTACATACAAAATGAGCTATGATTTTGTTTTAAAATCAAAGGAGCTCAGCGACGAAGAGAAAAAGATGTTCCTTGGCGAAAACGCTATGAAATTTTATGGTTTTAAGAACCTTGCGGAACCTAAAAAAATAAAAAACATGGTAGAGGATTGAGTTTTATGAGCGAAACAAATAAGACCGTCTTGATTTCTGCCTCTGACTTCGGTGTAAAGCCAGGCAGAGAAGTTGCAAAGGAGCTCACGGCTCTTTTCAAAAGTATTTCGGAAACTCAAGGGGAAAAAGAGCTGTACTTTGAACCAGGCGAATATTTTATAGACGCATCAAAGTGCGAAAAAGAGATGTTCTTTATTACGAACACAGTCGGTGACGACGAATTCAAAAAGGGAGAGGTTCCCCATGAAAACAGAGCGGCGCTCAGCCTTAAAGGCATAAATGATCTTTGTATAAAAGGTGAGGGGGCCGTATTTGTAATTGACGGTCAGTCTACCAATATGGCAATCAGAGATTGCGAAAATATAACTGTTGAAGGCATAACTTTCAAAGCTGTCAGTCCGGATATGCACGAACTGGCGGCCGAGAAGGTTACGCCTTTTTACGTTGATTTCCGACTTGACCGTGAAAGCAATTATGTAAAGACAGAAAAAGGCTTTGCCTTTAAAGGTACTGATTATCAGGTAGATTTTACAGACTGTGCTTTGAATGCCCACTGGATAGGCAGAATAAGAGAAAAATCAATGGATTCCATAAGAAGAGTAAGTCATCCTCTTCTTGGCTGTCACAAAATAAAGGAACTGGGCGACCGACTGTTCAGAGCATACTATTTTATTCCACGAGGAATAAAAAAGGGCGACAGATATTATCTTTTTGATGTAAGAAGAAAGTATGCTGGAATTTTTGCTGAGAGATGCAAAAATCTTACTCTCAGAGAGGTTAAGCAGAGGTTCAATTATTCACTTGCCCTTGTAGCTCAGGACTGTGAAAACGTAAATGTAGAAAAGGTTGACTTTTCTCCCGAAAAGGGCGGAGCAAGGCTCATGGCATCTGTTGCGGATTTCATGCAGATTTGCATGTGCCGAGGCGATGTAAATATAACCGACAGCTTCTATCAGGGAGCCGGCGACGACTGCCTTAACGTTCACGGAATACATTTCAAAATAGACTGTATGGAAAAAACATCTGACGGCGGAGAAATGAAAGTAAAATTCATGCATCCCCAAAGCCATGGTTTCAATCCCCTTAGAGTGGGTGACGATATTGAGTATATCGACACAAAATCAATGCTAAGTAAGGGAAAGGCAAAAATACTTTCCTCTTCTCTTTTAGATGAATATACAATTTCTCTTTCCGTTGATTCCCTTGCGGGAGCGGAAAAGGGAATGGTAATTGAAGATGTAACCGCTTGTCCCAATCTTTATTTTGCAGGCAATGAGCTCACAAGAATAATAACAAGAGGACTTCTTATTACCACAAGGGGCAAAGTTGTTGTAGAGAACAATATTTTTGCCGATACACAGATGAGCAGCATACTTTTCTCAGATGATGCCAAGAGCTGGTATGAGAGCGGAATGGTATGTGACGCTACTATTAGAAATAATAAGTTCTATACCTGCGGCGGTGGTAAAAACATCTGGATGCTTCCGGAAAACTCAGTCCATGAGGGCGCAGTTCACGGCGATTTCCTTATTGAGGGCAATATCTTTGCAAGCCCCAAGAACGGAGGAATCAGTGCAAAATCCACACGCAGCGTAACTATCAGAAACAACGAAATAGTTGGTAACAGAAAGAATTTTCTCACCGTCAAAAATGTTGATAGACTCGATTCAGATATCTGATTGATTTTTGGAGCAGCAATATGAGTGATTTAATCAAGGATTATCTTGTCAGAATTGATGAGGTTATAGAAAAGGGCGAGTATAAGGATAACTGGGAAAGTCTTTCCCGTTATCCTGTTGCCAATTGGTACAAAGAGGCAAAGTTCGGTGTATTTATTCACTGGGGCGTCTATGCCGTTCCGGCATATTTCAGCGAGTGGTACTGCCGACTTATGTACTATAAAGGAAATCCCGTATACTGGCATCACAGAAGAAAATACGGTAAAAATTTCAATTACCGTGAATTTATCCCCATGTTCAAGGCGGAAAAATTTGACGCCGATAACTGGGTAAAGCTCATAAAGGATGCCGGAGCAAAATTCATGATGCCGGTTGGCGAGCATCACGACGGCTTTAAGATGTATGACAGTGACCTTAATGAGTGGACCAGCGTTAATATGGGTCCCAAAAGGGATATTTTAGGGGAACTGAAAGCTTCCTGTGAAAAAAAAGGAATGATTTTTTCAACTTCCAGCCACAGAGCGGAGCACTTTTGGTTTATGAACGGCGGCAGAACCGTAGGGTATGATAACGAAACCCTCGACGAAAAATACCGCTCCCTTTACGGTCCCTGTGTGGGAGTGCATAAGAGAAACAATCTCTACACTCTTCTTAAGCAGGAACACGGCATAGAGCCCACAAAAGAGTGGCTCGAGGACTGGCTTGTATCTTCCTGCGATCTTATAGACCGCTATGAGCCTGCATCTTTGTTTTTTGACTGGTGGGTTTCCTATAAGGCTTTCAGACCTTATCTTAAAAAGTTCCTTGCCTATTATTACAACCGTTCTCAGGAGTGGGGCAAGGAAGTGTGCGTTTATTATAAGTCCGATGCTGCAATGTATAACTGCGCCATATTTGACAGAGAGCGTGGACAGCTTCCGGGAATAAGCCCGTATATATGGCAGAGCGAAACTTCAACGGCAAGAAATGCATGGTCATACTGTACCACAAATAAATTTAAATCTCCCGAGGAAATAGCCTGCAATATGACCGACGTAATTTCCAAAAACGGATGTTATGTTCTGAACATCGGCCCTAAAGCGGACGGAACAATCTGTGACGAGGAGCTTAAAATTCTCAGCGAAATGGGCAGATGGACAAAGAAAAACGCCGAAGCAATCTGGGGTACTTCTCCTTATAAGGTTTTCGGAGAGGGTAAAGTACAGAAAAACGGCTCTTTCAGTGAGAAGTATGATTACACTGAAAAGGATTACCGTTTTACTTACAGAAACGGTGTGATTTATGCTTTTGTTCTTGTTCCCGCAGGCAGAAAAGAGTTTAAGATTAAATCCCTTGCCCATAGTATGGATATGTTTAATTTCGTAATTAAAAACATCACTGTTCTCGGTGAGGGCACACCGGCAAAATATGATATTTCTAAGAAGTATCTTACAATCAGAACTCCCGAAAAAATTACTGATACAATGCCCGTATGTTTTAAAATTGAGGTAGACTGATGAAAGAATATATTTGCAGTGCATTTAATACAAAGATAAAGTTTAATCCTTGTTCCAGCCGCTATACAGTTGAAAGCAATGGCGGAGCATGGGTGAACACAGGAAGAAAGCCCTACATTATTTTGAGAAAAAAGGTAGGCAAAAAATATATTTATACATACCGTCCTTTTTCTCTTGCAGGAGAAAAAATCCATAAGGTTACGGAAAACGCAATCGAAAGCAGATACAGCGGATTTTTCGCTTTCGGTAAGAAGTATGATTTTACCCTTGTATGTACCGCTAAAATAACCGGAGAGGGTAAAGCGGAGTTTTCCGTAAGAGCGGAGAATGAAACAGGCATGGATATTCACGCCGTAGCTTATCCGACACCTTTCAATGCCTTGAATCCTGACAGAAATGCTTATACAGTTGATACAATGCGTCAGGGCGTGCTTATTCCCGACGGCTGGAAGCAGAACAGATTTTCACTTTTCCTTCTTACAAAGTATTGGAGAAAGGTGAATACAGGCGACTGTTATATGCCTTTCTGGGGAAGAGTCAGCGGAAAGAAAGGTTTCCTTTCTATAATCGATACTCCTTATGATTCCACAATTTTTTCAGCAAACGGAAAAAACAAAGCCATTTTGAACGGTGTTAACTGGATGTCCTCTTTAGGCAAGCTTTCCTATGAACGCCGCATAAAAATGGAGTTTTATGCCGACTGTGATTACAACACAATCTGTAAAGGATACAGGAATTATCTCATAGAAAAAGGCGAGCTTGTCACAATAGATGAAAAGATAGAAAAAAATCCCAATGTGAAAAAGCTCATTGACACTCCGGTTTTGCATACAAGCATTTATACAACCATTCACCCGAAGTCAAATTATTATGATAAAAAGCATCCTGAAAAGAATCAGACTCTTTCCGCAACCTTTGACCAAAGAGCTGAGGAGTATGCAAAATATAAAGATATGGGTCTTGAAAGACTTTATATTCACACCGACGGCTGGGGAGAAATGGGATATGATAATAACCATCCTTATGTACTTCCACCATGTCCTCAGGCAGGCGGATTCGAGGGCATGAAGCGTCTTTGCGACAAATGCGATGACCTCCAGTATGTGTTCGGCATCCACGACCAGTACAGAGATTTCTATTACAGCTGCAAAAAGTTTGATATGAATCTTGCCGTTGAGAATATCGACGGCGGACATCCCTATTGCAGCATATGGTTTGGAGGCCCTCATACATGGCTTTGTGCGGCAAATGCCAAAAAGTTCCTGGAAACAACCCATAAAGAGCTTGAGGAGCACGGTATATTTATAAAGGGAGCATATCTTGACGTTTTCTCTATTATGTGGGGTGACGAATGCTTTAATCGAGAGCATCCTGCTACAAGAGAAGAGAGCATAAAGTATCGTGGCGAATGTTTCGATTATCTTAGAGGAAAGGGAATAATTGCATCTTCCGAGGAGCCGGGTTCACAGATGGTAAATTATCTTGACCTTGTTCACCATGCACCCTATGCTTTGAGACCTCAGGAAAGAGGCGTTGCAGTAGGCGTTCCCACACCTTTCCTTAACCTTGTTTATCACGACTGCGTTTTCGTTCCGTGGTGTGTTGACGGTATCGGCGGCTGGGGAATTCCCGACGGTGATGCAGGATTCCTTCACTGCATCCTCAACGCTCAGACTCCTTATTTCGGCCCTTATGATGCAGACGGCAAGGTGCTTTCAGATGAAGAGCTTAAAAATCGTATTGCAAAAGTCAAGGAAGCCTGCGCAGTGCAGAAACATCTTTACAATAAAGAGATGGTAAGCCATAAGTTCCTCGATGAAAACAGAAGAAAGCAGGAGACTCGTTATTCAGACGGTACTGTAATAACCGTTGATTTTGATAAAAATACATACAACGTCTCTTACGGAGAATAAGACAGGAGCAGAAAATGGAAAAATTAAAGTATTCATCTCCGGCATATGTCTGGAGAAGTGCGCTGCCTTTAGGCAACGGCACTATCGGCTTTATGGTTTACGGCGGACGCCGTAAAGAGAAAATCGGTGTAAACGACTGTACATTGTGGTCAGGTTATCCGAAAGACTACAACAGTGAAGAAAGCCTTAAATATCTTCCCGAAGCAAGAAAGCTTATTTTTGAGGGAAAGAACAAAGAGGCTGACAATCTTGTACAGAGTAAGCTCTGCGGATTTTACAGCGAGGCTTATATGCCACTCGGAGAAATTGATATTTCTTTCCTTAATACAGGATTTTTCGGAGAATACAGTCGTGAGCTCAGTCTCGAAAACGCCGTACATACAGTAAAAAGCTGCGGCTTTAAAAGGGAAGCCTTTGTTTCGTATCCTCATAAAATCGGAGTTTACAAAATAGAAAACTCAAAGCGTTTTTCTGTTAAGGTAACTGCAAAAAGCAAGCTTCGTTCAGAGTCTTTCGTAAACGGAGCACTTTATCTTACCGGAAACGCACCGGATTATGCCGCACCCAATTATCTGAGAACAGAGACTAATCCCATTCGTTATAACGAGGGCAAAGGTATGGCCTTTGCAATGGGAATAAAAATCGTGACTGACGGTGAAATCTGCGGCGGAAAAGATAGTGTAACAGTAAAAAATGCAAAAGAAGTTATCCTTTATGTTACAACAGCCACAGGATTTAAAGGCTATGACCAAATGCCCGAAATCGACAGAAAAGTCACTGCTGACAAGTGCAGAAAAGCTCTTGAAGCAATTACCGATACTTACGAAACTATCAAGGAAAAGCACATTGCTGACTATAAGGCAATCTATGATCGTCAGAGCATTTCTCTCGGAGATGAGAGCGATGAGGATACCGATAAGCTCATAAAGAAAGCTAAAAAGGGTAATACCGAAACAGCTCTTGCAGAGCTTTTCTATAAGTTCGGCAAATACATGACCATTCAGGGCAGCCGAAAAGGCGGTCAGGCTCTTAACCTTCAGGGACAGTGGAACGATTCTCTCCGTCCGCCGTGGAGCAGTAACTATACTGTAAATATCAACACGCAGATGAATTATTGGGGTGCAACTTCCGCAAACCTCGCTGAGTGTATGGAGCCATACATAAATCTTGTTTATGAAACTATGCACAACGGCAAAAAGACCGCAAAAGTCAATTACGGCTGCGATGGATTTGCCTGCAACCATAATGTTGATATTTGGCGCAAAACTCCTCCCGTACAGGGAACTACAAACTATATGTATGCGCCTTTATGCGGAGCATGGCTTTCAAACGAGCTTTACTCTCATATGAAAAACGGCAATCTCGAAGAGTACCGTGACAAGATTCAGGAGATAGCTCTTGAAGCTGCAAAGTTTGTAAAAGATTATCTTGTAATGCATGACGGATATTATGTAACCTGTCCTTCTGCTTCACCTGAGGCGGATTTTAAAAAGAACGGCTCAAATTGCTCTCTTGATTATGCCAGCGCTTTTGAAATCGGCATTTCAAAACAGGCAATGGAAAACTGCCTTGAGTTCACCGATGATGAAAAGCTTAAAGAAGAGCTCAACGACCGTCTTTCAAAGCTCTATCCCTTTAAAGAGGGTTCAACAGGTATCTGTGAATGGCATGACGATGTGCCCATAGCCGAAAAGGGTCACAGACATTTTTCACCTCTTTACGGATTTTATCCTGCAAGAGTCATCAAGTATTACGGTAATCCCAAAGAGAGAGAATGGGTTGAAAAACTCTTTAATTACCGTACTGATAATTCTTCAAGTTATATCGGCTGGAGCGCAGCCTGGGCAATCTGCCTTGCCGCACGTCTTCACAGAGGCGAAAAGGCTCTCCATGTTATTGAAAGCATGCTCGGACACTCCGTCTTTAAAAATCTTTTCTGTGTTCATCCGCCGTTCCTTTTCCAGATTGACGGAAACATGGGCTTTATCGCAGGCATAAACGAAATGCTTGTTTACTGTGAAAACGATGTCTGTGAACTTATTCCGGCAATACCTGAAAAATGGAAGATGGGAAGCGTCAAGGGAATGGTTGTAAAAGGAACCGAAATTTCCTTTAAATGGGAAAACTCAAAGGTTACAGAAATTTCTGCTTCAAAGCCTGTAAAGGTTTTAAATAGAAATTTAAGCGATAAATGTGTTGTCTCCGGCGAAATAGTTCTTACGGAAAGCTGCTGACACACGAGGAGGAAACTATGAAAAGTACTATTTCAGAAGGCCTTTTAAAGCTGAAAACTTACTGGAAAACTCCGCCCAAAGGATATCAGGTATCCTATAAGGAGTTTGTCAACCTCTCAATGGGTTATGGCGGTATTTCATTTTTGAGTGTTCTCATAACATGGACTACAATCGCCATGAATATTCAAATGATGATAACCTATTTCAAGGTTACATCGGGTATGGTATTCGTTCTTACTATGCTCAGTTCATTGATTGCTCTTGTAAGATCCCCGATACTGTCAATGATTATTGATAACTCGAATTCCGAAAAGGGCAAATTCAAGCCATTCCTTATTTGGTCTGCTATACTTACAGCGGTTTCTTTCGGACTTATTCCCTACATTCCCCAAGGCTGGACAGAAAATATCCTGTGGAGCTTCTCCATACCGGAAATACCCATTTTAGGTGTGGCGGCTTCAAAGATAAGCCTTAGTATGGCAGTTGTTGTAATGTTTGTACTTATTCAGATAGGAACATTTTTCAGCACACTTCTCAATCAGGCTATGGCGGGAATTGAGCAGACTATTTCCAGCGTCGCTCAGGAAAGAGCCAATATAGGCGCTTTCAGAGGTCTTATCTGTAATATTCCCAGTTCTGTAATTAATGTTGTTATGCCGGCAGTTGCAGGTGCTTTCTTTTCTGTAGGTGCTGTAACAGGTATGAATAATATTTGGATTTACCGCATCTTCTTCCCCATATGTTCCGTAGGCGGTGTTTTCTTTGTTCTCTTTGCCTACTTCGGCACTAAAGAAAGAATTGTTGTAAATAAAAAATATGTTGCAAAGGTTAAGTTCTGGGAGAGTGCCAAAGAGCTTTCTTCCAACAAATATTTCTGGATTATAACAATTCTCGGAGTTGTAACTGGTATAAGGGCTCAGGCCAATATATATCTTTGGGTATGTACATACGGAATCGGCGGAAATGCCGGAGATACCGCTATGGCTATATGCAATATTGTTTTGAATAATGCTCTTATTCCGGGAATGGTTTTCGGCCCCATGCTTATTAAGCGTTTCGGAAAGCGCAACTGTCTGCTTGTTGCAAATACGATTTTCGTCGCCATGGTAGCGGTACAGCTTGCAGCAGTTAATAATCCCTATCTTATTCTTGTATGCATTTTCTTCCAGAATCTCTGCGGCGGATTTTATTATATTTCAACCATTATGGTTTCCGACGTTCTCGACTATCAGCAGTGGAAAACAGGAAAGCGTCTTGAAGGTTTCTGGCAGAATTATACGGCTTTTATTTCTACTCTCATCGGTCTGTTTACCGGTATGCTTGCACCGCTCTTCCTTTCTTTCGGAGGTATCGGTTTCGGTGACGATATAAACGTCGCTCTTCAGAACCATGATTTGATGGTAAACGCATTTAAGTATACAACTATTTTGGCTCTCATCGGCGCAGTGCTCTCAGCTGTTCCCATGTTCTTCTATGACCTTACGGAGAAAAAACATGCAGACTATGTACGTGTGCTTAAACTCCGTGCAGCAACGGACAACTATAAATCCAATGAGCTTCAGGATGAGGATATAATCAATGTCACAGAGATTATCAAGGAAGCCCGTGAGGAAAAAAACGAATTTGTTCTTGAGGAAATGAAGAAGTACAGTTTCCTTGATAATATAGCTTCCGGATATGACGAGGCAATGGCAAGAGTCAAAGAGCGTGAGGAGCAGGAAAAACGTGAAGCTCTGGAACGTGAAAACGAGCTTAAAGAAAAATCCAAAATGAGAAGAAGGAACAGATAATATGAAAAAAACAGTATTGAAAACCTTTTCGGTTATTATGGCTTTGGTACTTGTTATTCTTTCCTTTGCCGGCTGTGGAGGAGACTATGAAAGAAGTGACGATACAGTGTTCACAGTACTTCAGATAACTGACGTTCACATTGTCAATGATGAAAAGAAGGATGCAAAGGCATTTAAGACCATTGATGCAATGATTGAGGAAACAAATCCGGATATGATTGTTGTTACAGGCGATATCACAAGTGAGCACGACAATCTTACAGCTATTAAAAAGTTCTGCGAATACATTGAGCCGAAGAAAATCCCGTGGGCATTTACTTTCGGCAATCATGATGCAGAGGGTGCTGTTTCAAAGAAAGAAATAAGCGATTATCTTGAAACACTCGAGTACTGTATCTATGAGCGTGGCGATGAAAACATCACAGGTATGGGTCATTATTACTATACTATCCATGATGAAAACGACAACGCAGTAATGAGCCTCATTATGATGGACAGCAACATGTATCCTGATAAGTCACTGGGTGTTGAGGGATACGATAAGTTCCACGACGATCAGGTTCAGTGGTATAAGGATACAATAAAGAAAATCGCCCTTGAGGAAAACGGCGATGAAACAAAGGTTGTACCGTCCCTTGCATTTTTCCATATTCCTCTCTATGAGTTCACACAGGCTTATAATGAGGCAAAGGAAAATGGTGAAATCATCTCCGGCTGGCGTTTTGAAAAGGAATACGGACCCTATGAGGATGACGGAATGTTCGAGGCGATGCTCGAAATGGGCAGCACCAAGGGCGTATTTGTAGGACACGACCATATGAACAACTATTCCGTAAACTACAAGGGAATAAGATTTACATACGGCAATTCCTGCGACCATAATATCTATCTTGTACCTTTCAGAGGCGGAAAGCTTATTGAAATTAAGAAAGACGGTTCATTTACAGTAGCTCCTGTTGTACGTCACAGACTTACAAGCAGCGCTGTTGTAGGAAAGGCGGAGTAAAAATGAAAAATACAACAATAAAAGTAATTGCTTCTGCTGTTGCAGCAACAGTCACTGTCGGAGCTTTCGCCGCAGCCTTTGTGGGATGCGGAAAGAAACCTAACTATTTTGAAAAGGTTTCAGCGTATTCTTTCTGGGAGAATACAGGCGATACCTCTATCCCTCAGTATAATGTTTACAACATAGTAAACGACTTCCTTTCTGACGGAGAAATCCGTGACGGTCAGGTTATCGGTAAGGATGGCAAAGTGAAGAAAGTTGCATTTTTCGGCTTTGACGGAACAAGAGCCGATGCTATTTCCAATGTTCTTTTCGATGAAAATTCTTTTGATACAAACGGATATAACTATGCTGCGGAAAAAAGCGGACTTAATGAGCTTGTAAAGACAGGCGGAATATATCTCGCTTATTGCGGCGGAGAAAAGGGCAGCGAAACCGAGCAGTCGACTTCTACCTCTGCAAGCTGGACATCTCAGTTTACAGGTGTATGGAACAATAAGCACGGGGTTAAGGAAAACGACGATGTTAAGAATATGGAGTATAAAACCTTTATGCTTCAGTATGCCGAAAAGGGACTCAAAACAAGTCTTGCTTTTGACTGGGGAGATTATTTTGATATAAATCTTCGTGAAGAAGTAAAATATCTTATGGCAAACCCGGATATCGACTTTACTGTCTGTGATACTGACAGAAAGACAGAGACTGCCGCTCCCGAAAATATGCTGGCAGAAAATCTTGACCTTTATAATTATGTGGCTAATCCCACTCCGTCTGATAAAGCTCCCTATGACGTTTATCTCAGAGATTATCTTCTCGGACGTATTGAAGGCGGCGACGATATAGTCTGTGGTATTTTCCACAATGTTGACAGTAACGGTCATACATACGGTTTCTCCAACGAAGTCAATCAGTATGTAAACTCTGTAAGAAACTGCGACGGATACGCTTATGACCTCATTAAGGCAATTGAGAAGCGTGAAAAAGAGAACAATGAAGATTGGCTTATCATAATCGCCAACGACCACGGCGGAAAAGGTCAGGGTCACGGAAAGCAGACCTATGAAGAGCGTACAACCTGGATTGCTTCAAACAAGAAGATAGACAGCAAGTATTTCTCACAGAATTACGACGGTTTCAAGGTAAAATAAAAAACACTAAATCAGCGCAAAAACCCGGCTCATTACTGAGCCGGGTTTTGTAAATTCAATTTGTATTTGATATGCGTCTCTAACAGATGAGACCCTGAATTTATTCCTGTTTGTTTTTGAAATACGGAACAATCCAGTAGCTCTGGGGAGGCATCGTAAGCTTTGTGCCGCCCTCACAGGGCTCTGTTTTAATGTCGCCGTGTGCAATGAGAGGACGGTCTCCGAAGGCCAAGGGAAGACATACTTCACACTCTCTGTCAGCAGGATTAAAGCATACTGCAAGCTGCTGCTGAGCGCAGAATCTTGAAAAGACAAGGGGATATTTTTCGTCTTCTGCATAGAGAATTTTGAAATCAGCTTTGTTGCCTAAAGCTGGATTTATTTTTCTCATGGCAATGAGACGCTTTGTGTAATTCAAAATTGAATCAGGATCGTTTTCCTGTTCTTCGACATTGGGACGATTTTCATCGGGATCTATTGGAAGATAAAGCTGGGAGCTTTCAGCATCTGAAAATCCTGCGTTTTCGCCTGTTGACCATTGCATTGGCGTACGGGAACCTGTACGGTACATTCCGCCCTCTTTGCTCTCAAGGTCGAGATATTTCATTCCCAGCTCATCGCCGTAATAAACTATTGGAAGACCGGGAAGGGAAAATACAAAGGTAAGTATCATCTTAATCTGTTCCGGAGTTCTTCCGTAGGACATACGCACAATGTCATGGTTTCCCGTAGGCGTACTTGTCATACCGCCGAGAGCTTTGGCATTTTCAAAATGTTCGCTGTATTCCATTGCAAAGGGTTCACAGGTGCCGTCACCGTCAGGATGGAAAAAGCTTGAGTCACCCATGAGCATAAGTGACATATATCCGGGGCAGGCCTGAAGATAAAAGTCTGCATCGAAGCCTGCTTCGATGGCTTGAGTGGGATTAAACCATTCGGAAATCAGCACCGTATCGGGATATTCCTCATCGAGCATTTTTCTTATGTCTTTCCATACTTCCTTTGTGTAAGTTCTGTCGTCTGTATCGTTTTTGACAAGGGAAAATGCCATATCCACACGGAAACCTGCAACACCCATATCGAGCCAGTAACGCATTACATCCTTTATGGCTTCCCTTGTTTTGATGCAGTCCGGATGATTCCAGGGAAGCTGCCAGGGTTTTTCCACTTTTCCGAATCCGAAATTGAGAGCCGGCTGGGACGGGAAAAAGTTGCACATGTATTTACCCTGACGTTCAGCGCCCTCAGCTTTATGAAGTGCACTTGAAATGCTCTGAGGTAAGGTTTTATCCTCAGCTTCCTCGTCGGTATCGGTCCATATGTATCGGTTTGTGTATTCGTTTTTTTCGCCCTTCATGGATTCCTTAAACCATGGATGTTCAATTGAAGTATGACCGGGAACAAGGTCAAGAATAATTTTAATGCCCCTTGCTTTTGCAGCTTCAATAAGACGCTTCATGTCGTCGTTTGTGCCGTATCTGGGAGCGATGGAGCAGTAGTCTGAAACATCATATCCGGCGTCGTTGAAGGGAGAGACAAAACAGGGATTAAGCCATATTCCGTTACAGCCAAGGGATGCGACATAATCGAGCCTTTCTATAATTCCCTGCAAATCTCCGATGCCGTCGGAGTTAGTGTCATAGAAGCTTTGCGGATAAATCTCATAAAGAACCGCTTTGTCGAGCCAGCTTGCCATTTAAATCACCTCATACAAAAAAATTGATTTAAAAACTGCAAAATATAGAATTTTAAACAAATAAATAGTACCACAATAAATTTTCTACGTCAAGATTACTATTTTTTTGACCTGTAACTATTTAGTATAATCGCATAATGCCTATTGATTGAAAGGGGCGTAAAGATATATAATATCTATAATAGTATAGGTGCGGTCAGACTGCACTGAGAAAAGAGTATAACAAAAAGTGAAGGAGCAGTAAAGATGGAAAAGAAAGAAATGATTTACGAGGGCAAGGCAAAGAAAGTTTTCCTTACAGAAGATCCCGATGTAGTTATTGTTGACTATAAGGATGACGCTACCGCATTCAACGGCCTTAAGAAGGGCACAATTTACGGTAAGGGCGTTATTAACAACAAGATGTCAAATTTCCTTTGCAAAATGCTTGAAGAAAAAGGCATCTCCACACACTTTATTGAAGAGCTCAGTGACAGAGAGACCGCAGTTCGCAAAGTTGAGATAGTACCCCTTGAGGTAATCATCCGTAACAAGGCAGCAGGAAGCATGGCAAAGCGCCTTGGTCTTGAAGAGGGTACAAAGCTTCTCTGCCCCGTTCTCGAGTTCAGCTATAAAGATGATGCTCTCGGCGATCCCATGATCAACGACTCTCATGCTCTTGCTTGCGGCTTTGCAACAGCAGAGGAGATTGAGAAGATCAGAACAATGGCTCTTAAGATCAACGAGATCCTTTGCGAGTACTTCGCAACAAAGAACGTTGAGCTTATCGACTTTAAGCTTGAGTTCGGCCGTTTCCATGGCGATATCATCCTTGCTGATGAGATTTCACCTGATACCTGCCGTTTCTGGGATATGACAACTCATGAGAAGCTTGATAAGGACCGCTTCCGCAGAGATATGGGCAGCGTAGAAGAGGCATATGAAGAGATGGCAAAGCGTCTCGGACTTAAATAATTAACCACTCAGCGTGATTAAACGGGGCGGGAGGGACTTGCCTTCCCGCCTTTATTTAAATATCAGAGGAGGAAGCAAATTGAAAGATATTTACGAAAGTCCCCTTAATTCAAGATATTCCAGTAAAGAGATGAAATACATCTTTTCTCCCGATTTTAAGTTCAGAACATGGAGAAAGCTCTGGATCGCTCTTGCTGAAGCAGAGCACGAGCTGGGTCTCGGCATTACTCAGGAGCAGATTGACGAGCTTAAAGCTCATAAGGACGATATAAATTATGAAGTAGCGGCAGAGCGTGAGAAGCTTGTACGCCACGACGTTATGTCCCATGTGTATGCATATGGCGTACAGTGCCCCAAGGCAAAGGGAATAATCCATCTGGGAGCTACTTCCTGCTATGTAGGCGATAATACCGATGTTATCACAATGACAGAGGGACTTCGCCTTATTCGCAAGAAGCTCATAAACCTTATGGACGCTCTTTCAAAGTTTGCTTTGGAGTATAAGGATCTTCCCTGTCTTGCATTTACCCACTTCCAGCCTGCACAGCCCACAACACTGGGCAAGAGAGCATCCCTTTGGCTTCAGGAAGTCCTTATGGATTACGAAGCAATTGAGTTCCAGCTTTCACAGATGAAGCTTTTAGGCTCTAAGGGAACAACAGGTACACAGGCAAGCTTCATGGAGCTTTTTGACGGCGATCAGGAGAAGATAAAGGAGCTTGACAGAAAGATAGCAGAGAAGATGGGATATAAGAGCTGCTTCCCTGTTTCAGGACAGACATATCCGAGAAAGCTTGATTCAAGCGTACTTTTCGTCCTCAGTGGTATTGCTCAGTCAGCTGCTAAATTCTCTAATGACCTGAGACTTCTCCAGCATCTTAAAGAGGTTGAGGAGCCCTTTGAGAAAAATCAGATTGGTTCATCTGCAATGGCATATAAGCGCAATCCCATGCGCAGCGAGAGAATAGCATCTCTTGCAAGATACGTTATGGCAGATACAATAAATCCCCAGATAACAGCTGCAACCCAGTGGTTTGAGAGAACTCTTGACGATTCCGCAAATAAGCGTATCAGCGTTGCAGAGGCATTCCTTGCAACTGATGCCGTACTGGAGCTTTATATTAACGTTGTAAGCGGACTTGTAGTATATCCGAAGATGATAGAAAAGCATCTTTTGGCAGAGCTTCCCTTTATGGCAACTGAGAACATCATGATGGAAGCAGTAAAGAGAGGCGGCGACCGACAGGAGCTTCATGAGAAAATCAGAGTTCACTCCATGGCAGCGGGCAAAGTTGTCAAGGAAGAGGGCGGAGCCAACGACCTGCTTGAGAGAATTGCAGGGGATGAAGCTTTCGGAATAACAATGGAAGAACTCAGCGCAATGATGCATCCGAAGAACTTTGTGGGCAGAGCACCTCAGCAGACCGAGGAGTTTGTAAACGAGTACATTAAGCCCATTATCGATGCAAACGCCGACGAGCTTGGACTTGAAGTTGAAATAAACGTTTAAGAAAAAGGAGGGAGCATAAAAACTCCCTCCTGTATTTTAATATAAGAAAGCTATATAAAATATGGAAATTATAAAGATAACAAAAGACAAAAAGAAATACCTTGATTTACTGCTTTTAGGTGATGAGCAGGAAGATATGGTTGATAAATATCTTTCTGACGGAGAAATGTTTATAGCGTCAGCTGAGGGGAAAGTACAGGGCGAATGTGTAATTACCTATAACGGAAACGGCGTATACGAGATTAAAAATGTAGCTGTATATCCTGAATTTCAGAGGCGTGGAGTAGGCAGGAAGCTTTTAAATTTTGCTATTGAATATGTAAAACATAAAGGCGGAAAAAGCCTTATTGTGGGTACAGGAGAAGCTTTCAGTACCATGAATTTTTACATAGGCTGTGGTTTTACGGAATATTGCCGTGAAAAGGATTTTTTTACTAAGAACTATAATAAACCAATATATGAAGACGGTGTACAGCTGAAAGACATGGTTTATTTTAAAAAGGGTGTGTAAATAGAAGTATTAATCATGAAGATAAATTTGAGTGTAATATTTTAAAATTATTTTGCTTAATTTTTATTCGTCACGTTCTTTCTGAATATCTGTTGTTGAGGTTTTGTTGCTGCTAATTATTAGTTCCTGAAGCTCCTGCTGGTGTTTTTTTTGTTGTGTTTTGTCGACTATAAACAATATAATTAGTGTAACTACAGCTATTGTAAAAGCAGACAATGTAACTGCAGAAATTATAAATCTTTCGCTTTTAATTTTTTCTACTTTTTCAGCAGGCGTATTTATTAGTTCGAGGTTAGATGTATCTTTAATTCTGGAATCATATTTTACTGCCGTAGGTTTTTTATCAGTAATTATACTTAAGGTAAATGTTTCGTTTGGATTGAGAAAAAAGTTTGTAATTATTATTTTTGTACCTTCTGTTCGCGAATTTTGTATAATTTCATCACAAATATCATCATTACTTGATTTATCTACACTAGCATTTATAATTTTATTGCTACCTTCAAAATTAATTGAAAACTCTTTTTTAAAATCTTCGTTTTGTATAGCATAGTTACCAGTATTAGTTATGGTAATATTAAAAATATATGGATCAGATACTTCTTCATTGTTATATATTATTTTAAAATTATCATCACTAATATTTTTTGTAATTAGTTTCTGATAATAATTAAGTGTACACGTAATTTCCTTTTTAGGAATATTACTAGCCTTAACGGGGCTTGCAGGTAGTATCCAATTTATCATCCAACCACATAAAGCACTTATGATTGCTGATATAATCATGGGAATAAAATGTTTTTCTATATATTTATATAATTTCTGCATTTTCTTGTCCTTATCTTTTATTAATTTATAGGTTGCTTATGCCCGAAATTTTTACAAGCCTATAATTCAATAATATCACATAAATACCAAAATCTCAAACCTTCTTTAAATTTAAATAGAGTACAGAATATAACAAATCCCCATGATTTCTGAAATCATGGGGATTAATGTTTTTAATCTATTCTCTTTTAAAACAGTCCCGTTATGTTTCCGCTTTCGTCAACGTCTATGCTCTCTGCGGCGGGTACTTTAGGAAGTCCCGGCATTGTCATTATGTCGCCGGTGAGAACTACTATAAATCCTGCTCCTGAGGAAAGCTTAACGTCACGCACGGTTATGTCAAAACCTGTGGGTCTGCCTAAAAGCTTCGGGTCGTCGGAAAGGGAATACTGGGTTTTGGCAATGCATACGGGCAGCTTATCCTTGCCCAGTGCTTCAATTTCCTGAACTCTTTTGAGTGCGTTTGAAGTAAAGTTTACTCCGTCTGCACCGTATATGTTCTTTGCAATAGCCTCTACCTTTTCCTTTATGCTCTTTGATGCGTCATATATAAAACGGAAATCAGAGGGCTGTTCGCAGGCTTTGACAACCTTTTCAGCAAGGTCTGTGGCTCCATCTCCGCCTTTTGCAAAGCATTCGCTGAGAGAGTATTCCACATCAATCTCACGGCAGTATTCAGCAAGAGCTTCTATTTCAGCGTCCGTATCAGTGCCGAATCGGTTAATTGCAACAACTACCGGTACACCGTATTTTTTCATGTTTTCAACGTGGGCTCCGAGGTTCACAATTCCCTTTTTAAGAGCTGCAACGTTTTCCTTTGAAGTGTCGTTTTTCGCAACACCTCCGTTATATTTAAGTGCACGCAGTGTTGCAACTATTACAATTGCGCTGGGTGCAAGTCCCGCTGCACGGCATTTGATGTCGAGGAATTTTTCCGCTCCGAGATCTGAGCCAAATCCCGCTTCTGTAATGCAGTAATCACCGAGTTTAAGAGCGAGTCTTGTAGCGGTGACAGAGTTGCAGCCGTGAGCGATATTTGCAAAAGGTCCGCCGTGGATAATGGCAGGTGTGTTTTCAAGTGTCTGTACAAGGTTCGGCATAAGTGCATCACGAAGCAGTGCCGCCATTGAACCTACTACTCCAAGTTCCCTTGCATATACCGGCTTGCCGTCCAGATTGTAAGCTACAAGAATATCTCCGAGACGTCTCTTTAAATCTTCCATATCGTCGGCAAGGCAGAGTATAGCCATAATCTCACTTGCAACGGTTATAATAAATCCATCCTCACGGGGGAATCCGTTTACCTTTCCGCCGAGACCTACAATAACATTTCTCAGCGCCCTGTCGTTCATATCCATGCAGCGCTTAAATAAAATGCGTCTTTCATCTATCTGAAGACTGTTGCCCTGGTGAATGTGATTGTCTATAACGGCGCAGAGAAGATTGTTTGCTGCTGTTATGGCGTGCATATCGCCTGTAAAGTGAAGGTTAATGTCCTCCATTGGAACTGCCTGGGAATATCCGCCGCCGGCAGCGCCGCCTTTAATTCCGAAAACAGGTCCAAGTGACGGCTCACGCAGTGCAATAACGGCATTCTTTCCTATTTTTGCCATAGCCTGACCCAGTCCCACAGTTGTGGTGGTCTTTCCCTCTCCGGCGGGAGTTGGATTTACTGCGGTCACAAGCACAAGCTTTCCGTTGGGCTTTGCGGCAAGACGTGACATAACATCAAGGGAGATTTTTGCTTTGTATTTGCCGTAGGGAACAAGCTCATCTTCAAGTATTCCTGCTTCTTCGGCGATTTTGGTTATTGGAAGCATTTTGGCTTCCTGTGCAATTTCGATATCGGTTTTCAAAACGAACCCCTCCGAAAATTTATTTTATTTGCGAAATCTAAAAATAATTATACTGAAAATAACGCTGATAAAACAAAGAAAAATTGATTTCATACGGCTTATTTTCCTCAACATTATAACATAAATGTAAAATCCGCACAATGGCGGCGATAAAATAATAGAATTTCGGCTGAATAAAAGAACCAAAATAAGCACAATATAAAGGCGGAGGTAATAGGATATGCTTAATTTTAATAAAAAGGAATCAAGAGTCAAACTCTTTTTGCGAAAAAACGGTCTTTATATAGCACTTGCGTGCTGTCTTGTGGCATCGGGTACAGCTGCATGGAGGTACCTTGGTACAGGTAATGTGGGTACTGTCCAGGAAAGCGGTACAAATACCGGTATTGTAACAGAAAAAGCCCCGGAAGAGACTAAAAACTGGGGTGATGATCTGCCGGAGGGTGAGCAGGCGGGAGCAAATAAAACCGATGTTCCCGATGACCGTGATGAAACTGCCACTCAGACAGAGCCTGAAACGGAAGAAGTGGTCACAGAACCTGCTTCAATGGCAAGCAATGAGCTCAATACACCTTATCAGAGCTTTTATATGATGCCCTGCGGAACTGATATTATAAACGATTACAGTAACGGAGAAATGGTTTATTCCGAAACTATGGATGACTGGAGAAGTCATAACGGAGTGGACTTTAAGGCGCAGAAGGGAGCTCAGGTAAAGGCTATCAATGAAGGAATAGTCACCAATGTTTATTCTGACGCCCTTTGGGGAACAGTTGTTGAAATAGATCACGGCGGAAAACTTGTTGCAAAATACTGTGGACTTGGAGCAAATCCGCCTGTACAGAAAGGTACAAAGGTATCAATGGGAGATGAAATAGGAGTGCTGGGGGATATTCCCTGTGAGAGCAAACTCGGTAATCATCTTCATCTGGAAATAAGAATTGATTCAAAGATAGTTGATCCATTGGCAGCAATGGGCAAAGCTGAATAATAAAGATTTAAAAAAATTAAAAAAGGGCTTGATTTTCTCTTTGGTTTGTGGTAATATATCATGGCAGTTAAGGAACGGACAAGTTCCTCTGCATGATTTTTGCGGCGTTAGCTCAGCTGGATAGAGTGTTTGGCTACGAACCAAAAGGTCGGGGGTTCGAATCCCTTACGCCGTACCACGAAAAACCTTGAAACTATGTTGTTTCAAGGTTTTTTGTTTTAATGCTTTAGCGGAAAAGTTCTCGTCATGACGAGAACTTAACAACCGCCCG
>CATXDC010000006.1 GCA_958366985.1 uncultured Oscillospiraceae bacterium
CGGGCGGTTGTTAAGTTCTCGTCATGACGAGAACTTTTCCGCTAAAGCATTAATATAAAAGGGGCAGCTTTTAAGCTGCCCCTGATTTAATTAAAGTGAAGGTTTAGAAATCTTTTTGACAAGTCTCTGAACTTCTTTTTCATTTACTGTAACTTTATTTGCATCCTGACCTTTGAGCTCTTCATAGTAAGCATTGAACTTCTCAGTAGCAAGAGTTGACTTGATATTTGTCTTCCAAAGAGGCTCATCATTCTTCTCTACAAAATACATAAGGTGTGAGCCGTATTCTGTCTGAATAACGCCGGAATCACCGGGTTTTCTGGAAGCATCAAAGCACCAGTTTTCAAAGTTCTTAACCATCTGGCCCTTTGCGATGTTCTCTATAAGACCACCCTCTGAAGCTGAAGAATCTTCAGAATCAGTTTTTGCAAGCTCACTGAAAGATGCTTCAGTTGCATCGCCGTTCTTCCATGTGTTATAAAGTTCCTGTGCTTTTGCGTCTACTTCTGCCTTCTGCTCATCAGTTGCACCATCTGCATACTTGAGAAGAATGTGACGAACGTCTACCGTTGAGCTATCGTCTCTATAGCGTGCATTTAAAAGAAGAATTACATAAGCTGCACTGTCATCGGTAAGAACAGTCTTATCGCCATCCTTGCGATCTGTGCTGAATGCCCATTTAGCAATGTCTTCAGAGAAGTTGCTTGTAAGAGTTTCATTGGAAACTGCTTTGAAAATAGTAGCTGATGCATCAGCATATGACTCTTTTTCGTCCTCAGGAGCATACTCCTGTGCATACTTTACAAAGCTCTCTTCGTCTTTAACCTTTGAGAGCATCTCCTCAGCCTTAGCCTTTGCATCCTCGGCAGTTACAGGAGTTTCTGCATCTTCGTCAATAGCTATGGGGAATACTGCAATGTTTACAACATCGTAGTCGTCTTTGTTCTCGTTATAATACTTGGTAATTTCATCGTCTGTAAGTGCGCTTGTGAACTCTTCACCCTTTGCCTCTGAAACCTTCTGAGCCAAAGCTTCCTGCTCTGCAAGTTCTCTGAAGAATTTTTCATTGACACCTGCACCATAGCTTGTGCGGAAATAAACGTTAAGAGAAACTCCCTGTCCGTTTTCCTTATCAGCTACGCTTGTGCGAAGCTCTTCGATGTTGCTGTCGATTTCTTTAAGATCTTCCTCATCAAGAGAAATTCCCATTGACTCAGCCTGTGCACAAAGTGTCTTTATTTTTGTAATATTATCTTCTGTGGTTTTGCGGAAATAATCAGCCCATGTGGGTTTGCTTCCATCTTCTTTAGCTTCCATATCGGAACCGGTATACTCCTGCTCTTCAGGAGTTTTTGTATAGTCGAATCCAAGATTGAAGCCATACTGAGACTGGATGTAATAGGACTGCTGATAGGTGGAGAGATAAAGCTGACGATAATAATATGTATACTCAGCTTCGGAAACTTTCTGTGTACCGACAGTCATAACTGTATCCATTCTCTGAGGAATACCTAAAAAGTTTACAAGCCATACAACAAGCACAACTGCAAGTACAGCTACAACGCCTATTGCTATTTTCTTATCTGTTTTGTCTGAAGCGGTATTAACGCCTACGGAAACAGAACCGCTCTTTTTGCCTTTGGAAGCCTTGGCAATTCTTGCTTTACGCTCTTCACGGTAAAGCTCTGCCTTAGACTTTTGTTCCTTTGCCATTGGTTTACATCATCCTTTTCAAAATAGTTGAAGCAGAAGCCTCTTCTTTTGGCTTTTATGCTGCTCTGAGTGAGCAACGGATAGTAATATTTTATACTAATACGGGGGATTATTCAAGCTTATTTTTTGCGATATCTTATAAAAAAAGCCCACAATACATTTATTTTACATATTATTCACAAAACATCATTAGCTATTTTTACACTTTTTCACTAAGTCCGGCATATATTTCCTGAATTTCGTTCCATTTATTGAAGGATTCATACTCTTCAACTAATCTCTTTGCAGCTACATATCTGCTCTGGGCTTTTTCAAAGTGCAGCATTCTGCGCTCCGCTTCCTTGATAGCTTTGTTGCGGATCTTTCTCTCCTGCCTTGTACCATCGGGCATAAGCATCGCTCTGCGTACATCCTCAGCGTCAGGCTCATCAATTCCGCTGTGCTCTATGACCACAGCTTTCGCCTGTCTAAGTTTTTCTTTCATATCATCCTTTTCAAATTTATGAAGCTCATCATAGACGATTCTTGCAGCTTTCTCTTCCTCGTCTGCTTCCTTCTCATTATAATTTTCTTTTATAAGCGCAAGGGTTTCATTGATTTCTTCCACAGTATCAACAAGCTGTTCGTTAGAAATATCTCCGTGATAGTAGTCAGCAAACAGCGCTCTTATCTTAAGAACCTTGATCATATTGCTTCTCTTGCTCTCGCTGAGGTTATAGAAGAAATAGGGAATCGTTGACATAAGCGTACCTATTGCGGAACAGATGATTATTGCTTTTACGATAGGATTGCGGAAATCTGCACTGTAAAGATCCGAGAAGTTGTTTTCAAGACCGTATGACTTGATTATAAACGGAATTACATATCCTGTTCCGAGTCCCAATATACTGCCGATAAATACGCCTATCTGCTCAATAAAGCCTTCAAGTCTATCGCCTGTTTTATACTGCTGATAATCTACTACATCCGCTTTCATTGCAGGAGTATACACAATCGAAACTGCACCGAAAATATCCTTAATAAACATCATAATGAAAATAAGGATATAGTTTTGATAACACAGAAGCATGGCGCATATACATACTATCTGGCCTATCATGGAAATAAGGCATATTTTTTTCTTTCCGAATTTGTTTATAAGAGGTGCGCCTAGAAGCATTCCAGGAGTTGAAGCTTCGCCTCTTATGAGAGTCATAAGTGAGTAAATTGCCGGATTGTTCATGCCATAGTAGAATATCCACTGGAACAAAAATCCGTATCCATTACTCATGAATCCCAGCCACTGGGAACCGTAGATTATCCAGAAGTACTTATTTTTACATACCTTTTTCATACCTTCAAAGAATCCCACTTTTGGTATGTATCTTTTGGGTACAATAACTTTTTCTTTTGTTCCGAACACGCACAGCATACTCATTGCAAAACCGATAGTACAGAAAATCGGCGCTGAAATACGATATGTATTTATATTGTCAAGAGGTCCTATAAGTGGCATAACAGGTCCCGTAATTGTAGGAGCTAAAGAGTAAACAAAAGAACTTATTTCAATTACCCATGCACGCTCTTTTGTATTGGGAGACATAACCTGCACAAGACTCGAATAAGCGGTGGTATAAAACGGAGAACAGAACTGAATAAGGTTATATATTACCAGTACCGTAATAAACTTTTCGCTGCTGTCCATATTTTCATATGGCATATAAACAAACAACATATAAAGCAGCGCAGATGGAAGTCCCATATACAGAAGATATGGTCTGAATTTACCCATCCTGCTTCTTGTGTTGTCAAAAATCATCGCTCTCGTTGGAGCAGTGATAATACCTATAACCGTTGAAATAGCGCTTATGGTCTGCATACCCATAACATCTATTCCGATTGACGCACCTACAAGGAAGCTTCCTGCGTTAAGTGCGATAAGTCCTATCATTGAAGCTATAAACTGAACGCCTATGCCTCCAACACTGTACGCTACCATTTCCTTATAGGGCACATATTTGCGCTTTGCGGGAACATTCCAGTGTGTTCTGATCTCATTCACAAGCTCTACAATCTTTGCTTGCAAATTTTGAATCTTTCCCATATCCTTTTTCCTCACTTTTCTGCGTTTTTATATAGTCGGGATGTTTTTATATGTAAAGGCAGCAGCCTTGTCAAAAGTATATAATTGACTTACTACCGCTGCTTTAAATAAAACCTTACTTTTAATTTAGTTCCGCCTCTACTGTAAATGGAAATTCCTTTACAATTCTGTTTTTAAGCTCGTTCTTTCGGACATCCTCGAAGGGATAAAAAATAACTATATCCCAAACTTCAGAACCAACATAAAATTCAAATTTATCAAGAATTTCACCACAAGATATTCTCGAAGTATCTAAATGGAAGCAAAATCTCATAAGGGAAGTTCGTTCCCCTTCTTTCGCCATTTTAAAGCGCAATATCTCTTCAAAATGTTCCGGCACTGTTCTTTTCGGAAAGGAACAGTCAGTATCAAAATCACCTATTATAAGCCAGCGGGTAACTCGGTTTTCCTTCAAAAGTTCCAGCACTTTTGGTTCAGAAAATATCTTTTTTCCGGTTTCTGAAAATGGATCTGTTTTTCCCTTAATCCTTTCATAGGGAAGCGTCAAAACCTCCGACACCTCAGGAAGCCCCAAAGCCTTTATCAAAAGCCTAGTCCACTGCAAATGACCGTATCTGTTTGGATGAATGGGGTCATTCATCATGCCTTTGACATCTTTTCTGTGGCTTTTCCAGTATTCATCCAAATCCACAAGCAGAACTTCTTCTTTCTCAGCTATTTTACGTACTGCATCATTATATTCGTCAGTTAATTTTCTTCTTGCACTTAGCTGAGGAGTTTGTAAAATCGGCAGCACTCCCTGCTCTCTCAAAGATTTTATAAAGTGAAGCAGATTATTTTTATACATTTCCAATGTTACTTCATCCCTATTGGCATCATTCATGCCGAAACAGATAAATACCACATCCGCCTTTAAAGAATAAAGCCATTCATTTTCGTAACACAGACATTCTTCGGTAGTAGCTCCTGAAACGCCTGTATTGAATACCAGATCTTTTCTGCGAAGAGGACTTGCTCCAAGATAAAACTCAAATATTTCTGAAAATCTTGGATAATCCTTTGTATGTAAGCATCCGTGAGTTATGCTATCTCCTGCAAAAAGCCATTTAAGTGGCTTCGATGAACGAAACAGACTTTGAAGCTTTGAAAAATCAGTAAGTTTCCTGTTTCTTTTAAACTGTTCATTGGCACACACAGGAAAATTTTTTGGTATTTTATTATACATAAAACTTTACCCTTTCATTTATTTATAAAAAACGCAATTTTTCATTATTAAAAGCCCTATATCGATCCGCATTTCATTGTGCAAAATCCATAAAACGCGGAGCTATATTTTTTATTTGCGTGCATATTTTATACAACAAATCGAGCTGTGTCAATAGTAAATTTTCCATAAAAAAACGCAGCCCTTTCGGGCTGCGCCTGCAAATTGATTTTAAGGAATTATTCTTTTATAAGCTCTTTCACGCTTGTTGCAAGACCTGCAAGGGAAGCGATATCTGACGGAATAATAATCTTTGTAGACTGACCGTCAGCAGCTTTCTCAAAGGATTCAAGGCTTCTGAGTGCGATAACCTTATCTTCGGGTTTTGCCTCGTTAAGAAGTTTGATACCCTCTGCCTGAGCTTTCTGAACAGCGAGAATAGCCTGTGCCTCACCTTCAGCTTCACGGATTTTAGCTTCCTTAACAGCCTCAGCGTGAAGGATAGCTGCCTGCTTTTCACCTTCAGCAGCAAGAATCTGAGATTCTTTCTGTCCCTGTGCAACAAGGATTTTACTTTCTCTTTCACCTTCAGCACGGAGGATTGCCTCACGGCGCTGACGTTCAGCTTTCATCTGCTTCTCCATAGCATCCTGAATTTCAGGGGGAGGAAGAATGTTTTTAAGCTCAACACGGTTAACCTTGATTCCCCAGGGATCTGTTGCTTCGTCAAGAATAACTCTGATTTTGCTGTTAATTGTATCTCTTGAAGTAAGAGTATGGTCAAGCTCAAGCTCACCGATAATATTACGCAAGGTTGTTGCAGTAAGATTTTCGATTGCTGAAATGGGGCTTTCAACACCGTATGCATATAGCTTGGGATCTGTAATCTGGAAGAAAACAACTGTATCAATCTGCATTGTTACGTTATCCTTTGTGATAACCGGCTGGGGAGCGAAATCCACAACCTGCTCTTTCAGGGATACGATTTTTGCAACACGCTCGAGAAGCGGAATCTTAACGTGCATACCTGTCTCCCAGGTTGCCTGATATGCTCCGAGGCGCTCAACAACATAAGCTCTTGACTGAGGAACAATTTTAATGTTCGCCACAATAAGGACTATTAAAAGTGCTATTACTATTGCTACCGGAATCCACCACATAAATTTACCCTCCTGTAAATCAAGTCCACTTAACGGACTTTTATTTTTCCGCCTTATTTAAGGCTTTTTGTGGATATGCCTTTTACGGAGAAAATTTTAATCTGTATTTTTGTTTTCTCTCCGCTGAGTTTCTCTGAAAATCAGTTGTTTTCGCTGCCTGACGCCACAGCGGAAACGGCAGCCGGCTCAACTATCAGTTTAACTCCGTCTATTGAAAGAATTTTAACTCGCTCGCCTTCATCGACTATCCGTCCGTCAGAGGAGCGTGCAGTCCAGACAGCGCCTTTTACATTGACCTGACCTTTTCCGGCAATATTGTCAATTCTTTCAATAACAATCGCCTCTTGACCTATGCATCTGTCTGCGTTGGTAGGCTGTATGTTCTTTGAGGTCAGTTTTTTCACAAGGGGTTTTGTGATTATAAGACAGATAATTGATACAATAAAGAATACTGCAATCTGCCAGCCGGTTCCTGCTCCGCATAAGTTAGCAATCAAAGCACCTAAAGCACCAACTGCAAACCATGTGCTTACAAGCTGAACCGTTAAGCCCTCAACAACAATGAACACTACCATAAGAGCTATCCATAAGTAAACCATTTTGCCACCTCCTTTTTCAGATTGGCATAATTATATCATTCTTTATTTTGAAAATCAATAGATTTTTGTGCAATCTATGTTATATACAAAGTAAATATTGTCCATTTTTATAAAATCTGTATAAAAATCACACATGAGATTAACACTAACACCAATTATCTTCAATTTCGACTGATTTTGGCTGATTTCCGTCGATTTTTATTATATTATGCTTTTTTAAATCCTCCGCATTCATTCCCGCTGATTCTGTGAATATACTTCATTTTACAAATTAATCTCCACTATTTTTTCCTGAAAAGCTTAATGAAGAAAAAATATAAGACGTTTTGCAGTTTTTATGCTTTCAATTCAATTTAAGTCCCATAGCTATTCCTGAACCTAAGTTGCGAAGCTGTTTAAAACCGTACTTATTATAAAAACTTCTGCCCTTTTTATTTCCGGCTCCCACTACAAGCATCACACCGGGAATGTTTTCACTTATAAGTTTTTCCCTCAGATTATTAACGAGTATCGTACCAACACCCATGCGCTGATAGCCGTCCAGAATATCTATATGCATATGCGCAGGAAAATCAGGCAAAAATCTTCCGCTTATTTTTGATTCAAAAAATGCGGATATTCCCCGGGTAAAGCTGAAAGAAAAAACTCTTCTAACATATTTTTTAAATTCCTTGCTATATGCTTCATAGCTTGGAGCACAAAGTATATATCCTACGGCTCTGTCATTTTCGTCTGCCGCTACAAAGCAGTATTCAGGACAGCAGTCAATATAATAGTCGCAGTACATGGTAAGTATATAGCTTCTGCCCTTTTCCGTTTTAACAGCCGCTTCAGGAGCAGTCTTTATACATATTTCTCTTACAGCTTCCCTGTCTTTTTCCTGAAAATTTCTTATTGTAACCATTTTACTCACCTCTCGTGTGCATTGTAACATGAAAACAAACATAAAAAAACCGTCTGCCGTAAAATAAGCAGACGGTTTAAAAATTTATTTTGCTTTTTTATAACGGGGAATACTGTCAAAATCCGTTTCAACTGCTTTTCCCTCACGGATTGACGCTTTGGCATCGATTACCCTTTGATTTCTTGAACCACGGAACTTTACCTCAAGACTTTTCTGACTTATATCAAACTTTCCGTCAACTAATATATCGGTTTCTTCGAGTAATTTTCTCCAGCCGGGATGACTTTCCATACCCGCTAAAAGCTGTTCAATTGTCCAGCCGGTATATGTGACAACGTTAAGTCCTAAATCATGGGCTCCTTTTGCCAGTACGGAAAATTCCTCAGCCTGAACAAATGGATCACCACCGCTGAGAGTTATTCCGGAAAGAAGCGGATCTTCCGAAACGGCTTTCAGAATTCTGTCCGTATCGCTTATATATCCACCGCCGAAATCATGGGTTTCGGGATTCTGACATCCCTCGCAGTTGTGGGGACAGCCCTGACCGAAAATTACAAATCTCCAGCCGGGACCGTCTACTACGGATTCTCTGATTATTCCTGCAAGACGAATCTCAGTACCCATTACAGCTGCTCAAATTCACCTTTGCCGGTTCCGATTGAGTGCTTAACTCTGTCGTTTACCTCAGCAAGTTTAGCATCGTTAAAACGATCAAGAGTACCTACAAGGTAACCTGTGATTCTTCTTATTCTCTCGAAGCCTACGCCTTCGCCAACTATTTTCTTTTCGTTTGCCATTTTATATCTCTCCTTTTTCTATATCTATGTATCTGCCGGAAATTATTCCGTGCAGCTGCAATCAACGGGATTGGGAAGCTTGTCTGCTTCCTCGAGGGGATTTTCGTCACAGCAGTGAACGTTGGTGTTATATCCCTTTATCTTTTTGAGCACTTCTATATCAACGCCCTCACCCTCACGGCGTCCGCAGCGGGGACATACATCTCCGATAATACCTGTATATCCGCATACGGGGTCACGGTCAACTGGATGGTTAACTGAACCGTATCCGATACCGTTTTCCTTCATGCAGCGGATAACTGCCTCGAAAGCTTCAAGGTTCTCGGTGGGATCTCCATCCATCTCAACATAGGAGATATGACCGCCGTTTGTAAGAGCATGATAGGGAGCTTCAAGTCTGATTTTCTCAAATGCGGAAATCGGGAAATAAACGGGAATATGGAAGGAGTTAGTGTAATATTTTCTGTCTGTAACTCCAGGGATAATTCCGAATTTTTCCTGATCCATGCGGACAAACCTGCCTGAAAGTCCCTCAGCGGGAGTTGCAATGAGTGAGAAGTTAAGACCGTATTTAACTGTGGCGTCATCCATACGTTTTCTCATATGGCCGACAATTTCAAGACCCAGGTTCTGAGCCTCTTTTGACTCGCCGTGGTGAACACCCAAAAGGCTCTTAAGAGTTTCGGCAAGACCGATAAATCCGAGTGTAA
This sequence comes from uncultured Oscillospiraceae bacterium, assembly GCA_958366985.1. Lineage (GTDB taxonomy): Bacteria > Bacillota > Clostridia > Oscillospirales > Acutalibacteraceae > UMGS263. The sequence goes on from CATXDC010000006.1 coordinate 9,171, forward strand.
GTGTACCGTGCTTGAGAACTTCACGGACCTCATCGTCAATTGAAAGCTTATCAGAATCAAGCCAGATGCCCTGTCCCATAAGGAACGGATAATTTCTTACTCGGCGCTTTGCCTGAATCTCAAAACGCTCAAGGAGCTGATCAATGACAAGATCAATCTTTCTGTCAAGATCCTCAAAGAATACGTCAAGGTCGCCGTGTGATTTAATTGCAATTCTCGGAAGGTTTACGGAAGTAAAGCTGAGGTTTCCTCTTCCGCCTGTTACCTGACGTGATTTGTCGTAATAGTTTGCCATAACTCTTGTACGGCATCCCATATAGGCAATTTCTGTATTGGGATCTCCCTCTACATAGAACTCCTTATTAAAGGGAGCATCGAGGAATGAGAAGTTGGGGAAAAGTCTCTTTGCAGAAACTTTGCAGGCAAGCTTAAACAAATCATAGTTGGGATCTTCGGGATTATAGTTTACTCCCTCTTTAACCTTGTAGATATGAATTGGGAAAACAGGAGTTTCACCGTTACCGAGACCTGCCTGAGCGGCAAGAAGTACATTTTTAACAACCATTCTTCCTTCAACGCTGGTATCAGTACCGTAGTTGATTGAAGTAAAGGGAACCTGTGCGCCTGCTCTTGAATGCATTGTATTAAGGTTATGTACAAGTGCTTCCATAGCCTGATATGTAGCTCTGTCTGTTTCTGCATAACCTTTCTTGACTGCGAATTTCTGGCACTTTGCAATTACGTCACTGTCAAGGCCATACTTTGAAGCGAGCACTTCTGCTTCCTTTTCACAGTAGTTGTTATCGTTTGCAAGTACGGGCTCAACACCGTATTTTTCGAAAACTTCAGCTCTTATTTCGTTAGCGGCATCAGTGCAATCCTCTATACCCGCAATAAGCTCAAGAGCCTTTGCAAGGTTGCGGCTGTAAAGCTTTCTGTATGTCTTGTGGACACCCTTTGCCATACCGTAATCAAAGTTGGGAATACTCTGTCCGCCGTGCTGATCATTCTGGTTTGACTGAACGGCAATACATGCAAGAGCTGAATAGCTTGCTATATCGTTGGGCTCACGCAGGAAGCCGTGACCCGTTGAAAATCCACCTTCAAAAAGCTTTATTATATCAATCTGACAGCAGGTTGTAGTAAGAGTAAGGAAATCGAGGTCGTGAATGTGAATATCACCATCACGATGTGCTGCTGAATGCTCAGGCTTCAATACAAAGAGCTCGTTAAACTGCTTTGCACCTTCTGAACCGTATTTGAGCATTGTACCCATAGCGGTATCGCCGTCGATATTTGCATTCTCTCTTTTTATATCGCTCTCTTTTGCAGCTTTAAAGGTAAGGCCCTCATATATCTTCATAAGACGGGTGTTCATTTCACGAACTCTTGAACGCTCCGCACGATAAAGAATGTAAACCTTTGCTGTTCTTGCATGACCTGAATCAATGAGAACTTTTTCAACAGCATCCTGTATCTGCTCAACAGTGGGCTTTTCTATTTTAAGGTCATTTTCTATATAGTCAGCCACTTCGTTGGCTATTTCAAGACTGACAGCGTAGTCCTTACCACCAAGAGCCTGAGCTGCCTGATAAACAGCATTTGCTATTTTATCAACTGAAAAAGGAACCTCCCTGCCGTCCCTTTTAATAATTGTGGTAATCATCGGGTTAAGCCTCCAATACTATATCTTGTGTCATTTTTAGTGCGGTTTATATTATAGACCCAATAAATAGACGTGTCAATAGGATGAAATGTACTTACAAATAAATTTTTAACTCCCTTTTTTGTACGTTTCAGAGAAAATAAAAAAGCCCCTTGACGGAGCTCTTCGAATATTTAGAAAAAATACGCATTATGCTAATCTTTGTTTTCATCGCTTTTAGAAATTTCTTCAATATATTTTTCGGTAAGAATATCAATAATCTGCTGTTTTTCCGACAGCACACGATACATCATAACAAGCCTTTTCTCATCTGATGTAAGCGCAGAAAGATACTCGGGATAATCTCCAGCATCGTATTTTGAGGGATTATCCATTACAACTTTTCTTTTTTCATTATGAGTACCGGTAACAAGAAAATCTATTGATACCCCAAAAATTCTGCTCAGAGCGCTCAGAGTTTCCAGATCCGGATTTGAGCGTCCCGTCTCATAATAGGCATAGGTTGTTCTGTGAATCTTTAATATATCTGCAACTTCACGCTGCGTAAGGCGGTTTGCCATACGAAGATATCTTAATCTTTCACCGATCACAAAAAAACCTCCCCCAAAAACTTTACAGTTGCAATTATATCATTGCCAATAGTATTTTTGTGAAAATGTGACAACTAGTCACAGACAGTTATCATTTTCCCAATAAAACACATCGCTATACATGCAAGTCTTTGAGGGAGTATTAAGTTTAAAAGTTTATTATGCTAAAACAGCAATATCAGTCTTCAAAAACAGCGCCCTTTGAACCGGAGGTTACGTGCTGAGCATAGCGCTTAATATAACCTGTAAGCTCTTTAACGGGAGGCTGCCATTTAGCCTTTCTCTCGGCAAGAACTTCGTCACTTACAAGAAGCTGAAGCTTTCTTGCAGGAATATCGATTTCTATCATATCTCCGTCTTCAACAAGAGCGATTGTTCCGCCGACAGCTGCTTCGGGAGAAACGTGACCGATTGAGGAACCTCTTGTTGCGCCTGAAAAACGTCCGTCAGTAAGAAGAGCAACACTGTTTCCGAGACCCATACCGACAATTGCCGCTGTGGGAGAAAGCATCTCACGCATACCGGGGCCGCCTTTGGGGCCTTCATAGCGGATAACAACTACATCGCCGGCAACAATTTTTCCGCCTGTAATAGCTGCATAGGCCTCTTCTTCGCTGTCAAAGCATCTTGCAGGACCTGTATGCTGCATCATTTCCGGAAGAACGGCACCTTTCTTTACAACGCTGCCCTCTTCGGCAAGGTTGCCCCAAAGTACAGCGATACCGCCATCTGCGCTGTGAGGATTGTCAAGAGTTCTGATAACTGTTCCGTCTGCATCGGCAGCGGCATCAACTCTCTCGCCTACTGTTCCGCTAACAGTCAGGCAGTCACGGTTAATCATGCCGCCCTTATCGAGCTCTTTCATAACAGCCTGAATGCCTCCGCAGGCATTGAGATCTTCAATAAAGATAGTACCTGCAGGATTAAGCTTACAAAGCTGAGGAGTCTTTCTGCCTGCTTCGTCGAGAAGCTTAAGGTTAATATCGTGACCTGCCGCATGAGAAATTGCGGTAAGGTGAAGGATTGTATTTGTTGAGCAGCCAAGAGCCATATCAGTTCTCATGGCATTTTCAAAGGCTTTTTCTGTAAGGATATCGCTGGGTCTTATGTTCTCCTTAAGAAGCTCCATTACTCTTTCGCCTGACTTCTTGGCAAGACGGCGACGGGCAGACATAACAAAGGGAATAGTGCCGTTGCCGGGAAGAGCCATACCGATTGCCTCAGTAAGGCAGTTCATGGAGTTTGCAGTGTACATACCGGAGCATGAACCGCATGTGGGACATGCTGTTTCCTCAACACAGCGAAGCTGATCGGCAGTTATTTTGCCTGCGGAATATGCGCCTACATATTCAAACATCTCGGAAAGACCGATTTTTGAATCTATGCCCTTACCGGAAATCATGGGGCCGCCACTTACAAAAATACAGGGAAGATTAAGACGGCAGGCAGCGAGCATCATACCGGGAACAATCTTATCGCAGTTAGGGATAAAGACTATGGCATCAAGAGGATGAGCTGTAAGCATAACCTCAATTGAATCGGCAATAAGCTCACGGGAGCAAAGAGAATATTTCATTCCCTTATGGTTCATTGCAAGACCGTCGCACACACCGATAGTATTAAACTCAAAGGGAACGCCGCCGGCGTTTCTGATACCGGCTTTAACAGCCTCGCCTATCTGATCAAGCTGCTGATGACCGGGAATGTAGTCGCTCTTTGAGTTGACAACGGCAATAAAGGGACGCTTCATTTCAGTTTCATCAATTCCCAAAGCATTGAGAAGAGAACGGTGGGGAGCCCTTGAAGGGCCTTCCTTTAACAAATCACTTCGCATTTTAAACATCTCACTTATTAAAAATTTTGGTTTATAGGTTTAAATGCAACTGTTCGTTTGGAAAAACAGTGTATTTATCTAAAATAATACGATAGCAGATTTAAACGTATTTTTCAAGTTATTTTTATAAATATAAATACGCCCCCTGCAATAAAAGAAAAAGCCTCTTACATTTAAGAGGCTTAAAAACAGAATATTTTTTGCATATTGAAAATAAAGTGAAAACCCGAAAATTTTAATTTGCTTTCAATATAAATATATTAACTAAACTCAGTCAAAAAGTCCTCTTTTAAAGCTGTCAAGATTATATCCCAGCGCAATTTCTATCGCATGCTGTCTTGCCGCACAATCCTCACATAGAATCTGATCATCGGTAAGGACATTGGATATTATATTTGGTGTATATCCTGTGCCGAAAAATGTTTCGCCGCAGTCATCACAGGTATGTACTAATCTCGGAATAAATATTATTGCAGAAACCGCAATTGCTGCAACTGCCACAAAAGCTGCAATAATTGCTATAATTGATGATTTTTTCATTTTAATCTCCTCAGCAAACCCATATTTTAGAAAATTATACCACTAAAAAGCACATGCCCGCAAGGCACAATTCATAAAGGATAAGGAAAGAGAAAATATCATAAGTTATAACTATAAAAAAATCCCGACCACTTTCGTAGTCGGGATTTATGGCTGCGGAACTAGGATTTGAACCCAGACAAACAGAGTCAGAGTCTGTCGTGCTACCCTTACACAATTCCGCAATGTCGTGACAACAGATATTATTATATCCTTTTTTCCGGAAAAGTCAACACTTTTTTTGAAATTTTTTAAAATTTATAAAAAGCCGGAAAGTGCAAGGTTTTTTCGCCTTACATTCCGGCTTTTCATATTGTTTTACTATACTTAATTACACTGTTTTATCTTAAACGGAAAAGAAGCTTTGAATTCTTGAAAACGTTAATCATTCCCGAGCCTACAAAGTCTTTACATTTAAATGTACCCATAATCTCCTTATGGCTGAGGAAAACCGTATACTCATCTTTTCCGCTTTGTATATTAAGTCCTGTAATTGCCCCCGGTTCCTTTGCGGTAATGTCGCCGCACTCCATTTTAAGGGGAGTTACTTTAAGTCCGTCGGGAGAAATCACTGTAATATGGCTCTGTCTTCCAAAACAGCGGCTTTTAACTTCCAATGCAGGATTTTTACACTTAAAGTTATAGTATCTTGAAATTTCAGAAGACTGCTCTTTTACATTTACGCCATGTGCTCCGGTAAAATAGAAATCCGCCTTAACTTTATCTCCAGAGTAAACGGCAGTATTACCAGATATTTTAAGCGAACCTGTTTCAGGAAAATGGAAATGGCTCGAATATGTATGAAGTCCTTTGCCGTCAAAGTCATCTACTATTATAAACACAGAGGGTTTAAGCCAGATAACCTTTCTCTGTACAAAACAGCCGCCAAAGAGTTTCATATATCCCAGATGACCGCCGGCAGCAATCTCGTATTCATCGGCAATAATCATGGGCTCCTTAACCGACACAGCTGTTTTAAGATAACCCCATCCGCCGCTTTTAGGCTGATTTACAGTGTATTCCTTACCTGAAACAGTAGGCGCATTGTGCTGATATGCCGCTTTAAGTGCAAAACGTGCTTTATTGGGAACATATGTATAACGTCCGGCATCTATCAAAACATCTTCGCCGCAAAGAGACAAGTCCACATGAAGCTTATCTGAATGGCCATGACCTCCACCTGTAAAGCCGTTAATCATATGCATATAATGAGCTTTGCTGTCAAATCCTGAACGCATAACGTAATTTCCGCTGTCGGAAAGCTGTACCGATGTAAAGTCAGGTACCTTTACCTCTATTTTTTCATACTCTTCAATAGATTCTTCCCCGGCAAGCCATACAGTTTCAAAATCGATTTTATCAAAAGCACAGTATTTCATCTGCGGATCTGAGAAAACATAGGCGCACTGTGTAAGCAGATCTCTTATATCGGTATCGTCACTATCACCCATAAGGGGATGATGTCCGTCAGGTTTTATCCATTTAAGCTCTGCCATTGCCATTTTATGGGTCTGCGTTTCTATTATCTCCGGCACTTCAAAGCCGTTTTTTCTCGCTCTGATAATAAAATCAAGGAAAGATTTAAGCACCTCGGCGTGATACATGGGAGACTGTTCTCTCTGGAATCCGTCTTCCATAATCTGAGCTACACACTCTTTTTTGATGCGCTCTATTGCTGTTTCAGCCATTTTTCTATCGCCTAAAGCAATGGCTATATCAAACATTCCGTGATCCTGTATGGCTCCCCAGTTACCGAAAATCGACCACTCACTGTGAGTTTCCATAAGGATTTTTCCGTGAAGCTTAAGACTGTCTGTGTAAAGGTCTTTTACTTCCTCTAATTCCTCTGCACCGTCAAAAAGCTCCATTGCAAGAGTCCAGTACTCTCCTCTGAGTCCAACCTCCAAAGAACGCCACATAGTTGCTTTGGTTGTCTTATTATAAGGCACATTCTCTATCCAGTCTTTCATCAGACGCACAAAATTCTGAACATACTTTTTATCGCCGGTAAGCTGATAAGCTTGACCTAAAATTATAAAATATCTGTGACGGTTAAACTGCCAGGTAAATTCCCTGTCATCGCCGGGAATATAATTCCAGTCTATTTTATCTTTGAATATTACCGGCTCAACGGTTCTCTCCATATCCCAAGGCATATCAAAAAGGAAATAGTTTTCACATACTTCATCTGCCACACGGAGAATGTGCTCGGTTTCTTCTTTCCAGTTATTTCTGCAAAATTCCGAAGTCTTTAAATACTTACTGTTCATTGGTTCCTCCAAAACACCTAAAAATCTTTATAAAACTTTCTGAGGCATACCGCCGTAAAGTCCTTTTTCAAATTCTGCATTGTATTCTTTATCATTTACAGAAACTTTTACGGTTTTGCTCTTCTGATCGGGATTGCCTACATAAAGCTCTTTATTCTCACCTGCACAGTACATAAGAGTACAGGGCTTATTTACCTTTATAACTTCTCCGTTCGGCAGACTGAGCTCTCCGGCCTTATAAAACACCGCCTGAAGCATTTCATCTTCACTGTGCCAAACAGCCTGTATTTTTTCCGTATTGCTTAAAGTTTTTATTACGGGATTTTCACTGTATAAAGCCGTCTTTTCCGGAGTTGTATTCATAAGGACGGTATAATCATAGGAAGCATCCTTAGGCTTAACGCCGTGAGAAATACCGATTTCAAAAATATTACCGCTGTAAATTTTACTCTGTTCCCTTGTGCTGATTTTTGTTATATCGCCGCTTCTCTGTTCAGCTGTGATTGCCAAAGGAGATGAAGAAATATATCCTATTGAATTATTATATACCCACTTTACATCACCGGACAAACCTGACCCACCTATTTTAACATCAGTTTCCTTTCCGTTTACAAAAGCCGTTGCGCCATCGGTAAGTTTAGTCTGATTTATACAGGTGTAAACCTCTTCCCCTTTACGGCTCGAAATATCCGCTCCGAGGCAGACAACTCCCTCATCAAACATAAACCATGCTTTTTTTGCCTTAACACCGTTATCGTTATAATCAAGACAGCTCATACCTTCTTTTCCGTTTGAAACTCCACCCACAAAAGAGGTTTTACCCATTCTTGTATAGGTTTCATCTCCGCCCACAGGGAGATATCCCTGACGTGTGGTGGTTCCCGGAATACGGTTCCAGTTCCAAAGGGGCATAATTCCAAAATACTCATCACCGTAAACATTAAACATTGTGGCACCTGCACCGAGATAATGTCCTAAAACATTTTCTCCGTTAAGGGCCTCGCTGTTTTTAGTGCGCTTGCTGGCACTGCGCACCGTCGCCATGTATCCGCTGCCGTTATACACCTGGTAGTCACTTGTCCAAAAATATTTATGTCCTCCGGCACCTTTGTCATTTTCAGCCGTTCTGTTTTCGGTAATATACTCAAGTTCTTCTCTGCGCTCTGTTTCAGAATAACTTAAAAGTACATTGCAGGCTTCCATAACCTGATTATGTATTCCGCAAAGTCCTTCATCCCGCACTATACCTCTACCGCTGGCGTTTATATCACGATACTCGCCTCTCATAGCGTACTGCATACCGTCTATAATAAAGTCGGAATATAAATTTATATTTTCTGCCGGAAGCGCAAATTGAGTATCTTTGGTATATTTAAGATATTTATTAACTCCGTCACAGAAAACTTCTCCGTAACCGCCCATATAAAGCATATCAAAATGCTGCTGAAAGCTCATATCCGCCTTTATTCCCTCAAGGTCGTATTTATGAGCAAAAAGCTTGTGGTTAGGGAATACTCTTATTTCATTTATCATAAGGTCACGCAAATACATAAGGGTTTCGCCGTCACCTTTTATAACTGCTACTGACATATCAGAAACAACTTTATCGGTAAGGTTTCCTCCTGTAGATTCGACCGTTCTCTCCTTAACTTTTTTAGGCTTAACCTCATCTTTCAAGGATTCACTGTCCAGTTCTCCTATAAGCTTATTGACATATTCCTCTTCCAGTCCCTTATGCTCAAAAAGCATTATATCTTTAAGAATAGCTACCTTGCCGATAGAATTGTACCAACCATTCCATTCACAGTAAAAACCTTTGTCTGACCAAAAACGAAGAGCGGAATTTATGCCGCTTATAAGTTCATCGTTCATATACCATTTATTTTCAGGAGTATACGCCGCTTTAGTCATTTTTAAAACATTTTCAAGATGCTCTATTGGATGCCAAGTATCTTGTTTCTCCGAATAATAATCAACTGACTTAAAAGAACCGTCCTCCTGCAAATCGGAAAGCAACTGTGAAACATCCAGATCCTTTTCATATAAATCGCTCGTCATTCTGTCACGCATAATTTCAATATCTCCGTTGTTTTCCCAGTTATAGGTTGTCGTTTGAGCTTCTTGAGAAGTACAGCCTGAGAAAATTGCGAAGACCATTATAAAAACAAGTAAAGCTGAAACAAGTTTACGCCTCATGTTATCCCTGCTTTCAGAAAAAATTTCATTTTGAGTATAACAGAGGCGAAATGAAAATCATATATATTTTTTGCTGAATTTAAATCATTAATTGGCAATATAGCTGCAAACAGCATTAAAAGCAGAAAGCCCGGAATTAATCCGTGCTTTCTGCTTTAATCTATATAAACGGATTTCATGTACGAAAGAAAATTTACATCCTTCCGCCCATGCCTCCGGAATTTTCTCCTGCAGGAGCACCGCCTCTGAATCCTCCTCCCATATCGGATGAGGAACCGTAAACTAGACTATCCATAGTTACCTGAGTTGTACTGCTGCCTGCAACAAGAGTATAATCTGAACCTTCCGTTATTTCGGGACAGCTTATAATTACTGAATCATAAGCCTTTTCGGCTTCCCAAGAGACAATCTCATTGCCGCTGCTGTCCTTTAAAGTTACAGTGCTTCCTGCCTGCTGGGAATTAACAGATACCATCATTGTACCCTGAGTAGAAGAAGATGAAAAATTCTGCGCCATCTGGGAAGAACCGGTAGCCACAAATACTCCGCCGGTTATTACAGCTTCCGAGCCGTAATCGAGAGCACCGTTTCCGCCGTTATCAGGGCCTGATAATATAACCTTGCCTCCTGAAACTTCAAGACTTCCATTTGAATCTATTCCGTCACCTGAAGCATCTATATTGAGAGTACCGCCGGAAATTTTGATATACACATCAGAATCTGAAGCTTCAGAAAAACTATCCGGAGTACGGGGACCGGCAAAACCGCTCTCATCGTTTCCTCCAGCTGCATTTATACCGTCATCTGAGGCAACTAAAGTTATTTCTCCGCCGGATATATCTATATTCAAGCCCTCTATACCCTCATAGCTTTCGGTGATATTCATAGTGCAGTCTGCAATTGAAACATTTGAGTCAGCGTGTACTGCATCATCACCGGTAGCAATATTGTAAGAGCCGCTATTTATTTTAATATTTGAATTGGAGTGAATTGCATCATCGGCAGAATTTATATTAAACGTTCCTCCGTAAAGGAGTAAATCTCCTCCTGCTTTTACGCCTTTCGTGCTGGATGTGTCATCAGTTTCATCGGTGGAAGAATCTGAACTTGTTTCACCCGGTCTACCAAAGCTCTGCATGGTTTCCTGATGGCTCTCGCCGTTTTCACTGCCTCCTCCGGCAGTAAGTGTATATTCTCCACCGTTTATCTGCATATAATTTTCGGCGCTCAGTGAATCTCCGTCAGAATTAATATTGAAAGTACCGTCGGCGATATATACAAAGCCTAATGTTGCATCATCAGCATTTTCTGCATGAATTCCATCCTTACCGGAAGTGATATTAAATGTACCTGCCGCAATTCTTACGCTGTCTTTTCCTGAAAGAGCATGGCTTGCAGATGTTATATTGTAAGTTCCACTTGTAAGGATAAGGTCATCTTTAGACACTATTCCGTGACCCGCTTTAGCGTTTATAGTTAAAGTTCCGGCTCCGTTAAGTGTAAGATCAGATTTTGCAAAAATAACGCTGTCAATATTGTTTTCGTCAATAGCGCTGTACTGTCCTCCGTTTGTAAGTGTATTCTCTGTATTTGCGGCCGTGGTTATAAATACTTTATCGCCTTGAGAAACATATATAGCCGCTGAACTTTCACTGGTAATATCAGCTCCGCTGAGTACAAGCTGTACTTTTTCCGTATCATCAACAGTTACTATTATCATGCCGTCATTAAGAGTACCTGAAAGAATATAAGTTCCCTCATTAGTAATCGTAACAACCGAACCAGAAATATTGACACTATCGGAATCACATGACGCTGTATCACCATTAAGTGAAACTGAAACTGCCGTAGTTTCATCATAGCCTATTTCCATATCTCTGTCAGTAAACATATCCGATGAATCAATCTGTACGGCAGATGAATCTGTTTCAGTCGGCTCTGAATCTGTATTACCAGAGCAGCCTGACAGCATTATTATCACTGCCATAAGAAAGACAAGTATTTTTGTTTTTTTCATTTCCTCAGCTCCTTAAAGCTCATAAACATTGGTCTCCTGTTTAGAGACGGTTATTTCAAGATTTCCGTTTCGGCAGCGAAGCTTATCAATAAGTTCCTTTTCCTTTGCTCCCGTGCGAAGAGTAAGATTATAAGTTAATCTGAACAGACTGCCCATATTTGTGGTTTTGACCTGTACAAGCTCCCATTTTGAAGCGTATTCATTAAGCAAATCTTCAAATACTCCCGTGTAATCAAGATCTTCGGGAATTGTAATATGCAAAGTTTTATAAAGAGCTGTTTTTTTCCCGATGCCAAAATCAAAGTAGCTGTAAATAAGGCTCACTACACTCAGTACAACAGAAAACAAAACAGCATAAGCTATATATCCCATACCGCATATTAATCCTGCTCCCATCGCAAGAAAAATCGCTCCTATTTCACGGGCAGTTCCAGGTACGGAACGAAATCTTACAAGGCTGAAAGCTCCTGCAACGGCGACTCCGGCTCCCACGTTTCCGTTTACCATCATAATCACTACACATACCACTGCCGGGAGAAGAGCCAGTGTTGCAGCAAAACTTTTTGTACACCGTGTTTTAAATGAATACAGTGCAGCAATTATAAGTCCCACTATCAGTGCGCTGCCCACACAGATTAAAAAATTGCTCACTGATATTACCTCGGTTAAACCTGTATCAAAAATCCCTTTAAATATATTTTCAAGCATCTTTAAGCCCTCCTGAAAAAATTGTTTTATAAGCTGTTCCGTATTTTGAAAAAGAAGTTTTGAATATACGTTCCCGTGAAAGAAAATGGGTCATCCACAGAGGAACACCACCAGAAGTCTTTATCTCCATAAGAACCTTTCCCGGCTCAAGTACCGGAGTTCCGTAAACCTGTTCACCAAGAGAAAGAGCGTTTTGTCTGAAAAGAATATTTTCATCGAATGTCACTCTGAAATCTCCTCCGTCACGGGAATAATAAGCTTCGCGCTCATAAGAAAGAAATACTGTCGGTTTCAGAGTATGGTAATAGTCACGAAAATAATCTATCTCCTGAGCTATCTGAGAATGTACGGGGAAATCTTCTCCGCTGCAAAGACAATCCATCGCCTGTTCACGTGGCAGAACAATTCTCCTTTTATACACAACGGATTTGTATTTCTTTTTAAGTTCCACAAAAGTCGGATCATCCGCTCCGGCAGCTCCATAACTTCTGAGCCTGAGCTTTTCTTTATAAAGAGGTCTTTCCAGGGAACGGCGTATAAGCCGAAAATTGTCGGTATCAAAATATATATTCCTGATAGTTGTACGTCCGTATTTATCAATTGCCATATATGGCTCCATAACTTTTAAAATTTTTTCCTTTTGCTCTTTAGTAAGCATATATTTAAGCTCATAGCGTTTAAAAACGTTCTGATACGTCATATCAATTCCTCCTTTATGTCACTGATTTTAAACTGCGTACCCTAAATGAACCTTAAAGTTTCAAAAGTTTTTTATTTTTTTCGTATTCCTTATTTTCATTTAAATGGTATATAATAACGTAAAAGCTATATAAAGCCGTATTTTTTAGTTTCAGTTAAAGTAAAGCTGATATATTTAATGTAAAGAAAACAAAACCTATTAAATAAGGTGATTTTATGAGACTATTACTCGCTGAAGATGAAAAATCCCTCTCAAGGGCAATAATAGCCATACTTGAGAGGAATAATTATTCCGCTGATGCGGTTTATGACGGTTTGGAAGCTCTCGAATATCTCGAATCCGACACCTACGACGGACTTATTCTCGATGTAATGATGCCAAAAATGGATGGAATTACCGTGCTTAAAAAGTTAAGGGAAAAAGGCAATAATATACCTGTACTTATGCTGACTGCAAAGTCAGAAATTGATGATAAAGTGCTGGGTCTTGACAGCGGAGCCAACGATTATCTTACAAAGCCCTTTAACACACGTGAGCTTTTAGCAAGAATCAGAGCCATGACAAGAACCAATACAGTACAAGCTACAAGTATATTAACCATGGGCAATATTTCACTTAACACTGCTACCTTTGAGCTTTCAGCTCCAGGTGGTAGCTTCCGCCTTGCAAATAAAGAATTCCAGATGCTCGAAATGCTCATGAGAAACGCCGGACGACTTATTCCGACGGAGCGGTTTATGGAAAAAATCTGGGGATATGACAGTGACGCTGAAATAAGCGTTGTATGGGTCTACATTTCTTATCTTCGCAAAAAGCTTACAGCCTTAGGAGCAAACGTGCAGATTAAAGCTGCAAGAAATGCCGGCTATTCTTTGGAGGAAGTAAAATGATTAAAAAGCTGAGAATCAAGCTCATAGCAGTTTCAATGGTTTCTCTGTTTACGGTGCTTTTTATAATTGCCGGAACCATTAACCTTATGAACTACATAGGTGTTGTAAGAGACGCCGACAGTATTCTGACAGTTTTAGCGGAAAACAACGGAGTTTTTCCGAAATCTGAGAATCCGTCTGGAGGCAAATTTTCCCCTGACCATGATTTACGTTCGCCGGAACTTCCATATGAATCCCGTTATTTTTCCGTGCTTCTTGACAGCAGCGGTTCTGTTATATCGGTAGATACAGGAAAAATTGCCGCTGTTGACACATCAAGTGCAATAGAATACGCTGAAAAGACTATGGCTAAATCCGGGAGCAATGGATTTATAGGAAATTACAGATATACAAAACAAGTATCCGAAACTGAAACAAGGGTAATTTTCCTTGACTGCTTCCGTGGAATCTCAACTTTCCGTTCGTTCCTTCTCACAAGTATAGGTGTCTCCTTTTTCGGCATGCTGGCAGTATTTATATTAATGGTTTTACTGTCCGAAAAAATAGTCAAACCTATTTCCGACAGCTACGAGAAGCAGAAACAATTCATTACAGATGCAGGACATGAGATAAAAACGCCTCTTACAATAATCGATGCTGATGCCGAAATACTGGAAATGGACTACGGCGAAAACGAGTGGCTGAAAGATATAAAATCACAGGTAAAGCGTCTAACCTCTTTGACAGAAGATCTCACTCTTCTTTCACGTATGGAAGAAGAAAAAGGACTTTTGGAAATGATAGACTTTCCCTTTTCAGATGTTGTGAGCGAAACGGCGCAGTCTTTCCAGGCTCCGGCAAAAACTCAAAATAAAACTTTTTCAGCTGAAATAGAACCCATGCTATCCTTTTGCGGAAACGAAAAGGCCATCCGTCAGCTTGTTTCAATTCTCCTTGACAATGCTCTTAAATATTCTCCTGACGGCGGCAATATTTCCATAAGCCTAAAAAAGCAAAACAAAAGTATATCTCTTAAAGTGTACAACACAGCACAAAACGTTGACACCAAAAACCTCGACCGCCTTTTCGACCGTTTCTATCGGGGTGATAAATCCCGCAGCTCTGAAACAAGAGGTTATGGCATAGGTCTTTCCGTAGCAAAGGCCATTGTAACCTCCCATAAAGGAAAAATTACCGCCTCTTCAAAATACGGTAATTCACTTACAATAACAGTAACTCTGCCGGCTTAAAATGCAAAGTTCATCATCTTTCTATTCCGTATATTTGCATATACCCCTGACACGACATAAAAAAGCAAAAATCCCTTGCAAATTATCCTTAGATTATTTATAATGTTATGCGGTACTTAAAACCGCTGTGCTACTGTGGCTCAGTTGGCAGAGCAGCTGATTCGTAATCAGCAGGTCGCCGGTTCGAATCCGGCCAGTAGCTCCAAAGCTTCGACACACAAATTGTGTTCGAGGCTTTTATTTTTTCATATCAAAATAAACTGATTTATTTACGTGTTTCTCTATTATTCATATACCGAATTTAAGCTAAACTCAATATCTACCTGAACGTTCATAATAAGATATTGTACTTTACCACTTATATTTTCTTTTCCACTGAATATTACCTTTTCCAATACTCTAAAATCTGGGCTGAAATATGCGGTTATTATTCCATCAGTGAGAGTATATTCCCCTGATTTAACATTGACTGTTCCCGGCAGTTTAAGATATTTTACCGCAATATTTAAAATCTCTTCCGTTCTTTTCTTTTCAACAATTCCGTGATAGCTACCCGCTCCCTGTGATATATTAATGCCGGATGAATAATTTTTAAGTCTGAAAACAATACGATTATTTATCTTCTCAGCCGTTTCAATATTATCTACTGAAAGCTTCATAAGAGGACATGATGATTTACCATTATCTGAGGTCTGTGTCTGCTCACGCAGGCCTTTATTTTTTTCTTCACTTAAATCAATTTTTTGTCCGCTTAAATTTATCGTTCCGCTGAGTGTCGTTTGATTCATGGATATGCGCTTAAAATTATTTTCACCGATACTACGGTTATATAAAGCCACAAGTGATTGTTTGCTTTCGCTTTTGGGTATGGCATTTGCCGCCTCGGCTGCCGGTTCAGTCTGTAGTTCCGCAGTCTTGCTTTCTTCCAAAAAAGTTTCGTTTGTCTGCTGATTGTAAAAAAACGTTTCCGTTTCTGAAACAGAAGGTAAAGTTTCTAAAATTTCTGCTTCATCGCATGCTGACGAAAAAAGTAGCAAAGAGAAAAAAACAGCCACTGCACAGATTTTAAAGAATTTTTCTTTCATTAAATCACACCTCCGTTTTTTCACTTTAATATATGCGCAAAAAAACGGAGTAAAAACAATAATCCCCGCAGTTTATCTGCGGGGATACTTTATTTACATATAAAGTTTTGCTAATACCTTATGCTGAGTATGTTGAAGAAAGGTTAACAGCAACATTTGCATCAACAGATACAATAGCAACTTTCAGTTTGCCTGCATAGCTCTCACTTGCAGTAAATGTAACCTTAGTGATCTTTGTAAAATCGTCATTGAATGTTGCCTTGATAACACCGTTCTGAAGAGTATAAGTACCGGAAGCAAGTTTAACTCCGCTTACACCTATATCTCCTGCAATTATGTTAATGATCTGATCTCTTCTTGCATCATCAACAACGCCTACATATCCGCCTGCACCGTTAGACACAGATGAACCAGAGAAGTTATTGAGAGTAATTGTAACAGTGTTTCCGCTGCGTGTAGCGGTCTTTACATTACTGCTGCTGAGAGCTTTAAGATCAGAAGAAGTCTTTGAAGTGTTGTTTACATTGATCTGATTGCGGACATTTGCATGTTCGCCTGCCATAATATCATAGTTTACAACGCTTACTGTACCCTTTGTAACAGTCTGAGTCATTGCTGTACGGCTGAGTCCGCTCTTTGTTACTGCACTGTTGTATGCAGCAATAATATCGGCCTTTGAATCGGGCTTTGAAACAGTTGAACCGCCGCTCTGTGACTGATTCTTTGTTTCCTCAGTCTTTTCACTATTCTGAGCCTGAGTATCTTTAGCTGAATCGTTTTCAGATGAATCTGCCTGAGTATCGCTTACTGAAACATCACTGCCGGCTGCTGTATCCAAAGTATTTTCTTCAACAACATTAGTATCAGTAGTAGTTCCTTCATCCTCATTGTTTCCGCAGGCCGCAAAGCTGAGCACTAAAACAGCAGCAGAAAGAACGCATAAAAGTTTTTTCAAAAATGCACTTTTCATAAATCGTCTCCCTTTCATTTAATAATTTAATTTCAAAGTGTAAAGATATACAAAATCTTCACAACTTAACTATGCAGTATTATAAAACACATTTTTTATTTTATTTTTCTATATTAGAATTAAATCCCTTAAATAACTGTTTTTTCTAAATTTTTTCTAACTTCTATGAATAAAGTATGTACAAATAATGAATTCTTGTGTTCTGATAGTACAAAAACGCACATCTATTTTTGGCAAATATGACTTCACCATTAAATTTATTTGAATCAGATTGTTAAAAATAAATCAATGAGCTGTTACACTCATTGATTTATTTTCTCAATACCAATATATAATTGTCAGGAATAAATTATGTCTTTTTAAAATCTCACTCAAATATCGAAATAATTTTACTTTTCCATAGCAGCACTGTTCATGGCAAAACGCAGAACGTTCATAGCTGTTCTCTGAAGCTCTCCCAAAGTAATTCCGCCCTCTTTGCCCAAGGTTTCAAGAAGAGTTCTGTCAGGTATTCTCAAACCAAGTCTTCCGCCGCCGGGCATAAGTACATCAACCTGACTGCGTACACGATAGGCGTTATTTCTGATTTTAGGAAATTCCGGACTGTGAGAAGAGCGCATCCACCAGTCGGTCATTACATTACCCTCATAACCCCATTCATCTCTGAGAATCTGAGTGCAAAGCTCGTAGTTATAATGGCTCCAAACCCCGTTAACCTTATTGTACGAAGTCATTATATTCTGCGGATGTGCGGTTTTCACGCAGATTTCAAAACCCTTAAGATAAATTTCACGCAGTGCTCGCTCAGTAACTCTTGAATCGTTATAATTTCGGTTATACTCCTGATTGTTGCAGGCAAAATGCTTCGGACAGGAAGATACTCCTGTTTTCTGAAGTCCCCTTACCGCTCCTGCTGCTATGATTCCTGTAAGGAACGGATCTTCCGAATAATACTCAAAGTTTCTGCCGCAAAGAGGACTTCTGTGTATATTCATTCCGGGAGCCAAAAGTATATGACTTCCCCTTTGGAGCATTTCCTTACCGACTTCCTCATATAAATTCTCAACTAATTCAGAATTAAAGGTACACGCTAAAAGTGTTCCGATAGGTATAAGCGAACAGCTGCTCCTGAGTCTTATTCCGGACGGTCCGTCAGTTGTTATAACCGCAGGTACACCTTTTTCCCTGAGGGATGGCAGAACTCCACCTAAAGCGCCGGCATTACCCTTAGCACCCAAAGGACTGTTCATTTTATAATCTCCTCTAGAGATAGCTTCAAGCTCCTTTTTACTAAGCTGAGCCACAAACTCTTCCATGGTACATTTGCCATTTTTAACGTCTGAAAGCTTTAAGCCCTTATAACCTGTATAGGGTATATCTTTGGGAAGATTTTTTATAATTTTTTCTTTAAGATGTGTCTGAGTAATTGGTGCATCCTTTTCGCAGAGTGTACACTCACCGTCTTTTTCTTCGGCGGATATTATTTTAAATGATTTCTGAAGCTGTGAAACAGGAGAAAGCTGCTCTATAAGTTCATTTTCTTCCTGAGTATATTCAAAACAGTTTTCAGCATTTCTTACATCAGTTCCTATGAAAAAGCGATATTTGCCCTTTTGCAAAACATAGGCTGAAGCAAATCCTGTTACACCTGTTTGATCGTAAGAAGCAAGCTGCTCTCTGTTTACAGATAAGACTATTTCCTCTTCTTCGCCGGGTGCAAGATTCACTGTCTTTTTAAAGGAAACAAGTTCCCTTGAGGGATTGCCTAAATCACCACAGGGCTTCTCTGCATAGCATTGCAGAACTTCTTTTCCGCAATAAGTTTCACCTGTATTTTTAACTGTACATACAAAATCAAAGCCGGTTTCTGTGCTCCTGCATTCTTTAAGACTCCATGAAAAATCAGTGTAACTGAGTCCAAAACCAAAGGGGAAAAGCACCTGATCTTTTCGGAATGTTTCAAAATATCTGTAACCGACATATATATCTTCACGGTAGTTGTTATATTCCTTTGCTCCGAAATCATTGGCACATGGATAATACTCATACTTCTTCACAATGGTATCAGAAAGCTTACCTGAGGGGTTTTCCTTTCCCGAGAGCAAATCAGCAACAGCGTTTCCGCTTTCCATACCGCCCTGCCATGCTATGAGCACTGCATCAACATCAACATTTTCCAAAAAAGACATATCCATAATACTGCCAATATTGAGTATCACAGCAGTTTTTGAAAAAACAGAAGTAATAAGTCTGAGATTCCGGAGCTCTTCATCGGTAATATAGTAGCTTCCCTTTTCGAGAACGTTTTCTCTATCCTCACCGGAAGAACGGCCTATTACAAAAATCGCACAATCTGATTCCTGAGCTGCCTCTTTTACAAGCTCTTCACTGAGCTTCATATCAGGATAAAATCTCGGCCAGTGGCCCCATACGCCGTGATTTATTGTATTTTCTCCGCACCATTTTTCGTATACAGCAGCCAATTTCTCATTGAGAACAAGGTCAGCATTATTGCGTATTCCGTCAATAAGATTTACAGAATATGGGCGGTTGACATCTCCCCCTGAACCGTATCCGGTATAGAACCAATCCACCTGAACTCTGCCGAAAACTGAAACCTTTGTGCCTACTTGGAGCGGAAGCATCTGGCGGTTTACAAGCAAAACTGCACCCTCTGATGCCGCAGTCCTTGCAATTTCGGATATTTTTTCAGATACCTTGCCGCCTGATGAAATTGTATTTTGTTTCTGTGAAAGTCCGCCAAAAATATTCATAACTCTTACCTCTTTCGTCTTTATATAGACTTGATGCAAATAGCAAAAATCAACTACAAAAATATGATAGCATAACATTCTTAGTTGTCAATTAATAATCTTTAAAAAGAAAAATTAAGGAGCCTCAGCTTACATTGGTAGTTATGCACCCATAACAAGCGGCATATAAGGACTTAATTAATATATGCACTTCAAAAGCGTCTAACTATTGAAGTGCATATCAAAAATGTGATTTTAATTTTTTAGAATACGTTTTTCAGCTTAATGCATTTAAGATAACATCAGAGGCTTTTAAACAATTTTCTTAAGCGGCTGAGAAAACCGCTTGTGCTCTGATTTCCTTCTCCTGACTGTACTGCGATTTCTGTTTCATCGTTAAATGACATGTCTTTAATATCATTGATACGTTCAGCGGGATACGTGTTCAGGCTTTCTATTTTTCCATTTTTTCGCACAGCTTCAACTGTAGTTCCCTGGGATGTATGGAGCTTAAACTCTGCGTCCCAGTGCTTTGGAAATGCAGGAAAAAGCATAATGGCATCTTTATAGGACTGCAAAAGCATCGCCTGAACAGTCTGCTGAGCAACACTGCCGTTATCGTGGTCAGGAACCCAGTCTCCGTTTACGTAAAAAGTCGGAAATCTGTATCCGTCATGTAGACAGTATCTTTCAGCCAGCTTTTTTCGTGCCTGTTTTTGCAATCCCAGATAAGCCGCAAAAACGTTGTTATTGTGCCAGCAGCTGTAATATCCGTCAAACTTTCTTCGTGCAAAGGTATCGCGTACCATTTTTAAATCTCTGCGAAGCAAGCCGTATCTTTGATATGGAAAAACTGCATACATCGAAACGTTCTCCAAATTATGTGCGGTTTTCTCCCCGGATTCACAGCACTGAAGTATTCTTTTGCCTTTCTGCTTTTTGACAGTTAAATCCGGCACTTTGCTGAGAATTTTTCTGAACCACGCTTTCTCGTCTTCACTTAAAACCGAACTATTAATTTCTAAAAGTCCTTCCAGCACCGCCTGCAATCCGGCTATTTCAGGAAGAGGGTTTTTAGCTTTCCAGTATGTTTCAAGACACTGTGCGGGTTCAATTTCCATTTTTCCATTATTTCCAACTTTATAATGACAATCGTAAAAAGTGAGCACCTCTTTGATAACAGGATACAGCAAATCAGCAAACACTTTTTCATCGTGGGTATAGCGGTAATACTCAATCATCATGAAGGAAAGCTCAAGTCCGCCTTGCCAATAGCGTTTTACAAATCCCGATTCAATATCTGCGGGATCTTTTTTTCTCTCCGCCGGAGTAAGTCCGTAATCCTCACGGTTGAAGCTTCCCCAAAAATACATGGTTTCAGGAAAAAACGCTCCGCCGTGACCAAACCAGGTCTTTGTCATATATTTTGCAAAGCTAAGAGCATCATAATACATTTTGAAAAATGGCAGCATACAGTCAAAATCCCCTGATGACAACATAGCCCAATATATCTGACGCTGATTCTGGAACCAGTAGCATCCGCCCCATGCACGGAAATCCGCACTGTAATTCTGGCTGCAAAATGTATTTGTCACACTGTGTTCTCCGTCTACATTAAATATGGAGCCATTAAATTTAAGAGGAAAAGCTCCCCTTGAGGCACAGGCTATTGTATAACGCTGCAAATGCCACATCCGTGTTATGGTTTCTGCCTCCTTAGCATCGGCTCCTTTAGCTGAAAGCTTTATGTAGCTTTTGTTCCAGAACTTCTTCCAAAAATCAACATGCTGAGAATAAGCATCATTGAGCGGTACAGCCAAAATTTCCGCTGAAAGCTTTTTTATACAGTCAGTCCACTCAGCAGCAGTTTTAGTCTGAGATGTAAGAAGAACGGCGCAAAGACTGAACTTTTCAGCTTTATTGCAGTGTAAAGCCCTATCGCTGATTTTTAAAAATCCCTCTGCAAAAATCATTCCGCCTGATGTAACATTCAGAAGAGGATCGCTGTGATTTTCTGTAAAGCCGCCAAGTCCCTGATGTGAAATCTCACCTTTCCATATGGAAGTTTCATTGCGGTGATACCAAATTATACTTTCTTCATCCTGTACTACAGTATCGGCTGCTATCATCGGCTTAAGTCCGGCATGTACTAATCCCGCTTCGCTGTGGGAGCCCTCGTTTCTTCCCCCTTTACGTTTATCACGCTTATCTTCAAGAAGCAGCTCCCGTTCCCTATCTCTCCAGATTTCCAAAGACGCAGTAACTGTCTGTTTTTTCTTGCAGTCACTTTCGATATGCACCGCAGGGCGATTTGCATCAACCCAGATTTTCATTTTGATTTCGTCTGTTTCGATGAAAATGGCGCTCTCGGTAAGGCTTAGTTCCTGGCGAAAGTTTTTTGCATTGATAAAAGGACTGTCTTCAAAATGCAGACGAATTCTACCTGCTTTTAAAAGACGGCAGTTTTCATCCCAG
Organism: uncultured Oscillospiraceae bacterium; assembly: GCA_958366985.1. GTDB lineage: Bacteria > Bacillota > Clostridia > Oscillospirales > Acutalibacteraceae > UMGS263. The sequence goes on from CATXDC010000006.1 coordinate 31,133, forward strand.
CTGTCGGTTTTACCCAGATACAGCATCAAGTCTCCGCTTTTATCCGTCCATACATTTATACCTATATCCCCGTTTCCCGTCGGCATTGAATCCGCTGAATCCTTTCCGGGAGTATTCCAGATAACATGATAATCTTTAAGACTGTACATTCAATCAGCCCCTTTCGGAATTTTGTATTCCTATTTTGCTCATATCAATATTTTTAAAGCCAAGTTTAAAGGCAGGCGAATCCGGCAAAAGCTCATAATTTCTGTTTGCGGGATCTTTAAACATGGGGTCTGATATAATGCTTTCGCTGTCAAATCCCGTTTCCTCAATAAATTTTTTAAGATCAATATCTTTTGATGGGTCGTTATTATTCTTTGATACAGTGAGCTTTCCCTTAGTGTTGTAATAAATGTTTCTGTCGAGATATTTGATATAGTTCCCATTTTGATTTTTTGCCGCAGTTGTGTCATAGGTATATACCCGCCTGTCACAGCTTCCGTTTTCGATAAACGCACCGTCCTCGCCTATTCCGCCTTTGGGATCGGCATAAACAATGTTATTCATAAATATCTGATCGCTACACGGCTCGTCATAAGGGGAAATATTTGCAGCACCCTGATGAGTGTTTGTGACGTCGAAAATATTATTTCTTACAACAATACCGATAGACTTCATAAAAGTAGAAGCATCGCTGCCTTGCTTTCCGGATTCATAAACAATATTGTTAGTCACTGTAAAGTAATGGGTTGCATCATCAAGGAATATGCCGTGACCTTTCCAGTTTACCGTAGGCTTTCCGTTGTAGTAATTGTAGACAAGGTTATAATCCGCAACGTTTCCTCTGCCGGGGCCCCATGCTTCTATTCCTCCGCCGTCAAGGGAATTTTTGCCTGCATCAAAGATTTCATTGGCCTGTATGAGATTATTTCTTGTGTGAAGATAATCAAAATGCTCATCAAAAGAAATTCTGCCGTCCTTATTTATGCCGCAGTCCGTCGGCCAGCAGTGATAGCGTGCTCCCTTAAGACTGATGCCGTAACGTGGAGTATCATAAATCAGGTTATTGCATATGCAGTTGTGTCCGCTTCCCAGCAGATAAATGCCTGCGCCGTTAACTGCAAACATACCTACCTTTGAAATTTCATTGCTCTTTATATAATGGTGCTTATTGTTGTACACAGGAGTATCAATCCAGTTTCCGCTGCAATGGATACCTGCAAAGCCCATATTTTCAATGCGGTTTCCGAAGATGCTGTTTCTTGTGCTGCTTCCCTTTACGGAAATACCGTTCAATGCACAATTATCGATTTTGTTATTGGCAATTGTACATTCCGAGCAGTCAACAAGACAAACTGCGCCGTGGATATTTTCCGGTCCGTCATAGCCCTCTTTTCCACGTCCGCCCTGAGCGGTAAAGTTTTCGTCACGGTCAGTAACGGAAAAATGAAGGTTTCTTATTGTTATACCACGGACATTTTTAAGAAAAAAAATATTTTTAACAGTAGGCACTATAATTTCATGATTCTCCGGATTTTTAAAATAAACATATCCGTTATCCGAAAGTGCCCAGTCGCCGTCTTTTTTGATAAAGTTTACTGCTCCCAGAAGATAATTTGCTTTGCCTGAAAACTTGCTTTTGGGAATAAGAGTTTTAAAACCGAAAAGTGTTTTCCTGACTTTTAAAATTTCGCTGAACCAACCGTGAGAATAGTAAGCGTAAACATTTGATCCGCTGAAACGGCTGAACAGTCCGGCAGAACCTTTGGCAGGCATTTTCAGCCTTCCGTCCACACACAGATATTTACAGTTTACATTTTCACCTACATAAGCTTTTTGCAAACCCTTTTCTGCTTTCTCCCAGTCTGAAAGTACTTTACCGCCTATAATGTGAACATTTTCATTATTGTATGCGGAATAAACAACGTGATGTGTATGAGGAAAACAGTCCGCTTCATTAAATTCAATTTCTTTTTCAATATAATAAGTTCCCTCACGCAAAAATACAGTGATGTTTCCCGAAAAGCCTTTTTTAATAAAGCCTCTTACTGCGTTTTTGGCTTTTTCAATGCTGCCAAAGGGATTTTCCTTTGTGCCGTCGGCTTTTTCGCTGCCACCTAGTGAAACAAAAATTTCCAAATCGCTTTTTTCATCACCGAAATACGCAGCAGTTTCAAAAACATTTCCGGATGCTTTGCAACTTTGAATTTGTCCCATATTAAGTCCCACAACTATACCACAATTACACGTTGCAGAAATTTCTGCGCTCACAGAGCAGTTCTCAATTGTTCCTTCGTTAACTCCCGCAACTGCACCAACACAGGATACGCCTAAGAGCTTTGCGTTTTCAATATGCAAATTTTTTATTGTTCCGACATTGTACGCAAATAGTCCCACATACTGCGTCTCGGTTTCTATTAAAAGAGAAAAAATACAGTGGTTCTGACCGTCAAAAACACCTGTGAAAGGCTCAAACTGACCGCCTATGGGTCTGAATTCACCGTCAAGAGTTATATCGTTTTCCAAAACAAAATATGATGAAAGATGCTCGAATATCTGACTTAGCTCACGAGAATTTCGTATAACATAGGGATCTTCTTTTGTTCCGTTACCGGTAAACATTTTCTTCACCGTCCATGTCAAAATTAAAATTTACTTTATTACAGCAAATCACTTAAATCGGCAATTGTAAGCATATTTGAAACCTCGCACCAGTTTGAACCCTCGCCGAATATTTCTCCTACGCCTTTTTCTCCTTCCCAGTCACTTGTGTTTACCCTTTCACAAATGTATCCCTGAGGAGCGTTTCTGTGTGTTGCTCTGCAATAAATCGGATGGCTTTCAGTTGACATACATTGTCCTATTCCTCTTGCGATATCGGTAACAAGCTCAAGATAAAGTTTATCCTTTGTTATATCATAAAGCTTTTTTAAAGCTACACCTGACAAGGTACATATGCCCGGTGCACTGTGCTTATTCTGGAGATTGGCAAAAACTGTACCGACAGTTTTTATGCCGGCTTTTTTGAAAGCACAGTCATTTCTGTAATTATAGTTATAAGCCATGACCCATGTTGAAGCAAGGGCCGCTGTGTCCTCACTGTATTTGAGATGTTTTTCATCCTTTGTCACTTCATAAAGGGTTACAAAGCCCTCCAGTGTTCCGAAGGCGCTTTCACTGTCACAGCACTGAAGCATTTCGCCCGGTCCACCGTTTGTAAAACCTTTGGTTACAAAATTATCATATAAATAATCGGCGCACTGGGAAGCGGTTTTAAGATATTTTTCATCTTTCAGATAAAGGTATGCTCTCGCAAGGCCGCCCACTGCTATACCCGCCGAAGCAGAACCCGGAACAATAATTTCATTTGTACGCAAATCCACAAACTGTCCCAGCTGTTTATTTTTATCGAAGATTTCACAGAATGCATCGGCAAGCTTTCTGTAGCCATCAATATAGCTTTTGCTGACCGTATTGCCTTTTTCCTCCATGACCTTGAAAATGTCATAAAGGAAATAAAGACAGTCAGCTGATTTTCTGAGCAAGTGCCAGTATCTTGTACCATTCTGTTCAAAACCGTCGCCGTATCCGACTCCGTTATCATCTACTACTGACTCGAAAAGTCCCTTTTCGTACTGGGTCTTGAACAAAAAGTCAACACAGTTTTTGGCTCTTTGATATGTTTTTTCATTGCCAAGTTTCATAAGTGGATATGCTGAAATAAGATTTCCCGTCCAGCCCGGCTGCCAACAGGCAAACCGGCTTTTATTAACTCCGTTTCTATATATTTTCAGCTTTTCATTATAGTTCAGGCGATTGATTTTTTCTTCCTGAATAGCCCACATTTCTTCAGGTGAAAATCTTTTAGGTGATGAGCAATCAAGTCCCAGAGCTTTTCTATTTTCAAAAAATATTCTAAGAAGCTCTGTTATGCTTTCGCATTCTCTTTCAATAAGCAAATATTTAAAATCAAAGCGCTGATTGGGTCTGATAACCGCTTTTTTATCGTGACTTTGGACAAGAGAACACATTTCATACTTGTTTTCTCTGTATTTTGGATATGTGATTTCAATTTTACCCTTTGTATATGTAACGCCTAAATTTTTGCCGTAGAGCTCCTGCTCAAAAAACAAAAGCATGGCTTTTTTCTTTGATTTATCCCAAATTGCAACGCAGGGAACACTCATATCAGCCGATGTGACCTCTATTTTTCCGCTTCCATCTTCATTAAGGCGTGGTACATCAGTTATAAGGTTTTCGATTTTAGCTTCTTCCTTTGAAAACATTGGAGGATACTTCTTTTTTACTGACGGAAAACGGTTTCCGTTATAAGCACAGGCAGGCATTAAAATATAGTCATCGTTATAACAGGAAACATCAAATTCCACAGACGCAACTCCCTTTAACGGAATCAGACGTTTTTTCGCATCAGCAAAAAATGTGACTGTATTTTTTCCGCTTTCCTGAATGCTTTTGAACTCTCTATCTTCGCCGTTTATTTTCGCTCTGATTTTAACAGTATCCATAACCTTTTCCTCTCTTAAAAACAAATTAAACTTTTCTTACACCAGAGTTATCGTAAATACGCTTTTTATTTTCCTTCCAATAAGGGTTAATAGGTGAAATATTGCCACGGAAGCTAATGTTCCTCTGCCTCTTGGTTTTAGGTTTAAAGGCATGACCGGGAGAATAGCTGTTCATATATTTTCTGGTAATTTCAATGAAGTTGTCTTCAACTGAAATATCATGCAGACCGTAATCAATATCATGCATGAGCAAAAACCATTTTCTGCCCCTGCCTATATAGTTGTGTTTCGCAATATAGTTATCTGCCTTTTCGTCAAAATACAGTCCCGCATAGCCGTGACCGCCTTCAAGGTAATTGCCGCTGACTATATTTTTCTTATCCATTAAATGCCTGCCGAGAATATAAAGTCCCGATCCGTCATAGAGATGATTTTCTATAATATGTGTAACACGGTTGTTGCGGATTTTACAGCCGCACATAGGTGTTTCAAGTCCCCATCCCCAGCCTACGGAAATACCCGTATAGCTTCCGTAGGATACGTCGTTGTGGTCAATGACAACATTCTGAGAATAACCTACAAGAATACCTACTCCGCTAAGATAGCTCTGTCCGAATTTATTAATCACATTATCACAGATAACTACTCCTTTCGAAACGGGAGCTTTAAAGGGATCTTCAACTATAAAGCTTCCCGCAGAAATCGCTCCCGCTCCGATTTCATAAAAGTGATTTCGGTAAAGCAGTATATCGTTTGACGCTCCGTCATATTTGACTCCCATTCCTCCTGTGCCATGTACCGTACATCCCACAAAATGAATTGCGTCGCTGTTTAAAATATTTAAAGCAGCAGGAGGAGTCCTCCATGCAGTTACACCGTCGATAGTGTCAAGACGGCTGACCCCCTGTCCGTCCACGTATCCGATTTCCGACGGGCTTTTCCAGTTTGTATATGCAAATTCAATATTCTCGAATCTTATGTCACTGCATCCCTTGATTTCAAAAATCGTTTCAGTCTGGGGTATTTCGAAAACAAGTTCGTTAATCTTTTTTGCATCCTCGGGATAATAATACAAATCCTTGTTTTCAAAGTCGTAATACCATTCATTGGGTTCGCTTAAAAGTGAAAGCGCATTTTCGAGCCAAACCTTGGGCTTTGGTATTTTCGAGCTTCTCTGTTCGTAAAACCTTTCTCTGCATATCTCAGCCAGATCTACAACAATACCCTTTTCTTCATTTGTAAAATCACCCGGCTTGATTACGGAATGTGTCCATGCCTCGATTATATGTATTTCAGTAGTATCCGAATTAAAACCCTTCATTGCACTGTCAAACTCATGGGGCAAAAGGATCTGCTTTGTTTTATCAAGCCACTTTCCCTCAAATACTTCCTTAGCGCAATCCTCATTTTTCTTGGGAAACCTTGCACGAACTGCCATTTTTCCGTTTACATAAAGCTGACGGAATTTATCGGCTTCAACATGTGCTTTATATATTCCGTTTTTATAAGCCTCCCATCCGCCGCAGAGGGTTATGCTTCCCAGCAAAGATGTTTTTCCAGCAGAACGGAAGACTATGGGCAGACCGCTTTTTGCTCTTTTATCAAGGCGTATTGTATCCTTAAAACGGTATTCTCCATTTAAAAGCTCAATTACAATGCTGTCATTTTCCTTTACAGCATCAGCACTGAGATTTACTGCGTCGTTATAAGCTTTCTCTATGCTTTTAACATCACAGCTTTCAGCACGTATTACATAAGGATTCTTGTATTCACGAAGCTTTACATCCTCAACACGCAAATCATAAGGTTTTACCTTTTTTAAAGTTGGAATACAGTATGTAGTTCTCATTTTTTCCTCCGATAAAAATTATTTTTATTCGCTGTAAAGGGGATTTGCTTTACTCAGTAAAATTTCTTTACTTTATATTTTGAAACAAGATTTTCGAGTTCTTTTGCCTCTTCCGGAGAATCGGCCTCAAGGCGCATACAAAGCCCCTGAGGGCTGAGACTATCACAGAGAGGTTTAATGTCCTGCGCTGTTACACTGACCTCAATAAGCTTTCTGGCATTTTGTATTTTCTTCAAAACATCAATCCATTCTCGCATTGGTGCATTGCCGGCTCCAGGTACCCACTGAACTCCGTTGAGATTTTCCATTGCAAGTATCCTGTCAAGATGACGAAGAGCAGCAGGCCCATCAAGATGATAAATGGAATGTTTTAAAAATCCAGTCTCCGCCTCAATGTGAGGTGCCACAAATCTTTTATAATCCTCAGTTCCTATCATTGCGGAAAAATCAGAGCAGACAATATAATAAGGCACATCGGACCAAATGTTGTTCCAAGTGGTGTATCCGCTTTTGTTCGCATGGAGTACATCTGCAAGACGTGTGTATATATCCTTATAAAATTCAGTTATCTTCCTGAGCACATTGTCGACAGCTTCGGGGCAGTCAATTAAATCATAGCAAAGGTTTTGTGCGCCACGAACGGAGACAAGTCCGTCCGTGCCGGGATGCAGGTCAGTCATTCCCACAAAAAACTCTCCGTCGCTTCCTTTTACAGCAGAACGGGTCATTGAGACAATCTTTTTCCACCATGTGTTGTTTTCATCAAGCTGTATATCACTGATATCATTTAAATCTTCTATTTTAGGAATAGCCCAGCTTGTATCCTCTCCGAATTTTATATCGGCGTATCCTGTACAGGCACCAAGAATATCCGGTCCCAGATTTGGATTATATACAGGAAATGCGACTCCGCCGCAGTAGGTTGAGGACCACTTATATTTTTCGTTTTCCAAAAGATATTCTTCGTCTTTCCATCTTGCCTCCAGCTCTTCGGGCACATGTAAAGAATCTGATTTTGGACGTTTTCTCTCCCGTGCGTAAACGCTCAGAAGAGGCATATCGTTTTCACGATTCCACCATGCGTAAAATTGAGCTTTAATTTTTTCCGGAATTTCGTAATGCTGCATATTTTCCTCCCAACCGGCGGTAATCCGCTGATAATATCAGTTAAACTACACCCATCATGCACTTGGTTAAAGCGCTTGTGTTCACGTGCACGCAAACTATGATGCATAAAGATAAGCATAAATTATGCTTATCTTCTTCCGCTGATTTTACTGTATAGAGTAATCAACTTTTATACTAAGCTCCGAACACTGTCTTTCATCCACTTTCGCTTTTGCAATTACTTTATCAAAAATGCTCTTTACGGCATTATATCCTTGCTCATAGGGCTGCTGACAGATTGTAGCCAGTATTTTTCCGTCTTTCATGGCTTTTTTTGCAGCGGGTATATCATCAAAAGAACAAACCTTTATTTTTCTGCCATCCTCTTTTATGGCTCTAAGCGTTCCCTGTACACCACCGGCAGTTATACAGACAAAATCTATATCTTCGTTTCTGTTTAAGGCCTCCTTCATCGCCTTATATGCCGTTTCGTTATCGTCATTGTTTTCAATAACTTCTACAATTTTTATATCCGAATACTCACTTGCAACACTGCTTACACCCTCTACACGCCAGCGGTGACCAGGATGAAGAGTACTGCCTGTTACTATGCAAAGACGGGCATAACCTGCGGAAAGCAAACCAACCATTCTGCCGGCAATTTTACCGCTTTTCAAACAGTCGCAGCCTACAAAAGAGAGCTTTCCCTTCACTTCAATATCGCTTGATAATATGACAATATTCATCCCTTTTTCCGCAAGCTCTTCGAGTTTTTCTTTAAGCTTTTCGTCATCAACCGGTGTGATAATTAAATTTTCTATTTTATCTTCAAGGTTTTCGAGAGCCAAAATAATTTCTTCCGGATTGTAACCTTTAAGCTCAGTTAGATGGAGCTCTATTCCATAGTCTTCATAAGCCTTGACAGCCGCATAAATTCCATCCTTAACATCGTCAAAAAACGGATTTCCGACACTTGTCAGAATTGCAGCAACATGAACTTTTTGACCGGATGAAACAAGGGCTTTTCCTATAAGATTGGGCTTGTAATTATACTGCTCGGCAATTTTAAGGATTTTTTCTTTTGTTTCCTTACTTATTCTCGGTCTGTCCTTCAAAGCCCTGTCAACTGTTCCACGGCTTACACCTGCAATAGCAGCTATTTCTTTTGCCGTAATTGCCAAAAGCCCCATTCCCTTCCATGAAAATTATATTTACTCAAGATTAAGATACTTAAACTGCGTGCACGTGTACGCTAACCATATTGTAATAACAAAATTTTCACTTGTCAATATATATTTTTATATAAAAAGTCAGCAAAAAAGCAACTCAGACAAAAAATGTCTGAGTTGCTTTTTTGAGAGTGACAGTATTATTTTCAAATATAATATGTTTTCTATTATGATGTATTTCAGCAAATTATTTTTTCAATACAAGCATAATAACATCGTTATCTGAAAGCTTCACTTCAATACTTTTTTCAGCATTTATTTTTTCTGCATAAAGACTGCCTTTAAACGGATGGGAACTTTGCTTTATTCTTTCTGTTTCCTGGGTAGTAAGAACCGCCGGTTTTCCCATTTCCTCCCAGATTAAATATGGATCTCCGCTGCCATTTCCGACTCTTTCAATGGAAACATCTGAAAAATCCGGAGCATTTTTTAAACTGATAACCGCAGAATATTCTCCGCTGTCCTGTGTAAAATTCTGAGCATACAGCATTATGTAAACACTGCCCTCATTATCACAGAAAGCTGCCATTTCTACATCGTCATCAGTTATCGGCAAAGTGTACCTTTTATCAGGAAGCGCCGCAAGCATTTTCATTGCATAAAATGTCGGCTTTTTAATTGCGTCAATTGTCATAAGCCCAAAGCCACCGCAAAAGGGATCGGCAAAAAAGAATAGCTCTTCAAAAATATCTGAAAAAGTCCAGTAGCTGCTGCCGTCAACAATTCCCTGATTGTCGAGAACTGTTTTGACAAGGAAAGATGCCGCCTTAGGTTTGTCATGAATTTCTGCTACGCAGTTTGAACTGATGCTCCATTCCGTATAGTACACAGGCAGATTTCCTGCTTCTTTCCGCACACGTTTAGATTCTCTCGTCATATATCCTTTAAGATTATTTGAGAAATCGTTTACATTGTCAAAAATCGGCTGAAGCATACTTCTAAGAGTATTGCTGTAAATTCCCGTTTTCAGTTTTTTTATGGCTCTGAGGCGTTCGCTGTTAATGGTATGCCCGAGAGCATCGGTAGGATACTGGTGGGTAGAAATAAAATCCACAGGTACGTTTTCCCTTTTACAAAAATCCAAAAATTCAGTAATATGCTTACCAGCAGTTGTAGCAGGTCCGCCTACAATCAGTTTTTCACTGACTCCTTTTAAAGCAGCCACTGTATCGGCATAAAATCTGAAATAATCCTGCATTGAACCCTTAAAGAAGCAAGAAAGGTCAGGCTCGTTCCAGACTTCAAAATACCATGTGCTTACCTCATCAATGCCATATCTGTCAATAAGGAATTCAGCAAACTCCCGTATAAACTGCTGCCATTGTTCTGTCTTTTTCGGCAAAGTTACATTACCCTTATAGTGAAAAACGGTCTTCCTGCCCGATGCCAGAGCAGAGGGCATGAAACTTATTTCGACAAAGGGTTTCATACCCGCACTGAGCAGATTGTCGTAAACACGTCCTACCTGATAGAAATTAAATATTTTTCGGCTTCCTGTTATCCTCAGGGGAAGATGGTCTTCAAGACGTACACAGACATTCATATCATCGTCAAAAATGCCGTGAAAACGCACCCGCTCAATACCGAGTTCATCATGAACAATTTTAAGCTGCTGCACATAGTCTGCTCTCTGTGCCAGTGCAGCATGACCGCTGCCAACACAAAACTGCCAGTGCTTTTTTGCATTTTCTGTTTTACCGTTACAATCAAGCTCAAACTTAAACTGTTTCATAAGTTTCTCCTATTTGCCCCAGACTGTATATATCACAAATTCTTTTAAATTCATTTGAATATATGCTTATCAGTAATTTGGACTATCGGCTTTTTAAAGCCCTGGGTTTCAAAAACTATTATCTCATTTTCTTCTTTAAGCCATACTCCGGGAATATACAAGGTCCGCTGTGGTCCCACATTCCAGTATCTTCCTAGATTTCTGCCGTTTACAAAGACATAACCTTTTGTGAAATTCCTTATATCAACAAAACAGTCATGTTGTGAGCTTGCCTTGAATTTGCCTTTCAGGTAAACAGGAAAGCTTTCATTAATACCATTTGTAAAAGTCAGATTTCCCGTTTTATCAAGAGGAATTGTGTAAACGTCAAAATCGTAAACATATTGATCGCCAATCATTACATTTTTAAGGCCCTTGAGGTCATGTATCCTTTTTGCAAAGTTAATTCTGCCCATTGCCTCTACGAGAATATCAACGGTAATTTTCCCCTTAAAAGCGGGAATCGGGAATGAAAAACTCTCAGGAGCATCCATGCCTGCTTTTATCTGTTTTTTAGTGAGAGGAGCGGAGCGGTCAAATCTTCCTATCAATTTTCCGTTTACATATACTGAAGCAATATCGTGCACTCCGTCGGCGGCTATAGAAGTTTCCGGATAGTCCCCTTCTATTTCGGTATGATAGAGTATCATGCCGTAATTCTGACCGTAATGCTCCATATAATGGGCAAAATGATCGGTGTGTTTCGCACCATTAAGCTTTATATTTTCAATAAAGGATGCACTTTCAGTAAGCTTTACTTCACCAATATACTGAGTTTGGGGCCTCGGAGGAAGCTCGGGAGGCTCTATTCCCTGTTTTCTGCATAAAAGCTCACGCATTATGTAATATTTCTTCGTATAATCTCCGTACTCATTAAGCGGTGCACCATAGTCATAGCTTGTGGTTGTAGGCTGATAAATTTTTGCATAGTTTGCACCGGCCATATATCCAAAATTGGTTCCTCCGTGGAACATGTAAAAATTAAAGCTTGCATCCTGCTCAAAAAATTCATTGAGTATTCTGCTAAATCTTTTTTTCGCACCGATATCTACCCCGCCGTGGTGCTTTTCACGAAAATGGTCAAACCAGCCGCACCACATCTCTCCGCACATAAGGGGTTTATCCGGCTGATATTCTTTCAGCTCTTTCAATCCTACGTTTGGATATGAACCAAAGTTTACCACCTTATATTCTTCAGGAAGACTGCCTCCAGACAGACAATATTTGCTTTCACCATCGGAAGTGAAGAGTATAACATCAATACCGTTCGAGCGCAGGTTATCTCTTATAAATCTCAGATATTTTTTATCTGTACCGTAGCTTCCGTATTCGTTTTCAATCTGTACAGCTATAATCGGTCCACCGTTTGTCACCTGAAGCTCAGCAAGTTTTGGAATAAGCACATCAAAATATCTTTTGACAAAACCTATATACCTTTCATTATAACAGCGAAGTTTTATATCATCATACTTTAAAAGCCATGCTGGGAATCCGCCGAACTCCCATTCCGCACATATATAGGGACCCGGACGCACAATAACATAAAGCCCCTCACGCTGAGCTGTTTTGATGAATTCAAAGACGTTATTCTGTCCTTCGAAATCATAAACTTCCTCATCCTTTGGCTGATGCACATTCCACGCTATATAGGTTTCAACTGTATTGAAACCTGCTGCTTTTAGTTTTTTAAGTCTATCCGCCCAGTATTCACATGGAATTCTAAAATAGTGCATGGCTCCTGAATAGATGTTAAAGGGTTTATCATCCATATAGAATGCTCCATTTTTTATTTCCAGCATATATGTACACCTCACAATTTAATTGATACGCTTTCATTAGCTTTCACTTTTACACTTTTTAAATCCAGCATATATGTATCTTCAAGGGGTATTTGTCTGTCACGGCTGTTTTCGGAAAACACACGGTATATTGCATCATAATCAGTGGGATTTTTCAGTGTAAGGATTCCGTCTTTAAAGCTGCACTCAACATGGTCGAGAGCATAGACAAATCCGGTATCAGGATTTACATAAACCGCAGGTACTTCGAGCCAGACGAGCATAGTGGAAACCTCGCACCAGCATGAACCGCCCGGAAGTTCACCGATATTCTCTTTTCCCTCCCAGTCGGAAAGATTGCATCTTTCTCCCATACATCCAACAGGAACGGTAAATTTTTTATATACGCTGTCTGTAAGAAGCCGTGCCGCTTTTCCTGATTTATGGGCTTTAATTAAAACATCCGCACATAAACCGGTAAGTTTTTTCTGTATTTTTACGGTCTGCTTTCTGCCGAAAATATAACTATAATAAACGGGATTATCGTACGTACTCAGGAACTGCGTTATATTATGACTTATGTCACGGCAAAGTTCCAAATATCTTTCATCTCCGGATGCTCTGAACATACGGAAAAGAGATGCACCGGAAAGAGTGCATATACCAGGCGCTGCATGCTTATTCTGTACGCTTGCCCATACCGCACCGTTTGTAGATATTCCCCGACGATAAAACTGGGTATCCTTTTCATACTCATAATCATACGAAACGCACCAACTGGCACAGAGAGATGCGGTATCTTTTGCGTATCTGAGCCATTTCTCGTCGCCTGTAATTGAGTACAGAACTATAAGACTTTCAAACATTCCAAAGGCAGACTCACTGTCGGGACAGCCTAGAATTTCTCCGGGACCGCCATTGGTAAATCCCTCTTTTACATATTCATCATAGTATTGCTGAGCAGCCTCACAGGCACAGCGAAGATATTTTTCATCTGAAAAGTATTTAAAACAAAGTGCAAGTCCTGCCGGAGCAATAGCTGCGGAAGCTGTTTTTGCGGCAAAGGGCTTAAATTCATCCATATCTATAAGCTGTGCAAAATCCCCGTTTTTATTGTAAAAATCCACGAAGGCATCTGCAAGATTCAAAAGTCCCTTTTTCCAGATTTCCTTTACAGGTTCTCCCATTTTTTCGAGGCATAAAAGCTCTTTTGCAATAAAATAAAGTGCATCGGCATTTTTTCTGCTCATTGTAACGCTTTTATTGTCAACGTCGTCAAAGCGGTCGCCGTAAAGCTTTGAGTCACAGTAAATTCCGTAAAGAAAACCTGACGGATGCTGGAGAGGACCAAAAATAAAATCAAGGGTTCTTTTGCTTTTTTCAACGCTTTCACTGTTACCAAGTAAAAGCTGTGGAAGTATGTTCATTCCTCCGCCTACCCAGCCTGTCTGCCATTGGCGGCAAATCCCTGAAACAGCTTCTGAGGACTTATAAAATCCTCCCTCAGAAAGCCAGTTGCGCCTGTTATATTTATCTTCAAGGAGGCTGAAAGCATAAGACCACGGTACGCCCTGAGGAAGAGAATAGGGCAAACTTCTCATGGAGCGTATTTCAAAAAATTTATTGAGAAACTCAGTTTTGCTTTCACAGTTAAAATCAAATACGCTTATTTCAAAGTTAAGTTTATCACCGGCTTTGAAGTCACGTGCTTCATCGTCTGATTTAACCTGAGTAGAGCACATTCCGTATTTAGTTTTTTCCCTGACGCAAGGTGAGGATATTGAAAAACATGCTTTTCCCTCACTCATTTCCCTTACGGTCAAACCGAAAATACCCGCTTCGTTTTTCTGTTTCCATAAAATTAGATGTCCCTTACTGTCATCGGTGGAAAACCATCCGACACATGGAGTTGAAAGATCTCCTGTTGTCAGCTGGGCAACGCTGTTTTCTCCCCCAAGGCGTGGCACATCGGTAATTACAGGAGCCAAAGCGCACTTTTCCCTATCACTGTCTGTATAGTAAGGGGCATAATCACGCCTTACGCTGTAAAAACGATTTCCGTTATATAACGCCGCAGGAGCAAACACATAGTTTTCTTTACTCCAGCCTTCAACCTCAAAATCTATACTTACTGCTGCCTGTTTTACTTTTCGCTTTATCAGCACCAATATCTTTATGTCCTTTTTACCGCTGTTATGGTCTTCTTCAAAATAGCTTTGAACCTCAAAATCAGATGAAGAAAAAGTTTTTTTCAGCGGATATTTCTCCTGTGATATTTTTTCCGTTTGTCTGTAACGGTTAACAGACAGATATTCTGTTATTTTCTCCATTATGCTTCTCCCCTGCAAACAACATCAAACTGTTAAATTTTTACGGTATGAAAGTGCTCTTTCTTTTATGTCGTAAAATAAAGCGAAAAATGCATTATCGTTATTTTTCAAAAATTACTGATTCTTTTTCATATTTAGGAGTGTATTTATCCTGATAATAGCTTTCTGCACGGCAGTCAAATTTACCGTCAGGATAAGTTGTAATCATGGTACATCCACGGTAATCGCCTTTTTTATCTATATCCTTATAAGCAAGATAGTCAACGCTAAGACCATATGTAAGCCGTATGCCTTTATAATCCAGCGAATAATTATTGACATGGTCGTGACCTACAAAAATTCCCTGTGTAGAGCCTAACTCCAGCATGGTTTCAAAAACCTCATCATCCTCTGCACCGCAGCAGACGTTTTCGTTTTTCTCTCCGTAAATGTATTTTACATTTTCAGTATTTTTAAAGCCTGCGCTTTCGTATTCCGACCATGCGGTATCATATTCTCTGAGAGGAATATGGAAAAAAGCAAGAGATTTTACATTTTTATATGTATCATCCGGATACGCAAGAGAATCTGAGGACAATGTTTTCAAAATCTCAGCGTTATAACTGTTGAGCTCCTGTATATTTTTTCTGTACCAGTCAATCTGATTCTGATGAATATTATCGTATTTTCCGCCAATGCCAAAGGTTCCCGGATATGAATGAGAATCAAACATAATAAGTGACTGCGTAATAAGGCCATTGGAATTCTTTACATTAATAATCTGGTTACCGTAGCCATCAACTTCTTCGGGACCGGGAGTATAAAGACAATACCTGAGTTCATCGCTCATATAATATTCACCAAGTTTTTCACGGGAATAGAAGCTATAAGCTTCAGTGTCATGATTTCCGAAAGCGACAGTCCAATATACTCCGAGCTTATCCATTAGCTTTGCAAAAATTTTAGCCGCAGCAAGATTGTTTAACGTTCCTGCCTTATCGGGGAACGGAAAAGCTATATCACCTGTGGCAATTACCAAATCCGGCTTTTCCTCAGCAATCATAGCGGCAATACAGTTAAGAGCCTGAGCGTCCTTTTTTGCCGATAACCAGCCTCCGCCGATATGCACATCAGTAAGCTGCATAACCTTAAATTCACGGTCTGTTACAAAACACCAGTTTCCGTTTTCATCTTTCTCAGGTGTGAGCTGATCTTCTTTTTCAACTTTATCAAAACTTTCAGCAAGCTCCATGTTTTTCTTACTGTAAACTGACGATGCTATTGCCGACGCAGTAACTGCCAGAACTGCTGTTAATAAAATTACACATAATATTATTGCAATAATTTTCTTAACGCTCATTTTAATTCACCTTACTATCCTTTATCAGTTGAACTCAGAGTACAGATGCTCAATAGTAAAATCTTTCATATCCTTATCGAAACGAATTACTAATGCTCCCTGCAAATCTTCGTCATAATAACTTGTACGACCGGTTTTAAGTCCATATGCCAATACAATTGAATCGTGTTCAAAAGCAAAATTATTGTTATGGTCATGACCGACAAATACGCCTTTTGTAGAATTAAGTTCCTTCATTTTGGCAAAAAGACCCGTATTTTTATACGGCGAACAGATATCTTCCCTTTGCTCGCCTATTATAGCCTGCTCCGGTGTAAAATATCGGTATTCAGGAAGCGGAATATGAAAGAATGCAAGAGAATTCACTTCATGTCCTGCACTTTTATTAATTCCTTTTACAGTTCGCTCATACCAGTCTATCTGACTTTTCTTTATGTATGCCCAGTCAGTTCCTCCGAGTGGCTGCTTTTTATCGGACGGCAGATAAAAACCATAATTATGGGAATCAAACATATAAAAGCTGTATTTTATATCACCGTTCTCTACAACATTGACCACATAGTTTCCTACGCCGGAAACATTTTTAAAGCCTTCTTTGAAAAGACAGTTTTTCTTTTTTTCAAAAATTGAAGCAATTTTCCTAAGTGACGGTTTAACATCATTTTCGTGATTACCGAAAACAAAAGAAAACGGAATATCAAAGTCGTTGAGAAAATCTGCGAAATTCTCGATTTTTTCAAGATCATCATAAAGTGCGTTATCGCCTGTAAGGACAATAAAATCCGGATTGCTGCGCTTTACAAGGTCATCAATCATTTCATACGACTCTGCCTCTTGATTTTCATTTAAATCTTTACTGATTTGTACATCTGCCAGCTGTAAAATAACGAAATCTTCGTTTTCTTTTTTTGATATAGTCAGCGCTTCATCAGGGATGTAAGGTTTATTTTTATAAAAGAAATTTTCGCTTTTAACACGGGCAACAGCTGCCGCGGAGCCCACAAGAGTAACTGCAGCAGTTGCACCCAGTAAATTTTTTGAAATCTTTTTCACATTTACTGTCCTTTCATAGGCTTATTCATCCAGCGCATATTTGCCCGTTGAACGTTCAGTTCGGTTTTTATATTTTCCTCCTGTGAAATCCGGCACTGCAACAGGAGCTCCTCCATTTTTTACAGACTCCTCAGATAATGCAGTTATACTCATCCATGCAGCGGCATCGTATACGTCAATGGCCGGGTAAGTTTCTCCCTTGGCGGCATGAACCATGGCTCGCAGAACAAGATAGTCCATTCCTCCGTGACCGCTTGCCAGCATACCCTCCGATTTATGAGCCCACAGGTCACTGTCAAATTTTTCGCCGTATTTATCGGCATTTTTCCACAAAAGGTTCGGATTCAAATCATATTCGGCAATATCACGGTCGAGATCTTTTTCAAGAAAAACATAATCTCCGTCTTCCTGATACATTCCTTTTGTACCTCTGACAGTAAAACTTCGGCTGTAAATACGTGGAAGCGTAGTGTCAAGAGTTAATGTTATTGTTTCACCATTCTCGCAAGTGATAATTGTTGTAACAACATCACCTTGCTTAAATTGTGTATTAAGTAGTTCTTCATCATCTGCCTTATTATCAAGCAAATACTGGTGAAGTCCGCAAGCTTTACTTGCTACAGAAACAAGACTTACCATACGATTGCCCCTGTTTATTCCGAGAACCTTTGCTATCGGTCCCAAATCGTGGGTAGGATAATTTTCACAGTTATGATTTATGTAATGTGAAAGGCGATAATGACGATTTTCTTTGCCAAAAGAAACCTCTTTTCGCAAATCATGCCGATACGCTCCGTCGCAGTGAACTATCTCGCCGAATTCACCTGCTCTTGCCATATTAAGACACATCATCTCACGTCTGCCATAACAGCAGTTTTCAAGGAAGAAAAACGGAGTTCCGGTTTCTTCATAAGCTTTTACCAAGTCAAAACATTCCTTAAGATTATATGTTCCGCCAACCTCCATTGCGGTAAAAATTCCTTTTTCCATAGCTTTTATTGCAATTTCAATGTGGCACTGCCATGACGTGGAAATCACAACAGCATCAAGTCCTTCAAGTTCAAGAATTGACTTGTAATCCTGTGTTTTAAAGGGAGTTTTTCTGCCCGCTTTCTCTATAAGCAAAGCTGCACTGTCTGTTCTGTCGGCGTAAGCATCACACACGCCTATAATCTCAACATCATCCATTCTAAGCATGGGCTCAATAAGCTGAACTCCCCTTTGACCTAAACCTATAACAGCCAAACGAACAATATTTTTTATCATAACAGATTATCCTTTCTCAGCCGGATGCATGACATACCATTTGTATGACATGGGCGGCAAGGTGATTTTAAGTTCAACATTTCCATTTGAATCAATATCAAACACTTCAGGGTTTTCATCCCGCTCTGAAATAACGATCTTTTTACCTGTATAACTTGCTTCTTTCAAAGGTGGAATTGCTTTATCCTCAACCTTTTCATCGGTTATATAAGTTCTCGCTTCACCGTTTCGTGCCCTGATTATCAAGGGGGCTATCTCTGCACCATACAGCGGATAAGACACATCACTGTTTTTAGTATTTGGAAACGGAGCAGGCGGATTTTCGAGAGAGGTAAGCCCTGTATAATAAACCGGAATGCGCAAAGTTTCTGTGCGTTCTTCATCGGTTTGATTGAAAAACATGACAAAGCCTCGTGTATCTCCTTTTGGAAGCACATTCATAATGGCATCAATACCCTTAGTGCGAGAAGGATTATCAGTATCAATTCTGGGAGGCAGAAAATGTACTGTTATACCATTTAAAACATTGCGGTACTTTTTATAAATTGACACCCACTTTTTAAAGATTTCCTTTCCTGTTTCGGAGTCATAAACCTTTTTACCTCTGATAGTAGGCCAAACTCCGCTTGCAGTAATCTGCGCCAGAGCCCAGTCAAAATCAAAGCTGTTCTTTTCAGTTGGGAAAAACTTCGCTTCATCTCCTCCGCCATGATAGACATTAAGAGGCAAGAATCCCCAGCCCTGAGCCGGATTCTTTGAAAATGTGCCTTTATAATAGTAAATTCTCGATGTAATCAGCTGTTCCTGACGGCGTTCCGAATAGGCTATCTCCTCATATCCGACACATACACGGTTTGTACCGTTTAAAAAGTGCCAATCCGGCGCATTTATGTAAACTCCACGTTTTTTAATTTCCTTGTACCAATCTACAACGGACATTTTCCACTGCTTATATTGTGAATCGGTGAAATCATCATGCAAATGCGTTTTTCCTCCCGAACACATAAGCATACCGTATGGACCGTCAATTTCTACTGCATCTGCGCCTGTTTCATCAATAAAGCGAAGCACATCTTTCATATATTTCTGTGACCACTCAGTAGCAAGACATCTGCATATATGACTGCCGTCATGGTTGAGAGCCTCATCCCCTCTTACAGGACGGTAATTTTTTACATATGCCAGAGTATATGCTCCCATGCGTATACCTTTTTTATGTCCGTAATCATAAGCCTTTTTTATACGCTCAAGGTAACTCTTTCTGCCGCTTTCCATATTGACTCCTGAGCCAAAAGACTGAATTATCATTTCAATACCGATTTCTGCACATTGGTCAACAGCTTTTTTGATAGCATGTGATGAATTTGATATCAAATGAAAAAACAGAACGTTATCTGTGCACCAGGGGGCTATTTTACGGTACATGGTCTTTACTTCTATGAGCCTTTGTTCATAATACTCAGCGCCGAAAAGAAGCTCAAAAGCGACGATTGACTCTGTTTCTTCGCCTGCTTCTGCTTTAATATTCATCCTGAACTCAGGTGCAACTTCGAGAAAGTCATATTGATACCGTGCATAATGCCTTGCATATTTTGACAATTCAAGACCCAGAAAATCCGTTGAAGAATCATAATCGCTGTCAACAAAAACAGTATCACGGTTTTCTGTAATTTTTAAAATATCAGTGTAAATATTGTCTATTGTAATCGTCTCATTGCCTGTATTTTTTACTGTAAGCTGTTTCATTATAACCGGGATACCGTCGTAAATTTCGAACCTAACTTCCACCATCAAATTAAGCTCATCGCTATTATATTTCAGAATAACAGCTTTACCCTGAGGAGGATAAACACAGTTTTCCGTCATGGTATTGGTTCTTTTAAACGGTACACGCTCTGCACAGGGAACTTCCTGTGATCCGGCAAAAACAAAACAGTCGCCAAAATACTTTTTCCCGTTTACTGATACTGCAAAATCTGAGCAGCCATCTGAAATAAGTTCGGTATCCCTTTGCAGATTTTGGTAAGATGAGGTTTTACATCCGTCAAATTCAATTGTGCGTGACACTAAACCATTTGAAATGACCGCTTTCGAGTCTTCAACAGCAATCTGCGATTTATAATCCCTGTCATCAAGCACCCAGTATTTCATTTTTCTCCTCCTAAATAATTTCCAGTTTAAAGCTGTAAGTAAATGTTTCCTTATAATGCATTATTTTTTTGTACTTTTCCGCAGTATCCGGTCCGCAGCTTTGGCTTCCTATACCTCGCACAAACCCGTTAACGTGCACGAAAGTGCTTTTAATATGCTCCACATCTTCCATATGACGTGCTTTTCTGAGGTTTTCCT
Organism: uncultured Oscillospiraceae bacterium; assembly: GCA_958366985.1. GTDB lineage: Bacteria > Bacillota > Clostridia > Oscillospirales > Acutalibacteraceae > UMGS263. Next base: position 51,715 of record CATXDC010000006.1, read on the forward strand.
CATCTATATCAACGGCTTTAAAATCAAAGGCTTTGTCTAGGGCTGTTATACGGATGCCGCTGCCATTATTGTCTGTTATTTCGGCAAATCTCACCATGTTATGGTTTCCAGACTCCTGAGGCTTTATATTAGGAACATACATTTTTGATACTTGTGTATTGTAAATTCCCATAACGGACTGACTGTTAAAATCTGAATAACTCTGCTCCTCGCCCATGCCGTAATATTTTACAAGCTTGTAATCACCTTTAAGCTGAAGTGTCACTCCTATTTGCAGCATATCAAGGGGTCTTTTTTCAAGACTTGTAGTATTTACGGTAACATAAATTTCCTTTTCAGAAACAGCCCTTTGAACTATTTCAACTTCAAAGCGTTTTCTGTTCCTTGAGGAAAGGTAAAAGTGCGATTGTACCGTATTGAGATAATTATCAGCTTTTCCGGAGAACTTGGTAGCTTTCAATTTGTCAATTCCCGCTTTTTTCAGAGGCGCAACAGCGTAAACATGATTATCTATTACCGCCTGATAGAGCATCGGCACAAAACCTATTGTTTTTGAGGACAGCATTTCCTTACCGTTTTTATCGGTAAGAGAACACAGCCGGCCGTATTTATCCCAGATCATCTGATTTTTTCCGTCGGTAAGTTTATTTATTCCATCGCTTGATTCCCATTTAAGATCAGCTCTCGCAACCTCTGATGAAAGAAAATGTTCAGAAAGAATTTTCTGTTCCATACCTATAAGCTTATCGTTTAATGCTGTTCTGTATTCCAAAATCAAAAATGCATCGTCTGTGCCTTTAACACTGAATTTCACAGGAATAATTTGGCTTTTCTGTGGTTCTATTGCACGTTCAAAAACTGTGAGCAATTCCTTGCTGCCATTTTTAAACAGATAGCATAAAATTTTTATGCCTTCACTGGAAGTAAAACAGTTTGTGTTGCGCACACTCAGCACGCCGTCGGAATAATCTGCTCTCAAAGGACTATACACATTTTTCATGCAATAAGCACTTGTGGACGGAACACGGTCAGGATAAAAAAGTCCGTCGCAGCAGAAGTTTCCGCTGTTGAGTCTGTCCTTATGGTCGCCACCATAGGTATATTTATATTTTGCATTTTCGTCATAGTGAGCATGATCAGCCCATTCCCAAATGCATCCGCCGAGGAAACGATCATCACTGTAAATAACGTCCCAATATTCATCAAGCGCTCCCGGTCCTACGCCCATGCTGTGAGCGTATTCGCACAGGAAAAACGGCGCATCGTAATTTTTTTCGCCTTTCCACATTCCACGGCTCAGCGCTCTCATTTCCTCAGGTGGAGTATAAAAATGTACAAGTATATCATAGCGCACACGTTTACTTCGGCAAGCCGGCTCATAGTGGACGGGAATATTTGTTTTTGATTTAAGGTACTCATAGCAGGCGTCAAAATTGCTGATGCCTCCTGCTTCATTTCCCATGGACCACATTGCAATAGACGGATGATTCTTATCACGCTCATACAAAGCTGCAACACGGTCGATATAATGAGACTCCCATTTGGGGTCGTTGCTGATTAAATCGATATTTCTTACAAAACAGCCATGGGTTTCGATATCAGCTTCATCTACAACGTAAATTCCGTACATATCACACATTGTTATCATAATGGGATCAGGCGGATAGTGGGAAGTACGTACGCAGTTTACATTGAATTCTTTCATGAGCTCAATATCTTTTTTTAAATCTTCGTGTGTCATTGCATATCCACGCACAGGATGTGTATCGTGGTGGTTGACACCTTTGAGTTTTATATTTTTGCCGTTCCAAAGGTAACGGAATCCCTGAAGCTCTATACTGCGGAATCCAATCTTTTGACGTACAAACTGGAGCGCATTATGGTTTTCATCGCAAACGGTTATAATCAAATCGTAGCATATATGTGTTTCTGCGTTCCACTCTTCTACATTCAAAGTGCCGAAACTGATATTACCGTTTTCATCTGCACAATCTGATGATATCTTCTTCTCACCGAGAAAAAGTTCAGCCTTTGCATATGCTTTTGAGTTGCCTTTTACACAGGTTTGCACATTTGTCAGATATCCGCTTTCTGTTTTTTCTGTATTGAACCTGAAATCAAAAAGATAGCTCTTCGGCTGCTTTGTAATATATACATCCCTGAATATTCCGTTTTCTCTGAACATATCCTGACATTCCAGATATGTTCCAGTAGACCATTTATAAACTACTGCCAGCAGTTCATTTTCACCGTCATTAAGATATTCTGTTAAATCAAATTCGGCACTGTTATGGCTGCCTTCACTGTAACCCACATATTTGCCGTTTATATAAAGATCAAGGGATGCACATACTCCCAAAAAGGTTATAAAATATGTAAAATCCTGCTGCTTTGCAAATTCAAATTTTTTACGATAAACTCCTACGGGACAATTTTTAGGAGTTTTGGGCGGATGACATGCAAAAGGATACATGGAGTTAAGATAGTTTATTTTATCGTATCCCGTTTTCTGCCATGTGGACGGCACAGATACTTTATCAAATGCCATACTTTGCGTATCAATCGTACTTTTGAGATGAGAGGCAGATTTAAAATATGCAAAATCCCATTGACCGGACAAAAGCAAAACTGCATCGCTTCTAAAGCGTTCATCTAAATATGTTGTCGAGCTCATGGTTTCACTATTCAAAAATGGAATAAAATACGCACGGTGTGGTAAGCGATTTTCTTCAAACTTTGAAAAATCCCTGTAATTTCTTTTATTGATACAATATTTCATATTGTCCCCTCCGGCCAATAATTATAAAAACAGATAAATAAAACTACTTGTACAAAATCTTTTATAGCTCAACATTATCAATAAGCTTCACATTGTTTACGTCGCTTAAATCAAGTATTATTCCGTTATGCTTTACAGTGGAATATATAGGAGCCTTATGGGTCAGACACACATTGTACTTTACTGAGAAATTTGCAAGATTTCCGGTTGTCTGAATAGCAATGTCAGGGCTCAGCGCATCAATATAATTTTTTGTGGAAGAGTGACGATATCCGTGATGACCTAATTTCAAAACGTCAACCTTACCCACTTCGGAAGCAATACGATCCTCATCTCCATCGAGATTATTCAAATCACCGCTTAACATCACTCTATAACCGTCCTTTTCTACCAGCACAGCAAGTGAATTTTCATTTTCTCCTACTTTTTCACCTTCTTTGGGTTCTTCTCCGTTAAACACAGTTATATTGAAAGAGCCGAATTTAAAGGAAACATCAGTAAGATCCTGAATAAGCTCAATGCCCTTTTCATTTACGGCGTTTATAACATCTTCGTACATTTCCTTGTTATCCCAGTCTTCAACTTCCTCTTCGATTATTCTGTCCTCATAATATTTTTTGAAGTACGCTTTTTTAATATGGACATTGTCCTGCATAATTACAGTATCAAATCCTCCGATATGGTCAGAATGAGCATGAGTTCCCATTATGAATTCCAGATTGATCTGACCGCTCTCATCCTTACAGAAATAGTTAAGGTAATCCACTACAAAATCTTCATATCCGTCAAGCTCCAGACTTTCAAATCCTCTCGGATTGTCGCTGTCTTCTCCGCAGTCGATAAGGGCAAATTTTCCGTTACTTTCAAGAAGGATTGCGTCACTGTTTCCGGTATTGAGGAAATGTATTCTGTCTCCGCCTTTCTGACCGGAAAACTCTTCGAATGTATACTTTTCTGCAAGATTATTTTGGAACACCGAGAATCCTCCGAGCATTGCTGCAATGAGAGCTATAATACAAATAACAGCAATTACAATTCCTGTAATCATTTTTCTTTTTGTTTTTTCCATGATATCTCCTCCGACTTACTTTAAAAATTTATATGGATGCTGAATATAAAATAACAGCAAAATTTCCCCTTGATATTCTGACATTACTACTGTAAAACAATTAAAATATACTTATCTGATTTTCAGAATATATCACTAATAAATATAGGGAAAATATGAATTTTAAATATAATAATACCACTAAAAAAATTTTTTAAAATATAATTTTTCAACCAAATTGTGTATAATATAACAATTATTTTAATTGAAATAATTTTTTTGTGAATATTGTCTAACAAGTGAAAAACCAAAGTAGCACTTTATGCCAAAGCAAAAATATAAGTTTATAATGCAGCCATAATAATTTCAGCGTATCAATCAATTGTGGGATTTCTGCATCTATATAAAAATAAAAAAGTGTTACCGGATGAAACGATAACACCTTTATAAAATATGTTTATCTGAGAAACCATCCATGTCGGAAATAGCATCATTATCCGCCATTATCTTAATACTCATTTTGACGTTATGATAACCATATTCTCCTTAATCTGAAAGTGCAGCTTGTCACTTTTTATTCTCAAATTTTCTTTTCAATCTTATTTCACCGTATGTATCTGATGTTCTCAAATTTGCCAGAATTTTTTGCTTAACCCCTGTTATCCCTTTAGGATTGCAAAGACTCAAAGGACAATAATCAATGTGGTTTATCCTTAAATATTCAAGGTGCCTTTTAAGTCGCTTTTCAAAATCTGAATAATCATCCGTATTTTCTGACCAGCAATTTTCAGCAAATGCCTGCATTCTCGGATAAAGCATAAATTCATACTTTTCTTTATCTCTTATCCACTCTGTCCACACGGCAGCCTCCTGACCGAGAATGTGTACAAAATCACTTTGCTTTAATTTTATATTTTGCGGAAGAAATCCATATGTCTTTTTCAATGAAGTTCTGCCATAAGGATAATCAAAGTAAAAATGCTTTCCATAGCTTACCAGCATTTTTCCTCCGTTTTTAATCCACTCAAAAGACTGTGCACGATTGAGCTCATTTCGCCAAAGCTGAAGAACTGTCTTCTTTGACGCAGGAGAAACACCAAGATTTTCGTCCCATATTAGTACCTGTTTCCCCTTGCGTTCAAGATAATCAATAACTTTGTTTTCGAACCAACCCTGAAGCTCGTTTTCATTTTTCAAACCTAATTCTTTTATCTTTTGCTGACACGACGGACATTTTTTCCACTCGTCTTTAGGAACCTCATCTCCGCCAATATGAAAATATCGGCAAGGAAAAATATCGATGGCTTCATCAATGACATCGGTTAAAAACTTAAATGTTTCATCTTTGGAAGCGCAGGCAATAATCTTTTCAACTCCCCAGCAGTTTCTTACATTAACCGTATTCTCGCTGCATGACAAATATGGATACTGACTTATTGCTTCCAAAAGATGCCCGGGCATATCTATTTCAGGTATTATTTCAACAGCATATTTTTCAGCATAAGAAACAAGTTCACGCAGTTCATCCTGTGTATAAAACATACCCTTACCGTATTCTTTGCCATCTTTTTTTCCGCTTAATGTCAGCTGCGTTTCAGATCTGACTGAACCTTTTTGGGTAAGAAGAGGATATTTTTTAATTTCAATACGCCATCCCTGATCATCGGTTAAATGAAGATGCAAATAATTAAGCTTGTAAAAAGACATCATTTCAACGGTCTTTTTAAGCTGGGAAACAGGAACAAAATGACGTGCACAATCAACAAGCAGACCACGGTATGAATATTTAGGGGAGTCGTATATTGTTTCTTTCTTGAGTGAAACCGAATTATTCCCTAAAATGAACTCAAGCATCAGCTGCTCAACAGTTGAGATTGCATTGATGAAACCCCTGTAAGACGAAAACTTTACATTTATAACTTCTTCATCAATATCAACAATATATGCTTCGTTTACTTTATTAATAGGAAAATTCTTTTTTATTATATCTTCATCTTGTTGGCAAAGAAGATAAATAGATTTTTCACCTTGTGTAAAAGGTATCTTAAAATTATTTATCAAATATTCCTTATATTGAGATTCCTTATGAAGTAAAACCGAATCTGCAACAATATCTTTTCCTTTAAAAATTCTTTTAAGTGGTGCAGGAATGATATTCACACTATCTCCCCTTTAAAACTATCAGTTTTCCATAACCGGTTTATTGTTCAATTTAATTTTTATAACTGTATCAGGAGTAAGCGGATTTTTTCCCATTATCGTAATGTCAAGTTTTCCGTCTTTTGCTTTAACAAAAATTTTTTCTCCTGTTATACATTTAGCACTTAAAAAGGTATTTTTCTTAAAAGGCAGAGAAAAATGTATAACCGGAAGATTTTGAAGTACATGAAGATAAACCGTACTGCCTTTGAAACATGAAGCGTAATTTTTAGTAGGTTTCCAGATACCTCCTCTTGTTGAGTAAATGCTCTCACCATACCTTTCAAGCCATCCTCCGACTTCCAGCATACGTTTTGATTCTCTCTCAGCTATAGCTCCGTCAGGCTTGCATCCGATACTCAAAAGATAGTTTCCGTCACCACCGGCACAGTTAACAAGCTGTGCTATAATTTTTCTTAAACTCTTTACTCTGCCTTTTGAATACGCCCATGCTCTTCCCAAAGGCATACAGGTCTCCCACATTCTGGTATTTTGAAAAAATCCCGTATGACCTTCAGGTGTATCATAATCTCCGGGAAGACCCGCTCGGTTATTTATGATAATATGAGGCTGAAGCGAACGTACCATTTTTTCCAGAGCTTCAGAATTCCACATTTCTTTTGTAAACATTCCGCCGTTGTATTCGGCATCCCACCATAAAAGATCTATCTTTCCGTAATTGGTCATAAGCTCCCTGACTGTATTAAACATATATTCCTGATATCGCTTATGCTTTTGGGTAAGATACCATTCTTTACCGTTTTTCATTTTATAATACGGAGCATCTTTTATAAGTTCCGCATCTTCAGTTGGAACAGGCTCATAATCAGGATGCTTCCAGTCACGCTTAGAATAATAAATTCCTATTTTCAGACCGACACTCCGGAAAGCCTCAATAAGTTCCTTAAGATAATCCTTCCCATACGGAGAATTCGTTATTTTATAATCGGAATAAGCTGTGTCCCACATATGGAATCCATCATGGTGCTTCGCAATAATAACAACATATTTGAAACCGCTCTTCTTAGCCATACGTGCCCATTTGTTTGCATTGAAATTCGGAAAAGCAAGTTTCTCTGCCCAACTGTCATATTTTTCATCAGGTACTCCGCCTCCCCAATAAGGAGGATCAGGAAGTTTGTGGGTATTGCGTGGCCAGCTTATATCAACCATTCCCATAGCAGAAATACCAACGTGAAGAAACAATCCATATCTGGCTTCACGGAACCATTCTAAATCTTTCTCATCTGCAAATGGATAATTGTTCCATTCTTCATCTGAAAAATATGTAAATTCCGCTCCCTGCTTTTGCTCATCAAAATCTCTTTGCTTTAACGAATATCCCATTGTCTTCTCCTCCATTAATTAATAATCGAAAGAATATTATTCGAATAATCGTTTGTCTTAAACGAAAACAATATTCTAATTTTTATTTTTTGAAAATTTAATACTCCTTTATATTCCTTATTGGAATCATACATTAAGCCATATGTTATAAGTAACTTATTTTATATAAAAAATAGCTTAAAACATATATAAATATAATATCATATATTCTATACTTTTACAAGTATTAGCACTAAACCAGGTGTAATATTTATGCAATATACACAAACCGGCACAGCAAAGGATATCGCAGATAACTAAATCAATATTCAACTCGAAAGTTTATTATATGTTTACACAGCTTCGTAAAAAACACGATGACCATATTCTGAATAAATCTAAAAATACAAAAATCACACTTTTAAGGAGAATGACAATGCTATTTTTCAGAAAAAAACAAACCTATCCGTCTGTTACATACCCAATTATGCAGCAACCTTCTTTAGAACCTAATAAATATCAGCTTGAACAGATGAAACGTAAATTCGGCATGTTCATTCACTTCGGTATTAACTCCTTTAACAACACCGAATGGTCAGATGGTACATTGCCTATCGAAAGTTACAAGCCGACTGCCATCGATGCAGACAGCTGGGTCAGAACTGCTTATGAGGCCGGCATGAATTACGTTATAATGATAACCAAACATCACGACGGTTTCTGTCTTTGGGATACCCACACCACAACTTATTCGGTAAACTATTCGCCAAATAAAACGGATATAATTGCTGAAGTTGCAAAAGCATGCAAAAAATACAATATACAGTTGGGACTCTACTATTCTCTTTGGGACAGACACGAACCTTGCTACAAAGACGATGAAGCCTATGTTGAATACATGGAAAAGCATCTCACTGAGCTTCTTGACGGCAGATACGGCGAAATTGTTGAGCTGTGGTTTGACGGAGCTTGGGATAAGCCCTGTAAAGACTGGCAGCTTGACAGGCTCTATAACCACATAAAACAGCTTCAGCCTAAATGTCAGATAGGAGTAAACCATACAGTAGGTAAATACAGCGAAAAAGCGGGATATCCTAAGAAGAGATACCGACCCGAAAATTATAAGGACCGCGATCCTCTGAGAATGTTCCCTTCGGATTTCAGGCTCTGGGACCCCTATATGTGCCGTGAAAACGACCCTAAAATTTACACATTTAACGGCAAAGAATACTATCTTCCCTTTGAACAGACAATCTGTTCAAGAAAGGAATTCAGCTGGTTCTATTGCGATGCTTACGCCGCAAAGCCTCTTATGGATGCAGAGGAAATAGCTAAAAATTACAGAATCCTTGAGAAAAACGGTAATATGCTGGTTATCAATATGCCTCCAGACCATAACGGTAAACTGGTATCCGGCGATGTTGAAAATTTAATGAAAATAGCTGAAATGCTAAACATCAGACGGAAATAAAAGAGGTAATATAATGGCAAAAAGCTTTCATTACGATATTTCAAAAATAAATGCTTCCTTTCAATATGATTACACAAAGTGCATGATGATGAAGCTTGGCATGGCTTATCCGGAAAAAGACAGAAAAACAAGCCATGTACTCATGACTTTTGAGCAGGCTCTCGATGTAATCAAGAAAATAGACTTTATAACTCAGGGAATTACAAAGATTTATTATCTTGTTGGCTGGCAGTATCTGGGTCATGATGACAAATACCCCGATTTCTTTGAAGTCAACGAAGCTCTTAAACGCCCGTGCGACCAAAATGCCCGTGAAAGCTTTTTCTGGCTTTACGAAGAGGCAAAAAAATATAACTCAGTTGTAAGCGTACACATTAATTTCAACGACGCCTACGATAACGCTCCTTCTTTCAACGACTTTAAGGAGGCAAATGCTCTCATAAGAAAAAGAAACGGCAAAATACACGCCGTTGAAAATTACAATAAACGCCCCTGCTACAAAACTGATTTGACCGTTTACTGGAAATCAGGTCTTTTCAAAAGACAGTTTGACAAGCTCCTTGAAACTCTTCCATTCCTAAAAGACGCCAAAACAATTCATGTTGACAACTTCCAGTGCTACCACAATTATTCTCCTAAGGTTACAATAGCCCAAATGCAGGAAGCAAGAAAAAAGATGATTGAATATGTAAGAGATAAAGGCATAGATATCACCTCTGAATTTACATACAAAGAGGATGAATCTCTGCCAAACAAAAAGCTTTTCGGTCTTCCTCGTGAGCATCACTTTAAAACACCAATGAACACTTTGGGACTTATTCCGGCAAGCTGGTGGTGCACAAGGATGACACGTCAGGAATATATTGAAATTCCGCCTCAGCTTTACTCCGGCGGTATGTACAAAGATAAATACTATAAAAACTATCTTTACGGCAACATGCACGGCGAAGATATTATTCATCCAAACAATCCCAATTGGACGGAGAAATTCATTCACGACTTTGCCACCGTACAGATCCCCTACCATTTTCTGTGCTGCCACAAGAGACTGGAAGTAAAAGGTTACGCCTTTACTGAAAGATGCATTTTTTCCGACGACATTGTTTCCTACAACCAAAAACAGAGAATTGTCTGGGACGGTCAGGTGATGAAGGAAAAAGACACGCTCTTTTTACCTATGGCAACAAAGAAAAACACCTGGATAGCTTACAGCCAAACACCATGTGAAAAAACATGGAAAGTAATGAAAGTGGATTTACAAAAAGCCGATATTTATAAAATTACTGCAAACGGAAATAAATTTATAAAAACCGAGCAAATCAAAGATAAAACACTTACCTTTAATTTCGGCAAAAACGAAGCTTTTCTCGTGTGTTTTAAAAAATAAAAAACTAAGTACTTAAAATACATTCATTACTTTCCGCTGCATATTACTTGATATAAACTACCTTTTAGTTTTTAACAGCACTAATCCAAAATGGAAGCAGTAACAAAAGTTGCTGCTTCCATTTTTCTTTTGACACATTAAAATATTTTTTTAAACATAAAATGAGCAGTGGCTAAAACGCAACTGCTCATTTAAAATTATTGCAACAATTTAAGGTTTACTGATATCATCATTCGGACAAGCAGCTTAATTTAATCTTAAATTTTCGCTGCGGTCGAAAGCTGTACTGTTTCGCTGAAATTTTTAGTGGACGCTGTCAATGTTATTTGCGAAGCATTGTTATTAGCTTTTACCATAAAGCCTGCAACACCGACTTCCGCTTTTATTGTATCGTGACCTATAACAGAACCGTTTTGCACAGTTAAAGTTATATTATCATTAAAATCAGTATCAGTGTTTCCGTTATCATCAACAGCTGAAACATGGATAAAAATGAAGTCATTATCATTAGCTTTAAGAGGACAGCCAAAAGTTTGTGCATTAATTTTCAGAGCTGTACAAGGTTTGCTTTTATAAAATGTTTCGGTTTTTACGCATTTGCTATTATAAAAGCCTTTAACTTCAAGTGTACTGCAGTCTTTCAAATCAAGATTGACAAAAGTAAAGGGAGGAAAATCCATATGCTCACAGTTACCGCCGTCAAACATACATGAAATGACATGCTTTGCCAAAAGACAAGGCTTCTCACTTGTAACAATGTGGTTTTCCTTAGTCATCCAATAATTGTCGTTTATCTGTTTACCTTTTCTTTCGTCGAAGGGGTTATCCGGTCCGTTATCACAGCTAGAAGACGCAATGAGCTTTCCGTCAGCGTAAAGCTCTAAAAAGTCGCAGTTACTGTAAAATACCAGTTTACTTTTATTTTCCCATTTAAGGGCATTAAGATATATTACATGATCCTCATCATTTACAGCTTTTGCCTGACTTCTGACAAACTGATAGGATAATTTAGGTATTCTGAAAATATCGTAAATTCCACTTTTTGAAATAGGCGCATCAGGATAATAACCACGGTTGTGGTCAATGCTTTCCCAAATAAGGTCACCGAGAATGCTGTTTTCTCTGAGATTATCGTTGTGTGAAAACTGGAAATTCCATGTTTGAAGCTGCATTGCTGCCTCTCCATCTCCTCTCGATACCCTGGAAGTACTGCGGTTTCCTCCAAAGCCCCAGTCACCGTACTCTCTCTTCAAAGTAAGACGATTATCCTTTTTTAAATATCTGCTTATAAAAGAGCGTGAATCCTTACCGTAATAGGGAACATCAAAACCGGCAGTCATGGCATTTTTTCTGCCTACCGTATCACCGCCAGTAAGAGCTCCGGGACATTCTCTTTTTACAATTTCGTGAAGTCCGTGAAGATAGATATCTCCTTCCTTTTTTGACCAGTTGGTTTCATTGGGAGTTACCTCAAAAATAACAACACTTGGATGGTTTCTGTCCCTTCTCACTAAATCCACAAGATTTTCCCTGAGACGCTCTTTCCATATTTTGCCGCCTAAAAACTGCCAGCCGGGAACGGGATCGATAAGCAATATTCCCAGTCTGTCACATTCCTCGATAAAAGCAGGCGAATGCGGATAATGGGCAAGTCTCAGACAATTAACACGGCTTTCTTTAAGCATTCTCGCCTCTCTTCGGTGTGCATCGTTAGAAACAGCTATACCGAGATACGGATACTGCTGACCTCTGTTAAGGCCGAATAAACGAACTTTTTTGCCGTTGAGCCAAAAGCCCTCACTATCTACAGAAACCGTTCTGATACCAAAGTCTGTGCATCTTCTGTCCTGCTGATTTTCATCAAATGAAATAACAGTTTCAAGTTTATATAAATCAGGTGAATCAATATCCCACAGCTTTGGATTTTCTAAAACAAACTTTGCATTAACTGTACAATCGCTGTTTGGCAGAACAGACACAGTTTCTTTCTTTGTATGTATAAGCCAATCTTCAAAAAATATATTATAAGTTATTTCTGCTTTTGCTTCGGTGGATTTGCAGTTTTTTATATTCTCATAAACGGTAACTTCACCTTTATCACCGCTTACAGCGGTTTCTATACGCACTCCGCCACGCTCAACGCTTTTATCCATTGGATCGGTTAAATACATTTGAGGTTTGATTATAAGCTTTACATCACGATAAATTCCGCCGTAATAAAGAAAATCTAATTGATCAGTAGGTTTTCCGGGAGGAGTATCAGGGTCATCACGGTTATCGACAACTACAAACACTGTATTCTCAGAGTCGTAGCGTACCACATCTGTTATATCAATCAAAAACGGAAGATAACCTCCGAAATGCTCCGTTAAAAGCTCTTTATTTACATACACTTTGCAGTTCATCATTACTGCTTCAAATTTAAGAAAAACCCTTTGTCCGGGAAACATTTTCTCAACGGAAAATTTTCTCTCATATTCGAAGATCCCCTGCTTATTAAAATACACATCAAGGGGTTCTACTGCAACTGTATGAGGTATTGTGACAATTTCACTTTTTTGAGCACCCGCCTCACGAAAATTCCATTGGTCATTTAAAATTAATTCGCACATTAATTGTTTTCCTCCGTTTTATGAGATTCAAATATATATTAAAAAAGCTTCAAATCATTATATCATTTTTCTTTCCATAAGAGCAAAAGTATCAAGGGACGGAAGTTTAACTCCATCATAGCTAAACAAAGCCTGATCGCTCCATGAGGGTTTTGTACCCTCACCGCTCCAGCCTGCCCCCTTAACAGGCAACCAGCAAGGCTCCCACCAGCAAACACCTCTTCCGATATTTCGGGGCAGATCAAGAAGTACATTTGTAATTGCACACAGCAAGTCAGCCTGTCCTTGAGGAGAAATCCTATATGATTTATCACCTCTTGCACCGGAAAACACAGACATAGCATCCGGGTGAGAATCCTCCGTAAAAGCATAGGAAGTTTCAGCAATAAGAATAGGTTTATTGAATTTTACAAGTTTGGTTACTGTCTCTTTCATTAGATTGATACTGCCGTGAAAGAATGGATAATAGGAAAGACCTATTATATCAAAATCAAGTTTTTTGATTTTGCCGAAAAATTTAAGTGATCGCTTTGCATTTGCTCCTGTGTCAATATGAATAACCGTCAAAATGTCCTTATCAACACTCTTTGCATTTTCTATGCCGGACTTTAAATACTTTTTAAAATTACGGCTTCCGAAATTTCCTCTTATTGATCTTTTCAGTTTTTCTGTTTTTGAATTTTTACCGTAAAGAGCTTGCTGTGTTATTAGTCCATTTGTGATTTCATTTCCGATTTGAACATATCGAACTTTAATTCCGTTTTTATAAAATTCAGAAAGAGAATTACGAGTAAATTCCCCTAAAGCTTTTGCAATACTGTCAGATGATTTTAAATGTGCCCATTCCGACGGTATTCGCTGATTTGCAGGGTCTGCCCAAAAATCCGAATAGTGAAAATCCACCATAATATCAAGACCAAATGCATATGCGATCTTTGCGATTTCCAGATCCCTTTGCAAATCGCTGTTTCCGCCGCCGTAAGGCGTACCGTTTTCGTCACACGGTTTATTCCATAGACGCAGGCGCACTGTATTGAATCCGCCTCTTTTCAGCATGGAGAAAACATTTTCCGCTTCTCCATTTTCATTATAAAATTTGCCGCCGCAACGGAAGACCTCATATATTGATGATACATCCGCTGCTTTTATAAAATTATTCCGTTTTGCAAGTTTCTCTGAAAACTCTATTTTTACAGGTTCTAAAAGATTTCCAGTAAATTTTTCTGAGGGCAATACATCAGCCTTAGTTCTTATCCGTATATGTTTATTGTTTTCAGGAAAATAAAACAAAATGCTTTTTCCTGAATACACAGGATAAACTGTATTGTCCTTTATAATAAAATCTTTTTCACCTTCAAGGACTTCAAAGTTTTTTGACAGCAGTTTCCAATGCCCATGCATTTCTATGAAAATTTCTTCTATAAATTCTGCCATTTATAGTTCATCTCCTCATCGTCATAGGCAGGAACATAAATGTTTTTACCGAGGTACACCAGTTCAAATCTATATGTTTCGTTAAAGGCTGAGAAATTGCTGTCAAGCATTTCCTTTTCATAGACTATAATTTTCGCAATTCTGCCGTAAGAAATTTCAATTTGAACATAACTTCCCTCTAAAACGCTGTCTTTATTGAAAGTTTCTTTATATCTTTCAAAATACGAGTCTTTCAAAGAAAACTCCATGTGCAGCACTGTGCCGTTTTTCTTGAAAGACAATTTTTCGCTGTTTTCAAAGTCTATGTCACTATACTCTATAAACTCCAATTCTTCAAGCTGCTTTTTAAGAGAATATTTTTCAAATTCCGGAGATTTAACAAAATCCTCCGCTTTCATTTCACTAATATCAGCATCCACATATTTTCCGTTTTCATAATTTTTCTTTATGCAGACATTTTTATCCTCTGCACCCTTTGATGACTTTGAAATTCCGCATACTATTTCGTCAGTCATAACGGAATCTTTATATTCCTCAATGTATACAGCAAAATTTTCGTAAGAACCGTCAGGATTCATAATGAGTCCGTCATTGTCTGCGTTACAGTGCACATTTACTTTTGTATTGAAATTGCCGTTATCGGTAAATCGTGTTGTTTTATGATAATAGATTTCACTTTTCAGTGATTTTTCAATGGCGCTTTGAAACTGTGCCCATGCATCTTCAGCCGTTACTTCTATTCCGCAGCTGCTGAAAGACAGCGTCATAAGAATACAGGTCAGTATAAAAGCAAAACATTTAAAGACTTTTTTCAAAAAAGAATTATTTTTCATTGTTTGTCACCCCCTAAAATTATTCCGCCTGCATTTCGGCTTCTTGTAAAATCAGGCTCTGATACTTTTTCTCCAGTGTATCGAGATGAATACGGCTCTGATATTCATTTACATATGCCTGACTTTCAAGATAGAAACGCATAACCGATTCATATTTTTTAATTTTAAGGGAAGCAGTTCTTATAGCTTTATAGCGTACTGCAATTTCTTCCTTTGTGGAATGGGGCATCTGCTCAGCCTTTTCCACTTCTTTTCTATCGGGAACAACAATTCCTTTCGGATAATTCTTTTTGATCTTCCTGTTCATCATGCGGTATTTTTTAAGGAATGATTTAATATATTTTTTTGCCTTTTTAGAGTTCGCATATGAGGACATAAGCCCATTAAACTCAGTAGTATTTGTAAGATTATCCATTTTATCAACAGGACATTCAACTAAAAGTGATTCAAAAGCAATACGCATCTTTGCCTCTTCACTGTCAAACTTTTTAAGTTCATTATCGAAAAGTACACATTCCTTTTTACTGGACTTTAATTTAATGGCTTCGTTAAGCTTTGCCTTTGCCGCTTTAACAGCATCATGTCTTTTGGATTTATCAGATTCTCTTTTGGCAGTGCGTATATTTTCTTTAAGCATTTTTATATCCGGCATATCAGCAGATTTAATATCCAGATACTGATGATACGCTTCCATGCCGTCTTTAAGCGTCTGGTCACTCATCTGACCTGACATATTGTCAGAAAGCATAACACGGAATCGTAGAATCCTTACAACCATCTGATGCTTTTCTTTTGAATAATCATAGAAACACAGCGGGAAAAGGTTCATTGCTGCGCCTATCATTGAACAAACACATAGTACCATAAAAATATTGTTTCGTACCATTGGCTCATAAAGTATATCATAGTCAGTGGTAATTCCCAAGCTTTCAAACAGCATTGGTACAAAGTAGCCTGTCAGCATTGTTATGGGAAGTCCTATTTTATCTGCAAAGCTCATAGCGCTGTCAAGGCGCTTACCGCTTATGTATTGCTGATAGTCATTTACTTCTGCTGTAAAAACAGGTTTGTAAACAACACTGAAATAGTTTACAAGACTGTTTAAGAACCAGAAAACAAAAAAGATAAGGGGCATTTTAAATGTAAGGGCAATTAGACCGAGAAAAACTATATTCAGAGAATTTTGTACTACGATAAGCTTTCTGTTTCCCCATTTGTTAAGAAGGAAAGGCGTCATAAGCATTGCGATTGTTGCAGATTCGCCTAAAATAAAATTGTATACGGCATAGGAAGACATATCCTGAGAACCGTAGACAAACGACCAGAGGAACATATTGCCTACTGCCCACTCCATAAAAGCAAGCCAGGTGGAAAGGGTTCTAAGCCACCAGTATTTGTTTTTGAAAATTTCTCTTGTGGACTGGAAAAGATTTGCACGTGGCACATAGCCTTTGGGCTTAATATATCTCTCCTTGCATCCGAATGCCGCAAACATACTGAAGAAAATACCGATTGCCGCAACAGGAACAATAATATAACGGTATGTACGGATATCAGTGTAACCTCCGGTAATATCCGCCAACACATTTATAACGATATTATAAATTGTCGGAGCAAGTGAATATACAAGTGAAAAAATGGTCAATATTTTTGTTCTTTCTTTGGTATTGGGAGTTATAACATTTCCGAGATATGAAATAGCTCCATCGAAATATGGACGCACAAAGACAACCGCTGCACCAAAAGAGAAAACCAGCATCAATTTTCTTGTATATGTCATCATGTCAAAAGGCAAAAAGACAAATACTGAACAAATCAGAAACAGCGGAATAGGAACCAAAGCTATGTATGGTCTGAAACGTCCCCAGCGTGTATTGGTGTTATCCATTATCTTTGCCCGAAGAGCTACAAAGAAAATATCCATAATCAGAACTATTATATTCATAGTTTGAATATGGGTAGGACGTATTCCGATAACAGAACCAAACAGCGTATTTCCGATACCGAGGCCTAAATAGTTTGCAAGCAGCAAAACCATATCTCTGCCCATACCGCCGATACTGTAATTGATAATCTCCTTGTACGAAACATAATTACCTTTTGCAGGCACTTTCCATTGGGAAATTAAATCGTGTATAAAGGATTTGGCTTCCCGTACATGCTTGTTGCTGCTGAGATTCATTGTAAACCCTCACTTTTAGAATTATTGTAGATAAAATCAGAAAACAAATACACCTCAAATTTATATAAGCCGAGATGTGATATTAAATACTTCTTCTTGTATTTTAGCATCATTTTTAGTATAATAAAGCCAAAAAATCAAGACTTTATGTGAGGAAAAGCACGATGGTACAAAGCTACTGCGACTTTATACAATTCTATTCAGGTTCTGCCCCAATCAACTTAATTGAAAAGGGCGATGAACAGTGTGAAAAAAACTATAATGTTAAAAGAGCCTCTTCGCCTATTTACGCTTTAGAATATATAGTTGAAGGAAGAAATGATTATATTATTAACGGAATTACCATACATGCCTTTCCGGGAGACATTATCCTTTTACCAAAGAAAAGCGTTCACAGCTATGGTAACGTTAAAGATTTTCCATGCAGAAAACAATGGGTAATTTTTGACGGAAGCATGGCAAGACATTTACTCAATAGCTATTTGTTAGAGGGTCGATATTGCTTTCATTGTACTCAGGCAGCTGATATTTTTGAGGAAATCATGACACTGTTCGCTTCAAACCAGGAAGAATACATTTCAGCGGTCAAGAAATTTTCCTTACTCCTCCATAGCCTGCTTTTAGATATATCCTTTAATAATGATTTTGATGTAAACAATGACGAATCAATAGAAATGAAAATAAAAAGATATATTGACGAAAACATTAAAGAAAATCTCACAACTCAAAAAATTGCTGATGAATTTCATTACTCTAAAAATCATACGATTATTCTTTTCAGAAATCGTTTTGGAATAACGCCTAAACAATATTTGATAGAAAGAAAAATCGAACTTGCTTGTCTTTATCTGAGAAACACAACTATTCCCATAAAAACAATAAGTGATATTTTATGCTTTGCCGACCAGCATTATTTTTCAAATGTCTTTTTTAAAATAAAAAAAGTTACTCCTTCGCAATTCCGAAAGTCATCACAATATATTGACAGTGACGGAGAAAAGCTGAATTTCATATCAAAAAACAATAATAAAATATAGCTTTTTTAAGTTTAATTCTCCGCATAGCGGACAGTTGTTAAGTTCTCATCAAGCCGAAAACTCTTTATCTAAATCATAAAAAAACAAGTGACAGTAATTCTGTCACTTGTTTTTTTATTTTTACTTAATTTAAATACGATATCAGCCGAAATGATGGATTTGGTGAAAAACAAGAATAAATGCCACTACTGTTTTGCCCATTTACGTAATTATAATATATGTTTTTTATTTTCTAAATCGAAAAACAGAATGAACTATGTTATTTTTTCTCCTGGCAATATTGCTGTCAGAATTAATAAGGATATCCGATTTATGCTCTATTGTAAATGGTTCACTTTCGGATTTGTTTAAACATTTATCGACTGCTACAATCGAATAGGTATATGTATCACCGAAACAAACAGACCAGTCACGGTATGTACACACATAAGAATCTGTTGTAGAGGCTATCTTTTCACCGTTTCTATAAATTTCATAATGGCTCAGCAGTGCATCATTAACCGGAGTCCAAAAAAGGTCGATCCGTTTCTTTTCACGAGCAACTGCATACAGAACAGGCTTTTCCGGCGGGAGAGCATTTATTTCTTTGCCTTTTTCAGGTGAAACGATATCTGAAAACTCTCCTTTTAATCCTGACGAACATGCTCTTACTGTATATTTATATTTGTCTGCAATTTTGCCTGTAACCTGCGGGTCAAACCATTCATTTCCTTTCGTTGATGTAATAAACATAGGAATGCCGTTATCACGCATTCTGAAAATCTCATAATATACGGCCCCATTGACCTTATTCCAAACAATATGTGTGCCGCTTAATTCTGCGGATTGTTTTGGAACTTTTTCATAAACCTCAATTCCCAAAAGACCGCAGTTTCGTGTTGACTTTGCTCCTTGAAGTTCAATGGTAATGGAACGTATATTGTGCTTCGGCTTATCCAGAATCAAATCCTTTGGTTTTCCATCATAAGGAATATCTGTAACTGTATACTCTGAGCCGTCGCTTAAAGTAATAACTGCTTTTTCAATGTTATCGTTTAAATTAGCTCTATCTGCAATGCGTATAACTCCAACATTCACAGCTTCTTTCCATTTAAGCTCAAGTTTTCCTGTTTTCTTTCCATCAGTCGCCCATTCGAGAGGATTATCCAACGTCAAGGCATTTTCCGGAATCATTCCGCTGTAAACAGATGATGCGTTTACCTGTGCTTTTAAAGATAAATTCTCAGCATCTGTTTTATCACAGGAAATTGCTTTTACTCCTGTAACCTTTGCTAAAGCATTTGAAGTAAGTATTCTGAAAGTTTTAAAACCGTATGGAGGAATATCAAAGCTTATTATATTACCCTTATTTTCCTTTGTGATATCGTTTTCAACAATATCTGTTTCCATATACGAAGAAACGCACTCAGGAAGTTTGACCTGAACTTCTTCGGTATTCTCTCCTCCTATTTCGGCAAACCTGACTATCATTCCGTTTCCATTAGCCTCAGCCATCTTCATTGTTGTAAGAATAACGTTATCCTTATCTATCTGTACATATGAATCCTGCTGCTTATCAGTACCATCCTGAACGCTGTCTATCAAAACGGCTTTAAGCGGAGAACAGTAGTTCCATGCTGACTGATTCATTTCTTTCAGATTCTTTCCTTTCTGAGTGTAAACAGAATATCTGAAAGATGCATATCCCGGCTGATCCCCCTGGAAATTTGTCTGCCACATATTATTAAAAATATAGCTGTAAATATATGGCCTTCTTGATCTGTAATCAAAAGACCAATTTCCGGTTCTTCTCTCTCCGAATTGCAGCAAAGCCGAATTCGGTATTGCCAAAGTCATACTGTAATCATCTTTCTTATCATATACATTGACCCACTTGCTGACTGTATACCAATCGGTTGACGTGCCATAGACCTGTTCTCCTTCAGCAGCATTTCCTACGGGTAAATCGTAACGTATTTCGTAGTCTTCACCTGACTTAAAGGGAAAAACATAAAATGCTTCTTCTTTTGCTCTGAGGGATGGTAACGGAGATTTTACAACTTCGTTGACTATGTCGATTCTCGGAATACCATTGTACAGAGTCACCTTCTGCCTTATACTGCCTGCTCTGAAAGTACCTGTATCTGCTACGGCCTGCATAAACACAGGTGTGCTGAAGACATTAATAACGGTATTTTTGGCTTTTGGAGAATACATTTCCCATTTATATTTGCTGAACTTTACGCCCATATTGCTGAACGGAATTCCAAAATCGTCATAGTACCGATACTGATTGAATTTAACTTCGGAGCAATCGGCAATCTCTCTGCCGCCGTTTCTTTTATCGATTATGCATTTTATTGTACCGTCATCATCAAACGAAACCTTGTAAAACTCATTTTCAATAAAGCCGTGAGAAAATGTATACTGTGGCTTAAAACATGGCTTTGTACAAGCTTTCTTTACAGTAAATATCTTATACCCTATCGGCGGAACACCGTGAGCCACAAAAATAAGCTTACCGTTATAAACTGAATACGGTATTGATTCTTCACCGTCCATTATCTCAAAAAATTCAGGAAGGGATGAAATATCGTCAACAACCGCAACATCATCCCTTATCCAGTTAAGAGAGTTATAGACATAGATTGACTGCGAATCAACCTTTATCTTTGACGCAAGGGCTTTTACCGAATCAGAAAGGACTTTTTCCGCAAGAGATTTTGCTCCGAAAGCGTTGCTGCGTTTCCATTCAAACTGCCTGTTATACATTTCATCTCCGGTATAGCTATGATATCCCCATGTATGTTCGTCATAAATGAGATTTCTTTCAACGGCACATGTTATATCTTCGTGAGGATAAACGCTGCCGAAAAGCAATGTCGAAAAACTTGCCGCTGTTTCTGCCGTAGGCACAAGGACGCCGGCTTCTTTATTTATTCCCGATTCAAAAGCAGTTGTACCCCAACCGTCATTCCACCAGTTTTCTTCAGTGCCTGTTTCAACAGGTATCAAATGACCGTATTCCTTTTCAACATCAGCAAAAAACTTTTCCGGAAAATCAACGGTTATTTTCGGATAAACATACCCTTTCTCTTTATAGATACGATTTATTTCATTAGCTATTTTAACAGGCATTTCCATGGGCTGCTTATTGTCACCGTATGGGATCAAAGGAAGAGGAAACTTATCATATGGATAACTGCGCCTCCCGCTACGACCTTCAAGCTCAGAAATGACATTCATCAGCTCATTCATGGCGATTTCGGCGCTGCCGTAGTTGGGATTATTGTGAGTACCACCAAAGCCATAGTTATGTCCATAGGTTTTACCGTTAAAAATAAGCAGCTTATTTTTCGGATTATTGCCCTGCATATAAAACAAATCGTACTCTTTCTTTTTGTAATATGGCGAACGATCCGGATTCATTGAATGTATACCATATTTTATACCTGCACTTGCAGCAACATCCACGTAACTTTTACTGAAAGCAGGATTATCAAACATTCTTTGAGTTGTACTGGGGGAAATACCAAGTTTATCCACAAGATATCTGTTGGTATAATAAGCTGCTCTTGCTGTTTCCTCTGTGCTGAAACATTCCATAGTATGATTACAGCAGCCAGCACCGATTGTCATTCTATCTTTCTTCATTAAATCAAGAATTTCCTGAATTTCCTCGGCATTGCGGCATGACATATATCCTTCACCCATAACCCAGCCGGATTCAATGGCGTATTTATATTTTTGAACATCGGTTTCTCTTTGGTCCGAATTTTTCATATACTGCTTTACCGTATCCAAAAAGACAGAAAAAAGAGGGCGCAAATCCTCCTGATAATCTGTGTAGCCTAAATCGGTATGCATGGTCTGAGAATAATAAAATTCCCAGTGCCTAGTTCTTGCAAACCTTGCATCCTCGTACACACCTACAGGCTGTCCGGAACATTTCTCGTTGTCGTAAAACTCCATTTTAAGCTTTACCGTTTCACCGGGCTTAACCATGGCGTTGGTATCTGTCAGAAAAACGGTCACTTCACCTTTTCCCTTAGTCAGCGTACCAAGCGACCTTACATATGGCTCTTCATTGCCTATATACACTTTGTACCAGACATTAAATTTTCTTGAATTTCTATATGATAAAACAGCTTCCTGAAAGCCGTCCTTTCTTATATACGGAGTTTGCTTTACACTTAAGACATTTATATATGTTCTTGTGTCTTTTTCCCCGTTACACATGAAAATCACCCCAAGAAAAATTTAGATATTTTTGCTTTCGCAAAGTTCGTATTCAAAATATGCGTTTTCTCCGTACCACAATGGGAAATTAGTGCCCCAAACATTATTCTGCAAAATAAATGACACTCCGTTATTGATATAATCATTATACTTATTGTCAAAATGGAGAATATTTACATTTTCAGAAGTTACCAGCGGTGACAACGGATTTTTAAGAACATATTCATTACCATCCACTGTAAACAGACATCCTTCAGCAGCTGATATTTTTCTATTGCCGTTTTCAGCAATATTCAGAGCATCAACTTCAGAACCGCATTTGATAAACTTAACGCTGTTCTTATCAATGTTCGGATAAAAATTAAGGCAGATGCTTTCAGTTAATCTGTTAGCAGGCTTATTGAACCATTTAAAGTAAATTCGCACTTTTTCGCCGTCAACAATATATTTTATCTGTGCCTTACGTGGGGCTCCAAGTTCTTTATAACATTTCTCAGCTACTGACAAATCAATAATGACGGTTAGCTCTTTTTCCGAAAATGCATAGGAGCCTTTTTCCATTTTATAATTAAATACTCCTTTAGGGAATTTTGAATCAACTTTGCCTAATCCAGGACGAGCAAAATCTCCCACAGCCCACACTCTGGTTTTATTTAAGTTTCTTGTGTAATGATGAAGCCAATAGCTGTAATCAGACTTTCCGTAGGAACGATACTCGAGAAGAGGCTTTGAATTTGATTTAATTATCGCCTTACCATTTCTCTTCAAAACCTCAATGCCGCCGAAATCATTAAATGAAATTTCAAAATCGCTGCATTTATATATATTGTTTTTTTGTAAGGCATTGTCAAAGTGCTCCCATTCTTCTTTTGGGACGAGTTTCTGTAATCTATCCTGCGCAATGTTTCTGTGCTCATCTGTTAAAGCATCAAGAGCCTTATTTAAATATTCACGCTGCTCCTGCCAGCTTTTCTCTATTGTGGAATAAACTCCTCTCTTTGCATTTTCCCTTAAATTCTTTGCAAAGGGAAGATTGTAAATTCCTCCTCTTTTGATTTTTAAATCCTTTTCTCTTGCCTCATCAAAATCTTTGCGTAAATAGTTATAGTAATCTCCGAAAAAGATTTTTGTATCCATTCCCCAAGTATGCTCTGCAATGCACAGGATATTGCTGCAAAGCTTTCTGTATTCTTCGCTGTCCTTTTTGAGAGTCCCGTCTTTAAGCCACTCATTTTTCAGTCCTTGGAGAGTTCTCATTGCTCCAACTTTGTAAGGGTCTGTGGAAGCGCCGTGTATCCATGTATCACCTATCTCGGATGTTATTACAGGAAGCTTATCCTTTGCTTTCCATAAAAGCTCGGCATAATCATCAAGACTTCCCGCTACAACTTCATATCCGGGATACTTGGCTTTAATCCTCTGATAGTTTAAGAGCACTCCCTTTGCATTTCTCGGGCCTCGGTTATCAAGTGAATGGTCAAAATAGAGAATATCATCTATAAATTCATTTTTATGTTCGCCGCCGTAGCTTGCGTCATATATGACTATAACTTCCTTTTCGCCGTACTTCCACAGAAAACATTCGGGGACATTTGGAAGCGCAGAAGCTCCGTTTACACCGATATGCAGAAGCTTTATTCCGGCATCTGCCAGAATGGGAACAAGTCCGATTGTGTGTCCCGGTACATCAGTCATCTTAGCGGCAATGGTTTTTCTGCCGAACTTCTTATCCAGATTTTTTACAATAGACATTCCGTATTCCAATGTATCCTTGTCAAGCAGCTCAGTATGAGTTGTAAAAGGATAACCATGTGGAACAATATCGCCTCGTGAAAGAGCACTGGACAGTTTTTCCCTCTGCTCGGGAGTACCTCTTTCCAAAGCTTCATTTATAATCCATGAACCCAGAGTCCATACAAACTTTTTCCCGCTGGTATTTACTTCCTCGGCAATGGCAATGGAATTAGGTATAAACTCATTTATATAACGGTTTAAAACGTTATTTGCCAAATCTGTAAAACCCAAATCCAAATGAGTTTTTGAAACAATGATCACTTTATTCATTTTAAGTATTCCTCCAATGTGGCTCCGATAAGATTGCTTTCCTCTCCAAAAAAGGTTTTCTCAATTGGTATATCGTTCTTTTCATCTATCAAAAACAGCAAATTATCATATTCCTGTAAAATACCGTCAAAAATCATGGAGCTGTTTGCAACACCTCCGCCTATTACGATTTTTTCAGGGTCATACATAAGCTTTGAATAGAGCAGTTTCTTTGAGACGGCAGAAACGTAATTACTTACTATACTCTGTGCTTTTTCTTCTCCGTTTTGAGCAAAATTTTCAATATCCTTCATATTGCAGCTTTCAAGAGAAAATGCCTTTTTATAAGCATTTGTCTGTACAACTGTATTGGCAAAGTTTTCATATGTGTATGGCCCGAGCGCTTCAGGCATTTTAAAAAACATTCCTGCTTTTTTATGTGCACCCTCGTATAATTTACCGTTTACAAGAACTGCGCTTCCCACAGATGAACCCAGTACAAATGCCACTGCATTTTCACAGTCCTTTATGCTTCCATATTTTTTCTCACACATAAGAGCACACCTTGCATCATTCTGAATGGTAACAGGAAAGCCGTATTTCTCTTTAAAAAACTTCACAAGATTTTTTTTTGCTGTTTCGGGAATAGACTCGTATCCTAAGCCGTTTCCGTCTTCATCCCAAAATCCGCCGCTTGAAATGCACAGTCTTTCTGTATCATCTCTGATAAGCTCTTCTATTTTTTTGCACACCTCATCAAAAGAAAATACAGTTTTCCATTTTCCTTTATTGAAAACTTTATCATCCCAGACATATCCGTATTTTGTATAGGTTCCGCCTATATCTATTGCTAAAATCATCTTTATCTCACCAACGCTTTAATTGTAGCCAGACGCTCTCCCTGAGTTTTTTCGGTAGGACGTATAATGTAATCTCCAACATTTGCAGGAATAATAAAGGTTTCTCCGTAATGGACGGTAAAATTCTCAAATTTTCCCGATGGGCTCACTACCTCTGCTTCCTCGCCTTCGACGAGATTAAGTACATTGACACTACCCTTTGTATTATGGAAAACTTCCTTTTCAAACCAGTGACGCCGTGTTTCGATAAATTCCCTTTCGTGAAGTCCTGTTTTTTCTTCTACCCAGCCGTCACCTGAAGCGACTGTTTCAAAGCAGTTGATTAAATTTTCTTTAGCCCACTGAGTATCCCTTTTATAATCAATTACATTTTTGCCGTGACCTATGTTTATAGGACGTGGTTTGCCGTCAAGTCCTACTCTTCCCCAGTCCCAAAGCTTAAAGGTAAAGATATACGGCGTACTGCTGATTTCAAGCACCATTGTGTTTTTGCCGGAACAGTGAATAGTGCCTCCCGGTATAAGAAAATGGTCGTGCTTTTTTGCCGGGAATCTGTTGACGAACTTTTCTACATCCATTTCTCCTGTTTCCTGAGCGTTATTGAGAGCATCTATAAACTCTTCTGGAACAATGTCTTTTTTAACTCCAAGATATACACCTGCATCGGAACTTTCAGTATCAAGTATGTAGTAACTTTCGTCTTGGGTGTATCTCATGTTGAAGTACTCTGAAATATACTCAGTAGTAGGATGAACCTGCAAAGAAAGGTTTCCGCCCTCAATTGTATCGAGAAAATCAAATCGTATTGGAAATTCATTTCCGAAACGAGCCTGTACCCTATCGCCTAAAAGTTCTTTTCCACGGAAAAATACAATATCAATACTGGGCATTTCGGCAATACCGTTTTCAAAGGCATACAAAACGCTATTTTCCTCAGGTACACAGTCAAAGCACCATGCAAAATTCTTCTGATTTTTATCAAGACCGCAGACCTCTTTCATCCACTGTCCGCCCCAGACTCCGGGATCAAAATATGGTACTACTCTGAAAGGCGTATTGACTGCCGCTGTCAAGGCGTTTTTATAATCATCGGCACAAATCATATTGGGACTTCCCTTTTTATTGGTGTCCATAAAGTAATCAAATTTATCGAAATACTTTTGTTTATGCTTATCAGCAAGACGCCACTCCACAAAATATCCTCTCTTAAATTTTGTAAGAGGGTCCATATCAAAATTGTCACAGTTCCAGTTAGGTAATCCTTTCCTGAATCTCAGCTGTGTTTCCCAGCGAGCTATACTGCAATGGACGTTTATATCTCCTTGTGCAATAAGCATAGCTCCTACACCAATGACCAATGTTTTTCCTTTACTTGAATTTATTTTTTCACGCATTTCATTGATCTTTTCTGTAATAAAAAAGTCATCTAAAAAATCCGTTGTAAGAACGCCGAAAATGCGGTCATCTGTAAGCCAGCGCTGCATTTTTTTAGTAAGTTCATCGCCTTCATAAGCACAGTGATCGCTTATAAAAACGTTATCAAAGTATTTGCCGAGATTTTCAATAATCTCATCTCTGTCAGCCATTACATAGCAGTCCATAACTACTGTTTTATTGGTACAATCCGCTAAATTCAGCTCCTTAATAATTTCTTCATATCCGCTTATTAATCTTCCGCTGACTTTTATTGTTGGTTGTTTATCGTAATTATTATATCCTCTCAAACTTCTCTCTCCATATAATACAAATTGCTTTTAATTATTAATTTAAATTGTCCTGAATGTGATTTGTAAGTACAATTCCGTTATCTGTAAATGTCGCAATAATTCCGTTTTCGTTCATTGTGGCATAAACAGATGTTTTGCTGATATTGGTTATATCTTTTTTACCTTGCTTATGAAGCCCGTAAACATTGCTTGTAAGAATACCGATATCCGGCATCGTTTTACGGACAAATTCAGTGGTTGTTGATTTTGGATTTCCGTGATGTCCTATTTTCAATAAATCAACTTTGCCTGTTTGATTTGCAATTTCTGTTTCAGCACCATCGATATTGTTTACATCGCCTGCCAGCAATATCGTTTTGCCTTTGCAGGTTAAGTAAAGAGCAAGGGAATTTTCATTTTCTCCACGCTTCTTATCCCCCTTATATATTGCTGTATTATAGAATTTACATCTGAAATTACCGAAATCAAAAAACTCATCAGAAATCTCAGAAACAATTTCAACACCTTTTGCATTAAGGGCGTTGACTGTCTGATCGTAAACTTCCTGATTGTCCCATTCTTCGATTTCATAATCGGATATGCGGGAAGCATCATAGGGCTTTAGAAAAGCTTTTTTGACAATAATGTCATCATCGTTAATAAGGGTGTCAAAGCCGCCTAAATGATCTGAATGAGCATGAGTTCCCACAATAAATTCAAGCTCCACTTTTCCCTCGCTGTTTGCAGCATGCTTTTTAAGATAGGCTAAAATTTTCTCTTCCTGTCCCTCAAATTCCAGCGCCGGCAAATTGCGTGGATTATCGCTATCCTCTCCGCAGTCTACTAAAGCAAATTTTCCTTTGCTTTCAATAAGAATAGCATCTGACCATCCGGTATTTAAAAAGTGAATCCTGTCTGCGTTCTTATCTGTAAATTTTTCCTTTTGAAGTTTATATCTTCTCGGATAAGCTATTCTGTACTTATATTCGAGTATAGCTTTTGGAGTCAAAAAGGCAGCAGCCGCACCGGCAGCTATTGCTCCGAGACCAATTGACATTCCAATAATTTTCATTTTATTCATCTCATTCTGCCTCCACTGTTTGCGCCGCATTTTCCATATCTTCTTTTTCCGCACGAATTTTAAGTTCCTCAATAATCTTACGGTGCTTATCTATGGATAAATCATAGAAGAAATACGGTATTGCAGTCAAAACACCTGCAACTGCAGCTACTAAAAGAGTTATATTTATTACTTCATTACGAATAGCAGCTTCATAAAGAATATCCCAATCTGTAGTAAAACCGATTTTTGTATAAAGGAAAGGAATAAGCATAGCCATAACCGTGCTGAAAGGAGTCAATATCATGCCGAATATAGTTGCAAAACCGTCAAGTCTTTCACCGGTCAGATATTGCTGATAATCCCAGACATCCGCACCCATTGCCGTTGCCGCAATTGATGAAGGCGTTGTCATAAGTATACTGATATAGGAAAATACAATAAACAAAATTATATTATCTGTTTTCAATGAATAATATTGTGCCGCCAATGACAGCAAACCGATGAATTTAGAAAACAGAACCAAATTCCTTTTATCAAACTTTTTAATCAGAAAACTCGCCACCAACATTCCTGGAACATAGGCTGTACCTATAATTCCTGAATAAACACCAAGCAGCCAATCCTGACGAACACTGTAAACAAAAAGAACATTTGCCAGTACAATTGAACCTGTGGTAATCGAATTACCAAGTCCGGAAAGATTCATTATCCAATGATATTTGTTTTTCATTACTGATTTTGCGCCATACCAAAAATCTATTTTGGGTTTATGACTTTTAGCAATAACAACCTTTTCGCTGGTTCCGAAAAACAGTACTAAAGTCAAAAGTGAAAATACAATGAGCATGCCGGGAATTATTACACGGTATGTTCTTATGTTGTTCATACCACCCGTTCCCGCAAAAATCGGAAGTAAAATATTCACAAGCGATGGAAGAGCACTGTAAATTATAGCTCCTATGGACATCATGCGAACACGTTCCTCGCTGTTCGGAGAAATTACGTTCTGCATATTTCCCAGCTGACCACAGAAACCTGAAAAAACTCCGGCTAATGTAAAAAGGAAATAGAGTACCCAAAGTCTCGTATGATAAGGCATATTATTGAAGGGCAAATACACTATAAGCAGATATATTACAATAGTAGGCAATACTCCTACCAGAATCCAAGGTCTGTATTTACCGTATTTGGGTGCAAGCTTTTTATATACGAATATCCTGTAAAAAATATTAAATATGCTTATGCAGATTGCACTGCCAAGAATTTGAGGTAAAGCCGGCATAAATTTCTCAGTAAGAGTCTGCGGAACGAAAAACAATGCCAAACCAATAAAAAACATGGGAATAAAAATTATTTTAAAGTGCTTCATGCTTTTTTTCGGTAATTCACCTAAATTATCCGTTATCATCATGTTGGCGATATTCCAAACATAGGATAAAGGCAATCCGATAAGACCGATTTTGTATATATCACTGAAGGAAATACCATATATCGCTCCCACAAGAAAACATGACGCTGTAAATGTTATATATGTAAGCACAGCCGCTGCGCTGTTGCTTCCAGAAGCTCCGAGGCAGAACCATAAAAATTCTTTATTTGAAACATATTCACCGTCACGTGGTTTGTTCCAATAGGTTTTCAAGTCACTGATAAACTTCGTTGCCGTACTTTTTATGTTTTTCATTTACTTTCCCTCCTCACATTCCACTCTACCGGTGTTTTTTCATTTATCAGACTTCCGCTTTTCTGCTTAACGGGAAGCCAATTTGAACTGAGATTCATGCCATTCTCATTTTCTCGTTCCATTTCAAATTTTTCTATTGTATTTGCTCCGAAAAATGCGTAATCCTCTATAGTTACAACAGATTTCGGAATATACATTTCGGTGAGCTTAGTACAGAAAGAAAAAGCATCTTCACCTATTCGAGTAACAGTATCAGGCAACTCAAAGTTCTCAAGATTTTCACATCTTGTAAAAGCACGCACACCAATATCTTTTAAATTAGAAGGAAAAACGATTTTTCCCAAACCATTGCATTTATAGAAAGCATGATCCCCAATAAATTCGACTGTCTCCGGAACTGTATAACTTCCCAATGATGAAAACGCACCGGTTTTGTCATATGCAACACCGTGTGAACTGTTGGGATAAGCAAGCAAAGTTTTCATATCTTTTGTAAATAAAACACCGTCAACGGAACAAAAATAAGGATTTTCTTTGTCAACATTAATCGCTTTAAGCTTTCCGCAATTGGCAAGTGCCCACGTATCTATTTTTTCAACATTTTTTCCTATATTAATTTCCTCAAGATATTCCGCATTGGCAATGGAAAACTTCATAAGTTCCGTAACCGGTTCACCATCTATTTCGTCTTTTACAGTAAATGTTTTATCTACACTTGTACCTTCAAATCTTTCCAAAGCGTAGCCGTTTTCAACTTTTACATAATTTTCCGATTTCTTTTCTCCGCCCTGTCCGCAGGATGCAAAGATTACTACCATCAATATACATAATGCAAGGGCTGAACATTTTTTAATCATATGCTTTTCCCCCATTCAACTTTTTATTGCATGCTATGAAAGTTACCAAATCCTCAAACTTGCGTGTTCCGTGACGATACATATGTCCACCATGATCTGTGACAATCATGAACATCCAATCATCGTCCGGAAAATTCTTTTTTGCAGTCTCTATAAGGAAATACGCATATCTGTCGCTATCCACTACGGCCTTTACATAAGCATGATTTTTATTCCTGAAAATATATCTGTGGCCGTTGTTATCTGGATTTTCAAAAATACCAAATATAACGTCATCTCCGTTTAATATGGATTTTTCAATATTTCGGTAAGTTTCACTATCACTTTTACTTTGATAAAATCTGTAATTCGCCATATCCATTTCTTTTTCTTTAGCAAACAAACAATCAAAAAAAGCATCCCATGCAGCATTGAATGAAACCTTTTTTCCCGCTCTTGCACAATTAAGTAAAAATGTATCAGAATGATATTCATATCCGTCGTTATTGGTTATTACACCGTTTTCAATTCCCCATTTTCCTGAAAGGATTGTAGCAAAGCCCGGTATGGTGCTGCTCTCCTGCCATGTTTTTTTATCACTGAGTTCTCCTCCGGCATAAGAAAAATATAAACCGCCTTCACTTTTTAAAGTGCTTATCCCGCTGCCAGGAACATCTTCTGAATGGGGATATTTATCCTTATTTGCACTTGCAACGATATTCAAAAGAGCATCCGAGCGAACTGCGTCAAAAGCTATAAGCAGCACTTTTTTTCTTTCACCTGACATCGCATGCTTTTCACAAATTTTCGCTATATCAGTTTGTGGCAAGGCGTCAGAAAATTTATTATCAAAAATTTCACACTTTTCTATCTTGTTGATATAATTTGACGTTTTCTTCATAAATATATCTCCTTGGAGTTTGATAAAATATTTACCCAGAGTAACAGCAAACAGTGTATTCAGTTTCTTTACTATATTGATTAAATATCCTGTGATTTTTTTAATAAAAGGCATACCTTTTTATGTTGCAAGTATAGCTGTATTTACCGAATACACAGACACCATTTCATCTCTCTATTTATTGTCAGCATTCTTTTCGCTAAGATTTAATAACACCGTCTCTTTAGGAGCTAATTGAAGCACATCCGAATTTAATGTTTTATTGGGACTTAATATTGCTGTTTCGGTGTCAATGTGCAAAGAAACATCTTCCTCGGACGCATTAAAAATCCTTACAATTGGCTTTCCGTCATCGGTATCAAAATGCGACACAATTACTCTTTTGTCATTTATTTTAAAAGGTACAGAGATTTTATCTGTTTTACCCTCCACAACAAGAAGCCTTTGCATTTGCTCCATGGCAAACTTTTGCGTCTGCTCTTCGCTGTACGTTCCGTGAGGCATAAAAACATATCTGAATACGCTTGTACCCTCCTGATCGGCTTTATAATTGGTCATCCAGTAGTTGTTCATCACATAGGAGTGAACAGTACCATCATAAACACATTCCTTAAGCCATCCGCACAGATATGGATTACCAGTTCGGATAGGATCATGGACAAGCTTTCCTACTTTTATTAAAGGTGCATCCAAAAGAGCACAGCTTATTCCGCAGTTTTCATCGGAAACATCAAACCAGCGTGTAGCCGTAATGAAATTTTTATTTGAACCTTTAAGCTGGTCTTTATTCAGTTCTGCCGATCCATAAATCGTGTCATATTTGACACGTGCATTAGGAAGATTAAAGGGAAAACTGAAATGCAGACCTTCCTTTTTCCGCTCAGCGTCTCTTTCCAGTATATTGGTAATATAAATACAGTCATCGTCGCTGTACAGAGTAATTTCCGTTATAATGGATCTCGTTTTATATCCCTGGCGTTTTATTCTAACTCTTGTTAAAACATCGCCCTTATCAATTACCGAAATTTCAGGCACTGATTTATCAATAATCTTTTTTGTGCCCCACTTTCCCTTTGCAAAAATATAATTATTGAACTCAAAGGCTTTGCTTTTATCCACAAACTCCTTGCCTTTATAATTAATGCTCGAAATGCAGCCTGTCTTTTCATTTATTTTAAGGTCTATAATCCCGTTGCTAATAGTAAATCCCCTGCTGTTCTTTACATGATTTTGCTCGATACTGTCGGAATACGCAAGGCGATATATACGTGAAGTATGGGTCGCAATATCCTTTACCCTGAACGCAAGTTTTCCGTCCGAAAGTTTTTGTGCTGGAACGGCGTTACCTTGTTCATCAAGGACAAAGTTATAATCAGTCTTTATTTCTATTGTCTGGCTTACAGTCCAGCTGTTTGTGTTGTGAACGGTTATGTATTCATTTTCACATTTAGGAGCATTATTTTCGATTATATCCGTTAAGGCTTCAGGATACAAAAGCTTTCCGCCCGCAGTATCTTCAATAAGCTTTACACAGTCGTTTAGTGCAGCATATGCATGCTGCGCTTTCCAGTTCCACTGGCTCACTGCAAACTCATGGTCAGGTTTTGAAATAGAATTATAAGCTCCCCATGTGTGCTCGTTGAAAAGCAGAATCTCTTTCAGCGCTCTGTCACTTATTTTTTCATTAAGGGGTTTTGAAAGCAGATATGACAAATTAGAGGCCTGCGTAAACATTTCTCCTGCCTGTCTTGCAACTGCGGTTTCACGGGCAGACGATGCCGCACCGTCCTCCCAGTATGGGGTAATATCACCCTGATAGCAGGGCAGATTTTCCCCATAGCTTTCTTCAAAATCTCTCATTGCCTGTGAAGTTGTGGAAATAAAAAGCTTCATGCTGCTGTACTTTTTATTCCACGCCTTAACTATATCGGATAATTTTTCATCAGGAGGACCGTTATCGGCACCGATATTGTATCTGATAATTATAGTGTCATAGGGATAATTTTCTTTTTCAAGCTCATAGAGATACTGCGAAATTCTATCGGGATTAAGTTTTCTTGAAAGGTCCTTATTTTTACCCATTGGGCCTGTATGAAACCAGGAATATCCTTTTCCGTGAACATAGACAAGTGTTTTTTCTTTTCCGCAGGGAGACACCCAGTAAAAGGGTTCATCGGCCCAAGCCTTTTTGATATAGCCTATTCTGTCACCGTTGTTTGTACCGCAGGAGAGATACTTGATACCGTTTTCGCTGAGTAAAGTGGTAAGTCCCCAGTTCCACCCCGGGACATCGGTAATCATTGCGGAATCAATTTTGATATCCAAGATTTTTTCAATTTTCCTTTTGATTTTAAAGCTCTTATCAAGCTCTTCGGGTCTGCAAAGTCCCGTAAGGAAATTTGCATAAAGTCCGTCAAGACCTATTCGTCCCGATTTTACCAATTGTGAAAAATCACTGACTGCCTCTTCATCGGCATTGTCGAGCCAGTATTCGACAGCCCACAGGATTTCAGGATTCCATTTAAACTGACTTTCAGGAGAATATTTATCGGTATTTTTTATCAGCTCCATTGCCTTACGGAGATTTTCGAGCTGGAGTTTCAACACCTCATCCTGAGTATGTGTATAGCCTATATCAAGGTGCGTATGATGCACCAAATGTATTTTCCATTGCTTTTTAAGTTTTTTCATAAAAGTATCCCTTTGCTTAGATATAATTATTTCAATAATTCACGGATTGCGGAGAAGATATCAATACTGCGGATTGTTCCGTAGATATCTCCAAGCTGAAGCTTTGTATTGACCTGAGGAGGACTTAAAACAACGACCTTATTTCTGTCTACAAATTTATCCAGTATTCTCTCGAAAAGAGCGGGAGAAGCCATTTTTAAATCATGCTTTGAAATTTCATAATCGAATTCACGCTTTTCGAGACTATCATAAAGCTCGTTTGCAGATACAAAAGCTTTATCCTCGGTTACTGCTGTAACGGCAAAAATACAGATATCTTCGTCATTGGGCAGAATGAGCTCACTGCCCATTACAGGCAGTTCATATCTGAAAACATGAAGCTGCTTTGCAGGGACATCTTCCCCATTCAAATGAGCGTGAGTGGAGTTCCAGGCAAGTACATCCTTTTTGATATACCCTGTTTCCTTTAAACCAACGAGATCCCATGCGCCTACTGCCTGCTGATAATCGCTTATTTTTATTTTTGTTTTATTCTCCCCAAATGAGAATTCACTTTCTTTGTCGTTATTAAGGGAACATGCAAGAATGTATACCTTCTTGCAGTTTTCAGGAAGTGAAATGACCTGTTTGCGGCAAATAAGCACATTGTCTTTACCTTTGCCAATATCAAAACCTATTCCGCCGCAGGTAACTGTTTGAGGCATTATTTCTCTCGGTATGGTAAGGTGATTGTTTCCCGCTCCGCTGTGGTTCTCCGAAATAAGAGAAAAGTTAAATGGCAGTGGGAAACGCTTTTCACGGCTTGTCTTTTCCTCTTTTTTGCCTTTTAATTTTACAGCAAAGGTTTTCGGTGCAAATGCATCTATATTGAAAATAAGTTTTCCGTCCTTTACCGTAGCTTCGGCAATGTGCTTTTCGTTTGCCAAAGTTTCAAAGGCGGATTCTATACCGTCGCCCATTTCGAAGACAACGCTCTTTTTCGCTGCACCCTCGCCCTCATTAAAGCGTACGATTATTTCGTCGGAGTTCTGTGCTTTCTTTATGGCTCTGACAATAACAGAATTATCACTGACTCTTGCAAAGGAATATCCGTCCTTAACCTTACCGCTGTGAGGATTTGAAACAAAACAGTTCATAGGCTGATTAAAGCACTGTGCGGCGGTCTGAGTGTCGCTGCCGACTTTTCCGCTGTGGCAGAAAACACCGAATGAAAAACGGTTGATACCTAAATCCATAAGGTGCTGTGATGTCTCCCAGCGATAAGCATATGCAGGAGTATGAACGACAGTAAGGCGCAGTGTATTATCATTTGGCTTATCCCAACCGGTTCTTGAATCGCTGAATACGGACACACCGTATTTTTCACTTGTATCGGTAATATCTGCCCAAATCTGAGCCGGTACTTCATATTGCTTTTCGGTGTTGTTTCCTCTTTTGATGTATCCGAGTCCCAAGTCATAAGAAGCAATACTGTTTGTGGGTTTAAGGGGGAACTGGACTTTCAAAAGTGAAGCAGTGGAGCGCCAGTCCACTTCATTAAATACCTTAAGGGTTTCGCTTTCACAATCCAGAGAAAGATACTGGACAAAGCGGCTCTTTCCAGCCGTTCTTGTAACTTTAATAACCCCTTTGACAGGTGAATTTTCCGCAATTTCAAATTGAGGATTGCGGGCATATTCTCTGGGAGCTCTCATCAGCTCTTTATATGTAAGCTCCCATGCCGGCCACGGTTTGCTTCCCTTATAATCGAACACGGAAAGCGCTATTTTTCCTGAAAGGACATTGACGCCAAGCTTTTTGCTGAATATCTCGCAGATATCGCCGTTTTCATCCAGCACCACTTTGAGGTGTTTGTTTTCCAGTGTTCTCTCAGCCACCGAAAGACCTGTTGAAGCGGTGCAGGGAACGTCTGATTCCTGCACATCATATACACATACACCAAAGGGCGGAACCTTTGCCAAAAAGCTGACTTTACCAGCTCCTGCATGTGACGGAACTTCATTGCCCTTTGAATCAAGAACCTTTGCATGACCACTGATATTTACATCGGCTGTCACTGCCTCACAGCGTTCATACTGAGTGGGATTATTAACCACAACAGCTGTTCCCTTTACAAAGGACATATCAAGCTCTTCAGAAATTGCTTCATTTGCCGCTCTGTACTCTTCTGCAAACTGATTCTGTGAAAGAATATAATCATTCCAGTTTCGCTTATAGCATTTCTGGAAAGAGGTTCCTGTAATATCATCGTGGAAATGATGGGCAATAACTCTCTTCCATGCTGTATCCATTACATCCTGCGGATATTTATATCCGCACAGATAATTTGCTGCAACAAGACTTCTTTCGGCAGCATCCGCAAGCCTTTCACAGTTTTTATTCCACCTTGAGCCGACTGCTCTCGAAGTATAGCTTCCCGCTCCGTGGTTTGTCATCAAAAGCTCATTATTCCATGTAGGAAGTTTGTTTTTCTGTTCTTCGGTAAGTTCTTTATCCATATATTCAAACAATTCTACGGATGTGGAGGAAAGAACGTCGGTGTCTTTCTGAGGATTTTTCATCATTTCTCCGAGCACCTTTTTGACACTCTTTGCAGAGGGTGCACCGCCCCTGTCTCCGTTTCCGTAAAAAGCCGCAGTTATGGGTAAATCATATTTTTCAATATTTTCTTTGAGTTTAGGAGCAATTGTTCTGTTTTTTCTAACAGAGTAAAGGTTTCTCGAATAGGGGCCGGGATTAATATTTGCATATACAAATCTTCCGTCAACGCCGTACCATTTTCCAAGATCAAATGGGATTCCATATGCACTGCCCCAAGCAAGTTTACCCGTTGAAAAGCCTTTGAGTCCTGCATGAGCCATAATGGACGGCAAAGCATAGCCGAAACCGAAGCAGTCGGGAAGATAAATATCATTTGACGGCTTTCCGAACTTCTTTTCAAAATAGTCATTGCCGTACAAAATATTTCTGAAAAGAGCCTCTGGGGACGGCTGGTTAACATCGCCGTTTTCATATGCGCTGCCAAGAGGAGTCCATTTCCCCTGCTTAACATATTCGCAGAGCTTTTTGAAGTCTTCCGGATAATATTCCTCGGTCATTTCATATCTGTACGAACCCTCAAAACCGAAACGGTAATCGGGGAATTTTTCAAAGAGACTGAAATTATCTTTAAGAGTTGAAGGCAAAAACTGACTGATAGTTGTCTCCAAATCCCACAGCCATGTTGTATCAAGATGAGCTCCTGCCAATGTAAAAATTTTCTTTTTATTGCTCATAAGTTTAACCAGCCTTTTCCTTAATTTAAATAATTCTGATTATGAGAAATTTTTTATGCTGTTTTATTTGCCTTATAAAGTGCAAAAAACACGGGCTTATCCATAAGTTTCAGCCGTGCTGCAATGATTGACAGCTTATAATTTTTTGTATATTAATCAGATATCTATGGGCACAGCGGAACATTTATCAGAAAATTTCGCTGTGCCCAATCCCTTTTAAATTTTCCCTTTGGGGTTCTTATTTTTTTCTATTCTTCTTTATATCGGGAAGAACAAACACAAGGACGTAAAATACTATGATTACACCTAAGGTCACAGCGGCTATCATACCCGAAAGATGCGCCTGACCACGGTCGGAAAGCATTCCGTAATATCCCGGCTCATCTATACTGAAAACCATGTAATATTTTTTGACTCCGTCCTCTTCCTCAGAAACGATACTGTGTTCTATAACATGGCAGTTATTTTCATCATCAACCTGCACCGCCATTATCGACTTATCTTCTGCCACATCTTCCGATATTTCTATTTTGATTTCGGATTTCTCTGATTTCTCGTTTTCGGAAAGCTCCGCCTTATAGAGATTCATCAGCTGTTTTCCGCTGAGCTGAGTATTTTCTCCGTAGAGAAGGTTTTTATCTGCATTATCGAAGATACTGTTTTCATTGGGGTCATCGGGGTCTATATCTCCCTGAGCGGAAACAATTGTATAACTGCCAAACTGCTCGCTGAAAGGCTCCGTGGGCTTTACAAAAATATTTATTATGCGGCTGGCTCCGGCTATGTAAAGGGCAAAGACCACCAACGACAAAACAACCGCAGCTGCTTTCAGAGCTTTTTTCATGACTGATGCATCTCCTCTCCCTGTAACTGAGCAGCGCTCTTACGTTCTTTAAGTTCACCGAGTATCTTCTCATGTTTCTTTCTGTCAAGATCATAGAACAAAAACGGTATTACGGAAAGAAGTGAGGTTACTACTATGACTATCTGGGGAATATAGAAAAGTCCCTTCATTGTGCTCTCAGTCTGATATGCTGCATTGGGAACATAGTTTATAGCCGAAATTACAACACCAGTAAATATAGCTCCCACAGAACCGATTATCTTAGATGCACAGCCCTCAATGGAGTAAATGAGTCCGTCGTTTCTGTAACCAGTTTTCCATTCGCCGTAATCCACGCTATCGGCAACCATACTCCAGTAAAGTACACCCTTTATGCAGACTGGAATATTATTGAGGAACAATACCGTAAGCACTACCCATACGGGAGGCTTATATCCTGCGAAAAGGAAAAGTCCGTTTGCAAGGGCCATAACAAGATAACAGGCTATCATGAGATCTCTTTTATTGAATCTCTTAGTAAGTTTTGGTACAAGGAAAGTACCGAGAAGGAATGACGGTATTGTGAAAATATAGAAAATAGTCTGAAGAGACGGACTTCCCATATTGTAGGTATAGAAGTAAAGCTGAATTGTACCGTAGTTTATAAAATTTGAAATACAGCTGCTGAGAATTATGAGAAGAATAAGCTTATTCTGTGCAAAGCGTTTGAACATTGGGAGTATCTTCTGCTTTTCAGGAGGCGGAACAATTCCTCTTTCATGTACAAAACGGTACATCAATGCGTTATATATAAGGAAAGCCACTGCCACAAAGCAGGCAACACCCAGATAGATATATGTCTTTGCAACAACATCGTCGTTTCTGAAAAAGCCCAGAAGAATCGGAACAAGGCCGCCTACAACACCTGTACCTGCTGTAGAAAAAAGTCTCGCAATGGAGATTATCTCCGTTCTTTCATCGGGGTTTTCTGAAATTGAGTTATAAAGGGACATAAAAGCCGTTCCGTTAAGGGTGTGCATGGCTTCGAGAATTATGTATGTTATAACAGCGTAGATGCTTTTGATAACATAATCCGTATAGGGATTTTCTGAAAATTTCGGTGCGTAAAACATCAGCACTATCAGCACCGCAACCACTATGGAAGTGGATTTAAAAATCGGACGTGCCTTTTCTTTGCCGTAGTTTCTCTTGTCAAAATAGGCTCCCAAAAGCGGATCATTTACGCCGTCCCACAGTCTGGTGATTATGGGAATTACAATAAGCGCCGCCGTTCCTGCAAAGCCCATGATGTCGATATAGAACAAAGTGAGATATCCGCCTATAAGTGCATAGGACATATCCCGGAAAAAGGAGCTTACATAAAAAGCCAGCCTTTCCTTTGTATCTACCTGCCTTTCGTAGTTGTGCTTTTTTACTGCTGATGCCAAGACCCCTCATCCTTTCATTTCCATTTTGTATTCATATCGTTTCCCGTCGTATTTACAGATACTGTACTCGACGAGTTTTCCGTTCATGTATCCGAAACGCTTCATGACCATTATGGCCTCGCCTTTAACAAGACCCAGCATTTTTACTGTTGTTTTATCAGCTATTTCAGCACTTATGGTCTGTGTCACACTGTCAACAACTATTCCTTTTTCCTCAAGGAGCTCATAAAGGGAACCATAGTAAAGACTGCTGTCATGGGGAAGCGCAACATCCGGAGTTATGTAGGTGACAAAATATCCTACTGTTGTACCATTTATGCTTCTTACCCGCTCTATAACATTAAATTTTTTGCTTAGATTAACTCCGAAAATTTCTGCCACATAACCGGAAACTGTTTTCTGTTCGTATTTTGCATAGTCGGTACCGGGTATGAGTCCGTTCTGCTTCATCTCCTGAGTAAATCCCCTGATTTTTAAAAGCGGTTCACCTATTTTTCCACGCTGTACGATCGTTCCTTTTCCTTTTATTCTTTTTATAAGTCCATCGTCGGCAAGTTTTGCAAGAGCTGTGCGCACCGTTATACGGCTTACATTATAAATCGAAGTAAGCTCAAGCTCGTTTGGAAGATAATCCCCTTCTTTATACTTTGAAGTTGTTATATCATATTTGATTTTCTTATACACATTCATCCAAAGAGGTTCGGTTTTTTCATACATTCTTTTTCTCCTCCTTGTGAAAAGAGTATCAAAATTTGTCGTTTCAGTCAATTAAAATAGCGTGTTTTGACAAGCAAAATCATTTTTTATAATTTACATATGCGTATGTTATAACATTTATAACTTATATTAGAAAAAACAAAAAATGCGCCTGAGAATATTTTAACTCAGGCGCTGTGATATGGCTTTATATCTGACAGGAAACAGTTCCCACAGCACTAATTCAGTGCTCTACATTCTCTTTTACAAGATTCAGCAGCTCTTCAGCCGAAACTATTTCAATGTGCTCATCAAGAAGCGACACCAGATAGTCAACATCTGCAATATCCATTGACCAAGGATGAATATTAATATAAGAATATCCGTCCTGAGAATGAATATCGGCAGGTAAGGAATTTATTTCCTGTGCAAAATCCTCAATCCACTCCTTTGAAACGTGCTCATCATTTTTCGGTATATACCACATGGATTTTCTGACACTTATAAAGGGCTTATCTGAGCACCAGATTATTTCTCCTCCTAGAGATTCATATTTATCCTTTATCTGCATAAATCCGCCTTGTATGCTCTCATTATCAGCGTAAAAACCCATGGCCTTTCTGAGTTTTCTCTTGGAAGTTGAATTATCAAGTATAGTAAGGGGGGTAAGACCCGACTTTTTCATTTCTTCAACTGTACTCTCAGTAAATATTCCAAGATACTCCTCAGGATATTCTGTTGGGTTGATATATCCCATTCCTGAAACTCCGCAGATAAATGAATCGTTTTCGCCAGCCACTGAATAAACATACCTGAGAGCTTCCGGTGCAAGTTCAGCTAAAAGAGGAGGTGCAGTAAAGGTGAGCTTATAGTCACAATTGGTTTTAAGACGCTGGGCAAAATGTCCAGTAAATGCAAAAGTCTCCTCAAACCACTGAACGTTATCACCGTCGCTGACAATAAGGGCAATATAATGCTTATTTTCATCGGCTTTTATATTGTCAGGCTTTCTCTCAAATTTAATCGGTTCATCCTTTTTATAGCCCGAAAGATAGCTAAGATTTGAGCAATGGTCTGATGCCACAATATACATGCCGTTTTCACTTGCGGCTTTTACATAGCCTATCTCATCGGCACTCCATCCAAGAGACGGAGCGTTCACATTTGCCCACCTGAATACTTTTTCACGAAAAGCTTTCTCACTGCGGCTGTTTTCATCGGTGTAAAAACAAAACGCTTTCGCCGCTATTGCATAGTCTCGCAGAGTTCTCAGCTCCGGGCTCTGATGAATTACAACATTCTTATTGAGCCTGTCACCATATTCTTCAAAGACACTTTCATATGTATTTTTATAGTTTCCCTCTTTATCCTTTTCGGTCATATCCTTTTTTATTTCCAGTCCCAGCTTTTCGGCATTTGGTATCATTTCTCCCGATACCATCAAAAAGCCTTCCGCTCCCGCAGCAGTTGCGGCAGTATTGACTGTAATATTATTTCCACGCTCAAAAACAACACATCCGTTTAAAGCATCCCTGCAAGTTTCAACAAGCTCCCAAGGCGAAGAAAATTCCTTTACCTCAACTGAATTGGAATTAAGATAATCCTTTATATAAACAGCATTGTTTGAATTTTTTATAAATATCATCGCTTCACTCTGAGCCGTAATTCCCTGAAGAGAGCTTATCATAATATACTCATCATCGGTAAGCTTATCTCCGTCTATTACATACAGCTTTTCAGTGGAAGTTTTAAGCTGAGGAAGTACTGCCTTTTCTCCGCTTTTAGTTTCATCAGAACATCCGGCAAAGGAAAAAATCACCGTGACTATCAAAAGCGAAAGCAGAACCACTGACAATATTTTTTTCATACTGCATCCCCTCAATATTTGTAGCAAAATCCAGACACAATCAGCGTCTGCAAAATGATAATTTAATACCTCTCACCTTTTGAATAGTTAAGGTGAAGATCGCATCCGTAAGCTGAAACATTAATTTCCTGCGCCTTTCTTTCGGCAGAACAGAATTTGCAGTCATAACGCTTTTCTATTTTTTCAGCGGCCTTTCCATTTATCAGATAATCACCGCTGTAACTTACCTCCATCTTATTGCCTGAAGCATAATAAACCACACGGTCACCGCCAAAATGACTTTCGGTATTCTCAATGCGTTCACGGAATTCTTCAAAGGTTTCCCTATCGGTATCCGAGAGTTCAGTAATATATGTATGGTATTCTCCGCCCTCACGGCAAAGGTCAAACTCGCCTGTAATCTGATACATTTCCTCCTGTGCATCAATACCGGCGCTTTTATATAGAGGCTCGACACTGTCCTTACAGAATGGCTTAAATTTCATTTCGCCGTCGGATAATACAGCTACCA
This sequence comes from uncultured Oscillospiraceae bacterium, assembly GCA_958366985.1. Lineage (GTDB taxonomy): Bacteria > Bacillota > Clostridia > Oscillospirales > Acutalibacteraceae > UMGS263. Next base: position 94,645 of record CATXDC010000006.1, read on the forward strand.
GCACTTTATCCTTCTGAGCAAAAATCATATTACCCTTATGTTCCACACGGTCATAAAAACACTTCGGAAAATAAACATGGGTCATATCCGCAGTTTTGAATTCCAGAAGCCTTTTTCCCACAGGCAGTTTATATATGGTTATATTTACGTTTTTATCCTGAACGCTCATGGGACATCTGCCGTTGCCTATCCAGTAGCCTGGCGATGAACCGTAGCCGTTTGCGTCCATACGTGCAGGCTGGGTTGTAAAAAGAGTGAGATTCTGAGCCAGATTCGCAGTCCAGATATGCTCCTGTGCTCCGCAGGAATCCACATCCTTTGCAATCAATGTGGACATGGAATAATATTTTGTGCGGTAAGTGTATATATTTCCCCTTCCCAATGCAATTCCGTGAGTCATAAGCTCATGTTTTTCACATAGCTTTCGTAAATTAATCATGCGAAAAACAGGCAGATCGAGGAACTTGAAATAGTAAATAAAGAGATTTTTGTACATCTTATTTTTACGGATATATTTCACCGTATTTTCAATTACCTGAGGATTTGTAAAGCTTTCGGCTCCCCACTGAGCCATAATCTTTTCATCCTCAAGTCCCACAAGATTTTCATCTTCCAGATCCTGGGGTGAAAGGCCTTCGCTCATTTTTACTTCCATTTCTTCCTGTGATACTGCAATTCGGCGTATAACTTCTGGAAGTGTATAAAGCCCGCTATCCAAAAGGGCGGCAAAGTTTACACTCATGCTGTTTGCCTGTACATCCAGTTCCTTTTTCGCCTGTAAGCGCTCCGTATCACTGAGAGAGTCATCAGAAATTAAATTTGCCGCACATTCCTCTCCCCAAAGCTTATTCATACAAAAAGTGAGACTGTTGCCCAAGTGATTTCCCGCTTTATTGTTTCCGTACATTCTGCTGCTGGCTGCGGCAAATCGATTATTTACACAGTTAAGAGCTACATCCAGCCACAAAAGATCCATGATTATTTTCATTTTCTGTACGGAGTCCGCATCTTTGCTGTAACAAATATAGTTGGACATAGGACCAACATCTTCAAGAAGATAATTGTTGCTGAGATATTCGGAAAAGCCGTAATCAAACCTTTGCTTCATCCACGCATTTATACGCTTTATGGCTTTTTCCATGTGCTCCCTGCCGCTTATGCCGCTGTTTGTAAAAATTTCATCGGGCCATTCCTGTCCCGCAAGATATTCGCTTACAGGAAATAGAAGCTGATGATTTTCAGACCAGAAACACATACTGTCGTCGCCTGGTTCATCCATGAAATATTTGAAATTGAGAAAAGTATTTTTAATAAGCTCTTTTGCTTTTTCGGGAAGCTTATGTGAGCAGTCTTTATAAATACGGAACAGAAGCTGCAATCTGAAATCCGAACAATCAAATCTGCCGTTTATAAACTCAGCCTGTGTTGACAAAACTTTCATTATGTGTTCTTCCGTGGGCATTTCGCTGCTGTTCTGGGATTTTCCCATAAGTGAAAGATATAAATTTGTAAAATCCCTGTCATCCTCTTCGGACATGGTAACGGTGGAATTTTTCATTTTTTCAGGCTTATCCGGCAGAGGCTTCTGCATAAGACGAACCAGCAATACGGCAATGTTAATTAAAATGTACAGTCCTATAATCCCTAAGACAACATATAAAAACCACATTTATCTCAGTCCTCCTTTGCTTTCTCCTTGCTGAGCACACCACGCTTTTCAGCAATGTACAAAGAGACTTCATTCATCGTTTTTGCATCAAGAGGATATTTGCGCATGGCAATATATGTAATAAAATGTCCGATTGCCGGCAGAATAAATACCGAAACAGCTACACAGTAGTAGAAACGATAATTAACAAAAACGTTTTCCGGCACAACTGCCACTTCTCCGCTTCCTTTGAATCCGCAGAAAAGCATAATACCTGTAACTACAAGTCCAACACAGCTGCTCACTATTTTATTACAGAATGTAAGTGTTGCGCCTATGGTTCCGGGAATAAATTTTCCGCTTTGATAAAACTCATAGTCCGCCAAATCTCCTGTCATGGCATTTACAAGATTGGATGAAATTCCGAGAGTGCTCATATAAATTCCGAAAATCAAGAGAGTTGCAAGAACACCAAAGGTTAATCCTGAATACTCACGTGCAGGATCGGCAGGTAAAAAGAAGATGCAGATAAAGAATCCGCTTAATGCCAGAAGTGTCTGTACAATAGAAATTTTAGAGTATACCACCGCTGAACCTTTTTTAGAAGCAAAATAAATACCTATAAGGAGAATAGGCGCACCTAATAAAACTCCGGAAACAATTTCAAAGGTTGCAGAAAGACTGCGCTGCATGATGATATTGGCAAAAAGATAAATTGCCAAAGTGGCACGTACACCTGCAGCAAGAGCATCGGAAGCCGTAGCGGCAATAAGGCTGCGCATGGGCTTACTTCTCTTTACAAGCTTAAGGAATTCGGTGATTTTAACTTTTTCATGTTTTTCCGAAACAGAATAATAAGTTTTATTGTCACGGTTTTTTATAGCCTGCATTGCAATAAGAACCAAAATAACAGAAACAACCGATAAAACCATAATTGAAACACGCCATACCAGTGCATCCTGCATTTTTCCGATAATATCGCCTGTTACTACCAGCGAAACAAAAGCCATGACTATTGCATCAAATACTGTCTGACCTAAAGCATAAAGGGGACGCTGTCCGGGATCCTGGGTAATAATTGCCTGTCCTGCTCTCGTTGCAGTCATGGTGATTGTATTGCCTACAACTATGATAGCGTACATAAGTGTAAGAATCGCATAGGTTGCCCATAAGGGGATTTTTGCATTGACAGGATAGCAAAATATAACAACCGCCGGTACAAAAGACATTATGCATCCCATAAGCATAAAGGGTCTGAGCTTTCCGTGCTTTGATTCAAAACGGTCAAACCAGTTTGCAATGAGAGGATCAGTTACAGCATCCAGCAAAGTCATAAACATAACAATGGAGGAAAGAAAAACTCCAAGCTGCAAAACGTTCTGAGTATAATATGACCATTTTCCCATAAGATGCATAATTGACAATCCGCCGGAATTGTTAAGAGCAAACAGTAAAATTCTCCATGCATCATTTTTTCTCGGGTCGGAGCCGTCATTGCGAAAAGCCGAAATGGTTTCCTTGATTTTGCCCATAAAACAAAGCCTCCCTTAAATTTAAAATAAACGCTTACGCCATTGTTTTCAGTTTTTCTTCGGTTACCTCATACTGTGCAGGAAGTCCGTCAAGTATTCGCTCGAATTCGTCGATCATGTAATAAGCCATGCGCTGAGGTTCTTTGCCGGTGCTGCCTGCAATGTGTGGAGTAATAACTGCATTGTGACACCAGAACAGCGGACTGACATAAGGGAAAAATTCACTTTTAAGCACATCAATAACAGCCGTTCTGGAAGGATGCAGTGTCAGAGTCAGCGCAAGGGCGTATTCATTTACCTGTGCACCTCGTCCGGTATTTATGAAAGTAGAATGTTTTTTCATTTTTTTAAACAGGTTATAGTTAAATACATTTTTAAGTTCAGGTTTATTGGCAAGATGATTGCTGATAACATCACATTCGCTGAAGAGAGTATCTAAATCCACAAGCTTTACATTAAGTTCCTCCGCTTTTTGCTGAGATACAAAAGGATCATATGCATAAACCTGTACATCAAGAGATTGCAGCTTTTCCGCCACCATACTTCCGATTGCACCAAGTCCAACTAAACCGACTTTTATTTTAAAATTTCCGTCCGCTGCATTTGCAAATGCCAGAGAGCTTAATGGCAGCAGACGATATCTTTTTGCAGACTGAAAATATCCTTTAGCCGCAAGAGATATCTGAGCAAAGGTATATTCAGCAACAGGAACAGCGTTTGCTGCCGCTGCACTGAAAACCCGCACTCCGCATTCTAAAAACGGCTTTGCAAAATACTGTACAGTACCCGCTGCGTAAAAAACAGCCTTTAATTTCGGCATGTATTCACGAATTTCCTCTTTTGAAAATTTCGGCATTCCCCAAGTACCAAAAGCAAACTCACAGTCTTTGAGGAACTCTCTGTTTTCTTCCAAATCCTTTTTCCTTATCATCCCGGATATTTTGCCGAAAGATTTTAGCTTTTCGAGAACTTCTTTTGAAAAAACCTTGTCAAACTGCAAATGGTTTGTGCCAAACAGCGCAATGTTCATCTTTCGCCATTCACCCGCTTTCGTAATCTGTAAATATCCTTTTCAAAATATGACGGCAATCCAAAATAGGTATATTCCAAAAGCACTTTGCCCGAATAATCAAGTTCTAAAAGCTTTCTGAGAATTTTTGAAACATAAGTCTTATCTTTCTTTCCGAAAAACTGCATTCTCACACACTCTGAATAAGAGATATGGACATTTTCGATCAGTGAAATTGTTCTCTCAAGTCTGTCTTTATCATATTCCCAGTCAAGATAACGTGACTGAAAGTAGGTTCTGAAATTATCGGCATCCAGTTCTCTTGCAAAATTCAGAAAAACGTTAGTATTATCGTTATATGTATTTTTATGACATTCGGGTGAAACTATTAATCCATATTCCTTCGCCTGAGCGCAGATTCTTTTAGCATCGGAAAGCAGATTTTTATATTCTTCTGTTCCGGTTTTGGCGCTGCCTTTCTTTCCCAGCCACACTCTTATACTTTTTGCTCTCATTTCAGATGCGATTTTGCATATACGTGTCCATTCTTCATAATCATTGCTGCCGACCACATAATAGCTTCCATAAGAAGAAATCTGTAAACCGCTTTTTTCACACAGTGCTTTTGCCTTTTTTGCGTCGTCAAGTGTTCTTACATGGATGTCTCCGCCCCATTCGATACAATCAGCCCCTGCTCTTTTTGCTATATCCACTATCTTTTCCAAATCTTTAATCTGTCTGAAAGTGGTGCTCGTAAAACCAATTTCCATTTTTTCCTCCAAGAACCTCTGAATTTACTTATATATTATCATGGCGCAAACTATCAAAATATATTAAAATTTGCGCAAATATCATAAACTTATGTGTATTTTGCTTACAAACTTGGAAATATTCTAAAAAAACATTTAAATTATGCAAAAAATTTAGAGCATCACAGATAAAGTTCATAGTATTTAAGTGTTAAATTATCAAGCAATATCCAGCTATGCGGAATTAAAAAAAGCAGCCGCTTAATGCGACTGCTTAAAATCCATTTTAACTTTTACCAAACCACGAACGACAAAGTTTCAGTCATTGTTTTGAATATAAACATCCATACAATATGACGATTTAAAAGCAGCAATAACAATCAAACTATCTATTTGATATTGTTAAAATACTCTGTTGGCGTCACATTATACCTTTCCTTAAATACATTATAAAAGGTTCTTGTAGTCTGAAAACCAACTTCAAAAGCGTTATCGCTGAAATTGCCTCCGTTTTTGTTTTGCAGCTCTACAAATGCATTGAGACGGACAATATTTACAAAATCGTTGAAACTGCAATTGAAGTGTTCATTAAAGAACTGTGAAAGATATGCTTTACTGTAATGACAGTGAGCGGAAAGAGATGTTAAATCTATTTTTTCTTTGTAATGGTCATCTATATAATTTGTAATTACAGTAATCAAATCATTTTGAGATGAATCGGAAATAGGAGAAAAATCGCCCAGATCCACAAGCTCGCCAAGGATTTTAAGTATAGCGGCAAGGCTGCAATAATAATTTTTATCAGGTGAACGTTTTGCAAGCTTTATTGCTTTCAAAGCGTTTTTTGATTTCTTACAGGCTCTTATAACTCTGTTTTCTGCGCTGAGACTGGAAAAATATTTATTGTAATATGAAAAGAAAACAGTCGGCACACATACCGTCGTACATTTTGCCCATGATGCTTCATAGGAATGTATGGCATAAGGGCTTATTATAAGAATGTCGTTTCTTTTCAGAACATATCCTGTATTGTTTACGGTCACTTTTTGTTTTCCTACGTTACAGTAAACAATTTCCAACTGTTTATGGAAATGAGCGGGACAACAGTGTCTTGCTTTACATATGTAATACCGTTCCTCTTTATCACGTTCAAGCTCATATTTGCAGTTCTTGTTTTTCACACGAAATTTTGATGTTTGGGATATTTTATCGTCCGATGCATAACATGGGTCATTTTTCTTAAGAAAATGCATTTTTTCAGTCCTCGTTGATGATTTTTCACATGGTTTTATCTTAATTCGCCTATTTTTCATGCTTCTTGGCTGTTTTTTTATATACTGCAACCTGCTTTTTGAGTAAGATGATTATAGCCCAACGGGAAATCACTGTCAAGGAGAATGAACGCTATGAAAAAATTGAAAACTGCTATTATCGGTTTTGGCGGAATGGCAGGTTACCATTATGGAGAAATGAGAAAATCAGGACTTTTTGAAGTTAAGGGAGTATATGATATAGACCCTCAAGCATGTGAAAAAGCAAAAAATCGCGGACTTATAGTATATGATTCATATGAATCTCTTGAAGCTGATAAAGATATAGAAGTTGTACTTATAGCGACACCAAACGATGTCCATGAGTTTTATGCTTTGCGTCTTGCTAAGGCGGGGAAAAATATAATCTGTGAAAAGCCTGTAACTGTTTCAAGTGAAAGTCTTGAAAGAATGATAAAAGCAGCTGAAGATAACAACGTATTGTTGATGGTTCATCAGAACAGACGCTGGGATAAGGATTTTCTTATTATCAAAAGCATCCACGATATGGGTTTAACAGGCAATATGTATAAAGTTGAAAGCAATGTAACCGGAAGTCACGGCGTCCCTGGCTCATGGCGAAAAATTAAAGCCAAAGGTGGAGGAATGCTGTGGGATTGGGGCGTACATCTTATCGACCAAATGCTTTTCATGCACAAAGAAAAGGTTACCGGTGTTACATGCAGAGGAAGCTTTGTTTATGGCCTTGACTGTGACGACGGAATAGATATGACTCTTGATTTTGCAGACGGATTTGAAGCCAAAATATACATAGATACAAACAAGTTTATTCCCACACCAAGATGGTACGCCTACGGCCTTGACGGAACCGGAATTATAAAGGGCTGGAACTGCCGTGGAAAAATCATCAAAGTCAAAACTTTTGAGGACAAAAAGAATAAGGGAATAAGCGCAGGCAACGGATTTACCAAAACCATGGCCAACAGAAGCCATTCAACAATAAGAAAATATCGTTTGCCTAAAGTTAATATAGAAAAGCATGCTTTCTATAAAAATGTATATGATTGTGTCCGAAACGGAGCAGAACCGGTAATAAGCAATGAAAGCGTAATGAGATGTATGCTTGTAATGGAAGCAGGATTTAAGTCAATGGCAGAAAAAAGAACAATAGAAACTGAAATATAAATAAGGAGGTTAAGAATAATGAATATTGTTGTCTGGAACGAAAATTCCGCAGATCAGCAGTCAAGAAAAATAAAAAGAGCTTATCCTAATGGTATGAACGATGCAATAGGTGAAATATTTTCAGGTCACAATGTAACATCTGCATGGCTCGACCAAAAGGACCAAGGACTTTCCGATGAACTGCTGTCAAAAACAGATGTGCTTTTATACTGGGCTCATTGCCGTCACGGAGAGGTTACAGATGAAACCGTAGAACGCATTGTCAAAAACGTTGAAAGAGGAATGGGAATTATTTTTCTTCATTCCGCACATTTCAGCAAACCTTTTAAGGCTCTTATGGGAAAGTCAGGGTCACTTCACTGGCGTGAGGACGGTAAACATGAGCGCCTTTATAATGTAAATCCATATCATCCCATTGCAAAGGGAATACCCGCTCAGATATTTATTCCCAAAGATGAAATGTACGGAGAACCCTTTGATATACCAACTCCTGACGACATCGTTTTTGTCGGCTGGTATCCGGGCGGAGAAATTTTCAGAAGCGGATTTACATATCATTACGAAAACGGAAAAATCTTTTATTTTCAGCCCGGTCATGAAACATTCCCAATATATTATCAGAAAGAAATAAAACAGATTATATTAAACGCTGCTTTATGGACTCAGGGTTCAGAAGAGTCATCAGGTTATTCGATAAATGAAAACTGCAAACACGCAGCACCTCTCGAAAAAAATATTAAACTTTATGTTAAAAAGGAACTGAAATAAAATGGAACTTAGTGTTTTTAATCCGATTCTTGCGGACATGACTTTTGAAGAAGCATTAAAATACCTCTCATCTTTAGGGGTTTACTCTATCGAACTTGGATGCGGAGGATTTCCGGGAACAGCTCATGCTGATGCTTTTAAATTAAACAGAAATCCCGACGAACTTGAAAAGCTGAAAGAGCTGATAAATAAATATTCTTTTAAGATTTGCGCCCTTTCAACTCACTGCAATCCTGTACATCCCAATAAGGAAACAGCTGACAAAGCACGCAGCGATTTTGAGGAAACTTGTATATTGGCAGAAAAGCTGTCCGTTGACACAGTTATAATGTTCAGCGGTTGTCCGGGAGACTGCGAAAACAGCAGATATCCCAATTGGGTTGTGTGCCCATGGCCAGAGGATTTTCTTGAAATCCTTGATTATCAGTGGAATAAAGTACTTATACCTTATTGGAAAGAAGCGGCGGACTTTGCGGCAAAGCATTCCGTTAAAAAAATAGCTTTGGAAATGCATCCCGGTTTTTGCGTTTATAATCCAGAAACTGTTATGAAATTAAGGAATGCTGTAGGCGATATAATAGGCGCAAATGTTGACCCGTCCCACCTTATCTGGCAGGGTATAGATCCGGTAAGAGCGATAAAATATTTAGGCGATGCAGTACATCATTTTCACGCCAAGGACACAAAGGTAGATACATACAATACAAGTATAAACGGTGTTCTTGACACAAAGCACTACACAAAAGAGCTCCAGAGAAGCTGGATTTTCAGAACCGTAGGCTACGGAAGCGATGCTGCCAAATGGAAAGAGATATTCAGTGCGCTTAATGCAATAGGATATAACGGAGCTGTTTCTATTGAACATGAGGACAGCCTCATGAGCGTTAAAGAAGGACTCGAAAAGGCGATTGATTTTCTTAAAAATACTATGATTAAAGAACCAAAGCCTGATGGAATAAACTGGGCATAAGGAGTAATTTATGAAATACGGATTACAGCTTTATACAATGAGGGACGAACTGAGCAAAAAGGAAAATTTAATTGGCTTATTATGTTATCTCAATTCCATTGGAATTGAAAATGTTGAGCTTGCCTGTATGCCTAAAATGACAGACCTTGAAATACGCGAATCTGCCGAAAAGAGCGGTATTAAAGTTATATCGTCCCACAGTGATTTCGGAAAAATTAAGAATCATATTGATTCCCTGATAAGGGAACACTTCGTTTACGGAGCAAACATAATAGGTATCGGCGGCATGCCTGCAAAATACAGAAAAAATCTCAAATCACTTAAAAAGTTTACCGATATTTTTAATGGCAGTGCAGATGAAGCTGCTAAATACGGCATGAAGCTTTGCTATCACAATCATGCCTTTGAATTTGAAAAAATTGAAGGAAAGATTATTTTTGATTTTCTTCTTGAAAACCTTAACGAAAACGTTTGCTTCTGCGTTGACTGCTACTGGGCGGATTATGCAGGTCAGAATGTAACAGAGATTATTGAAAAAACAGGACACAGAACTGCAATTCTTCATTTTAAGGATTCTTCAGGAGTGGAAAACGGTAAAAAAATTCTTCCTTTAGGCAGCGGCGTTCTCAAATTTAAAGACTACATTGCTGCCGGAGAAAAACTCGGAACAGAATATGCACTTATTGAGCTTGATGAAAGCGAAAATCCCAGATTAGATGTAAAAAAATCTATCGACTTTTTAAAAACACTTGAACAGGAGAGATGACATGTTAAAAGTAGGAATTATTGGATGCGGAAACATTGCTCACGATTCGCATCTTCCGGCATACATAGGCAATAAGGAAGCAAAGGTAGTTGCCCTTTGCGATATAAACAGTGAAAAATTTTCAAGGTTTGAAAAATCGCTCGGTAAGCTCCCGAAATATACCGACTATAAAGAAATGATAGAAAAAGAAAATCTTGATTTCGTGGATATATGCACACCAAATTATCTCCATGCAGAAATTGCAATTTATGCTATGGAACACGGTCTTCATGTTTTCTGTGAAAAACCTGATACCATTTCTGTTGAAAATGCTCTTAAAATGAAACAGATACAGGAGCAAACCGGTAAACATCTTATGGTTATGAGAAATAACCGTTATTGGTATTCAACCAAGGAACTCAAAAAAATGATAGAAAACGGCGATTTTGGTGAGATCTATACTGGCAGATGCGGATGGATTAGACGCAGAGGTATCCCCGGCAGAGGTGGATGGTTTACCACAAAGGCTCAGTCAGGCGGCGGTCCTCTTATCGATTTAGGTGTGCATATGATTGACCTCGCAATTTATCTTATGGGTAATCCAAAAGCGGTTTCCGTTACTGGATGCACATATAATAAGTTTGCTGATTCAGAAGATGAGCAGGATAGTGTTCATGCAACTTTCGGAGAGGCAGTCAAAGGCGGAACTTTTGACGTTGAGGATTTAGCAACGGGATTTATTAAATTTGAAAACGGAGCTTCCCTCCAGATAGAATTCAGTTGGGCTTCAAATATAGAAAAAGAGAAAAATTTTGTGGAACTCAGAGGCACCAAATTGGGTGTAAAATGGGAGGACGGAATTTATACTCTTTATAACGGAAAACCGGTCAACAGACTCCAAGACTGTATTTCAAAAATCAGGCAGGAAAAGCATCACACTCTTATTCACAAAGCTAATATTCTTCATTTTATTGATGTAATAAATGGAAAAACTGAACCGGATTTCGTTATAGATCAGGGAGTTAATATGATTAAAATATTGTGCGGCATTTATGAATCTGCGCAGACAGGCAAAGAAGTAATTCTTTAACTCAAAAGATAAAAAGACCCATATGGTAGATTACAAAACTACCATATGGGTCTTTTACTTGCTAAAACAAAAAACTTATAAAATCAATACTTACCATATTCTAAAGCTGTATCAATAAACACTTTTTGCAGGCACAAAGGGCATGGACATATAAGCGTCGATATCGTCAGAATCCTTGCAGAAATGCTCAACTTTCCAAGTGGTCATAACAAAATCGTTATGTTTACATACCTGCACAAGCTCCTTTTTATGCGTTTTCAGAGTAATTTTCTCAACATGAAAGCCGTCTTAATCCCATTTTTTATATCGGTAATTTTTATAAAGCATCATTGATTTTAAAGTCGGCTTCTCCCCTGGATCATACATCGTGATTGAATCCGTCTGCTCACGTATGTAATCCATGAGGCTCTATAAGACGGCTGGGTGTTCTCAAAGAATTTTGAATATATCCGCAAAGCTCATAAGTGGATATAGGGACCCTGTCAGGAATTACTCCGTTAAGTATTTTCAGAAAGCGCTGCTTTGATGTCATCACTTTTCATCCTCTGCTGCCTATCATAATATTTCTAAATTCACACCATATAAAGTTAAAAGTTCAGTCCAATAATTAAAATTACTTTACTGCACTTTTTTCATGGAGATATCCCCAAAGCCTCAATTTGGTTTTCTAATATTAAAGCTTTGCCGCTCTATTTGCACTTTGTAAAAGCTATCTCGCTGCATTTTAAAAAGTATGATGCTCAACTTTTACTTCACGGCTGCTGTTTATACTGTATGTAGTATAACCCTGCATCTCTTCGTTGCTGTAGGAGTATTTACCGACCTTTCTTCCGTAACAGTACCACATTCCATTAAGTTTTATAACAGCATCATTAACATGATCATGTGCCAGAATAATGTGCGTTGTACCAAACTGTCCGGCAACGTTCTCCCAGTTTGTATTGTTGTATCCGGCCATATCGGCATAAGCTCCTGGTGCTTCCATAAATTTTCCAAAGCCCATATTTTCCGGTACTTCCACAATACCGCTCTCGTTACCTGCTTCAAAATTTTCCGCATTACATTTATCGTAGTACTGTCTCAATGTATACGGAGCCTGATGTGTCACCAGAAGTGACGGGACTTTATTTCCCTCGTGACTGCTTATGTTTTCCATATTCCACTTTGCCCATTCAATCTGATTGTAATCAAGATACGGATACACATACTTACCGGGGATTTTATTTACAGTTTTTACATCACCACAGTCGAGCATTATTACGGAATAAAGGATTTTGTCGTTTTCCTTGATATTCAAAATATAGTTGCCCACTCCTGTGATATTTTTCGGTCCCTTTTTGAACAGACAATTCTCAAAATCGTTCTCCATTATATCACCGAGCTTATTTTTATCCGCTCTTCCTTCGTCATCGTGATTACCAAATACGGGAGCCCACGCAATCCCATAAGAATCAATAACTTTTCCGATTTTCTTCATATAGACATCATTAAAATATTCCCATACCTGATCTCCGGGCAAAATAATCAAGTCAGGGTTTGTCTCTTTAACAGCCTTATCAATTTTAGCAATCAGATCATCATAAAGTTTGCTTCTGCTTATGCCGCTATCGTGTTCAGGAAGGGGATATTTTCCCGAATATTGCAGATCGCTCAACTGTAAAATGACAAAATCTTTATTTTCTGTTTTGTCGAGCGATGCAAAACTGTCAATATTGAAACTTCCTTCAGTATTCGTCCAAACTTCATGAGATTCGGCTCCTTTTCGGGGTAAAGCAATTATAAGGGCAGACGCAATCAGAACAAGTATCAATATAGAAATTAAAATTACAATTTTCATTTTGCCTTTGCTTCCTTTAATTTGTTGTTTCATCTTTACAGCCCTCCGTTTTATGCTGAATTTAAGACATCATCAATCGGTTTAAAGAATTTAAGCTTAGCATCCTATTAATATCTGCCTATTTTCTCAAATGAAATCTCTTTAAGATTGGGATTATCTTTTATAAGCTGTGAGTTTTCAGCAAAAGAGAAATTTCCATTCTCCATATCCGCAAAAAATTCCTCAGCATTTTTAAGCTTATATGTAAAATTACCGCTGACATTGGAATATTTGTACACAGAATCTGCGATATCTCCGATTTTGCCATCCTTTTTGATTATTACGTTACCAGTTACGGTAGAACCGGATGGATTGACCGCAAAACCTTCGTCGTCTTCTCTGCTATAATCCTGATGCATTCTGTCTATACCCTCATATTTATGATTCCACTTTTCATTGAGAGCTTTTGCCTCATTCATAAGAACCCACAGCCGTCCGTCAGATTCCTTTACGTTTTTACCGTACCAGCCGTCATTATGATATCCGTCATATGCTCTGTCGTCGTAATCAATACCCTTCTGAGCGTTTATAATAAGGTTATCGGTTACTTTGTTGTCACGGCCTCCTCCGATTAAAAAAGCATATCCTGGAATATTTATAAGAACATTGCCGTAAGCTGTCTGACCGGATGTATTATCATCAAAATAAATGGCATTCGGTGTAAAGTCGCCTGAACCGATATTATAAACACAATTGTAGCGTACAACATTTCCGTATGTACTGTAATTAAAGCCCGTATAAATGGCTCCTGCATCGGATGACTGAAGTACAACGTCATGGATATTATTGTATTCTATAATATTTTCGTTGCCTGTAAAATGAATTGCCGTTTGAGGAGCATTGTATATTTCATTGTGTGATATTTTATTGCCTATACCGACCAGAGTAACTGCCGCAACTGCTGATTTTTGAACTTCACCGTAATCGTGTATGCTGTTATTATCAACAACATTGTTGCCGTAAGTGAAAGTTTCACTTTCTCCGCTTTCGAGAATTATTCCGTCCTTACCAATTGCGTTAATTTCACAGGACTGAACGATATTGTTCATGCCCTTCATTTCCACACCTACTCCTGCTGCATTTTTAATGTGGCAGTTTGTAAGGGAACAGTTTTGTCCCAACATACCTACAGCATTACCTCTTGTACCCTGAATTGTAATGCCATCAATATTGATGTACTGAGCTTTTTCGCCGAAAGTAAAGATATTTTTATCGGTTACGGAGAGCATTACATCGGATTCTTTCAGGTCCTCAGGAGGATAAAAATAGAGAATATTGTTTTCACGGTCAATGTAGTATTCGCCGGGAGCATCCAACTCTTCAAGAACATTGTAGAAATGATAAATGCCGCCCTCTTTGAAACCGTACTGACTGCAGTATTTTGTCGTAAGGGATTTTGTACTGTCATCAATTTTGGCAATAGGTGTTGACATATCCGCCCAGTCCCAGAAGAAATATCCGAAAACCCATACATCCTCAGTTGTTTTCCAGGACTTTACACGGTTGTATGTTTCGTCATCCATTACAAAGGTACCGCCACGCTGATTTCGTCTTTCAAGCCATGTTTCATCAGTTGGCCCGGGAGGATTAGGCTCATAGCAGTCGCCTTTGTCAAGGATCTCCCCTTCTTTCAGGTTTCCCTCATTGGGGTATTTTGCAAGCTCCATTCTGCTATTATTAAAAAACAGCTCACAAGCCGTAACTTCGGCTGCTCCATCATAATACTGCTCTGTTGTAAAACCTCCGACAGATTTAAGCTTTCCGTAATCATCAACTGTCAAATTGTATTTTGACAAATCGAGCATCTTTACATTATTTACAACATCTTTATTGAGTCTTTCTGCCGCTTCTCCTGACACATTTTCAAAATCTTCACTTTTAAGTGTCATTCCGCCGTTTACAATAACCTCTCCGTCACCATAAGCAGTATATGTAACAGATGCACTTTCACTGCCAGAACCTTTTTCATCAAACACAATATCCGATTCAGCGTATTCTCCAGCCATAACAGCAACAGTTATTTTTTCACCTTTTTTCGTTCCCGAAGATACAAGTTTTTCTACTGCTTCAGAAGCTTTTTTTATTGTCCTGAAAGGAGCGGAAAATGAACCGTCATTGTCATCGCTTCCCTTTGTACTCACATAAAAATCAGCATCATTTATAAGTTTTTTCTGAGGCTGCGTAAACACCGAAAAACCTGACGGCGTTGCTGTCCTTTCATATTTATTCATATCCATTTTATACAAAGCTATTGACGTGCCTGCAACTGCAAAAACAAGCACAATACAAATTACACTTATTATTATCTTTTTAATGAGCTTCTTATTTTTCATATCAAACTCCCACACTTTAAATATCTTAGATATCTGAAATAGTATAAGAGATGTTTCTGCGCAGAAACATCTCTTTGCTATTCAGTCTGTAAATAAAATGATAAATCTAAATCAGCTTAACTCGCAGACAAGAAAACAGAAAACTTATTTTCTGCGTCCTGCATTTTGAGTAATCAAATCAACATTTTTCTGCCAATTGACATTGATTTTAGTCCAGTTATCTTTAATGACAATATTTCTGTCTTCAGGTGGAGTCTCCTTTAAATCCTCCGGTGCATTTAAACTGTAACTGTTGATATGCTTTTTAGATGTAGCGATGAAATTATCTGTAACACTGATATTTTTCAGGCCATAATTGATATCGTGCATAAGAAGGAACCACTCCTTACCTTTGCCGATAACATTATATTTAGCTACATAGTTATTTGACATCTCGTCAAAATAAAGTCCTGAGTAGCCGTGACCGCCTTCGAGAACGTTACCGATAATCTGATTTGTGCCGTCGCCGCTGAATTTGCCCAGTGTATAAAGTCCGGCACCATCATAAAGATAGTTATTAATTATATTGGTGACTTTATTATATCTGATCTTGTAATCGGTCATTTCGGATTCTGCTCCCCAGCCCCAACCGACTGAAATACCTGTATAACCGCCATCGCTGATTTCGTTGTGGTCAATCGCAAGATGCTTTGCATAACCTACAATTATACCTACTCCGCCGAGATAGCTTCTGCCGATACGCTCAATAACATTATCTGAAATTGTTACATTATTGCTTATTGGGTCTTCAAGAGGTGTTTCGCTGAAACTTCCTGCGATTATACCGCCTGCGCCGATATCATAAATATCATTATAGCTGATAAATATATCATCACAGGATGGGTCATATTTCAATGCAGTTGCTCCGGTTGAAGCAATCTGACAATGTGAAATTTCTATATTATCGCTGTTTGTTATTTCAACAGCAGCAGGAGGCTTATCCCAATAAATCTTTCCGTCAACAATCATCATGCTATTTGTTGCCTGACCATCTACAAATCCATTTTCATTTGGATAAGCCCAATTTGAATATCTGAATTTGATGTTACTGATTTTAACATCTGAATTGTCCGTAACATTTAAGAGCTGTTCTACAACAGGTACAGTAAAAGTTAAGTTGTTTATTTGAGAGGCATCTTCAGGCATATAATAAAGTTTTCCGTCTGCTTTATCGTAGTACCACTCATTTTTAGCGTCCACAAGCTCAAGGGAATTTTCAATCCATGTCTTTGGCTCAGCAATTTTTGTACTTCTCTTTTCAAAAAACTGCTTTTCATTTTGCGCACTGAGTTTAAATACATTATTATTGCCGTCTTTTCTCAAACTGCTTGTTTTCATTATTGAGTGTGTCCACGCTTCAATAGCATGAATCTCCAAATCGGCGGCATTGTAATTTTTAAGATACGGTGAAAAGTCATCGGGAATTGAATACTCTTTTGTATCGTCAAGCCATTTTCCTGTAAGACATTCTTTTTCATAGTTCTCATTTTCATTGGGAAATCTTGAACGTGTTGCCAAACTGCCGTCAACATAAAGCTGTCTGAAATCATATCCTGAAAGCTCCCGTACATATATACCGTCACGGAACTCTTCCCAGCCGCCGCTGAAAGAATATCCTCCGCTGACAGTGGAAGAAACATTTGAGGTAATTTCAACAGGAAGACCGCTGACAGCTTTTTTATTGAAATTGAGGGTGGAATCGATAACATATTCGTTCTGTGTCAAAAGGATGCGGATACCTGTATAACCCTTTAGTTCTTCTTTTGTCATAGACATCGCTTTTTCATAAGCTGATAAAATATCCTGCTGTTTATTTGTTTCAACCTTTATCTCATAAGGTTTGTCACCAAGATTAATATTAGATGAATGGTTAACATCTTCAAACACAGGTTCACTTACAGGTCTGAACGCAAGATATCCCACAAAGGCACCTGCACCAATTGCAAAAACGAGTAAGACAATTAAAACAATCATAAAAAATTTTTTCCAAAAGACTTTTTTCATTATGTATTTCCTTCTCCGTAAAGCGATTAAAATTTTTAGGAATTTTGATTCCATGGTTTTATACCATGGACTTTATTTTTCCGCTTTTTCTTAGCTAAGCTTAATCATAGTATTTGTTTTTATTCCAGAAGTCGAGAACCATCTGGTAACGTTCAATAGGCATACCCCTGAAAGGAACGTTGCTTGTACAGAAAATATAGCCTCCGCCAGGCTTACCGTTTTCCATTGCATAGCGGCAGCTTTCAAGAACCTGTTCATCTGTTCCGGTCTGTAAATGAGCACAATGTACGTTTCCGCAAAGTGCAACCTTATCGCCCACAAGAGCTTTGACTTCTTTTATATCAACTCCCGCCATGGGGTCAAGGGAGTGAAGAGCATGTGGACGGCAATCCACAAGATTCTGAAGAATGGGCATTATATTGCCATCGGTATGCTTTATGGCATAGGCTCCGTCACGCCTTATGGAATCAATAATATCGTAAAGGTACGGCTGTATGAACTCCTCAAACATTGCAGGAGAAAGGAAAGGTCCCGAATTAAAGCAATAATCTGAACATAGAATGAAACTGTCTATTCCTGCATCACGCATACGCTTGTTTTTCTCTATGGCATCATGAGCCATTTTTTGAGCTTCTGCCTTTACTCCGTCCGGATCATCAGCAATTCTGTACACGAAATCCAGCATACCGTCACCGTCTGGGATTGCAAAGGTTCCGTCTCCGTGAGTTGTGAGAAGAAAACCGTTGTTTGTCATTTTATTTATGTATTTTGCAGTCTGTATCATGTGCTTTTCGGAAAGATAGTGAATCGGAATTATGGAGTATCCAAGCTGCGAATAAACATAAACCATATATTCCGCATTTTCGATTATAGCTTTTTCTTTTTGCTTACCGAAAAGTCCTTTCAGGTCGCCTTCGGTAAGAAAATACTTTCCGAAAACCTTATCAGCAAGCTGATATTCAAGTTCAAATGTAGGCACATAATCAGGCTGTTCACGATTTAAAGCTTTTATAGCTCTTTCTTTATGAGTCATAATATCACTCCTTGTAATAATTCAAATTTTATATAATGACAGTTACACCGTTATTATCAACAGGACACGTATAAACGTTATCAACTGCATTCCTGCCCGGAATAACAACATGGTCAGAGGCGTAAATTTTAATCTCCCGCTGATTTTCGGAATAAACTTCAAGAGAAGTAATACGGCAATTTTCCCACTGAAAATTCACAGTATATCCGCCTTTAAGCCGCATACCTGAACAGGAGCCGTTTTTCCAATGCTCACTGCAAACAGATAAAAAGTGAACTACGCCGCCCTGAACATGAACCAGCATCTCAGATATAGCCATAGCCGCACCGAAGTTTCCGTCAATCTGGAAAGGAGGATGCAGGTCAAAAAGATTAGGTGCAACAGATTTTGAAAGCCATTGTTTGAGAAAAGCAAAAGCTTTTTCACTTTCACCTAAACGTGCATACTCTATCATCAGCCACGCAGCGCTCCAACCGGTATGACCTCCGCCGTATTTCACCCTGCGGTCGAGGGATTTTTTTACACATTTACAAAGCTCCGGTGTATCGTGGGCATTTATTAAATCAAATGGAAAATATCCCGTAAGATGCGATATGTGTCTGTGACCACGGTCGGCATCCCCGTGTCCCAGATACCATTCGTCAATATACCCCTTTTTATTTACAGGACATTCCGGCAGTCTTTTTTGCTTTTCCCTTATTTCATCGGTAAGGAAATCTGCCTCTCCAAGTATCTCAGCTGCACTGAGATACTGACGGAATATCTGCTTTATTACAAATATATCTGCCGTAGATGAAATTGTAACCGCATATGTTTTCGATTTAAATCTGTAAGAATGTTCCGGAGAAGTTGAAGGCATTGTGTGAAGTTTTCCCTCATATTCTACAAGCCATTCGCAAGCGAATTCGGCAGCTCCTCTTATTATCGGAAAACACCTTTTCAAAAATTCAATGTCGTTCGTGTATTCAAAATGATCGAAAAGATGAGTAGCAAGCCATGCTCCGCAAAGTGGAAAATATACACAGCAGTCAAAAATTCCGTTTATTTGTGTGCTTCCCCAAATATCAACATTGTGATTGCTCATAAATCCTGAACATCCGTACTCCTTACGTGCTGTTTTCGCTCCCGTTACACTCATTACAGAAAGCATTTTTTCAAGAGGCTGGAAGCATTCCAAAAGATTTGCCTTATCAACAAGCCAATAGTTCATCTGAGTATTTATATTTATCGTATAGCTTCCGAACCAGCCCGGTTTTACATCTTTATTCCAGATTCCCTGTAAATTCAGAGCACAGCTGCCTTTTCTTGAACCAGATATATAAAGATAACGTGCAAAATCATAAACAACTGCCGCAAGTTCAGGAAGAACTGTTCCCTCTCTTGCTTTGTTAAGCATTTCGGGCACATTCATAGTTTCGTCCCTGTCACTGTTTTCAAGAACTATATTATTTTTTTTATACAGTTCCCACCAATCTTCTTTATGTCTTTGATAAAGCTCTTCATAGGTTTTATCGCTAAGATTATGAAGCTGCTTAAGGCAGCTATCTGCACAATATTCCGGCTCAAAAATCGGCTGTTCAAGGGACGACCTGAAACCTGTTTTACTTACAATTTCAACAACCGTTTCCCTTGCGTTTTTTATATTCAGACAATGGTTTTCTTCTAAAATTTCACCGTCACACTTAACAGACACAGCAAAGGCATACGCCATTCCCCTACGGTCATATAAATTGCACCGATAATCTGACAATGTATTAAGATGGTTATTATCCACATTGCCGCTGACAATTAAGACATTTTTAATTATCTGCGTTTTGCAAAGCTGCTCACTTTGGGCTTTTAAAGAAAATGACACTGGATTTTCACAGCTTATCTTCATAACAATTACCCTATCGGGATAGCTTGCAAAAGTTTCTCTTATTATTTTGCCTTTATCAGAAAGAAAAGAAACTTTACTGATTCCCAAGGAAGTATCAAGGAAATTCTTATATTCTCCTTTTTCACTTAACTGAAAATCCAGTTGTATATCGCCAAGCGGCTGATAACTGCAGCTGCTGTAATCATTAAGCCTCATGTTAAGAAGCTCGTTTGCCTGTTTGAAGTCTTTCTTTAAAAGAGCTTTTCTCATAAGGCACAGGTTATCATACATCGCCGGATTGTCCTTTTCTACGGGATAACCGCTCCAAAGTGTATCATCATTTAATGAGACAATTTCTTTACAGGGTCTTGCAAATATCATCGCTCCCATGGAACCATTACCAATAGGAATGGCGCTGTTCCAATCCAAAGCGGGTTTTATGTAATCGAGTTTCATATTTTTTCCTCCGATACTAGACAGACAAAAAGTTATCTGTACTCCCTGTCAATATGAGCCGATTTTATAAGAGACGTCATTTTTCTGTGCCACTGAACATCTTTCCAAAGAGCGGAAAAATAAGGATGAGTAAAATTTGTTGTGCAAATAAATGAGTAATTATATTTAATTGCCAGATTAACGCAAATTTCAGATGACATTTTCTGATATTCCCAATTTTCGGCATGGGTAGGCCATGCGACAAATCCCCAGCCCTCTGTATTGCCTACCGGCGCATTATATTTCTCTGCCCATTTTCTGTGCTTCCTGAAATTTTTCTCCATCCATTTTGTAATCCGTTTTCCGTCCTTTTCCCATCGCTTTTCGATTTTTAATATAACCTCATTCCATTCTTCAGGTGAATTTGCTTTTTCCAATTCCGTCTGAAGTGACCACATATCTTTATAATGGGCAAACCAAAGATGTAAATCGAAGAAACCAAAAGCCGAAAAATCAGCGACTCGATCAGGTCTGAATTTATTTACATTGGTTGTAATACAAAAACCATAATCGACATCATCCCATATAGATGAAAAATACTTTATAACCTCAGTCGAAAAATCACGCAGGTACTTCTTGCCTCTCCTGCCGAATTTATCGATATTAAGATTCTGCATATTACTTTCACTGACAGAATGAAAAATTCTTTTATCCGCTTTTCCCGCAGCGGCTTTCAGAGCTGAAAATCCGTGCCAATAGGGATATTCATTGAGAAAATCTACATAAAGAATATTGTGCCACAAATCGTTTTCCCTCAGAAAACGGATAGTTTTTTCCCATGCATTAATAAAGTCTTCCTTGCTGTCAAGCTTTGTCCTTTCATCAGGCCACTGAATCCATGTGGAAAGCCCCACATATATGCCTCTTTTTCTGCAGCCTGCAAGAAGCTTTTTCAGTCCTTCTTTGGGATTTACTTTTACATCCTGCTCATGATGCCATATACTGCAAGTTTCAGGATTATAAGAAAAGAAAAATTCCTCCCTGTCATCACATGATACAAGATGAGGAAAACAGTCTATTCTGACTGCGTTATAGCCTCTTTCTACAAGTTCATCAAGTGCCTTTTCTATATCTTCAAAGCCACCACCGTCATAAGACCTCAGAAGCCAGCAAAAATCCCACATTGCAATTGCAACAGGATGTTTAAGAGAGCGCAGTAAAGTTTTTTTCATATATTTTCACCTGCTTTATCACTGTGTAAAACAATAAAATCACTCTGCTATGTAGCCGTTTTCTCTCAGCTGTACAAGAGTTACACTTGCGGGATGATTGTAAGCCCTCCTAAGTTCCTCAGCAGTTGTGCAGCGTTCGTTATATTCCTCAGTAATTTCAAATGGGATCGGCGTTCCATCCGGCGCCATTTTGTTTTTACAGACAAAATCTCTTGCCCATGTTGCAAACATCACCCAACCGCTGTTCTCGGCAAAAACTGTATCTATATCAGGTACAAAATCATTTTCGCTCATTGCTATAATTTTGTTTTTTGAAGTGGCATATGCTTCGGCAAATCTCGCTTTATTGCATTTATCTTTTTCGTAGTACTCCCTCTTATTGTACATATAATATGGGTCATCTCCGATGACATCACACATATCGTCCCCTACATACCATTTGGGATTCTGACCGTTCCAGACCCAAAGCAGATTGTCAAGCTTATGGTAATTCACCATTCTGTCGTATATTATCTTCCAGAGTTCTTTATAGGCCTTTGCACCGCTGTGACCCCACCAGAACCAGCCGCCGGAAGCTTCATGAAGAGGACGCCAAAGTATCGGAACATCTTTTTCGCAAAGGGGATTTATTGCTTCGGAAATCAAGTCTATATCTTCAATCAGACTTTTATAAAGAACTGAGTTTTTATTTTTCAAAGCCTTTTTTAAAGAGAAATCCGTGCGCTTGGTATAGAATTCACGGGGCTTCTTTATACCTTTTCCCCAGTGCCAGCATAAAGTAACTATTCCTCCGTTTTCATGCCACTTTATTGCCTGCTCAACACTGGCATTATCCCAGCCCTCAACTATTCCCAGAAGGTCAAGACCCAAAACAGCCGGATATTCTTCCGTCACACTGTGAACAGCCTGCAATTCCTTTGCGAGAAAAACATCAAACTCTCCTGTTGATTTGTTTTTATAGCAATCCTTTGTAAGATAGCTGTCATAGGAATTGACATACTGACCTGTAAGGATTTTCTTTCCATAACATTCGCCTAAAAATCTGAGCAATTTTTGGGCATTGGGTGACGCATTATTATTGATTGGTTTTATATCTATGTTCAGGTAATAATCTGCCGGCACTTGAGCCACCCGTTTTTTCCAAAACATATGTTTTTCCCTCCAGAAATTTATAAATAAAGATTTGTATTCCTATCATTTTGCTTCCGTGCACGTGCACTAAACAATATAATAATTTTATAAAAATATAATTGTCATGTCAATAGAATAGTATTTTTACTTTATTTTTATTTTTGCAAATCATTCAATGCAGCCTTGTTTAACTTTACATATTGTGATACAATCATACGTGCACGTACACGCCAAAGGCGTATGAATAGGCAGACCAAGTTTTATATCGGCTGCCTATGATAGTTTGAAATACTAAACCACAGGTGATTTTATTATGAGTCATTCAATTAAAACTGCCGTAATTTACGGCGACAGCATATCCACAACAGAATACGGCGGCGGAGGCTATCAGGCTCTGATACAAAAAGAACTTAACATTGAAACCATCTACAATCATGCAATTTCTGCCAGCGGACTCAGCGCTTCAACACCGGACAATCTTGTATCACTGCTGAAAAATCCAGAAAACCTCCACAGTGATGCTGAACTTATCATCATATGGCACGGCACAAACGACTGGTACTGGGGAGCACCCGTAGGCAGAAGTGATACAAACGACCTTACCACCTTTACGGGAGGCGCAAAATTTGCCATAGAAACAATAAGAAAAAACTCTCCTATGGCAAATATAATATGGCTTACGCCAATGTACCGTTTTCAGGAACCCTTTAACTGCTGCGTACAAGCAGAAGCATGGGAAAATAAAAATGCCGCTGGTCACACACAGGCAGATTACGAAAAAACAATAACTGATTTATCAAAGAAATACTGTTTTCCCGTTATAGACATGAGAAGACTTACCAACTTCAACGCTTACAATGCCCAAAAGTTTTTGCCAGACAACATTCATCCATCAAGAGACGGATACACGAGAATAGCAAAAATCATTTCTTCATATGTAAAAATGCTTTACGCTGATTAATTGCCTTTAACTAAAACTTCATTTCACAGCAAGGGTCGAATTTATCATTTCTTTTTACAAACCTTCGCTGTTTAAGTCCTTTCAAGCCCACCGGATTATATTTATTCGGTGGGCAAAAGTTTATGCCCTCATTTTTCATCTCATCGAGATACTTCTGAAGTCTTATTTCAAAGTCATTATAATTTTTATTTTTTTCCTCTGTCCAGCCGGCTTCGGAAAGAGCCTGAAGTCTCGGATAAAGATTAAAATCAAGTTTATCCTTATTAAATACTTTTTCCGTCCAAAGGGGAGCTTCGAGACCCAAAACGTTTTCTCTTAAGCTTTCATCAATTTCCAGAGCGGAGCATCCATAATTATATATTTTTTCAAGATTCTTCTCTGTATAAGGGTGATCCAGATATACGTGAGCCCAGGAACAGAGAATTACTTTTCCGCCTTTTGAAAGCCACTTTAAAGGTTTCTCTCTTTCGGTATTCCACCACTCAACAATTGTTTCGCTGTCCAGGGTTGTTGCATCAAGGATTTCATTCCAGCCAATAAGATGCTTACCTTTAGTTTTAAGAAATTCAATAATCTGATTGTTAAAATAACCGTGCAGTTCATTTTCGTCTTTCAGATTAAGTTCCTTTATTTTCTTTTGGCATTTGGGACAGCCTTTCCAAAACTTCTTTTCGACCTCATCTCCTCCAATATGAACATAGGGAGAATCAAACAGATCTGCAACCTCTCCGAGCACCTCCTTGGCAAAAACGAGAAGCTCATCATTTCCGACACAGCCAACAGCTCTATCCACCTCCCAGCAGGAAGTTACTTCCAGCGGCTCTCCTTTACACGAAAGATTGGGATAAAGGCTCAAGGCGCAAACCATGTGTCCGGGCATATCAATTTCGGGAACAACCATTATACACCTTTCATGGGCGTACTCGATTATCTCTTTTATTTGCTCCTGAGTGTAGAAGAGACCTCGTCCATACTCTTTTCCCGTCATATCCCCTGCATCGTTAAGCTGAGTATTTTTTCTTATACTCGAATGGCTTGTCAGACCCGGATGCTTCTTTATTTCAATTCGCCAGCCAAGGGAATCCGTAAGATGCCAATGAAATACATTCATCTTATGATATGCCATATGGTCAAGAATTTGTTTTACAACCTCACTGCCGAAAAAATGTCTTGATTCGTCAAGCATAAATCCACGCCACGAATAATTGGGATAATCGTCAATTTCGGCACAGGGCAATTCGCCGTTATCAAGCAGCTGTCTGACAGACTGAATAGCATAGAAAGCACCGTGTCTGTCAGAAACCTGAACGTCTATTTTTCCGTCTGTAATATTAAGAATATAACCTTCTTTTTTAATTTTCTCGTCAAGATTAACTGTTATTACCGTTTCGTTAGGACTATCATCAAGGGTATTGAGATATTTTTTAAACAGTTCAGCACCAACTGAATAATCTCCCTGAATCTTTGTCTGTGATGATATTTTTACAAATCCCTCACGATAATTTATCTTTTGTGGTTTTGGAAGTATACCCATACTGTTTCTCCTCAATATATTAAAGGTCAACTTTAACTACTTCGTTATTTTTTGCTGATTCAAACACAGCTTCTATAACAGATAAAACACGTCTTATTTGTCTATGAGTGACAATTTGCTCTTTACCATTTACAAGCACATCATATACGTTGTCATAAAAGCCGCCCCAGTCTCCTTTTTCTATGGGGAGCTCAAATTCCTTGATGCTGTCATCGTTTCTCGGAGCCATTGTCTTGGTAAGACCCTGTCCCGCCTGTATCGGCACAGCGTCGGCATTTTCCCAGTCCTCAACCATAACCATTTTTCCCTTTAAATCCCAATCCTCAATAACTGCGGTACCGTTTTCAGCTAAAACATACCACATGGGAAGAGTTATAAAGTTATTGGTCGCTACTTCCAGCAATGCAACAAGACCGTTTTCAAAGGTTAATGTTATGTAACATCCGTCATCACACTCAGCGTTTGTCACATTGGTGAGATTAGCATAAACCGACTTAATTTTATTATTGTCGTTCATGTAAAGCATCTGGTCAATAAGATGAACACCCCAGTCGTAGACCATTCCTCCACCGTGCTCTTTCTCAGAGCGCCAGTCTTTTGGGATTCCTCTTGAGCCTTGAACTCTGTGTTCTATTCTGAAAGTGCTGCCGAGAACATTGTTTTCAATAATTTTTTTGGCTGTAAGAAAATCACTGTCCCATCTTCTGTTCTGATGTACGGTAAACATTTTTCCCGTCTTTTCAGACACAGCAATCATCTCGTCAAGGTCCTTTACGCTCAGAGTCACAGGCTTTTCACAGACAACATTTTTTCCGCTCTCCATAGCCGCTATTGCAAGAGGCTTATGCACCTCATTATATGCAGCAATGGTTACAAGCTCTACATCCTCATCCCTTAAAACAGCTTCAAGGGAATCGTAAACAAATATGCCTTCGTCCCTTGCGAGCTGACAGCGTTTTTCATCAATATCGTAAATACCCTTCAAATTATATTTTTTGCTGTCCCAAATTAAATGCTCACCATGCCAGTGACCCATACCGCCGTAGCCAATAATTACAACATTAATTCTTTTCATAAAAACCTCATCTTAATTCTATAACAGTATTATTATTATCTATTCCTGTATTGTTTCCGATTGTATCGAAAACAGCAGATTTTAAATTGAATTTCTTCCCGTCTTTGCTCAGTTTAGGTTCAATTCTTTTAATGACAAAATCGAGCCTTGAAAGCAGTTTTGCGAAAAAACGCTGCTGTGCAGTTCCTATAATATAAGGCATTTTTCCGGAAAACAGGTTAAGCATAACCCTGACAATTAAATCCTTCAATTTAACCTTTCTTATTGATTTGTCTACACTGAACCAAAAAAATCTGCCTATACCCCCAAGTGTCACTTTGTCAATCAGTTTTGCACCTGTTTTCTTAACAGTTTTAACTGCACCATCACCGCCTGACAAAGCAGCCTCAAGGGTATTGTTAATCATATTTGAAAACTGTCTGTCGCAGTATTCTTTTGTATGACGCAGTTCCCCGTCAAATTCAAAATCAGGCACATCAAGTGTTCTTATATCCACCGTATCATTGGTTTTAAATGTAACTTTTCGGTATTTTGCCGGACTTCCTACAAGAGCACTTGTACATACATCATAGAGCTCGTTTCCTTTTGGTGAAACATATTTTTTTATGCTCTGAATATGCATATGTCCCGTAAAGATTATGTTAACTCCGTTATCGGCAAGAGACTGCGCTATCTTTTCGTTATTTTTCACCTTTGCATCTGCAACAAGCTCAAACACCGGACAGGCGGGAATGACAGGATAATGGTTAATCGCAAATATATAGCAATTGTTTTTTCTCGCTTCATCTATCTGCAATTTTATCCATTGGAGCAATCTGTCACTGATTGCTCCCTTTTCTCCGTTTTCTCCGTCGCAGTTTATGGCAATCATTCTTATTTCATCATTTAACTGAGCAACATAAGAATAGCTTATTTCATCAAAAGCAATGGCATCGCTGAACCCGAAATCTTTATACAGTTCCGGAAGCTTTTCTCTTTTTGTACCTTCAACGCTTACATATTCATCACCGACATATCCTCTGGGACTGTCTTCAAAATCGTGAAGAGCCGTTGTTACATAAACTTTCTTTCCGCTTTCCTGAAGTTTATACAGCTCCTTGATAAAACTTATATGGCTCGCCATTTCACCGTTTTTTACAAGATCGCCGGGTATGATGACAATATCCGTTTGCCTGTCTGCACTTATTTTTTCAAAGGTAGTCTGCACAATGGAACTGTTTTCCGCAAGGCACATTTGCTCTTTGAGCATATATTCATCGTACTTTTTTCCGCTTGCGCCAAGGGAAGGTTCAAAATAATGTGTATCTGCAACCAGATAAAAGCTTAATTCTTTTTTCACATCATTTCCTCCAAAACTCACTGCCAGCTGATTTTAACTTCTTCAATATCCTGACCGTTGTTTGTCGGATACCACTTTTTGCCGAGCTTTATGTTTTCCTCTTTCGTCATAACTTTTACATCAAGGAATTTTTTGCAGTTATAAAATGCATATTCGTCAATCTGCTTTATTTTAGACGGAATAGTCATTTCTGAAAGATTCTCACAATAGGCAAAACAATCCTTACCGATAAATTCGAGATTTGAGGATTCGGAAAGCGTTACTTTTTCCAAAGCAGTACATTTATGAAAACTTTTTTCCTCAATGGACTTAACACTGTCCGGTATGACAATTTCTTTTATTTTATCGCATTTGTAAAAAGCCTTTGTTCTGATAGTTTCAACGCCATCAGGCACTTTAAACACACCGTCTTTGTATTCCTTTGCAGGCGGACAATATACAAGAGTTTTCATATCCTTTGTATACAAAATTCCGTCTACCGCAGTAAAATACTCGTTTTCATCAGATACAACGAACTCAACAAGAGACGGATCACCGGAAAAAGCCCAGCCACCGATATATTTAACATTTTTTCCTATAGTTATCTTTTTAAGGCTCTCGGCATTCATTACACCGAACTCATCGATTTTAGTAACAGGCTTACCTTCAATTTCATCCGGAATCACAACTTCATTGACGGTGGTTTTGTCTTTATAAGAGGTAATAATAACTTCGTTTCCCTCAATTTTATATGACAAACCATCTTTAGCAGATGAACAGCTCGAAAACATAACTGCAAGCATAGTTATAATAAGTCCGCCTAAAAGTAATCTTATCTTTCTGTTTCGTGTATTCATTTAAAGCTCTCCTTTCAAAACGGATTTATAATTTTTGCTCTGTATTTTCCGACGCTGTTTCGGGAGCGCTGTCTGTTAAATGATTTTCTTCACCGCTCTGCTGCGTTTCTTCCTCAGCAATTCTCGCCTTAAGTTCTTCAATGCATTTATCATGCTTTGCTTTTGTAAGGTCGTAGAAAATGAAAGGAAGAGTTGTAAGAATAACGCCAATAATAGTGAAGAAAACATAAACACGCATTACATCCTGGAAAATTCCCGTATCAAAAAGTACATCCCAGTTTGAAGTAAAGCCTTTTACTGCAAGAACAGCAGGAACGATATATCCGACCGCTGTAATTATGGGATTAGTAAACCATGAAAACATTGTGGAAGCAGAATCGGCTCTTTCACCTGTTTTCCACTGATGATAATCAAGGATATCAGCCTGAAGGCCGTTATTTACCTGCATGTAGATGTTATTAAAGAAGTTTCTTCCCATACTGAACAAAATCAGCAGCGAAACACTTTGAGCGCTTATTGCAATAAAATAGCAGGCAAAGAAAATTGCTACACATGTACGTGAAACGAGAATAAGGGTTCGCTTTTCATATCTTCTCATAAGAGTAGGCACAAGCAGTTTTGATATATTGGAGGTCAAAAGTGATATCAGCGCACTTGCAAGACCCATAAGCCATTCTTTTCGTAATGAATAAATAAAGAACATATTCATTACGTTATCAGACAAGAGCACCCACTGATTGAAAATATTGGACACATTTGTGATCCACCAATATTTATTTCCAAATACCTGCTTTGCCGCTTTC
This sequence comes from uncultured Oscillospiraceae bacterium, assembly GCA_958366985.1. Taxonomy (GTDB): domain Bacteria; phylum Bacillota; class Clostridia; order Oscillospirales; family Acutalibacteraceae; genus UMGS263. Next base: position 124,101 of record CATXDC010000006.1, read on the forward strand.
CAGAATTTAACCTTAACACGGTTGGTTGTGTTTTCGATAACTCTCTCTTTTACAGGAAGCATAAACCAGCCTAAAGCCATACCGATAAACGCCATAATGGGAATGAACACACGATAGGTTGTAAGACTAAGATAACCGCCTGTGGAGCTGACGAGCATCGGCAAAAACATATTGAAAATTGAACTTGCAAATCCTATGGGTAAAGCACCGTATGAATGAATCTTCTGTCTTTCATAGGAATTAGGCGACATAAGCGGAATAAGTCCCTGATAATTTCCATACAAAGCACTGAATGTTCCAAGAAACGAATACATCAAATTAAGTATTACAAGTTTATATGTATGAGGCAGATTCTCAACGGGAAGATATGGGATAATTGACATGATTAAAAATGTCGGAACCGAATAAAGAATCAGGAATGGTTTTACTCTTCCGTGTTTTTCGCTGAACTTATAACGTACAAGCCAGCTCAGAAGATTGCCCACTGCTGCGCTTACAAAATTATTTGCAATCAGCTGCGGAAAGCCTTTAATAATTCCCTCAAAGGGCTGTGAAGGAACAAAATAAAGTCCTATACCGATGGATAATTGCAGTATCCAGAAGGTCAAAGCAAAAATCGTCGTCTTCTTCGTTAAATGTCCGTGATTTTCAAAAATGAGAACTCCGATTGGATTCATAAACATAAACAGATATCCGAGTACCGTTCCCATTAATCCGATAATGTAAAATTCCTGTGCCGAAATACCCATAATGGAACCGCAAAAATACCCGGCACCAAATGATATCAGCGTAATAGTATAGTTAACCGCATTTATACCCATTGCGCCTATACAAAAATATATCGCCTCTCGCAGTGTGAGATATTCACCGGGATTTGTAGTGTTCCAATGCTCCTTGACATAACCAGGAAGCTGTACAACTTTTTTGACAAATTCTGAAGCCATAAGTCATCCTCCTTGCAAATGAATGTATAACAGCACTAAAAACTTTACTCTAAAATCGCATTTTTTGTTAATATGTATATTCTATCATTTGTTCTTTCGGTATTCTTATCAAAACAAGTGAAATTACACACATTTATTGATGTTATTGAGTGCAGATGTAAAGATAATTGAAAATTTTTAAAATAATTTAATTTTATGCGAACTAAATATATTTAGTCATTAAGTTTAAAAACGCAAATTATTAGATATGTTTTTTATATTTTTACACAACCAAGTATTGACAGTTTAGAAAAAAGTTTATATTATTATGTCTAACAGCGCTAAAAAAGAAAACAACTCATTTTTTGATATCAAATTAAACTTTGGTAAAGGTGGTAATTATGACATGACTTCAGCAAAAAAGCGTTCCATTGTAAAAAAAGGAAAGGAAACGGCAAAGCGGCTTCTTGAAGAGTTTGCTTATACATCAATTGCTCCCCTCAGCTGTGTGGGCTATGTGACAAAAGAACCGGTAACTTTTGAAAACAAAACCAGCGGAGAAAAAAAGATTATCAATCTTAATGATGCCTGGGCCGAAGAAGTTTTCGATTGTGCATGGTTTCACATAACCGGAACTGTTCCTGATGGATACGATCCAAAAGATGTAGTATTCCTTTTAAACTGCGGCGGCGAAGGTCTGATTTACGACAGGGATGGAGATCCAAAGCAGGCAATCACCTGCTATGCATCGGATTACGACTACTCCCTTGGACATCCGGTGAAACGTGTAGTATTAAACAACAATTTGACATCAGGAAATGAAGTCGATTTTTGGATTGATGCAGGAGCTAACGATCTTTTCGGAAAAATGAAAAACGATTCAAGGTTTTCCATGATGTCCATAGCCATAGAAAACAAAGAGACAAGAGCTTTAAGCTATGACATTGAAACATTGAGCTATATCTGCGAAAACGCAAAAGAAGACAAATTTACAGAAAGCATTTTAATAGCTTTACAAAAGGTTTTACCCATAACAGCCGAAATAGATGAAGAAAAGGCTGCACTTTGCCGTCAGATACTTGTGCCTTTTATGAAAACAAAGAACAGCAGCAAAAACGTCTTTGAATACAGTGCAATCGGTCACGCTCATCTTGATTTGGCATGGTTATGGCCCATAAGAGAGAGCAAGAGAAAAGCTGCAAGGACCTTTACAAATCAGTTTACAAATTTTGAAAGATATGATGACTATATTTTCGGAGCTTCCCAGGCACAGATGTATCAATGGGTTAAAGATTGCTATCCCGATATTTACAGCAAAGTACTCGAGCTTGCTAAAACTCCCCGCTGGGAAGTTCAGGGAGCAACATGGGTGGAAATGGACAGCAACCTTATCAGCGGCGAAAGTATGATAAGACAGTTTTATTACGGCAAAAGATTTTTCAGAGACGAGTTTGGTCAGGATATGAAAATCTTCTGGGTTCCCGACAGTTTCGGATATTCTGCATGTATTCCTCAGGTAATGAAGCTTGCAGACGTTCCTTATTTCCTCACACAAAAAATGAGCTGGAACACCGTTACAAAATTCCCGCATCACACGTTTAAATGGCAGGGTCTTGACGGCAGCGAGGTTTTTGCCCATATGCTTCCTGAGGATACATACAACAGTCCATGCCGTGCAGACAGAATTATTTTCGGAGAAAAGAATTTTCAGGAACGCAAAATTTCCAACCATGCAATGATGCTGTTCGGTATCGGAGACGGCGGAGGAGGCCCCGGATACGAGCACATTGAACGCCTCAACCGTTACAGGGACATAAAAAAAGTTCCGAAAGTCACTCCCGGAAAAGCAATTGATTTCTTCCATGAAATCGATGACAAAGAAACACCTTATCCCACATACAAAGGTGAGCTTTATCTCGAAAGACACAGGGGCACATATACAACTCAGTCCAAAAATAAAAAATTCAACCGCAAATGTGAATTTGCCCTTAAAAACTATGAATATTTAATGTGCATTGCTTCTAAAAACAACATAGAGCTTCCAATATCCAAAGCTGAACTGGATGAAATCTGGAAAGAGATTTTGCTGTATCAGTTCCACGACATTCTCCCCGGCTCATCAATAAACAGGGTTTATGAAGAAAGCGTGGCAAGGTACGAAATCATCTATAAACGCCTTAACGATGCAATTGAAGAGCTTGCAAAGGCTCTTTGTAATGCAGATTCTTTATACAACTTCAATGCGTATAATACACAGGTAACTTTCAAAAATGATGAAGGGGCCTGGTCAAAGCTCAGCGTTCCCGCTTTCGGCTCTGCGAAAATTCAGGATGCAGAAAAGATTACGGATTTCCACGCAAAATGCACTGAAAACACAATCGAAAACGACTGTGTCAGAATTACATTCAAAAAAGGTGTCATCGTTTCTTATTACGACAAAAATCAGAATTTTGAATATGCCTGTGTTAAAAAACCAATGGGCGTTTATTCTGTTTATCATGACCGTGGAGACTGCTGGGACATTCTTCCGTACACATACTATAAGAAAAAGAAAAATGCTGTATGTACAGAATTCAAAACAGGAACAGACGGTGCAACTGCATACGCAGATATGGTTTATAAGCTTAATGATACAACTATCAAACAGAGAATAACCATTACAGATTCAAGCCCAATGGCAGAATTTGATATTGAAATTGACTGCCATCAGAAGGAAAGTATGCTCCGTGTTGCATTCCCCACAACAATTGAGTCTGACGAATGCAATTTCAACATTCAGTTCGGTCACATTGCGAGAAAGACAACTGAAAACAATGATGCTGAAAAAGCTCAGTTTGAAGTATCCGGTCACAAGTTTGTTGACTTGTCGGACGGCAGCAGAGGATTATCTGTTCTCAACGACTGCAAATACGGTTACAGGTGCAAAGGCAGTGTCATAGATGTTGACCTTATCAGAAGCCCCAAGGGTGGTCCCGGTTCAAATGTTGACCAGGGCAAAAACACATTAAAACTTGCCCTCTTCCCACATAAAGGCGCTCTCGGAGAAGAAACATACAAACAGTCCTATATCTTTAACAATCCTGTTATACGTTCTTCCGGCACCGCAAAAGAAAACCTTATTCCCCAATACAGCACCGACAACAGCAATATTGTCCTTGAAACGGTTAAATCACCGATTGACTCAAATGGTTTAATTCTTCGCTTCTACAACAGCAGCAGCGAAATTCAAAAGGCAAATATAAGCCTCCAGGGCTATAAAGCTGACAGCATTGTAAATATTTTGGAAGAAAAACTTTCAGATATATCTCCTTCTGCTCTTACCCTTATGCCATTTGAACTGATTAATATACGTTTTACAGAAAACTGATATTAAGTAAAAAAACAGCCGAAAGATTTTCTGTAATTTCTTTCGGCTGTCAGTTTGCGGGTATAAACTTACTAAGTCTGACCATAACTTTCCCCCTTTCATAGAGAAGGAGCGCAAAACCATTTCAAGGTTTTGCGCTCCTTCATAAATATCTTTTTCAATCTAAAACTCCGTGTTCGCACTCAGAAGCCATAATAGGCGGCTTTATGTATGATGATTCAATTTTAACAGCTGCATCCTGTTCACTGCTGCGCTCAAAAGCCGTCATAACTTCAAGAACATGATATGTCTGCTGAACATCTGCTCTTGGCTTTCTGCCTGTCATTATTGCTTTTGCCATATCCGCAAGTCCCAGTGCTCTGCTGTTTTCGGTGTAATCAAAAATTACTTTTTCTTCATAAAAATCTCCGGTTCCTATTTTCACCTTGACAGGTCCGCAGAAGCCGTTGGGATCAGGAACAATCATTGTTCCCTTTGAACCGAAAATCTGTATGCAGTCATATTCCGGCGGGTAAACATCAAAGGTTGTTAAAATTGTACCGATTGCTCCGTTTTCAAATTCCATCATACCTGCAACATGAGTTGAAACATCAACATCGATAATCTGACCGTTTTTAGGCTCACTTGTTATGGTTCTCTGGGGGAATGTGATTTTGCTCATTCCGCTGACCTTTTTAACAGGTCCAAGCAAATTGACAAGAGCTGTTATATAATACGGTCCCATATCCATCATAGGGCCGCCTCCGAATTTATAGTAAAATTCAGGGTCAGGATGCCATGTCTCATGACCTCTGCATATCATATTGGCAGCAGCTCCCACAGGAGTGCCGATTATTCCGTCTTCAATAAGCTTTCTGCAAGTCTGTATTCCGCCGCCCATAAAGGTATCCGGTGCTCCGCCGAGATAAAGTCCCTTTTCTTTTGCAAGCTCCACAAGCTCTTTTCCCTGCTCAAGAGTCGCTGCAAGAGGCTTTTCTGAATAAACATTCTTACCGGCAAGAAGAGCGGCTTTGGTAACATCATAATGTTCATATGGACGGGTTATGTTAAGAACAATATCGACTTCGTCATCATCAAAGAGCTCGTACATATCATTGTACAGTTTAGGAATGTTATATTCTTTGACTGCTTTTTCAGCTTTTTCTCTGACTAAATCACAAACTCCTATAATCTCGATTTCTTTAAAAACGTTAGTGATATTCTGCAGGTAAATTCCGCTGATTGCTCCTACTCCTACAAAACCAACTTTTAAAGTTTTCATATCAAAACCTCCTTAATACATTTTTGCATTATTTTCAAATTTTTCGGTCGTCAAACCGTTTTCCCTTACATACTGTTTTCCTTCACCAGCCCAAAGCATTCCTCTCTCCATAAGCACCTGAGCTTCTGGAGAATTGTCAAAAACATCATCATGATGTCCGATAGAATTATAAAAGACTCTGCCGTTTCCCCAGTACTTAGTCCATACAACAGGCATGTCTATAGGCTTATTTGATATATGGTAATATGAAATAAGCGGAAAACGGGTTGTAGCCAGAACTTCTATTGCGGGATCAACGTGCAAATAATAATGCTCACTCTTCACCTTAAAGTCCTCGATACCTTCTATTATGGGACTGGAACCTCTTCTTATGTTTACGGTATATTCAACACCGTCACCGCCCGGATGGCTTATCCACTGACCACCGGTTATGAACTGCCATTCCGTATTCTGTCTGAACGAGTCGCACATACCTCCGTGACAGCCTGCAAGTCCTACTCCGCTTCCGACTGCCTTTGAAACGTTCTGAACATACTCGTCCTTAATCTCTCCGCCGGTCCAGCAAGCTACAATCAGGTCAAGATCCATAAGTCTGTCAAGATCAGCAAGACAATCCAGATTGTCTTCTCTCGCCACTTCGTAGCCGTTATCTACAAGTATCTTTTCAAATCTCTTAGATGTCAGCTGTGGCTCATGACCGTCCCATCCGCCGTAAAAAATTAATGCTTTTTTCCCGTTTTTCATACTTATCTATCCTTTCTGTAAAAAAATTGATATAATATAAAATATCAAAAGAGGTGTTATTATGCTTCCGTACTATGAATACAGAGATGAAATATTTTTTATAAGAGAACAGGAAGACTATAAATCATTCCCTGCTCATCTTCATATCTCAATCGAATTGGTATATATAAACAAAGGTCATAAAAAAATCAAAATCGGAGAAACTGAATATCTTTTAAATGAAGGAGATATTGCTGTTATTTTTCCAAACACTGTGCATTCATATATTGATTATGATGAAGAAAACGGAAGCGAAAACAGCACTGTTATAACACTTATCATTTTCAATCACACACAGTACTTTGAGTTCAAGGAAAGGCTCTCCGGAATAGCGGCAACAACTCCTGTTGTATCAAATGAAAACATCCACGATGATGTAAAATACTGCATAGCTGCACTTTTGAAAAATTTCGATAAAAAGGAAAGTCCAAGACTTGCTTCATTATATATGCAAATAATTATGGAACGGCTTTTCCCTTATTTAGGCATAGTACAAAGTCAAAACATCATGCCAAAAAATCTCATTGGCAAAATAATTATGTACATCTCCAAAAATTTCCGTGAAAAAATCTCATTGGAGGTTTTATCCAAAGAATTCGCCGTAAGCAAAGAGCATATATCACGTGTATTTTCCGAAACAATAAACATGAGACTTAATGAGTACATCAACACAATGAGGATAGATTACTCAAAGGAACTGCTTATAGCCACCGATTTAAATATATTGACAATAGGCATGGAAAGCGGATTTGAAAACCAGCAAACATTTAACAGAGTTTTCAGAGAACTATCCGGAATTTCTCCTAAAGAATTCAGAAAAAAATATAAAAGCACTGACAATGCACATTCAAAAAGCAATCAGGAACAATAATATTTTCATTAATCGACAGGCTGTTTACAATTATCAGTTTATCAACACAAATTGCTCTATTCAATATAATTTAGTATTAATTGCACACTTTTTTTGATGTTATCCAATATTTTTATTATTATTTCACCCATTTTAGAACCTTATAGAACCGCAAAAACAAAAAGTAAAAAGCAGAGCATAATCTAGATGTACTGCGGATACGTTAACTTAAACGTTGCGCTTAATACATAAAGATATGCTCTGCTTTTATTTTGGGGTATTTTTAATCTGCAACTAGTTCTGCCTCTGCTTTTTCCTGCTGAGCTATTTCATTGGCAACCCGCTGTTTAATTTCCGAAATATACATTTTATGCTTCTCATTTGTAATGTTATAAAAAGCATAAGGAAGGGTTACAAGCACTACACCGACAATATTCATAACAATATAAAGCTGGAAGACCTGAAGTGCAATTTCATTATCGTAAAGAATATTCCAGTCAGAAGTAAAACCAATCTGTTTTTGGAGATACGGCATTACATAACCGATAGGAGTAGTCAAAAGCGGTATAAACCAACCGAATACACCCATCATCGCGTCGCATCTTTCACCGTATTTCCACTGGTGTCTGTCAAGTATATCAGGAAGCATACCTGAATTAACTCCGTTTTCCACGCCGCTTGTTACACTAAGTATCATATTAAAAATAACAAACAGAGGAATACTTTCTACCGAAATCGCCCAAAAATCACCAAGCAAAACTAAAATCCTGCATGCCCTGCCGGCAAGCAAAAGCGGACGCTTATTAAATCGTCGGGTAAGAATCGGTGTAATCAAATTACCCAAAGTGCAGGGCACGGCTATCAATCCGCCTATGAGACCTGAATAGCGGCTCATACGCAAAGAATAGAGAAGCCACAAATTAAGAAGGTTACTTGTAAGATATGTAAAGGTGTTGAAAACAGAAGATATTTGGTTCATCCACAAATATTCATCACGCAAAACATTTTTAGCTGCGCTGAAAAATTTGACTTTCTGTTCGTTTCCGCTTGTATTTTCTATAACTCTTTCCTTACATCCAAGAACGGAATATGCCATAGCTATACCAAGACCGCAGAAAATGGGAACACAGATTTTGTATACACTCTGATTGTTCTGCCTGCCGTTGATGAGAAGCGGATAAATAATACCCATAAGGGAAACAAGGGCATAAGAGATAATCGGCACAATTGAGAAAAGCCTCTGCCTTTCCTGAGTATTGTTGGAAATAAATTTTGCAACAGTTTCCGACTGAGAAAAGTCAGCATGCATAGTGCTGATTAAACCGAACATCAAATTTAAAAGAATCAGCTTTTTTGTGTATTCCATATCGGCCGGGAAATACGCAATTGCACACGACATGACAAAAAGCGGAACACCATAGGCAATAATAAAGGGTTTTATTCTTCCGTATTTTTTACTGAACTTTTTACGCACAAACCAGTCTGTATACATATTGAAAACATTTATTACCAGGGTATTTGCTATAAGCTGCGGCAATCCTTTGATAACGCTTTCAAAAGCTGTAGACGGGACAAAATACAGACATATTGCCGCTACAAGCATCAATGCAGCGCCGCAATGAGCATAAATTCTTGTCTTTTTATTCAGCACACCATGATTCTCATAGATGAGCATATTAATCGGCGACATCCATATAAGAACATATGACAAAACGGTGCTGATTAGTGTAAGTGTTGCAAAGTCAACCTGCCTTATTCCCATAATTGCGCCTGCAAAGGTGGCAGAAGCGGCAAACCCAAAACCGTTATTGCCCATAAAGTTATATATATTCATGCCGCTGGCAGTCAAAGTATAAAAAAGGCCCTCTTTATTTGAAAGGCACTCGCCTTCTCTGGGTTTATTCCAATACTCTGTGAGCTGATATTTTCCTTGATTTATCAGACTCTTGATATTAACCATGTTTTCTCCTCCCTCTTAACCGTTTTGCCAGATTATTTGAAGTTCATTCAGTTCTTTGCCGTTGTCACTGGGATACCAAAGCTCGCCCTGCTCCACATCACTTTGCTTTGCTTTTACAGTTACCTTTGTAACTTTATTGCAGTCAAAAAACGCATACTTCTCGAGCTTTTTGATAGTTGAAGGCAGCTCTATTTCCGTAAGCGAAGTACAGAATGCCACACCGTCTTTTCCGATTGATTCAAGACCTTCTGGAAAATTGATTTCTTTAAGGCCGTACATCTGGAACAAAGCCATATTACCTATTCTTTTAAGCGAATCAGGTAAAACAAGCTTTTCCAGTCTGTCAACACAGTAAAAGCTATGGGGAGCAAGCTCCTGAACCCCTTCGGGAACAACATAAATTAGATCCACTTCATCGGTAACTTCAGGTGCAGAGGGAATACTTTTGTTTACGCTTAAATCAAGAAAAGATTCATCATAAGGGTCTTGATTACGCTCCGGATAAGAAACAAGCTTTGTACGCTGTTTATTAAACAGAACACCATCCACTGCACAAAAGTATTCATTATCCGGGTCAACGGTAAACTTAAACAGATTCCCGTTATTGACTATTCCCCAATCGTCAATTTCCTTTACATTTTTTCCGATATGTATTTCAAGAAGACTTTCCGCATTTGCTATTCCGAATTTGTCAATCTTCGTAACCGGTTTACCGTCGATTTCATCAGGAATAACAAGCGTTCTTCTTGCGGTACTGTCCTCATAGCTCTTTATGATAACTTCACCGTCAATCAGCTCATATTCAAGCCCTGAGGTCTCTTTAGATTCTGCACCGCATGCGGAAAACAGGCACATACAAGTTAATAGCAGCAAGGAAAATAAAATTGTTTTTTTCATTTTCATCTCTCCTGTTTAATAATCTTTCTTTTTATTCTGCAAGGTTCATTGTATTTTCTAATTACTATTCCGTAACAAACCACGCCGCATCATTGGGAGCAAGTTCTATTTCATATCCGCCTTTCACCTGCATATGCTTATCGGCAAAAACATCATAAACAGCACCTTCACAGGGTAAAACAAATTTTCTGCATTTAGTATCATCACTGTTAAAAAATATGTATTCTTTCTTTTCACCCAAATCTATTGTTCCCATGCTGTAATCAAAGTTAAATTTTGCAGCAATACGTTTGCTGTCAAGAATACGCCTCATAATACGCTTATCGTATTCAGAAAGAGTAAAAAGCTTATCGCCGCTGAGCATCATGCCTCCGCCGGCTCTGACGAAAGCCGCTGCATATCTGTAAAGAGATGTACTTTCATTTTTATTCTTTATACCAAATATATTCTTTTTAAGATCAACCTGGACAAGACAGTCAGGGTCGTTGGTCCACAAAACATTGTGCATCCAGTTGCGGAAGAAACACTGGCTTGCAAGCCCTTTTATGCTTCCTATATCACGTACAACGTCCATTGTTACACGCATGCCTGTAACTTCACCAATGGACGGAAACATTGCGGCGTTGCAGCCCAGAAGAAAAGTATTTGGTCCCACAGTTTCACGTATCGCTCTCATACCGATTCTGTATGCTTCAACACATGTAACGGTATTGTCGTATCTTTTACCAAAGGGCATAGCACCCCATGCGTTTGCATCCAGTTTGAAATAATTTACACCCCATTCTTTTTTCATAATATAGAAAACAAGTTTTATGTAATTAATTGCCTCGGGGTGCGTAGGATCAAGAAAATACCACGGAGCATCACGCCAGCCTTTGAAAGTACAATCCGCTGTACAAAGAGGTTTTCCGTTATCATCTTTGATGAACCAGTCAGGGTGCTTTTTCAAAAGTTCGCTTTTTTCCGAAGCAATGAACGGTGCAACCCACATTGCAGGCTCAAACCCCTCATCTTTAATTTTTTTACACAGAGCTTTCATATTGCCGAACTTTCTAGTTTCAATAAGCCAGTCACCCATATGAGGCTGATAACCGTCATCAATTTGGATATACTTTATACCTTTTATACCCTGCTTTTTTGCACTTTTGAGATTCCTAATAATCCCGCCCTTTGTTATTGTAGGTCCGTAACAATACCAGCTGCACCAGCCATCAGGGATTTCCGGAAAAAATCTGCGCTCATGGTGTATATTTATCATTTTTCCATATATATCAAGAGCTTCATTTCTGTCATCAGCATCTATTACCGCAACACTTTCGAGCTTAAGCTCTCCGTTTTTAGGAACCGCTATTCCACCAAGCACTTGCACAATTTCAAAAATATATTTATTAAATCGGCACTCTGTATAAAATCTGCGGCATGACGTAGCACCTATGAGCCTGACTTTATGAGGCTGCTCAACATACATATAATTGTACGCTACCACAAAACCTTCCCTTTGAGGCATTTTGTAATGTCCCTTTGTCATCATACCGTCCTCAGGCGTTACCTCGGACAGCTTTTTGTAAAACTGCGAAAGCATTTCGTATCCGTCGGCATAAATCATTGCGTCATCGGAATAATTTTCAAACACTCCTCTTTCTACAACTACCTCCCAAACCGGTATGTCTTCCTGAGTATTATTTATCAGTGTAAAACCGCGTTCTCCGCCGCCTATATCTTCAATTTTGCACTGAATCTTAAGCTCTCTGCCCTGTTTATCAAAAACCATTATGCTATTTTCCATTTAATACAGTCCTCCGCTGAATCTTCCCTTTTTAGAAGTATTTATCGTTTTAAATAAATTTATTTTCACTCAGATTTTCCGAACAAGCGTACACTTTTAAGATAAATATTGCCAAGACTTTGAGTAAATACGATTTTTATCTTGCCTGTATAAATCCCCTGCATATCGCAGATTTCACGCTTTCCGATTGTCGTTTTTTCAAACCAGATATGATATTCTCCGTTTTGCTCAGCATAAACCTTAAACTCTTTTACACGCTGCGAATATCTTATATCTTCCTCCAAAATCAGATATCCTACATTCTGAGGTTCAAACTCAATTTCTATTTCCGCTCCCGATGCGTTCAGCAAAGCATTTCCTGTGTTTTCAAAAGCATTTTCTATATCCTTTGCACCCTTTGCCGTAACCGTTCCCGATGTTATTGGACAAGAATATATACTGTCAATTTTCTTCTTAAGCTCCATAAGCTGCTCAATGTCCTTTTTATGTATAACTCCGTCATATGTAGGAGGTACATTCAAAAGGAAATTGGCGTTATGTCCCACTGTACGAAGATAGATATCAAATAATAATTCCGGAGTACGCATAGGCGAACACCATCCGTACCATTTATTATCTGTATATTTATATGGTGAAAATTTGTCATTGCTGTGATAATACCAGCCGCTGTGATTGGGTACATTTACTTCGACAGGATACCAGCGCAAGTTATTGTCTTTGATATTAATTTCACCTTTTTCGTCTATTACCGGAGTTGTTACATCGGCAACGCTCCACTCATATCTTCTTGTATATCCCCATTCATTTCCGATATATCTAAAGTCGTTTCCGAATGCAATCATACAATCAGGCTGACATCTTTTAATTGTTGAAAGAAGTCTGTCCCAATCATATTTGTGAGGTTTTCCGGCACTTTCTTCGCCTATTGCAGTATCAAGCCATACTTCAAAAACCTCACCGTAATTTGTACAGAGCTCCTCTACCTGATTAATCATATAATCATTATAGATTTGAGGGTTGGGATTATCCTGACCGTATTCAGGATGACTTCTGTCCCATGGAGAATAGTAAATGCCGAGTTTAAGACCGTATTTTTTGCAGCTCTGAGCCACCTCAGCTACAATGTCTCCTTTTCCGTTTTTATAGGGACTATCCTTTATACTGTATCTTGTAAGTCCTCTTTTATTGGGACGATTATACTCATATTTACTGTCAAAGAGCACAAAACCGTCATGGTGCTTCGCCGTCACTATAACGCCCTTCATTCCAGCTTCCTTTATAACTTTGCACCACTGGTCTGTATCCTGATGTTTGGGATTAAAATTTTTCGCAGGAATGCTGCCGTTGCTCCACTCTATTCCCGAAATGAAATTTCTCATAACATATGGCACATTAAAGGTATTTATACTGTAATGGATAAAAGCATAGTAATCCATTTCCTGCCATTTGAGCTGTGCAGGTGTAGGAGTTACCGAAAGTATACTTTTTTCTGTTTTCGTAGGTATGTACAAAATACATTCACTGTTGTGCAAATATTTATATGTAAACATACAATGCCTTCCTTCTTGTTTTTCTTAATTATTACATTTGACAACTGACAATTGAATAGCAAATATTGCTTTAGAACTGACAAATATTGACTTGAGCATAGTTTCAGACTACAATTTCAACTGGAGGTGACTTTTATATGCCAGATATCTACTATGAATACAGCAAAGACCGTTTTGAACCTCTTACATATAATCACAGTCTAAGCAACAAGTGTCCAGCTCATTATCATAAGCAAATTGAATTATTTTATGTTATTTCTGGAACACAAAAAGTTACAATAAACAGTTTTTCTTTTGAAGCCAAAAAAGGCGATATAGTTTACTGCAATCCCTTTGACATACACGAATATTCCACTAAATTCCCTTCAATGGTTCTGTTCATCGGCATACCCACTGTGTACACATCTTTTTTCAGTTCATATACCCACTCTGGACGTCTTGCCGGCAACCATTTGCCTAAATGCAAATACACCGGAAAAATTTATGAAGTTATGAAGGAATTTTCCACAGCAAAGTCTCATTCATTTTTATACAATTATGGACTTGTCAATAAACTTTTAGGTCTGTTAAGCGAAGCAATCGGCATCGAAAAAGAACACGACACGAAATCTTCCACACTGATTGAAACAATTCTCAATTATATTAATGAAAACTATCATTCTCCCCTTTCAATACAGGACATAGCCGAGCATTGCAATTACAATAAATATTACATATCACGTATATTTAACAGCACATTCAACTGCAATCTGAATAATTATATAAACCTGCGGCGCCTGGAAGCATTGATTGATGAAAAAAGCTTGCATCCTGACAGAAGTACACAGGAAATAGCTATAAAAGTAGGATTCCCCACTGAACGTACTTTTTACAGAGTGTTTAAGAGCACTTACGGATGTACACCTAAAGAATATTTTTCTTCATCCCCCAAAAATATTAACAATTGAAACTTATTGAATAAAAACTTTAAAGTATAGCTTTTTGCAATTACTTGGTTTAAAAAATGTAAAAGAAAAGATGGCAGACAAGGATAAATCCTTGTCTGCCATCTTTTTATAAATTCAGCTTTATAATCCGAACGCTTTCAACGTACTGCACAATAAGAAACAAATTAATAAGGAAGGACTAAAACATCAATGTATTTCTATTAAAAATATTGATTTCGACTTTCCCAAAGCTCTCCGCACATTCCCTCAAGCACGTTTGAGGCTCCCCATGGAAGAAATGCAAACCATGCGCTTGACTTACTTCCATCAGGATATTTTTCCATAAGCAGTCCTTCACTGTGACAAAATCTTTCAGTCATCCAGCCCTTTAAACCGAAATCCATTTCTCCGTCAAATGAATTATAAGTCTGTGCACCCCAAAGAACAGTATCATGAAGCCTTGATTGTACATAGGCATCTTCTTTCTGCTCAAGGTAATAAATCATATCATCAACAACATTATTGGACATTGGATGAATATGAGGATTACAGGTAGAAGTAACTGATCCGCCGGAACTTGACCAACCTATTTTGGAAAGCGGAGGAACCTGTATAGGTGAATTATAAGCAAACTTAAAGGTAAACTCATAATCAAAAGCTCGCTTTAGTTGAGTGAGATATTCCTCTGATTTTGTAATCTGGTGCATTATTCTGCTTGCCTTGATAAATGCCAGAACTCCTTCAGAATCCACTGCCATAAATGTATCTGTCGGTGTACCGTAACACTCCATTTTATTTACAAATTCATAATAGTAATCATTGGCCTTCTGCATTGCCGACAAAAATCTTTTATCACCTGTAAGCTTTGTATAATAAGCCATCGCCGCATAACACCAGCAGCCTGCATATCCGTCATACTCTATACCTGAACCGTCCTCAACTGAGAAAATATATGGAAATGCGCCTGCTGAATTCTGTGTCGCCATAAATTTTTCCAAAACTTTTTCAGAAAACTTCATCCACTCTTCATGGGAAACTCCGACAAATGTCTTTTCATACTCATATGCTTTGAGAATATAGAAAATCGCCTGTCCCAAAACATATGAACTGTGTCCTTTTATTTTTAAATGACCGTACCACCAGCCTTTTTCAGTCCATTCATTTTTTGAATTATAAGCATCGAAAGGCAATCCTGACTTGGGATTAATAGAATTTTTAACTATATTTTCAATACATTCAAGGGCCTGTAAACGATACGATTCATTTTGAAGTCGTATACCGGCCATTAAAAGCGGTGTAGCTATTTCAGCGCCGCCTGTCCAACCAATAGAAATATTGCCTGTTTCCTGCTGAATCTCACCTTTTTTCATTCTGACAATTGTAGCGTAATTCTTTTTTTCAGGCACATATGTATCTGTATAAATCGCCTGTGCTATATCTTTTACTGCACACTGCAAACTTACCGTTTTTCTTGGAATTTGATGATATCTGTAATAGCAGTTTTCTATTGCCTTACGGATATCATATTCGCTTTCTGCTTTATAGCAGTAAATATAAACAGAAAACTCAACTTTTGCTCCCGACGGGATTTTAAAAACATTGTTTTTAAGTGGTGTTCTTTTGTCATAATTGGGAGTGAGAATATAGTTTGCCGGCGCATTTTCATATCCGAGGGTAAATCCGACAGATGTGCCGCTATTTATACAGCAGTAAAATCCGTTATAACCTTTAAAATCTGCATCAGTATCATTTTCCCAGAATATTTTTTCTCCGTTCTTTTCGCCGTAATAGGGACTTGAAGAAACTCCAAAAATACAGTTATCGGCATAGGCAAGAGCTACGGGATGAGATAACCTGTCACTGCGAACCTGCCACCAGTTACTGAATGGTAATTTTTTTGAATTCTCCAAAAGATGAGGGTAACATGCCTTTGAGGAATACTGCCCTCTGTCTCCACCGTTGCGGTTGTACATAAAAGCAGGCATAAAGATTTTTCCCTTTGACTCAGGCTTTGTCAATTCAAAACGAATAACACCATTATAATCAGAAGCACTTGCGTTCTCGAGCACGAAAATAAGTTTAAAAGGATCATTTCCCTCTCCGCTGCCCGAAACAATGCTGTAATTAAATTTCAGTCTTCCATCAAGAGGCTTATAGTTTTTTGAAAAAACAATTCCTCTTTTTTCAAGATGAACTGCTTTAATAGAAATTCCTTTTTCTTTAAGTTCCATATTTCACATTGTTCCTTTCAAAATCAGTATCTGCCATATTCCAAAGCAGTATCAATAAACACCTTATAATTTTCTTCTGTTTTAGGTGAAAGAGGAATATTTATGGGGCTTGCAGTAGGCATTATAACATACCTGCCGCCGTCCTTTGCGCTTTCCATACATTTGATTACTTCTTTTTTAACCTCATCGGGTGTTCCGTTTTCAAGCAGCTTAAGCTCAATATTACCAAAAATTGTAAGCTTATCTCCTGCTCGGCGTTTTGCATCCGCCAAAGTAATATCTCCGTCCGGCGGAGCTTCACATGGATCTGTGGCATCGGCTCCGGAATCTATAATCATATCAAGAACCTGACCGATTTTTCCATGGGAGTGAATGCGAACTTTAGCACCATAGCTGTGAATCAAATCGGTTATCTCACAAAGATACGGATAAACATATTTTTTAAAGAACTCCGGCGGCATATACGGAGGTGTCGCATATTCGGGTCCGCATACCCTGTACATATCAACCACCTGAGTTTCAAGCATATTCTTTAAGTTTATCATCTGACGGCGATGAAGTTCATCGAGAGTGCCTTTGAAATGGTCAGGCTCACAGTATGCCCATACTGTACCCTCACCGAACTCCATAAGCTCCATTGCCTCACACATAGGATCGGGAATTGTAGACATTACTATTCCCTTATCTCCCAGCTCTTTTTTTATGCGCTTATAATCAGAAAAATCATATTTTGCCGGTACAAAGGGCATTGACATATATGCGTCAATATCCTCGGAATCCTTACAAAAGTGTTCCACTTTCCAAGTTGTCATAACCGTATCATTATGTTTACAAACCTGTACCAGATCTTTTTTCGGTGTTTTTAGAGTGATTTGTTCAATATGAAATCCGTTTTCATCCCATCTTTTATATCGATAGTTTTTCAATTGCAGAGCCGATTTAAACGTCGGCTTGTGCCCCGGATCATACATGGTTATCGAATCTGTATTCTCTCTTATATAATCCATTAAGCCTTTATATGAAGGCTGATTATTTTCAAAAGACTTGGAATTAAATCCACAAAGTTCATAAGTGGAAATAGGAACTCTGTCGGGAATCTCACCGTTTAATACTTTTAAAAGTCGTTCTTTTGAAGTCATTATTTTATTACCTCTTTTATCTATCAGAATATTTTTCTCGAAGCTCCTGAAGAACAACAGGCTTACTGCCGTTAAGCCTTGACTCCTCTGCGGCAAAACCGATTAAATGGCTCTCAATTGAAAGTGAAATATCGGTTTTCAGCTGATCCCGGGCAAGATATTCCATAAGTCTTTTATCTCCGCCGCCATGTGCATCCAGTCTTCTTTTAATTTTAATATTTTTCTTTCTTTTACCAAACTGGTAAAGTATTATTTCGCTTTTACCCATATCGCATACAAGCTCACCAAGGCTTCCTCTGACTCTTGTTTCACGATAAGAAGGTCCTGAAAAAGCGGTCATGGTAAGAGTGGAATTTATTCCGTTTTCAAAAAGCATAGTTGTGACCTGATAATCTACAACATCGTTATCGCTGAGAAAAACGCACTTACCGTACCTTGTTGTCTTCATTGCTTCGTAAAGTTTAGGAATTGTGACAATACTGTCTGACATTAGCCTTGACTGAGGCCATGCTCCCTCTATAGCCTTTTTCGGAAGATGCTTTATTGTATCAACATACAATTTTTCGCAGTCATAGGGGCAGTTTTCCTTTGCCTTGCAGCCACCGAGACAATATTCAGTGGCTCCCTCAGGTGCGTTTTCTTTTTTAAAAAAATTCAGCTGACCCTGACTTGTAACCTGTCTGCACTTACTGTTTGCAAGATAAACGGCTATATCGAGATCATGACAGCACTTTGAAAGAATCATAGGCGTACTTTCATCTGCTATTCTCCAATCGCCCCTGACATATGAATGCGCCTGATGCCAATATCCGACATTTTCCACCTGGTCGATTGCGATTATTTTTCCTAAAATGCCGCTTTCGATTATCTCCTTTATCTTTTCATAATAAAGAGAGTACCTGAGAACGTGACACACCGCAACCTGACGGTTTAATTCCTTTGCTGTTCTTTCAATTTCCAGACAATCCTCCGGTGTACACGCAACAGGCTTTTCGAGTAAGAGGTGATATCCTTTTTTTAATCCCTTTACTGCATGTTCCTTGTGGTCTTTATCCTGCGTACACACAAAAAGCCAATCGGCTGTTTTAGGAGCTAAAAGAAAAGCATCCAAGGAAGCAAAAACCTGATTGTCGCTGAGTTCTGACATCTCCTTTGCTAAACGACGTTTATCTGCCGAATTATCTATAACCGCCACGACTTCATAATCGTTTTTCATTTTTTTGCACATTTTGGCGTAGTGATAACCACGTCCGCCATAACCCAAAATTGCAACTTTTTTCACGTTGTATCCTCCATTTAATTTTATATCTGAATTATGCTGACTTCTAATATTCTAAAAATTTTGTTTCATTATTTTAATGACATAAGTTTCACATATAATTTATGAAATTGATATTTCATAAATCGGCGTAATACTTTTTACTTTCAGTTCCGCTTTGTTTCGTTCAAGAGGATATTCCGTATAAACGGGCTGTAATGATGAAAGCTGACTCAGCCTTATATGCACAGTTTTATCATTCATGTATTTCATAAGAGTAGAAAGGCGGATTTTTACTTTTTCATCAAGATTGTATTTATCGTAAATCAGCAAATCTCCGGCATACATTTGAATCACATCGCCTTTGAAAAGGAATTCAATTTCAATATCCTGAGCTTCACCGAAATCAGAACTGAATAAGGCTTCATATTCTTTTTTCTTACTGAAAGAGAAAAGATAATGTTCCCATTTCTTTCTTGAACCTTTCACCTGTGTAAGGATAAATTGATAACTGCTTTCAGGGAAAGTCTTTTTGTAAATTTTAAGCTCCCCAACCTGACCAGAATAATCGTAACCCACAGGCACAAAGCTGCCTAAAACACCTATCACAGATTGAGACTTTCCGCTGCTGTGAGATAGATAAACCCTTTCATCATCACAATAAATATCATCTTCGCTGAACAAAAGGTACTCAGCGTCAGCACCGGGTTTAAATATTTTAAGAGCCATGGTCTGAGATATAAAGTAAACAGCTGTCTTCTCCGTTTCCACTGCTGGAGCTATCTCTTCTTTCATTGAATAAACATACTTGTTATTTTCAAAAACTTTTGCACAGGTTGTTATTTTATCGGCCGTAGAAAACTCAACTTTATCACTGTCAGTAAAAAATACGTAACTGTCTTTTGAACCGTTTCTGAATTTACACAAAAGCTGCGCTTTCACATAACGGAAATTAATATCCCCTGCATTGAAATTAAACGGATAAAAAACGCATTTTCCACTTTCGAGAGAAACGTCAGGAATGATCAGATCACCGATTTTTACATCTGTTTTCTCAATTGGTGCAAATGATGTGAAACGCTGATATGTATTGAGAAACAAAAATCCTCTCTGGTTTTCGTCCACCCTGATACACATTTTCTTTGTAATATCGTCTTTGATTTCATTGTTTGCTCCCGGAAGAAGCTTTGTCTGCATAGGCGCTGCAATATCACCGAAATCATTGGCAAAGTAGTGAAGGAGTCTCAAATATCTGTGTCTCTCACTGTAAGCGCCGAACTCACCGATTGCTGCCTGAAAATCATAGGATACAATTGGAAGATTATTGGGATAAAAAGTTCTGCGGCTCTCCTGATAAAGAGCACCGAGAGGATTTCTTCCTCCATGATATGGATAATATCCCACAAGATTGCTTCCGCTGCCAAGATGAACAAAGCTGAGAGCATAGGCATCCATAGAGCTGATTATAGGACGACGGTGATGGGTAGAATGCATTCCGCAGCCAAGCTCACAGGTTCCGTTGGGGAAATCATAGTAATCTACCTTATTATCGTCACGGTTTTTAATTATATCAGTACCGATATTACCGTCTCCTCGCACAAGCTTGAAATGGTATTTGTCAGCCATGGAAATACGTGTAAGACGATTATCCCAAGGGGCGTCGGCATAACAGCCGAAGAGAGGCAAAACTGTATCGGTAACCTTTGCCATAGGCCAGCCCGTCTTTGTGTAAATAGGCAGTTTAAAACCTACTTCAATGGCTATCTCTCTGAGCTTTTCTATGTGATTGTGTTTATCGTAAAGCTCATTGTCAAGCTGAATACCTATTACTCCGCCTTTGCCATCGTAGAAACTATCCCTACTCTGCTCATAATATTTTTCAAACAATCCTCTTACTTTGGCAAGATATTTAGGGTGATTTGAACGTTTGTGGAGGCTGTATCTGATATAATCGGGAAATCCGCCGTTTCTTGCCTCACCGTGAACCCATGGCCCCACTCTGAGAATAACCATCATAGAATGCTTTTTGCAAAGTTCAGTAAATTTCCGCAGGTTATTACTGCCACTGAAATCCCAGTGTCCCTTTTTTCTTTCATGATGAATCCAGAAAAGATATGTGGCTATTATGTTTATACCGTCTGCTTTCATTTTGAGAATCTCTTTTTCCCAGCATTCATCCGGATAACGGCTGAACTGAAATTCTCCCATTATGGGCAAAACAGGCTGCCCGTTCCTTTCAAGATATATATTATTTATTTTAATGTCACTATCCATCATTGACATATTGAAAATATTCCACCGAATGGGATCTGTTTTAAGGTCTTTAAATTCAAGTATACTCATTACCTTTATTTTCCTTTACTATAAAACGCTGTTATTAATCTTTAATTTTAAGAATGTAGGCCGTATTGGGAGTTAGACCCGCTTTGTAAACTCCTCTTTTTATAAATGCTTCACCTACATATTCATTGCCGTCGGCGGTTACTTTATAAAGCTCACCTTTACCTGCATCAATTTTCGGCAAATGATACTTTTTGACTCCCGCCATACTGGTATATAAAAGATATGTATCTTTAAGATGACTTACGGGCAGACAGAGAGTATCTCCTCTTTTTAAAGTTTTGCCATTTTGTTTGATAGTTCTGTGAAAAAGATAGGAAACAACGCCGTCTTCAAAAACGCATCTGGTTGTAAGTCCCGCACCTCTTATGGCTTTACGTCCAAAGGAAACAAGAAAATCATTTGGAATCTGCCTGAGTGCATATTCTTTTATGAATTTCGGAACCCAAACAGAATCTTCCGTTCCGTTTTTAAGCCAGATATCTTCACCGTGCATTCCACCGTAAAGATAGAACTTTGCAGGGGAATCGTTGATAAGTCCCGTATATTCCGACGGACTTATTTTAACAAGCTCCTGCCTTGTCAGCTGTGAGCACCACCAAGCCGCAGGTATCCTGCCTAAACAGTGAATGGGATATTCCTTTTCATGAACGCAGAATCCGTCCTTACCCTTTCCTCCCTCACGGTAGGTATACTCAGTAGTTATATCCGCTCCAAGCTCATGGACATAATCAATCATTTTGTTTCGGTATTCTATCTCCTCTTCCGTGGTAACAACGGGAGATATATTATTGTAAACACGAAAGTTATCAACATGAACGGTACCCATTTCTTTTACGGGAAGCATATTGAAAAAGCGCTGCATACGCTTTTGGAACATTCCGCTTTCCCAGTCCTCTTTAAAAGACACCTTATAACAGTCCTTACCGTTATATTTTTCAATGGGTTTCGGTCTGCCGCCACGATCACGGATAAGCGCCTTGTTTGCAGTAAGCTCAGCAAAACAAGGTGAATCCTCATAGGCATCATTGAAATTAATATGAAGAGAAACCACAGTATGATAATTTTTTGCCTCTTGTATCAGCCAAAGAAGACTGTCAAAAGCGGTTTCATCCTCAGGTCGTTTAAGTGCTTCGTTTACCTCAAATAAATCCGGAAATTTATCGTCGTGACCGTTGTACTGCCAGCCTACAAGATAAATTATCTTTTTTTCGCCCTGGGTTATGTTATCAATTTTCTTTATCATATCCAGCGCTTTTTCAAAGTTAATGTATACCTCTGACCCGCCTTTTTTGATATCAGGCTTTGCCAGAAACATTTTCATAAGCATACACTTTGAATAGTCATGATAAAAATCGTATTTTTTCACTTGCAATGCCTCCTCAAACAATCGCATTCTCTATTTCCGCATTATTTCTTTTTTACTTTATTGAGTATTTTATTTGCCTGGAGAGCAGTGCTTTCGGGAATTCTCGCTCCGGCAAGGCTTATTACCTTTTCAACAGTAAAACCCTTTGCCATTAAAAGCATGGATTTCGTAACTTTAAAATTAAGTTCTTTCTCCACTTTTTCAATTATTTCGTCAACAAGCTTTTTCCCCTCCGGTGATTTCATAATATCTCCCACTGTATCACGGATTGAATAATATCCCTCGGGATACTCAAAATCTCCGGTTGTATCAATATCCTCAAACCAGTTTTTTACACTCATACCTGCCTTATCGTTTTTGAAAACATAGTCCTCATTTGTGGCATCCGTATAAATAAACTCACAGGAATCCTCAAGAGCTCCTGATTTTGCAGTGATTACGTTCTTTCCTTTTTTAAGGATAACATCTTCAAACACAAATATATTGTGTGCGGCTGTCTTGCCGAATAGTTTATCGTTTACAAAAAGACTTACCTCCGGCTCATTGGAATAAACCTTTATGCTGATTTTTTCAGTTGTCCTTTCGACAAAACGTTTTGAACAGATATGTACAAACTTCTCGTCGCTCCAGAAAGCCTTATAAAGATAAAAAGAATCCTTTTTAGTCTTTCTGTCATAGGTAATAAGTCCTTTATTATTCCTGCCCTTTACTCCGCCTTCATCACGCATATCGCTGGCAAAGTCGAACATATTCCATACATATGTACTCCAAAGGAAAGGACGCTTTTCAAAGGTTTTGAGCATCTCTTCATGATAGTAAGCCTGATACTCCTCGGTATAATCCTGAACCTTTGGGGTATCTGTGTGATATTTCAGTATTCCCTCTGCGCCGTATTCCGAAATGCCAAGAGAAATTTGCGGATACTTTTTATGAAATTCATCTATCCATTCACCATTTTGGCTTACATCCCCTACATACCAGCCAAAATAATGGTTATAAGAAAGCACATCGGTAATTGTGTTGCAGGGGCTTTCCATATCCACCGCCGAAAGCTGTGCAATGGTGGTAAATCTTGTTGCATCAATTTTATGGCAGAGAGTATTAAGAGCCCTGAGATTATCAAGAAGCGCTTTATTTGCTTTACCTCCGATTGTAATTTCATTGGCTATTCCCCAGCAGACAACAGAAGGATGATTATAATTTTGCAGAATAAGCTCCGTCATCTGACTGATGGTATTTTCCTTTGCCTCTTCGCCCGGAATCTGAGCTGATATAAACGGAATTTCCGCCCATACTACCATTCCGTATTCGTCGCAGAGATTATAAAACTCCTGAGCGTGCTGGTAATGCGCAAGGCGCACTGAGTTTGCTCCCACCTGTGAGATAAGCTCCATATCTTCACGGTGCTCCTTTTCGCCTATTGCCCAGCCCATATTTTCTCTGTCCTGATGTCTTGAAACACCGTGAAGAGGATAGCTTTTGCCGTTAAGGAAAAATCCCTTTTCACTGTCAACATAAAACGAACGTATACCGAATTTTTCAGTAACAATATCAGTTTCTCCGTTTTCTGAAATATATTCTGCTGTCAACTTATAAAGAAACGGATCCTTAATACCGTTCCACAAATGCGGATTCTCTATATGAAAAGTATACTCTGCCCTTTCTGCCGGAACTTCGCAAGTCATATTATCTATTCTGTAAACGACCTTACCTCTGCCGGGATTTGAAACATAAGCTTTCACCTTTACATCAGCAGTACCGTCATCATTAAGCTTTGGAGTTACGAAAACTCCTGATGTGCCGAACCTGTTAAGAGAAAAATGGCCTTTGGGAACGTAAATTAAGTTTACATCTCTGTAAATTCCGCCGAAAAATGTAAAATCGGCAATCTGAGGATACTCGTGATCTGTATCGGAATTATCCACACGAACAAGACATTTTGCCTTACCCATTTTAAGATACGGTGTGATATTCATACGGAAAGTCGAAAATCCACCTTCGTGGTAGTAAACTTTTTTGCCGTTTATAAATACGGTACAGTTTGAGTTGGCTCCTTTGAACTCAAGGTACGCTTCTTCATTCTTTTTTAAATTCACATTGAAAGTCTTTTTATACCAGCAGGCACCTCGATAATAATCCATACCTCCGTCCTGTCCGTCAAGATTATTCCAGGTATGGGGCAAATTTACCTTCTCCCATTTATTGAGAAAATTAGGCATTTGGTTTTTCTTTACCTTGTCACGGCTGAAATTCCATCCCGAGTTTAAACTTATTATTCTTCTCAAACCCGTACACTCCTTATGACTTTTTAAATGGTTTTAATGTAAACTTAAATGACAGCGGCTTTTTGAGATTTACAACATATTTCTTTTCTGGCAGAGGACCACAGCTGTTGGAACCCGCTCCCCTGACAAAGCCATCAATCTGTACGTTTACAGTATCCCATTCCTTCAAATCTTCAATATGCTTTGCTTTAGCGAGCTCGTAACGTGTATAATGGTTGGCATTGAAATTCAGGAATTTATCAATATGCTCTACTTTTATTCCGTTTCCCTCTGCATCTGAAACTGTAAAGTATCTTACCTCACTTCTGTTTCCGCTCTCTTGGGGCTTTATGTACTTTTCGTGCATATCTCTGACTTTTGAAGCGTATCTGCCTAAAAAGCCATGGAATTTAAAATCTGGCAGAGTCTCTTTTTCGCCTAAACCATACCAGCTTATATTTTCAAATTCTTTGGGCATTTCAAAAGTAAGGCCAAACCTTGTTATACTGCTGTAAAATAAAAGCTTAAGTCCCCTTTTTATTCCCGCTTCAATAGCAAGACTTCCGTCATTACTTACAGTCACCCTTACTGTACTTACTCCAAGGGTACCGAAACCACATATACGGTACTTACTTACAAATGTTAATTTGTCATTTTTATACTCAGGCTTTGTATAAACTTGAACAGGTTCAGCTTTAAGCAGACCGAGAAAACGCCAAAGGATTTTTATAAACATCTCGTTATCTATGGGTGCTCTGTAAATATTTGGCACAAATCCCTTTCTGCCTGAAAGAGGATTTTGGTTTACCAACTCTTTTCCAAAGGGCTTATATGAAATTATCTGACCTTTTCTTATATCAAAAACCATGGTCCCGCCGTTTTCAAAAGTTACAAGGGCTTTTCCCTTTGAGATTTTCCATTGGGGCTTTTCATATGGGTCAGTAATCATCCTACGTGCAATTTTCAGCTGATGCTGTTCTCTCGCAACATATTCGCCGTTTCTCTCATACAAAAAATCCACCGTATAATCAAAGTTACCGTCAAGGGAAAAATCTTTCAGCTTAAATTCTTTTCCTTCTCCCGGAGGAATGATTATTTCGGCTTTACCGCTGTCGATTTCTTCTCCATCCTTTAAAAGACGCCACAAAATGTCCATATCTGAAGTATCGGTAAAACTGTTTGTATTCCTGAAACGGTAGGTACTGTCGTTTATTTTTTCGGATATTACGGGACGATAGCACTCACGCATTGTAAGTGCACCTGTGCTGGGAGTTCTGTCCGGGAGGAACATTCCGTCAACACAGAAATTTTTATCGTGCTTTTTCTCTCCGTGGTCACCGCCATATGTATACTTATACTCAGCATTTTCATCATATACTGCATGGTCGCAGAATTCCCATATGCAACCCCCAAGAAAGTTGTCATTTTCGAGAATATACTTAACATAATGGGAAAGACTGCCGGGACCGACTCCCATTGCATGGGAATATTCACTCATAAAATACGGCTTTTCAAGATATCGTTTATCCTTTATTGAACCATCGGCAATGCTCTGAAGCCTCTCAAAAGGCGGATAGAAATTACCGATAACATCATAGGCGAATCTTTTGTTGCGAACAGCGTTTTCATAGTGTACGGGAATATCGGAATGTGCCTTAAAAAATTCCCAGCACCTATCCTGACACAGATCTCCGCCTGCCTCATTTCCTAGTGACCACATAGTAACCGATGGGTGTGCACGATCACGGTAAAACATACGCTTTGCTCTGTCAAGAAAATGCTTTTCCCATTTAAGATTATTGCTTATAAGCCCGGGACGCTGATAAAGAGGATTTGAATAAACTCCGTGAGCTTCGATATCCATTTCATCAATGGCATAAAGGCCGTAAACATCACAGAGTGTAAGGAAAACCGGATCGTGGGGATAATGTGAAAGCCGCACTCCGTTACAGTTATAAGACTTTATGAGTTTAATATCACGCTCAAGATTGCCGATAGTTTCTACAAAACCTGTTTTGGGATCCGTTTCGTGGTGATTTATACCCTTTATTTTTATGTTTTTACCATTAAGGAAAAACACATTTCCCTTTATTTCAATATGCCTGAATCCAAGAAATGTTCTGAAAGCTGAAAGTTCCTCTCCGTTTTGCTTCAAAATAACAGTAACTTCGTAGAGGTTCGGAGTCTCAGCACTCCACTCTTCTGCATGGAGATTTTCGTACTTGCCTTTAAAATCTTTTTCCACTATTTCATCATTAACGAGAACCTTGCCGTCTTTTTGGATTTTTAAATTAACAGAAATGTCTTCACAATTGCCCTCAACGTCAAAGCATGGTTCAAGTGTATAACTACCACCGCAGTATTTAGTTGTAAGAGAAAAATCTCTTATATATGTCTTGTTTTCTTCAATGATAAAAGCATCTCTGAATATTCCGTTTTCTCTGAACATATCCTGACATTCAAGGTACGTTCCGTTGCACCATTTGTAAACCGCAGCTACAATTTCATTATTTCCTTTTACAAGAAAGCGGCTTATATTGAATTCCGCCGTATTATGGCTTCCCTCACTGTAGCCTACATACTGTCCGTTTACAAAAAGATCAAAGCATGAACACACTCCGAGAAAGTTTATTAGATACACCTTTTCAGTATCCACTATTTCAAATTCCTTTTTGTAAATTCCAACAGGAATATCTGACGGGATTTTTGGCGGATTCAAAGGAAATTGATATCGGCTGTTTATATAGCACGGATTTTCGTATCCCGTACGCTGCCATGTTGACGGAACAGGAATATTTACAAAACTTTCAGAGTCAGTATCAAAAACTTGAGGTACAGCAGAAATTTTTGAATAATACTTAAACTGCCACTGACCGGAAAGAAAAATTACTCGGTCGCTTTCATATCTTTCTGTTTTGAAATCGGTTGTTTTAAGAACCTCAGCTCCTGAATGAGGTATAAAATAGGCCCTTGGACGTTCCTTATTTTCTTCAAAGAACTTAAAATCCTTATAGTGTCCCGTATGAATACTATATTTCATATTTTTCCTCCGTACAGCAATAAGCTGAAGGAGAGCGATTATATAACCGCTCTCCGTATAAATTATTTCTTTCCGGCAGTTTTTGATTTCTTCTTTTCTTCTTTCAGTTTGGCAGCATATGCCTTTTTCTCTGCCTTTTCACGCTCTTCGGCCTCTCGCTGAGCTATTCTCTCTTTTTCAGCACGCTCTTTTGATTCCTCGTAACGCTCTTTGATTTCTTCATAATGAGCATAGTTCTCTTTCTGAATCAAAAGCTTTTTAGCGTCAAGATAAGGTCTTGCCGCTCTGTTGTAAAGAGAGAAGTTATCTGTCTGAACTTTAATTTCTTTCTTAATTTCTGCTTTTTTCGCTTTGAGGGCTTTGATGTCAGCTTTGATTTGCGCCATTGCTGACTTATCTTTTTCTTTCTTGGCTTCTTCAAGCTTCTCATAAAGTGCTTTAAGATTCTCACCGATTGCATCTTCTTCATTGAAAAGCTTTTCAAATACCGAATTGTCAAATTCTGTAAGTCCCTCAGGATAGTATTTTGCAATAACTTTCTTTGATTCGATTTCGTTCTTTGCCTTTTCAATGGCATCTGCTCTTATCTTACGCTCTTCTTTTGTAGCTTTAGGCATCGCCTTGGCTTCTTCAAGTGATATTGTAGTAACCTTTGAAAGACCGCTGAGACCGGCATCATATATAAGTCGTGCTCTCTCCACTTCAGCGATAACCTCAGGTGAACTAAATTTATTGATTTCCTTAATAACATACTGGGCTATCTGAATTTCTTCGTTCTCCTTAAGCTGCGCTTTATAAGCTTCCTTAGCCTGTTTGACAGCCTGCTTATCCTTCATTCTTTTAGCTGCTTTTATTTCATCCTTAGACGGCTTTACAGGTACAAGTCCCTCTCTATTCTTGGCGTCCTCAATAATATCAATTGCCTCAACAAGGGCTGCATCAGAAAGGGCGTTATTGCCATAATCCTCAAACAGAGCTCTGATTTTTAATACTGTTATCATAGCTTTCTGCTTTATCTCAGTAAGATCATAGAAGAAAAAGGGAATTACATTAAGTACTGCGCCGATTGCGGAAGCGATAATCAGAACACCACAAATGCGGTTGAAATATTCAGTATTGTAAAGAACGTCATAAACATTTGAACCGTCAAAACCAAGGGACTTTGCAACTGTTTCGTTAAGACCAGCCATATCGTAAATTGCAGGAAGCACAAAGCTTGTGGCCAATGTGATAACGCTGCCTATAAGTCCTACTGTAAAGAACATTCCTTCGATTCTCTCACCGGAAATATACTGCTGATAGTCACGGATATCGCCGTTAAGACTGTAAGAAAGAATATTTCCGAGAGATGTAACAAGTCCGTTGATAAACATACACAAGAGCATGAGCCAGATTACCATGCCTTTGGGTGCATAGGCAATTACAGGATACATTGAGAGAATGAAGACAATGCTCATGAGGTTTGAGTAAATAAGAATGTTCCTCTTTCCTATCTTTCTGATAAGAAGCGGTGCAAAAAGCATGGACCATAAAGATGAGTTTCCGTAAACGGCGGTAACTAATGAATACTGAACGTCGGTACATGCTTCCTGATAGTTATAAAGCCATCCAAGAATAGTGCCGAATGCAGTTTCAAGGAATCCAAGCCATCCGGCAAGGGAGATAATCCAGAAATATTTATTCTTAGCAACCGCTTTAAGAGCGTCCATAAACTTTATATGTACAACGTGAGTCTTCGCCTGTACGATTTTTTCTTCCGTATTAACGTGTATAAATATTGTAAGGAGCAAACCTAAAAGAAGTATCGGCGGGAAAACTGCACGGTAAATTCTCATATCATAAATGGTGTTGTCACCGGTTATCCATTTTGCAAGAATGGGAAGAAGTATACCTACAATAGTAGGTGCAAAAGAATCCGTTACGGATTTGATTGAACATACATCTGAGCGTTCATATGTGTTGGGGGACAAAACATTGATAAGGTTTGTATAGGAGTCAAACATCAGCATGTAGAAAAACTGAAATCCTATATTATAAGCGAGAACCGTTACACATTTCCAAAGCATTGACATTCTGTCATAGGGCATCCAAGTAAAGCCCATTGCCAAAATAACAGTCGGTATTGCCATTGTGAATATGTAAGGTCGGTATTTTCCTTTTTTACTTCTTGCACTGTCGATTATATTAGCTCGAAGCGCTGTAAGCGGAAATCCTGCCAGAACACTTAAAAGGTAAATGACATACATCGGTTTCGGTGCGATACCTATTGTATTACCGATAAGTGTATTTCCGACACTCAGAATCATAAGCTGTACTGCATAGCAGATGAACTTAACACCCATTCCTCCGATTGACAGAGATACAATTTCCTTGAAATTCATGTACCTGCCATGGGGAGGATGATTCCAATACAATTTAAGATTTTCAATCCCTTCTGCTGCCTTAGTTTTTACACTCATTGTTTTCTCTCCTAACCATTATATATTTTTCAGCCAATTTTTCGGCGAATATCCGGTAGCTTTTTTAAAAACGTTGCTGAAATAATTCTGCTCCGCAAAACCCAGAGCTTTACTTACCTCATAGACAGACAATCCTTCTTTAAGAAGTCTCTGCGCTTCAATCATTTTCAGCTCGTTAAAATAGGACATTATTCCCTGATTTGTATACATGGAAAAAATCTTCTTTACATTACTTTCACTCATATTGGCCAGATGGGCAATATCCTTTATTGTTAGGCTTTTTCCTATGTTTGTCTTTAATATTTTCATGATTTTAGAATAGTTCGCAGCACTGCGTGTATTTAGATGCTTTTCCTCCGTTGCATCCTTTTTTATAATTTCCAACAGCAAAATTTCCAATCTGTTTACAAAGATCTGGGTATCCAGCTCTTTTCCCTCTTTCACAGACTCAACACAAATCCCATTAAAATTGAAGATTTTCCTGCCATAACGTAAAATATTTAAAAGCTCATTCATAACGTTATCACTGATAGTTACTATCCGCTTGTCAAACTTAAAGTCATCATTGAGCTTAAATGACATTATCAATACTTCAGGATCAGTATTATTTGCAGAACACAAATTATGAAATTCCAAAGGATTTATAAATATCATCTGTCCTTTATGAACTTCAAAAACATGCTCATCAATAGCTATACTCACTTCACCGTCAAGAACACATGTGAACTCCCAAAAGTCATGTGATTCTCCCTCATACTTATAATTGCTTGTGTATCTGTAGTGAAATGAGCTTATCATTGAGGTTATATTTATTTTTTTGAAAATTGGAAAATCTTTATATTCTTTTTTGGAATCATACATGAAATTTCACTCCGAAAGTATCTTATTTTATATAAATCATGTCTTAAAATGCATATAAATATAATATCATATATTCCATATTTTTACAAGTATTAGTGCTGATTTGCAGACGATTTTATACAATACTTACAAATACGCATATGAAAGAATATATCAGATAAACAAATCAATATTAGACTTGAAGGATTTTCCAAGTAAGATAGCATAAGTCATACCATTAAAAATGCAAGCTATCACACTGAACATGGAAAGAAAAAATATACAATCGCTTTTTTCCAACAACTTCTTAAAATTTGCAGTGCCTGTAAATTCAGTAAGATGTATATTTCAATTAGAACACAGAAACTTTTGAAATATACACAGATGCCAGAGAAGTATTCAGCGAAAATGCAATAGATTTTGGGAAAACATGTGTTTTTACCTGTAAAAACATCAAGACAGATATATCATAAACTCATGCATAAAAAACATTTTATAAAACGCCTACGCTCTTTGAATAAGAGATAAAATCGCTTGTTAAAAAGTCGATATTTATAAAGTCTAATCATGAAATTTTAAAACAAAACCGCTCAGCTAAAGTTTCATTACTCTTTAGCTGAGCGGTTTTAATTAGATTTTACTTAATCCGGCAATAAAGGCTTCCGCAAATATTGCAAATTTTAACATATACTTCGATTAAATAAGATATACTCTATTTTAAAATGTTAATCTCTTTTTGAAGGTTTGCAAGAAAAGCTCCGGCATGTGCTCCATCCATCTGTGTATGGTGAAACTGAAAGGAAATTGTCAGATAGTACCTGAACCACTTCTTTTTATATTTACCCCAGATAATAAATGGATTATTGAAAATACCGCTGTTCATACCCACTGCCCCATCGATTTCAGTATCTATAATAGCTGATGTCCCGATCACCATACTGTCTTGTGAAAGATCTCTATCACGGCATCTCTGAGCAGCTTCAGCTGTAAATTTAAGGTATTCCTCATTATATTTATTCAAATTCTCGCTAAATAAAATATCACAGGAAGTAACTTCTCCGTCTTTATTTTTAACAATTGTATTTACTGCAAGAGTATCATATTGTATAAGCTTATCACCAACCGGAAGAATATAGAACTCTTTTATTACTGCTGCCGCTTTACCTATACAATAGTCAAGAAGCATATTGAATTTCATATTTCTCTTTTTGCTGACTCTTACAAGATTTGTAACATCAATGGTTTTAAAAAAAGTCACCATTGGATTCGGAGCTTTCATCCAAAGTTCATAGGCCATAGCTCGCTTTGTTTCTTTAGGATTCACTTCTTTTGGCACTAGTTATCCCTCTCCTCAAAAATTTAAATTTCAATTAGAAAACTCGATAACCAAGTAAATTCAGAAATGTTTAAAATGGGCAATCTCAGATGAGACTGCCCATTTATTCTGTTAATTATATAGTTTTCTGACTCGGAATATTTTCTACACCGAATTTAAAGAGATTTTTATTTCTCGATGGGTTTCATTGTGGGGAAGAGAAGAACGTCCCTTATGGATGCGCTGTCAGTAAGAAGCATTGTAAGTCTGTCAATGCCCATACCCATACCGCCTGTGGGAGGCATACCATACTCAAGAGCAGCTACAAAGTCGCTGTCAAGCATATTTGCCTCATCGTCTCCAGCCTCACGCAGCTCAAGCTGATGACGGAAACGCTCCATCTGGTCAATAGGATCATTAAGCTCTGAATATGCGTTTGCAAACTCACGGCGTGTTATAAACAGCTCAAAACGCTCTGTAAGCTCAGGAGCATCAGGCTTACGCTTTGTAAGAGGAGATATCTCAACAGGATAATCCATGATGAATGTAGGCTGTACAAGTTCATCTTCAACCT
Source organism: uncultured Oscillospiraceae bacterium (assembly GCA_958366985.1). Lineage (GTDB taxonomy): Bacteria > Bacillota > Clostridia > Oscillospirales > Acutalibacteraceae > UMGS263. The sequence goes on from CATXDC010000006.1 coordinate 157,233, forward strand.
TTTCTTCAAATACCTCTGAAAGGATATCGCCCCAGCGGTCAGTCTTCTTAACTTCGATTCCAAGCTCTTTTGCAACTTCTCTTGCCTTGTCGTCATCGCCCTTGAATGAAGCGAAATCAATACCTGAATACTCTTTAACAGCATCGAGCATTGTAAGACGACGGAAAGGAGCTTCAAGGTCGATTTCCTCGCCCTGATATGTTAAATGAAGGGTTCCGCATGCCTGCTGTGCTGCGTTACGGATAAGAGCCTCAGTTATATCCATCATTCCGTGATAATCGGTATAAGCCTCATAAAGCTCGATTGTAGTGAACTCAGGGTTATGCTTTACGTCCATACCCTCGTTTCTGAACTGACGGCCGATTTCATAAACCTTTTCCATACCGCCGACAATAAGTCTCTTGAGATAAAGCTCAGGAGCTATTCTCATGTACATATCAAGGTCAAGAGCGTTATGATGTGTAATGAACGGACGTGCTGTTGCGCCTCCGGGAATTGTGTTAAGCATGGGAGTTTCAACCTCGATAAATCCGAGATTGTCAAGGTAAGAACGCATAGATGTGATTATCTTGCTGCGCTTGATAAATGTATCCTTAACATCGGGATTTACAATAAGGTCAAGGTAACGCTGACGATAGCGTGTATCTGTATCCTTAAGACCATGGAATTTCTCAGGAAGAGGAAGAAGTGACTTTGAAAGAAGTCTGAGCTCCTTAGCATGAACGGAGATCTCACCTCTGCGTGTGCGGAAAACAAAGCCCTTAACTTCGATTATATCACCGAGATCCCATTTCTTGTACTCTGCAAATACGTCCTCTCCGACATCATTGATGCGGACATAAACCTGCATTCTGCCTGAACGGTCACGGACATCAATAAAGTTTGCCTTACCCATATCTCTCCGGGTCATCATTCTGCCGCAGATGCATACGTCTGTATTTTCGAGTTCTTCAAATCTTTCTGTGATTTCTGCTGCGCTGATTGTGGGATATGCTTTTGTAATTGTAAAGGGATCTTTTCCTGCTGCCTGAAGCTCACGAAGCTTATCAAGTCTTATCTGTCTGAGTTCGTTTACGTCCTGCTGTACTTCTTCAGTTTCCGGCGCCTGTGCGCTGCGGTTAAGTTCTTCTGACATTTTATTTCTCCTCAATCTTTATTTATTTCGGTTTACAAAAAACACGGCGGAGAACCTGCGTCCCCCGCCCATTAATCATTTGGATATCTCAAGAATATCGAATGACAGGATGCCGGAGGGCGTTTCTGCTTCAACAGTTTCGCCGACCTTATGTCCTACAAGTGCTTTACCTACGGGAGATTCATCCGATATGCGTCCGTTGCCGGGATCAGCCTGTGAAAAACCAACTATCTGATAATCGAGAATTTCGCCGTCTTCAAGGTCTTTTATTTTAACTTTTGAACCAACGTGAATTATATCGCTGCTAAGCTGATCCTCATCGAGAACCTTAACTCTTGAAAGCATATCCTCGATTTCGCTGATACGTGCTTCCAGCTTACCCTGTTCACTTTTGGCTTCATCGTATTCACTGTTTTCTGAAAGGTCGCCGAAAGAAAGGGCAACCTTAATTTTATCGGCAACGTCCTTTCGGCCGACGGTTTTTAATTGCTCCAGTTCCTCCTCAAGCTCTTTTTTGCCTGCATAGGTCAAAATAATTTCTTTTGCCATTTTTATAAGCCACCTTTTCTCCGCTCTTTGATTTATTATAAAATATAAAGACTGAACCGTGCGGAAGGAACAGTCCGTTTTTGCCGTTTAATCAGGTTTAAAAACACTGAAAAATCTATACGGATACCGAATTATTATAATAGAAAGAGCGGTGTTCTGTCAAGTCCCGCAGGCTTTCTCAAAGGCGAAAAGCGTGTTTTCCAAAAAGTCTGCGTGTGAATATTCATAGAGAGCCGAGAGAAATTTTTCACAGTCAATCCCTTCCGGCACAAGAGGCAAATGCTGTTCATTAAAACTCAGCTTTGATAACCGTATAAGCTTTTCAGCTCCAAAGCAGACATCGGCAGCAGTTATGGCTTTTATACTCTCCCCATGCCATGCTCCGCCCCTGTAAGTAACCAGCCACGTTCTGCCTAAATCTGCATTTTCATCGCACAGCAAAAGTGTAGCACCGCTTTTTTCCATAATCCTTTCGCATACGCTGTCGTAACGCTCAGGAGTATTGGTTATAACACGTATGAGAGGAGCTAAATTTACAAAATTCTCTATATCGTTTGTATAAATACCGTTTCTGTCATCAATTGTGACAGATTCACATTTTTCACTTTTCAGTATTTTGAGCGCAGTTTTAATAAATGCTCTTTGCCTTGATTTTTCTAATGGAAGGGGTGTAAACTTTTCCGGTATTCTTATATCTTCCGGAAAAATTAATCTGTTTTTCATTGCTCCCGCAGCATCTTCTATTAAATCCCAGTCTGCATGTTCAGGTGTAAAATTGCACCTGAGGAAAAAGAAAAACACTCCCGGCGCTACCGATACTTTTTCAGCGTTTACTTCCCTTTTTGAAAATCTCCAAAAGAGCTTCTTGAAAAGTCCTTTTGGCTCCTGATCAAATTTTACAACAGCGAACATATCTTCACCTCATTTCACTAATGAATATGCATCTGCACTACCAAAAAGACAAAAACAGCGCAGAGGTTTCTCTGCGCTGCTGCATTTAAACTATTATAAATTATTTACTGCTGAGTATTGGTTCCGGAAGATGTACTGCTGGAACTTAAAAGCTTAACAGCTTCCTGAAGCTGAGTATCTTCCTGAGAAGTGAGCATTTCAAATTTGGCTTTTTTATCAGCTGAAAGCTCTACCTGATAATCCGGAACAACACCCTTACCATTATAGGATTCACTCTTATAAGGAATAATTTCGCCTATTGTAAGGAGCACTGCACTGCCATCCTTAAGCTGGAAGAGTTCAGTTGCCGTACCTACACCTTTTGTGGTTTCACCAAGTATCTGTGCCTTTCCGAAATCTCTCAGGTCACAGGCAAAAAGCTCGGCAGGTCCGGCGGTATTGCTGTCTGTCAGCACAATCATAGGCATTGTGATAGTCTGAGCATCAGACGTGTATGTTACAATTTCTTCTCCGTTTTTATCAATTACTTTAGCAACGGAGCCCTGACCTTCAGCGGCAGTGGGAACAATAAGATCGAGCGCTTTAACAGCATATTCAAGATTCCCCTCATAGTTGCCTCTGACGTCTATAATAATGCTCTTATAAGTAGTTGAACCGGTTACCTTCTCCAAAGCAGAAGCGAGCTGAGTGGGAGTATTGCTGTAAAACTCAGTTATTCTGATATATGCGACTTCGCCCATATCTTCAAAAAATACGGATTGTCCGTTATTTCCCTTTACTATACTTACTTCACTGGTTTTACCGTCACGAAGATAAGTAAGTTTTACAGAACTGAGCTTTTTACCTGTAAGCTGTTCTACTAAAGTATTATAATTAGAAGCAGTAGCTGCAACACCTTCAACCGCCGTTATTCTGTCGCCTTCACGCAAACCACTGGTATAAGCAGGAGAATTGTCAAAAACCTTAGCTACATAAATATAACCGGTTTCAGGATCAAGACATACTCTTGCACCAATACCATATGTTTTTCCCTGAAGCTTGCTGTAATAGGAGACATATTCCTCAGCCGTCATGTAAAAACTATTCGGATCACCCAGACCGCTTACATATCCGGCAGATGTTTTGCTGCTTAAGGCATCATTATCGATTGTACCAAAATATTCTTTTCTTACAAGCTCGTCCAGTTCAGTGAGTCCCGAATACATCTGTGCTCTTCCGGGCAAATCTACAATAAGTTTATTGTAGATGGAAATTGATACAGACATGGTAACAGCTATGGTAGCTGCTATGGAGATGAAAACAACGGCGAGCAATACGCCTACTGAAACTTTTTTATTCATAGCGCTCTCCTATCTTACATTCTTTAGATTATAACAGCTTTCTATTACGGATAATACGGCATTGAAGGAAGATAGGGTTCCGGATTTACATATTGTCCGTTTTTAATCAAAACGAAATGGCAATGAGGTCCGAAAGAATATCCGGTACTTCCCATATAAGCTATCAGCTGACCTCTTTCAACATGCTGACCAACTGACACTACAAGTGAAGAGTTATGTGCATAACCGGTTTTTACTCCTCCGCCATGGTCAATAAGAACATAGTTGCCTAAATCGCCCTGATAGCTTGCAATAGTAACTGTTCCGCTTTCAGCAGCATAAATGGGTTTGCCCATAGCTCCGGAACAGGTTATGTCAAGACCTCTGTGTGAACCGCCCCAAGGATATGCTCCGAATTTAGCGGAAACATATCGGCTTGACTCCTGTACGGGACAGTACAGACTGCTTCCTACAGAAGATTCGCTTCCGTCACCGGCACTGGAACCGCCCTGTGAAAGCTCAAGGATTTTATCTTCTATTGCAGCTTTTTTAGCTTCGGCTTCTCTTATAGCCTGCTGGTAAGCTGCACTGTTCTTATCAAGAGTTGACAGATATGAATTTGCTTCATCATACTTTGCCTGAATCGCTGACTGTTCGGAATTAAGTTCAGTCTGAGTTTCAAGAAGCTCTGCCTGCTGTTTTGTCAGCTCCTGCTTCTTGACATTTAATTCTTCCTGCTTTGCTGCAAGCTCTTTCTTCTCCTGCTCGAGTCTCTCGAGTTCTTCAACCATTTGACTTACGAGCTCATCATCGTGCTTGGCGATTCTCGAAAGGAGTTCACTTCTTATAAGAAAAGTAGAAAAATCAGAAGCTCCCAAAAGCATAGACAGCGCAGAAACATCTCCGGACATATACATTGCACGCAGACGCTTGCTAAGCTGCTCATATATTTCATCGATTTTTTTATTGGCAGCGTCTATATCAGCCTCAGTCTGAGCTATCTGATTATTAACATCTTCAATCTGTGCATTAAGGTCACTGATTCCGGAATTAATCTCATTAACACGCGAATTGAGCAATGAAACTTTATCATTCATTGCTGAAAGCTGAGTGTTAATTGCACTTACATACTGGGACTGCTTTGTAATATCTCCCTTTATGGAATTGAGCAGTGCCTCATTATCTTTGATAATCTGATCAAGTCTGTCTGCCTCTTCTTCCAAATCGGTCACGGTTTCGGCACCGACTGTAAGAAACATATTGCTTGCGGACAGCAAAGCTACTATTAGCGAAACAGACACGAAAAGCTTTAAAAACTTAGATTTCATCACTTTCACCTTTCTGCTCCGTAAGGTACCTTCTCATAGAAACAACACTGCCGAAAATTCCTGTAATAACACCTATGGCAATAAAGCACAGAAGCATCTGCCACCAGTATCCGGCAAAGCTTAAAGGCGACATGCCAAGAACAGATATAAACTGTGAAAAAGCACTTGCCACTATTGAATAAATTATTGCAACAAGTATCAAAGACACTACGGCTGCAATAACACCGAGAACCATGCCCTCTATCATAAACGGCCAACGAATAAAGCTGTTAGTAGCTCCTACGGCTTTCATTATGCTTATTTCAAGGCGACGGTTATACATGGTTATGCGGACAGTGTTGGAAATAATAAACAGAGATACAAGGAATAAAAGAATTATCATTCCTATACTTACAACGCTTACCGACTCACTGAGCTGTGAGAGCTGAGAAGCAAGCTGACTGTTTTCACGTACTTCAAGAACATTTTCAACAGCCTTTACTTTAGTTACAGTGTCATCAAAAAGCTCGAGCTTCTCAACTGTAATCTCATAAGCATTGGGAAGGGGATTTTCAAGTCCCGCAAGAATTGAAACATCGTCGCCCATTGAATCAACCTGCTCTTGCCAAGACTGTTCTCTGGGAACAAATGTTACACTGCTTACATTTTCAATTTTACCGAGATTTTCACCGACCTGCTTTGTTGATGCTTCATCGAGATTTTCATCAACAAAAACCATAATTACATTCTGGTCTCCAATTCGGTCTAGCGTTGCGCTGACATTGAAAAACAGCATTGCAGCACAGCCTATTATCGTAAGACAAGAGGTAAGCACCGCTACCGACGCAAGGGACATCATACGGTTAGCCCAAACGTTGTGAAGACCTTCCTTTGTAAGATAACTGAGGGATTTTCCGTTACTTTGCATCGGAATCACCTCCGTTAGCTTCTTTATCTTCGTGTCCGTTCAAATAGAAAGAATAGCCCTCCAACAAGGACTCTCTCATACTCTTTCCCAAAGCATCACGGACAGCTTCTTTTCTTTTATCGGAAACATTTTCTTTGGCTTCGTCAGTAGATTCCTTCTTTTTCTCCACTTCGGCATCTGCTGACAAAGCATCATTTTCATCTGCGTTATCTGAAACAGGCTCTTCCTGTGCTTCATCAGTTGAAGAGCTGTTTTCTGCCTGGGCTTTATCTGTGCTTTCATCGTTTTCAGTTAAAACTTTGTCCTCTTCTTCTGTTTTAACCTCGGCTTCAGCACTGCCGGCAGCTTTATTTTCTTCATTTTTATCAGATGTGTCAATTTCCGTTTTTAAAGTATCGTCATTAGGAACAGAAGAAACGGCTTCTTCCTTTTCCTTCTTGGAATCATCAGATACAGATGTATCTTTTTCCTCTTTTTTGCCTTTTCCTATTTTTACTGCAAGTTTGTTCCAGCTGAATTTAATTCCTTTTTTAATATCGGGAACTTTTTCAGCTGAAATGTTATCAGTTTCTTCCGATGTTTCCTCATCGGATTTTTCATCTTTTACATAACCCTTTTCAGTTAAATAGGAACTTATAAACTTCGAGGTTTCATCGGCACCTGCAATATCGTAATATCCGGTCATACCGCCGCTCTTAAGCTTCTTCTCAGCTTTAAGATTGAGTTCATGAAGATGCTGCGCACTTTCACTTGAAAAACCGAAATCATCTCCGCCGGCGCCGTCATAGGTAATGCTTCCGTTTTCAATTACAACTGTTCTGTGATTGAACTGACGCACAAGATCGTGCTCATGAGTAACCATTACCACAGTTGTTCCGGAAGCGTTGATATGATTTAAAAGTTCAACAATTTCATAGGACATCTCCGGGTCAACGTTACCCGTAGGTTCGTCCGCAATTATCATCGCCGCATTGTTTACAAGTGCACGGGCAAGGGCAACTCTCTGCTGCTCGCCTCCCGAAAGCTCCGCCGGGAGATTCCTTGCCTTTGAAGCCAAGCCTACAAGGCTTAAAACATACGGCACTCTTTTTCTTATCTCTCTCTCATTTGCGCCAATGACTCGCATTGCAAAAGCCACATTATCGAATACGGTCATTGTCTGAATAAGGCGGAAGTCCTGGAAAACCACACCCATTGTACGACGGAAATATGGTATTTCCTTTTTAGGGATAGTTACAAGGTCATAGCCGTTTACGGATATGTTACCCGAAGTCGGCACTTCCTCACGCAAAATCAATTTTAAAAACGTACTCTTACCTGCTCCTGAGGCACCTACTACAAAAACGAATTCTCCCTGCTTGATGCTCAGGGTTACATCCTTTAATGCCTTGGTGCCGTTCTCATAAGTTTTCGATACATTTTTGAGTTCAATCATCGGCACACCTTTTTTCTTTTAAAAAACAGGCACCTTAATATTTAACAGGATTGGAATCAAGATATTTCTTAACCATAAGAGCTACTTTGAACACAATCGCATCGTCAAATTCTCTCAGGTCAAGACCGGTAAGCTTCTTAATCTTTTCGAGTCTGTATACCAAGGTGTTGCGGTGGACAAAGAGCTTACGTGACGTTTCTGAAACGTTAAGATTGTTCTCAAAGAATCTCTGAATTGTAAAGAGCGTTTCCTGATCGAGATTTTCAATAGAACCTCTCTTGAAAACCTCACGAAGGAACATATCGCAAAGTGTTGTGGGAAGCTGATATATAAGACGTGCAATACCAAGATTTTCATAGCTTACAATTGGCTTCTCAGTATCAAATACTTTGCCTACCTCTAAAGCAACCTGTGCCTCTTTGAAGGAACGAGCAAGATCCTTTATGCCTGTAACGGTTGTACCGATACCAACAAGAGCATGGGTGTAGAACTCTGTGCTCAGAGAATCGGCAATTGAACGTGCAAGCTTCTCAAGATCTTTGGGTTCGATATTTGTACGAACTTCCTTGACAAGAGCAATATCGGTTTCGTTGATGTTGATAACGAAATCCTTTGTCTTATCCGGGAACAGGTTCTGAATAACATCATAAATGGATATGTCGTTGTGCTCGGGAATTCTGATAAGAAGAACAACTCTTGTAGAATCGTTGTTGAAACGCAGTTCTCTTGCTTTCAAATAAATATCGCCGGGCAAAATGTTGTCCAGAATTACATTTTTGATAAAATTGCTTCTGTCATACTTTTCATCGTAGAACTGCTTAATGCTGTTGAGAGCTACTGCGATTACATCTGTGTAATGGATAGCAAGTTCGTCGGTTCCCTCAACAAAAACAGCATATTCCGGATGCATATGAGAACCAAAGGTACGATAAGTAAAATTGTCAATAACCTCAGGCTCACCGCTAACAAATACATCGGCAACCGCACCGGACTGCACCTCACCTATTCGGCCCAGCTCACTGCAAGAAATGATTGTTCCAGTTTCGTCAACTACTCCGATAGTTCTGTTAATTGCATCGCGCATCTGATGGATAACGCCTTGAAAAAGTCTGTTTGACATAAGTTAATGTACCCCCAATTTTTAAATTCTGAGTTTTTTTATACATAATGCCCACTGATACGCTATATATTTTACACAATCCTACAGAAATTTGCAATATTTAATTTAATAAAAGTTGAAATTCTTTTTAAATTTAACTTATTGACTGTTTTTTTTATTGATTTCTAACAACAAAAAACCGCCTTTATAGGCGGTTTAGTATTTGTATATTTTTACTACAAGCATATGTTTTTAATGGTTTTATCCTTTAAAGCAGCTATTTCGTCAGGATTTTTCGTTATTTTGTCAAAGAAACATCGCAAAAATTTTTATGCACAATAGGCAATAATTTCATCATTTTTCCGTTATAGCTCTAAGCTCATCGGCAGTCAGTTCACGGCACTCTCCGGCTTTAAGAGAGGAATCAAGATACACTCCGCCCATAGCGCTGCGATGAAGAGCTATGACCTTATTGCCGCAGGAGGCAAACATACGCTTTATCTGATGATATTTTCCCTCTCTTAATATGACTTTGAATCGCAGTCGTTCGCCATCATCAATACATACTGTTTCAGCCGGAAGACATTTATAACCGTCGCCTAAAACCAAACCATCTTTAAACTTTTCTTCCGCACCGTTTTCTAAAGGCTCTACCAGAGTCACCACATACTCTTTGGACACATGATTTTTCGGCGACAGCATCCTGTGAGCAAAATCTCCGTCATCAGTTATAAGTACAAATCCCGTTGTATCTTTATCAAGTCTTCCCGCAGGAAAAAGCCCACGGCGCATAAGTTCCTCAGGTAATATATCTATAACTGTCACATCGCCGTCATCGGTTGACGAAACAACACCAGCCGGCTTATTCATCATTATGTAGATATTTTTCTTAAAACAGAGTTCTTTTCCCGAAACGGATATTTTGTCCTGTTCGGGGAATATTTTCGCCGAAGGATCTTTTATAATCTTTCCGTCAACTGATACTTCTCCGCCTCTTATTAATTTCCCGGCCTCTTTTCTTCCGCACTGAAGAATTGCTGCCGTAATTTTATCAAGCCTTTCGCTTTTCACTTTTCCTGCTCCTTTAGCCTGTTGTCTGCTGAGTTTCCGGAGTCTGTGTTACCGGCGCAGACTGTGTTTGTTTCTCAAAGCCATGCATGAATCCGTCAAGCTCCACAGAGCACACGTCTCCACCTATTACCCTGCCGTCATACACAAGTATATTGGCTCTTATTATGCCGTCCTTATTCTCATAACCGGGATAGTTTTTCACCGCATATGTCCAGCGTTTTACTCTCATGCCCTTATACTTTTCGAGATCCAGCTTCTGCTTTTTTTGAATTTCATTATAGTTTTTATAAACATCTGTAAACTCATTGGGAATAAGTACTTCCTCAACTTCTATGGGGTCGGTATCTATCTCCCAGCCAAACTGCGAAATAAAGTTAACCCTCTCATCATTTGTAGCAGCACTGTAATTTATGCCGGACACATTTGCCGTAGGCTCAGCCATTCCGGAAATACCGGCCCATATCAAAGCGCCCACAAGCACTATTCCGGCAGCTGCAAGTACCGCCAATTTCTTTTTTGATGATTTAAAAGATACAACGAACATAATAGCGCCGTCCTTTCTGCTGATACTTCGGTAATAAATATGCTTAAGGACATGAAATTATACTGATTATGCCGCTGCATCATCTTTTGTTTTATTTTAAATAAAACATTGAATATAGTTTATCATATCTCGTAAAAAAATAAAATTCCATTTTTTCTCAAAAATACACTGACTTAAACGGTACATACTATTTATGAACGGAAAAGATAAAAACACCTTTGAAAAAGGAAAAACCGTTCTTTAACAGGAGGTAACGGATTATGATGACAACTAACAAAAACTGCAAAGCTAACCACTGCATTGCCTGCACAGTAACAAACTGTGCTAACCACTGCCAGGGCGAAAACTACTGCGCTCTTGACATGATCACAGTCGGTACTCACGAAGCTAACCCCACTCAGCAGCAGTGCACAGACTGCCAGTCCTTTAAAATGAAAGCCTAACACACCTAAAAATCCGGCGGAAATAATCCGCCGGATTTTTATTATGCTGTAAAACAATTTATTAATGCAATAAATTCTGCACGTGCTATGAAAATCTGATGCATACTCAGCATGCAAAAAGAGGCAGACTATAAAGTCTGCCTCTTTTAAGTTAAAGGTTAAATTACTCAGCGTCAACCTTAGCCATGTGCTGGATGAGCATGAGAACTTTGTTACTGTAACCCCACTCGTTGTCGTACCAGGAAACAAGCTTTACGAAAGAATCTGTAAGAGCGATACCTGCTTTAGCATCGAAGATTGAGGTTCTGGGATCTGTAAGGAAGTCGCTGGAAACAACGTCCTCATCTGTGTAGCCAAGGATACCCTTGAGCTCGTTCTCAGAAGCAGACTTAACAGCTGCGCAGATCTCTTCATAAGTTGCGGGCTTTGCAAGGTTAACTGTAAGGTCAACAACAGAAACGTCAAGAGTAGGTACACGGAATGCCATACCTGTAAGCTTGCCGTTAAGCTCGGGGATAACCTTACCAACAGCCTTAGCTGCACCTGTTGAAGAGGGGATGATGTTGCCTGCTGCTGCACGGCCGCCTCTCCAGTCCTTCTTTGAGGGACCGTCAACTGTCTTCTGAGTAGCTGTTGTTGAGTGAACAGTTGTCATAAGACCGTCAACAATGCCGAAGTTATCGTTGATAACCTTTGCAAGAGGAGCAAGGCAGTTTGTTGTGCAGGAAGCGTTGGAAACAACGTTCATGTCCTTAGTGTACTTATCGTTGTTAACACCCATAACGAACATGGGAGCGTCCTTTGAAGGAGCAGAAATAACAACCTTCTTTGCGCCTGCCTGAAGGTGAGCGGAAGCTTTCTCAGTTGTTGTGAAAACGCCTGTTGACTCAACAACATAATCAGCGCCAACCTCGCCCCAAGGAATATCAGCAGGATTCATGCAAGCGAAGAATTTAACTGTTTTACCGTCTACTGTGATGCTGTCATCAGTATAGGAGATTTCGCCCTCATAGCGGCCATGCATTGTGTCATAACGAAGCATGTAAGCCATGTAATCGGGAGTCATGAAAGGATCGTTAACTCCTACGAACTCGATGTCAGGATTGTTCAGACCTGCACGGAAAACGAGTCTTCCGATACGGCCGAAACCATTGATACCAACTTTAATTGCCATTTTTAACAACCTCCAAAAAATATTTTTTTGATTGGCGTCCGACTATTATATTATCCCTTTTGAGGAAAATATGCAAGGAGTTCGTTACAAATTTAACCACTATCTGAAATATTTGTCAATTTGCAACAAAATATAATTTTTAAAGCACGGTTTGAGAATAATATTTCCCAAGAACAGGAGTGCGTTAAATTGGATTTATCATTGCTCAAAGAGCTTATATATATTAAGAGTATCCCCATAAACAACGAAAATGAACCATTTATCCGTGAAAAAATTCAGAGTTTGTTTGCAAAAACGGTAAATGGGCAAAAAAATTGCTGTAATGCCAGTGAAAATTATTACAGAAAAGCGGTCATAACCGGATGCCGAAGCATTATAAAAGACATTAAAAACTTTAAATTTCTTACGGAAGAAAACTGCCGTAAAACTCCAAACGATATTTTCGCCCTGCTGCGTCCGGCAGCGGCGGCGTGTACTTTTCTGCTCTCCCCTGCCATATGCGTCAGCGCTAAAATCCCGGAGGATTCACACCTTAAAATAATGTGCAATACGGATGAAATACTGTGGTGTGTTCTGTGTATGATAGGAGCAGCTGCCGCTCTTACCGAAAACGGAAAAATAGAACTTTCTGTATGGGAAACCAAAAGCGGAGCCGCAATAAAAGTAAGCGGAAATCTTATTTTTTCTCTGTACGACTTTCATGATGAGTTAATGCTCAGTGAAGAAACCACCGCTTTATGCAGAAAGACTGCTAAACAGCATTCGGGACAGTTTTTTTCGGTATATGAAAGACACCGTTTTTCTATGGGATTTACTATTGCATCAAAAAAATTTGAAACTCTTTCGGGCGAAAATCCCATAAGCTCGGAAACAGCCTATGATCTTATCTCCGACCGTCTCTCTCCCCTTTATGCCGCTTTAAGCGAAACAGCTCCATGTTTTTTATAAATCAAGTCATGACCACCCCTAAGAGGGGTGGCATGACGAGCGGCCTATAAGGCCTTAA
>CATXDC010000007.1 GCA_958366985.1 uncultured Oscillospiraceae bacterium
ACCGCAAGGTTTAAATTCTCCCAAATTGTATGATTCCTTCGCTTGCAGGAAAGGCTCCGCAGGGAAAGAATAGGCGCACCTATGCCGATGGGTGGGGAAAGCCTTGTAGACCTATACTGCCGCACAGCGCGAAGCTCCAGTTGCTCCAGACTTTCAGAGGAAAGCTTTCGCATTTGTTCGGGCGTGCGCTCCCACTGAATGGCTCCGTCCCGGATATAGACAAACCGATCCGCCACATCCATCAGCCAGAAAAGCCTATGCTCCGCAATCAACAGCGTGCAGCCCTCCTGCTTTAAGCTTTGCAGAACCTCACGCAGCTCTTCAATACCTTTCCCATCCAGATTCGCAGTAGGCTCGTCGCAGACATAAACGGGAGGATTCATGGCATAAACAGAGGCCACGGCTGTACGCTGCTTTTCCCCGCTGGAAAGCACATCAAGGGAACGGCTGCGCAATTGCTCCAAATGAAACCGCCGGATAGCCTCGTCGGTTCTCCGAACAATTTGTTCATGAGGGAAACCATAATTTTCACAGCTGAAAGCAACTTCTCCCGGCATTTCAGAGGAGAAAAACTGGCTTCCCGGATCCTGAAACACACTGCCTACTGTTTTTCCACGCTTCCAAAGAGGTTCACCGCTTCTGTCCTTTCCATCAATCTGAATACAACCGGAAAACCGGCCTGTATAAAAGGCGGGAGCAAGACCGTTTATCAGACGGATCAAGGTGGTTTTTCCATTCCCCGAAGGGCCGGTCAGCACCACGCACTCACCTTTTCGAACATGCAGACAAATATCCGCGACGCCCGCATCGGAATCAGCATATTGAAAATTCACATGGTCAAACCGGATCACTTTATCCCTCCTAACAGGAAAAACAGGATGGTTCCGGTCGTCCATATCCCCAGCCAGAGGAAATCAGCCGGCTGCATCTTTCTGGCATAGTAGCTTCCCCGCACTCCCGGCGCCTGGGCGCCCCGCGCTATGGCCGATACGGAAAGCTGATCTGCGATTTGCAGGCAGCGCAGCAGCAGAGGCACCAGCACATACTCGCAGGTAACGACAGGATGGCGGAGTATCTGCACGGGCCCAGTCAGCCTTCGGTTCTTCATGGACTGCCGAACCCCCTTCAGCTCCGCCTTCATGGTTGGAAAAAACCGAAACACCACCAGCAGCCCTAAGATAACCGGGGTGGGGGTATGGGCTTTCGACAGGGCGGCCGAAAGCTGTCCCGGCGGCGTGGTAATAAGATTCCACGCCGCCAGGAATACCGGCATGAGATTATAAAACATCAGTACATAGAACTCTGAGAAAACCACCATATGCAGACCGTGAAAGCGAATGAAATACAGCAGCAGCGCCAGTACCAGATAAAAAGCGCCGAAGGTCAGGCAAAGCCTCCACCGTCTTTCAAAAACCAACTGGCAGAAAGCAAGCAGCGCAAGAAGACAGGTGAGCAACGTGTTTGCGGTAAGCGATACCCCAAGGATCGCGCAGGCCACCGCCCACGCTTTTACCGGAACGGATAAGGCTGTTTCCCGCATTTACAGAACCCCCGCTTTTTTGAAATGCTTTTGAATCAGCTTCCGTCCGACAAGGCTGCCCAAAAACCCGCAGAGCATGGTAAAAATCAGGATAAAAATCACCCAACCCGGTGTTGTATAATACTGAACATAAGCGTCGATATAGCTTTGTTCCATCCCGCTGGCAACCGCAAAGCTGTAATAGGTATCCCAGAAAAACCATACGGGAAGCAGGTTTACCCCGTTGTATAACAGGCTGGAAACCGTCCAGGCGGCCGTCAGGCGGTTTGGCGTAATCTCTTTCCACAGGATGAGTTCCGCAAGGATTCCCACTACGATAAACCACGGGAGCAAAAACCAGTTGCCCATGATCAGAAAGACAAGGCCCAGCAGCGTCATGTATACCAGCGAAACAAACCGTTTATGGATGCGGTTTACCATCAAAAAATAAACAGGCCCGCAGACAACCATGGTGATGCCTACGGAAAGCACCATGCTGACAAAATCATTTACCATGCAGATCATGTTGATTCCCAGCTGAATGACAATGAGCAGCACAGTCATCAGCACCAGGGTGATAACGTCTTTTACAGACCATTTC
The DNA here is from genome assembly GCA_958366985.1 of uncultured Oscillospiraceae bacterium. Taxonomy (GTDB): domain Bacteria; phylum Bacillota; class Clostridia; order Oscillospirales; family Acutalibacteraceae; genus UMGS263. The sequence goes on from CATXDC010000007.1 coordinate 2,121, forward strand.
TTTGCGTTTTCCATTTTGATTCTCCTTTAAACTTTTCCAGATTCTTGAAGTTTCCAACCTAATGCCTGTTCACGCAGTCCGACAAACCGCCGGTACAGGCCGTCCTGCTTCATAAGTTCATGATGTGTTCCGCGCTGTACGATCCGCCCCTGCTCCAATACAATGATTTGGTCTGCATTACGGACAGTGGAAAGCCGGTGGGCAATCATGATAATGGTCTTATCCCTTGTCAGCTCAGAGATGGCAGACTGCAGTTCCCGTTCGTTTTCGGGATCTACCGATGCGGTGGCCTCATCTAAAATGATGATAGGGGTGTCCTTCAGGATGGCACGGGCGATGGAGATCCGCTGTTTTTCACCGCCGGAGAGAGAAGCGCCCCCTTCTCCCACCAGCGTTTCATAGCCACTGGGCAGCTTGGAGATGAAATCATGGCACTGGGCCTTTTTTGCCGCTTCCACCACTTGCTCATGCGTCGCCTCCGGGCAACCGAACTTGATGTTATTTTCCACCGTATCTTCAAAGAGGTATACCTTTTGAAAAACAATGGAAAAATTCCTTAATAGGCTGTCGCAGGTGTAATCCCGCACATCATGCCTACCTATGCTGATTTTCCCTTCACGCACATCCCAGAAGCGCGCGATAAGGCTTACCAGTGTGGTCTTGCCGGAGCCGGAGGGTCCGACTACGGCGCAGGTCGTTTTCTCCGGGATTGTCATTGTGATGTCATGCAGCACATCCTCCTGTCCATAAGCAAACGAGACGTTCTGCAGCTCAATATCAAAGCGTTTTGGGGTAATATCCGAGCCATGCTCATCCAGCACGGGGGTATCCATCACGGCTTCCATTCGGTCAAGGGAAGCGTCGATCACCCTGGCGACCGACGCCATGCTGCCCACCAACTCCACACTGGAATAGATCATAAAGCTGGATACCAGCAGGAGCAGGCACTTGACCGGCGTAATCTCTCCGCCCAGAAGCAAGTAAGGCGCGACAACGAGAATGGCGGCTCTGCTCAGCCTGAATACGGTTTGATAAACGCCGGTCAGCGAGGAAAACGTGCTCTCCAAAGCGATATTAGCCTCCGCGCTTTCATGAATCGCCTGATTGACCGCCTTGCCGGAACGCTCCCCCAAGCCGAAAGCTTTCACAACGCCCATGCCCTGTATGTATTCCAAAAAGCAGGTCACAAGATTTGCCTGTGCCGCCTGCCTCCGGGGGGAAAGGCGTTTGGCGGCTCTTTGGATGACGGCATAAACCAGCATGGACACGGCAAGGCCCGTAAACATCAGCAGACCAATATGCCATTCATAAAACAGCAGCCATACCCCGATCACAATGGCGTGGATGAATCCGCCGGCCACCCGTTCCAATACGGCGACCGCATTGTTCTCAATGTCTCCAAGGGTGGTAGTTGCTGCGGCGGCGATTTCGCCCAGCCGGTTTTCGCTGAAATATCCCATGGGGACGCGCTTCATATGCTCGCCAATCTCCAGCCGCTTCTGGGCGCACATAGCAAAGCTGCCCAGGGTCCGCTTGACACAGGACAGGTTGTTAAAGAAAATGCGCCCCGCAATGCTGACAACCATAATACCCAATGAAATCCAAATGGTCGCTGTCGTCATGGCACCGCCCTCCGCTGCGGTGAGAAGGGCGGAAAGGACGGTCAGGATCGCCATAATCGGCAGCATCTCAAAAACAGAATCCAGAAGGCTGAACACAAAGGAGGACAGCAGAGTGTTTCTCTTGCTGCCGGAAAACTTCAGTAACCGTTTTATCATCTCAATCATACCGCCGCCTCCTTTGTATCCTTCGCGCTGATGTGCGCCTCCCACAGTTCCCGATAGAGCGGGCAGTCTTTCAAAAGCGCGTCGTGGGTGCCTTCCGCTTCTACACGCCCATTGTCCATCACCAGGATCTTATCCGCCGCTGTAATGGTGGACAGGCGGTGCGCGATTACAATCAATGTTTTTCCCCGCACCAATTCATTGATGGAAGCTTGGATGACCGCTTCATTCTCCGGGTCGGTGAAGGCTGTGGCCTCATCCAGGATTACCACAGGACTGTTCTTCAAAATGGCGCGTGCAATCGCAATGCGCTGCCGCTCGCCTCCCGACAGGCTGCTTCCGCCTTCCCCCGCCAGGGTATCGTAGCCCTGGGGCAACGCGGAGATAAAATCGTGACAGCTTGCCTGTTTCGCTGCGGCTATGACCTCCTCGTCCGATGCGTCCGGTCTGCCCATACGAATGTTCTCCTTTACAGAAAGATGGAAGAGAAAATTGTCCTGCGATACATAGGACACCATATCCATCACCTGCTTGAGAGGCAGACTGCGCACATCTACGCCTCCGATCTGTACCTCGCCGCTGTCCGCTTCCCAAAAGGAAGCGATCAGGCGCGCTACCGTAGACTTGCCGGAGCCGGAGGGTCCCACAATCGCGGTCATACCGCAAGGGGCCGCGTCAAAGCTGATCCGGTGCAGCACTTCGGCGTCCCCATAGCCAAAGGAGACTTCCCGGAAGGAGATATTGCTGTTTTCCAACGGCACCGGTTCCAGAGGGCGTTTCATCTCTTTTTCCTCTAACATGCCGGCAATCTCTTGAATGGTGGAATCTACCATCGCAAGGCTGTCCGTGTATTGCAGCGCCTGAATGAGCGGCTTCACAAGCCCCAGCGCAAGAATGATGCAGGCGATAAAAACCGGCGCGGTCAGGCTGCCGCTCTGAAAAAGCCACGCTCCCAAGGGAAGCACCCCCAAAAGGCAGGAGGGCATGATGGAAATACCCGCCACATAAAATCCGTTTGTCTGTTTGAACCATGTCGCCTTGGCCGCTTCATTCTCTTTTACAGCGTCGGCGTATTTTCCATAGGAGGAACTGCTCTGGTTGAACGCCTTGATGACTTCGATTCCGCCGACATACTCCACAATGGCCGCATCCATGTTCTTTCCTGCGGTTAGAACCCGGCTGTACCGCTTTTCATAGTCCTTCATCATCCCCATATAGCAGAACAGCCCGATGGGAATGGTGATGAGAGAAATCAGGGCAAGCCTCCAGTCCAGTACAAACATATACAGGAGCATCAGCACCGGGATTAAGATGTTGGCGGTCAGTTCCGGGATCATGTGCGCCAGCGGAAGCTCCAGTTTTTCTACGGTATCCACTAACAGCGTCTTAAACTTTCCAGAGGGCGTGTCCAAAATGGTTCCCATAGGTACCCGGGAAAGCTTTGCAGTCAGCTCTGTACGGATATTCTTCAGGATTATAAATGCCGAGCGGTGGCTGAGCATGGTGGAGGCTGTGTTCAGCCAGGTTCCTCCGAGATAGCCCAACAGTGCAAGGAGCGCCAGCAGTCCAATCGGCACCAGTTCATAGTTTCGGCTGAGAAGCCGAATAATAATTTGCGTCACTGCCAGATAAGGCACAATGCCGCAGGCAGAGCCCAGTACGGCCAGCAGCACCGAAGCGGTCAGCCGTCCCCGGCATTGTCCCGCAAAGCGTAAAATCCAGCGGAACGCATTATTTTTCTTCGTCTGTTCCATAGTCAACTCCCATCATTTTCTCCAGGCGGCAAAGCTGGGATACGCCTGGCTTCGTTTCTGTAATGCTTCCGTCCCGCAAAACCAGAACTCGGCTGCAGACGGTTTGGATAAACTCATAATCGTGCGTGATGATGAGCAGATTTTCTCGCATGCCGACAGTTCTCTTGCCAGCCGGTATTCCGCTTCCATGATGTCTGTAACTTATTGTGCCGCTTCATGATAAAACCCCTTTCAAAAGTTAGTTATCGCTAACCTTCATACAAAAATTTAAGGTTCATTTGAACCTTAAAAGGCCGTTCCAGCCGCAGTTGAAAAAAACTGCCAGTTCATTGACATAGCCAATCGCCTGTTCCCGGGTCATATCATGAGCAACTGTTTCAAAAACAGCGGTAAAGTAGGCGCTTGTGATCATATGGTGAAGATCCCGGTTGACCGTACCTTCTAATTTCCCGAGCCGCCGAAGCTGCTGATAGTAATCCTCTGTCTGATTGACTTCAAGCTCCACAAGCTCATGAATATAGTTAGCGTACCGGGTTCCTTCGGAACAGCAGATCACCAGCTTGAACGCGTCGAAATTGTCATAGATGTAATTGATAAAATAATTGAGATAACTGGTAGATAAATCCCGGCTCTGTTCCGCTTTATCCTCTGGAATCAATTCATAATGCGCTTGCTGTGCTTGTTTGAATTGAGCGATCAATTCGTCGGCCGCCGAGGAGACCAGCGCGTCAAACAGTGCTTCCTTGCTGTTGTAGTACCCATAAAAGGCTCCTTTGGTAAAGCCAGCTTCCCTTACAATGGCCCGCAGAGAAGCGTCTTTAAAGCCTTTCTCCAAAAATTCCTGTTTTCCAACTTCAAGAATGCGCTTTTGCGTATCCGTCAGTTCCACGTCTTATTCTCCTTCCATATACCAGCGGTATATACCACTGGTATATTAGCATAAACAGTGTGATTTGTCAACAAGATTTTAAGCAGGCATATGCCGCTTGAGGAACTATTTTTTGCGAAAAACAGCGAATACCTTGCCGAAAGCACCTGATCCAACAGCCTCTGCTGATGTACCCTCTGGCGGCTGTACTCCAGGGTGAATTTGGTCTTCTTCTGATATGAGAAAAGGTGTCTCCAAAGTCAAAAAACCGCTTTAAGACACACTTGCCTTTTTTATTTTCATTTTATGTCTCTATCGATTGTGCTGATGAAACCTTACATTGACTGTAAGTATTATTTTGGGCAAACTTATGATATCCTTGTTAATAGAAAATACAGGAGGTATCAAAATGGAACCCATTCTAAATATTGAAAATTTGACAAAGACTTATGGAAATGTGCCGAATCAAACGAAAGCGTTGAACGGCGTTACCTTTCAGGTCATGCCCGGGGAATTTCTTGGTATTATGGGAAGCAGCGGCTCTGGAAAGTCCACGCTGCTCAACTGTATTGCGACTGTAGTACAGCCCAGCGGCGGCAGTATTATGGTAGAAGGGCGGCCCCTTCATTCTCTCAATGGGGGCGCATTGGCCGAGTACAGAGGGAAAACCGTCGGTTATCTGTTTCAAAGTTTTGAACTGCTGGATAACCTTACCGGTCGGGAAAACATTTTACTGCCTACTTCACTCCACAATGTTTCTGAAAGGGAAAGCCGAGAGCGTTTGAAGCAGCTTGCGGAATATCTAGAAATTATGGACGTGCTGGACAAATTTCCTGCCCAGATGTCCGGCGGCCAGCGGCAGCGCGTGGCCGCTGCCAGAGCCATGATCCTTCATCCCAAAATGATTCTTGCCGATGAGCCTACGGGAGCCTTGGATTCCAAAAATGCAAAAAATGTAATGGAGAAGCTTTCCGGGCTTAACCGTGACGAACAGGCGACGATCCTGATGGTGACACACGATTCTAACGCCGCCAGCTTTTGCAAGCGGATACTGTTTATTCAGGATGGCGTAATTTTTCATGAACTCCGCCGCAGCAACGAAACGCAGTATACTTTTTATGAGCGCATTCTGAAAGTCATGGCGCAATTAGGAGGTGGCAGCTGCAATGTTCTCTAATCTGATTTTACGGAACAGTAAGCGCAGCCGAAAGGAAAACGGGTTGTTTTTCAGTTCGCTGGTCATTTCCATTGTAGCTTTTTATATCATCCTTTCTATTTCCAATCAGGATGTTATGCGCTTCCTGCAGGAAATGGAAAGCGACGCGGTCAATAAATTGCTGCTCCTGATTCCGGTCTTCTATGTGATGACTCTGGGTATCCTGTTTTTTCTGGTCTACTTTGCCTGCAAATATCAGCTACAGCGGCGCAGGCATGAGTTTGGTGTTTATCTGATGATGGGCATGCGCAGAAGCAAGCTCTTTTCTATGCTTTTGGCGGAAGATCTGGTGAGCAGCGTTTTGGCCCTGCTGATAGGACTGCCGGTATCGGTTCTGCTCTCGGAAATAATCAGTCTCGTCACAGCTAAAATGGTTGGTATGGGGATTATTGGACACCGTTTTACTCTTTCTCTGTCGGCCATTGGCCTGACTGTTATCGGCTTTCTGGCAATCAAGCTGGTTGCGTTTCTGATCCTGAGCGGAAATATCAGCCGTCAAGAGATTGGTACTCTTCTAGCCAACTCGTCGCACCAAGAGAAAAAGCAGAAGTCATCTGCATTTTATGGCCTCTTTGCCTTTTGGGGAATCGTTATGCTGGGCGCTGCCTATGCCATGGCGATTCAAGGGATCGCATGGCAGACGGCTCCGATGATGATGCTTACATTGGCGCTCGGATTTTTTGGAACAATCCTTCTTTTTTACGGCATGCGGGCATTCATCGCTCTGCTGGTGAAAACGGGAAAATCCAAAAGAAAACTCTATGTATTCAATTTCCGGCAAATTCAGGAGAACGTCATCCAACAGTCTACCTCTTTGGCCGTCGGCTCCCTGCTAATTTTAACGGCTCTGTGCTGCTTTGGTGCGGGCATTGGCATCGCCACCACAGGCAGCCAGTTAAATACGCATGTGCTGGATTATACTTTCGAGTGGAATAGCACGGAAGACGAAACGAATCCGGATCAAATTTTCACAAATGTGCAGTCTGCGCTAAACGACGCCGGACTGGACGATAAGTTTTCCTCACTGTTTCAGATGAGGCTGGGGCATATTGCCGCTGCAGACGAACCGGAAAATGTTTTTATCATGGACGCTGTGATGGATTTGCTACGCAGAATGCCCTCTTCGAAAGACCGCGACATTTTATTGAATAACCTCGGTTATGCGGATTATCCCTATATAATCTGTCTGTCCGATTACAATAAAATGCTGGAGCTGTCCGGCAAGCCCACCTTAACCCTTGCTTCTAACGAAGCCGCTGTCTATCAGGATATGGAGCGTTCAAACACTGAAAGAGTTGACATGATGAATACGGTCCTTGCCGAACGGCCCGAAACAGAATTGAACGGCTCCCCTCTTTATCTGACCGGCAAAGTTCAAACTACCGATGTGGTAACGGACCGTTCTATTTCCCTTAGCTTTGCTCTGATTTTACCTGATGAACAGTTTTTCTATTATACGCAGGGACAGTATAATGTCTACGTGAACGGCATTTTAAATACAGACGTGGTCAACGGTGCCGGACTGATGAACGCCTATTCAGCAATCAATGAACAATTAGACGCCCTTAATGTCAAGGGAGGCAGCCTGGAATATGAAAGCTATCTTCAAAACATGGGCAGACAGCTTTTTTATATGGTGGCCGCCAGTTATATCACCAGCTATCTTGCCATTATCTTCCTAGTGGTGGCTAACACAATCATAGGCGTTCAGTTCCTGATGAACCAGCAGCGAACCGGACGCAGATACCAAACACTGGTACGGCTCGGAGCCACATATAAAACGCTGTGCCGTTCAGCTCGAAAGCAGATCAATTGGTTTATGGGGCTTCCCGTTTTTGTCGCCGCTGTCAGCAGCCTGTTCGGAGTCAGAGCACTGCTCGCCGGCGTTCTCTCCGTGGAAGCACAGGCCGCCCAAAAAGAAATACTCGTGATTTCCGTCATTGTTATTTTGCTGCTCTGTGTGGTAGAATATATTTATATGAGCGTAATCAAGCGTTCCAGCGACCGTTATCTGCTGACGCTGATGCAGCCGCAGAGAGAGGAATAAAACAGAAGGGAGGGCTGTTATGAAAAAAATCGCAGTTGTGGAAGATGAAGCCTATATGCGGGAAGAACTTTGCAGTATGCTTAAAAAGGCGGGGTATGAAACCGTGGAAATAACCGCGTTTGAAACCGCTGTGAAGGATCTGATAGCCCTCCTTCCTGATCTTGTACTTTTAGATTTGAATCTTCCCGAAATCAGTGGGTTTCAAATTTGCCAGGCGTTAAAACAGAAAACCCCGTTTCCTGTACTTGTATTGACTTCCAGGGATCAGGTACAGGATGAAATTCAGGCACTCCGTTTGGGTGCGGACGAATACCTGACAAAACCTTGCCGCAAAGAGCGGCTCCTTGTACGGATAAATAACATTCTCAAACGATATGAGGGACGTCCCAACCTTCTTGAAGGACAGGATTTCCTGCTGGACCGGGGTACCTATACGCTTTACATTCACAATACCTCGGTAGTCCTTCCCCAAAACCAGGGAAAACTGCTGGAAGCGCTTCTTGCAGGAGAACTGCTGTCTGCGGCAGAACTGTGTGAGATTCTTTGGGGAACAAATGAATTTATTGATGAAAACGCCCTGCAAGTAAATCTTTCCCGGTTGAAAAAGACCATGGCAGCGTTAGATATGAAACAAAAAATCGTGGCTGTCCGTGGAGTAGGGTACCGATTGGAAAGGCAGGAAAAGGGATGAATCGATTTGTCCAGACGGTAAAACGATATGCTCCCTGGCTATTTATAGTGCTGGCCACGAACCTGTTTGCCGCGCTGCTTCTTTGGCTTTCCGATACCCGAGCATTTTGGGCTCTGGTTGGTACGCTTTCATTATGGAGCCTGATTCTTTTCGCGTCCGTGCTGATGTACGCCCATCGAAAGGAACGAAAAAGGCGGGAGTTGTTTTCGGCGTTCCTAACGAATCCGGATGTAATCCATGAGAAACGCCTGCTTCGGGAAATCAGCGAACAGGAAGCGGAACAGATTCGGCTTCTGGCTTTTGTATTACGGGAGCACCAGTTGGCCCTGTGCAACCTTACAGAAGCGCTCCATAATTACGAAGAATATGTAGAAAACTGGGCCCATGAGGCCAAAACTCCCCTGTCCCTGCTCACAATGATTTTAGATAATCGAATAGACGAGCTGCCATCGGATCTCCACACGAAATTAGATTATGTACGCAGTCAAATTCAGGAAGATATTGAACAGATACTCTATTATGCCAGATTAAAAAGCAGCACCAAAGATTATCGGTTTGAGGAAGTATCGCTTCAGGATTCCCTGGAAAAAATTTTGGCAGACTATGCCCCGCTTCTCGAAGAAAAAAAGTTTAGCATTCAAAATGAATTAGGAACCGAAACTGTTTTTACAGACCGCAGGGGTCTTCAGTTTATGTTGGGGCAAATCATTAGCAATGTTATAAAATATAGCGCCGATACTCCAAAGCTTATTATCTCGTTGGACCGCACGGAGAAGGGGACGGTTCTTTCCTTCACAGACAACGGCATTGGCGTTCAAGATTACGATCTCCCCTACATCTTCCAAAAAGGATTTACCGGTAACTCTGCCAACAGCAGAAATAAAGCCACCGGCATGGGACTATATTTGACTAAAAAAATGGCGGATGACCTTAGTCTGAAGCTGGAGGCAGCGTCCGAATATAACAAATATTTCAGAATATCCATACATTTTCCGAGATGACAGGCATACATTATTTCTTTGAAAAGGTAAATCCACAAGAACAAAAATATATTCAAAACCTTCTGTTGTTGGTTCTTCCAGTTGCGTTAAAGATTTCATTTGTAAAAGCCCCCATCCGCACGTTAACGTGTGGATGGGGGGTTCATACTGGTCGTTATTTGCCTAACAGTTCCAAAAGCTGTGAGACATTTTTCTTCCCGAAAGAAACGGTTTCCCCGTCGTCAATCACCAGGCAAGGTACGCTCATTACTTTATACCGCTCTTTCAGATCTGCAAAATGGTTCAGGTCGTATACCTCGGCCGTTACACCGGGATTTTCTGCGGCGATCCGCTGGGCCGCCGTCACCAACTCCGGGCACATGGTACAGGAAAGAGAGACCAGGATCTTCATATGCGCCGGTTTCAGGGATTGTATGCCGCGGAGGATTTCCGCATCCAAAGTTTGTCCTGGTCCAGCCGCGTTATAAAGCCCCAGCACAAAGGAGGTAAACTCGTGCCCGCCGGGTACCCCGTGGAAAGCAAGCCCCGTCCATGAGCCATCCTCCTTGCATACCCGCACGCAGGGACGGTCTTCCAGCGCTTCACTGCTCATTTCCATCGAGAGCTTATCCGTCAGCGCGCAAAGCTCATCCATATATCCCTTCAGTTCCGCAGACAAGGGCGTATCGTCCAAGTAAAGCTTCAGCTTCAGTGGGGAAGCCATTTTTTGAAATACCGCCTCCAGTTGGGACAGCATATCCGGAGTGAACAGCCCATCCGTCTGCCGGCTGCTTTTCGGAGCTGCCGGCGTTTCTTTGGATATGGTCGTAGGCTGTACGGGATATAGGCCGGTCTTTTTCTGCAGAGCCGCAGCATACCGTTCCAGTTCAGTCGCCGCCAGCGCCCCGTCTCCTACCGCCGTTACGACTTGGCGCAGGGGTTTGATGCATACATCCCCGGCGGCATACAAGCCTTCGCAGGTGGTTTTCTGGTTTCGGTCGGTTACAACATACCCCTGAGCATCACAGTCCGCCAGGCCTTTCACCAGGTCAGTTGCAGGCTCGTAACCTGCAAACACGAATACGCCAAAGGGATCGCCATCTGCAGCTCTATATTCTGTAACTTCCCCTGTTTCTGTATTTCGATACCGCAGGAAGCTGAGGCCGTCCTTTCCGGATACCTCTTCCACCTGCGCATGGGTGACCACGGTGATCTTCTCGTGATGAAGCGCCGGTTCAGCGACGGCCGGGGCACAGGTAAACCCATCCTCGCGAATAAGGATGGTCACATGGCGGGCATATTTGGTTAAAAATACGCTTTCCTCTGCGGCCGCAAAACCGCCTCCAACCACAAATACCTCTTTTCCTGTAAAAAATTCTCCATCGCAGGTGGCGCAGTAAGCGACGCCCCTCCCCTTAAACTCTGCCTCCCCGGCAAAGCCCACGCTGCGGGGATGGGCGCCGGTCGCAAGCAACACACCAAAGCTGTGTAGCTCGCCCCGGCTGGTCTGAACCGTCTTTACATCGCCATCCATGGCAAGGCCGGTAACCTCAGCCAGCAGAAATTCTGCGCCAAAGTTTTGGGCCTGCCTGCGCATGGTTTCGGTGAGAACCTTTCCGGAAGTACGCTCTACGCCCGGGAAGTTCACCACTTCATCCGTAATGGTAATCTGCCCGCCGAAATGCTCTTTTTCAACCACAACGACACGATATCTTGCACGGGCCAGATATAGAGCAGCCGTCAATCCAGCCGGTCCGCCGCCGATCACTACGACGTCATAGAGTTCTTTCATATCCTTCATATCTTACAGTTGGCCTACAAGATCAAGGCTCGGCTTCAAAGTCTCCGCACCGGGCTGCCATTTGGCCGGGCACACCTCATCTCCATGCTCATGGACGAACTGGCATGCCTGCAGCTTGCGCAGCAACTCATCGGCGTTGCGTCCTACGTTTCCGGAATTGACTTCATAAGCCACGATTTTCCCCTCGGGATTTACGATAAAGGTACCGCGTTCTGCTACGCCGTCTGCCTCGATATATACTTCAAAATCCTTAGACAGTACATGGGTGGGATCCGCCAGCATGGGATAGCCGATCTTTTTGATCCGGTCAGATGCGTCATGCCACGCCTTGTGGACAAAGTGCGTGTCACAGGAAACGGAATACACCTCGCAGCCAGCCGCCTGGAAATCCGCATACTTATTCGCCAAATCCTCCAGCTCTGTGGGGCAAACAAAGGTAAAGTCTGCCGGATAGAAGAAAAACACAGCCCACTTCCCCAACACATCTGCTTTAGAGACGGCTTTAAAGGTTCCTTTGTGATAGGCTTGTACGGTAAATTCTCCGATTTCTTTATTGATGAGAGACATGGATATTCCTCCTTAATTATTTTTAGTTAGCTATAACTAACCAAAAATAATTATACGAGTTTTTCTTCTATTTTGTCAAGAGGGAAAGTGAGAGCGGAATATGATATCTTTTACCTTTGCTAAAAAAGCTTGTACGAATATCCGTCTGAAAAATCATATAGTCCACAGAACCACCGCCTCACATTTTATTTTTCAGGATATCCCCAAAGTCACAGTTCAAAGCATTGCAGATTCTAACCAGTAAATCTGTATTGACATTTTCATTTCGTCCAAGTTTTGCAATAGAGGACCAACTGATGCCAGGCATTTCTATTAAGTCTTTCTTCCGAAGCTGACAATCAATTAGTAATTTCCAGAGCTTATTAAAGCATACGGCCATCTTCCTGTACCTCTTCCAATAATATTTTCATTGATATGATAACATTAAACTCTACAATCATCAATTTATTATATCTCATAAATATATATTATGATTAAAAAGGAAAGTTTGTTATCCAGAAATCATAACTGCATAGATACAGTCCTTTGATATAAAAGGATCTTCCCAATACCGACTGTCAATCGAAACCGCCGTGTTATCCCCCAGCATGAAATAGCTGTCTTTCGGAACATCCAGCACCCGGGTGGCATTCTCAGTTCCCACATTCACAGAGGCTGTGTGCGTTTGGTCTTCCAGATAGACTGTATCGCCGGGAATCGCCGCAATGCGCTTCACCAAGCAAGTTCCGTTTCTCTCAAAGATAACAATATCACCTCGTTGCAGTTCCCCATAAAGGCGGTTCCCAACAATCAGACTGTCTGTAGGTATGGTAGGTTCCATGGAAGCGGAAGGCACATATCCAAGGAATAACACAAACCGGAAAAGAAGAAATACACCCAAGCCACACAGGAGGGGAATGCTCAGGAATCGTATCGTCTTTTTCATCATCTTCATCTCGTATATCCTCCTCAGTGCATATGATCAGCAATGTAATCTTTAACAGAACCATCGTCAAATGTGACTTCCAGCATAAACGGGTGCTTCCATATAGAATACTGCTTGATGCGCACAGAAACCACCTGCAGATGGCTTCTCTCACAAGCTAAGGCTTTTTCTTCCGTAGGATATTCCCTGTTGCACCGTTCGCAGCGATAAAATGGAATCGGCATGATCTTCGACCTCCTTGGCATAAACAAAAAAAGCGGCGCCCTCCAAAAAGGAAGGCGCCAAATTTATCTTCATAAAGTTGTATTCTTCAGTTCCGTGAGCTCTGGATTGGATTTTAAGTATTTTCGTGCTTTTGATATCCATGCGGTAACATTGTTCGCACTGGTTTCCATTTGCTCACCGATTTCACGGCTGGTATACCCATCAGCCATCATCCGGAGTGCCCGAATGCCTTTCGCAATGATACCTTCCGTTTGGCTTTCCGCTGTATCCAGCAGGTTTTGCAGCTCTATACTGTCTTCAAAGACATCTTCTCCATACCTTGCTGGAAATTCCATGACTTCCGGATCCGTCGGCAGTTCCTCTGCGGAACGCCGGGATGCGTAGATGAGGGCATTGCATATCTCATGCCAAATCAACCGATAAGCGTATGTAGAAAAGCAGCCGCCCTTGTCAGTTGCCGCAGCCTTGCATAGGCCGATACAGCCAATTTGAAAAATATCATCATAGGCATAGATCCCCAGCTGGTTTGGGCTATGAACCTTATCCTTGATGACTTTTCCCACCAGACCCATATTGTCTGTGACCAGCTGACTCTGCTTCTGGGTTAGTTTCATGAAGCTGCTGCACCTCCCTGAAAGGCCGGCGTGACGCAGCAGCTATGCCGAATCCGATTTTTCAGCAGCTTCTGACTGGCTGCAATCACCTGCTTACAGTAATATTCACCCAGATATCCTATATGTGCCTGAGAGAGGGGAACCTGCAGGAAATCCGCCAGCCAAAGATAGGCGTCCTGTTTGCTCATCATCCCGCTACGGTAGAGCTGATCGAAATACCGATGTGCCTCATTGCGCAGAGCGCGCAGTTCCCGATTGGCCGGCGTTCCTACCGGTACGGATGTGCCGGGATGGGTCCTCACATAGGTGTCACACTGAGGATAATCCTTGCAGACATAAAGCATGGTGTTTTTGGGATTTTCATGATAAATACCATCCGCACTGCGCAGAATCAGGGGTTTACCACAATAAGGACAGCGCATACCGGATGGGTTGATTCCTTTCTTCTTTTTTCGTTTCATTCAGTTTCACCTCCGCCTGTAAAATATAAAAAGGCCGGAAAACTGCAAGGAAACGCAAGACGGCAAAGGAGATGTTCCAAATCATCTCCAGCATCTTGTGAATCGTCCAAGCAGCCTTCCGGCCGTAACTTTCAGATGTGGCTTGCGCCGTATGGATCGCTCTGTGCGCAAAATCCGTAACAGTTCCCTTCCCGCGGGGAAGGTCTGACTCCGGGAGCTCTTCCGAAGTACTGAAAGCCTGAGCGCAAGCCCCTGCCACGGTCTTATCATAACACACAGAGCATTTGATGTCAATACTTTTAGGAATGTTTTTATTTATTATTTCAAAAACATTCTTAATATTTTTGATTTTCAGAATCAGTCTGGGAAATCATCATCGTCATCTTTAGGATCGTCATACCCGTTTACACCGCGTTTCTTGACAATGCGCAATGCAATCAGGCTCCCAACGGCCAGTACCAGGCCGCCTCCAAAGAAGATGATGTGTTGAATCGGAATTCCGGCAATCGTGGCCTTTTCATCTTGTGATTGTTCGCCATCCTTCGAATGCTCTTCTGTCTCCGATGTGTCCAAGGAAGCGTCTGCCTCTTCTGAACCTGGCTCTGTTGTGGCAGGGGCCTGCGTAATTTCGTCCGGATCTGGAACTGCTACAGAAGAATTCATGCTGGAAAGGATATATGAGATGCTGCCTCCAATTTCTGTACGAAGCACACCGGTTTCATCAACAGTGATGACGCCAGGATAGATTCCCGAATCTGTCCGCATTTGGAATTCTACGCCAGCCCATTCAGGCCCAAGCTGAATTTCCAGCTGCGAAGGCTGCGCCACCTGGAGTTCTGTTCCGTCTGTATCGGCGAAGACAGTGCCGGCAGAAAACAGCATGGTGCATAGGGCTGCAACAACAGCTGCCGTTTTCCTTTTCCATCTGGTATGTTGTTTCATTTCTTTGGCTCCTTTTTTACTTGATTTGCTGCCCGTACCGCATCGAATGAAAGCCCGCACTTTTGGCAAACTTCTTCAGTCCCCGCGAACTGGCCTCCCTTCTCGGTGTCCAGTTCGGATTTGCGTGTCTTCCATTCTCGATTTCTCGGTTTTGTATGCAGGTTTTTCCCATGGTTTCTCTTCATACGGACCTCCTAAATAAGAGGAAGGGCGCTGTTGGCAGCAGCGCCCTTCCTCTTTCTTTACATATTTGTCTTGCTCTTTCTGGAACCACGAACCTTCTTGAAGTAGAAGATAGCGGAGCCGGTTACTCCCACCGCGCCAATGGCTGTGAGTACCAGCCAAAGCACCAGTGGAGAATCATCTCCAGTCTTAGGTACATCCACTGTAATCTTATTGTTGTGGACGTTGACTGTCAGGGTTTCATCAGCCACCAGTGTCACCGTAACAGGGTCCGCAATTTTATAGCCCTTGCTGGCCTCGTTTTCCAGTTCGGTCACTACGTATTCACCAACGCGGAGATTCTCAATAAAAATCTCTCCGTTTTCGTCCGTCGTGAACGTCATATCATATCCGTTTGCACCCTGCACACGGAAGGCAAAGCCTTCAACTTTTCCGTCGTCAGTAGTTTTTACAATCTTGAGCGAGCCTTTCATAGCCTCGTTGAGGAAGCCTTTGCCAGCCTCGTTCTCCACCTCATAGGTCTCCCCATCGGTGTCAATGAAGACGTAATAGGTATTTTCATCCAGGACGAAGCCTTCCGGCGCAACCTTCTCTTTGACAAAGTACCCGTCATAAACCAGGTCCTCCATCCAGTACACGCCGTCTGAGGTTTCTTCCATCTCGCCGATCAGTTCATCCTCATCATCCAATACCCCGTTGCCATTACTATCTCGATAGACCTCAAAAATGGCTCCGGTAAGCTTATTGTCAGGATAATCTGCATCATGTTTGGTCAAGGTAATATTGCCGCGAATCTGTTCGTTCTGAATGGTTATTTCTATGATTTGCTCATCCTCAGAAATTGTCACAGGGAACTGTTCTTCGCTGAGCACAAAGCCTTCCGGCTGCTGGATTTCTCGAAGGATCCAGTTGCCCACAGGAACATTATCAAACCGGAAGGAACCATCCTCCGCAGAAACAGCGGTCATCAGGGCAGTATCTTCTGTGAATTCTTCCGTACCAGGCGCAAACAGGCCAATCAAGGCGCCTTCCAGAGCTTCGCCGTCTTCACCTGTTTTCAATCCTGAAACAGAGCCATACTTCAGCTCGTTGACGATGGCTTCTCCATTGTTTGCGGCAATTTCCACCACGGGAACATCCTGCCCGGCATATTCAAAGGTCACAGGGAACTTCTCGTCTGTCAGCAGGTAATGAGAATCTGTGGCGATTTCCTGCAGATAGTAACTGCCCAGAGGCAAATCACTTTGACAGGAAGCCGTACCGTCCGCATGGACTGCCACAACTTCAATCAGGCCATCCGCCGGGATTTCACTGCCGTCAGCTGCGGTCAGAGTTTCCGCCGCATACAGGCCAAAGGTGACATTGGCAACCTCACCATTGCTGCCGATACCGAACAGCTCGTCTGTCTCCATAAATTTTTCCAAAGAAATGGACACATGCTGCCGTTCATTGTAGAAGCCGGCGGAGGTTTCCGTCAGTTCAACCTCCTGGCCTGCATAGACCAGTTCTACCGTCTGAGGCTCTTTATTGAGCGTCATACCGTAGGGCGATTCGACTTCTGTTACCAGATACGAACCAAGGTAAAGTTCTTTACTGGAGGCGGTACCATCCGGCCCGGTGGTAATGGTATCTACGACCTCTCCAGCAGTATAGCGCACTGTACCGTCCGGTGTCACAATGTCTTCCTTGGCCGTGATGGTATAGGTAGCGCCTTCTAAGCCGGCAACTTCATAAACCGGCTGATACAGGTCATCCTCGTGAGCTACGCTGGAAAAGATTTCACCAGTCTTCTTGATGTGGATGATGCCTTTTTGCGGCATATTGCTCTTGGTCACCGTAACCACATCGCTGCTTCCATCTACTGTAAAGGGAACCGGCTCAGAATCCAATACATAACCATAACAGGTTTCCACTTCAATCAGTTCATAGGAGCCCCATGGCAGTTCGTTCGGCAGCATCAGGGTACCGCTGTCATCGGTATAGAACGTGGTAATGGTCACAGGAGAAGGATAGTAAACCGTCTGGGAAACCAGTTCCCCCGTAGACAGATCTCGAATCTGGAAACCAACACCAGCAGCCGGGATGATTTTTCCCGTCTCAGCATCATGTTTTTCCACCCGGATAAAGCTGCTCATCGTCTGGTTATTGAGAATATAGCTGTAAGTCTGGCCATGAGTGCTGATATATACGGTAAAATCCGGAACAAAGGCCTGCCCGTCCATGCCCTCCACCTGATGTACCCGATACGAGCCGTAGGGGAGGTCCTTGGAAATGGCAATGCCATCTGCATCGGTCACCAGCAGATCGCGCTCACTCTCTTTGGCTGCGTCATAGCTGCCCGCGCTGGCGAGGTAAATCTCGAAGACTGCGCCTTCCTCCGGTTGCTCAATGATGCCTTCTCCACCAGAGGCTTCTATATCTCCTGGATCTACCGGTTCAGGAGCCAAATTATCCTCGGTTTCCGTTTCAGTTTGAGGTGCATCCTGCGTTTCCGGAGTTTCGACAGTTTCTACATCTGCATCGGTAGAGAGTGTGTTCTCCAAATCCTGTGATACTGTTTCTTCAGATGACGTGGAAACCGCCTCTGGCTGTTCTTCCTCAACACTGCTGGCTTCCGTTTCTTCGATGCTCTCCTCCGGAACGGTTTCTACATCCTCATCTTCTGCATCAATGTGCTTAATCAACCGGATATTGCCTTTGATAACATCTTCCGTAACATCATTTGAAGTCGTATTGTGTTCAACGACATAAAGCCCAGGATCCGCCCCGACAGGGTGAACCGTTGTATCAAGAAGATAGCCTTCCGACGGTTCGATTTCCTGTACAGTCCAATCGGTATCACAGATGTATTCTTTGGTAGTAAACTGGCCGTTTTCATCCGTATAATAGACGTCTTTCAGCTCTCCGCCCTTGTAAATACCATACTTGGCTCCAGCCAGAGAAGCATCGCCCTGCGGCTCGCCGGTTTCAGAATCCGTCTTTGTAACCGTTACGGTGAATTTCTTGAGGATATTGTGGAAACTGCGCTCAGCGACCTGATCCCATTGGATAGAAACCGTCTGTGCATCGGGAATGACATAACGGATAGCAGTATCCACCTCTTCGACGGTATACTGGTTTTCTCCGCTGATCAGAACATTCTCAAAACGGGCCACACCATTTTCATCGGTGACAGCGTACTCATCTACTGCAAGCCCAGCCAGCGAGGTGCCGTAAAGGTGGAAAGTGACGCCTTCCACAAAATTGTCCTCTGAGCTTTTCACAACCTCCAGGGAACCGCGTTTCAAAGTGTTGTTGAATGTGACAGTGGATGTTTGACCACCGATAATGGTAACTTCCTGAGACTCCTGCGGCTCATACCGGTCGATGCTCTGTTCGGTTACGGTATAGGTGCCGGCAATCAAATCAGAGACATCAATGGTCCCGTCAGACCCAGTCACCACATTTTTGGAAATCCCATTTCCTGTGATAGTAAAGGGAATACCTGAAACTACGCCGTCCTCACTGGTTTTTACCAAGTGCATGGTTCCAACCGCTTCCATCTCCAACAAAAGATAGGCGTTGATTGGATCGGACACGGTTTCCCCGTAGGTAATCACGTCCTGAATGCCACCCTGACCTTTGTTCCCGTCTGTCCATGTGACAAGGCCCGCCCTGGTACCGCCTGCTTTCGAGGCAGAAACCTGGATGGTGCCGATTACCGGCTCGTCTGCCGTAATGGTCAGCTGATTTCCATTCTGAGAGAACCGGACGCCGGGTTCTGAAGAGCTGAAGGAATAGTTGGACAGAACACCATTCGTATCTGTCAGCGTCACACTGTACCCGCTTCCATCATATTTCATCTCATAGGAACTGGCACTACCCAAGCTTCTCGCACAAAAGCTGGGAACCTTGGTATGATTCTGTACGCTGGCCACCATGGAATCATAGTGAGACATAATCTGGCTGCGCAGGGGATGATCGTCCCTTACATAACTGAGAACCGCACCGACGCCATAATTAGCGGGGTCTACTTTATTAAAAGATGCATCCCTTTCACCAACGATAGTTTCCCACACCAGAAGCTGGGTTGCTACAGCATGGCTCAGTTTATCCGCATCTTCTGGATTCTGAGAACGCCAGGAAGTAGAAACATTCCCCTGATACCCATACTGCATAATCCGCCCTAGAAGAAGCTTTACCGTATCCGGTGAAATCGTAACATTGTTGCTGGCCGGATAGTTTTCCCAGTATGACTCATCCTGACCCGTCAGGGTATCCCCACTGTGCTGCCCCACACCTGGTTCGATACAATATGCTACTTGCCCTTCGAATGAACCAATGGAGTGAACCGTCGTATAACGATACGCAGTTTGGGACCAGCCGCTCATAAGTTGGGTAGCACCGTGGCCCCAACTGGTTGTGGAGTAGTTGGCATCCCCAGAGCGAGGATAGTCAACCATGTAAGCGTCTACCTGCGTCGCCGCAAAAACCGGCACGCTGACAGACAGCATTGTTGTAAAGCACATGGCCATCGACAGCAGTGCGGAAAGGCCTTTTTTAAACCATTTGCACTTCATAAATATTTCCTCCTTCAATTTGGGCAGAAAAAAAGCGCATCATTTCCGATGCGCTTTCTCCTGCACTGAATTTTTAGGCGTAGCCAATATAAAGATCATAACTCCCGTCATTTCTCGGCTGCGCCCACACACAAAAATATGTCATGCCGTCGGCTGCATACAGCTCCAGTCTGGATCGGATGTCGCGTTCCAGATACAAGGACCTGCCACTGGCAATAATCGGGTTATCCCAACAGTCTGTAGCGGTGCTGTCGTAGTTTAACCCCAGACCTTGCCCATAATCCTGCGCATAACTGATCCAAAAATTGATATCAAAATTTTGATCAGCAGGGTGTTCCGGATCTTGTTCCGGCTCAGGTTCTGGAGTAGGTTGGGATTCCACTGCGGGCGGCGTCTCCATTTCTGGAGGCGAAGCTGGAAGGGGCTCTGGGCTTTCTGAAACAGCCGATGGAGCTGTTTGGGTCTGATGGGTGGAATCCGGTGTTTCGGACGGCTTTGACGAAACAGCCGGCGCGGTGGTATTTTGAGCTTGTGCTTCCGGAGATGATGAAGGTCCTTCCAGATCGTCCTGTGATTCTTCAGCTGAAGCTGTATCCCGTTTTGAAGATTCCGGCCTTGAAATGGAAGATGCGGTTCTTTCCTCCTTATGTTCTTCAGCCGATGGTATAGAGAGCGTTTTGGATTCCATGGGTTCCGGCTGCTGCGTCCCACAGGCGCTCAGTAACATAACCACACAAGCCAATATACCAATAACAATTTTCTTCATACTGCGTCCTCCTTTTGTATTCTTGTCAAATTACACAAGGAGGCTCTGGGATTTACAACTGAGACATCAGCCCGCTTTCAGTCTGATATAGCCCCGATCTGCTTCATCCGCGCAGCGGTCCAACATTTCAAAAAACCTTTCGGCTGTCAGTTCGGTATCCAGCCAATGGGTGGAACGGTAGGAATAGCACCCCACCTCCTGGTTGATAGCATGGCTGCCCAGAACGCTGTTCAAATTCAGCTGATTGACCATTTGCCGTTTTTTGGTGCTGTCCGGGTTTGGAATGGACTTGGCCAAACAGATAACCACCAGCGGATGCAGCGATGAAAATGAAATCTGCATGTAGTATTCCCGGTAGTAAGTGGTCAGTGATGTTTCATCCTCATCTTCAACCGGAAGATGCTCCAGAATCATCTGGCGCGCATGGTTAGCAATCTGTCTGCGGCGTTGTTGTTCTTCCGTACTAAGTGCGTAATGATCCAAAATTTTTTCTCCTTTCTCAACGGGGCGTTGCGATATGGGTGATAGCGCCCCAAATTCGGTTGCTGTCATGATTGATGCCCAGAATACGAACCGTAACCCGGGCACCTCTGGGCGGGCGCCCCCGTTTTGGATAGCTGCACAGGCAGTCGATGCCGCCATCCAAAGCCACAAAAACACCGGTTGTGTCTACCATACTTACGGTTCCCACATACCGGTTCCCAATGGAATAGCGACGCAAAGCTTTTTCGTAGGGATTTTCTCCTGCCTGTTTGATAGAAGCGCTAACACGGATGTGGTTGCGGTCACTGCGGTCAATGCCCAAGATCTTTACTAAAATGCGCTGCCCTGGCTGGAAACTGGAACTGGCATCCATCATGCGCTGGTAACTCAGTTCCCGCAGGGGGATATACGTTTCTACACCAAACAAATCCACAAAAATGCCTGCCCGGATAACGGATACAACCCGCCCTTCCGCGCAGATCCCCTCATAGAGAAGATTGTTGCCATCCCGGTCTGTACCGAAATAATACTCTTTACGTTTGGCTGCCATGGCCTCCAGACGGCTGGCTGCAGCAATACCCGCTTTCCCGTCAATGCCCTTGATGATGTAATCTACCTCCGCGCTAAGTCGTTTGGTCAGCATGTAGTGCAACACATCCTCCGGCATGCGTCCACGGAAATCTTCGGGCGGTTCTACCGCCTCCTCGGCGGGAATCATAATTTTGAAGTCACCATGGTAAAGGACTGCGAGAGAACGGGAAGGGTTGTCCGACGGCCGTTCTACGCCTTGGATGGTACCGGTGAGAATTCGTCTGGTTTTCATGGACTCTACCAGGTCCAGCAGGGCATCCCGGGCTTTATCCGCATCGGTTTCTACGCCCAGGCGTTCATCAATTGCCACCACGGGGAAAACCGGTCTGACAGAAGAACGTCGGCGGCGAGGAGAAGGAGCCGGCTCGACGCCGTCATCCTCCGGAACTGCTGTAGTTTCATTCTCTGTACCAGACTCAGATTTTTTGGTGCTGACCCTTCTCGTTCGGCGGGCTTTTGGGCCCTTTTCTAAAGCATTTTCCTCCGATTCAGAATCAGTCTGGGGAGAGAGCGTTAAATTGCTCTCTTCGGCGCCGTCTTCTTCTGAATTCTCTGACTCTGGGCCACTTTCAGAATCAGTCTGGGAGTTTGGGGACTCATCCGGCAAGACGGGCGTCTCTTCAGGAAGGGGTCCCACATCCTGTCGAATTTCTGTTTCAATCTGGGGAATGGGGGTGTCTGACATCTGCGAACCCAGCTCCATTCCTTCTTCCACTGGAAGTTCCGTTTTCTTAGTAGGCATATTGTAATCCTCCTTTAAAATTGCAACAAAAAAAGCATCTCCTGTTACAGAGATGCTTTTGGGGCCAAATTATTATTCTTTTGGTAAGATTAAATCATAAATCCTACGTTCTGCCTCCTTATAAACAGCTTCATCATCGCGAACGGAGATCACAATCACCCGCATCACATCATTCTGGCAAATCAGCTGATAAACAACTCGGTATCCCAGAGCTTTCAGCTTAATTTTATAATATCCGCTCAACTTGGAGCTGGCATGATTACCCAACGGTTTTCCAATACCGTTGGGTGGAGGCAGCGGTCGTTCTGCTGTTTTTTCAATCGCTTTTAAAATCAACTTGCGATTGTAAGGGTCTAGTCGTTTCAAATCCCGCTGTGCTTCTTTGATATACTCAATTTTCCACTTCATTCGCACAGCTCCTTATTCGATTTCTACGTCCAAATCATCCAGTTCATCCTGCATCACACCGAGAGATGCCATCAGTTCCTCATGACTTACGGTTTCCTGTGGGTTATAATGAGCCATCCGTTCTTCTGCTTCTTCCTGCATGATATAATCCGATAGCATTTCCATCAGCACTTCGTATTTCTCAGGAGACATCAGAACACAAGCCGGGCGATTGTTCTTCATGACAATCTTAGTACCGCTGGATTCAACTTCATCAAAGATTCGGTTGGCTTCTCCTTTGTTAAAACGTGTAATTGGCACAATTGATCTCATCACGCCCATGACAGACATTTCATTCATATCACATTCCTCCTGTCTTTACAGTATAGGATATCTACTTCTGTCTTTATTATACGCTGCGAAATCAAATGTGTCAATGTTTATGTCTATATTTTTAACGATATTTTTATCGTTATCAGAAATCGGTAGGCGGTTTAGCTGAGCTATACAGGCTTCGTCGCTTTTGGGCTGGCGGTTTTTCCTCTGGGGGCTGCACCGGTTCCGGTTGTGGTACCGGAGTGAAATCTCCCGCAGGGGTATAATCCATGATACTGGTGCGAACAATCTCTTTGGACATAGGCAGCTGCGTATAATCCAGTTTGTTGAGTTTAAGCAGGTTGTGACCGCGGATGATGACCAGCAATTCCTCATTTGGAAGCCGGAGGACTTCATCCGGTGTCAGCAGCCGGCGCTTTCCCTGGCCCTGCGTCTGCCGGTACTGGGGAATCACCTGTGCCACGGCAATAGTTTGCCGCACCGTCATAGTTGAATTGATCTGAATGCTCATGTCGCCGCTGCGGGCAGAAAAGTATTCAGCGCTGACATCATCTGTACAGCCCAGCATCAGCTGAATGTCTGTATTGCCGATGATCTCTGACCACAAATTGTTCGGATACCGGTTTTGCAGCTGTCCAAGGCTCTGAACCGCCAGCATCACATAGATCCGCCGGCTGCGGATAACCGAGAGTGTGCGTGTAAAATCAGAACCGTCTGCCGCTCCACCCAGCTTACCGATATTGTTGAACTCATCCAGAATGAGGTTTACCGGCACCGCGCACCGCATTTCCGGTGTGCTGTCCGCATAACGAACCAGTTTGATAAACAGGAACGAAAAGAACAGCGATGAGAGAAAAGCCATGGTGGTATCCTGATCGCTGAGTATCACGAAATAGGCACATTTCCGACGGCCGGGCGCAGTGAGATCAATCTCGCTGCGGCTGATGATGCGCCGGACCGCCTCGTTTTGCAGTACTTGCAGCCGGGTTCCCAGCCCCAGTACAATACCCGCCCGAACCGTATCGCTGGCTTGGGCAAACAGGTTATAGGGAGCTCTGGCCGGATGGTCCAATGGCAGTTTTTCAAAGAGCGCCGTGAGCTGACGCTCACTGTTCTGAACCAGCATCTGGTAGACAGAAGCCAGGTTCTTGCTCTCCGGACTGCGGCTGCGGTCCAAATCCACATACAGAATCAGCGCCTTGAGCAAGTTGCCCTCGCCATTATCCCAGAAGTGGTCACCCTTACCCTCACTGGTATTGCCAATGATAACATTGGTCAGCACCTGAGCAAGGAGAGTATCCCCACCCAAGTCAGACATACAGTTCCAGGAATCACCATGCTGAGGATTGACCAGGTTGAACACCTTAACCTCATACCCGTTTTTCCGGAACAGTTCTGCTGTATCCGCGTAGAGTTCGGCTTTGCTGTCTGTAATGATTGCCGATTCCCCGCGTTTGATGATATTGAACAATGCCGGACGGATCACGCCTCTGGATTTCATAGTGCCCGAAGCTCCAAATACGGCAATGTGCCGGTTCAGTCTGGTATCGATTGGTAAACAGACGGCACTGCCTTTTCGTTCACCCAGAATAATGCCGTCGGCCTGAGAGAGAGATTTGACCTCCAGCACCTCTTTCATCTCTTTGTCGTCCATCCATGAGGCGGTGCCATAGGTGCCGTCTTTGCTGAGCGTGAAACCGCGGGGATCCAAATTCTTTCCTCCAAACCGGTCGTGGAGCTTTACATAGGCTGTAACCGCTCCGCCAACTAAAAGCAGGATACCAATGCCTTTCAGTCCGGATAGGCTGAAAGCGCTACGGTAACAGGCAGCTGGATTCCAATTTATGGAGGCGATTGTGGCCTGTCCGGCCATCCCGCCTGCGCTTTGCCATGCTGCGTAATTTTCCATCAGCTGACCAAGTAGCCCGCCTAAATACAGCAGTGCAGCAAGGCCCAATATGGCGGCCATCACAATACCGATTTTTCTTGTTTTGTCATTCAAAGACACTCCTCCCACTCAGACCCAACGCTTCCTCCACCGAGTTCATGTCGATGGTCTTTAATTTGATAGGTGGGTCCAGATATTCCCGGAGGAGGGGCACCTGGTCCGGGAAGCACAGCACCTCAAGCCTGTCGGCCTGAGCATATGCGGCTTCGCGGAAACGAAGCAGTCTGGCAAGATCGCCATCCAGATGCGAGAAAACCATAACGCCATCCACAAGGGCGTCGTATTCTATGATCCCTTTACCATAAGATCTGCTGTCAGGATCAAACAGCAGATCCAGCAGTTTTTCATTCCAGTCTGGCAGTGTCAGAAGCCGCAAACGTCGGCTCCCAATTTCATCCATCGGGATAAAATATACATGCCGGTAAATCCCATCGAAACGAAATTCCGGACGACGGCTTCGCTCAGACTCCATCAGGGTAGAAATCGCTGTTTCAGCAGACGCACCCAGTAAAATGGCTGTATCTACCCGTTGAAGATTGGCATTCATGCGGGCAACCTCAATCAGGCTGTGAAGAGCTTTAAACTCACCCATACCGCTCCATCGCATGGCCACGCTGCGCGTATTGTAAACCGCATGGCAGCCGCCTGGGTAGAATAATGTTCCAACCATACGGGTGAACATCGTCTTATTCTGTTCCGCCGGGTTGATTTTCTTGAGGTCCCTGGCCAAATACAGCGAGGGAGTAGGGGGAACAGTCAGTCGTATCTCCCGCATCTGCAGTTTAGGCAAACGATATGGAAATATCTCCACACCGGCCCCCGCGCAAAGTGCCAGGGCTTCCGCCACCCGATGGTTCCGATCCCGATGAGCCTGGTCGCCTGGAAAACGATGTTCCCAGAAAGATTCCATGTAGTACCGGTATGCGTCTGGATGAAGCCATTCCAGTATGGGAAGAGCGCCTTTATAAAATCGAATGGATTTCGAGGCCCCCTTCCCAGTCAACTGTAAGAGCTTTGATTCCAGATACTCGCCAGTACTGGGATTTCGTATTCGCTGAGATACCGTCAACCGCCGGACGAGGTCACGCAGTACCCGTTCTTTCCCCAGAAGGTGAAGGGCCCGAATGGGAAATTCACCTGCCACCGAAAGAATCGAAACAAGCCGATGCGCCTGACTGCCGGGCCGCAGCGTCAGCATTGCTTCACACCCTTGAACGAAGGAACTTTCCGACAACAGGACTGCTCTCTTTGTCGGATTTTACCCAAGTAAAATAACCAGGAACCCCTGGTGTTACCGGCTTTTTCTCCCATCGGAAACCTGTGACGTTTTCCGATGGGAAAACTATGGCATTTTGACATACCTTTTGTACAGGCTCATGGGCGGTCATCATAAAGCATCACTCCTTTCTCCGGCATCTCGTTTTCTGCTTTCAGCCACTGGATGAATGCTTCCTCCGGCACCACATAAACCTCTGTCCGTTCTGTCTCTCCGGCTGCACTGCAGTAGTAATGACAACAAAGAGAGGCTCCGTCGTCTTCCATGGTATAAAGTGCAATAATATCGGAAACCATATTGATTTCGATATTATCATGGTCACGTTGCTGTCGTTCCGGCCTCTGTCTGGAGTAAACATGCCGGTAAACCAGTACGCAGTCATGATACCGTACCGGCGTCTTCCCCCGGAAGAAGTTTCTCATGGCAGCATAGAGGAAGGAACGGATATAATCCGCCGATCCATCTTCCTTTTTGGGAAGAAGCAGAGGCAACCGCACAGAAAACCAGCCTTCAGCCGTAAACCCGATTTCTACAGGTATATTGATCTGTATAAGATTTTCTACTTCATGGGCTGCCAAAGGATGTCCGGTGTAGGCTGGCAGTGCCCGGGCCAGTAGTACTGTGCGCTCTGCAATGTCTGCTACACGCAGTGCCACTTCATAGGTTAATTCCATGTTACCGTATTCGAAAAGTTGTCTCGTATTCGAAAGTGACATATTCATTTTCTTTACCTGGCTCTCCAGCTTAGCCAGCGTCTGGGCAAAAGATTGGGGAATTTCCACGCTGTGACACCTCCTCAGAATAAAACAAGACCTCTGGTTCCTCTTCGCCATGAAATTCTACCGTTGAAAACAGGCAGGGGGCATTTGGCAGTATCAGCTGGGAAGCCATCCGAATATGGGGGAGTACCAAAATATATTTTGTTTCCTCATCCTGCGGCTGCAGTAGTTTGGTTAAATGCTGCTCCCCATCGTACAGTACAACAACTTCGTATCCCACATTTTCCTTCAAAAAGAAAATCTGCGCGGGATAGGTGGCCGGGTAATGCGCCATAGGGTCCACATAGTCGATAAATTTCAGCAACACCCAGACCGCAAGGATAACACGCTGGTCTGGCTTGCACAGATGGTCCAGCCCCAGATAATACCCATCACCTACATCGGCGATCCGCTGTTCCCGTTTGAGGTTACGGATAATTTTTTCCGCTGTATCCGGCGACTTATCCCGCAGCAACCGCAGCACCTGTGTTTTAGGCAGTGCTCCATACTGGGACAGCCATTTGATTACATATTGCTCATCGTTCAACAGCATTCTATTCACCTCCTGATTATGCGCATTTTGTTTGGAAAACGCATTTTAAGTAGAATGCGTTTTCTCTTTTTGCCGTTCCCGAAGGATAGCCTCCAGTTCGGCCCTGTCCGTGGTAATCATTTCTTTCTCAATTTGAGAAGCCTTAATGACTACCGGAACCTTATTGTTGTTGGAGCTGATGAGAGCCTCCCCGCGCTCAAACTGGGTAATGGCCCTTACTTCTGTTCTGGTAAGCTTGAGGGTTTCCCGCACATGCTCCGCCTCATCCGGCTCCAGATTCAGAATAATCTTATTCTTCGAGTTGTTGATGATGGCCCTGCCATACCGTCCGTCCTCCAGACTAAAGAAATCTGAAAGGTCCTGTGTAGCAGAAACAGCCGCGCCGCCAAAACCTCGTATGACTTTGAAAATCTCCAAACAGAACTCTGCTGCCATCCGATTGGAATTGGCGCCGATGAGCTGCCAGATTTCATCAATGAAAATGGCCTTGCGCTTGGTACGGTCCGATTTGATCCTGTCCCATACATAATCCAGCGCGATAAACATCCCCACTGGCAGGAGCTTTCCCTTCAGTTCTGACAGATCCAGAACAATGTATTTATTATCCAGATTTACATTTGTTTCTTGATTAAAACTCTGAGCAGAACCCGTCACAAACCGGCTGACAATGGCTGCCAGCCTTGCCGTCATTGGGTTTTCCTGCAGGTGTTTATGCAGATCACCAAGTATCGGCATCTTTTTCATTTTCGGCGGGGACGCCTCCATATCCTCATAGACAGAGGCATTGTCATGGGTAATCCCGAAATCCGCGTAGGTCTTGATAAGTGCTTCATCCAACATTTGTTCTTCCTCATTGGACATATCCGGCACCAATAGACCGAAAAAGGTCATCAGCTGCTGAATTTTCCTTGCCAGCATGGAATCCATCTCAGCATAGTCCACCTCATCAATGAGTTCCATCTCCGGGGAAATGGTGTGCCGGATTTCCATTACATTGATGCAGTGAGGGGAGCCGGCGGCAATTTTAATGAACTCTCCACCAATTTTGTTGCAGGCCCGACGAAACTCATGTCCTTTGATAGGAGCTAAAATAAAGCACTGAATCCCGCGCATCCGCATTCGAAGCGCCAACAATTGCATGGTGAAGGTTTTTCCGGCACCGGAGGTTCCAAGCAGATTCAGGTTGGCGTTTTTGTGCATCTTAGTATTGAACAGATCCACCACGCACAGGGAATTATTGTGCCGGTTTACCCCCAGCAGGACGCCTGTATCATCCGACATCTCAAAGCTGGTGAACATATAAGTAGAGGCCGCCCCACTGGTAAGCACATTGCGCTGTGCCTTTTTCTCCAGCTGCGGATGAATTTTCAGAAATGGCATCACCGACTGAAGCGCCGCCTCCTGTTGGAAACTGCAGTCGCTCACATACATATCCATGGATTTGAGCAAATCGGTCATCTGCTGCTTACGCCACATCAGTTCCTCGTAACTTTTGGCCGATACCGTCACAAAGACGCTCATGTAAAACAAATCCTCATTGTAGTTGGCAATACCGGATTTGATAAAATAGCCTGCCTGAATGGAGTTGGCCAGTTCCTCATAGTCAGTACTGGTATCCTGCATCCCTTTGAGTTTGGTCCTGTTGAGCCGGATCCGCTGTGCCACCTTGTCGATGGTTTTGCTGCGGTTTTCCCTGCGTAGATGGACATCCACATCGATTCCTTCACCAGCATTGATAAGGGAAGACATCCAACCGGCCCGCACCCTATTTGGGAATCCGTTGGCGCGGATATATAAAAAGGAGTAGTAAAGCCCATCCATGATGATGTAATTACGGTGTGTGAGGTCAATCCCTCTGGGTGCCAGAAAATGGGCCATTCGGATATGTGGAACCGGATCCACGCCAATTACCTTTTTCCTGGCTGCCATGGTATCTATCACAACCCGGTCTACACGGGAGGCAAAAGGCTCGTCCACACAGGAACGGCGGTTGAAGAACATATATAGAATTTCTGCTGTTGCTTCGTCCGGGTCTTTGGGCTGCACAATACTGTTGCCACACTGGGAAAAATATGCCCTGGCGTTCTGTTCCGCTGTCTGAAGCATCCCATAAATTTTGGCGTAGTCTCCATTTTCGTTCCGGCCCACCGCCTCATATTGGAAAATTAAAAAGAAGCGCCTTGTGAGCGCTTCCCGACTGCCGACATCCTTAATCAACTTGATATAATCCTCACCCATTTCACGGCACTGAGGATTCCCTTCCTGTTCCAGTTCTTTCCGAACCATAGCAATGTGCCTATCTGAATCCGCTTTACGGGTTATGGATTTGAACTGGAGCCGCATGGGCGATATTTTCAACCAGCTTGCAAAGCTGGAAATAATATTAAACTGCTCCTCATCGGAGCGAAGTGTAAAATTGATAGGGTCTACCTCCAGAATTTTGATGTACCGGCCGTCCGCTGTTTCAATGATGCCGTTTTTCAAATCCTTGATAGGGAGATAGTCCTGCACAAATTCAAGCTTTTCGCTTTTTCTTCCTTGTCTTTTTAATTTGCGCCTGGTCATAGTGATATCCTATCCTCCTGAAATGCAGTTTTCGCCGATGAATCCAGAAACGAACAATGTGTCCGAGATACTGGAACAACGAACCGCCATCCACACCCATCACCGAAATCACTGCCAAAGGCAGCAATGTCACTGTCATGACCACAATTCGTATGGTTCCGGGCATGGGAATCAGGAAAAGTTCCGGGTACCCCAACAGTACCAGAAGTAAGACTGTTTCTATCGCGTTTCTGGTATCTATCATACCGCCCAATAGTTTTCCTGAATCCGTATAGTTTGCTGGTATGGCGTAAACATTGCTGTATTCTTTTTCTTCCATTTTCACACCTTCCTTGTTAATTCCAGAGCATCAGCCCATAACCACGGATAACCGAACTGCCAAGTGGATAGCTGTTATAACGGCACATGTCGCCCGAACTATTTCCTTCAACTGTATATACGGTTCCATTTTCCACGCCCACAACAATGCCTACATGGTCCGCATCGCCGGAGCCATCCCAATCAAAGAAAATAGCGTCACCAGGCGCAATATCCGTGTAATTCCGATCTGCCCACTGTCCATGAGACTGAAACCAGCCCATACCGCCGGATGTACATCCAGAAAATTTGGGCTCAGTGGCGCCTGCCTGGGCATAACACCAGGAAACAAAGCATGCGCACCATTCGACCCTGCTATTGAATCCATACCAACGCCAGTAGATTTCACCACCAACATTACCCACCTGTGATAGAGCAATTTCTGCAACAGCCGGATTTCCCCGGCGAGTGCCAGTTCCCGTTGATATTGAAGGAACTGAAGCCTCAAAGTCCACATTAGAGGGGCGTCGGTACTGGGTTACATAGTCCGGTGAGTTGAGTACCACACCAGTGCCACTGGCGCAGTGAACCCACATCTGTTCTCCGTTTTCTCCTTTACCAGCATAAATCAACACATGGTTGACCGGAACCGTGCCGGGTTCTGCCATAAAACCTAAATCACCGGGGAGTAATTCCGACTCAGTGATGGCGTAGGTGTTATCCCATTGGTTCCAAGTGCCTTCGTAAAGAGACACTCCCAACGCGGTTTTATATACCCAATCTGTGAAACCGGAACAGTCCAGACCATAAGGCCGTATTGTTCCAGAGGTACTAGACCCTGATGCAGTAACCAGCTTTGGTGTGTTCCACTCATCATTCCATCCGGCGGCGGATTTGCCACCCCAGAAATAAGGAACTTTTCCCACCAGCGACAAGGCAGTGGTTAAAATATGCTTTCGCGTAGCATTACAATTTTGCTGGTTGACAAAGGCAATCAGCTCCGCATCCGTCAGCGCCACTGTATCTCCACTGCCAAGCGTTCCATACAGCGTCATTTTCAGTGCATTAGCCATATTCTGAATGGCCTCACGGTAGGTAATTTGAAACTGATCGTAAATAGCACTTGGATCTATGGAAAAGGCATCCAGAATGACGCTTTGATCAAAGGGATGGATCGTGCACTCCACATATTTGATGATCTCTGTATCCGGCGTCAGCGTTTCTTCTCCGGCTGCCGTATAGTACGTGGCGTCCTTCATCCCAGAAATGCTTCCCTCGCTGTAAACCGGCACGGAAACAGTTACCTCATTGAAAGCAGGTACCGTTACCGGTTCTGTAGTCGTCACTGTGCCATCCGGTTCATAATACGTCCTGGACTCCGTGGTATAACGGTATTGAGGCACTCCATTGATGGTTCCCGTTTGACTTCTGGATGTTACAACCGTTACCGTGACCTCCCGATAGGTACTGTAAGTCAACGGCACCGTAAGCTCCACTTCTTTTTCTGCAGAAGTGACAGGAAACATGTCATCGGCTACAGCATCCAGCTTCGATAGCATATCCGCCTCGCTGGTACTTTTTTGCCCTAGTGAAGCAGAGTAAGCAGCCAATATGTAGCTGACATCATAGCCTGAAGAACTCTGGGCATAGTTGATGAGTGATTCCATTGAAAGATCATAGTCATAGCCGCCATCCGCAATAATTTGTTCGACTTTTTCCAGTGAGAGTGTGTAACCATCCTGTACGACAGTAGAAATAGACGCTGCCATATCATCGTAAGATTGCTGTATAGTAACAGGATTTTCCATGTCCACCGGTGTACCGTCCAGACCAAACACACTGTTGAGGATGATGGAGGGTAAAGATACAATCATAACAATAATAAGTAGAAAGAACAGGCAAATGCAGACTAAAACTTTAAATAGTGTGTGGCGAAGCGCCCATGCTGCCGACAAAATGGCTCCCCAGGGGCCGCCTGCCGCTGTACCGGCAGCAATCTGCGCTGCTGCTTTCCCACCTTCTACACTTGCCTGGACAACTGCGGCAGAGGCATTGGCAACTGCTTTGGTTCCCGCCGCAGCTGCCTGTTTTGCGCTTTCTTTTCCAACCTGCTTGGCGGCATTCGCCATTTGTTTTGCGGCCTCACCGTAATTGTCAGAACCTTCACCAACCTGCCGCTTATCTGGCTCCGCCATGTATTCACCTCCTCGAAAAAACCCATTTATAAGCAGAAAAAGTAAAGACCGGGAAAATGGATGTTTCCCGGTCTTACGACTTTTGTCTTATCTTTTCTTTTTAGGTGGAGCAATATCAATGTCTCCACGCTGTTTAGGTTCGCCGAACCGGCTGGGGGTACTCTTGTAACGCACCGTTTCCACAGAAACCGTCTTGACGCTTTCTCCATCATAGACTGGTTTCCCATTTTCGTAAACCGGTTTGCGTTCCACTGCCGCCTCTCCGCGAAGAGCATACCATTGCTGGCCCTGAGAATCCTCGTAGACCTGATAATCCCCATGGGGTGCGGCATATCGTGCCGTATCATAAAACGCAGTACCAGAGCCATCCGCATGGCGTACTTCAAAGTGCCCATCCTCACGATGAGAACCATCCACATGAGATACCTGATGTTCATAGCCTGGCATAAATTCCTGAAAAGCGGCCCGGTTGTAGGCAGTTGCTGCTTCACCCTGCTCAAAAGCAGGGGCTTCTGCCTGCTGCTGCATAGCATACCAATCTACGCCGCTGGACGACTGCATAATCGCATGAGGTGCATCCGGTTCGTCATAATAGGCACTGTTGTACCAAAGGGCATTGCCGTTTTCACCAGTCGCTTCGATCACGCCATCACCCACCGTCCGTAAGCTTGTGCCTTCAGCCGCACCCGGGAATGTGGCAGCAACTTGTGCTGCCTCTTCTGAACTGCCAGTGAATTCCGGCACATCGTAAAAAGCACCCCGGCCTTCACCACTGGCAACCTGATACCAAGAGCTTCCGTCCGCAGCTGTCACCACGGAATGAGGAACTGAAGGCTTTTCAAACTGGGAAGTACTGTACATTTCGACATTGCTGGACTTTCCATCCGGCCCAGTGGCCGTGGTACTGATGTGCCCGCCGGTGATCTGCGTATTTTTCAGTTTGTGGCCGGCCGTCTGCGGCATATAATTTCCAAGGCTGCGGTCTGCAATATCCCCAGCAATGGTGCCGGAAACCGCTTCTGATTTGGCAGCCACCGAGGCCACCGATTCCGCTGTGAGCGTTGCTCCATTCCTTGCGGCCATTCCGCCAAAAACCCGGCCCACAAAACCAACGCTTCCACCCATCCCCATACGGGTGCCGCCTTCTACAACAGCATCTCTCACATAACTGTTGCCTCTGAACTTGCTGGCAAACCCCGCAGCAAATCCAGTTGCGGCAGCCCCGCCAGCAGTTGCAGTCGAACTTCCGCTGCGGAAAATGCTGCCGGCACTTTTTGCAGAGCCTCCCATACCACTGAGTACACGTGCCGCCATCATGATTTCCATGCCCATACTGGAGCCAGTCTGCGCCACGTTCAGGCCCAATGCCGCCAAATAGCTGTCAAATTTCTGCGCGGTTTTTAAGAAAGCAAGCGCACAGAAAAGCCAAAGGAAGATGGAACCCTGTCCGGTAGACAAGGCTCCTCCATTTCCGATAAACTGGCCCACAGAGCTGTTGAATGCCCGGAGGAACCAGACATTGAGTACCAGTAAAAGGAGCTGAGAGCCCACCATCTTGCACCAGCTTTTGAATACCTGATTGGTTGCTTTGGAACCGCCCATTGCATAAGCCAATGGGCTTGTGTAGCACAGAACACCCACCACAATGTATCTCTCAACCGTTTCCAACAGGAGCTTGAAGTAGTTCCAACCCAGGGATATTTCCAGAATCAGGACCAGAATAGCACCAACAATCGAAATGGCTGCTACAATGGATGTCAAACCGTTGGACAATACCTGTTCCAATCCTGCAAATGTAAAATCTTCCGCTGTCATGGTAAGATCCATAAGAGCTGTATACGGTGCTCTGGCAATATCCAGCGCTATAGTGAAGATTGGCTTTGCAAAGCCAATGAGCAGCGCAAACAGCGCGCTGCGGGCAACAAGCTGCCACGGTTCTTCCGCTTCCGTTATCGGTCCGCCAAAAACCCGAAAAAGCTGCCAGACCGTGATGAGAAACAAAATTGCCCATGCAGTATACTGCATCACATCAAATGCCTTTGAGACAAAGGGAAAGTATTCCTCCATGGTGACCATGTCCGTTCCCAGCGCATTCAGAAATAATCCGGATACGGCATCCATCAGCTGGGAGGCTATGCTGGCTACCCATGAAATAATCCCTTCAAAAATCCAATCTAAGATAACCTCTCACCTCCGTTCTGTTGTTCTGTGGTTCTTCTTAGGGCTGGGTATATTGTCCACCGGCAATGAGGGGCTGCAGGTACGCCACGATAAAGCCCAGAGTGTTCAGGACAATCCAGGTTATAACGATGCGCTTCAACCAGCTGGTTGCCTCATCCACCGCCCGCTGATTACGGGAAACCATCCGGACAATCAATGCAATTGCTGCAACAGTTACCGCCACTATGGTACTGATGGCAACAAGCTGTCCATAGATGTCCTGCATGATAGTGGAAAATCGATCCCAAATGGTTTCCGCCATTACCGGCTGCAGCGACAAAATCATGGCGCTGGCAATACCCACCATGGACCAATAAGTTCCATGAAGACGGTGCTTAGCGGAAAGAAATTGCTTTGACATGTCTTTACCTCCTGTTTTTTTGTTCTCCGGACAGTAAAAAACGCCGTTCCTTGAAAGTGTGATTGCTTTCAGAAACAGCGTTTTCCGCCCGGCCCACTATTGGACAATATCAGTATAGCTTTTTTTCGTTTCCATGTCATCGGCGCACGCCTTGCCAATTTTCCGCCATTTTTGCGCCTTTTCATTTTCACTCACAGATTTTCCAGCAGCGTCAACACCTCCAGCCAGGGATCCACCTCACTGGCTGGAGCGGACCACAGGCGAATAGACAGAATGGTGATGGCCTGCTGGCGAAGACGGTAATAGTGGCGGGATGAGATGTCCAACCGATATAGGAGGTCCGTATGGCACAATTTATCTGGAGCAAGATAGGTCAGATAGATGAGTTCGTACATTTTTGCACCGTTGTCAGGTTTTTTCTTCAAAACGCTTAAAGCTTCATTGACCCGATCTAACAGCAAACGGGATTTGCGAACACTCTCCAGCCGGCTTTCCAGTTTCTTGTTTCCCATGCCCATCTCCACATCCATCTTCTCCAAAAGGAAATCCAGTCCCTCAAAGGGATGGTCAAGTTCTTCTGCCACGGTATCTGGGAAGCATTCCAGCGCCCAGGCGATATTCCGGTACTGTTCCAGAAGCAACTGCGTGTTGTGATACATATTGCGCTTTTTCTCCTTCTGCGCCTGCCGGATACGATCATCGTCAATCTGGTGATCCTCCAGAATGCCTCTTTGCGTCAATAGACGGATGAAAGCATCGGGCTGGGTGGAAATCTTCTGTTCCTGCTGTTCGTAAAGCGCCTTGGCGCTGGTTTTGTTCTGTTTGCTCATGGAAATTCTCCTTTGCTTGTTCAAAAATTGGGGCACAAGGCCCTCGTATGGTTTTTAACAATACAGGGAATATATCTACATTCCCGCAGTCATAGCTACAATTCTTACAATTCCAACACAGAGAAAGATACGCGCGTAATATGGGGGTAGAAAGTGCAACGCGGTCTTGCGCCTCAGTTTCCAACACATCTTTGCCATCCTGCGCGATGATCTGTCGGCTGAACCAAAGGATCATCTTATTAAGCCGGACATGGTCTGTTCCTGCAATATGTGTATTCCCCGCCATTATGCGCATTTTACCGATTATGCGTTCAATGTCCGCAGATACCGGCATTGAAACCTCTGCACCTGTGGGATACAGTTTATTAAAAATGAGGCAGCCGAAAGAGCCGGGCAGACGGTACAGAACGAAGACATCCCCATGCTTTTGAAAAAATCTCCATACCTTTGTCTTTTCCCAACCCCAGCGCTGTCCCAAGGTTTCCAAGGTTAATGCGGCGCCATAGGAGCCATACTGAATAGCCGGCGCCCAAAAAGAAAACGCATTGCGTGGATCCTGCCAAACCGTGTGGCACCAGAGATCCAGCCATGCGTCCGCTTCTTCAAACTGATATTGATTCTCTGTCAACCGCTGTGTAATATTACGGGGAAGGCAGAGAAAACCATAGCCTTCTGTGGTATATACAGCGCCGTTCATGCAACCAGCGCCGGAACACTGAAGCACCCAATCTTTGATAAAGTATTCCAGTTTCTTTGTTGAGGGATTCAGCGTGTATTCAATATAGCCCAAGCGCTTTAAGTCGTCCAAAATCTGTAAAGCCACAGTTTTGCTCTTTACTCCGAGAATGCTCTTGAGGCCAACGATCCCACCGGACCACATACCGGCTGATACCGGATTGGCATATCCGCAGTAATGCGCCTCACCTTTACGAAATGCCGCTCGTGCCGCCAGTCTGGCCCAGTAGCCCATTACCCCCTTGCCCTGTGGCAAGTGGGCTCTAAGCAGCTTGACCCACTGATATTTGAGCAGGCATTTCATATGAATTTCCTCCTTTCTGGACTCTCTACAAAAAAAGCGACTTCTTTATAACAAAGAAGCCGCTTCATCTGATTGGTATACAATGGATATTACTGATACATCAGTAAGCCATTTTTCCCGTTTGTAACTACCATTTTTTAGTTGCTTACAATTTGTAAGCAGTTGCTCTGCACCATTCCCTTTAATCCTTTTTAGAACGGTTCAATAAGTAATTGCATTAAAAATGCCAATTTTCTTTTTGTTCATCCACACTGTCCAAATCTTCTTATATTCAAGTAACTGAATACAGATTAGATCCGGACTCTCAGCCCGGACAGGATATTCGTTTTGATCCCAACCAAGTACCAGTCATCTGCCATCTCGATTCTGGTGGGAATCCATCGGTTCTGAACAAGGACATCCATAGTAGTGCCGCAGTGCAGGCCTCCGTAATATTCCTCTAAACCGAAACGAATATCCATCCGACCTGACCTCTCATCATAAACCAAAACACCTTGCTTCATCATTCATTCCTCCAATTCTGATATTATTGACATTATTGCCATTTCAAAATTTCTGTAAACAAAAAGAGCCAAGAGAAACTGTCCTCTTGACTCCTTTTAGTGGTAGGGCTGTCCTAACAGACACATCTTCGGTTGCCATCAGTTGGCTTTCCTTCTCTCACCTCTCTTTCGAATTAAGTGGCCTTGACCGCCGTGAATTTTCTGCCGATAGCTTGGACGAAATCAGCGAAACCCCAGTGTTTATGCGGCTTTCTGACCTTGTCCTATTATAACGCATTAGTCAATTCGTCTTACAATACCTGTTGCCTTCATCTATCATTAATCTCCTTTTATAATTTTTTCTTGCCGTGTTATTGTTTGTTTTTAAGGCGGATTTATGCAGAAAAAAATCAAATTACCAATGCATTTTATTTTTTAATTTTCAAAGGCCATGGATTAAGAATATTCACTGTGATATACTGAAAAAAGCATATTTAATCTTTTGAAGTATTGCAAGGATTTGCAGTTTTTATTCGTATTATATATGAAAGGCTTAAAACCAAATTTATAATACGGAGGAATTAAAATGAAAAAAATTATTATTGCCGGCGCTGCACTTGCAGCTATATCTGTTTTTACTGTTTCTGCTTTTGCAGCCGATACTTCAAATGAAATAGACACATCTGTACTTCCCACATCAAACACCCAATCAGCACAGTGTACACAGGAATACTGTCCTCAGGATGGTACAGGAAACAGATATGGTACTGAAAACGAAAATGGAACCAACAGCAACGGCATATGCAATCCCTCATGTCCCCAGAAAGGTACGGAAAATCGTTACGGAGCTGATAACGGAAACAAAAACTCAAACGGGAAAAACGGAATCTGCAACGGCTGTCAAAGCGAAACCTGCACTAATATTTGCAGCGGCTCTCAGCAAAGGCTGAGACTTTATTCTGAAAAATAAACATTAATTTTACAGGCGGAATGTTTATGAGGAGCGAACAGGATGTAAACCGTGCCATAGAGCTTTACGCTGACACGGTAAAGAGAATATGCTTTCTTCATTTGAAAAATTATTATGACACTCAGGATATATTTCAGAAGGTCTTTTTGAAATATCTGATGTATGAGGGTGATTTTCAAAGTGAGGAACATAGAAAGGCGTGGATAATCCGGGTGACGGTAAATTCATGCAAAGATTTACTGCGGGACTACTACCGCAAAAACACTTTGTCAATTGAAGAGGCCACAAACGAATACGCTTCCTGTGATGAAAACAGGGAAATTTTGAACGCCGTATTGGCTCTGGAACCAAAGTACAAGGACGTTGTTTACCTTTTCTATTTTGAGGGATACACAGCCTGTGAAATAGCTGAAATCCTCAATAAAAAAGAAAACACTGTTTATTCGCTTCTCTCAAGGGCGAGAGAAAAATTAAAAAAGGAATTGGGCGGTGAGGATTTTGAATAAAATAAATGAAGCTTTTGAGGGAATAAAGGCAGAAGAGGAGCTTAAAAAAGGCACTATGGAATTTATTGCACAGCAGCGTTCCCATCGCCTTAAACCTCAAAAAAATATTGTAAAATATTCTCTTGCCGCTGCCGCAGTTATTATTTTTACTCTTGCTTTTGGAATTTATGAAATGTGGTTTGTTCCCGTAACAGTTGTGAGCATTGACGTGAATCCCTCACTGGAACTCAGAGTAAATCGCCTTGACAGAGTGCTTGATGCAAAAGCCTTTAATGATGACGGAACCGAAATTCTTGACTCCCTTTCAGTAACAGGAAAAAATTATGAACAAGCAATCGACACTGTTTTAAACGACAGCGAATTTTCCGAATATTTAAACAGCGATTCCCTTTTAACATTTACTGTTGCTTCCGAAAACGATGAAGAAGTCATTACACGTATCAACGGATGTCTTAAAAATGCAGGTCAGCAAGGCGTTTGTGTAGCCTCTTCATCAGATGCAGTAAATGAAGCTCACTCTCTTGGGCTCTCTTTAGGAAAATATCAGGCTTATCTCGAAATTTCCCAATATGACAATACTATAACCCCAGAAGATTGCCGAAATATGACAATGAAAGAGCTTAACGACCTTAAAGGCCAGCTGTCCCAAGGCAAAGCCGATACAGATTCTTCCGGAAATGGTCATCAGTATGGCAACGGCAACCAGAACCACGGTAAAAAAGCCAGATAGTATTAATTAAATTTTAAATCTCTTTTTTATTTTGAAACTGCTTTCACATATATGTGGAGGCAGTTTTTTAACTTTATTTTACATATTTTTTATATGTATAAACATTGAATTGTACTTATATAAGTACTATAATATTTTAAATATATACTTTAAAATCAGGTGATTAAATTGAACTGCCAATCCAAAAAAATTATCTGTGGTGCAATACTTTGTCTTCTCTGCATTTTTATGCTTATAAGCTGCGGAAAAAGCATAACTGTTGATTCTGATTTACCCACCGATAATTCCGAAAAGCTTGCTGAAGACTACGAATCTGAAACAAACTCTGAAACAGAAATATCGAAAGAATCTTCTTCAGAAATTACAACAACTAAAAGTAGTCTCCAGGCAAAAATAGAATCCGTCACTTTGAAAAATAAAAAACCGATTACTTCCGACAATGCATACAAACAGACGGATAAGCAAAAGGAAGAAGAAAGAGAACAGCAAACCAATGATTTTAATGATTATCAGGATGACATAAAGCCCTCGAAGCCTATACGTCCCAGTGAAACGGAACCGTCAAAACTTCCTCCCGCTCATTTGCCGTCCGATGATGACAATACAGGTGAAAGTACATCGGATGAAATTACTGACACTCAGCCGGAACCACAGCCACCTTATAAATATCCTAACATTCCAGTTACAAAAGATTACGCCGGATTCGGATACACTAAAAACGAAAAGTGGATATCTGACGACAATAATTTCTACATAGACGGAAAAAAGGTTGAATTTTATAAAGGCATTGACGTTTCGATATTCCAGCGTGAACCTGATAAAACCGACGTTGGTATTGATTTTAAGGCCGTAAAAAATTCAGGAGTCGATTTTGTTATAGTAAGACTTGGTGCAAGAAGCCAATCCACAACTGAAACCTGGATAGATCGCTATTTTGTCAGCAATGTAAAAGGGGCTTATGCCGCAGGACTCAAAGTAGGCGTTTATTTCTATTCTCAGGCTGTAACCGAAACCGAAGCCATTGAGGAAGCCAAAATTTGTCTCGAAGCTATTAAGGACACCGGATGTAAAATAGAATATCCTGTTATAATGGATGTTGAAGGAGATAATACACGTTTAGGAAAAATCAGCAAAGCTCAGAGAACGGCAAACATAAAAGCTTTCTGTGAAACCATAATAGACGGCAGCTATTATCCGATGGTTTATGCAAATCAGGTTTGGATGGATGAAAAAATAGATATGAGCCAAATAGACTATGATATATGGATGGCATGTTATAAAGATCCTAAATGTGTGAAAACTACTTTCGGAGTGGATATCCCCTTTACCATGTGGCAGTACGGTGGACGGAATATCCCGGGAATCAGAACCGGAGCTGTAGATGTAAATATATCCCTTGTAAACTATCCAGCTTTTCTGAAAAAACACGGCTGGAATAATCTTTGATATAATTTAAAGTTCTGCTTTTTCTATAAAAAAAGCAGAACTTTTTTTGCAGCTTTTTCCCTTTATAAAAACCATGAATTTTTGCGTTCATTCTGCAATTTTCTCGATTATATTTCTTATTAAGATGTATTATTTCAGTTTTTTGTAAAGCTCAAACAACAACCCGTATTTGACATTTTATTAACACTCATCCTGATTTTCTCTTGTTAAAAAAGTAAATATCCACTTTTAAAAGGGATTATCAACAGTTTCCACAGAGTTTTCCACATTTTTTAACAGAGCAATGTTAAAACCTCGTATACAAAAAGTATATAACCGTATTTTAACAAAAAATCATGTTGACATGCTTTTAAAGTCTGCAGAATTTATCCTTTCAGCAAATTTCCACTGCATAAAATATTCCTTTAGAGGTAATTATATACACAGCAGCAGAATGGAGGTTTAAAAATGATTAAAGGTGTAAATAAACAAGTTATAGAAATCACCGAAACAGGCAGCGAATATTTTGAAAAAATGTTTTTCGTAGTAAAACCGCAGTATTCCTCAATGAATCTGAAAAAGCTTGAAAAGAAAGCAGAAACCATTGCCGCTGATATTTCAGCAGCACCTCCTCCCCCTGTACCTTCAAAGAAAAAACGTCCGTTTTTGACCTCAGCGGCGAAACTAAGCGCAGCAGCCGGAGCAGGCGCCGCCCTGACAGCCATGCTAATTAGGTTATAAATAAAAAATCCCGACAGTCTGCGGTTTTCTATCCGCAGCTGCCGGGATATTATTTTTAATTATTCCAAATTGTCTTGGTCATGTATGCCGGAATTAAGCATTTCTTTCATTTCCCTGTATTCACAGAGAAGATTTTTGACCCTAACTGCAATAATAACTGCCATAATGATAGTTACAACTGCACAAACGGTATCCGTAAAGACCAGTGAAACTCCGCAAAGTATGCCCACAATTATAGTATTTATTATTGCCTTTTTAAGCCTGTAATTTTTTGTAAGAGTCTCTGCATCATCCATATATCCTATAATCCATGCAAGGATCATCGGCACAATCAGAGTAAGTACAGACATAATTGATGACCATAATTTCTGACTTAATTCCTGAGCAAAGCCCAAAAGCGCAAATACCGGTATGCAAATAACTACAATGGCAATGTATGCAGGCCATCTTTTCTCCATAAAAATAACGTCCTTTCCTTCCTCCTGCATTTTATTTCCCTCATCATTCAGCGACATTATACTTTTGTAAAACTTTATTGTCAATATATACAATCTATATGTTATAAAAAATATATAATTAAATAACTTGCTTAATATTTGCCGCAAAATAAACAATAAGCCATATCCTGTTTGGATATGGCTTATAAAATATTGCAGTATTAATTTTAAAATTCTGATTTCAAATTAATCAGTCCATGTTCTCCGCTTCTATCTGCTTTACCATTTCGTTGGTAATGGTATCCTTTGCTTCGCCATGCTTTACAAACAGTATGCAGAAAAGAGCCAGTGCAAAGGCAACAGGACAGAAAACAAACAGGGACATATATGTACCGGAGAACATTCTTACTGTACCGAAAAGGATGGGAGCTACGATCTGTGCAGAAAAAGTGGCAGTATAGTAATAACCTGTAAATGTACCTATCTTTTCAACTCCGCCGATTTCGAGAACCAGAGGCAAAGTGTTAACGGTAATGAACATATTTGCAAAACCACCGAGAACAAGGGCTACCCATACGATTGCCAAATTCTTAGTTACGGCATAAAGGGCAAATATGGAC
Organism: uncultured Oscillospiraceae bacterium; assembly: GCA_958366985.1. Lineage (GTDB taxonomy): Bacteria > Bacillota > Clostridia > Oscillospirales > Acutalibacteraceae > UMGS263. The sequence goes on from CATXDC010000007.1 coordinate 44,996, forward strand.
ATAAACACTATAAGTCCGCCGATAATAACCTTTTTACGTCCGATTTTAGCTCCAAGCTTACCTGCCGGAATTGCAGCTATCATTGAGCAAACTGCAAACAGAGCCATCATGATAGTAGCTTCCTGAGTGGTCTTTCCGAGAACCTCACCTGCAAACAATGAGAAGAAAGTCTGAATAGCGTTTGTGGCAATAAAGAGGAAGAACAGGCACATAAGCATAAACACAAGGCTCTTTTTCTCGCCCTTTGTAAGCTTAATGGCTTTAAGTCTCTCTTTCTCTGCCTTTTTCTCTTCCTGAGCTTTCAGTCTTTCATCTGCATCGGCGTTTACCTGTGCCTGATGCTTAAGCCTTGAATCGGGCTCCTTTACAAAGAAGAAAAGAACCACTGTGCTGATTATCATTATAATTGAACCCAAGAGGAAAACTGCCGGATATTCCTCATGAAGCTCACTGTTGTATCCGAAAATAAAGCAAACTATTGTACCAGCAATCATTCCTATAAGGCTTCCGAGACCGCCGCACAGGTTAATTATAGCATTTCCCTCACTTCTGAGCTTAGGCGGTGTAAGATCGGGCATCAAGGCTACAACGGGAGCACGCCAGAACGACATTATCATAACATACATTATAATGCAGAACATAAGTGACGGGATTGTATCCATGTGAGGAATAAGTGCAAAGAATATTGCCGAAAGAGGTGCGCCTATAAAAATAAACGGACGTCTTTTTCCGAAACGGGAATGAGTATGGTCGGAAAGCTTTCCGAAGAAAGGCTGGAAAATAACTCCGAAAATATTATCGAAAGTCATTATAATACCGACAAAAAGTGGAACCAGTGTAAACGCACCCGCCGCATTAACGGTGCTTTCTCCCTGAGCTTCCATAAGCTTTACTACAAATGGAAAAGCTTCTGCTATTTTTTGTCCCCATGAGGCAATAACCTCGGAACGTCCTAAAATCTCATTAAGTATTCTTGTAACATAGGGGTCGTAAATTGCCCATGCAACACTGCTTGCAAGAAAGCCAAAGCCTATAAGTATGGTTTTGCCGTAATTAAGCTTTTGGTCTGCTTTTTCTGCCATTACTCTCTCTCCTTTATCTCTCATTTTGCAGGCAAAAGACCTACGAATAAAGTATAACATCCTTTTAATGCAAACACAACAAACAAAGGCTTCTTTAAGCCAATGTAATTATGCAAAATATTCATCTGTCTTTTTGTTTAATTTACTGAAATAAATTTACACACATTTTACACTGGTTATTTGTATAGCTTTTTTAGCAAAAAGACTTCACACCGGATTTACATTATAACTAAACAAAAGAAAAAAGCACACTTTTCAGTGTGCTTTTCATGGTGACCCGGACGGGAATCGAACCCGTGTTACCGCCGTGAAAGGGCGGTGTCTTAGCCGCTTGACCACCGGGCCATGGATATATATAAAGAGGGTTCACGGCCGCCAAAAGCAGGGGCAAATCCTCTTGTTTTAAAAATGGTAGCGGCAGTCGGATTTGAACCAACGACACTTCGGGTATGAACCGAATGCTCTAGCCAACTGAGCTATGCCGCCATTTGTGCTCCACAAGTGAGCGAACATTATTATAATACAGGCTTGTACCTTTGTCAACACTTTTTTTAATTTTTTACGTAAAAAATGCAAAACTTTTAAATTTTCTCAAATCACAGTATATTGTAACTCTCGAATAAAATTTTATACCTTTAACGGCATAGAGACAGTAGTATGTCTCTATGCCGTTTTTTACCATAAAACAACAGATATATTATTCCTGCTGATCGAGGGTCAGCTCAAAGGACGGCATGAATTCAGAAACAAAAATATCAGCCTCAGGTAAATTGAGCTCTTTGATTGCTTCCTCAGTGGCAGCTTTCGCAGAGACAAATTCACGGTTCCCTGCCTTTTCCTCTTCTATACATTTTATAAGAGCGCTGATTTTATCCGCTGCCTTTACAAGACGCCAAAGCTCCTTGTCCTCTTCCCTTTTAAAAAACATAGGAGAAAATTCTTCCTTTATATCTTCCGGCAGCATGGTCATTATCTTTTCGCAGGCAGCATTTTCCACAGCTTTATAGGCTTCCTTTGTGCCGCTGCTGAAATATTTTACAGGTGTAGGCATATCGCCGGTAAGTATCTCAGGCATATCGTGGTAAAGTCCCAGAAGCGCAGCCCGCTCACAGTTATATTTTTTTCCAAGGCGCTTATTACCCAGCACTGCAAGAGCATGGGCAATGCAGGCAACCTCGTGGCTGTGCTCGCTTATGTTTTCACTCACCGTATTGCGCATAAGCGCCCAGCGAGTAATATATTTCATTCTCGAAACCATTGCAAAAAAACTTCGGGACATATTTTTCTCCTTTACCAGTCAAGCCCTCTTTTAATTGAAGCTTCAACTACATTTATAAACTGCTTTGCCACTCTCGGTGAACGTCCGCCTCTTTCGAGAGCCCATTTCTCTCCCTTTGCGTGAAGCTCCTCAGTATCAACCTCAAGACCTCTATCAGCTGCAATTCCGTCAAGAATGTCGTAGAATTTCATTCTGTCGGGGTTTACAAAGGTTACGGAAAGTCCGAATCTGTCAGAAAGAGACATCTGTTCCTGACGTGCATCTCCCGAATGGAGATCGTCGCCGTCTCTGTCGGAGAATTTTTCCCTTACAAGGTGACGGAGATTTGATGTGGCATATATAAGTGTATTGGCCTGTCTTGCGGAAAGTCCTCCCTCAAGAGCCGCTTTGAGCTCTGCAAAAGAATCGTCTCCCGCAGAAAAGGAAAGGTCATCTATAAACACAATGAATTTAAGGGGCAAAGCTGAAAGTATCTTTATAAGAGCAGGGAACTGGCATATTGCGCTTTTGGGCATTTCAACCATTCTAAGTCCCCTGTCGGCAAACTCATTGAGTATTGCATGAACTGTTGAGGATTTTCCTGTACCTCTGTCGCCGTAAAGAAGTACGTTATTGGCAGGAAGTCCCTCAATGAAATTGATTGTATTTTCAACTACAAGTCCCCTCTGGTACTCATAGCTTTTAAGCTCTTCAAGCTTTATGGGATTTGTACAGCCGATCGGCTCAAGGCTGCCGTTGCGCCATGAAAAAGCTTTGTATTTTGCAAATACTCCGTAGGAATTTTTCTTGTGGTAGTCCCAAAGTTCTTTGGCTTCTTTGCTCCAGTCTCCGTTTCCCAAGGGTTCGGGAGCACTTCCGTTTTTCCAAAGAGGCAGATTTTCACTATATACATTTTCATAAATCTCCTCGGGCTTTGCATTTGCAAGCTCCTGAAGAATTTTCAGATCATGGGATACTCCCGAAATCAGGCTTTCGCTGCACTGCTTGCCAAATGCGCTTCTTCTCGAAAAGGGATTGTCATCGGAAAGAACAAGTGAAGCAATATATCCCGAAAAGTTTTCCTCGGCTCCGGCATCTGCAAGAGCACAGAAAAGCTCACCGTACTTTTCACCTTTCTTTTCGTCGTCACATGAAATAAGCTCCGCCGCCGCTTTTACGGCAGGATTTTCAAGTACCCCTCTGTATATGCAAAGAGAGTCAAGCTCCCCTTTTTTGATTTTTTTCATAAGTAATCACCGCTTCCGTATAAATACACTGCTTTCCCCCTCGTCAAAGCCCTGTTTCGCTTATTTCAGGCAATATTTTTCAAAAGAGAGAAAAAGTTATTTTAATTTTACTCCCACTTTTTTTACATGTCAATTAACGCCAAAATGTTTTAGGAAGTTACAGTGGTAAAATGTTAAATTTTTTTCGATTTTTTCTATTGACGTAGATTAATACAGTGGTATAATGTTTCCTAAGGACTTAGGTGTTTTTAATTCCGCACCGATGGCCACTTTATTTGTTTGGAGGATTGTTTATGTCAAAGATCTATTATCAGGAAGACTGTAACCTCGGTTATTTAAAGGATAAGACCGTTGCTATTATAGGTTACGGCAGCCAGGGCCATGCACATGCTCTTAACCTGCATGAAAGCGGAGTAAACGTTGTTGTCGGTCTTTATGAAGGCAGCAAGTCATGGGCTAAAGCAGAGGCAGCAGGCCTTAAAGTTATGACAGCTTCTGATGCTGCAAAGGCCGCAGACGTTATTATGATTCTTGTTCCCGATGAGCGTCAGGCTAAGATTTACAAGGAGTCCATCGCTCCCAACCTTACAGAGGGCAAGGCTCTTGCATTCGCTCACGGTTTTAACATTCATTTCGGTCAGATCGTTCCCCCCGCAAACGTTGACGTTTTCATGATCGCTCCCAAGGGACCCGGTCACACAGTACGCAGCGAGTATCAGGAGGGCAAGGGTGTTCCCTGCCTCGTAGCTATCCATCAGGATGCAACAGGTCATGCTCTTGACATAGCTCTCGCTTATGCTCTTGGCATCGGCGGAGCAAGAGCTGGTGTTCTTACAACAACTTTCCGCACAGAGACTGAGACTGACCTCTTCGGTGAGCAGGCTGTTCTTTGCGGCGGTGTTACAGCTCTTATGAAGGCTGGTTTCGAGACTCTTGTTGAGGCTGGTTACGATCCCAAGAATGCATATTTCGAGTGCATCCATGAGATGAAGCTCATCGTTGACCTTATCTACAAGGGCGGCTTCTCAATGATGCGTTACTCCATCTCCGACACAGCTGAGTTCGGTGATTATGAGACAGGTAAGCGCCTCATCACTGACGAGACTAAGAAAGAGATGAAGAAGATCCTTACCGAGATTCAGGACGGTACATTCGCTTCCAAGTGGATTGCTGAAAACAACAACGGCAGAGCACACTTCAACGCTTGCCGCAAGATTGAAGCTGAGCACGAGCTTGAGCAGGTCGGTAAAGAGCTTCGCAAGATGTACAGCTGGAACGAGGAATAATCTCCACAGTTTAAGTTTATTTTAAACATATAAGCGGCGCAGATTTCTGTGCCGCTTTTCTTTTACGGAGGGAAAAATGGGTATTTACGAAAGTCTTTTGGAAAACGCTGAAAGCGGCATCTATCCCATGCATATGCCGGGGCACAAGCGAAACGAAAAGTTTCTTAAAATGGTAAACCCTTATACAATAGATATAACGGAAGTTGACGGCTTTGACGATCTCCACGCTCCTGAGGAGATAATCCTTGAAGCAATGGAAAAGGGTAAAAATCTCTATAAAAGCCGGAAATGCTTTCTTCTTGTAAACGGAAGCACCTGCGGAATACTTTCAGCAATATGCGCCTGTGTTCCAAAGGGCGGAAAGCTTATTGCAGCAAGAAATTGCCATAAATCAGTATATAATGCCATTACTTTAACCGAGTGCGAAAGCGTATTCATAATGCCGGAAACAGATCCCCAAAACGGCATCTGCTATGGAATAACCGCTGCTCAGGTGGAAAAAGCTCTTTCGGAAAATCCCGACACTTCGGCTGTTATAATCACCTCTCCCACTTATGAGGGTGTTGTTTCAGATATAGAAAAAATCAGCAAAGTTACAAGAAAATACGGTGTTCCTCTTATTGTAGACGAAGCACACGGCGCACATTTCGGATTTTCTCCCCTATTTCCCGAAAGCGCTGTTTCAAAAGGTGCTGATATCGTAATACAAAGCCTTCATAAAACTCTCCCATCTTTTACACAGAGCGCAGTTCTCCACATCTGCACAGAATTTGGTGGAAAATTTCCCGTGCAGCGTTATCTTTCGATTTTTCAGTCCAGCAGTCCCTCATATATTCTCATGGCAGGAATTGACCGCTGTTTTGATATTCTTCAAAATGACGGTGCAAAACTTTTTGAGCTTTACGAAAATAGGCTGAAGAAATTTTACAGCAGTATGGAAACACTGAAAGTCATAAAGATTCTACCTAAAGAATATCCAAAAGGTTTTATCCGTGATATGGGCAAAATCGTAATTGACCTTAGCTCCTCTTCCCTTACAGGGGGAGAATTTTCCCAGCTGCTTCTTAAAAAATATAAGATACAGCTTGAAATGGCCTCCTCGTGCTATGCAATTGCCATGACTTCAATCTGTGACACCGACGAGGGATTTGAGAGACTCAAAGAAGCTCTCACGGAAATAGATTCTTTACTTTCAAAATCAGAAAACACAAGACAATTTTCTCCTCTTCCTGAGAAAATAGAGACTGTTCTTAAAATATCCGAGGCTCTTTCGGCTTCTTCAAAATCTATTCCGATAAGTGAAGCTGACGGTAAAATCTCAGGTGAATTTATCTATGCCTATCCTCCGGGAATACCAATCATCGCCCCCGGTGAAAGATTTACCCATAAAGTACTCCGCTCAATAGATGAGCTTCTCAGCTGCGGCGTTGCGGTAAAAGGTTCCTCAGGAGCTTTCAAAGGCTCTGTAAAGGCTATTGATTATTGACACAAGAAGTAAAATCCGTTACAATAAGGTGAAAGTATTTTGAAAGAGGGTGTATCCATGAAAAGAATAAAGACTTTGGCAACAAGAAACCTTGCTGAATCCGCAAAGAAGGGCGGCTGCGGCGAGTGCCAGACATCCTGCCAGTCCGCTTGCAAGACATCCTGCGGCATTGCAAACCAGCAGTGCGAAAAGAGCAAGAAATAAGGACTCAAACTATCGCCGCACTGCCCCTGAGGCGTGCGGCGATTTTTACTGCATATAAGGAGATATTAAAATGATACATCAGTATAAAATGGGCGGATACAATATTGTCCTTGACCCTAACAGCGGCAGCGTCCATTCAGTGGATGAAGTTGCATACGATATAATCGGAATGTATGAAAGCCACACTCCAGAAGAAATCACAAAGGAAATAGTTGACCGCTACGGCGAAAAAGAAGGAGTTACTCCCGAAGATGTAGCCGAGGTTCTGGAAGATATAGAAACTCTCAAAAAAGAGGGAAAACTTTTTTCTGAGGATACATATCAGAATCTTGCAATAGATTTTAAAAACCGTCCCACAGTTATAAAGGCAATGTGCCTTCATATTGCCCATGACTGCAACCTTGCCTGCAAATACTGCTTTGCAGGAGAGGGCGAATACTGCGGAGACCGTTCCCTTATGAGCTTTGAAGTGGGAAAGCAGGCTTTTGATTTTCTCATTGCCAACTCAGGCACAAGAAAGAATCTTGAAGTTGACTTTTTCGGCGGCGAACCCCTTATGAACTTCGAAGTTGTAAAACAGCTTGTAGCTTACGCAAGGGAGCAGGAAAAAATCCACAACAAAAATTTCCGCTTTACACTTACCACAAACGGCGTGCTTCTTGACGAAGAGGTTATGGATTTCGCCAACAAAGAGATGTACAACGTGGTTTTAAGCCTTGACGGACGCAAAGAAACCAACGACAGAATGAGAGTAAGCCGCAACGGAAAAGGCAGCTATGACCTTATTGTGCCGAAATTCAAAGAGATGGTAAAACGCCGTGGAGATAAGGAATACTACATAAGAGGTACTTATACCCACTACAACACAGACTTTACAAAAGACATTCTCCACATGGCAGATCTCGGCTTTACAAAGCTTGCAATGGAGCCAGTTGTAGCTTCTCCCGATGCCCCCTATGCCTTAAAGGAAGAGGATTTACCGATTCTTTTCGACCAGTATGAAAAGCTTGCGGCAGAAATGGTGCGCCGTGAGAAAAACGGAAAAGGCTTTACTTTCTTCCACTACATGATAGACCTTGAGGGCGGTCCCTGCATTGCAAAGCGAATTGCAGGCTGCGGAGTAGGCACAGAGTATGTTGCAGTTACTCCCTGGGGAGATTTATATCCCTGCCATCAGTTTGTAGGCGATGAAAATTATCTTCTCGGAAACGTCTTTGACGGCATAACAAATGAAGAAGTACGAAGCAGATTCAAAATGTGCAACATCTATACACGTCCTCAGTGTAACGACTGCTTTGCAAGACTTTATTGCAGCGGAGGATGCTCAGCAAACGCATACCATGCCACCGGCAGCATTGAGGGAATATATGAACTGGGCTGCAAGCTTCACAGAAAACGTGTTGAATGTGCAATAATGATGAAAGTAGCTTTAGCTGAAGAGAATTAAAAACAACCGAATATAAATATACCATATATAAGCATGTAGAATTGTTAAGTTTTACATGCTTATATTTTTTTTACAGCTTATCGCAAATATTTATATTTGTAAATAAATCAACAATTTTAAATTTCATATATAGAATTTTAAATCATTTCCAAAATTTATTGTTTTTGTATATAATTACAAATATTAGATTGTTTATATTTCTTTTTCTGTCTAAATTATCTGGATTTTATTGACTTTTTATGAAGAAATTGTTAATATAAATCCGCGGTATTCAAAACAATCTATGCACGAAAAGAGGAATGTGAAATGAGCAAATTCAAAAAAATCGTTGCTGTATTGCTTGCTATTGTAATAGTTTGCGGTACACTCACAGTATTTGCCGACAGCGGAAAAGCACCTATTGCTGTTTCCCCATCCGGCACATACCAGGCTGAGAAGATATCACATAAAGATGCAGGCCTGGGTGAAGTCGACGGACTTGTAGAATTTGATTCAGGAGAAAATGACAGAGGCCAGAGCTATTCATGGTCAGCTGTAGGCTATGGTGACTATGTATATGTAGGAACCTGCTATGCAGCTATCTGGAAAACACTTAAAATCATGTCCCGTACATTCGGGGTAAGTGTTGATATGATCAAAGCTGCCATGAACACTGCTTTTAACGGAACTATGTATTTAGGCGATCCCGAAAACAACCCACAGGATCTTGACAGATCTGTTATTGTCAAAATCCATGCAAAAACCGGAGAAACTACAATTATAAAGGAGCCTGCAGAATCATCGGCAGGCGGATACCGTGCAGCTACTGTTTTTAACGATAAACTTTACTTTATCGATTCCGGTGTATCTCCCTCTCTTTTGGAAATTGATCCAAAAACCGATGAGAGCAAGACAGTTTATAAATGCGAAAAGATTACTGATCCTACAATTTCAACAGGTATCAGAGCTATTGCAGCTATCAACGGAAAGCTTGCTATAAGCACAATCAGCCAGAACGGCGCTTCTATTGTTGCATCCGCTAACCCCTCAGAGGGTCAGGAATCCTTTAAAACCATCGCAACACAGCAGGATCTCCTCGATTATCCCGCATACCACTATACCGACGCTATTTTCGGCGGTTCAATCTGGGATATGATCGCTTTCAACGGAAAGCTTTATATCACAGTTGTAACAGGTAAGGGAAATGTAAAACAGTCCTTCGCACTTTTCTGCGGTGAGGAACAGGCAGACGGAACATGGAAATATCATCTTCTTGCCGGTGATGAGAAAGACGGAGCTAAATATCCCTTCGGTCTCGGCGCAGACCGTTCCGGCGCAGGCAACCTTATGGTTTATGACAACCACCTTTATATCGGCGGCTACAACGATCCCATGGTCGCTCTTCCCGCTGCCATTTCACTTGATTTCGAAGCAATTTACAGCGACCTTTCTTCTCCTGTAAACCTTTGGAGAATGGATGCAGACGAGAACTTTGAAATGGTAATCGGCGAACCTAATGAGTACTTCTCAGAAGTTAAAGGTAACATGGGTGCAGGCTTTGATAACAATCTCAACCAGTATGTATGGCGTATGGAAGTTTATAATGATAAACTTTTCGTAGGTACATTTGATATCGGAAGCCTTGCATATCCCCTTATGCAGTTTACAAACGGCGATCTTCTTAAGCGTACACCTGAAGAGTGGGCTACACAGATTAAATATCTCAAGGAACTCATCGACCTTATTAAAGACGGCGGACTTCCGCTTCCCTTTACTGCAACAGAGAGCGTAGCTGCACTTTCCGCAGATGTCAACAGCCTTGAGGATCTCTTCAATAAGGGCGGCATTGATGATCTTGCAAACACACAGAAGCTCTATGAAATTCTCACAAAGCTTAATGATGCTTACGCAAAGATAAGCAAATATCTTCCCGAAGAGATTAAGAAATATCTTGATCCGCTCTTTAACCAGGATACTCTCGATAACATCTATTACTTCATCGAGACATGTAAGTATCTCAGCAAGGGCGAAAGAGGATTTGACCTTTTCGTAACCGAGGACGGATACAACTTTGAAACTATTACCAGAAACGGTTTCGGCGATCCTTACAACCACGGCTGCCGTGTATTTGCAGTAACAGATCTCGGTCTTTGCCTTGGTACTGCAAACCCCTTCTATGGCACACAGATGTGGAGAATTGATGACCTTTCAATGACCACTGATCCTACCGATCCAACTGATCCTAGTGAAACAACCGATCCTACTGAGACAACTGATCCCACTGAGACAACCGATCCCAGCGAGACAGAGACAACAGAACCTTCATCTACTGTTGATTCCACAGAGCCCACTGACGATACTGCTTTACCCTCAGAATCTGACACTTCAGATTCTACATCAGGCGATACAGACGGTTCAGCACAGACTCCCGGTCTTGGTGATACAGGCGTTGGATTCGGAATTGCTCTTCTTGTAACTGCAACAGCAGCAGTTGTTATCACAAGAAAAAAGCGTAAATAATTCTTGAAACTGAATCCTCCTAAATGAATTAATCCCCGGTATTCAAAAGAATACCGGGGATTTTTCTTATGAAAAATTCAGTTGTAAATTTTATCTTGCAAATCGGCTTTCGTTGTACACTGCTCTTACCTTGTTAAATTCAGCAGTGAAGCACACAAGGACAATCCAGCATATGACTACATAAATAAAAGCAATAGCTATAAATCCAACGCTTGCATATGTCACATCTCTCAGATATTCAGTTGACAGCTGATTTAACACTAACGCATCATTATAAGTAAGTTTCTTAAAAAACGGAGATGCTATGGCTGTGACAGTAAACGCTGCCCATCTTTTTTTGAGAACCGATGTTTCTATCTGCACATTTGCCTTTTTCTGATATTCCCTGAGTCCCAAAATGATAATGTAGAAAATGTAAGCTGTTGTAAGACCCGAAATAAGTCTGAAAGCTCCCGAAAAACTGAAACCATTATATATAGTGTTGGGAAGAAGTTTGACCACACCCGCAACAAGGTTATAAAAAATAAGGCAAATTGCCGGTTTAAGAGATTTCTTAAACATAGGTGTAACCACCGAAAGCTCCAGCAAACCGAAATAGATAAAAATATAAGCTACAAAATCCGGGAAAATAACAATCGGAATACCGAATAAATTGAGATTTATCTTAACTAAAAGGAATATAAGACCTGCTAATATTTTATTCATTCTCAGCGCCTGCCTTTCTGCGTAAAACTACTCCCAATATTATAAGAGCCACTCCCGTTAGAATACCCAGCAAGGCTCCCACAGCGCCCATTTGCATGGAATTGTAAAGGATTCCTTCCAGTGATTTATCAAAATCACTATTTTTGTAAAAGTAAGCCGTATTAAAAATAATAGACGCAAGCCCTGCTGTCTGAGAAAGCACTATACACACTCCGATTATAGAAAGATATCGTTTAATCACCTTAACAATTTCATGGAGGAAATCCATCAGTGAACCTCGCTCAAAACGCTTTGCGTCATCCTCCGAATCACCGTTTACAGCCAGAACCGCATCACTTATTATCTGCACAGTTTTCTCTTTTACTTCGCAGTCTGCCCCCTCACCGGCAGTTTTTATTTCATCTTCATCTTTTAAAAGGCTATCCGTTGAAACAGAGAAAATTTTGCTTATAAGTACAATTTTGTCCGTGTCCGGCATAGCTTCGTCACGTTCCCATTTGGATACGGACTGACGGGAAACTTCCAGCATTTCCGCCAGTTTATCCTGGGAAAGACCTGCGTCACTGCGCAGCTTCAAAAGTTTTTCTCCAAAGGTCATTTTCATAACCCTCCTCCGTTTTTGTTACCTTCATAATAAGCTATCCTATATTTTTTTACAAGCAACTTATATTGGAATATTTCGCAACCTGAGGTTGCGAAGCTTATTTTTGTAACACCTTACATATGAGAGCATATTCTCTTGTATATTTTACCGTACAGTCTTACAGATATAAAAATACCGCCGATACTTTTGTATCAGCGGTATTTAAAACTATGATTTCTATATTAAGAATTAAAGGCAGGTCTTGCGAAGCTCTTCCCCGCTCTTCATTGAGAGATATGCAGGAGCAATATCAAAAACAGTCTTAGCACCTGTTACGCCCTCTTTTGCAAGACGAACTGCTGCTCTTGCATAGGCAACAAGAATACTTGAAGTAAATTCGGGGTTTGAACCAAGCTTGAGAGAATACTCAACAATATGCTTTGTTTCTCCGTTTACACCGGTTGCACCGCTGCGGATAACAAATCCGCCGTGAGGAATACCGCTGTGGTCACGCTTGAGCTCTTCTTCACTTATAAAGTGTACTGTGGTATCGTAGTCTGAAAAATAGTTGGGCATATTCTTGATTTCAGATTCGATTCTCTCTTTATCTGCGCCCTCTTCAGCTACAACAAAGCACTCTCTTGTGTGCTTTTCTCTTGTGGTAAGGTCGGGATTTTCACCGTTTCTTACTCTTTCCATTGCGCTCTCAACGGGAATTGTGTACTGCTTTGCATCCTTTACTCCGTCGATTCTGCGTATTGCATCGGAATGTCCCTGGCTTACGCCCTTGCCCCAGAAAGTATAATCCTTTCCGTCGGGGAGAATGCAGCTTCCGTAAAGTCTGTTAAGTGAAAACATTCCGGGATCCCAGCCCACAGATATGATTCCAACATTTCCGCCCTTTTTAGCTGCGGCATCAACATTTGCAAAATGCTCCGGAATTTTAGCATGTGTATCAAAGCTATCAACTACGCAGAAGTTTTCTGCATATTCAGGAGTCTGAACGGGCAAATCTGTTGCGCTTCCGCCGCAGAGAATAAGGACATCAAGTTCACCTTTCATGCTGTTTATATCCTTAACAGAAAGAACCTTTGCGCTTTCAGTAAGAATCTTCAAACTCTCAGGTGCTCTTCTTGTAAAAACAGCCTTAAGTTCCATATCAGGATTCTGTCTTATAGCAAGCTCTACGCCTCTGCCCAGGTTGCCATAACCCACAATGCCTACTCTTGTTTTTGTCATATCTGTCACTCCCTAAAATCTATTTACGAACATTTTATCATAGTTTTTTTATCAATAAAATAGTAAAATTTGCAGAAATAGTCCCCACTAATCCAAAGGATTGTAGGAAAAGAGGAGGTTTTTTCTCTATTGCAAACTTAGACATTATACGATATAATAAAATTGAAAAAATGTCTGCAAAAGGAGTTTTCACATGAATAAATATAGAGATTTTGATAATTATCTTAAAGAATTCCCGACACCCGACGGCAGATACGGCGAATATGGCGGACAGTACCTGCCGGACGAGCTTCTCCCCGCTTTTAAGGAAATAGATGAGGCTTATGAGGAAATCTGCCACAGCGCTCAGTTTATCAGCGAGCTTAGAAGAATTCGCAAGGAGTTCCAGGGCAGACCCACTCCCGTTTACCACTGCGAAAGACTTTCAAGAAAAATCAGCCGCTGCCAGATTTACCTTAAGAGAGAAGATCTCAACCATACAGGTGCTCACAAGCTCAACCACTGCATGGGCGAAGGACTTCTGGCTAAATATATGGGCAAAAAGAAGATCATCGCTGAAACCGGCGCAGGCCAGCACGGCGTTGCCCTTGCTACTGCGGCAGCATATTTCGGACTCGAGTGCGACATCTACATGGGCGAAGTCGACATTGCAAAGCAGCATCCCAACGTTGTACGCATGAAGATGCTCGGCGCAAGAGTTATTCCCGTAACTCACGGTCTTAAAACCCTTAAAGAAGCAGTTGACGCAGCTTTCGACGCTTATCTGAGAGAGTATAAGGATGCCATTTACTGCATCGGCTCCGTTGTCGGACCTCATCCCTTCCCGAAAATGGTAAGAGATTTCCAGTCCGTACTGGGATTTGAAGCAAGAGAGCAGTTCCTCGAAATGACAGGCATTCTCCCCGACGCTGTTACAGCAGCTGTAGGCGGCGGTTCAAACTCCATGGGTATGTTCTCAGCTTTCCTTGCTGATCCCGTTGAAATTTACGGCGTTGAGCCTCTCGGCAAGGGTCACGGAATCGGTGAGCATGCAGCTTCCATTACATACGGTAAGAAGGGTATTCTTCACGGCTTTGAAAGCTATCTGCTCCAGGATGAGAAAGGTGAACCCCTCCCCGTTTACTCTATTGCCAGCGGACTCGATTATCCCGCAGTAGGACCGGAGCACGCTTATCTCCATGATGTCGGCAGAGTCAAATACACATATGTTGACGACGAAGAGGCAATGAGAGCATTCTTCATGCTCAGCCGCTATGAGGGAATCATCCCCGCTATTGAAAGCGCTCATGCTCTTGCATATGCAATGAAGTATGCCGAGGAAAAAGGTACAGGTTCAATTCTTGTATGTCTTTCCGGCAGAGGCGATAAGGATATAGACTATGTATATGAGAAATACGGCTGCGGAGAGAAATTCAACCTCGACTAATTTTACTCCGAGTATAATTCTTTGATTCAAATATACTAAGAGCAATTGACTGTGTTTCACAGCGAAAAAATATAAATTATTTAAAAGCTTTTACATAGGCTTTAAAGCCTCACTGTCCCTGATAGCTTTACACCGTATACCTAAATGGTATGCGGTGTTTTTTATTTGCATAAATTTACAGTTCCAAAAATTACACCTTTATATACTTTCAAAAATATGCAAAACGCAGAAATCAGCAAATTTCGATGTTTTGGGTTTTACAAATGATTACTCTGGGTTTATAATGTGTGATTGGAAAATTAAATAAGGGGGAATGTTCAATGGGAAGAGAACTGACTGAAGGTAAGCCCGGTAAGGTGCTTGTGAGGTTTTCCATACCTCTTTTTGTCAGCGTAATCTTTCAGCAGCTTTACAACATTGCCGACAGTATGATCGCAGGCGTTTTTGCCGGTGAGGATGCCCTTTCGGCGGTTGGAGCTTCATACCCCATTACCATGATCTTCATGGCCGTGGCGGTAGGCAGCAGCATAGGCTGTACAGTAGTTATTTCAAGATTTTTCGGCAGCGGAAGCTACGAAAAGGTTAAAACCGCCTCCTATACAACGCTTATATCAGGCCTTGTACTTTCGGTAGTTTTAACTATTGCAGGTTTACTTACTTCTGAGCCTCTTTTGAGAATGCTGAAAACCCCTGACAATATTTTCGAGGACGGAAAGCTTTACCTTAACATCTACGTTTGGGGACTCACCTTTCTGTTCATCTACAACCTTGTGACAGGTATATTCACCTCACTTGGTGATTCAAAAACGCCGCTTTACTTTCTCATAGGTTCATCCTTGGGAAACATCGTCCTTGACTACATATTTGTAGCATTTTTCTATATGGGCGTTGCAGGCGTTGCGTGGGCAACATTTATAGCACAGGGTATATCATGTATCCTTGCAGTTATCACACTGTTCTTCCGATTAAAAGGACTTGAGTGTGAAGGAAAAGTTCCGAAGTTTTCCTTTGTGATGCTTAAAAAGATTGCAGCAATTGCAGTTCCCAGCATATTGCAGCAAAGCTTTGTATCAGTCGGAAACATCTTCATTCAGGGACTTGTAAACGGATTCGGTTCATCGGTTATCGCCGGATATTCGGCAGCAGTGAAACTCAATACCTTTGCAATCACTTCATTCACCACTCTTGCAAACGGTCTTTCGACCTTTACTTCACAGAATCTCGGCGCAGGAAAACCCGAGCGTGTTAAAAGCGGATTCCGTGCAGGCTCACTTATGGCACTCATTGTGGCGCTGCCGTTCTTCCTGGTCTTTTTCTTCGGTGCAGAACCGATGATAAACGCCTTTATAAAAGATGCCAGTGAACAGGCAGTAACTGCCGGAACGGAATTTTTCAGAATAGTTTCACCTTTCTACTTCATCATCTGTATAAAGCTCATGGCGGACGGTGTTCTCAGAGGTGCAGGCTCCATGGTCTGCTTTATGATAGCCACATTCTCCGATCTGCTTCTGAGAGTAATACTCGCCTTCGTGTTCGCCTCATTTATGGGCTCAACAGGTATCTGGACATCATGGCCCGTAGGCTGGACTGTGGCGGCAATCCTTTCCGTTATCTTCTATCTTTCAGGAACATGGAAAAAGAAATATCTCAAAGATACAGAACAGGTACAGTAAAACATATCAAAGGAAAGAATCTTCGGATTCTTTCCTTTTTTATTTACCTTTAAAGTGGAAAATTTCTTTAAGCTGTGTTATATTTGCTTTAACAAATCACCGATAACCGAAAGGAGAA
Source organism: uncultured Oscillospiraceae bacterium (assembly GCA_958366985.1). Classification (GTDB taxonomy): domain Bacteria; phylum Bacillota; class Clostridia; order Oscillospirales; family Acutalibacteraceae; genus UMGS263. The sequence continues at coordinate 61,249 of CATXDC010000007.1, forward strand.
AACAATGGATATAGTCGATAAGATGAAAAGCGGAAAAGTTTATTATCCTACCGATCCGGAGCTTGAAGCAAAACAGCGTGAGTGTCTCGAAATACTTTACGATTACAATATGACCCGTCCGGGAGAAATCGAAAAAAGAGAGGAAATACTCAAAAAGCTTTTGGGCGATGTGGGAGAGGGCTGCTACCTTGAGCCTCCATTCCACGCCAACTGGGGAAAACATACTCATATGGGAGATTACGTTTACGCAAACTTTAATCTCACCCTTGTAGATGACACTGATATATTCATCGGAAATAACGTCATGTTTGCGCCCAATGTTACAGTTGCCACTGCGGGACATCCCATACATCCTGAACTTCGCAGAAAAGCTGCTCAGTTCAATATTCCAGTAAAAATCGGGAACAATGTCTGGATCGGCGCAAACGCCGTTATCCTGCTGGGAGTCACAATCGGTGACAATACGGTAATCGGAGCCGGAAGCGTTGTTACAAAGGATATCCCGGCAAATGTTGTAGCCGTGGGAAATCCCTGCCGTGTAATGCGTCCCATAAACGAAAGAGACATGGAATATTACTTCAAAAATCGGAAAATAGACTTTGAAAACCTATAATTTTACCGCCGGACCTAAAATCCGGCGTTTTTTCTCAGCTTTATATTATAGTATAGCAAAAATTCCTTGCATTGGCTTTTTGCTGTGTGTATAATATACTCATATTGTTATGATTATTTATAATCAGATTTGGAGGTCACCGAATTGGCTGAATCAGAAAAAAATTTCTTTATCCAAATGGAACATGATGTCATGGACTTTTGGGAAAAGGAAGAATGCTTTAAAAAGCTTAAGGAAAAAAATGCAGGACATGAACGTTTTCGTTTTCTTGACGGCCCTATAACGGCTAACAACCCCATGGGTATTCACCATGCATGGGGCAGAAGTCTTAAAGATATTTTCATTCGTTACAAGGCTCTTAACGGTTATGACTGCCGCTGCCAGAACGGCTTTGACTCACAGGGACTGTGGGTTGAGGTTGAGGTAGAAAAAGAGCTCGGCTTCAAGACAAAGAAAGACATCGAAGAGTATGGTATGGACAAGTTCACCCGCAAGTGCGTTGACAGAGTCAAGCACTTTTCGGGCATCATCACTGAGCAGTCAAAGAGACTCGGTCAGTGGATGGACTGGGACAACTCCTACTACACCAACACAGACAAGAACATCGGCGGAATCTGGCATTTCCTGAAGGTCTGCGACGACCACGGCTGGATTCAGAGAGAATATAAGCCCATGCCCTGGTGTCCCCGCTGCGGAACATCACTTTCAGAGCACGAGATGACAGGCTCCTACAAGATGCTTACTCATAACTCCGTGTTCTTCAAGCTTCCCGTTCCCGCACTCGGATGCAAAATCATCGCATGGACAACAACCCCCTGGACACTTTCTTCAAACGTAGCCCTTGCCGTTAACCCCGACATCGACTATGTTGAAGTAAAGGTCAAGAGCGATGAGCAGCATGTAATCCTCGCTAAGAACGCTATCAAATACCTTGAGGACGATAAGCTTGAGGTTATCAGAGGATTCAAGGGCTCAGAGCTTGTAGGTCTCGACTATGAAAACTGCTTCCCCGAAATCGAGGCTCAGCAGGGCTTTGATCATAAGATCGTTGCATGGGAAGATGTTGACGCTGACGAAGGTACAGGCGTTGTTCATATCGCTCCTGGCTGCGGTGTTGAGGACTATGAATTAGGTCTCCGCCTTGGTCTTCCCCAGATTATGCCCGTTGACGATATGGGTATATTCCTTCCCAAATTCGGCTGGTTCACAGGTAAGGACAGCCACGACGTTGCTCCCGAAGTTTTCGACCGTCTTGAAAAAGCCGGCAAACTCTATAAAGTTAAACCCCACGAGCACAGCTATCCCGTCTGCTGGCGCTGCAAGTCAGAAGTTATCTTCCGTCTTGTTCCCGCATGGTACATCCGTACAGATGAAATCCGTCCGAAGCTCATCGAAGCTGCTTCAAAGGTAAAGTGGGAGCCCGAATCAAACGGCAAGCGTATGAATGACTGGCTCAACAACATGGGCGACTGGAACATTTCCCGTAAGCGTTACTACGGTATGCCCCTGCCCTTCTATCCCTGTGAGGACTGCGGTCACGTTACAGTTATCGGTTCCAAGGCTGAACTGAAAGAAAAGGCTGTTAACCCTGAACTGGTTGACGCTCTTCCCGAAATGCACCGTCCCTGGATTGACGAAATCAAGATCAAGTGCCCACACTGCGGCAAGGAGATTTCAAGAGTTACAGAGATCGGTGACGTTTGGCTTGACGCCGGTATCGTTCCTTTCTCAACATTCGGATATTTCGATGACAAAGAGGAATGGCGCAAGAACTTCCCTGCCGAATGGGTTACAGAGATGCGTGAGCAGGTTCGTCTGTGGTTCTATTCAATGCTCTTTATGAGTACTGTTCTCGAGGGCGTTGCTCCCTATGAGCGTGTACTTTCCTATAACACCGTTGTTGCTGAGGACGGCTCCAAGTTCTCAAAGACAGGCTTCATGATTAAGTTTGACGAGGCTGCTGAGAAGATCGGCGCTGATACAGTCCGTTACCTCTATGCAGGTGCTCCTGTTGCCAACGACGTTCGTTTTGGCTTCAACCTTGGCGACGAGGCAAGAAGAAAGCTCCTCGGTTTCTGGAACATCTATACTTTCTTCGACACCTATGCACAGCTTGATAAGCCTAACTTCGACAACTATACAGTTGATAAGAACGCACTTACACCTATCGACCGCTGGATGGTAATCCGCACAAACGACTTCATCCGCAAAGCAACAGCTTACATGGATGATTACAAGGCATATTCACTTGTAAAGGAATTTGAAGTATTCGTTGACGATATTTCCAACTGGTACATCCGCCTTAACCGCCGCCGTTTCTGGAAAACAGACGACGACAGCGACAAGATGGTTGCTTACTGGACACTGTTCAACGCTCTTCTTACCTGCGTAAAGGTTATGGCTCCCATCATTCCCTTTATGACAGAGCACATCTGGCAGAAGCTTGTAAGAAACGTTATGCCCTCAGCTCCTCTCTCAGTTCATCTGAGCGACTGGCCGAAGCCTCTTGAGGGATTTGAGGATGACGGCATCATCGAGCAGACAGCTCTTGCAAGAGGACTTATTGCAAACGCAATGCGCCTTAGAAACGAGCATCAGCTTAAAGTTCGTCAGCCCCTTGCAAAGCTTTACATCTGCTGTGACGACGAAACAAAGGCAAAGCTTGCCGTTTCCGAGAAGAATATTCTTGACGAGCTCAACATCAAAGAGGCTCAGTATATTTCCGACGTTTCCGTTCTCGAGGACTTCTACCTTACAGTTAACTTCAAAGCTGCCGGTGCAGTTCTCAAGCAGAATGTAAACAAGATGAAGGCAACTCTTGAGGGACTTTCAGCAGAGGAAATGGCCGCTCTTGTTGAAAACGTAAAGGCAGGCAAGGCAACAGCTGTTCCCGGCTGGGACGGCGAATATGACGCCAACCTCTTCAACCTCCAGTCAAAGACCAAGGAAGGCATTGTATCCTGCGACTGCGGCGACGGCATCATCATCGCTCTTGATGTTGTAATTACACCCCAGCTTCGCAAAGAGGGTATTGTAAGAGACGTTATCCGTCAGTGCCAGCTTCTTCGTAAAGAGGCAGGATATCAGGTTGAGCAGAGAATCAAGGCTTATGTTTTCAGCTCTGATGCAGTTGTAATGGAAGCTGCCGAGGAAATGAAGGCTCATATGGCAAACGAACTTCTTGCCGATGAGGTTATCCTTTCAGCTCCCGCAAATTGCGACCTTACAAAGGACGTTGAAGCTTCTGACGCCACTGTTTCAATCGGTGTTGTAAAGGCTTAAGCTGTATAAAAATAAAGTGAAACCTCCCCGGAGATAATCCGAGGAGGTTTTTTGTTGATATTTTGATAAGATAATAAGATATACAGACAAGCAAAGCTTGTCGGGGAACCCCTTGATAGGGTTCCCCACAGAAAAACAGTCCACTGGACTGTTTTTCCTCCCCTCCTGATCTTATTAAGGTAAAGGAATTTCGTCATCTGCGGATGACGAGGATGGGCTTTGCCCCTCCACCCCACAACCTTTTGTAAAAGGTTGACGAAAACTTGAGTGTATGTTGCAAGCAGATTAGAAAGCCATGAGCTAATTTAATTCAAAACGGCGCAGGATTTTCCTGCGCCGTTTTTTTACATATTCTCTTACTCTAAGAAGAACATTCCCTCGCCCTGCTGCTTTCTGGTTTTCCACTCTCCACGTGTGAAATCCGGGAACTCAACACAGGCTGAGTTATTCTCTATTGACTGAGCTGAAAGAGCTGTTATAGCCATCCAGCAGGCTGCGTCGTACACATCGATAGGTGTATGTCCGTCGCCTTTTCTCACAGCATCAAAGAATGCTTTGAATACAAGCCAGTCCATTCCGCCGTGGCCGCCCTTTACGCCGAAACGCTTGAACCACTTCCAGATAGGATGACGGTATTTCTTGACCATTCTCTTTCCGCTTGACTTTATTCCCTCATATTTAAGGTTATGGTTATCATTTACAAAGGTGTTGCCATCCTCTGTATAATATGCCTTTGTACCATGAACCTCAAATCCTCTGCTGTACATTCTGGGAAGAGTTGTATCAAGCTGGATTGAAATTGTCTCGCCGTTGGCACACTTTATAACGGTAGTGACTATATCGCCCTGAGCAAACTCAACATCCTTGAGCTTTTTAAGGTTGTCGTACTTATCCATTCTATCGGTTATGTATCTGTGAAGACCCTTTGAGCATGATGCAGTGGAAGTAAGACTTACCATTCTGTTACCATAATTTATATTGAGAACCTTTGCGATAGGTCCGATTTCATGGGTAGGATAGTTTTCACAGTTCCTTGTCATATACTCATGAAGTCTGTAATGCCTGTTTTTCTCTCCGAATGATACCTCGTAACGCAGGTCGTGCTTATATCCGCCGCTGCAGTGTACAACATCACCGAATATTCCCTCTCTTACCATGCGAAGTACTGCCAGCTCATACTCACCGTAGCAGCAGTTTTCAAGCATCATAAAGGGTGTTTTTGTCTCTTCATAGCAGTTTACAAGATCCCAGCATTCATCAACTGTATATGCTCCGCCAACTTCCATGCCAACGGGCTTTCCTGCTCTCATTGCATCAAGGGCAATCTTGCTGTGTGCTGACCAGCTTGCAGTGATAATAACCGCATCTATACTTTTATCATTTAAAATCTCATGGTAATCGGTATAACCTTTGGGCTCACTTCTCCTCATTTTCTTAGCAAGCTTCTGTGCCTGTTCGATTCTGTCTTCATAAACGTCACATACAGCCGTAACAGTGATATCCTTCATTCTGTACATAACAAGCTGAAGAAGACCAATTCCTCTGCCGCCAAGGCCGATTACACCTACATTAAGATGTTCTTTCATCAGTAAAATTCCCTCCGATAAATATAAATTTTATATTTATTTAACATATCGTTACCGCTCATTCTATCATAGGCAAAAATCCGTGTCAATGTCAAAACCGGCAAATTAAAGTGTATTTAAATATCATTTTCACACAAAATGCCACTAACAATTTGACTGATTTTCGGAATTATGCTAATATTCAAATATAGAAAATGGAAAGGAATTAATTCATTCTATGTCCGGTTTAAAATATATCTTTTTCGACCTTGACGGAACTTTAACAAACCCTGCTGAGGGAATAACCAATTCCGTTGCCTATGCTCTTGAATACTACGGAATTTCGGTTTCGAATAAAACTCAGCTTTACAAATTCATCGGTCCGCCTCTTGCACAGTCCTTTACGGACTTTTACGGATTTTCTCCTGACAAGGCAAAGGAGGCCGTTGAAAAATACAGGGAATATTTTGCCGACATCGGCATTTTTGAAAATAAGGTTTACGAACATATTCCCGAAGTTTTGGAAAAACTTAAAAATGCTGGATTTTCTCTTGCAATGGCCACTTCAAAGCCAGAGGTTTTTGCAAAACGCATTGCCGATAAATTTGAGCTTACAAAATATTTCGATTTCATCGGCGGAAGTCTCCTTAATAATTCACGCACTGACAAGGGAGAAGTAATTGAGTATGTACTCAGGTCACTTAAAGCCGACAGAGAAAAAACAATCATGATCGGCGACCGCTCCCACGATATACTTGGAGCCAAGAAATGCTCTGTTAAATCATTTGGGGTCTTATACGGTTTCGGCAGCTTAGATGAGCTCAAAACTGCCGGAGCAGATTATATTGCTGAAACTCCAAAAGAGCTCGAAGCTCTGCTTTTATCATTTAAATAAGCAAAAAAATAAACGTCTTTCCGTAAAAAGAAAGACGTTATTTTAATCTCTGATTTACTCAACAAATCCTGCTTTTTCAATTTCGCTGCATGCATAATCCCTGAGCTCTTTATATATTGTTTCGCCCAGCTTCATAAGCTCCTGATTGTTTTCATCCTCACAGAGCATAGCGAAAGTTTTACCTATATTCTCCTCCACGTCAATTCCACGGCGCAGATTCAAATAATAAAAGGAAAAGGCTGTTCCGTCAGTTATATTCTCATAAAATCCCGGGAACTGAGCTTTAAGGTTATCATACAGAGCATTGACCGCAGTTGTGGCCAAAATGGGATTTGGCATATAAATATGTGCGCTGGATTCTCCTGTAAATACAGAAAGAACTTTTATTTCATAGAGTATTTCAGGATCACCTACAAATTTTTTCAGCGCAGGGTCGTTAAGCTCTTTTGGAGCCGCTTCTGCAAGAATGACTCCTATTTTTTTAGCCTTATCTGCATTGCCGTTATTGCGGTGTCTCTTACTCTCTTCAGCAAGCTTTAAAATCTCATTATTATCGTCCGATGAGGAATTGCCGCCTGTGAAAATCTTTATATCGCTGTCATCAAATCTCATATTTCTTTTATTTCCCACCCTTACGGATTAATCTTGATTCATTTATTCGCCAGACACAGCTTTTTTCTCCTGACGCTTTTTCTTCGCCTTATAAGAAAGCAGCTCGTCGATAATTTCTCCATCTACTCCGCATTCACCTATACTGCGGGGCTTATCGTTATAAAATCCGTGGAAGTCGCTTCCGCCTGTTTTTACAAGGCCGTGCTGCTGTGCAATTTTCAGCAGTCGCTGTACATCCTCTTCGCTGTGACGTGGATGCCAAACCTCCACTCCGTCAAGGCCTAATTCAATAAGCTCATCAAGGAGCTCGTAATTATTATATGCACCGCAGTGAGCCAATACTGCAATACCGCCGGCTTCATGTATTTCTTCAAGAACTTCCTTGACATCGGGATATTTAATATCCAGCCCTACATAATTTGAACCACCGGCACAAAACAAGCTTTTATATAAATCGCCGTAAATTTCCGTTGCAAATCCTGCTTCCATAAGCGCACGCATAATATGCTGCTTGTACAAATTGGTTGAACCGGTAGCACACTTTAATACAAATTCCGGAGTTATGGGGTATTTCTTCGATACCCTCAGGGTCATATACTGACCTGCACGTCTTCTTGCAAGTGAAATTCTCTTGCATAATCCTTCAAGTCTGTCCGGACTGTCGCATAAATAAGCAAGCATATGAACTTTTTGATTTCTCTTACTATCATAAGCAGAAATTTCTACACCCGGTATAACATTAACTCCATAGCGTTTTCCGATTATCTTACCCCTAACCGTTCCGGCAAGACAATCGTGGTCAGTTATGGCTATGGTCTCAATTCCCCTGTTTTTTGCAAGGGATATAAGTTCTTCAAGTCCAAGGGAACCGTCCGAAAGCTTGGTATGACAATGTAAATCTCCTAACAAATTTATCCCCCTTTCACTAAAATTGGCATATTCAGCCTAAATTATGCAGATTTTCTGACAGCATTTTTTATCCTTTTAATTATACGCCCTTTTTACTTTTATTGCAATACAACCGGGAATTTCGTTACAAAATTATTAACAAAATTGAAAACAGAAATATTTTTCTCTTTTCCATACAGCATATTTGTATTATAATGCTTGTATGATTCATTTCAAATATTACAGAATCATTTGCGGCACACGGTATGCACCGATAAATCGCAACAAATTCACGTTCATGAATTTATACAAATAGTTATCATATATAACATATTTTATTACTTTTAACTGTAAGTTTTATTGATACAGGGAGTTTTCATATTATGAGTGCAAAGATTTTAATCGGCATGAGCGGTGGCGTAGATTCCTCTGCAGCTGCACTGCTTTTAAAAAGACAAGGCTATGAGGTTGCAGGAGTAACCCTTGATTTACTTGATAACAGCACTTTTCCTGAGGATGCAGCAAGGGTTGCACATCAGATAGGAATTGAACACTATGTTTTAAATTTGAAAGATGTATTCCGTAAAAAGGTCATGGAGCCATTTGCCGATGAGTATTTTAACGGACGCACACCTAACCCCTGTGTTTTGTGTAACTGTGAGATAAAATTCGGAGCCATGCTGGACTTTGCGCTGGAAAAGGGCTTTGACAAAATCGCCACAGGTCACTACGGAGAAATTATAACTGATGAAAAAGGCGTACATCTTAAAAAATCCTCTTCTCCTAAAGACCAAAGCTATTTTCTCTCCATGCTGACTCCCTTTCAGCTTTCCCACGCCATGTTTCCCCTTAACTCAATGACAAAAGATGAAACCCGTGCCCTTGCCAAAGAAGCGGGACTTTCCTCTGCTGAGAAAAAGGACAGCCAGGAAATCTGTTTTATTCCCGACAATGATTACGGAAGCTTCCTTACAAAGTTTACTGGCAGAACTCCAGAAGATGGAAACTTTATTGACGAAAATGGAAACATCCTTGGCAGACATAAGGGAATTATCCACTACACAATCGGTCAGAGAAAGGGACTTGGTGTAACTTTCGGAAAGCCCATGTTTGTAATCGGAATAAATCCCCGTGAAAATACAGTAACCTTAGGCGAAAACGGCGCTCAGTACTCATCGAAATTTACAGCAGACAGAGTGAACATAATAGAAAAGGAATATTCCGGCATAACATTTGAAGCCTTGGTAAAAATCCGCTGTCAGGCAAAACCTGCAAAGGCACTGGTGACTCTTAGGGATGACGGCACAATGACAGGTAAATTTGCCGAGCCTCAGCGCTCAGTAACTCTCGGACAGCTTGCGGCAGTATATGTTGATGATTTTGTAGTTGCGGGAGGCAGAATTATTTCAGTTGAGAAATAAATCAGCAAAAAGACTAGAAAAGTGTCTTCCTGCAAGACAGATTAAAGCTATAAAAACGCCGGTTCTGCCTCTTTCTGCCAGCGTTTCAGCTTGGTTGACAAAACATTTGATTAGTAATATACTAAATTTGTTATCGGCGCATTTGCGCCATATAAGGGCTCGTAGCTCAGTTGGGAGAGTGCTACATTCGCATTGTAGAAGTCGAGGGTTCGAATCCCTTCGAGTCCACCAGAAACTTCTGCTGAATTTCCGGCAGAAGTTTTTTATTTAGGTTTTATTTTACCACATCTTTTGGTATAAAACTGCGGAGTACAATTATGAAAACAGGATACATTCAGTTTGACGTCAAACATAGCAAAGATGAAAATCTTAGACTGATAGAAAAGCAGTTGTGTGAAAGCCACTGCGACCTTGCAGTGCTTCCAGAACTTTGTACCTGCGGATATCTTTTTGAGAACCGTGAAGCTTTGGAAATAGTCACAGAAGAGGTTCCCCAAGGTAAAACAGTCGCCGCAATTACCCAAATGTCAAAAAAATACGACTGTACAATAGTTTTTGGAATTGCCGAAAAAGACAACGGCAAAATATACAACACGGCAGTTATTGTAAGCAAAGGAAAATATATCGGCAAATACCGCAAAATACATCTTTCAGATTTCGAAAAAACTTTATTCGACAGCGGAAATTCAAACTGCATTTTTGAAGCAGATGGAATAAAAATCGGAATACAGATATGTTTTGATTTATGGTTTCCCGAAATCTCAAGAGAGCAAATCCGACAAGGTGCGGATATATTATGTGTTCTTGCAAACTTCGGAGGAGAAACTACATATTCAATTGCAAAAACACGTGCAACAGAGAATCTCACTCCCCTTATTCTCTGCAACAGAATCGGAGAAGAAAACCTCCCTGACATTAACGCATTCTTTTTGGGCAAGAGCTCAATTATCGACGCATCGGGTGAAAGGCTTTCCGTAGGCAAATCAGGAAATGAAACATCAGATTTCTGCGATATTGAAATCGGAAAAGAAAAATCAAATGTCATATGCAGAAATTTTAATGAAGAAATTGAATTTCATTATAAATCAAAATGATTTTTAATACAGAGGAAATATTTTATGATTCTTTTTCACGGAAGCAAAACAGGCGGAATTGAAACATTGGAGCCACGTCAGGCAGACCATGATCGGCCTTACATTTATCTTACAACTATTGATGTTGTTGCAGCATTCTACCTTTGCAATGCAGTTGAGAAGCCTTATTATTGGTTTCCATATGGTTTTGAAAACGGCAATATGGATGTTCCGATATATAATGAACTTTATCCTGATGCGCTCAGAGAAGTTTCCGAAGGAGTTCACGGCTATATTTATAAGGTAAATGTTAAAGAAAATCAGGTAATACCTTTTAAAAATATTCCTTGTGCACGGCTGGGAACTAAGCCCATACATGTATCTGATTGCATGGAAGTACCCGATGCATACGCACTTTTTAAGGAATATGAAAAACAGGGAAAACTTAAAATAGGGTATTATGAAGATAAAACTAAAAAAGAACTGCAGTGGTACTATAAATCTATACTCGAATATCTTAAAGAAAAGGAAATGCACAAAACGCCCCAATGCTCCTACGCTCTCTTTATAAAGAAGAAATTCCCCTTTGTGTGGGAAGAATATATAAAAGAAATCCTTACCGACTGACTAAAAACCGCCCCTGTGTCCATTTGGACTTGCAGGAGCGGTTATTTTTTTGACTTTTAAAGCCATTTTCTGTGTTTGTAATAAGCAACAAGAACCGCTATAATGGCGGCGCTTACGCCTATAAAGATAAAATATCCGTACTTCCAGTGAAGTTCAGGCATATTTACGAAATTCATGCCGTACCAGCCTACAAGCAGTGTAAGGGGCAGGAAAATTGCTGTAATAACGGTAAACACTTTCATCAAATCATTCTGCTGGATGGAAAGCTGCGACTGATAGGTTTCCTGCATATGGCTGACAATTTCCTGAAGACTGTAAACCTTATTTAAATATCTGTCAGTCCTTGCACCCAAAACTGTAAACCGCTTCACCGTTGACGGCTCAAAAATATCGTTGTCACTCAGCGCCATTTCGTCAAAAACTGCGTCTATCTGCTCATAATAACGCTTGAGCTTCAAAAGCTTCTGACGCTTTGCAAGTATTTCATCCATGGCGAAATCAAGCTTGCCTGACAAAAACTGCGTTATGGTATTGTTCATCTCTATTTCAAAGGAATCAAGATAATCCATGTCTCCCGAAAAAAGCTTCACAAAAAAGCGGCACAAAAGCTGCTGATTATTCAGAGCCTTTTCCTTTTGCAGATTTTCCACAAGCCGTGCACAGCTCTCTCTTGCACTCTCCTCTTTACAGAAAAAGAAAAGATCGTGTTCATCAATATATATAATAATTTTTGAAGCTATTCCGTCTTCGCTTTTAATATCGTACCAGTCAAAGGCAAGAAGATTGAAATCATCAAAGCTTTCAAAGCTTTCAATCTGACTTTCTCCTATATAGTTAAAAGCTTTCGGCTCCATAAGAGGCGCCACTTCCGACATATTACTGAATAAAACCACCTTCAGCACAGTTTTCCCCTCCCTGATACTACGGATAAATTTTTCTTAATTTAATTATATTATTGCCTTTTTTACCTGTCAACTTATACTCTTTTCTCTCAGATTATACCCCACAAAACAAGAAAACCGCACCATAAAAAGTGCGGTTTTTCTTTTATATATTATTCCTCTGTATTTGTTACGGCGATTCCAAGCTCTTCAAGCTGCTCGGTATCTACCGAAGAGGGACATTCCGTCATAGGCTCGCTGGCATTCTGAACCTTGGGGAATGCTACAACATCACGGAGAGTTTCGCACTGGAGCATCTGCATGACAAGTCTGTCAAGACCTATGCCGAAGCCGCCGTGAGGTGGTGCTCCGTATTTGAATGCTTCAAGAAGGAAGCCGAACTTCTTGTGAGCCTCTTCCTTTGAAAGGCCAAGCAGGTCGAAAATTCTCTGCTGTAAATCGGGGTTTGTAATTCTGATTGAACCGCTTGAAAGCTCGATTCCGTTAAGAACAAGGTCATATGCCTTTGCACGAACCTTCGCTTTATCGGTTTCAAGATAGTCAAGGCACTCATCCATAGGAGCGGTGAAGGGATGATGCATTGCAACAAACTGCTGTAAATCCTCGTCCCAGTCGAAGAACGGGAACTCTGTAATCCAGAGAAGATTATATCCCTTTCTCTCGATTTCAAGTCTGTTGGCAACTTCAAGACGAAGTGCGCCGAGAACGGAAAGCACAAGGCTCTTTTTGGAGTCCGCTACAATAAGGATAACGTCCCCTGTTTCAGCGCCGGTTTTCTCCATAATCTTTGCCATTTCGTCCTCAGTCATGAACTTTGCAAAGGATGATGTCATGCCGTCGGGAGTGAGTCTTGCCCATGCAAGTCCCTTTGCGCCGATACCTCTTACATACTCGGTGAGCTTATCTATCTCTTTTCTTGTAAGCTTTGCAACGCCGTTCTTTGCATTGATTGCTCCTACGCTGCCGCCTGCTTCAACCGCTCCCTTGAATACGCCGAAACCGCAGTTTGCAGCAATATCTGTAAGGTCGCAAAGTTCCATGGCAAAACGTGTATCAGGTTTATCGGAACCGTAACGCTCCATTGCCTCTTTATATGTGAGTCTCGGAAGAGGAAGCTGAATATCAACATCGAGAGCCTCTTTGAAAACTCTCTTCATGAATCCCTCACCTACTGCAAGGACATCTTCCATATCTACAAAGGACATTTCAAGGTCGATCTGTGTAAACTCAGGCTGACGATCTGCACGAAGGTCCTCATCACGGAAGCATCTTGCAATCTGCATATATCTGTCGAATCCTGCAACCATTGAAAGCTGCTTATAAAGCTGAGGTGACTGGGGAAGAGCGTAGAACGTGCCCTTATGAATACGGCTGGGTACGAGGAAGTCTCTTGCTCCCTCGGGAGTTGACTTAATGAGCATGGGAGTTTCTATCTCAATAAATCCGTTCTCATCAAAGTAATCTCTTGCGATTTTTGTAATCTTATGGCGCATGAGAATATTTTTCTGAAGGTCGGGACGGCGTAAATCAAGATAACGATACTTAAGTCTTGTAAGCTCGGAAGTCTGACAGTTTTCCACAATTTCAAAGGGAGGAGTTTCACTCTTTGCAAGGATTCTAAGCTCTGTAACCTCGATTTCAATTTCACCTGTGGGAATTTCAAGGTTCTTTGAGCTTCTCTCTCTTACAACACCCTTTGCGCCGAGAACAAATTCGCTTCTGGCTGAAAAAGCCTTATCGAAAACAGCTCTGTCGGTATTGTCATCAAAAGCAAGCTGAACAATACCTGTTCTGTCTCTTAAATCAATAAAGATAAGTGCGCCAAGGTCTCTCTGACGCTGAACCCAGCCGAATACTGTTACCTCTCTGCCAACATCCTTTGCGGTGAGAGTACCGCAGTAGTCGGTTCTTTTAAGTCCTGTTATAAATTCCATTATTTATTGCCTCCCATGAAAAGAGAATTTAAATCAATGCCGTCTGCAAACTCGATTCCGTCGCCAAGGCCCTTCACAGCCTGCTGTACGGTTATGCCCATAAAGTCCTCGCCGAAAGTGTCAAGTCTTACGGTGACGCTCTCGCCTGTATCCATATCTTTAAGAGCTGCTTCGCCGCTTTCAATTTCTCTTGAACCTATTACGACAGTATATCTTGCATTAAGCTTATTTGCATATTTCATCTGTGCTTTGATTGAACGGCCTGCTACATCATAAAGTGCTGTGAGTCCGTCGCCTCTTATATCAGAGGCAAGTTTTACTGCAAGGAGCTTTGCCTCTTCGTCGGCAGCAGCGATGAATATATCACAGCGCTCATCTTCCGGCATAGGTGTCTGCTGTGATTTAAGCAGAAGCATAAGTCTTTCAATACCCATACCGAAGCCAAGGGACGGGATGTGAGGTCCGCCAAGCTCTTCTACAAGTCCGTCATAGCGTCCGCCGCCGCAGACAGTGCCCTGTGCACCAATGTCCTGTGACACAAACTCAAAAACGGTTCTTGTATAATAGTCAAGACCTCTTACGATTGTGGGGTCAACCTCATATTCAATATTCATTGCCTCAAGATATTTCTTGACCTTTTCAAAGTGCTCACGGCAGTCGTCACAGATATAATCTAAAACTACGGGAGCCTTTGAAGCGATTTCAGAGCAAACGGGGCTCTTGCAGTCAAGTATACGCATGGGGTTGCGCTCAAGTCTTTCACGGCAGGTTTCGCATAAAGCTTCCTCATTGCTCTTAAAGTAATCCTTTAATGCCTGCTGATATTTAGCTCTGCACTGAGGACATCCAATTGAGTTTATGAAAAGCTTTAATCCCTTTACTTCAAGGGTATCAAATACATCCTTTGCAAGAGCAATAACCTCTGCATCTGCTTCCGGCTCAGCTGCGCCTAAACATTCAACGCCAAACTGGTGGAACTCCCTGAGTCTGCCTGCCTGGGGCTTTTCATAGCGATAGCAGGATGTAAGATAGCAAACCTTTACAGGAAGGGGCTCATTGTGAAGTCCGTGCTCCAAAAAAGCTCTTACTGCACCGGCAGTTCCCTCAGGACGCAGTGTAATTGAGCGGTCGCCCTTATCGGTAAAGGTGTACATCTCTTTCTGTACAACGTCCGTTGTATCGCCAACGGAACGCTGGAAAAGCTCCGTATGCTCAAATACGGGAGTTCTTATTTCTCTGAATCCAAAACGCTTTGCGGCATCCAGCATAACGCTTTCAACATACTGCTGTTTATAACTTTCCGCAGGAAGCAAATCCTGGGTTCCTCTTATTGCTTTTGTAAGCAGTGCCATAAAATCATCCCTTTTCTTTAGTAATCAAATAAAAATAAAAACAAAACCTCCGTCCCGGCTAAGGGACGAAGGTACATTTCTCCGTGGTGCCACCCTTTTTGAGCTTTTTATAAAGCTCCACTTTATCCTTTAACGCAGGAAACGTCGCAATGCGATAGACTCCGAGGTGTCTTTCAAAAAACACTCACCTTAGGCGCTCACAGCAAAATGCACCATTCTCTGAAAGGTTTTATTTATCTACTCTTCCCCATCAACGTCAGTTATATAATTTATGACTTGGGATTTACTATATCACGCCAGTCAAGGTCGCCCCTGTCAAGGCTGTGTATAAGTGCTTCCGCAGTAGCTATATTTGTAGCAACAGGTATATTATGAACGTCACAAAGTCTTAAAAGGCTTGCTTCGTCAGGCTCTCCCGCCTTGGGATTAAGCGGGTCACGGAAGAAAAGGAGCAAATCTATTTCGTTGCACGCAATTCTTGCAGAAATCTGCTGGTCACCGCCCTGTGAACCGCTGAGGAATTTCTGTATTTCAAGTCCGGTTGCTTCGGATACCATCTTACCGGTTGTTCCTGTTGCGCAAAGCTTATGTCTGCTCAAAACTCCGCAGTATGCAATACAAAACTGAACCATCAATTCTTTCTTTGCGTCGTGTGCCGTTATAGCAATATTCATACTCTATCCCCTCCAATTATTGATTTTTTTCACTAATTCAACTAATAATATCATGTTTTTCATATTTTTTCAAGTCTTTTAAGTGGCAAATCTTCGCCTTCAAGTCTTTTCATTATTCTTTCCACTGCTGCAAACATCTTTGACCTTTTCGGAATTGCCCTGCCGTACATTGAAAGCTGTGATGCATCGGCGCTGAAGGGAACTATTCCCCTGAGCTGAACTCCGGCTCCGTCTATTACTGCATCTATATCGAGATTTGCTCCGTGCTTTGTCTCCCAGCAGTCAAATTTATTGAGAATAAGATATATTTCGGGTATTTCCATTTCAAAAAGTCTATCCGCAGCGGCATGACAGCTTCTTATGCTTACCGTCTCCGCCGCTGCAACTAAAAGAGCCATATCAGCATTGGCAGCAGCCAAGCGGAATCCTCTGCCCGTACCGGCAGGAGCATCAATTAAAATATAATCGAAGCTGTCCTCATAATTTAGCAAAACTTCTCGGAAAGATTCCGGAGTGAATCTGTCATCCCATGACAGCGGCGCTGCCAAAAGAGAACAGAAAGGCGTAACTTCGGTGACGGCATCCTCACAGCGGCAGGCTCCGCATATTACGTCGCCCCAGTTATACAGCACTTTCTCCTGAACGCCCAGCATAATATCAAGACTTCCAAGTCCGCTGTCACAGTCCAGTAAAAGCACTTTCTTACCCATACTGGTCATTACTCCGGCAAGAACTGTGCAAAGGGTGGATTTTCCCGTTCCGCCCTTACCGGAAACAACTGCTATTTTTTTAGCCATTTCTGCACCGCCCCATATATTTTATAAATCCAAAAGGTTTATCGCTTTATCAGTATAAAAGCTGACCTACCTGCTGGGGAGCTTCAATACTGGAAGTATCATTAAAATATGCGTCATATATAGCCTTTGCAACTTTAGCAGTATAAGAACTGTTCTTTGCATCCTCAATTGAAACAGCAATTGCAATTTCAGGATCATCATAGGGAGCAAAAGTTATAAGGAAACAGTTTGTCTGCTTCTGAAGCTTGCCGTCCTTCTGAGCGTAAACTTCAGCAGTACCTGTTTTACAGGCGATTTTTGGCTCGTAATTGTCAAGATATACATGAGTAGCACTGCCTGTATACTCAGAAACAAGGGACATACCCTCTTTTATTATTCCGAGGTTCTGCTCTGAAAATCCTGTTTCAAGGGCAACCTGAGGCTGCTTATCGAGAATTGTAGAGCTGTAATCATAGCTCTTTACGCTCTTTACAATATGTGGAACATATCTTGTGCCGCCGTTTGCAATGGTGGCGCAGTATGTTGCAAGCTGAATAGGTGTAACAAGGGTATCGGACTGGCCGATTGAAGCCTGTACGGTATCACCGACCATCCACTGTGCTCCGGCATGGTTCTGGGCAAATTCTTCGGGATTTGCAACCATACCTGAAACCTCAGGAAGCTCTATTCCTGTTTTCTGTCCGAATCCCATTTTTGAAGCGTAATAATTGATTTTATCTATACCCAGCTGATAACCTGTCTCATAGAAGAATACGTTACAGGAATGCTCAAGAGCATGGACAACATTTATATTGCCGTTATTTTCAAGGCAGTAGAACTGATTGGGGAAACGCCAATATGAGCCGTTGCAATTGAATGTGGTATCTTTTGTTATAATACCCTCTTCGAGTCCAGCAAGACCGATAAGAGGCTTAAATGTTGAACCGGGAGCATAGGCACTGAGCAGTGCTCTGTTCCAAAGGGGTGCACCCGGATCGCTGTTGAGCTTTGCTGCGTTTTCACTGTATGTTGAAATATCAAATGTGGGATATGAAGTACAGGCAAGAACCTCACCTGTATGAACATCCAAAACCACGGCAGAACCTGCCGAATTTGAATATCCTTTTGATTTAAGAGACTCAACCGCTTCGGCAAGGGCTTTGTTGGCAGCTTCCTGCAATGGTTTTGACAGTGTAAGCACAATTGTGTTTCCCTGTACGGGATCTTTGGTATACTTAACGGAAACATTGCCGTCCTTGTCAGTTGTCACGGTCTTTTTTCCGCTTTCGCCACGGAGATATTCCTCCATAACTGCTTCGATTCCGTCCTTACCTACAAGGTCATTCATTTTGTAGCCTTTTTCTTTCAGCTCGGCATATTCGTCCGCATCAATTGCACCGACTCTGCCTATTACATGAGGGGCAAGGGTTCCGTCAACATATTCTCTGTAAGGAACTACTTCAACGTCTACACCTTTATAGAAAGTACTGTTCTCCTTAACTTTTGAAACAGTTTCTGTTGAAACATCCTCGGCAAAGGTATAGGGATTGCTTACAGAAAAGAGATTTTTCGCCATGCCGTAACAAACTGAGGCTATATTTCTTGCATCCTCTTGACTGTACTTCTCAAGGGAATACTTTTCTATAAGTCCGTCAAAGCAGTCCTGAGCTGTAGCATAATCGTTAAGATGAAGCATTTCCTTAGACTTAAGATATTCTATATCGGTTTCGGAATCTTCTTTGTATGCTATTTTGCCGTCTGAACCGAACACAAGGGGAAGAGTGTCATTCCATTCTTCACCCTGAGCTTTCATAAGATTTATAAGTGAAAGTATAATTTCATTGCGGCTTTCCTGTTCCTCTGAAGACGGGAAATAAGCTGCGTCAAAAACAAGAGAATTACCCTGACGGTTTACAACAAGGGGACTTCCGTTTCTGTCAAGGATTTCACCTCTCGCAGCTTCAACCTCTACATCTCTTCTCACAGTGGAATTTGCCGCCTGTGCATATGTTTCATAATCAATAACCTGGACGCCGATCATGCGTCCTGCAAATACAAGAAACGAGGAAAGGATTATTCCTACCAAAATATAAAGTCTCAGCTTTAAATTGGCTTTACCTTTAATTTTCATGGGCACCTCCAAGTGCTATTCCTCTTCCTGGGTGTCAATGCCTATGGGCTCACGGCGCAGGGCTTTTGCCACAGCTCTGACAGGAAAATACATTACAGGAAGAAATACAAGTGTGTACGCTACCGACGGCAGATAAACTCTCCACAGCGGGAAAAATGCGCCGTCAATTCTGGCAAATACAAAGTAAAACAGCCAGAAAACAACATTGTGTATAAGTGTTATTCCTCCGCAAAGACAAAGTGCCGCCATAAAATTATTTCTCATCATGTAGCGCACAAGAAATCCGCAGAGAAATCCTGCTATCATCAGCACTACTGCATGATACCCCTGTCCTCGTGCCGCAATGAAATCCCAGAGTGCACCGGCAAAAAGCCCCGCAATGGCACCCCAGGTTTCCCTCTCAAACATTCCTACGCATATAACCGCAGGAATCAAAATATATGCATTTACATCGAAAATTTCAGGTATTCCTACCTTGCTGCTCTGAAGAAGAAAACAGCAAAATATAAATACAAGGGAGAGAGCACGTCTTATAATTAAGTTTTTATTTTCTCTAAGATATAACATGGATGATGCTCCAAACCGGACGGTTTATCGCCGCCTTTATTCTGCCGAACTTTCCCCGTCCGTCGTTATGCCCTGACCTTCAAACTCGGTTATTACAAAAACCGCATCGAGCTTTGAAACATCAACGCCGGGCTTTATAACGGCATAAGAGGAAATATCGTGGGTGTTATCCTTAATTTCAGTAACTGTTCCTATAATAAGGTCACGGGGATAAACTCCGCCGATACCGGAGGTGGAAACAATACCTCCTGTTGCTATTGCTGTTTCACTTTCGATTCCCGAAAGCTTTATAAGTCCCTGAAGTGCAAGCTCAGTATCACCTGAGGCAAATCCGCTTTCACCTGTTCTGATTTCATATGCACCCACACTTACCTGGGGATCAAGAATTGTCTTAACAACGGAATATGTGGGAGCTGTTTTGACTACAACGCCTACAAGATATTCTCCGGAAATAACAGGGTCATTTACGGCTATTCCGTCCTTTGTACCCTTATTTATAACAAAGGAATAAAACATATCCGCCGTATCACGGCTTATAACTCTGGCAGATGAAAATACAAAGTCGCTGTGCTCTTCCTTTACCCCTAAGAACTCTTCATAATTGAGATTTTCTTTAAGGGTTTTTTCGTAGTCCACAAGCTGCTTTTGATATTCTTCGACCTGCTTCTCGAGTTCTTCAACCTGTTTTTTATATGTTCCGGCAGATACAAAACCGCCGCCTATTTCCCCTATCTTTTCCGACACAAAAGCCGAAAGCCTCTGCACAGGCCCGAATACCGTTCCCAGTGCAGAGGACAAAACAGATGTGCCGTTATGCGAGGCCGCTGCCGCAACAGACGCCACTACGACGACCGCTAACACGGCTGCAAGCACTTTAAGACGGGTACTGCGGAAAAATTCACGCATAACTATCCCTCACGGTACATTATTTTATTTTCAGCAGAATATTTTATGCTCTGCTGTCAAAGTTCTTGTTTGAAGTAAGGCTGAGCATATCCTTTTCAAGGCATTTGCCTGTGCCGTCAACAACACAGTCAAGAGGATTCTCAGCAACGTGAACGGGCATCTTTGTCTCTTCGGAAATGAGCTTGTCAAGTCCTCTGAGGAGTGCTCCGCCGCCTGTAAGCATAATGCCGTGGTCGATAATATCAGCTGAAAGCTCAGGAGGAGTTTTCTCAAGAGTTGAACGGATTGCATCAAGAACCTGATTTACCGGATCTGCAAGAGCCTCACGGATTTCCTCTGCTGAAATCTCAATGTTCTTGGGAAGTCCGTCCATAAGGTTACGTCCCTTGACGTCCATTCCGCCCTCACCCTCATAGGGATATGCGGAACCGATCTTTATCTTGATATCCTCTGCTGTTCTTTCACCGATAAGCAGATTATACTTTTTCTTGATGTAGGAAATGATTGCCTCGTCGAAATCGTCGCCGGCAACTCTTGCGGAACAGGATGTTACTATGTCACCGAGAGAAATAACGGCAACTTCAGCGGTACCGCCGCCGATATCTACAACCATGCTTCCGGTAGCTTCTGCAACAGGAAGTCCTGCGCCGATAGCTGCTGCCATGGGCTCTTTGATAAGGCTTACATATTTTGCGCCTGCGCTTCTTGCAGCATCATGAACAGCACGCTTCTCAACGCCTGTTACGCCTGAAGGCATACAGATCATAACTCTCGCCTTGCTGAAGGGAGATGTGCTTATTGCACGGCGAATGAAAGCTTTAAGCATATCTGATGTCATATCGAAATCTGCAATAACTCCGTCTTTAAGGGGACGCTTTGCGATAATTGAACCGGGTGTACGGCCGATCATCTCTTTAGCCTCTGTTCCAACCGCAACAACACGGGGAGGATTTGAGCGAACGTCAACCGCAACAACTGAAGGCTCTCTTATAACAATACCTTTTCCTTTTACAAAAACAAGAGTATTCGCAGTACCAAGGTCAATTCCTATGTCCTGAGAAAACAACATTTTATTTACTCCTTTCGCTTAGGGTTTAAGTACGAAACCCAATAACTGCATTTTTGACAATAACACATGTTATTATAACCCACAACCAAGGGTTTCTCAACAGTTTAAGCAAAATTGAAACTAATTTTTTACTTTTTATTTAAAAAAATCTGCCTTTTTTTGCTTTTTTACACTGTATTCGGCTTAAATCCCGTATGTTTTTACATATCATAGATATTCATTTATAAATCATTTCCGTAAGAAACAATTATACAATTCCCTTTTCAGAGAATATTCCAGCTTTTTTCAGAACCCTTGCCGTCTGTGCGGCAGGCAGTCCCATAACGGAGAAAAAGTCTCCGTCAATCCTCTTTACAAGGACGCTTCCGAGACCCTGTATACCGTAAGCTCCGGCTTTATCCATAGGCTCTCCGGTTTCAACGTACCTTCTGCACATTTCTTCCGAAAGAGGATAAAACTCCGCCTTTGTTTCGTTTACAAAGACCTCTTCAAAATTTTCATTTTTTACGCACACGCCTGTGTATACGCTGTGAGTTTTGCCAGAAAGCTTTAAAAGCATACATACGGCATCGCTTTTATTTTTGGGTTTTCCTAAAATTTCACCGTCCGATGCCACAACGGTATCGGAACCGATAACTGTAAAATCAGTCTTTCCGCTTTCTCTGAGTCTATCAAAAGCCGCAAAGGCTTTTCTCTTTGCAAGTATTCCTGCGGCATCCTCCGGCTTTGTTTCAGCAGGAAGCTCTTCGCTGCATCCGAAAGTTTTGACGGTGAAGGAATACCCCATATTTTCCAGTATCTCTTTTCTTCTGGGAGAACCGGACGCTAGTATAAGTTCCATTTTATCGCCGCCTTACTTTCTGCCCGTAGAACCGAATCCGCCGTCGCCTCTGTCCGTTTCCTCAAGGCTGTCAACAACAACTGTATCTGCAAGAGCCACAGGCATCAGAACCATCTGGGCTATTCTCTCACCCGGCTCGATTGTATAGCTTTCTGAAATCTGATTGATTACTCCGACTTTTATTTCTCCACGGTAGTCGCTGTCCACAACACCTACAGAGTTTAAAAGTCCTATGCCATGTTTTATGGAAAGCCCGCTCCTGGGGAAAATGAAAAGTCCGAATCCCTTTGGAATCTCGGCAGCTATTCCCGTGGGAATAAGAGCTGTTTCGCCGCCCTTAAGGGTAATGCTTTCATCCATACAGGCGCACAAATCCATACCTGCGCTGCCCTCAGTTGCACGAACCGGTACAACCGCTTTTTCACTGAGTTTTTTTATCTTGATAATTTCCAAATTATTCTACACCTCTGTAATAAAGTCCTCTGGTAAATTCGCCTTTGGGCTTTTCTCCTTTTTCATAGGCTAAAAGCACCTGTTCCGCCTCTTCCCTTGTTTCGTCGGTAAAACGGAACATTCTGAAATCCACATTGGATATTTCACGGAGTCTGTCACCCATATAAAGTGGACGTGAATTGAGCAGCTCACTGCATCCGAAACTACACATTACAGGGAATGAGGTTCCCTTTCTGTCGGTAATCACACCGTGCCCGCCGCATTTGTCGCATTTTACTTTTCCATTTGCTGCAGGACAGTTTCTTGTGAGCATCAGCGGGAGTCTGCCGTAAACTATTATGCCTCTGGGCATTTCGCCCCCTGCTTCTCCAATGGCTCCAAGAGTCATTTCAAAGGACATAACGCAGGACGAAACTCCCATCTTCTGAATCTCTTCAATGCTCAACGTATTCATTATATTAAGTCCGAAATCGCCGTATACCTTAAATCCGGCTTCACGGGCAAGACGCACCGAACCGATATTTCCGCACAGAGCGTTTTTTACTCCACCTTCAAATGCTTCGGAAAGCATACGCTTTACCGTCTGCTCCTTGCCGAACATTCCTCTGGGGACTTCTACGCCTGAACGGACAGAGCCAACCTTTTCGAGTCCCTCACGCCATTTTTGAAGGGGTACAAAAACGAGGCTTCCCTTTTCTTCGAGAACCTTTTTAGGAATCTGGAAGGGAGAAGCAAAGCGGTAAATATTTCTCACTTTTCCCGACATATGGGGAGAAATGGAAATATCATGGCTTTCAAAGGGAATGGGATTTGTTTTTCCCAGCTCCTCTTCCAGTTTTTGGAGACCCTCACGGCGAAGATTATTTATAGCCGATGCCGGAAGTGCAATTTCCCCCTCAATTTCAGCATCTATATGGGTACAGTAAAAAGGGGTGCCGCCTGTTTTATTAAGACGCTCTTTTACTTCCTCTTCACTTGTAGCTCTCTTCAAAGCTTTTTCGCAAAGACTGTCATCGGTTACAAAAACCGTTTTGCCCTTTGCTTTTACGGCAAGGCTCATATTTTCGCCCTCTGCTGCATAAAATGACATCTCACAGCCTATAAGGGGCACTTCTTTATGGTACAGGTTTTCGAGAGCGGAAAGCACTCCCTTTGCAGCGGTGACGTCGTCCTTTTCCCTTTTGCCGAACATCTCTTTTCCTCTGTGTCCGGTAAAATATCCGTCAGTAAAACCGGAACGGGAGAAAACACTTCTGAGCCGCTCTTTTCGGTCAAAATTGTAATTGCCCTCCAATGAACTTTTGCAGCTTTCCACCGCTGCGGCAACATATTCAGGACGTTTCATTCTGCCCTCTATTTTAAAGGAGGTCACTCCTGCTGCCGAAAGGTCGCTGAGATGCTCTATAACCGACAAATCCTTTAAGCTTAAATCGCTGCCGGTACCTCCATTGGCTGTGAAAGGCAGACGGCAGGGCTGGGCGCAAAGTCCTCTGTTTCCGCTTCTGCCTCCTAAAACTGCGCTTAAATAGCACTGTCCTGAAACGCACATACAAAGAGCTCCGTGTACAAACACTTCCAGCTCCGCTTTGCACTGAGAAGCTATTTCCTTTATCTCTTCAAGGCTCATTTCACGGGCAAGAACCACCCTTTTAAAGCCCATATCCTCAAGCTCACGCACTCCCGAAAGAGTGTGCACCGACATCTGGGTAGAGCCGTGCAAAGGCATATCAGGTGCACATTTTCTCGCAAGAGCCGCAACGCCTAAATCTTGTACGATAAAAGCGTCAACTCCCGCAAGGCAGCCTTCTTCTATTGCCTTTTCAGCATTTTTAAGTTCCCTGTCCCCTACAAGGGTGTTTATTGCAAGATATACTTTTACACCCCTTACATGACAGTAGGAAACTCCTTCTTTAAGCTCCTCAAAAGAAAAATTGGCGGCATTCTTTCTTGCGCTGAGCTCCTTGCCGCCTAAATAAACTGCATTGGCTCCGCACCTGACCGCAGCAACAAGAGCTTCCATGGAACCAGCCGGAGCTAAAATTTCGCCTTTTATCATTTATCTTTTTCCCTCTGCGGCAAGCTTGGCCTGAAGCTTCTGCACTTCACGGCTGAGTCTTTCCACCTCCCGACGGGCAACCTCCACTTCCATACGTGCCCTTGCGGAATCCTCAAGGTAATCCTTTATCTGTCCTCTCAGGTTATCTGCGCTCTTCTCAGCCTTTTTGTACATATCGCAGTACTCGAGAGCTGTGAGCACAGCCGCCTGTGTCACTGAAATGCCTGAATTATCGTTTAAAATATCAGTTATTTTTTCATTGAGCTCATCGCCGAGAGCTGCTGTATATTCAACGCTGTCATCGGTAAGAATAGAATATTCAGACCCGCCAATAGTAAGTTTGACCTTATTCTTTTCCATTTCTGCACCCCGTTTTTTCTAAAGATGTATATACACCGTTATTATACAATATAAATCCGCCTTTATAAAGGGTTTTTTACGCTATTTTAAACGATAAAGTCCGATTTTTGTCAAAAAGCATTGACATTATGTGATATATGAACAATTGTGTAAGTACAATTTCGTTATATTACCGTTCCCTTTACTGTTGAAAATACATGTTTTTTAGTATAAAATATATAATATCTTTTAGATAAACGCACTTTTTTACACTAACTTTTGGAGGAATTGTATGAATTACTCATTATCTAAAGCTCAAATGTCAGAGCTTATACAGCAGAAGCTTTCACACCTGTTCGGAGTTTCCGCAAAAGAGGCCAGCTACGACCAGTTCTATAAAGCTCTTGCAACAATCATAAAGGACATGATGAATACCGGCAGAAGCGAATTTGATAAAAAGGCTATAAACGGCAGCGGAAAGCACGTTTACTACCTTTGCATGGAATTCCTTATGGGCCGTTCTCTTAAAAACAACCTTTACAATTTAGGTCTTACAAAAACTGCTGAGGAGGCTCTTAAGGATTTCGGAATCACTCTGGAAAATCTATATGAGAGCGAACCCGATGCAGGTCTCGGAAACGGCGGTCTCGGCAGACTTGCAGCCTGCTACCTTGACGGCCTTGCATCTCAGGGCTACCGTGCAACAGGATATTCAATCCTCTACGAATACGGCATTTTCAAGCAGAAAATCGTTGACGGCTGGCAGACCGAACTTCCCGACTCATGGCTTCCCGGCGGCGACATCTGGCTTGTTCCCAAAGAGGAATGTTCAATTGAAGTACGCTTCGGCGGCAGAGTAAACGACGGCTGGGACGGCTCCTATCACTATGTTGAGCACACAGACTACACCAGCGTATACGCTGTTCCCAACGATATGTATGTTTCCGGCAAGGACGGCAAAGGCATCAGCGTTCTCAGACTCTGGCAGTCAAAGGCTCCCGGATTTGATATGAACCTTTTCAATCAGGGCGATTATATGCGTGCAATGGAACGCACCGCCATGGCTGAGGTCATAAGCAAGGTTCTCTATCCTTCAGACAATCATCCCGAGGGAAAGAGCCTGCGTCTTCGTCAGCAGTATTTCCTTGTTTCCGCCTCTGTTCAGGACATCGTTCACCGTCATCTGCGTGAGTACGGCACAATGGATAATTTTGCCGACAAAGTTGCAATTCACGTAAACGATACACATCCCACAATGGCTATTCCCGAGCTTATGAGAATACTCCTTGACGAGTGCGGCTATGGCTGGGATGAGGCATGGAAGGTTGTCACAAGCACTATCGCCTACACTAACCATACAGTTATGAGCGAGGCTCTCGAGTGCTGGCCTGAAGACCTTATCCGCACAATGCTTCCGAGAATTTATCAGATTACAAAGGAAATCGACAACCGTCTGAGAAAATTCATCTGGGACAGCACAGGCAAAGCCGATGCAGTTGAGAAAATGGCAGTTATTTCAAACGGAGTTGTACGCATGGCAAACCTCTGCGTAGCTTCCTGCCACAGCGTAAACGGAGTTTCCGCTCTTCACAGTCAGATCCTCAAAGACACTGTTTTCAAAGAGTATTACTCACTTTTCCCTGCAAAGTTCAAAAACGTTACAAACGGTATTGCTCACCGCCGCTGGCTGTGTCAGTCAAATCCCCGTCTTGACTCATTCCTTTCAGAGCTTCTGGGTGCGGATTTCTCCCACGATGCCGCCGCTCTTTCAAAGCTTGCCGCCTATAAAGACGACAAAGCCGTGCTCAAAGAGCTTGAGAAAATCAAGACAGAAAACAAAAAGGATTTCGCAAAGCTTGTCAAAAAGACAAACGGCATAGATATAGACCCCGAGTCAATTTTTGACGTTCAGGTAAAGCGTCTTCACGAGTATAAGCGTCAGAACCTCAACGCCCTCAACATCTTAGCTCAGTATCTTGCAATAAAGGCAAATCCAAACGGAAACTTTGTACCGAAAACCTACATCTTCGGCGCAAAGGCAGCTCCCGGATACTTTATGGCAAAGAAGATAATCAACCTTATCTGCTCTATTGCCGACCTTGTAAACAATGACCCCGACATCAAAGGCAGACTCAAAGTTGTATACATGGAGGACTACAACGTAACTCTTGCTGAAAAGCTTATGCCGGCAGCAGATATAAGCGAGCAGATTTCCCTTGCGGGAACTGAGGCAAGCGGTACAGGAAACATGAAGCTTATGCTCAACGGCGCAATTACTCTGGGAACTCTCGACGGAGCAAACGTTGAGATTCACGAAGCTGTGGGCGACGAGAACATCTTCCTTTTCGGCATGACAACACCGGAAGTACAGGAGCTCAAGCGCATGGGCTATCATCCCGACCAGTATTATCACAACAATCCTGAGCTTCACAGGATTCTTGATATGATTAACTCCGACATTGCAGGCAAGGCTTTCCGTGAAGTAGGTTTTGCGCTTATCAACAGCGATCCCTACATGGCTCTTGCCGATTACTCCGATTATCGCCGTGTTCAGGAGCACATTTCCGAGGTCTGGAAGGACAGAGAAACCTGGAACAGAATGTCCCTTATGAACATTGCAGGAGCAGGCAGATTTGCAGCAGACAGAGCTGTTAAGGAGTATGCAGACAACATCTGGTTTACCTCTCCCGTAGAATAATAATAAACATGATTTAAGTTTACAAAATCTGCACCACTGACATAAATGCGGATTTATGGTAAAATAAAAATCA
The DNA here is from genome assembly GCA_958366985.1 of uncultured Oscillospiraceae bacterium. Taxonomy (GTDB): domain Bacteria; phylum Bacillota; class Clostridia; order Oscillospirales; family Acutalibacteraceae; genus UMGS263. Next base: position 88,996 of record CATXDC010000007.1, read on the forward strand.
ACCGGGGCGAAGCTTCACGGCTTGGCCCCTTATTTTTGATAACAGGTGATTTCAATGAGCAATATCCCCTTTAATTCCCGTGATATAAAATATAAATATCCTTTCGGAGCTTTAAGCTGCGGCACAGAAGTAACGCTGAGGATAAATCTTCCCAGATACTTTCAGTGCAGCTATGCATTTCTTGTTATCCACCGTGACGACCTGTATCAGCCCCACTGTATCCAAATGGAGTGGAACGGCATGGACGGCGACGACCACGAGTGGTGGAAAATAGTCTACACTCTTCCCGAAACCCCCGGCCTTTACTGGTATCACTTTGAATATGAAACGCCCTATGGCAGAAGCTGTATCTTCAACAGCGGAAACGGAATAGGACGAATCGGCGGAGTAAGCGCAGATTTTCAGCTCACCGTTTATTCAAAGGATTTTACCGTTCCCCAATGGCTTCAGGGCGGGATTATCTATCAGATTTTCCCCGACAGATTTGCAAAATCAGTAACTCCTAAAAAGGATGTGCCCTCAGACAGAATTATCCGTGAAACATGGGGCGAGGAGCCTTACTGGAAGCCCAATGAACAGGGTAAAATTTTAAATAATGACTTTTTCGGCGGCGACCTAAAGGGAATAGAAGAGCATCTTTACAGACTAAAAGAACTGGGAGTCACCTGCCTTTATCTCAATCCCATTTTCAGAGCCTACTCAAATCACCGCTATGATACGGGAGATTATTCTCAGATCGATCCACTCCTCGGAAGTGAAGAGGACTTTAAAAGTCTGTGCAAGGCCGCGGAGAAGCTGGGCATAAAAGTAATTCTCGACGGAGTTTTCAGCCACACGGGAGACGACAGCATTTATTTCAACAAATACGGTCACTACGGTGAAAGCGGAGCCTACCGTGACAAAAACAGCCCCTATTATCAGTGGTACAAGTTTAGATTTTGGCCTGATGACTACCAGTCCTGGTGGGGAATTGAAACTCTTCCGGAAGTAAAAGAGGACTGCCCTGAATTTATAGATTTCATAACAGGAGAAAACGGCATTGTCCGCAAATGGCTCAGACTCGGAGCTTCCGGCTGGCGTCTTGATGTTGCTGACGAGCTGCCTGACGTATTCCTTGATTCACTGCGAAAAGCCGCAAAGGAAGAAAAAAGCGACGCTTTGGTTTTAGGCGAAGTATGGGAGGACGCTTCAAATAAATATGCGTATTCCAGCCGCAGACGTTATCTTTTGGGAAAACAGCTTGACAGCGTTATGAACTATCCCTTTGCGGGAGCCATACTCCATTATCTGAGAAGCGGCAATGCAGATTACTTTGCCCAGTCAATTATGACAATTCTCGAAAACTATCCCCCTCAGGTTATAAACATCCTCATGAACCACATCGGTACTCACGACACTGTAAGAGCAATTACCCTCCTTGCGGGAGAACAGTGCCGTGGCGGTGACAGACAGTGGCAAAGCGGCAGAAAGCTATCTGAGCTCCAGTATGAACAGGGTATACGCCTTATGAAAATGGCATCGGCAATTCAGTATACACTCCCCGGCGTTCCGTCCCTTTATTACGGCGACGAAGCGGGAATGGAAGGCTATCAGGACCCCTTTAACAGAGGATGCTACCCATGGGGAAAAGAAAACAAGGAGCTTCTTAACTGGTATAAGCTTTTAGGCAGAATAAGGAACGCATGTCCCGCTCTTAAAGACGGAAATTTTGAATCCATTTCATCGGGCAACAAATGCGTTGCTTTCTCGAGAGAAAAAGGCGAGGACGGAATACTCACCATCATTAACCGCAACGACTATACCCTTAACTTTATTTTCCCGCCCCAGTGGCAGTGCAGCGAATGTCTTACGGGAATTGAAGCGCAATATAACTACATTGACATGCCGCCTATGAGTGCAGCGATTTTGGGAAAAGGTCAGTGGGTTGAAGATCTTATAGAGGAGCTTTGCTCGGAAAAATAAAATTGGAAAGAAGTGTATCATTATGAAAACTTCAGTAAGAAAAAATATTTCTGATTTACAGTACAGCCTTCACGATATGCGTGTAACTTCCATAAATTTTTCAAATGATACACTTATATTGGAGTTTCCCTTTGGAATTGTCTCCACAGAGAAACCGTGCAGGCAGACAGATGGAAGAGCTTTTGTAAAATTCGGAAACGTTGATCCTGATTTTTCTTATGTTTACATTATGAATTTCTGCGGAAATACAGGCTCTTTTACCGGAGAAAAACTTTCCCTAAAGGAATTTATTTCAGATTTTTCCGACAAGTCCTTTGAAGTAATAGATGAAACTTATGGATATAATCTTTCAAAATTTTCCGGTTTCCTTTCAATAGATACAGATATCAGGGAATGTATTATAGAAATATATCATCTGGGAAATATGGAATATATAATAGAAGAGTGATTTTAAGAAAAATAAAAAATTTTCATTTGTTACCCAAGGTAACCTATTGCTTGTTACCTTGGGTAATGTGCTATGTTGACCTCAAGGAGGTGAAATCTATGTCAAAATATTCAAGCGGAGAGATTGCCGCACTGTGTAATGTATCGGTTCGCACTGTGCAGTACTACGACCGTCAGAATCTTTTCAAGCCCTCAGAAATCTCGGAGGGAGGCAGAAGACTTTATTCTGAGGAAGATGTAAAAAAGCTGAGGCTTATATGTATGTTCCGCTCTCTCGGGCTTTCTCTGAGCTGTATTAAAGAAATTGTGGAAAACGGCAATGGGAACGAAATCCTTTTAGCTCTTTTGGAGGAACAGGAGATTAGGCTCAGCGGAGAGATATCCGAACTGCAAAAACAAAAGGATGCAGTTGAATCGGTTAAAAGGGATATTAAAGAGTGCGGTTTTCTCACTGTCAATTCATCACAGGACATAGAGCACAGAATGAAAAGCAAAAAGACTTTAGGTAAGGTACACGGCATAATGCTGGCAGTAGGCATTATTATGGACATTCTTGAAATAATCGGTCTTATTCACTGGATAAGAACAGGAGATTTTCTGCCCTTTATTCTGCTTCTGCCGTTCATTATAGCCATGGGAATAGCCATTACCGCCATGTACTATAAGGCAACATCCTATATCTGCCCACACTGCAAAACTGTATTTAAACCGAAGCTTAAATATTTTCTCTTCTCAGACCATACTCCCAAAACACGAAAACTCACATGTCCCCACTGCGGAAAGAAAGATTTTTGTGTAGAGACAAGTTCAAAAATCGCAAATTCAGAAAAGTAAACTGAGAAATAAAACACCAGTTCCCCTGCCGGATAAAATCCAAAGCAGGGGAACTGGTGTTTGTTTGAAGGTAATTATAATTGGGTTTAAATATTGGGCATGTTGGCGCTGGGCATCATAAGGATTTTACCTGTGCCTCTGTAAACGTTTACAAGGCCCTCACCGGAAGCCGCTGAACCGATAAGGGTTTTACCTGAACGCTCAACGGTGAAATTAAGTCCTGCGCTCCACGCAAGAGCAAGATTTCCGTCAATCTTCACTACATCGTTTTCAAGGGTTATCTCGATAAGCTCATCTTTTGGACAGTCGGATTCAATACAGAATATTCCGTTTCCATTAAGGCTGAGATTGAAAAGTCCCTCATTTCCCGCAGCAGCCGATGAAAGATTATTTCTCATAACTGTTTTATGCTTGAGGTTTGAATCACAGGCAAGGAAAAGTCCGTCATCAAGAACTACGCTTCCGCCCCATTCGGCAGTATCGAGAAGAATAAGATGTTTGTATGTAGGCTCAAGAACCAATGTGCCGTTGCCTTTGTATTCCGGCTTTATAGCTGATTCCTTGGTAACAGCTCCTCTGAACGCCTTTGACAGCAAATCTCCTGCGCTTTTGATTCCCGTGGTTGCGTTTACATTTCCCACTGACCACTGCATTGCTCCCGCCTGTACGGTAACACTTGCAACAGATACATTACAGATAAGCTGACGCTTTCTGATGTTCATCTTTGAAGAATAGTAAGCTGTTACGGCGCCTCTTGGCATGACACTCAGATCACGCTGCCACTCTGCAATGGCAAATGGCCCCTTCTGGTCGATGATCTTAACATCATCGTTATCCGTAAAATTTGAAATTCTGTACATTTAAATCATTCCTTTCAAGAATATATATTAAATTTATTTTAAATTAAGACTTACAGACAGCGGAAAATGATCGCTGGGATAAACTCCGTCATATGTGGTCTGTACTACTTTATATTCGTTTACCGTAAAGCCGGTTTTGGAAACCATTACATAATCTATGCAGTCTCTGTCGAGAGCCTTTCCCCAGTTTTGATAAGTTGCACTGGTCATTGTCTTTTCCGTCAGATATTTTACATCGTCAAAGCTTTCCCGTGCGCTGGTATAAGTTGCCGAATCTTCCTCGGCGTTTAAATCTCCCATAAGTATGGACGGCATACCGCCGAACTGTTCAATTTTATCAAGGACAACTTTTATTCCGTTAATGCGTGCTTTATCGCTCACATGGTCAAGATGTGTATTGAACAGCGCAAATTCCTTTCCGCTGTCATTTTCTTTTAAGATAACATAACTGCAAATACGGTAGCAGGCTGCGCCCCAGTCCTTGCTCATTTCATCAGGGGTTTCAGAAAGCCAGAATGAACCTTTATCCACTAAGGTATATAAATCCTTTCTGTAAAAAACCGGGCATCCTTCGGCATTTACGAACTTATCACGGTAAGTGATTACAGAATCATATTCGGGAAGAGATTCACACAGATAGGGATACTGGTATTTTGTACACTCCTGAAAACCGATAATCCCCGGATACTCTGACTGAATGTTTTTCATAACGAGATCGGCACGGTAGAACCAGCTTTTCTTTCCTAAATCCGTGGGATTTATGCACCTGAGATTACAGCTCATAACACGGATTTCACCGTCTTTAAGCTCTCTGTCGGAAGTGACAACTTCCATTTTGGAAGATTTGTAATGAGGATAGTAGAACATAAATGCACCTGAGAAACTCAAAACAGCGACCAATAATATGCAAATTACGCTTATTGTAATTTTAACAGATTTTTTCATATTATCACCCCTCTTTTGAGTATATATCACAATTCTCCCAAAAGGTCAACGGATTTAAAGAAATTTACTTCAAAAAATTAAGGACGGCTTTTGCCGTCCTTTAGGATTTATATAAACTATTCTCAGTCCTCCATGAGCTTTACGAGAACTGCTTTCTGTGCGTGAAGTCTGTTTTCTGCCTCGTCGAAAATCTCATCTGCATGAGCTTCAAAAACCTCAGCGGTGATTTCCTCGCCTCTGTGAGCCGGCAGGCAGTGCTGTACCATGCAGTCTGCCTTTGCAACTGAAAGAAGTTCATCGTTTACCTGATAGATTCCCTCAAATGCCTTGCGGCGCTGCTGTGCTTCGCCCTCCTGACCCATTGATGACCAGACATCGGTAAAGATAACATCTGCATCCTTTGCTGCCTCTTTGGGATCACGGCAAAGGGTGAAGTTACCAGTGGGAACAGCGTAATTAAGCACATCCTCATGGGGCTCATATCCCTCGGGGCAGGCAACGCTGACAGTCATGCCCATTTTAAGTCCGCCTACAATAAGGGAGTTTGCCATATTGTTTCCGTCGCCGATATAGCACATCTTAAGTCCCTGAAGCTTGCCCTTATGCTCTCTTACAGTGAGAAGGTCTGCAAGAACCTGACAGGGATGACAGAAATCAGTAAGACCGTTAATAACAGGAATTGAGCCGTATTTTGCAAGGCTTTCAACTTCACTCTGTTCAAAGGTTCTTATCATAATACCGTCAATATACCTTGAAAGTACCCTTGCTGTATCTTCAACAGGCTCTCCTCTGCCTATCTGTAAATCGGATGCGCTGAGAAACAGTGCGTATCCGCCAAGCTGATACATACCTGTTTCAAAGGAAACACGGGTTCTTGTAGAAGCTTTCTGGAAAATCATACCTAAAGTTTTGCCCTCAAGGCGATGGTGCTTAATGCCGTTTTTCTGCTCGTATTTGAGCTGGTCGGCAAGATTCAGAAGCTCGGTTATTTCCTCAGTTGTAAGGTCGAGCATTTTAAGAAGATGCTTCATTTTAAGTCAGTCCTTTCAGTTGTTTTCTATTACGCTTTTGAGTATTTCCATACCCTCATCAATTTCATCATAGGTTATTACAAGAGGAGGAAGGAAACGGAGAAGTGTCTTTGCAGTGAGAACAAGAAGCCCCTTTTCCACGCACTTTGCCGCAACGTCGGCAGCAGTTCCATTTTCCAGCTCTGCACCCAGCATAAGTCCCTCGCCTCTTACAGACTTGATGCCGTCTATTTTAAGAAGCTGAGATTTGAAATACTCTCCCTTTGCCCTCACCTTTGTGAGAAATTCGGGAGTGAGTCTTTCGAGAACCTGCAAAGCACCGGCACATACTACGGGATTTGCTCCGAAAGTTGTACCGTGAGTTCCCTTTGTGAGAACATTGGCGCATTTTTCACCGGCAAGACACGCTCCTATGGGAAGTCCTCCGCCAAGGCCTTTGGCACTGGTGAGAATATCCGGTTTTACTCCGAAATGCTCCCATGCATAAAGTTTTCCGGTTCTGCCGACGCCTGTCTGAACTTCGTCGAAAATAAGAAGAATATCCTTTTGGGCCAAAAACTCAGCAGCGGCTTTTACATACTCTTTATCGAGGGGCATTACTCCGCCCTCGCCCTGAATGGGCTCCATTACAACGGCGCATACTGTATCATCAACAGCCTCTTTGAGAGCTTCAAGGTTATTTGCCTCGGCATATGCAAAGCCCTCAGGGAACGGGAAAAAGTAGTTATGGAAAACATCCTGACCTGTTGCCGCAAGGGTTGCCATAGTTCTGCCGTGGAATGAGTTAACAAGTGTGATGACCTTTCCTCTGCCCTCACCGTAATGGTCAAAGCTGTATTTTCTTGCTATTTTAATGGCGCATTCGTTTGCCTCAGCTCCTGAGTTGCAAAAGAGCACTTTCTCAAAGCCTGCCATCTCGCAGAGCTTTTCCGCAAGGAGGGCAGAAGGTTCATTATAGTAAAGGTTTGAAATATGCTGAAGCTTTGCCGCCTGTCCTGCAACTGCATCTACCCATGCGGCATCTGCGTAACCCAGAGAGTTTACACCGATTCCGCTAGTGAAATCTATATATTTCTTGCCTTCACTGTCCGTGAGGGTTGCGCTCTTTCCCTTTTCAGGAGCGGCATTAAACCTGCCGTAAGTCGCCATAAAGTATTTATCGGCTTTTGCCTTTATTGTTTCAAAATCCATTTCATCAAGTCCTTTTTATAATTAAAGGAACATTGTTCCTATACCTTCATCGGTAAGCATTTCCATAAGTATTGAGTGAGGTATGCGTCCGTCGATAATATGGGCTCTGTGAACGCCTCTTCTGACAGCTTCCACACAGCAATCAATTTTCGGAATCATACCGCCGCAGATAACTCCCTGATTTTTAAGAGCCTGCACTTCACTGACGTTTACAACGGAAATAAGGGTGCTTTCGTCGTCCTTATCTCTTAAAAGTCCTCTTACATCGGTCATCAAAAGGAGCTTTTCCGCATGGAGCGCTGAGGCGATTTTTGCCGCCGCAGTATCTGCATTGATGTTGTAAACCTCTCCGTTTTCTCCCCCTGCGACAGTTGAGATAACGGGTATATATCCCTTTGAAATGACGTCCGTTACGGGAGTTACATCAACGTCGGTGATTTCACCTACAAAGCCCAGTTCGCCCTCTCCAAGCTGCTTCGCTTTGAGAAGTCCGCCGTCAAGGCCGCAAAGGCCGATTGCCTTTCCCTTATGTGCTCCCAAAAGCTGCACAAGGCTTTTATTGACTTTACCGGCAAGAACCATCTGAACAATATCAACGGTTTCTTCGTCAGTGTATCTAAGACCGTTTACGAATTTGCTCTCCTTGCCGATTTTTTTAAGCATATCGTTTATTTCGGGACCGCCGCCGTGTACGAGGACAACGTTTATGCCTACAAGAGAGAGAAGAACTATATCGGTCATAACCGCTTCTTTAAGCTCTTCGTTTATCATTGCGTTTCCGCCGTACTTTATAACTACGGTTTTATTGTAATATTTCTGAATATAGGGCAAAGCCTGCACAAGGACATTTGCCCTGTCCTGATTTTCTATATTTTCAAGCATCCTAACACCCGCCTAAAATCAGACACCCTTATCAGGTTCTGTAATCGCCGTTTATTTTAACGTAATCATAAGTGAGATCGCAGCCGTAGGCACAGGCCTCAGCTTCGCCGTCCATAAGGGTTACATCAATTGTAATTTCATCCTCAGAGAGAACCTTTTTAGCAATCTCCTCGCTGAACTCGATTCCTGCACCCATACGGCAGACTTCACATTCTCCTGCCGCTGACTTAAAGGAAACTCCCGCCTTTGTAACGTCAATATCTGCGCCGCAGTAACCCATAGCGCAAAGAACACGTCCCCAGTTGGCGTCTGAGCCGAACATTGCCGCTTTTACAAGAGCGGAACAAATTACGCTTTTAGCTACTTTTTTAGCTGTCTCTTTATCCTTTGCGCCTTTAACAGAGCACATTACAAGCTTTGTAGCTCCCTCTCCGTCCTTTGCCATTGCTCTTGCAAGGCTGATGCAGATATCTTTGAGAGCTGCGGCAAGCACCTTGAAACTTTCGTTTTCGCTGTCTATATACTCATTTTCGCAAAGACCTGAAGCCAGTACGCAAACTGTGTCGTTTGTAGAGGTATCTCCGTCAACGCTGAGCATATTGAAGCTGTCGGAAACTGCTGCTTTAAGAGCAGCCTGAAGCATTTCCGGGGAAATATTGCAGTCGGTGGTGATAAATCCCAGCATTGTAGCCATATTGGGATGTATCATGCCTGAGCCCTTTGAAATTGCGCCAATTTTGCATTCTTTGCCGCCCAGTTCAAAGGACACTGCAAACTCTTTTTTTACTGTATCGGTAGTCATAATTGCCTGAGCTGCGCTGTCGGAACCGTTTTCGGAAAGTCCCTTTACAAGCTCATCAATGCCTTTCTCAATAGGCTCAAGGCTCAAAGGCTGACCAATAACACCTGTTGAAGCGACTACCATGTTTTCCGGGGAAATACCAAGAGCATCGGCTGCTATTTTACCCATACCCACAGCTTTTTCCATTCCGTCTGCGTTGCATGTATTGGCAATGCCGCTGTTGCAGATAATCGCCTGAGCCTTGCCGTCTTTAAGATTTTCCTTAGTAAGGGTTACGGGAGCTCCGCAGACAAGGTTCTGAGTATAAACGCCTGCGGCAGTACATTCCTTTTCGCAGTAAATAAGGGCAAGGTCCTTTTTTGATTTATTCTTTCTAATTCCGCAGTGTATACCGTTTGCTTTAAATCCTTTAGGAGCGGTTACGCCGCCGTCTATGTATGTTATCATCTTTATTTCACATCCGTTCGCCTTAAAATCAGTCTTTCTTTTTGCGGCTCAGCGCCAAAGAGCCAAAGCCGCTTATTATCGCCATATAAAATCCAAGATCATAGAAAAATCCGGTGTTGTTCACTTCATAGATTCTCGCATCGGTAAAAATTGACAGTACAAGGGAAATCGGGGCAATCCAGCCGTGCCATATGCCGCTGAAAAATCCCGCAGGTGTGTCTGAGGGCACATTGGAGGGAATGCAGCCTGTAAGCATTGTAATAAGAAGCACTGCGGAAATACCCGCCCATATGATCTTCACAACTCTTTTACTGTTCATAAAATCACCTTTCTCTTTAAAAGGCTCAGAATGAAGTGGGAACCATTGTAAGACCGGTTTTTTCGGGAAGTGAGAAAAGTATGTTCATATTCTGCACCGCCTGACCGGCAGCACCCTTAACCATATTGTCAATGGCGCTGACAATTATCAGGGTATTTGTTCTTTCATCCATGTGAAGAGAGATGTCGCAGAAATTGCTGCATTTAACATTTCTGAGGTTTGCAACCTTTCCTTCACCCATGACCCTTACAAAATATTCGTCCCCGTAAGCTTTTTCATAAGCCTTTCTTATTTCTTCCATTGTAACACCATTTTTGAGATGTGCATAGATTGTGGAAACAATTCCCCTGTTTACAGGAAGAAGATGAGGCACGAAAAGCACATTGAGCTTTTCCCCGGAAATCTTTGAAAGAGTCTGCTCGATTTCGGGAGTGTGACGGTGAGCGGCTATTTTATAGGGAGAAAAAGCCTCGTTGCAGGAGGGATAATGGGTTGTTTCGGAAAGTCCTCTGCCCGCTCCTGTAACACCTGACTTTGAATCGATTATAATTCCGTCGGTGCTGACAAATCCGTTTTTAAGAGCCGGATAAAGTCCCAGAGCAATGCTTGTGGGATAGCAGCCGGGGTTTGCGATAACGTCGGTTTTGGCTATATCAGCTCTAAAAAGCTCCGGCAGTCCGTAAACAGCTTTTTCATGGAGCTCATGGCAGATATAGCTTCCGCCGTACCACTCTTTATAATCCTCTTCGCTTTCAAGTCTGAAATCAGCGCCGAGGTCTATAAACTTAACATTTTTCTTGCTGCATTTTTCCGCAAACTCCTGTGAGATTCCGTGCTGAACACAGGCGAAAACTATATCGCTTGCATCAATAACGGTTTCAGCATCTGTGCAGACCATATCGCACACACCATAGAGGGACGGATAAACCTCACTTATGGGTTTTCCCTCAAAGCTTACGGAGCAGACTCCGGAAATTTCAGCTTCCGGATGATTTATAAGTATGCGTACAAGCTCTGCTCCCGCATAGCCTGTTGCGCCTATTATTCCTGCCTTTATCATTCTATATCAGTCCTTTGTAAGTATCTTTTTAACTTCCTCTGCCTGTTTGGAGACATTTTCCGAAGCAGGTCCGCCGAGGGAAAGTCTGCGCTGTACGCAGTTATCGAGGTTTATTGCATCATATACTCCCTCGTCAAAATCGGGACAAATTGCTTTGTATTCATCCAGAGGAAGCTCCTCCAGGGTTGTACCCAGAGAAATGCACTTTGCAACCAGCATACCGGTGATTTTATATGCGTCACGGAAAGGTATACCCTTACCTACAAGCCAGTCGGCGCAGTCGGTGGCGTTGATGAATCCGCCGGCAGCGGCCTTACGCATATTCTTTTCAAGAACGGTCATTGTATCAATCATGGGAATGAAAGCTGTAAGGCACATTTTTACTGTATCGAATGCATCAAAAATTGCCTCTTTATCCTCCTGCATATCTTTGTTATATGCAAGGGGCAGACCTTTCATAACTGTTAAAAGAGTCATAAGGTCGCCGAAAACCCTGCCTGATTTACCCCTTACAAGCTCTGCTATATCGGGGTTCTTTTTCTGAGGCATGATGCTGGAACCTGTTGAGAATGCGTCGTCAAGCTCGATGAACTTGAATTCCCATGAGCACCAGAGAATTATTTCCTCGGAAAAACGTGAAAGATGAACCATTGCAAGGGAAAGAGCTGAGGCAAGCTCTATGCAGAAATCCCTGTCGGATACGCCGTCAAGGGAGTTAAGGCAGTTGCCGTCAAAGCCCAGCCTCTCAGCGGATATGCTTCTGTCTGTCTTATAGGTTGTACCCGCTAAAGCACAGCAGCCAAGGGGTGAATAATTCATCCTCTTTGCGGCGTCGCTGAGCCTTTCTATATCACGGGTGAACATCCATGCATATGCCATAAGGTGATGACCAAAAGTAATGGGCTGTGCTCTCTGAAGGTGGGTGTATCCCGGCATTACGACGTTTTTGTTTTCCTCGGCCTTTTTGCAGAGAACCTCACAAAGCTCTTTAAGCTGAGCTTTTACGCCCTCGCATTCCTTTCTCAGAAAAAGACGTATATCAAGGGCAACCTGGTCGTTACGGCTTCTTGCTGTATGAAGTCGCTTGCCTGCATCCCCTTTTCGCTTTGTAAGCTCACCCTCAATAAAGGTGTGTATATCCTCTGCGTCCGGGTCAATGGGAAGCTTGCCGGAAATTATATCCTCTTTTATCTCCCCAAGTCCCTCTATAATGCTCTGCATATCCTCTGCTGAGATTATTCCGCAGGCACCGAGCATGGTTGCATGAGCCACACTGCCCTCTATATCTTCCTGAAACATTCTGCTGTCAAAGGCTATTGATGAGTTAAAATCGTTTGTCTTTTTGTCAACTTCTTTTGAAAAACGTCCTGTCCAGAGCTTCATGTCTGTCCTCCTTAAAACTGCCTTTATGGAAAACAGGGTGCGGACTTAGCGCACCCCGATTTATTCTTATTGCTTCTTATTTGCCCTCGCGCTGTGCATCAAGAAGAGCCTTAACCTTAATGGGAAGTCCGAAGAGATTGATGAATCCTGCGGAATCTGTCTGATCGTAAACATCGTCCTCATCGAAGGTTGCGAAAGCCTCGCTGTAAAGGGTGTAGGGTGAAGTTACGCCTGCGTTGATGATGTTACCCTTATAAAGCTTGAGCTTTACGTCGCCTGTAACTGTCTCCTGAGTCTTGTCAACGAAAGCCTGGAGAGACTCACGGAGAGGAGTGAACCACTGACCGAAGTAAACAAGCTCTGCATAACGGTTTGCAACAAGCTCCTTGTAGTGCTGTGTATCCCTGTCGAGAGTGATTGTCTCAAGAACCTGATGTGCCCTGTAAAGGATTGTTCCGCCGGGAGTTTCATATACGCCCCTTGACTTCATACCTACAAGACGGTTTTCAACGAGATCTGCAAGACCGATGCCGTTTGCTCCGCCAAGCTCGTTGAGCTTCTTTACAATTTCAACGGGCTCCATTTTCTCGCCGTCAATTGCAACTGCGTTGCCCTTTTCAAAGGAGATTGTAACGTATGTGGGCTTATCGGGAGCCATTTCGGGAGAAACACCCATCTCAAGGAATCCGGGCTTATTGTACTGAGGCTCATTTGCCGGATCTTCAAGGTCAAGTCCCTCATGGGAAAGATGCCAGAGGTTCTTATCCTTTGAGTAGTTTGTCTCACGGTTTATCTTAAGAGGAATGTTATGCTTCTCAGCATATTCAATCTCATCTTCACGGGACTTGAAATCCCAGATACGCCAGGGTGCGATGATCTCCATATCAGGTGCAAAAGCCTTTATTGTAAGCTCGAAACGAACCTGATCGTTACCCTTGCCTGTGCAGCCGTGGCAGATTGCATCTGCGCCCTCTGCCTTTGCAATTTCAACAATCCTCTTTGCAATTGCGGGACGTGCAAAGGATGTACCGAGAAGATAATCTCCCTCGTAAACAGCGCCTGCCCTTACTGTGGGATAAATGTAATCTTCAACGAACTCCTTGTTGAGATCTTCAATGTAGAGCTTTGAAGCGCCTGTTTTAAGAGCTTTCTCCTCAAGGCCGTCAAGCTCAGTTCCCTGTCCTACGTCGCCGGAAACTGCGATAACTTCACAGTTATTGTAGTTTTCCTTAAGCCACGGAATAATAATTGATGTATCAAGTCCGCCGGAATAGGCGAGAACAACCTTTTTAATCTCTTTCATTTTCATTTCCTCCTGAACGTTTTGTGAATTTATATTCTGTATTATACACCGTTTATGCATAAAATCAAGTGTTTTTTTGCATAAATATTCAGAAAGTTTATAAATTTGTGTATTTTAATCACTTGCAAATGTTTAAACAGGTGTTTTTTATGCAAAGCTGTTTTAAAAGATGAAAAATTGTAGTATAATCTATTACATATTAGATGTGTTCAGAAAGGAGTCTGATTTATGAAAGGTTTTAAAGAAGTAAATATACGTGAAATAAAGAAAAGTGTACAGGAAATGATATCTGACGACTGGATGCTCATTACAGCAGGCGATGAAAGCGGCTGGAACACCATGACGGCAAGCTGGGGCGGTCTCGGAGAAATCTGGGGCAAGGATGCAGCTTTTGCATTTATACGTCCTCAGAGATACACTCTTGGTTTTGTGGAAAAATCAGGACTTTTCACACTGAGCTTTTTCGGCGGAAAATACAAGGATGAAATGAAAATCTGCGGCAGCAAGTCAGGCAGAGATATAGACAAAGCCGCCGAAACGGGACTTAAACCTGTATTCACCGATTCCACAACGGGAATAGAACAGGCTGAGGTTATAATGGTATGCCGCACAATGGCGGTTCAGCAAATAGACCCGGAGGGATTCATAGATCCGTCAGTTATGAAATGGTATCCCGAAAAGGATTTCCACAAGGTATTCATCGGCGCAATTGAAAAGGTCTACGTTAAAGAATAATTAAAATAACAGCGGCAAATTCTTCTTAATACAAAAAGAAGAAATTGCTGCTGTCTGCTTTTTACGGCGAATTAAATTTACAATTTCTGCCGATGTTTTATATAGGCTTTTAAACAGTCAGTTTATATCGATTTTCGTTGACCGGGTAAATAAAATTTGATAAAATAATATTAGCTATTTTTGCATATATGGAGGCAATATTATGGTTAAGATTTCACCCTCTATTCTCTCCTGCGACTACTCAAAAATGGGAGAAGAATTTGTTAATATGGAAAATTGCGGAGCCGACTGGCTTCACATCGACGTAATGGACGGGCATTTTGTGCCCAATATCACTTTAGGCGCACCTATTGTAAAGGCAATGCGTCCCGTTACTCATCTTGTCTTTGACGTTCATCTTATGATAAGCGATCCGGTAAAATACATCCCCGATTTTTTAAAGGCAGGGGCTGATATTATAACCTTTCATATTGAGTCTGATTCAGATCCGGCCGAGGCTATTGACCTTATAAAAAAAGCCGGAAAAACTCCGGCAATAGCTTTGAAGCCGGCAACTCCGGCTGAGGCTGTTTTCCCATACCTTAAGGATATCGGCATGGTGCTTATAATGACTGTTGAACCGGGATTCGGCGGTCAGAGTTTCATGGCGGACATGATGCCCAAGGTAGCCGAGGTCAAGGCAAAATGCCGTGAACTGGGACTTGACAATATGTATATACAGGTTGACGGCGGTATTTCCGAAAAGACAATAACCGCTGCCGCCGAAGCAGGTGCCAATGTATTTGTCTCCGGCAGCGCAGTTTTCGGTGCGGAAAATCCGGCAACAGCTATCAGCAATATGAAAAAGCTTGCTGATAAAGCCTGCAAATAAGATATTTACGCCAGACGGGAAAGCTTTAAAAGGCAGTTTCTCTCACAAAGGCACTTCCACGCCTCTTTGGTTGAAGCTATAACGCTTTCCCCTTTTACTCTTTTTGCGAACTCGCAGAGAAGACCTTTGGGATAATCGCCGCTGTTGAGAAACAAACGGTATCTTCCGTCCATGCCGTATAACACGCTTTCAGGGCAAAATTTTCCTGTCTGCATAAGGGCGGCTGCTGCCCTTGCGGCATTTTCAAGGTTTTCAAATTCCCATACGTTTATGATCTTTTCTTTCAGGTTCTTTTTTACAAGAAGCCTTTTGGGCATTATATCCGAATCCCCTGTAAGAACTGTAAAATTAAGTATACATCCGCCTTTGACTGATGGTGTCGCTTCAATGAGCATTCTTCCGGATGGATCTATATCCCTCCCCAGCTCTATACGTGCCATATCAAGAAGAGTCCAGATAACTCTGCGGGTTTCTATGTTTGAGTAATCCATATCGTCAAAGGTTATATCGAGACCTTCAAGGTCCGACGGCGATAGCTCTATTGTTATATTTTTTATGTTGTCGCTGCTTATCTTCATAGCTGCCCCCTCTTTCACAAAGATTACACTACTATCATAATATCCGGCGAAGTTGTCCGCAATGAATAAATAATGGTAAGGAATGATACATTTGAAATTTTTCGGTAACGGCAGAACTGAACTCAGTCATAACAGCATACGCAACTATATGGCTGATATGCTGATTATGTCAACCGCTCCGGCGGCTATATCAATATATTACTACGGCTGGAGGGCGGTGCTTATAATCGCTTTCTCGGCAATTACTGCGGTTGTATGCGAATATATTGCCTGTAAGGTAACTAAGAAGGAAAGTTCTCTTTCTGATTTTTCTGCACTTTTCACCGGAGTAATTATTGCCCTGATGCTTCCGGCATCGGTTCCCCTTTGGATGCCCATTGTAGGCAGTGCTTTTGCAATACTTGTTGCAAAGCTTCCTTTTGGAAGCACTGCTAAAACACCTTTTGTGCCTGCTGCTGCCGGACTTGCTTTCCTTATAATCTGCTGGCCGGATGCCATGTTTAAATTCCCGGCTCCCGGTGCAGATGTTCTTGCAGCAAGTGATCCTATGTTTGTTGCAGAAACCTCCCTTGCCGGAATGCTTAAAACAGGAAACTCTCTCAGTCCCGACTGGTTTAACTACTTTGACGTTTTCGTAGGAATGATTCCCGGAGCAATCGGTACAACAAGCATGCTAGTTTGCGCCGCTCTTGCCCTTTACCTGTTTATAAGATATCCCGACCGCTGGATTTCCTCAGCAGGATTTGTAGCCGTGTGTGCATTCTGCGCAGTTGTATTTCCCAGAGTTATGTCAGGAAGAAAGATGTCCCTTGTCATGGAGCTTGCATCTGGTATGCTTCTTTTCTGCGCTATTTTCCTTATAACCGATCCCGCTACCCAGCCCGCCACACTTATTTCAAAGCTCCTGTACGGAATGTCTGCCGGCGCTTTATGTATGCTTATAAGATACGTAGGACCCTATGAAGACGGTTCAGTCTTTGCAGTTCTCCTTATAAACGCCGTTTGGCCGATAGTTGATCCTTTCATTGAAAAGCACCTTACCTCTTCTGATAAAAATAAAAAGAAAAAAGAGAAACCGGAAAAATCTAAAAAACTGTTTCAAAAAAAGAAAAAGGAGGCTCAGATAAATGGCACGGTTTAAAAATCCATCAGAACCGGATACAAAAAGCATTTTTGAAAAAGGTATTCTGAGCCGTAATCCTGTTCTTGTTTACGCTATCGGAATCTGTCCCCTTATAGCAGTTGCCAAAAGCGCTGCAACCGCAGCTGTTCTAGCGGCACTTTCCGCTATTCTTCTTATATTCCTTGAAATATTTACCGCTCTTATCTTTAAGAAAATGCCTAAATGGCTGAGAGTCGGAGTTTATGCTGTAACAGGTGTATTGCTCATAATACCTTTTTATATGCTCATGAGTGCTTACATGCCGTCTATCGAAGTAAGCCTCGGAATTTACATTCCTCTTCTCGCTGTAAACTCCATTACCGTACAGAGATGTGAGGCTTTTGCCGTAAAGCACAGCGTTAAATCTGCATTTTTAGATGCCCTTGCCAATTCAATTGGATACGCAATTCCACTTATTCTCACCGGTATAATAAGAGAGGCTCTCGGCTCCAGTAAGATTTTCGGTCATTATATTGATGCTCTTCCCCATGCAAACGGATTTCTGATGCCGTTCTGCGGATTTATCATATTGGGCTTTGTTGCCGCATTTATTAATTACATGAGATCTACTTTCCGAATCGGCGACGAATTTGACACCAAAGACAGCGATTTCATAATAAACAAACAGAAAAACAAAGATTCCCTCAGCAATGATGAGGATTCACTGCAAAATGAGATAGATGTTATTCCCGATAACATCCCGGAAGCTATAGAATCTAATTCAATCGCACAAACTCCGGCTGAAGATAATACAGCAGAAGATCCTACTGATCCCTCTGCAAATTTTGAATCTTCAGTAAGCAGAATAATGCATAAATGGTCACCTGTTGGCAGCGCTGAAATTTCAGAAGAAATTTCTCCGACAGCAGAAACAACTTCATTAGATGAAAATAAAAAAGAGACTGATGTGCTTTCCGAAGGCAATATCCATAACAAAACTGTTTCTGAAAAAGTCAGCACAGAAGAATCTGTTAATACAGCAGAAAGCGCTGCTCCTAAAAAGACAACACGCAAGAGAACAACCAAAAAAGCAACAGCTCCTGCTGATGTAAATACCGAGGCAGCTGTTTCTGCTGAGAGTTCAGAAAACAAAAATGCAGCCGCAGATACTGTTGCCGCTTCAACTGATACAGCAGAAAGCGCTGCTCCTAAAAAAACTACCCGCAAGAGAACCACCAAAAAAGCAACAGCTCCTGCTGATACAGATACCAAGACAGCTGTTTCTGCTGAGAGTTCAGAAAACAAAAATACAGCCGCAGATACTGTTGCCGCTTCAACTGATACAGCAGAAAGCGCTGCTCCTAAAAAAACTACCCGTAAGAGAACTACTAAGAAAGCAGCAGCTTCTGCTGATGTAAATACAGAAATAGCTGCTTCAGTTGAAAGTTCAGAAAGTAACACTATTTCAACCGATACTGTGGAAAATTCCACTTCTAAAAAGACTACTCGTAAGCGTACTGCGAAAAAGGCAGCTGAATCCACGGTAAAAGATGAGCAGACAGATATTACAGCTCAAAATACCGCTAAAGAGGAAACTGAAGCTCCCGTAAAGAAAACTCCTCGAAAGAGAACAGCTAAGAAAACCGAAGTTAAACCAGAAGAAGTTAAAACTGAAACATCAGAGCCTGCAGAAAATGCCGCTCCTAAAAAGACCACTCGCAGAAGGACAACCACTAAAAACACCGAAGCATCGGCCGCTGCGAAAGAATCTGCGCCTAAGGAGGATTAATTATGAATTTATTTGTTGATTTTATAATAACTGCTCTTTATGCCGCATTCTTTCAAAATACAGTCTTAAGCGGCGGATACGGCGTTGGTGAGGCAGTAAGAATAGGAAGCAAACCTAAACAAATCGGTGTTGTTTCACTGTTTGTAATGATTTTTTCAGTAACAGCTGCTGTATCTTGCCGTGCATTGGATTTAATTCCACAGGTTAATGCAATGGGATTTATTGAACATCTGCTTATTTTTACAGGTGTTGAATTTGTTATTTATCTTTTGGTAATCCTTATAATGATCAAGGGATTTAAAGCCTCAAAGGGATTCTTAAAGCTTGTTGGTATTGCCGGTTTTAACACATTGGTTTTAGCAATTCCTCTGCTTAACCGCATGGGTTCTTCCGGCGGAATACTGGAAGCTTTAGGTATGGCAATAGGTGCAGCAATTGCATTTATAGTGGCAACTACTCTTATAAGTGTTGGAATCAAAAAGATTAAAACAAATCCCGAACTTCCCGAAAGTTTCAAATACACCCCTGCAGTATTTATATATATAGGACTTCTTGCACTTGCATTTATGGGATTTTCAGGACAGTCACTTTTCGTTTAAGAAAGGCATGAATTCTAATGGCAAAAAAAGACAGACGCTTTAACGCCTATAAAACCGACAGTTATTATGGCTTTTCAAAAGAATACCCTGAGGGAGGAAAAAGTCCCGACGAACGTTATAACAAAAGAGTAATCATAGGAAAAATCTTTTCCGGAATAAAAATATTCTTAGCTTTTGCATTTTTATTTACCTTTGTTTACTTCGGTGTAACACTGATGCTCGATATCTCAGATCTGCCGATTGCAACGGAAGCTCCTTCGGAAAATGAAGGTATCGTTTCTCCGTCAGATGAAAGCACAACCGCAGCACCTGTATCTCAGCAGGACGCTGTTAAAGGCGTTTATATTCAGCCCAATCAGTTTTCTACTCCAGAAGCAGCCAAACAGTTTGCTGAAAACGCCGTATCAAAAGGCATCAACAGTGTGGTTGTAGATTTAAAGAAGGATGACGGAACAATAGTTTATCCTACCGCTGTTGCAGCTGCTAATGAGATAAATGCCGCACAGAGCGCTAAGGATAATTTTTCCGAAATACTCACTGCTTTACGTGAGGGCGGATTAAAGGTTATCGGAGTAATAAACTGTTTTAATGATCCCCTTATGGCAAGTGAAAAATCAGAAATGGCTGTTCACTATAACAACACCGATATGCTCTGGCTCGATAACAGCCGAGAAAAAGGCGGCAAGCCATGGCTTAACCCATACTCACAGGATGCATGCAATTATCTTACTGAGATTATAAAAGAAGCTGCATCCATGCCCGTTGACAGAATCATTCTTTCCGGCGTTCAGTTCCCGTCAGGATATTCCCTTGACCTTGCAACATATGAGGGTGAGGAAACAGGAGAAAGCAGAAACCAGACCCTTGTATCCTTTATTGAGCAGGCTGAAAACGCAGCTGGTGAGGGAAAAATCATAGTTTCCATGACAGGCGACGGAGCAATTAACGGCAGCGCAGATCTCTATAACGGCAATCTTCTTGACAGCGGCATTGGGTATGCAGCTCCCGATATGCGTCTTTCTCAGATGAAAAACGTAAAGCTGGGAGATAAAACCTATGCTAATCCCTCCTCACAGGCAGATGAATTTATGCCCCTTGCAATAACCCAGCTTTCACAGCGTGCAAAAGTAGGAGGCAAAGAGGTTGCGCTTTATCCGATAATTGAAGCTGATTCCCTTGAAAGCGCTCAGAGCACAATAGAAATTCTTAAAAGCAATTCAATTGACGGATATATTTTATATAACGCAAACGGAAATTACGGATTTTAATCGGAGGCTTCAGATATGTACAAATGGGAAAGGATACCCCTTGAGGGAATCTTCAATACAAGAGATTTGGGCGGAATGGAAACGGCAGATGGAAGAAAAATTAAGCCCTGCCGTCTTATAAGAAGCGGTGAGCTTTTCAATTTGACTGAAAACGATAGGCAAACCCTTACAGACCGCTATAAACTAAAAAAGGTTGTGGATTTCCGAACCGGCGCCGAGCGCAGTGAAAAGCCTGATCCCATACTGGATAATGTTCAGTACATATGGGCTCCCATAATGAGCGAAGAAGCAATGGGCATTACTCACGATGAAGAAAGTGAACGTGATGTCATCGCAGAGCTGTTCAGTTATCTTCAGGAAAAACAGATAACTTTAGTTGATTATATGACCGGCATATATAAAATTCTTCTTTCAACAGATCAGGCACAGCGTGAATACTCACGCTTTTTCAGAGAACTGCTTTCCAATGAAAGCGGCTCCGTGCTGTGGCATTGCAGCGCCGGCAAGGACAGAGTGGGTGTTGGCACAGCTCTTCTGCTTACAGCTTTGGGAGTTCCCAGAGATGTTATTATTGAAGATTATCTTATGACCAATACCTTCACAAACTCCGAATATGAAAATGCTGTTAAATTTCTAAAATCGCAAAATGCCAACGAAGCTGTCATAAACGGTATCGAAGGTGTTTTCAAGGTAAGAGAAAGCTATATTATAGCTTCTTTAAAGTACATAGAAGAAAATTATGGCTCAGTAAATGAATATATAAATAAAGCCCTTGGCATAACATCCGATGATATTACAGATTTAAGAAATATGTATCTCGAAAATTAAAGACATAAATTATCCCCGTAACAGCCGCAGAATTTTGATTTTTTGCAGCTTTTGCGGGGTGTTTTCACGAAAAGGCTTTTTATTTCTTATAACTCAAATAAAGCTTACCATTAATTTGAAGAGGGGAATTTTTATGAAAGAATCGCTCCAAATTTTATGCAGCAGTCTTGTGGAAAACAGAAAAATCATCAAATCAGCTTTTCCGCTGGAAAACAGCTATATTTATCCTGTCTGTGCGGAAATATTCACTGAAAAGCATCAAACCGCTCAGGAAGAAAGGCTGAGTGATTGCCGTAAGATTTTAAAAGAAAACACTGGAATCCTTTCAAATTTCCGTGGCATTACAAAACCGGTTATGATCTCCATGATGGCGGTTGAATCCAATCCCCAAGAGAAGCTTCGCCGCTCTCTTTCGGTTTATGCTCTTTTGAAAGAATATTTTTTCACCTCACAGTATCTTCCCGTAGCATCTATGGCAATATCGAGCATGGCTCCCGAGAGCCGATATGAAGAGTTGTCCGCAAGAACGAGAAAAATTTATGAGGCGATAAGATCAGAACATCCTTTTCTTACAAATTCTCAGGACTGTATTTATGCAGCGCTTCTGGCTTTATCACCGAGAACTGATGAGGAAATAATTGAAGAAACAGAGAAATGCTATAATATTCTCAAAGGTGAATTTTTCTCCTCCAACGCTGTTCAGTCACTTAGTCACATCTTAGCTTTTCTTGACGGCACAGCGGAGGAAAAATGCAGCCGCACATTGGAGCTTTATAATAAACTTAAATTAAACGGTTGCAGATATGGCACAAACTTTGAGCTGCCAACCTTGGGAGTTGCCGCAATGCTTCCCGGTGAAATAAAGGATATCGCAAAAGATATTGCCGAAACAGATGAATATCTTGCACACCAAAAGGGTTTTGGATTTTTTAGCATAGGAAAAAAACAGCGGCTCATGCACGCAGCAATGATTGTAAGTTCAGACCTTATAGAAAAGAACAATGTCGCTGCACGTTCATCAGTAATAAGCGGAATTGTAGCGCTGATCGCCGCACAGCAGGCTGCTATATGCGCCGCTGTTGCAGCCTCTGCAGCCGCCGCAAGTGCATCAGCTGCATCATCAGGAAACTGAGAAACTCCATACATAAAAGCCTTTTGGAAACTCGAAAGGCTTTTTATTATGTCAGGAAAGATAGGTAAACACCCAATAGTACAATCCTGCAATTCCATATTAAAAGTTCGCTAATTTATAAAGTTACTTCTCATATACACAAAAGCCAAAAGGCTTCGGAAAAATCCGGAGCCTTTTGATCTTGATAGCAGTCAAATAATACCCTTTTTATTTCTGATTTTAAGCTTTTATCTGAGCATTTTTCTTTGACAATTTTGCAGTGGCAATCAAATCCACAATAATCAGGATGCATATGACAGGCAGGAGAAATGTCTCCCAAAATGAAAATCCGGCTCC
Organism: uncultured Oscillospiraceae bacterium; assembly: GCA_958366985.1. Classification (GTDB taxonomy): domain Bacteria; phylum Bacillota; class Clostridia; order Oscillospirales; family Acutalibacteraceae; genus UMGS263. The sequence goes on from CATXDC010000007.1 coordinate 111,700, forward strand.
TCCTCCATTGCCAAGTTCAAAAAATGCCATTTCATAGCAAAAACAGCTCATTAGCATCATACTCATTGGCACCCATTTTTCCATATGACCTAAACCGTAAAGATACATTATTATTCCACCAACAGCCATACAGCCGCAGAGGAAAAAGCCCAAAAGTGGAATAAAGAATAACAACGAGTTGACATGGACAAGAACGCCCACAGCTCCTACAATAAGGGTCTGCTTTAAGCTGCCTGTTTTATAAAAAGCGGAAGCTATTCCATAAAGGTAAACAGCAGCAAGGGGAACTGTGTTGATAACATCAAAGGTATCGCTGTCAAAACGCATATTAAGCACATCGAACTTATTCAGCAGGAAAAATACTGCCGCAGCGGCTATCATCAAAGTGAGAACCCAACCTGCAAACAAAAATAATGTTCGTTTACCATTTTTCATGGTTTTCATCTCCCTCTTAACAGTTTACAGTAATTAAAACTAATTTTTATACTACATCTAACTCTTTTATGCATGTTTTTCAGTTTCGCAGAACTCTTTGAATTTTCGGTTCTTAGCCACTGAAACTATATCTGCAATAATAAATGCACACAGACCCGGCAGAAGAATCATTGTCCAAATAGCGTTATCCGCACCTGATCGAGCATGAAACGAAATCATACCGTATGCAATATAGGTAATGGAAAAGAAAACCGTATTCACACAAAGCAACCCGTATGATGAAATTTTCTCAGCCAAGGGAAAGCCGGCTATGAACATAAGAACACCTGCAACTGCAGTAATTACCCAAACCAAAACAGCTTGCACCAGCATGAAACATATAAACACAAAAAATACAGCAGCTATGATGCTTATCAAACAAGGTAAGATTGACTTAGTAAATCTTTCTGTCTTTTGGAGCAAAGAGAAAAAAGTGTAAATCAAAACAATCATTGCGGGAGCAATAACTAAAACGAGCATAACTGTTTCATCAATATCCTCAGGAAAAATATTTACTGCGGAAAAAATCAGAAACAGCTCTTCTGCTGCAAGTAATAGAGCCAAAAAAGAACCAACTGCAACAAATAATGCGGTTTTACTTTTTTTCATGGTATTTAGCTCCTTTACGTACAATAATTATCAGCGATTTGTGTAGATTTTACATTAAAGCCCAGTTAAAATCACTTAGCTTCTTGTAATGTCGATTTTGATTTTTCGATTTTTGAAACAGAAACCATATCGGCAATAATAAGAGCGCATAATACCGGCAGAAGAATCACTGCCCAGAGTGCTCTTGAACCGCTTGAAGCAGACATGGCCAAAATAATACTGTTAAAGGTAAAATACACTGCGTTTGCACAAAGTATACCATATGAGCCTGAACTTTCGGCCACTCCAAACCCGTAAATTGTCAAAACAATTGCCGCAATTATAAGCGCAGCGCCGAACATGTAGTACGCCGACAGTGACGAAATGAAGAAAGCAGCGACCTCAGCAATTGCGAGCAATACTCCGACTCCCCCGGCAATAATTACCTGTTTAAAGCTTTTTGTCTTTGCAAAAACAGACAACATACTGTACAAAAGTACTGCCAGAAACGGAGTCATCGTCAAATAAATTACAACTTTTTCTTCTATATGCATCGGAAGCAAATGTGCTTCCCGCAGAAATAATAAAATTTCATCAAGGGCAAATAAAGCAACTAAAACCGAACCTATAACAAAAAGAAAACTAGAAAAGTTACTTTTTCTTTTCATATCTGTTCATCTCCTTTTAATAAAGTGCACTATTCTTTTCAAATCTACATTGCATCACCAACCGTTCTTATAGATTTATAACATTAAATATAGTCAAAACATATTATTCATGGTATTGTTTACATTTTTACAATAGTATTTTATCTGTTTAATGTCAATGTGAATCATCACAAATTAATTTCGCTTTACATATACAGAATATACAAAGACGGCAGTTTAAACCTAATTTTTCACTGCCAAAACAGTGATGCTACAAAAATGAGCAAGCAAAATCCGGGCTCCACCAAAGGGTGAGGCCCGGATAAATGTTTTAAAATATTAAACTGAAACTGCTTTTAGTTTCTTCTTCCGCCCTTGTGGAAATCTCTGCGGGGACGGCGTGTGTTCTCAGCGGGATTGTTTTCGGGAGTAAGTCCCTCAACCTCAATGAGAGCTTCACGGCGTGAAAGATTAAGTCTGCCCTGGTCATCTATTTCGAGAACCTTTACGATAACCTCGTCGCCTACGTTTACAACGTCCTCAACCTTTTCTGTACGCTTTACATCAAGCTGGCTGATGTGAACAAGTCCCTCTTTACCGGGAGCGATTTCAACAAATGCGCCGAAGCTCATAAGTCTTGTTACAACACCCTTGAAGATTGCGCCGGGCTCGGGATCGTTGGCAATTGTCTCAACCATAAGAAGTGCACGCTTTGCATCGTCAATGTCGATTGCTGAAATGAAGATTGAACCATCCTCTTCAACATCAACCTTACAGTTGCACTCTGCGCAAATCTTCTGGATAACCTTACCCTGCTTACCGATAACCTCGCTGATTTTATCAACGGGAATCTTTGTGGTGAGCATCTTGGGAGCATACTTTGAAAGCTCCTTGCGGGGTTCGGGGATACATTTAAGCATTACTTCATCAAGAATATAGATTCTTGCTTTTCTTGTCTTTTCAAGAGCCTCTTTGATGATTTCAGGAGTAAGACCGTGAACTTTAAGGTCCATCTGGATTGCTGTGATACCCTTGTGAGTACCTGCAACCTTGAAGTCCATATCGCCGAAGAAATCTTCGAGTCCCTGAATATCAACCATTGTCATGAAGCGGTCACCCTCAGTTACAAGACCGCAGGAGATACCGGCAACAGGAGCCTTAATGGGAACACCGGCAGCCATAAGTGAAAGAGTTGAACCGCAGATTGAAGCCTGTGAGGTTGAACCGTTTGAAGAAAGAACCTCGGAAACAAGGCGGAGTGCATAGGGGAACTCTTCAACAGAGGGGATAACGGGAAGAAGAGCACGCTCTGCAAGAGCTCCGTGACCAATCTCACGGCGTCCGGGGCCTCTGCTGGGCTTAGTCTCACCAACGGAGTATGAGGGGAAGTTGTAGTGGTGCATATAGCGCTTTGCTTCCTCATCGTCAATACCGTCAAGAATCTGAGCGTCGCTTACAGGACCTAAAGTTGTAACTGTAAGAACCTGTGTCTGACCTCTTGTAAACATACCTGAACCGTGTACTCTGCTGAGAAGATCAACTTCTGCAGAAAGAGGACGGATTTCATCTATTCCTCTGCCGTCAACACGCTTGCCGTCATCAAGAAGCCAGCGGCGGACAACAAACTTCTGAAGCTTGTAGAGGCAGTCATCAAGCTTTGCTGTCTCTTCGGGATATACCTCATCAAACTTCTCGTGAACAGCGTCATAAATGGGCTGGAGTCTTTCGTCACGGATACGCTTATCGTCTGTATCGAGAGCTGCACGTACATCCTCAATAGCGAACTCCTTAACAGCCTCGTACATTTCCGGTGAGGGATCGTTTGAGGGGAACTCAACCTTTTCCTTACCGATTTCAGCCTGAATGCCCTTGATGAACTCAACGATCTGCTGGTTTACCTCATGAGCATACATAATGCCGTTGAACATATCCTCTTCGGATACTTCGTTTGCTCCTGCTTCGATCATTGCAACAAGATCGGCTGTAGAAGCAACTGTAACATACATTTCGCTCTTCTCTTTTTCTGCTGCTGTGGGGTTGATGACGAACTTGCCGTCAACAAGACCTACAACAACACCGCTGATGGGGCCATCCCACGGAATAGCGGAAATTGAAATTGCTACGGAAACACCGATCATAGCTGTGATTTCCGGTGAGCAGTCAGGGTCAATTGACATAACTGTTGCAACAACGCCTACATCGTTTCTCATATCCTTGGGGAAAAGAGGACGGATAGGTCTGTCGATAACACGGGATGCAAGGATTGCCTTCTCGCTGGGTCTGCCCTCACGGCGCTGGAAAGAGCCGGGGATTTTACCTGCTGCATAAAGCTTTTCCTCAAAATCAACTGAAAGGGGGAAGAAATCGATTCCCTCTCTGGGCTTTGCTGCCATTGTTGCGTTACAGAGAACTTCAGTCTCACCGTAACGGATAAGGCATGAACCGCCTGCAAGCTGAGCCATTTTACCGGTTTCAACTACAAGGGGTCTGCCGGCAAGTGTTGTTTCAAACTTTCTGAACATTCTTTTTACCTCTCTTTATATTTTTGTTTTAAGGGAGGCATTGTTTTAGCAATAAATCCGACCTTTAAAAGTTATGGTTAAAAGCCCGATTCACTGCTAAAAACCAACTGCCTGTCCCTTTTTGACCTTTAATGCTGCTTTCTTCACAAATCAAGGCAGGAAGAGTATACCCCCGCCTGCCCTGCTTTTGCGAAACTTATTTACGGATTCCAAGTCTTGCGATGATTGAACGGTATCTCTCGATATCCTTCTTCTGAAGGTAAGCGAGAAGGTTACGTCTGTGACCAACCATCTTGTGGAGTCCACGGCGTGAGTGGTGGTCCTTCTTGTGAACCTTAAGGTGCTCGGTAAGGTCGTTGATTCTCTTTGTGAGAACTGCGATCTGTACTTCGGGAGAACCTGTATCACCCTCGTGAGTAGCGTACTCAGCCATTATAGCCTGCTTCTCTGCATTTGTCATGTTTTTCACCTCATTATAAATATTTACCCGAAAACCCAGCATAAGGCCGGTGAAAACCGCCGTGCGGTGTACCCCTTATTCCGAGTAAAGGGCATAATGCATATGTATTATAGCACAGGAGAACAACGGTGTAAAGGGATTTTTTCCTTTAAAAAGCAAATAGAGAAATATTTTTAGTATCTTTCTTCTCAGTAAAAAGTTTAACAATAAATGATGAATTCATAATTCATTTTCTGCCGCTTGATATACAATATTATTTTAATGCTTTCAGTGAATTATGTCCAGTTATTGACCCGGTTTTATTCTAAATTGCCTTATATTTTTCCACAAACAAGAAACTTCAAAAATTCCAGATAGTTTTACAGCTTGTTTGCACGATATAAGCAAAAGCTATTTGTGCAAAATATACTATTTTCATCTTTAATAATCTAATTTTTGTTCATTTGATATATATCTTTAGCCATGTTATAATACCCATTGTATTACCTTTTAATTTTTAAAGCATTTTATTAAGTGATGATTTAATACAAAATTTATTTTGGGGGTATGTACTGTGAAAATCGTCCAAAGCGCAAAAAATCTGATAACGGAGGTAACAACTCACTGGAAACAGCCGAAGGAAGGCGAATATGTATCCTATAAAGAATTCCTATATCTGGTTATAGGAAATGGAACCTCTATGGTGGCCTCATGGACCGGTTCAAACCTTGCTTTTTCTGCCGGATGTATGTTTGTAGGCGCTATCTATGGACTGAAAATGCTCGACTTTGCAATGCTAGGCATTGTAAACCTTGTAATGAACTATCTGTTTTCACCAATAAACATGATTATCACCGATAATCTTGGTTCTCCGCCTAAAAAAACAATGCGCTTGATAAACTGGGCAAGCTTGGTATTTTTAATTTTAGGTATCGGATGCTTCTTTATCCCTCAGCAGTATTTTGAAGGATTTATGCCCGCTCTTCCTCAGGTAGTAGGATCAAAATTCCTGATTCAGGTTTTCACCACATATTACAATATACTTGTTCTGAAAAAGCTTTCTCCCAAATTCGGTAAATACCGCAGCTGGATTATAGCCAATATGCTTCCGTACATACTTTCCATGCTGCTGCTTACCTGGTTCCCCTATAATGCCCTTGAATATCATGAAAAATTCTGGGTAATGCACTTGTTCTTTTCATTCTGGGGATGCTTCGCTTCATGCTTCAATCAAACCACCAATATGCAGAACGTCATATCCCCCAGCACTACTGAAAGAACCAAGATCATGTCTTACGGTTCCTTCCTCTGGAGTCTGTTCCCGTCAATATCAAACGTACTCTATCCTGTTCTTGCCGCCGTTGCAGGAGGCATGACAAATATCAATACATATAGATTTGTCGTACCGGCAATAGTTATAGCATTTGGTCCCTTTTCTTTATTCCTTGTTTTCGGCGTTAAAGACCGAGTTATTCAGGAAACTCAGCACAAACCTCAAATCGATATGAAAAAAGGCTTCAAAGAGGTGCTGAAAAACAAATATCTTTGGATTACAAATATATCCAGTTGGGTAACTACATTTTCCGGCGGTGCAGTAAACATAGTAAATATGGTTGTTATTTACTCAATGCGTCAGGACTGGGTCATGGGTATAACCGCTACAATAATCGGAACTGCAAGCGTACCGGGTATGCTGCTGGCTCCGTCACTGATTGGCAAATTCGGTAAAAAGCGAATTGTATTAGTGGCAAAGTACATTACCGTTCTCTGCTCATTCCTGACTGCTGCCGGAGTATATATGGACAGCCTGATTGTAATCATTCTTTCAACATATCTTTCTTCATTGTTCAACTCTCTCGTTTCAATAGCCACCACTGCCATGAATGCCGATATCTGGGACTATCAGCAGTATATGTCCGGTGAAAGACTCGACTCCTGCATGGGTATTTTCGGATATCTCTCCGCTCCCATAACAACCCTTGGTGCTATGGTTGTTCCCTATCTCTACGGACTTGTAGGTTTCACCTCAGACTGGAATATCCTCTACGACCCGTCTCTGAGAACCTCAGTATTTATCATTACCGTCGCAATCGGAGCAATAACGGGACTGCTTGCCACTATACCGTATCATTTTTATGATTTCACCGAAGAGAAGCATAAAAAGATGATGGAAGAACTTAAAGCACGTGCCGAGAAAAAAGAGCATGAAGCTCAAACAGCAATAGAAGAAACTGTTTAAAAGGAGAGTGAAAGACATGAAGAAAAAAGTAATTTGCGTATTTTCAGCGATTTTGGCATTATTTACTGTTATGCTTTCGTTCTCCTCCTGCACCGGCGAAAGCAGCGGAAATCTTAAATATAAAGAGGCTGAAAACGGATATGCTCTTTATCGTTACGAAGGAGCTTCCACAGAGAAAACATTTACAATACCTGACACATATAATGACAAACCTGTAACTGAGCTTATGTCATTCTGCATTTCTAATTCAGAATATCTCGAAGTGCTGAACATAGGAAAAAATATAGAAAAAATTGATCCATGGGCTCTTACAAACTGCCCTGTCCTTAAAGCCATAAATGTCAGCGAGGATAATGAATATTTTACAAGCGTTGACGGTGTACTTTACAGCAAGGATATGACAAGACTTATTGCATATCCTAACGGTAAAACACCCCTTGTTACAGATAAGGACGGCAAGGTCACAGGCGGAGGTACAATAAAACTTCCCGATACAGTTAAGGTTATCGGCGAAAATGCATTTTATATGTGCAGCAATCTCTATTCCATTGAGTTTAATGAGGGACTCGAAAAGATCGAAAACAAAGCATTCCTTAAATGCACCAATCTCTCAGCCCTTGAGTTCCCAGAAACTCTTACTGAAATAGGTGTCGATTCATTCTCCTACTGCGATTCACTTACTCATCTTGAAATTCCGTCCTCAGTAAAGTCAATCGGTGACTATGCATTTTTCTCAACCTCTTCTTCCATAGATAAAATTGTGGTACATCAGCCCAGCGCTGATTCCCTTACACTGGGAAAAGATTGGCTGCCAAACAAAAAGAATAATGTTAGAGAAAAAGTCACAGTTGAATATGTAGGATAATTTAATCACAATTAAAGCCTCTCGGAACAAAAATTCCGGGAGGCTTTTTCATTATAAATACAGATATTTACAGGCTTTTCTTCCATACATCGAGTTTGTCTTTTGTCACATCCCACATAATTTAATATCTTTCCTGCACTTTGTCATTATGGCGTTTTACAGGCAATATAATTACCTTGCAGCAGCAAAGGTTACGAATTGAAGCTCATTTGTAATATTTTTTAAATGTTTGTTTAATAATTAGTAACTTATTTCCCTAAAATTAGTCACAAGCTGCTGGTATTATAATGTCAGAAACAACGAAGGAGGTGAAAACAAAATGAAGGGCAAGGCTCACGTGCTTGTCTGTGTTACACAGCAGTCAAGCTGCGAGAGGCTTATTGAGGCAGGAGCATCAATTGCAAAGTCCCACGATATGCAGCTGAGTGTTATCAATGTCCAGCCCGAAAAGGACTCGTATTCCCCTGATCCTCAGGCGATGGAACACCTTTACGGAGTATGTAAAAAGTTTGGTGCGGAAATGAACGTATATTTCAGTGATGCGCCGGCAGTGGTAACAGCAGTTCATGCAAAGAAAAACGATGCCAAGATAGTTACAGTAGGTTTCCCCGGAGAAAAAAGCTCAAGATTTATTGCAGAAATCAGAATGCTGCTCCCTGAAACAGTAATTACTATGGTCGATTCAGATAAGAAAATTTACAATATGATACCTGAGGCCAGCAAGAGCCTTACAGGAGTAAGAGTATAAGACACAAAGTCTTGATAATATATTTTTAACACCATTAAAACAGCTTACAAGGTCATTTTTCTTCTTTCATATTCTCCTCAAAAAGCAGGCAGGACAAACACAGAGTGTTTGTCCTGTTTGTTTTTTATTATTGATTTTATCTTATTCTATTCCTATTGATTTAACATTATAATATTTCGCCATCCAGAGATTGAACCACTGCTGTCTGTCATTGGTAAGATTGGCGGTTCCTCTGAGGGCGTTGTGAATATCATCAGGTCTTGAGTATCTTGTAACAGTTACATCCTCTATTCCCTGAGCTTTCTGCTCTTCAATCTGACTTATTTCTACTAAGACCTCTTTATGGGTCTGAATGATACTGTCAGCGGCATGAATATAGGAAACAAGATAAACCGCAGTCAAAGCAGCTGCAAGACAGGCTGTAACCAGGGTCGTATACTGCATTGGTTTAAACTTGCCCGCAAGTATTCCGGCTGAAATAATAACAAGGAATACTGAAAGAATCCATGAACGTCTCGAAAAATCCGAGGTGGCTGCCAGAACAATAATATTTGCGGCAGCTGCTAAACAGTAAATTATCGGCACGGATATTTCACTGAAAAACTCTTTCACCGAAAGTTTATTTGTAAATGCAAAAACCACAAGTGCCGCAGCCAATATAAGTACCGGAATAATCATTGATTCCTGGGTATATTTCCACATTCTGTCAAAGCGTCCCGTTAAAACTTCAGCTGACAAATTTATGTCTCCGCCTCTTGCATAGTTTCCCGGTGCCGCAACAAGAAAGAGAAGTCCCGCTCCGGCAGAAATGATTCCCGTAACACTCCATATACGGATACGTTTATTTCTGATAATATCAAGAAGCACCAGCAGTCCGGCAATCATCGCCGCCGCTCCTCCTGCATTTTCATTGGTGCATCCTGAAATAAATCCAAATGGTATCATTCCTACTGCCGCAAGCGTTCCCCAAAGAGGACTGAGCTTTTTATGAAGGCAGTAACGGAAAGGAAGAAGATACAGCAAAATCAAAGTGAGCATCCAAAGATAGTTACATGAACCCGATACCCACAAAACCGATGCGCCGTACTCGGGAATAAGAAACCACATGGCTGTGTAAATCATCAAAAGCCACGATGCCCTGTGCTTTCTGAAATCCTTTTCCATATGGAAATAAATGAGAATTCCGCACAGCACATAGATAAGTGAATTGAACACATCAAAAACAGGTTTATCAAAAAGCATGAAAAACTGCACAATGGTATGTGCTACAACTCGTCCGCCCCATATGTTATAGTGATTTGCCATGGAAATCGGAATATCACCTATTCCCGTAAGAAGCTTTGAATTCTCCGACGGCATGGGACTTTCATAAATATAATGGTATGTATAGTCATCGGCAGTAAAATCTGTGTTTAGGTTAAGAACAAGCATTGAAACAAACACACAGAGGATAACTGCCAATATACTTATAATCCTGAGCTTTTCAGATTTGTTTTTATCATTGATTTTCATAGTTCCTAAAACTCTCCAATTTATTTTGTCCGTCAATATGAGGACTTTTTCATCAATTCTTTTTCCAAATCGTAAACAAACTGCTTCTGCTGTTTTTTCAGATATAATTTCACAAAGGGTTTAAAATAAAACTTCTTTGCCTCTACATACTCGGTAAACTCGACCTCAGTACACTCACCCTTTTCAGTAAAAACACCAACCCAATGTCCTTTCATATTGGTGTTTTCCATTTGGAACTCCCAGCGCTTAAAAGGTTCCGTCAGAGTAACCGTAAAAATTGTGGGATATCCATCCTTTGTGTATTCGGCAAAATGCTTTTCGTCGATAATCTCAGTTCTGCTTAAATCACTGCGCCAATGATAATGTGCAGCATCCGTTACGGTGTTCCATACTTTTTTAACATCGCTTTTAATAGTAACCTTAACGCTCGATTTCGTCATTTCAGTCACCTCGGCTCAATATCTTGCCGTTAAAAGCTGATTATTATAAAACAAAATTATGCAGCGCTTTTTTCAGCTTCACGGCTGCTTACTATGAATTTTACCATATATTTATGGAAAAATCCAATAATCGGTCCAAGACCTAAAGTTATAATTACAGTACCGATGCCGATTTCTCCGCCAAGGAAGAAAGCGGTTACAACAGCTGTACCGTCAAGCAAAACCTTCGCCCAGGCAACCTTCCAGCCTTTCTCTGTGAGAGCCACTACAAAGTCATCGTTAGGATTTGTAGGCAGTGATGAAATCATATAAGCCGCTACGCTGGCAGCTATAATCACCATTCCCAGAAACAGCATGCCATAGGACGAAAAAATACCGCTGCCTTCAATTCCTTTAAGCAGCGATTTCCACAGGTCTGTGAAAATTCCAAGAAAAAAAGATGAAATAAAAGTAGTAATTCGAGGTAATCCCCTTCTGATAATCGCAGTTATGATAACCACCAAAATTGCCAGTGCGTAAATTACAATAGAAGTGCTTACGTGAAGCTTTTCCGAAATTATAAAGTCAAGGGCATCAATTCCTCCTGCACCGGTATGGGCATTTATGGTAAGCACTACGCCCAGGGGCATAAATACAATGCCTATGCCGTAAAGGATCAAACTGCGGATTTTTTCATTTGTGGTCATTTCTCTAAAGTTCTTCAAGTCTCATTATCTCCTAAAATCTAATTGGTATTTCCCTATCCCTTAAATATTCTTTAAGTTCACTGATAGGTATTTCATTAAAATGGAAAAGTGACGCCGCCAAAACTGCATCGGCCTTTCCCACTGTGAAAGCATCATAAAAATGTTCCTTGGCTCCTGCTCCGCCGGAAGCGATTACAGGTACTCCAACGCTCTCGGAAACCGCTCTTGTAAGCTCAAGGTCATAGCCTTTTTTCTGTCCGTCGCAGTCCATGCTGGTGAGAAGAATTTCTCCTGCTCCCCTTTTCACTGCTTCCTGCGCCCATTTTACCGCATCAATACCCGTAGGTATTCTGCCGCCGTTGAGATATACTTCCCAGCCGCCGTTTTCTCTGCGCTTTGCATCTATGGCACATACAACGCACTGACTTCCGAATTTATATGCAGCATCATTTATAAGCTGCGGATTGCGCACTGCCGCTGAGTTAACGGAGATTTTATCCGCGCCTGCTCTCAAAAGCTGTGTAAAATCATCAACAGATGATATGCCTCCACCTACGGTAAAGGGAATGAAAATGGAATCCGCCACTCTGCGGACAATATCAACCATTGTTCCCCTGCCCTCATGTGTTGCAGTTATATCAAGAAGCACAAGTTCATCGGCTCCCTTTTTATCATATTCAATTGCACATTCAACGGGATCTCCTGCATCTCGAAGATTAACAAAGCTTACTCCCTTTACAACTCGTCCCATTTTTACATCGAGACAGGGGATTATTCTCTTTGCATACATATTAAAGTGCCTCCATTCCCGCAAAATTACGAAGCATATTAAGTCCTACGCTTCCGCTTTTCTCAGGATGAAACTGTACAGCACAAAGGTTACCCTTTTTAACGGCTGCATCTATAAAGGTTGAACCGTAAACAGTGCGTGCTGCAACTTCTTCGGGATTATCGGCGGTAAGATAGTAGGAATGGACAAAATATACATAGTCGCCGTCCTTTGCCGAAGCAAAGACTCCATCATGCTGTTTTACTTCAAGGGAATTCCAGCCCATGTGCGGAACTTTGATTCCCTCTTCCAGCGGGATTTTTCTTATCTTTCCCTTTAATATGCCAAGTCCCTTTGCTCCGGGAGATTCCTCAGACTCTTCGAAGAGAAGATGAAGTCCGAGGCATATTCCGAGAAACGGTTTTCCGCTCAATGCTGCTTCCTTTACTGCATCGGTAAGTCCGCTTTTATGCATTGAGTCCATGGCATCGCCGAAAGATCCTACTCCTGGCAGAATAACTTTATCCGCTCTCTTTATCTCATCTGCATTTTTTGTTATAATGCATGGTGCACCGATAAAATCCAAAGCCTTTTTAACACTCTGAAGATTTCCGGCACCGTAATCTACAACAGCAATCACATTAATCACCGCTTTTTCTTAGTAATTAATTAAATTTTTCCAGGATTTATTCTAACATAAAAGCATATATGCAACAAGAATAAATTCGTGAAAATCCCTATATACCGTTATTTTTAGCTTTTTAAACGAAAACCTTCAATCAACAGGCTTTTATTTTAAATAGTATGAAAACTCTTTAATCCAGATGGGCAAAATCATTCAGCCTAAATCAGATTGACAAAAAGAGGTAAGTTTGATAAAATCAAAAATAATTGCTGAAGTTTGCTAAGCTTTCATCGCACATATATGTTATACTATTATATATGGAGAGTTGTCCGAGTGGTCGAAGGTGCAGCACTCGAAATGCTGTGTACGCAAGTACCTAGGGTTCGAATCCCTAACTCTCCGCCAATGCGGCTTTGACCGCAGACAAAAGCCGCAGATATTTTCTCTGCGGCTTTTTGCTTACTCAAAATTCAGTAAAAGAAGTGATGATATGTTTTTCAGCGAAGACTGGATTATCAGACAGATTGAAATATTGATTGCAGCACTCATTGATGCCATTTTTGAGCACAAACCTTCAGAAAAAACCTATACTTCCGAGCAAATAACCGTAAACGATCTTGTAGATAAAAACAAAATATGCGAAGCTGAGAATTTTCTCTTTGAAACTGCGAAACAGAAAGGAAAAGAAAACAACGGCGAATTTTTAGTTACAGTCCTCGATTTTTATCAGAGGATAAACTGTATGAGCGAAGAGGAGCTCAACGCCGCCGGATTTTCCCATGATGAAATAAAACAGGGGCTTGTAGATTTCTTTTCAAAATACTGTGACGATGAAAAAGTAAGCAAGATAATTGAAAATGCGTATATTGATGAAATTATAGAGACAAATATAGAAATGGAAGAAAGCGAAGATATTTCTATATGAAAACTTTTTGCTGCGGTTAAATATAAAAGTCATTACCTTTCTTTAACTATTTTGCTGGGGTGATAACAATGTCTGAATACACTCAGTTAAACACTGAACTTGTAGAAAAATTTGGAAGCCTTGAAAAGCTGTGCAATGAAATATACTGCACTGTGCACGGCGTTACAAATTACATAGACGAGATGACCCGCTGTTACGATGGCAGAATTTATGTGTCAAAATGGGATCACTATATTGTAAAACTAAAAGAAATAAGACACAAAAGAAATCAGCTTTCCCACGGTGAAGTATCATTCAGCGAACCATATGCTACCTATGAAGATGTTGCTTTTGCTATGAATTTCAGAAATCTGATACTCAGTCAAAAAGATCCTTTGACAATATACAGAAGAGAAAAAAGAGGTAAAAATAAAACAGAATCGGTAAAAGCTACGCCTTCCTATGAAAATTACTTCCCGCAAAAATCTCAGTATCCTATCCGTAATGAAAAGCCCAAATCCTCTTTTAATGTAAAAACGATACTTTTAATTTTAATATTGATAGCTGCAATACTTGCATCGACTAGTATATTTTTTTATCTGCTGAAATATACAATTTTTTAAAAAGCAAAAAACCGCCTTTTTGAATTCACTTCAAAGAGGCGGTTTTTCAGTATCAATTATATCTTTTTTTATTCTTGTCCTTTAAGATACTCCAGTACCTGTCCGGCATTAAGGTCGGGCTTTACTTTTTCCCACACCTTTTCGATAACTCCGTTTTCGTCAATGAGGAAAGTTGTGCGTACTACTCCCATCGAAACCTTGCCGTACATTTTCTTTTCCTGCCAGACTCCATAGGCTTTTATTGCTTCGAGCTCTTTATCAGAAAGCAAGGTGAACGGAAGAGAATATTTTTCGGTGAAATTTACATGGGATTTTTCGCTATCCTTGCTCACACCGATAACCTTTGCTCCCAGAGCCTCAATTTCAGCATTTGCCGCTGCAAAGGCTTGAGCCTGTCTTGAACATCCGGGGGTATTGTCCCTCGGATAAAAATACAGCACAATCTTTTTCCCTTTAAGGCTTTCAAGGCTCACGGGATTTGAATCTTTATCCGGCAGAACAAATGACGGAGCTTTATCTCCCTGTTTAAGCATAATATTTTCCTCCTTAAAATTATTAGAATTTTAAAACTTCAAGTTTATCTTTTTCACTTATGTGACGCAGAACACGGCAAGGATTTCCGGCAGCAACTACTCCGGCGGGAATATCCTTTGTTACAACGCTTCCGGCTCCTATAACAGAACCTTCTCCGATTGTAACGCCCCCGCAGATTGTAGCATTTGCTCCAATCCATACGTTATCCTCAATTGTAATAGGAGCGGATGTACCTACACCCATACTGCGCTGAACCGGGTCTATTGAATGACCTGCACAGGCAATACATACTCCTGGAGCTATAAAGGCATTTGCCCCTATGGAAACAGGAGAAGTATCGAGAATTACACAGTTATAGTTTATAACAGTAAGTCCATGGGTATGTATATTGAATCCGTAATCACAGCGAAAGGACGGCTCTATAAACGTCAGCGGATGACAGGTTCCGAAAAGCTTCTGCAAAATCTCACTGCGCTTTTCCTTTTCCCACGGAGCTGTTTTATTGTATTCCCAGCAGAGCGTTTTTGCGTTATCCTGAAGATGCGTCGGCATATCGGTGTGATTAGAACAATAACCGCTCTGTGATTTCATAATTTCCAGTAAATCCATTTTACTACCTATCCTTTAAGCTTTTTAGCCAGCTTTTCTGCTTTGCGTTTTGTTGAGTTCCTTGTATTGTTTAAATTCCTTTTTGCAAAATCCAGCATTTCTTCTCGATATAATGAGTTATTACTGATTTCCGCAAAAACATCTAGTACCTTACCTGCTGCAACATTGGAACATTCTGGGGACGGATTCCCTTTATGAATAAAAACTCTTTGGTCGGCTTCAAAAAGAGGCTCAATGAGATCATCTTCCAATAAGGGAAAAGCAAATATTATTTTCGGTATTCCCTTGACTGCATTTCCGAACTCAGCAATATTTTTTGAATAAAGGAACGGAATGTAGACCTCTTTGAAAAGTTCAAACATTTTCTCCGTACCTATGACTGCTAAATTGGAACAGGTTATTATATTGCCAAGGCGTATAAATGTGTTTTCGCTTTTAAGAAGTGAAAATATTTTATCCTCCATGCCTATAAAAAGCTCCGGATTATTTTCACTTAGGTTTTGAACAGTCTTTTCAGCAGTAAATTTTATTGATGAAGGTTCACTTTTTTCTATATCAATAAGGCTTTGGAGAATATCAGGTTCTTTCTTGACCAATAAAGTAAAATCTGCTTCATTTTCTTTCAGAAGCTTTAAAAGCTCTTGCCTCTCCATTTTTACTCCTCGTTTGCCAAATGGCGGCATATATCTGTCAGATTTTCCATTGTGAGCTTTTCTCCTCTCACAGTCGGAGGAAGTCCCGTTTCTTCGAGAGCTTTATAAATACTTTCTTTACTAATGGTTGTTCCTGAAGACACAGCATTTACAAAGGTCTTTCTCCTCTGGGCAAATGCGGCTTTTACAACAGAAAAGAACAATTTTTCGTCAACGCCCTCAAATTCGGGTTTTTCCTGTATTTCCAGCTCTATTACGGCGCTGTCAACTTTGGGTTCAGGCATAAACGAGCCTCTTGAAACAGTGAAAAGCTTTCTTGGTACGGAATATCTGTTTACGGCGACGGTTACGGCTCCAGATTCCCTTGAGCCGACTTCTGCACAAAGCCTGTCCGCCGCTTCCTTTTGAACCATGACCACAATCCTTTTAAGGGGCAGCCTGCTTTCAAGAAGTCTCATAATTACAGGTGAAGTTATATAGTATGGCAGATTAGCGCAGACGGAAACTTCCATACCCTGAAACTTTTCTTCAATAAGCTTATTTAAATTTATTTTCATTATATCGTCGTTTACAACTTCTGCATTGGGGAACTCGGAGAGAGTTTCATCTAAAACCGGCAGAAGTCTTTTATCGAGCTCCACGGACACGACTTTTTTTGCTCTCTTTGCAAGTTCGCAGGTAAGTACGCCTACTCCCGCTCCAACTTCAATAATTCCCGTATTATCGCTTTGCACGGCATACTCCGCCATACGTGGACATACCGACGGATTTA
The DNA here is from genome assembly GCA_958366985.1 of uncultured Oscillospiraceae bacterium. Lineage (GTDB taxonomy): Bacteria > Bacillota > Clostridia > Oscillospirales > Acutalibacteraceae > UMGS263. Next base: position 128,349 of record CATXDC010000007.1, read on the forward strand.
CAAGAAAGTTTTGTCCCAAAGCCTTTGAAAAAGTAAAACCGTGTCGGGTTAAGAGGTCTTTTATAACGCCTATATCAGAAAGTCTTTCCATTTAATTCACCTTTACAGAAAAATTTATTAAAGCAATCTTGTATGATTGATGATAAGCTCAAAATTGAGTCCCAGCTTTTCCGCCGCTTCACGGCACAGCACCATACGTTCAAGGAAGATTTCAAAGTAATCCATAACGGCGCAGATGCCGGTATCTATGTCTATTTGCAGAACTATTATTTTTTTATCGCTGTAAAGCTCAAGATCCGCTTTTCTTGCGGCATAGTTTACCCTGTCATGGATATCCTTTGAGATAACCGCAGTTTTTCTGACTCTCGAACGACGAACATCACTTTTATCGGCAATTATGAGAGCCGCCGCAATGGGAGAAACGGGAAAAGCGGTTTTTTCATCGTGATGTCCTATGGCGGAAACTATCTGTGCAATTTCTTCGGGAGTGAAATCAAGCTTTGAAAGAATCTGAAAAGCCATTGCCGCACCATGATGGGCATGTCCGTTTCGATTGATTAGATTTCCTATATCGTGCATATATCCTGCAATTTTTGCAAGGGTGCAGGTTTTTTCATCGTATCCGAGTCCCTGTAAAATCATGGCAGCTCTTTCACTGGCTACGGCAACATGGGCAAATCCATGTTCAGTTATACCGACCTCTCCCAAAACTTCGTTGCTTTTTTCGATATAAGTGCGTATTTCTTCATTTTTTCTGATTTCTTCAAAGGTAAGCATAATTTCCTCCAAATTCTCCTGGCATTATAGACATTTAAGCCCTTGTGATATATAATAAGTTTAGAAATTATAAGGGGGTATTTTTAATGGCAATTCTCGTAACAGGCGGAGCAGGATATATCGGCTCCCATACCTGCATAGAACTGCTTAACGCAGGCTATGAGGTAATTATACTTGATAATTTTTATAACAGCAAGCCGGAATCACTTAAAAGAATAAAAGAACTCAGCGGCAAGGACTTTAAGTTCTACGAATGTGACATCAGAGACAAAGAGGGTCTGTGCAAAGTTTTCGAAAATGAAAAGGTTGAAGCAGTTATCCACTTTGCAGGACTCAAGGCTGTCGGCGAAAGCTGCGTAAAGCCTCTTGAATACTATGACAACAACGTTGGCGGAACCGTAACTCTTTGCGAAGTAATGCGTGACTACGGAGTAAAGAACATGGTTTTCAGCTCCTCAGCAACAGTTTACGGCATGAACAACGTTTCTCCTCTCCGTGAGGATATGCCTGCCGGCGGTACAACAAACCCCTACGGTACTACAAAGTACATGATAGAGATAATCCTTCAGGATCTCTGCAAAGCAGACAAGGACTGGAGCGTATGTCTTCTCCGTTACTTTAACCCCATCGGCGCACACAAGAGCGGCCGCATCGGTGAAGATCCCAACGGAATCCCCAACAACCTCATGCCCTATATTTCACAGGTTGCCATCGGCAAGCTTCCCAGACTCAACGTTTACGGCAACGATTACGACACCCACGACGGCACAGGCGTAAGAGATTACATCCACGTTGTTGACCTCGCACTTGGACATGTTAAGGCTGTTGAAAAAGTAGAGAGCACCAAGGGTGTAAATATCTATAACCTCGGTACAGGTGTAGGTTACAGCGTTCTCGATATAGTTAATGCTTTCGAGAAAGCATCAGGAGTAAAAATCCCCTATGTTATCGCTGACCGCCGTCCCGGAGATATCGCAACCTGTTATTCTGATCCCTCTAAGGCTCTCAAAGAGCTCGGCTGGAAAGCTGAAAGAGGAATTGAAGAGATGTGCGAGGATACCTGGCGCTGGCAGAAAAACAATCCCGACGGTTATCCCGACTAAGCGGACACGTCCGCTTTAAAGTCGCACACGAACTGACTGTGGCAAACGACTATAGGTGCCTGCGGCGGATTGAATCCGCAAACATGACGCACACCAAGTGGCAGCGAGCATAAAATATAATCGCCTGCGTTTAGGTTTTTCCTGAACGCAGGTTTTTATTTGCAGTGTAACGCCGCATCCAAACCGCATAGCAAACTGAGTTCGCACCCAAGTCGCACAGCAGGTTAAACCTGCATATAGGCCGCACACGAACTGGCGGCGACGAGCAGCTATAAGTGCCTGCGGCGGATTGAACCCGCAAACATGACGCACACTAAGTGACAGCGAACATTAATATAATCACCTGCGTTTAGGTTTTCCTGAACGCAGGTTTTTATTTTCTCAACTGACCAAACCTATCAATGTAATGCTGCATATAAATCTCACACTAATTGAAAGTAAAAAGGAACTTTCCTTTCTTGCTTTTCTATACTACCTAAAAAATCCGCCTGAGTCTGGGATATCCCATTTGCTCAGACGGATTTTTATTTTGTTGTCTTTTTTATATTCTGATTTCAATCAGATGTTATCAGCAGTAAACCCTTTAAAAACTTATTTCCCGTAATGATTTACAAGTGCCTCATACTCACTGTCACTTATCTGAATAACCGAACCGTGACGTGGACTGAAATCCAGACTGTAATCGCTGGGTTTAAGACGCTTGAAATTCACCATATCCGTTGTCTGCTGCATGAGAAATCTGCCTTTGTTATACGCATCCATCATCATGACATATGTATCGGTGCCGGATATATTATAAATCAGGCTGCCCTCTGTATTCTCAAAAAATGCCGATACTTCTTTGGGCTCTGTTTCCTTATAGGGGCCTGTCAGATTCTCCGAAACGGCAAGACAGATATTGCCTGCATCCTCATCTTTAAAATACATATAATATGTGCCGTCTTTAAAGATAATATCCGCATCTATTCCGTCCTTACTGGTGGATGGTTCAAAAAGTATCTGCGGATCTGTTTCAAGTGTCTTGAAGTCCTTGGTGTATGCGTACCAGATTATTGTTTTAGTCCACTGGTCAGTCTCTTCATTATGCTCACTGTTTGACCAGTAAAGCATATACATCCCCTTTTCGGAATCCCATATAGCCTGGGGAGCCCATGCCCTTACTGTATCTTCAAGACCGTAGTCCCTCATATCTATTAAAGCTTCATCGGTCCAGTTAATGAGATCCTTTGATTTCCATGAAATAATACAGTGATTTGACGCCCAGCCCGCTTCGCTTTTCATATCAGTACCTACAATGCGGTAATATCCGTCCTGATCTTTGAAAATATACGGGTCACGCACTGATTTTGTTCCGAGAGTCTGAGTGATAACCTCTTTATTTGAGTTAAGAGGAGTAAAATTATATCCGTCCTCTGAAACGGCAAAATGTATCCTCTCCTCTTCCGGTTCATTGCCCACAAAGTAGCAGAAAAGATATTTTCCTCCACTACTCTGCGCCGGCTTCGCATAGTCAATTATTCCAAGGGAATAAAGTACAACCGGTACCGCAATTGCAGCCGCAGCAAATACCACCGCTGCCGCAATAATGATTTTCTTTTTCATAAAAGCCCGCTCCTCATTTTAAATTTTTATCCGAAGCCTTTAAAGGCTATCCGCCAAATTGATAGGTTAAAGCTTTTTCCCCTTTATTCTCTGCCAGTATTCCTTTGCCGCCTGTTCGTTTTTATTATCTCCGAACTCATAATATTTCCTGTCCTTTATAGCATCAGGCAGATACTGCTGCTCCACCCAGTGATTTGGGCAGTCTTGGGGATAAATATAAAACTGTCCCTTGTTCTGATTGTCCTCGCCGTCAAAGTGCTTATTCTGAAGCTGACGTGGAATGGGTCCCGAATATCCTCTTTTGATATCCGCCATAGCTTTATCGAGAGCCATATACGCTGAGTTGGATTTCGGACTGTTGCAAACAAGTATAACCGCATCGGCAAGAGGTATTCTCGCTTCCGGAAGTCCCACCTGCAAAGCTGCATCCACAGCCGCTTTGACAATGGGAATTATCATGGGATAGGCAAGACCTACATCCTCACATGCACAAACCATGAGTCTTCGGCATGCACTTGCCATATCTCCGCCCTCTAAAAGCCTTGCAAGATAGTGAATTGCTGCATCAGGATCTGAGCCACGCATTGATTTCTGAAAAGCCGAAATCACATCATAATGCTCGTCGGAATCCTTATCGTATCTCATGGAGCTTCGCTGTGAAAGCTGTTTTGCAATTTCAAGAGTGACATATCTTCTGCCTGAGCCGTCAATGGGCGATGCCAAAGCACAAAGTTCCACCGTATTCATTGCTTTTCGCACATCGCCGCCGCAAGCGTAGGCGATATGCTTTGAAACTCCGTCTTCTACAATTATTTCTTCGTCACGTTCATTACGCAGAAACTCAAATCCACGTTCCACTGCCGGAATAACATCCTCTGCTTTGATTGCTTTAAACTCAAAGACCGTTGAACGGCTGAGCACTGCACTGTAAACATAAAAATACGGGTTCTCCGTAGTCGATGCAATCAAAGTTATCTTTCCGTTTTCTATATACTCAAGCAGTGACTGCTGCTGTTTTTTATTGAAATACTGTATCTCATCAAGATATAGCAATATACCATTAGGAGCGGCAAATGTATCGAGCTCCGAAACAATTGCCTTAATATCTGCTGTTGAAGCATTGGTTCCGTTGAGCTTATGCAGCTTTCGGTTCGTTTTGGCGGCAATGATTCTTGCAAGAGTCGTCTTACCGCTTCCCGAAGGTCCGTAAAAAACCAGATTCGGAAGCTGTCCGGATTCTATTATATTTCTTAAAGCTTTGCCTTTTCCAAGTAAATGCTCCTGCCCTACCATTTCGTCAAGAGAGGCTGGACGGATTCTGTCCGCAAGAGGCGCCGACATTTAATCACTTCTTTCCGGGTTAAAGATATATAAATCAATGACTAATTAATATTAGTATAAATTAAGGAGGCAAAAATGTAAAGAATATCACAGCCTATGCAGAAACTTCCGATCAAGCCAAGAATTCAGTTACATAATTCAATAATTTCGGTATATCCTTTGTTTTATCAAAAAGTAAAGGGTAGAGATTAATTATTATTGCGGATTTTACTGCATTTTATAAAAAGTTTATGTTTTATTAGAAAAAAAGAGGTCCGTGTTCACAGTTTATTAACAAATTGTCGTTTTTCATCAAATATAATAAAAATACACAGGAAAGTTAAAGAAAATATCACATTTTGATATGTGACCATGCAGTATTTTCTTTCCTGAAAATTAAACAGGAGGATGGTAAAATGCTTAGTTCTATTTTTTCACTTGTGGAGAAGATTCTCGCTACCGCAGGCGCCGGTGAAGAGGCACAGAGAATAGTTTCTGCTGTATTTGACGGCATCCTTGGTATTCTTGGTTAATTTTATATTTTAAAAGGACTTCTGCTTTTTATTGCAGAAGTCCTTTTTTATTTGCTATGATAAGCTGACATCGGTAAAAATCGGATAATGGTCTGAAAGCGGTGACAAATAACTGTCTGAAAGGATTCTGAAAGATTTTATTTCAGCTCCTCCGGTAAGGAAAATATGATCCCAGCATGGATCGTTTTCACCTATTTCACTGCCGTACTTTCTGTTTTCAGTAAGATACTTTACATCCTCCAGCTGTTCGGAGACCTTTTTATAAATCGGCACTCCCGCAGATTCTCCTATATCTCCTTCCACCTCACAGGCATTGTAATCTCCGGCGGAGAAAATGGGACAGTTGTATTTCTCTGAAAGTTCATCAATGAAATTGAAAAGCTCATCGGCCTGATTGAAAATTATCTCATATTCCTTTTCGGTATCCTTAAGACGCAGCGGATCAAAATGTGTTGAAATGGCGATAAAGCGCTTTCCGTCCTCTTTTGTTTCAAATAAAGCCCAGGTAATGGCTCTGTGCTGAGGACCGTCGCCCTGAGAATATTTTACACGTCCGCTTTCAATTAAATTAAGTGTGTTTTTATTGTATATCATTGTGGTAAGACTTGTTCTTACCAGATCAAACCGTGGCTCTACAAATTCATATGTATCCCCTACGGTCTTTTCAAGACAGCTGTGCCAGTCGCTGCAAGCTTCCTGAAGAGCGGCAACATCGGGTTTATATTTATTGAGAACCTCTGCGAACATCAGCGCTCTCGATTTTACCGGAGTACCTCCCCAGCCTTTATAGCGCACAAGAATATTTGCCGACATTATTCTGACATCGGCGCCGTTTGTGAGTTCAAATCCACCCGACTGCTCTATACCGTTCAAAAATTCTGAGGAAAGTGTCTGTCCGTTTAAGTTCGTACGGATTGCAGACGAAATCGGAAAATATGCTCCTATCGCTACAGCAGCTGCTGCTAAAACTGAAACAACCGGGATGACAATCTTTTTAGTTTTGTTTTTCAATTATATTCACCCTCCTTTTTACTGCAATTGAATTATAGAATTTTACTTTTTCAAGCGTCAACATCACAGGTTAATTTAAGCAACCACAGCATATATTAAACCAGTATTTCTATATAGATATAAAAATCAGTAGTGGCTTTAAATAAGCTGCTGCTGATTTGTGTTTTAAACTTTATTTACTTTTCGGTATTTTCAAGGAGTCTTTTCTGAACATATTTCGGCAGCTTTCCCGTTACGGTTTTATAGCTATGATCTGCCATTTCCAAAATCAGTTCATCGGGAACCTCTCCATTAATGAGCAGAGTGTTGAAATAGGGCTGCTGTACGGGAGGGCAATGATATCCCCTGACTACTACTCCCGGAAAAAGGCTGCGGTAAAATTCACCCGTCATGGCGTCGCAGTTAAAGGTCACGCTTTCTATTCCTTTTAATGTAAAAAACTGTGCAAAGATTTTCTTTTCCACCTTTATAACAGTGGGTTCAGGACCAAAGGGATGATCTATATATGCGCCGTTTTTCCTTAGACAATAGCTTATTATTTCTTCTGTTTTCATTTTCTACGGCTCCTCTTAGAATTCAGCTTTCTCTTATTTAAATTATAAACAGCCCTCTTTACAGGGTCAATATTCTTTTCGCTGATCTGTTAAAATCCCCATTGGAACGATGCAGTTAAATGTGTGTTAACCCTTTGTAAACTGCCTTGACTAAGCCATTTTGCTGATATATCCTAAATTTACTGAATGAAAAATAAGGAGAAATCATCATGAGAGAAAAAGCAGTGCTGTTTGTTGATAATCACAAAGAAATCTGGAAATTTATTAAATTCACTTTTACAGGAGCCAGCACATCTATTCTTGAAATGGCAGTTTATGCACTTTTGCAGTATGTTGTATTCAGTTCTTTACAGGGAGTTCCCGTTGAAGACAGTCCCATTCTTGCGTTCCTCGGAATAGAATACAAGGGTTATCTTTACTCATATCTCATTTCCGCAATCATCGGATATGCTGCCGCTTACATAATGAATCGTAAGCTTACCTTTAAATCTGACGCAAACCCTCTTGTTTCTACAATTCTTTACGCTATAATGGTAGTATGCACCATTACATTTAATACTTGGTTCGGTGCATTCCTCGGTACATGGATTACAAACAACGGCTGGAACAATTTTTGGGTTGATATGCTTGTAAAGCTCATAGTCATGACTCTTCCTACAATCTGGACTTATCCACTGAGCCGTTTTGTCATCCACAGAAGAAAGTGCGAGGCATAATAAAGCGGATAACAAAGGTTCCGCAAAGATGAAAGAGGGATAATAATTGATAAAACTTGCAGCAACAGATCTTGACGGAACATTGATATCTTCAAGCGGCGAAATTAGCAATGAAAACTTTGAGGCTATGGAAAATGCCGTGAACAACGGGTTATATGTAGTTCCCACAACGGGACGCAGCTTTTACGAAATGCCTGAGAGCCTCAGAGAGAAAAAGACATATACCCATTGCATTTGTTCAAACGGAGCGGTAATATTCGACCGTGACGGAAAAGAGATATGGAAGAGCACCTTTTCCAAAGCAGAAACCATGGAGCTTTTTAGTATCCTTTCCGAATACGACACAATGATTGAGGTATATACTAAAGGTACTCCGGTAACGGAAAAATCAAAGCTCACAAAGGAAGCCTACATTCACTACCGTGTTGAGGAAAACTATCACGATGTTCTCACTGCTACAAGAAAGGGAACAGAAAATCTCGAATCCTTTCTTACTGAAAACGATGAAGGCGCCGAAATGTTCAACATCTTTTTCAGCGATATGGGTGAAAGAAAGGAAGCCTTTGAGAGAATAGGAAAACTCAATAACGTAGAGCTTACCACTTCAATGGAAAGCAATATGGAAATATTACAGCGCAGCGTAAACAAGGGCAGTTCATTGACAATGCTTTGTGAAAAGCTTAATGTAAAAAAAGAAGAGGTCATGGCAATGGGAGACAGCCGAAACGATTTGACTTTGCTCAGTGCGGCAGGAACAGCTCTTGCCGTAGCAAATGCCTGTGATGACCTTAAACAAGTTGCCGATGAGGTAATTTGCAGCTGCGACGAAAGCGCAATGGCTTATGCCCTTAGCCGTTTTGTACAGGGGGAAAAATAAATTTATGTTAGGTCAGACTTCAGACAAAATACATTTTCTTGATACAGGTCATTCCGACTGCATAATACTTGAAAGCGACGGCAGATTTGCAATGATCGACGCCGCAGAGGACAGTGATTTTCCGGCAGATAAGCCCCATCTTAATTTGCAGGGTTATGAAGAAAAGGTTGTGGATTATCTTTTAAGTAACTGCCGTGGACGTGACGGAAAAGTTACCCTGGACTTTGTAGTAGCTACCCATGCACATTCCGACCACATAGGCGGTTTTGATACGGTAATCATGCATCCGGAAATCAGCGTCAAAAAAGCATATCTCAAAGAGTATAATGCAGACAAAGTGTTCATAATGGAGCGTATGCGCTGGGACAATCAGGAAGTATACGACCAGATGGTAAACGCTGTCAAAGAGAGAAATGTAGAGTGGATTAAAGAGTTTGACCACAGCAAGGAAACCCTTGGGAACTTCAGTGTGACATTTTTCAACGGTTCACCGAGAAAACGTTTTATGAAGTATGGTGAAAACATAAATTCCGTAGTTACCCTTGTAGAAAAGGAGGATACAAGGGTGCTCCTTGCGGGAGATCTTAACTATAAAGACGGCGATGAACGCAGAATTGCAAAAGAGATAGGAAAAGTGCATTTGCTTAAAGTGGGACATCACGGATACTTCGGTTCAACATCTCTTTTCTGGGCAAAAAAACTTTCTCCCAAATATGCAGTTATAACAAATTCTCAGAGCCGCATTTTCCCCGACGTCCGTTTTAAGCTTGAGAAAATAGCACATTCGGAGCTTCACTTTACCGCAGACGAAAAGGGAGTGACAGCTTATATCGGTTCAAACGGCGATATAAACATGAGAAGCGGCATGATAAGCACCTCTTTATCATCAGGTAAACCCATGCCCTTAGGCGGAAAAGGCTTAGCTTATGCAGTTAAGTAACATAAAATATATTTTTACAGTAATTTTTAAGAGCCATGGAAAATCCATGGCTCTTTTTGCTGGATGCATTTATTTTTTATCGATTTCTATTTTCCCAAACTCTTTTTCATACTCCGCAACACGCTTTTTAAGATATTGCTCAATTTCCTTATTGGCACTACGCCCCTCGGATTCAGCAATATAACGGAATTTTTTAAAAAGCAAGCGATCTACCCTCAATGTATACCGTAAAAGCTTATCTTCCATGATTAAACTCTCCTTAGCTCATATAACGTTATTACGCTATTCGTATGGTGCGTGTACAATACTTCTACTTGTACTTCTAAAATTATTTTTCTTTCATTGCTTCTGCAATATTTTTAATAGCGTTAATTTGTTTATCACTTAATCCACTCACATCAAGAACTAATTGAGAACTATCGTTTTGTTTTCCTAACAAATAGTCTGTGCTGCAACCATATAAATAAGCCAATGACAACAGCACCTGTGTACTGGGTGTTCTCTCCCCCGATTCATACCCGGAGACAATAGACGGAGAAACACCGATTTTTTCGGATACTTCCTTTTGTGAATAATCGTATTTTATGCGTAAATCCCGCAATCTGTTTGGCAAGTCTTTAATCATAGTGTTACACCTCAACACTTATTGTAAATTTCGTTACATTCTGCAATATAACGAAATTTTCAGGCATAGTTAAATACTCCCCTGCTTCATCAGCAATTTTTGTTATTTATCAATTTTAATTTCACCGTGTTTTTCTTCATATTTCTCAATTGCGTCACGAATTAAAATAAGAATCTCACTGTTGGCACTGCGTCCCTCATAATCGGCAACTACATGAAGCTTATGAAGCATATTTTCATCAATTCGAATAGATAAACTTTTAATAGCCATTATAAAACTCCTTATTTTATTTCCTGTTCTAAATTATCAAATATCGGCGAAGAGAAAAATTCGGAAATTGAAATATCAAGCCCATCGCATAACTTTTTTATGGTAGATACTGTTGTACTGTTATTTCTTCCGCTGATGATGTTATTAAGAGTAGACTGGGTAACACCGCTTATAGTTGCAAGCTTATTAACAGTAATATCTCTCTCAGAGCAAAGTTCCAATATGCGCTCTTTAACAGCTGTTCCTATATTCATATATAATCACTCTGTTTTATTTAATTTCCTGCTCTAATGTTCTGAAAATATCATCTTCAAAAAAATCAGTAATGGTCATATCAAGACCGTCGCAGAGCTTTTTCAGTGTAATTACCGATAAATCCCGCCGCTCTTCTTTCATCAGACTGTATACTGTTGACGGAGTAACTCCCGAACGGACTGCAAGGTCATTGAAACATATATTTTTTTCTTTGCAGATATTTTTAAGGCGCATAACTATTGCATCTTTAATCAGCATTTCACTCACCCAATACAAATTCTATGTAAATCTTTGCACAGGCGTATACGCACTTGCGTATATATTTGTTGTCTGTTATAATTATTTGCGCAGATGCGTAAATAATTATTCAAGGAGAAAATAATGAAACTTGCAATTATAGGTTCACGAAATTTAAATATAGTTAATCTCAGTAAATATCTGCCTCAAGGGATAACGGAAATTGTTTCCGGCGGGGCAAGAGGTATTGATACCTGCGCCAGAGAGTACGCCACTGCCAACAACATAAAACTGACAGAATTTTTACCTGAATATGATAAATACGGGCGGAAAGCCCCCCTGTACCGAAACTTGCAGATTATTGATTACGCCGACGAGGTGTTTGCCTTTTGGGATGGAAAATCAAGAGGTACCGCCTTTGTAATCAGGCAGTGCAGAATTAAAAACAAAAAAGTGACGGTCTTTCGTAAAACCGTCACCTTTTAGAAATTTAAGTTCTGTTATTTTGTTATATGATAAGCCTGAATTTACAGTCCTTACATTGCATTAAACAGACACTCTTTTACATCTGTTTTTTAATATCAATATCCGTAGTACTTACGGCCCGAAGCCATTCTGTAAGCTACACCTGCAACGGGTATGCAGAAGAACAGAGGTACATAAGGATCAAGACCGGGTCCGGGTTTATGGAACGAGGACTCTTCGGGATTGTCCGGATTGTACCAGACCTCGGTTGTCTGGCCTTCATAAAAATCAGTGTTTTTTCCCGAATAGCTGTTGGCTCCGCTATATTCTATTCCGTCCACTGTATAAGTAAAATAAATAGTGTGACTGCCGCTTGAACTTTTTCCGCTGCTGTATCTCATATCTATCTGGGTTATTACTCCCTGAGTGGATACATAATCCTTGTACTGAGCGGTTCTTGCATAGCGTATACCTATGGAGAGAAACACTGCAAGTGCAATAACTATTGCAACCGCAATTATTCCTCTTGGATTGGCTCTCTGTTTCGGCGCACTGTAAGATTTGGCTTTTGAAGAGGTTTTCACTTCTTTCTCAGGGAGAGTATAATCTCTGTATTCCCTCTCGGGAACAGTGTATTCCTCTTCACTTTCACTGTATCGGTCGTCGTATTCGTCGCCGTATTCATCTTCATCATACTCGCTGTCAGCGTTATCGTCATCTAAGTCAGTGTGTCTGACAAACAGGCTTTTTATAAACAGATAAATTCCCGCAATCATAATTCCCAGCGGAATCAGCATCAAAAACGAAAAGGACGAAACAAAATGTTTGGCAATGGCGACAGGAGAAAATGCTCCTGCCATGACTCCCAATGCTCCGTATCCTACTGCTGCGGCGGTAAAACCGAAAATCATTCCCGTTATCTCAAATTTGGTTTTAACTTTCATGGGAATGACAATAGCTGATATTATTAGCAGCGGAACTCCTGCAAAAAACAGTCCCATTGCTATGAGCATTACATAAGAGGTTGAACCCTGAATAAATGCATCGCTGGGATTCTCGGGATTGTAGCAGATATTCTTTGCGCTTCCCTGTGACGGAAGTATGCTGGTACTGTAATCGGAGACAACGGTGTAATCTATTCCCTTTACATTGTAAGTGTATATAAGCTTATAAGTTGCGGCGGTGTGCTTATCCCTTACAGCGTCATATCCGCCCTCTTCTTCCAGCATATAGTCATAAAAATATCCTTCAACAACCTCATATCCCTTTGTTTCACGTTTGCTTTCCGACATTTCCTTTACGCCTGTGACTAAAATCCATATTCCGGATATAACCGAAACGGAAACGAGAAACAATGATACGACTATTCGTATATCAAAATGAAACTTTTTACGCTTTTTCAAATGAACTCCCCCTTTAAGCTACGATATCTTATACTAAATAGTATATATGCTTTACATCATAAAAACAATGGCTGAATTCAATATGAATTCAGCCACTACTATTTATTTTACTGTTTCAGCTTATTGTATCTTCTCAATTTTCTTTGCGGGAATTATCGCACCCTCATTCTTTTCTACGGTTATGCGAAGCTTTTCGCCTGTATTGAGAATTACTACGCTTTCATTGCTGCTTGCAGTTGTGCTGTAATAGGACGGTGAAGAATCAAGCTTAATATAATACCAGCTGTTGCCGTCCTTTACCGCTGACCTTATATCCGTCACGGTTCCTTCAACGGTAACATCCGCCGGCTTCTGAGTTTCTCCGTCCGTGCCGGTATCCGTATCGACCTTTATGTCATCGTCAATGGAGATTCCCTGCTGATCCATAAGGTCTACATAGTTATCGAGACACTCCTCAACAGTCTTGCCGATTGCCGTACCTACCGACCACTGCTCAACGTTAACCATTGCGTACATCTTAACGATATTTGAATTATCCTTAAGGGACATGAAGTAAGTGGGCTGACCGCTGATATTCAGAAGCAGCGGGAAAGTTGCGGTATATCCGTACTGCTGTACGGCGCCCCTTGCGGAATCCCTTGCGGAATTCTCCTTTGCGCCTGCCTGCTGATAGAAGGTTGCCTCCTTTGTGCGCTGATTTATAAGCACAAAGCCGACAATGGACTGGTCACTGGTTATTGAAGTTACGCCTGTATAAAGATAAACGTCATCGTTGATTGCAAGATAGTTATACTCTTCAGTTGTAACTTTAACGCCTTTCTGTCCGATTACGGAGTTAATAAATCCGTTCTGGAGAGTACCATGGTAATCGTACTGCTCAATAAGCAGATCGGAAGAATAAACTCTGTCTATCCACTGATAGTTTTCGTTTTTCTTAAGCTCTTCTACCTCATGGTATTCGCTTTCGCCTGTTACGGCATCCATTATTACAACGCCTACGACATCCTTACCACCGAAAAGACCGATTGTCTTATCGAGTCTGGGGCATATCCAGTAGGGATGTCCCTCTTCGTCGATTTCAAAAGAAGGTTTGTCGAAAATAAATGTGGGATACTGGAATCTCAGATGTCTCTGAAGAAGTCTGCCGAAATGCTCTGCGGGAGAATATTTAATTCCCTGTCCCTCAGGCATACGGACAATATCAACCTTCTGTGTAACCATATCTACAACCACATATGCAGGTAAGCCCTCGCCACGGTTTGTGAACCATTTGATTATATCTGCATACATAAGAGTTGTTGCTCTTACGGGATGTCCCTTATAGTTAATCTGATTGTAGTAATCATCCTGAATAAGGAACTGGGATACCATATCGTCAAGATAGCCTATCTGTCTTTCACCAAGAGTTGCAGCGGCAGAGCCGTCGAGAAGAGGAACTGTATTAAAATCGACCTCTTCAATATCCTCGGCAAAGGTTCCCTCGTTCACCTTAAGAAGATCCTTATAATCGGAAGCTCTGAAAACAACTGAGGAAGCCACTGCGCCGATAATGGCAATCACAATTATAATTCCTGCGATTATTGCTGGGATTTTAATGCGCTTTTTTACCACATAGGGTACATAAGCCGGAGTTGTGCCCGCTCCGTTAATGACAAATGAAGCAACGCCGTAAATTACCAGTACAAGCACAAGGTAAGTATAAAACTCAGGTGCTTTTAGTGAAATAGGCGGAAGCATAAAGTAAAATGCCAACAATGCTCCTACCACTGTAATGGCAATAGTAATAAGCAGCTTAAGACCAGCTTTAGGAGGAGCAATTACCGCCTGATGCTCTTTTTGACCGCTCTTTTTGCCGGATGCAAAGGACGAAAAGTCAACGTTGAAAATCTCCATGGTTTTTCTCCTTTTCGGGAAGTTTGTTTATTTATTTTGAGTTTCCAAAAAGCCGTTCTTTAAATGGGCTTTTCAAAAATTAAAGCCTTTACTTTAAGAATCCCTGAATGATTACCTCTTCCGCCTCTTCCTGAGTCATGCCGAAAGTCTGAAGCTTTACAAGCTGATCATTATTGATTCTTCCGATTGCGGCTTCATGAACTATCTGAGCCAAAGCATGGTTTGCGGAAATTTCGGGAATGGAACGGATTTTTGCGTTATCCATAATAATGGAATCGCACTGAACATGAGCTCGGCAGGGCGCATTGCCTACAGCTCTCGGATAGAAAATCTGCTCGGACTCGTCCTTTGCAACGGAACGTGAAACAATCTGCGCAGAAGCGTCCTCTCCGTCGAGGTTTATGACAACGTCGGAACGTGCATACTGCTTACCGTGAGTCATAAGCTTTTCATTGATCACAAGCTTTGCTCCTGCTTTAAGGGAAGCAGTTGTATCTCTTTCAGTAGAGTCAACGCCCTTTATCTGCACCATTTCCATTTCACAGTAGGAGTTTTCATCCATTTCCACAACAGTTGTGGGATTGAGGATTCTTTCGCCTGTGCCATCTCCCTCACCGTAATGCTTTTCAACATATCGGACTCTCGCATGTTTGCCTATGTGGAAGGTGTGTATTCCGTCGTGCTCGCTTTTTTCGCTGCCGCAGTTGTGTATTCCGCAGCCGGCTACTATATCTACATCCGCCCAGTCGCCGATATAGAAATCATTGTAAACCAGGTCGTCAATTCCTGTTTCAGTAAGGATTACGGGAATGTGAACTCTCTCTCCCTTTGTGCCGGGCTTTACGATTATATCAATTCCCGGCTTATCCTTTTTAGGTTCAATTGTTATATTCTCGGTGCTGTGACGCTCTACGCCCTGACCGTTTTTTCTTATATTATAAGCTCCCGCTGTGGGGATGCCATGCATATCCGCTATGGATTCAAGTAAATTGTAATCTGTCTTATTCATATTTCAGTTCCCCGTTCCCCTGAACTCGCAGGCACTGCCAAACTGTCCCATAAGGTTGGGGAATACCTCCTCTCTCGGACCGATGGTCTTGATTTTTCCTCCTGCCACAACCGCTATATCGTCGGCAAGCTGCATTATTCTCTCCTGATGAGAAATAAGCACTACGCTTTCACTGCGTACTTTTTTCATTGCACGGAAGCTGTCTACAAGCATTGTAAAGCTCCAAAGGTCTATGCCTGCCTCCGGCTCATCATAGATTGCAAGCTTTAAATCTCTAGCCATTATTGTGGCTATCTCTATTCTCTTAACCTCTCCACCTGAAAGAGATGCATCCACCTCTCGGTTAAGGTAATCCTTTGAGCAAAGTCCCACATTTGTAAGGTATGCACAGCACTCATCCTCAGGAAGCTCGCTGCCATGGGCAAGGCTCAGAAGTCTGCGCACTGTCAGTCCCTTGAATCTCGGGGGCTGCTGAAAAGCATAGCCTATTCCTCTTTTTGCCCTCTCTGTTACGGAAAGATTTGTTATATCCTCTCCGTCAAGTAAAATCTGTCCCGATGTGGGTTTCTCTATTCCCATAATAAGCCTTGCAAGAGTTGACTTGCCGCCGCCGTTGGGACCCGTTATTACAAGGGTCTTTTTATCCTCAAGCTTCAGGCTTATATCGTCAATTATTTCCGTCTGGGAATCTTTTTCCCCTACACGGAAAGAAATGTTTCTAAGTTCCAGCATATTATACTCCTTTGCTTTTAAGTGTATGTATATGAATCTCTCGGATTACTGCCGCCGGCAGAACCTGCAGCCGCATAAGGTACAATCAGCTCATTTAATCCGAAAGAATAACCGGCTTTATTATTCTGCTCTTTTCCTTCTTTTATCCCTCGAAAAGCTTTTTAAGCTTTCTTCCGGCACTGCCCACTGTCAGCGCCATTACCTCATCGCCGGAAAGAACAGGTGTGTTTCCTCGTGGAATAAGCATATCACGTCCACGCATTATGGAAATTATAACGCAGTTTTCGGGTAAATCCAGATCTCTCAGGTATATTCCCGAGAGCCTCCAGTTTTCAGGTACGGCAAATTCACTTACAACTGCGTCGCCCTCATTTACATTGGTTATAAACTTAACCTCAGCTCCGCCGACCTCATGTTCAATAAGTCCGGCAATAATCTGTGTTGAACTTACTGCAATATCAACGCCGAGATCTTTAAGCACTTCGGTGTTTTTAGGATTGTTTGAACGGGCAAATGCTTTCTTTACACCAAATTTTTTCTTGGCAATTTCACAGGCAATTAGATTATCCTGATCTTTACCCGTTACGGATATAACAACGTCGCATCCGTCGCCTATTCCCTGTCTGAGAGTTTCAACACTTGTGCCGTCGCCCCAGATTACGGGAACATCGAGATTGTCGGCAGCATAAGCACACGCCTCTCTGCTGTTATCTATAAGTCTTATTTCATAATTGTTTTCAAGAAGCATTTTTGTAAGATAATATCCAAGCTTTCCGCCGCCGATTACAAGTACTTTCATTTTTCTTTACCTCCCGGAATTCAGAACTTTACAAGTATTACTTTGTCGCCGGGCTGTATTTTAAGCTCGGGGGTGTTTGCGGGAATAATCTCTCCGCTGTCTCTTTTTATGGCAAAAACCATTTCATCTTTCATAAGCTCCAGCTCCGATGGGGATTTGCCGTAATCGCCTCTGTCGGTTTCCAATATTTCAAAGGAATAGTGTTTACCGAAAATCTCCGCAGTTGTCTCCTCTTCATCAGAGGTTATTGCATCATAAATATGGCTTATCTCATAGCTCGTTGAACATATGGTCTCAAAGCCCATTCCCCTGAAAACCTCTTCCTTGGCAGGGTCAAGTATTCTTGTATATATTTTACCTATGTTGAACTCTTTCTTTAAAAGCTGTGCTGCCATTATGTTTGAGTTGTCCTCCGGAGATAAAATCACCGCAGCATCGGCATTGTCTGCGCCTATGCTGAGAAGCGTTTCAAGGTCGAAAACCTCTCCTGCAGCAGACATACCCGAAAAATCATCTCCCAAAAGATTAAGTTTTGCCGGTGAGTGATCCACAACTGATACATCGTGACCCTTTGAATCCAGCAGCTTTGCCAGACGTACACCTGCTTTTCCGCAGCCTAAAACCAGAATATTCATCATTTGCCTCCCTAAGCTCTTAGAGCTTAATCTTAGTTTACCACATTTTTGAAATTTTATAAATAGTAAAAGTTATCATTATTAATTATTTTTTTATTTAAATTTTTCCCAGACTGCACACAATTCCCGCAGGAGTTATATCCACAAAGCCATATTCCCCCGCAGAGGCCGTTCCGGGATTCATTATATAAATTCCGTCACGATAATCTGTCACAGCTGTGTGAGTGTGACCATATAATATTATATCCGCACCTTTCACCGCTCCCGTTTTAAAAAGCAGATCCGTGCCGTATTTTACCTTTTCAAGGTATCCGTGAGTACAGTATACTCTTTTCCCAGCGAAAATCTCCAGCAGTGTTTCGGGATTCTGCGAATACAAATCACAGTTTCCGCAGACACAGAAAAACTTCTTTTCAGGAAAGCTTTCCATAGCCCGGTCAATATCCCGTTCGCCGTCTCCGAGAAAAATAACCGCATCTGCCTCATCGTGAGTCATGATTATATCACGGATTTTTCCTGCTCGTCCGTGAGAATCGGAAATTACAAGCAATCTCATTCATTATTTCCCCCGTTTCATCATAGGTATATTATATATGTCACAGGTGGTGATTGCAATCGCAGAACAAAATTTTAATCCGGAAAAGCTCAAACAGGTTATAAGTTCCTTTGATACGGGACTCAATGCATCGGCTCTGGCAAACGCCGCAGCAAAGGGAAACTTAAATGACTTTGTTGAGAAAAACCTTAAACCGGAACAAAAAGCGGAAATCCAGAGAATGCTCAGCGATAAAAAAGCCGTTGAGCAGATTTTAGCTTCGCCCCAGGCACAGCGGATTATGAAAATGCTTAACAAGGAGAAATAAGAATGGATGCAGGAAACATAAACGAGATATTGTCATCACTGTCAAGCGATGATATTGCCTCCCTTCAGGCAATGGCGGCTTCAATATTCGGACAAAAGGGCGATGACGGCGGTTCAGAGCAAAAAGAAAAGCAGAACACCCGAGAAGAACGCCGTCAACCTCCGTCACAGGATAACCCTTTAGGCGGCATTGATATTGACCCTAAAACCATGGCAACTATTGCATCGGTTATGAGTAAACTGGGTCAAAGCCGTGACGATGAGCGCACACGTTTTATTGCGGCTCTGCGGCCCCTGCTAAGCGAAAAACGCAGACACAGAGCAGATGAGGCATTGAAAATGATGCAGCTTTTTGAAATTTTACCGCTTTTAAAAGACAGCGGGCTTTTTTGAGGTGAGGTGCGGTGAGCGATTACAGATACGGCGACGTTATCAGTATGCAGGAAGCTGCAATAAGACGTGTAAACGAAATGCAGCGGCGAGCCCGTGAAGCAGCACGGCTTGCAAACGAGGAACTTTCAGGGGGTACGGCGAAAAACTTTCAGCAGAGCGGTGAAAGAAGGGATTCCCGCTCTGCCTCTGCTCCCCAGAAAACGGCAGGACATACCAATTTGCCCGTAGACTATCTCCACGGCGGCTATCCGGAAGGGTATTCCGGCGGACATTATCCCCAAAACAGCCAAAGCCGCTCAGAGAATGAAGCTTCTTATAATAATGAAAAGGAAGCCGAAGTTTTCCACAGCATTCCCACTGACAGTGGAAAAAATCATCCTAACACTCCCAAAAATCAGAACTCTCAGCAAAATGGCTCAAACAGAAAAAATACAGAAAGTGAGAGGAAGAATAAATCCTCTTCATCGGGGAATCAAAAGTCAAATCAGAACTCCTGGGCACAGGCTGCCGTAAATCGTCAGCAAAAACAGACCATACAGAGTCCTCCTCACAGAGAAAGCAGCCTGCCGCAGCGGCAGATGCCCCATAATGTTCAGAGAAACAATCAGCAGCCCTTTTCTTTCGGAGAAAACGGAATTTTTTCGGCTCTTGGCAGCATAGCCGGCAAAATGGATAACGACACCATGCTGCTTCTGGGACTCATGTACATACTCTGGCGTGACGGAGCAGATTACGGATTACTTTTTGCTTTGTTCTATATATTAATGTAATAGAGAAAAACTATAAAACCTGCGGATGAGTAAATCTTCCGCAGGTTTTTTGTAGATAAAGTTATTTTGGAGTTAATAGAGATGTTTATATTTGCTGTTTAGTATAATTACAGTGTGTCATAAACGGACAAGTTCGTCGCAGGCACTTATATTTAATATTCTCTACCATTTGGTGTGCTATTTGAAAGCGGACGTGTCCGCCGCAGGCAGTTATATTTATTTTCCGCTGTCATTTGGTGTGTGACTTGGGTGCAGGCTCAGCCTGCCTGCAGCGGCAGATGGGAAATCTTTCAGTGTTTTTTCTATTTCTAAAATCAGAAGTTTCCGCCGTTCCAGCCCCAGTCCTTGCAAGCAGAATAGGTTATATAAATATCCGCTGGGGTCGCTCTTGTTCCGTCAGAAAGTATTTCGGTCATTTCCGCTGTCATGTTTTCTGCCACAGCGGGGTTTATATCGTTTCCGAAAACTTTCACTTCCGCATATACAACGGTTCTTTCGCCGTTACCTTTAAACCACATGGGAACTTTATCCTCAATGGCAACCATAAGCCAGTTTTCGCTTTTTCCCGGAAAAATTGTAATGGCATTTCCAAGATCGCTTTTGATTTTTTCCATTGCCTGAGCTGTAAGATCTGCGTTTGTCTTTACGTTTATAAACGGCATAAAATCACTCCTTTTATTTTTACTCCGCTTTTCAGTGCGAAGTTAGTTTAATTTATAATTTTATTTTATCTTTTACCCTGTTCAAGAGCTTTGCTTATCTTCTTTGTGTACTTTCTTTTTTTAGAGATAAACTTGCTCTGGGAGAGTTTTTTCTCTTTATATGGATTTTCGTGGCCGATAAATTCCTTGTAAAATCTATGGGTGTATCCGCTCTTCTTTCTCACATACTTATATATATATGGAAACGGCGTTTCATTGTATGTACCTATGTCAATTCCGAAAAGAGCTTTCAGTACCTGAGAGGCGATTATATAATTGCCCTCTTCCCCCTGATGTATTCCGTCGCCTGTTTTAAAATTCGGCTGCTCTTTACGACGATTATCAAGATAAGCTTTTAACGGTGTGCGTACATCTATAACCTTATCACCTAATCCGCAGGACAGTATCCACTGGGCATAGGTTTCCATTACTTTATCGTAATCTTCGCAGACACTGCCGAAAGGTACTTCTTCTTCACGGGAAAGACCTCCGGTAAAGGATATTGGATCAAAAGGCGTCGGAGTCATAAGAGCAACTTTGTATCCGGCTTTATGCAGCTTTTCAACAACAGTTGTTATGCCCTTTTTATATAATTCAAAACGCTCCTGTGAAAAAGGCTGATAAATTCCGTCGTTTTCTCCGTACATGACCGTCGCCCACTCACCCTCAACAAGCGATGTAATTCTATCGATTCGGTTAAGTATATTCGGTCTCGGGAAAGGATGTCCGTTCTCAGTAAGTCCGCTGGTATTTTCGCTGGAAACTCCTAAGTTTATAAAATCATACTCCAAAATACCGTTAGCTATTGCAAAGGCTTCCACAATGGACGGATATGTTCCGCCGTCAGTTATGCTGTCCCCTATAAATACTATGTTTTTCATCGCTATACCCCTGTAATTTATTTTTTCTGGTTTTACAGCTGTATTCTATCATATTTATACCGCTTCTTAAATACCTTTATAATTTTAATTGACAAAAGGTATGGTCTAATAGTATAGTCATGACCACCCCTAAGAGGGGTGGCATGACGAGCGGCCTATAAGGCCTT